>DIUE01000089.1 GCA_002435795.1 Bacteriovoracaceae bacterium UBA6166 | reverse complement strand
ACTGAGAATTTGGGCAGCCGAGTTTGTGGGAGATCATGATCGCAGACAGAAGCAATATGAGTGGAATATAAACTTGATTAAGTAATGAATCGTTAAAGAGTTTAACTCATAGAGAGGTCAGAAGCTGATTGAAAGGGAATCAGAAAAGATAGAAAAATGATGATAGAAAATGGTTTTAAAAAGAGCTAGCCCCACTGTTGTGGGGCAGTTTAGGCGGCGTTCTTGGCGAAGTTACCATCGATAATCGAAAGATGAAACGTTTCTTCGTTTTTTAATACTTCCTTACTCATCGCTTTGGTAAAGACTTGAACTAGACCAGGATCAAACTGCGACCCAGAAAACTCAAGTAATTCACTAAACGCGATGTCATAAGACAGGCCCTTTCTATAAGGCCGAGTTGATGTCATGGCATCAAATGTATCTGCAATTAAAATGATTCTAGAGAAAAGTGGAATATCCTCGCCTTTAAGGTTGTCAGGATATCCGCGCCCATCGAATCTTTCATGGTGATGTTTGGCGTAGACTGCGACTTCTTGAAAGACGTCGAAGTCTTGTAGTATTTCGTACGAGAGCGAAGGATGTTTTTTCATTTTCAAGAATTCGTCTTCTTCTAGGCGGCTAGGCTTCAGGAGGACGCTGTCCGGCACGCCAATTTTTCCAATATCGTGGAAGAGTGCTGAGAGTTCGAGTTCGTAGAGTTCTTCTTCATTCAAGCCGTACTCACGGCCGAGGGCCAGACTATAATAGGCGACTCGCATGCTATGCCCGAAGGTATAATTATCTTTTGCATCTAATGCTCTAAGAAGAGTTTTAGCAGCTTGTTCGCAGAATTTTTTTCTCTCATGTTTAAGCTTTGAAACTTCGCTATTAAGTTTCTCAAGATTTTTTTCATCTTGGGCTTGCTTTAAGGAGAGGACGTTACTTATTTTGCTCATAGAGTGGTTTCCAATACATGCATGGCATTATTTTATCTCAAGCCACCACTCTTTCGGTTTTTAGACAGGTTTTCTTAACCTAAAAGACTTTATTGTTGAACATTTAGTGACTTAGATTTGGAAGCTGCTGCCTCATAATTGTGGCATTGATCAAAATCTATTCAATTTCGCTCATGGATGGTATTGTATGATCGTTAAAAATCTATTTAGCTTAGAGCAAACTTGATGAAAAAAATCACCTTTTACCGTGTATCTATGCGCTTTGATGATTATGTAAAAGAGATATTTTCTCATTTGTCTGATTGGGAATGCGAATTTTCGACTCAATTGGGTCAACTTAATCACTGTTTGATTTTGAATGCTGAGGACTGGGGGGCGAAGTCCGGCGAATTAAATGAATTGATCGCTAAATTGCCAAAAGATGCATTGGTTTTTTATCTAGCTCCGTGGAGTGCTAACTTTAATTTAGACGGAGTGATTTTACTCGATACGGCTCAAAGTCCTGAGTATCATCTTTCAACGATGAGGCAAACGCTGGCACTATTTGCGGCCAATACCAATAAAGAAGTGCCTGATCACCAAATCGCCGAAGGAATTGGCTACCTAGTCTCTCATTCACTTCGAGAGTTGCAGAGAGTGAAGAAGATTCACGAGACATTGGTGCCTTTGCGTAGTGAAACCGTAAAAGGTTTGAGCTTCTCTTCGAAGTTTGCGGCGGGTATGAGTTCGGGGGGAGAGTTTTTTGATACGATCTCTGGGGATAAAGAATTAGTTTTAGTTTTAAGTCATACCAGTTCGTACGTACTTTCAAGTTTTGTGATGACCGAGTTTGATTTGCTTCGAAAGCGTCGAAGCTTTGATCGGGAGACCTTGAGAGGTTTTGTGGAATCTCTTGCAAAGTCTTCTTATGACTTGATTAATGTCGATGGACATCATTGCTCGCTTTTTATTATGAGAATTGATCTTAAGACATTTGATGTGATTGGCTTGAATATGGGTGAGGCGCAGCTGCTTTCAACCTCAAAAGATCAAATTGAAGCGAATAAATTGAGGTTAGATCCGGCTTTTATTGCGAAAGCGGAATTTGCCTTTAGCTTGAGTCGGGGAGAGAAATATTTTCTTATGAGCCCTGGTATGCGAAGAAATACTGATGATTTCGTTGATGGGACTCCATTGGCGAATTTTATTGTTCATCGGTTACCCGCTGGGGCGTCATCAGTTTTACATGAAGTTTTTTTCCAATTAAAAANNTGTTATTCATCAAATTTAGCTTATTATTTATTGGCTTAACTTCTGTTGTATTTGGAGGAACTTTAAGTGAGGAGTGCCTCAATGCGAATTATGAGACGACAGTTTCTCACAAGGGCCAACCGTTTGGCTTAACTGAAAATAAGCTCATTCTTGAAAAACAAGGCTGCTTAATTGTTGTAAAACATGAGCGCTATAAGTTTTTAAAAAAGGAATGGTTGATCGATGTTTGTCGAGCACCAGTGCATATTAAGTCGGGAGCAGGCGCGGTTAATGTTCTAAGACGAAATGGTATCTGTGAAGAAATGTCGACCCTTCCTTTTTGTGTAGAAACTGAAGTGATAGAAAAAACGATTGAAGATGACGGCTTAATTTTTGCGGCGGGAGACAAGGACACTTTGAGTGATGATCACGGAAGAGTGAGCTGTGTCGCGCGGTTGCTGGATTTATACTTGAATTATGGTCAGGTGATGAGCCGTGGTGAAAGACTTCCGTCCCCTTTGAGTCCGACAACTCCATCTTTTCCGTCGAGTGAGGCTGAGCCCGTCATCCCAGCTATCTTAGATGAGGGGCCACAGCCGACTTTTGAAAATTAGTTGCCTTTAAGTTTTGCGAAAGCTTGCTTAAGATCTTCGATCAGATCCGCGCAATGCTCAACTCCCACAGACAAACGAACAAGATTGTCAGTGAGGCCAATCGCCTCGCGAGTGGCCTTGGGAACTGATGCGTGAGTCATGATTGCCGGATGCTCGATCAAGCTTTCAACCCCACCTAAACTTTCCGCCAGGGCGAATAACTTCACAGACTCGAGAAACTTCTTACATTTCTTCAGGTCACCTTTTAAGAAAAAAGTAATCATTCCACCAAATCCGCTCATCTGCTCCTTCGCTATCTTGTATTGCGGATGAGATTTAAGGCCTGGGTAAACTACGCGCTCAACCATAGGATGAGCTTCAAGAAACTTGGCGATTTCCATAGCATTTCTTTGATGGGCCTCCATGCGAAGAGCGAGAGTTTTCA
>DIUE01000056.1 GCA_002435795.1 Bacteriovoracaceae bacterium UBA6166 | reverse complement strand
TACACCAAGCCTTCTCTGACTTTTACTGTTTCGTCACACTGATGCTGAGAGGCCGAACTGATACATTGAATGTCTTTTAAGATGAAATCTTTCACCTGGCTACGATCCATTACCGAAGCCACAGCTGATGTTGCATACAATAAAATAATAACTAAGACATGTTTCATAAAAAACCCCGTAATATTGGTGAGACTATCACGGGGTTTTTTCAGTTGTTTAAACTATGAAAAGATTACTAGAGTCTTATCTTTTTTAATAACTTCTTGGCCTTATCCTGAACATCGCCCTGGCCACCCTTCTTGAGTTTTTCAATCTCTTGCTGAATTTTGGCTTCATTGTCCTTAAAGAGCTTATCGCTGTTTTTTAGCTGGGCGATGAGATCATCCCCTGACTTAAGTGAACCCATGAGCTTCTGTTGAGGAGCTTTGATTTTTTCATCAATTAAACTTTGAATCTTACCTTCAGCTTCTTTGATTTTTTTACCAACCTGGGCTTGAAAGCCAGAGGCAATCTCACTTCCAAGGTTGGACTCTATATCCATATCAAGTTTGCTCCAAGGGCCACGGGCTTGTCCTTTCACATAAATCACTGGAATACCTTCTACGATTCCTCTTACAAGTTCCTCGGTGGTTTTTGAGCTCGCAGCCACATTCCACTGGGGACGATTGATAGTAGCGTTCCAGGTCATGTCCACCTGGCCCTGACCCATTTTTGCCACAAGTGACGTAGAGCTCGTGGCATTGGTGATACCGAGGGTGAGCTTATCTGATTTAGAGAAATCACGAGCAGGAATAGGGAAGGAGTTTACGGCCAAATCCAAGCGCTGGCTGGATTCTGCTTTCGTAAAATCCGCCGTCACGATGGCCTTGACCCCTAGGATTTGCTCTTTTGTGAAGTTTCCATTCACATCTAAAACAATCGGCTTCTTGACCCACTTAGGTGATGTTGTCACGTTGGTCAGTGAGCCGCTGAGGTCTCCCGAGTAACTATCGGCCGTACCCTTCGAGCTGATAGCTGCTTTTTTTAGCCAAAACAGAGGATAGCTTTTTGTGATTGGAAATTCTATCGACTCACCTTGCGAGCGAGGAGGTGGGACAACAACTTCTCGCTCTGATTTTTCAGGCAGGTACTGCTGGGCTAATGCTTGGTATTTGCGTGCTTGCAACAAGTAGCTACCCAGCTCTTTGGAGAAGAGGGCCAACGCCAAGTTTTTGATGTCTAGTTGCGGAACTTTAAAGCGATCTTTGAGAGAGGAGATGTCTTCTTTGACGAGGGCCTCTACTTCTTTAGGATACTGAGCGAAGGCCTTCACGTCAGCCTCGACTTCCTTTGATTTTGATTGAATTTCTTTTGCTTGCTTTTGAATATCACCTAAGGCTTTGGTCAGACTCGCGATGCCTTGAGCTTGTGCCAGTGGATTCTTATTGGATTTAATCTCATTCAGCAAACGTTCTGCGTCCTTAATCTTAGTTGTATCCGAGAGTCGTTTGACGTCAGACTCTATTTGATCTTTCTTCTTATCCACTTGAGAAATCATCTCATTAATGCGGACTTCTGATTTTAGTTGCTCACGGATTTGGCTCGCTTGATCACCGAGGTCATTACCTTCCATCAGTCCTATGAGATCACCCATAACATTTTGCGAGACTTCAGATTTAACTTGATCAACAACCTCACTTTGAAGTTCATCAAATTTCGAGGAACCTTCATTTTTGGGTTTAGGAGGGATAACTTTTCCCGGTGATTTTCTTGGAGAAAAAACCTGGATTTGGTTAATACTTGCTTCTTCGACGACGAATTTCATTCTCAGAAGCGCATCCCAAAGATAAGAGAAATGAATATTATCAATACTGATGAGGTTTCTTGTGGGTCGGTCCTTATCCGTAACCTCAAGTCCATCAAGATCAAATGAGCCCTTGATAAAACTTGTTCTGACTGACCTCACATTAACTTCTGCGCCGTTAGCAAGAGTGGCTCCGTATTCAATGGCCGATTTCATATGTTTATCAAAAAACCATGTGAAGTAGGCGTATCCGAGGACACTGATCACGGCAACTGGAATAATGGCTTCAAAACGAATGGGGCCCTTGGCTTTTTTTATTTTAGTAGTCATGACTAACCCTCGCTCGCAAAGAATGTGTCGTACTTGTAGTACCACTGATACAGAGCTGTTTTCGTCCACGCCTTAAAGAACTTAGTGTCCTTGAAGCGATCGACAATGAGTGTGCGATATTTTGAAACGAGAATTTTAGCTCCCATAAAGACAAGTGGAGCTAAGAGGATAGATACCACTCCGGCGCCCATGACAATGGTATTGTTGAATCGTGTGAAAGGAATGATGGGCATGTTGTACAAAGTGGTAAAGCTCTCTTGCAATGAGGAAATCGTCAGAACTTTTTGACCGATTATATGGAAGAGTGGGTCAAGGAGGTACGCCATAAATTTAAAAAAGAAAGCAGCAATGAAAGCGGCACCGATTTGCACACGAAAGAAAAAGAGAAGCATAAATACTAAGAGAGACTGAAGGGAGAGAGCGGGAGTCATTCCTAGGATAAACCCTAGAGCGATCCCCCAGGCAATTTGGTTCGTCCCGTTTTCTGAATGAAGTAATTTAAAGAAGCCAAAAAGCTGCTTTAGCAGAAGTGTCATAGGTATTCCTTTTGATGGGTATAGTGTAAAACCTAAGGCCCAATCCTTTCAAGGAAAGAGTGAATACTATAGCGGTTCAGTGAGCTGTAGGGATTGATTCGCTTCAACGTTGATAAGTGTTTGCTTTTGACCAGATGGCCAAAAAATTTCGATGCGATCAATGGCAGCGATGCCATCAAGGCCAAAATGTAAGGGTGCCAGAGAGTGGCCAAGATAGGCACCACTCACGCTTCCATAGAGTTTCGTTTGAACAGATTTTGAGGTGTAGACTTTAACTCTTGCGCCTAGCGCGTCGCGATTACTGCGGCTGCCTATAAGTTCAAGCTTAATCCAATTCTCTTTATTCGAATCCAAAGTGTTTTTGTACACAATTGGCTGATGAAGTCCATTGATGACGATGTCGAGTGATCCATTTTGATCGAGATCTACGGCCACTGCTGAGCGAGAATTATTCTTAGCGGAAAGACCACTTTTGTTGGCAAATAAAAGATCAAAAGTCTGGCTTAGATTGTTGTGAAAGGCGATTTGATTTTCTTCATCATGACCAGCAATGCTATCAGGTCGGTGTCCATTAAGAATTAACAGATCGAGCTGACCTCTGTTCCCAGCATCAAAGAAGAAATGATTCCACACCCAATGGGAATTTAAAGATTTCGGGAACCATTTACTGTGTTGATTTTCAAAGCCGGACTCTTTTGAAATAAGAAGTTGATTTCTCGTAGTCGTTTTACTCACTTTCTTCTTTTCTTTCATCTCTTCAACACTAAACTCTTTTAGGTTTGTGATGTACAAATCTAGTCTTTGGTCTCCATCCACATCTCCAATCGCAGCTCCGCGACTTCTTTGTGAAGGGGGGAGTTTGAGCAGGGTAGATGAGTTAGTAAATTTACCATCGCGAGATTGTAAAAAAGCCGCATTGTCTTCAAGATCGTTAACAAAAAAGAGGTCAATTAATCCATCCTGATTCATATCGAGAGCAAGAGCGGCAATCGAATTCATAGGTTGATCAAGATTCAGCCTTTTACTCATTTCATCAAAGGTATTATTTTTGTTTTGAATAAAGACCAAGTTCGGACTTCTGGCCTCACTAGACTGTGAAGAAGTTGTGAGGATGAGATCAAGCCATCCGTCATTATTCACATCAACCCAGAGAGCTTCCGATGCTTGCTGATTGGTTTGGATTTTTGTCTTCGCCGTCACATCAATGAATTGCCCCTTACAAGTATTTTGTAAAAGGGCCGGTCCCTCAAATGGTCTTATCAGTAATAAGTCGCGGCAACCATCATTGTTAAAATCAGCAAAATGAGCTGTGGTTACACCTTTGAATTTCGAAAGACCATAAACCTGAGTGACATCCTGAAACCCTTCACCCTGCGAATTTAGATAGAGTTTAGAGTCACTTCCTTCGTGAGCAATAAAAAGATCAGTGTATCCATCATTGTTAATATCAGAAGCGGCAATTCCTCGAAAGGAATCATAGTGATGAGTCATTTGATCATGGGCAATTGTAAAAGGGGACTTGAAGGGAGAGATTTTCCAGTTCTTAGGAGTAATAAATGCAATGTTTTTCCATGGAGTAGGCGGATCAATCGTTTTAAGCGCCTCGGGATTAGTATTTGTTTCAGGATAGGTTTGAGTATGTTTCTCTAAGTAGGACTCAGCTTCTTGGGTGGATTTCCCAAGAGATCGTTGCTGAACATAAGCAACAAAGATGTGTAGTAAACTCTCGCTTAATTGTTCACTTGCAAAAACATCGAGGGGTTTTAAGTTTGCTTCTTCATCACTGTTTTTTGGAGCGTATTTATGATGGAGCTGCACCAGGATCTGCCAAGAAAGATGACTGCTTTCCAGTTTTTCAAAAAGATCGTAGTTTAATTCTAAAACATCTGATGAATAGGGAAAAAGTCTGATGGTTTTCAATGCGCTGTTCTCAAAGGGAAAACGAATGTTTATAGCATCAAACACATCCACACCAGAGAGCAGGGCCTTATCATCACCAGAGCGTTTTGTGGCCTCCAGCCATAGGGCTTGTGCTTGGTTTGTGACAAATTCAATGGCCCTATGATAGAGGTCTTCGTCAATGGCGAGATCGATAATGTTTAATGCCTTAGACTCACTCAAGCGTAAATTAAGATAGTGAAGACTTTGCTCGAAGGCGTTTGCAGAATAAAAGGCAAGAGACTGTCGCTTGGTGATGTGGGGGATATCAAAGAAATCCTCAGACGCCAGTCGCACATGACGAGCATAAACTTTTTTTCTTCCCTCGTTTAGGGAGTACTCTAAAGCTTTTCTCGTGATCAAGGCGGCGTAGAGATCTAAATAGTTTTGAAGGGAGCTCAGTGCCTCCGAACTAAATTCTTTCTTTTTTGTGAGAGCTGCCGAGTTCTGTCTAAAAAGATTGAAAAGAATCTGCGTGGAGTATTTATTCTGGGCCATTTCAAGTTTATCTTGTGCGGAGAAAGTGACAATTTTATTTTCTCGCTCTAAGCGGATCTGTCCATTCTCCTCAATGATTTTTGTCTGAGTTTCCTTATTGAATGCACTGATAAGATCATCTTGCTCAATGAGCTTCTTGCTTGCGCTTAAGTCGTTTGCAACCTTCCACAGACTTAAAGCAAAATCAGTGACTAAGCTATCTCTAATAAACTGTGCTCGTTCTTCAATCTCAAGTGATGATGTGTTCTTTTTGATGCTGAGACTTGCTTCTAGCTGAGAGAGGTTCGAGGGGGCTTTTTTAGTATTGATGTCATACCAAAGAGCACAGCTCGAATTGAGGAATACCGTTAGCAATAAGAGTGCATAAAGTTTTAGATTCATTATTTTTGAATTTGCGCCTGCATGAGACGCTCGAGTTGAAAAACAGAATCCGTCTTAAACCAGTCATTTCCGGCGCCTCGGCCTACAGGTTTAAAGAGTTCAGTTTGAATTTTTCCATCTTTGAGGATCGATTCATGGACATGAATGCGTACCACTTCACCGGTGATGAGAGAGCCTGCTCCGGCATTTTTTCCATAGCTTAGTATGTCACGCAGCT
>DIUE01000023.1 GCA_002435795.1 Bacteriovoracaceae bacterium UBA6166 | reverse complement strand
TAGCATCAGGATATGTGAATTCGAAATCAAAAAGAGCAAGATCATGAGGAGCAAACTTCTCGCAGCCGCCCTTAGTCCCTTTAAACTTTTTATAGCAAGCATAACCACGAATTTGAACATCACTCTCTGTTGTGATGACTTCAAGTGGGTAATCGGTAATCTCTAACTCAATATAATTTTGAGTAAAGCTGTCTGGCTTTGCGATGGCAAAAACAGAGATGAGAAGTAGAAGTCCAGCAAACGTGCAGCGGATAAGCATAAAAACCTTCTTAGGGGTGATTTATAATTTTTTAAGATCGTTTAATGTCCCGATTTCTTCTTGAGTGAGACCCACTTCCTGAGCGATCTCTTGAATATCTTGATCAGAGAGCCTGAGATCTTCTGGAACAGTCTCAAGGCTCTTTTGTGCGTACTCTTTAACTAATTGTTGCTCTGAAACTTGCCCCCCAGAGACAATTGAGGGTGATTGGCCTTGACTGCCTTTTCCCCCACCATCACAGGCAGAGAGAACAAGAGTAGATAGCATCAGGAATAAGAGTTTCATAAGGCCCTTCATGAGATTTTTTTAATGATTCATATCTTCGGGGGAGCCCAGAAAAAGGCTTAGAGAAAACTGAGACATTCCAGATAAATAAAGATTCCGATAGGAATAATTAAATGTTTAGGTCATTTTTCGCAATCGAATACAAGGACCTAGAGATTGATCAAATTTGTTTATCTGCAGGTTTTGTTGCCACTCAAGAAATCTTGATTCAAGTGGTCCTGCAATTTAATGACTAAGATTGGTACCAGTGTGACCTTTACATATAGATCATGGGGAGATAATTCCAACCTTCCAGCAATTCTTATATCTATTTGGGTAATCTACAAGATAAAGATCGACATCATGCGTTCTAACAAGTTTTGATTCTTTCAAAATACCTTGTGCCCTACTCATTGAATTAGCTCTCAAAATAATTGCTTCGTGTCTGTTTGTTTTACCAGGTTTGAAGTAAAGCCAAGTTCCGTCTGTTAATTCAACTTTATCTTTAATTTTACGCTTGAAGAGCAATTCAAAGAACTCTAAGCCTTTTGGATTGACTCTAAAAAGATTTCCATGAAACTCATTGATCCCATTATGATGATTCACGCGTTTTGGAATTTTTCTTCTTCCCTTCTCATATTCGGTAAACCAAGGATAGAAAGTCCTAATTCCTAATTTTTTAAAACTGAGAAAGTTCCATCCAGGCAGATAATCATTATTATTATCTTTCCAATTATAATTACGATGGGAGTATGCTGGTCCTAGATGCTTAAAACGGGATAACTGTGAAAACTTCTTTAGAGATGAATCCACTCCAAATGATAATCCGCTAAGATACCACCATTTTTTTATAGGCTCAGAGTAATTAACAAACTCAATATATTTACCATTTTTAAAATAGATGAACCGTGATTTTAATGAAGGATGAGCAGAAATCTTATCTGAGATATTGAATCCAAGCTCATTCATCCTTTTAAATAAAAGAAAATTATCATCAATTGTATATGTGTGATCAAAAAAGATTTTTGTCATATTAGTTAGGATAAGGCCTTATCCCAAAATTTATTCAATTTTGATTTTGAAAAATGGATATCTCTTTCTATTTTTAGCCCAAATGGAAGTCTGATTGACTCAAGTTCCTTGAGTGAAAAATAACCCAACTCCTGTTCATGGAGATCAACGAGACCAAAGAATATGAAATCCCCATCTTCTTCCTGACCTTCGATCACATACCAAGTTCCTGCACCGCAAGGATTGAAGAATTTGCAGATGATCTCTTTATCATTTAGAGGAATAGATTCCGTGCCATAAATAACTGGTATTTGCTTCTTAAGCGTTTCTGTAAGTAATTTCATTCAACTCTCCTTGCTGATTGGTGGTCATTTGTTGACCAAAAGTCAGAACGAAGAAGAGCTGCAATCAAGAAGAATCTCGGAGGGCATCCCTCTGGGAGACCGATGATTGTTCTTGATTGCAAAGCGAGCGAAGTGGAGACTAGGAAACAAAATAATGACTCACAATCAGCAAACTAGTTTGTGAAGTACCCCAGAAGCTTAAGAACAAACCATAAATTGATGAAATAGATAAATGGCCTAAGAATTAGCCACAACCTATTAAATATAATGCCAGCGATCTCACTGATTAAAATGTAAAAGACAAAAGAAAATAGTCTCATGTTCACCCTTGAGCTTAATGGAGGCAATTTATTAAAATAAGACTTATCAAATTTAGTCCCTTTGATTGC
Source organism: Bacteriovoracaceae bacterium UBA6166 (assembly GCA_002435795.1). GTDB lineage: Bacteria > Bdellovibrionota > Bacteriovoracia > Bacteriovoracales > Bacteriovoracaceae > UBA6166. Next base: position 613 of record DIUE01000023.1, on the reverse strand, counting down.
TTGAATTCCAAAAGCAACTGGTAAATCTTTTTAAAATGAGACGGCTCCATTTCGTGTACCAAACAAAGACATTTCTGCTTTATTCCATCAAGCTCATGTCTCTCACTTAAAAATAAATTCCAGTCTCTCTTTGAGAAACTAAGTACTGATAAAAATCTTTGTATGTATTCATCTGGGATATTTGCTCTCCCCGTCTCAAATTGATGAACCGCAGAATGAGACAACTTTAATTTCTCAGAAAGCTTTCTAACTGAGACTCCTCTAAATTCCCTCATCGCTTTAAGAGCCATGGATTCATTTGTCTCTATAGATATAAGGCATCGTTTCTCTTTCATAAAATTCCCCTTTTAATTGTTGGTGTATAGTTGAAAAAACTAATAAATTTCGGATGGCTACACTGCTGTATAGATAGATTTGGCTTCCGAGTTTTAGTGAGTCCACTCGGAAGCCAGCTGAGAAGCCAAAAGAAGCCAACAGGAGAAAGTCTGGGACAGTTTGAGACAGGGTCGCGACTTTGTGATCGCGCTAAATGATTGAAACCTATGTTGTTGTTTTGAAAATAAAAAAGCCTCTGAAATGTTCACACAGGTCAGAGGCTTAACTATTGAATGGA
>DIUE01000016.1 GCA_002435795.1 Bacteriovoracaceae bacterium UBA6166 | reverse complement strand
GGGACGGACGTAGCTCTGGTGTGTCTGTTGTTTCGCCAGAAGCATCGCAGATTTGCTACCTACGGAAGGGATAACCGCTGAAAGCATCTAAGTGGGAAGCCTATCTCAAGATAAGATTTCTTAGACAGCTTGTAGACTACGAGCTTGATAGGTCGGGTGTGTAAGTACAGCAATGTATTGAGCTGACCGATACTAAATTGTCATTTGCTTTTTTTATTTTCTCATGGGTTCGACTCTTTTTTTCTTGTCTTGTTTTGTGATTGTTATAGTACGTGAAGTTATGATAGTTAGATTTGACCGTTAAATAGACACATTTTGGGTGTGTCGATAGCGGTGAGGAAACACCCGATCCCATCCCGAACTCGGCAGTTAAGCTCACCATCGGCGAAAGTAGTGCTAGGGGAACTTAGTGTGAGGATAGCAAGATGCACCCATTTCTTTATATTAAAAAAGCCTCATCGAAAGATGGGGCTTTTTTTTTGCTTAAAAATCAAAGCACAACCAACGTAAAGATCATTGACGCTTCGAAGTCTCTGTCGAGACTTGAATCGTCAAGGTGCCGCCGCTTCAAAACTGCCCTTGGGGGCACTTTTGCCGCGTCTGCTGATCTTCGGATGGGGCTTTTTTTTTGCTCAAAATCCAAACTCACAATAAATCCAATTTTGTTTTGCAGTCGTTTTTGATCTCCGTTACTATAAAGACGTCTCCTGATTAAGGGATCGCGTATTAAAACTTACCATTTAGAAACTCTCTCTGTTGGTTGCCCAAAAAATATTTTGGAGAGCGCCACTTATCGCGCCGTGCTCGATGAATCGGGTTTTCAAAAAGTGGATCAACCGGAAGCTGCAGATATTTTGATTATGAATACCTGTGGCTGTCTTGAGACGTTGCAGGAGAAGGCCCGGCAAGCCATTCAAAAAGGTGTGGGGTTAAATGCTAAACAAGAAAGCAAACAAGCAAAAAAAATTATCGTCGCAGGTTGTTATCCATTAATTGATAAAGGGAATAATCTGGCCGAGCTTGGAATTGAATTTTTTCCGCCAGGTGAAGTTGAAGAATTAAAAAAGATTTTAGGTCTAAGCGAGCAAAAAACGGCAAGCCCGGAAATTCACTCACTGTATTCTGATGATCTCAATAATCAACCGGGCTTTGTGACGAAGCCTGTGAAGTTTTATCAACAGCTTAAAAAAATTGAAAACAAAATTGGGCTTCGAAGTCCTAAGCTCCATACCTTTTTCAAAAGCATTATGATGACCAGTGAGTTTCATTATGTGGTGGTTGGAAAGGGATGCATGGGCAATTGCACTTTTTGTGGCATTAAGCTCGCCATTGGAAACCCCGCCAGCCGCCCACTCAATGAAATTATCAATAATATTCGCAAGGGCATTGTGAATGGCAAAAAAGATATTTGGCTCGTTTCGGATGATGTCGGTTGCTGGGGCCAAGACTTGGGCTCGAATTCAGCAGAGCTATTGAAGCAGATTCTTCTGATTCCAAGTCCGATGAATTTGGTGATTAATTATTTTGAGCCCGAGATGCTCCTAGAGCAGAAGGCCCGTCTCTTAAATATTTTTAGAGATCCGCGTTTAATTCAAATTTGCCTTCCTCTACAAACCGGCTCGCAGGCGCTTTTGAAAAAAATGGGTCGGCATTACGATATTGCAGAAGTGCTTGAGACGATTCTTGAGATTCGAAAGCTGAATCCCCTGCTCGTGATTAAAACTCAGTATATCGTCTCTTTCCCGACTGAAACTTGGCGCGAATTTTTTCTGACCTTATGGTCGATGAGATTCTTTGATGGTGTGGGCGTCAATGTTTACGCTAGGCTTAAATACACGCCGGCCTATAGATTAAAACCAAATCCACAATGGGTCGATCGAACTCGCGGAGTGATCGCCAAGGCCTTCGCCACCCTCATTCACTTGAGGTTTGTGGCGAGATGCATGTTTCAATGGCAAAAAGGAATTGTCCGTGAGTCTGAATAGTCAGATTCAGTGGGATGAGAAAAAAACCAAACGCCGTAGAGATGCCAAGCACCCGGTGGTGAGAGATTACGCTCAAAAAAGAATCCAATTTCTTTTTGAGAATGGTCTTCCGAGACAGGGGAGAGCGTTGGAGCTCGGCGCTGGTGACGGGTTTTTTAGCCTTGAACTTGAAAAAACATTTGAACTGACGATTACGGATAATTTTCAGGCGATGCTTGAACGCAATCCTGCACAGGCGCCCAAAAATATTTTAGCGGCCGAATCGACGGGGCTCAAAGACCAAGATTATGATTTGGTTTTTGAAGCGAATATGCTTCATCACGCTGCTGAAGAGGAAAAAATCGTCTCAGAGATGGCCAGACTCTCAAGAGAGTATATCGTGATTGTGGAGCCTAATCCCTTTCATCCTCTGACGATTCTGCTGGCCTGTCTTTTGCCATCTGAGCGAAAGTCCATCTTGTTTACTCAATCAAAAATCGCCAAGCTTTTTCAAAATTTGCCCTATGATGTGGTAAAATCACAGAGCTTTGGTGTGATTCCGGCCAATCGAGGTCCAGTCTGGCTTTGGAAGCTCTTGAGACCGTTAGATGGCGCATTGCCCTTTCTTGGACTAGAAAATCTTGTGATACTTAAAAGACGAAAAAACTAAAATGGGTTTATGAATAGTAAGAATAAAAAAATTGTCATCATTCGAACGCCCTTTGTTCATCCGGTGACTCACGTCTCGAGCATCACCGCCGTCCCTGATATTGGGACTGCTTATGTTAACGGCGCTCTTCTTCACCATGGTTATGATTCCTTTATCATCGATGGCACAGGTGAGGGCATTAATAAACGAACTCAACTCAAAGGCACTGATCTGGCGATTGGCGGAATTACGGCCGACGAGATCGTCGCCAAAATTCCAGATGATATCGATTATATCGGCATGCAAAGCATGCATAGCAATCGCTGGATTTATGATCGCCATATCTTAAAGAAAATTTTCAAACGCTTTCCAAACGCTAAAGTTTTTATGGGTGGAGAACACGTCTCTGCTTGTTTTGAAATGATTTTGCAAGACGTTCCCCAAATCACCGCTTGCGTAGTGGGTGAGGGTGAAGAGACGGCGATTGAAATGCTGGATGCCTTTGATAAAGGCCTACCCCTCGACGGCATTGCAGGGCTGGCGTTTATTAGAGACGGCAAAGTGATCGATAATGGTCGCCGCCGTCGCCGTACAAACTTGGTGGATCTTCCAAGACCTTCTTGGCGTGGAGTTCCGATTCATAAATATCTTGAAAATCACTGCGGTGTGAATTCGCTCTCCCGTAAATCGATTCCGATGGTCGCGACTCGCGGCTGTCCTTATAGCTGTACCTTTTGTACTGTTCCCAATATGTGGGAGTCGAAGTGGTTTGCTCGCCCGCCTGAAGACGTGGTGGATGAGATGCGCTCTTATGTCGAAAAATTTGGCGCCAATCATATCGACTTTGTAGACCTGACTTTAATCATTAATAAAAAATGGATGCATCGTTTTTGTGATCTTTTAATTGAAGCCAAGCTCGATCTCACTTGGGCGATTCCCATTGGAACGCGCACTGAGAGTATTGATCTTGAGCTTTTAGAGAAGATGAAAAAGTCCGGTCTCTCTCGAGTGCTTTACTCGGCCGAGAGTGGGGATGACGATACATTGGATCGAATTAAAAAAGCGCTCGATATTGAGCATTTCAATTTGATCGTGAAGCAAACTTCACAGATTGGCATCGTGGTTAAGATCGCGCTGATTTTTGGATTTCCAGGCCAGAAGCTTCGTGAGGTTTGGTCGACTTTTTTGCTGGTCAACAAACTCGCGTGGCTCGGGGCACGTGATATCGTTTGTTTGTCATTTATCCCTTATCCAAAGACTGAGCTTTTTGATCAACTCGGCATCAATTACGACTATACATCGACGGATAATAATATCCGGCTCAATAACGATATCCCCAATATGAAATCGTGGTCCGAGCATTTTGGGGACCGAGCTTTGAGATTTTTTGTGGTTTCATTCACTCTTTATTTCTACGCCCTTCAGGGGCTTTTTAGGCCTCACCGCGTGTTTGCGGGCTTTTACCGAGTTTTTATCAAAAAGAAGCCACTCACCAATTTTGAGTCCATTATCTACAATATGCTCCACAAGAAGATGGCAAATCTTGAGATGGACGATCTTCAAGTGGTCTAACTGCCTCTTTACTGATGAATTCTTGCCCCCTCTGGAGCGAAACGCCATTCTCTATTAGACTAAAATTGGTGGTTTTAACTCGCAGTGGGAGTGAAGTTCATGAAATTTTTAGTTTTTCTTTTGGTCATGGGTTTTACCTATTCCGGTCATGCAGCGGATTGTGAAAAACTTGAGCGCTGGATTGTCTCTTTTTGCCAAGATGGCTTTTCAGGCAAAGAAGACTATTTAAAAAAATGCCTCAGCCGTCGCGACACCTGTGAAACATCAGGGCGGGTGCAAACTCAAGATCGCTGTGGAGAGATTCACAGCTGTATGAAAGAACACCAAACTTCTTTTAAAGAGGTGAATGGTGATAATTTTAAATGCGAATACTACTGGGACGATAAAAGCCAAAAATGTTTTATCAAGCGCGGCTTTTTAAGTATCGTCAGTCAATGTCCTGGACGGATCACTTTGATGGATTCATTAGTGGGTGGTTTTGAAGGCGGGATTGATGGAGAATTTGATTGCTCAGCGCAAGCGGCTATGGTGAAAGATACGATTTCTCGCTGTCAAAAAACTCGAGACGAGTACAAAGCCCAGTGCAAAGAGACGAGCGCGCACTTGGCAAAATACACTGTGCCAAGTTCAAAATACACTGATCTCACCAATCGCGGCCAATGGCGGGTCAACCCTGGTCAACAAACTCATATTGATGAAACTGGACGAAATTTTATCTTTGAGCGAGAACAATCAGCTGAAGAATCAAAAGAGAGCAAAGCTCCGGCCAAGTCTGGCGCAGCTCGCTAGTCTTTAACTTATTCAAATTTAACTAAGTCTGAGAGAGCTCAATGAAAATTGAGCTCTTTTTTTTTGCCCATGACTAAGCGGGTATGCTAAGTAGTTCTAATCAGGAATCAATCTGAATCAGGAGCTAGATACCCAATGAAGAAATTTTTCAGGGCCTTAATGAAGTTTGCCGAAAAAGGTGTGAACGTCTCAGCAAAACTCTTTTTCTTAGGCGTCTTTCTCCTCATTTCAATTTCAATTATTTCATCAATTTTCACAGGAATTTTTATTTCAAAGATAAAGCCTAAGACGGCCCTTGTATTGAATCTCCAAGGTCGTCTAGTGGAAGAAACGCTTACGGATCCGAAAGAAAAATTTAAAGAACAGTTGAAAGGTTCAGAACGCTCTGAAATTGAGCTGCGTTCAGTGGTGCGTGCGCTCGAAGAAGCAGCACTTGAGAAAAAAATCACACATGCCGTTTTAATCTTAAGTGATTTTGAAGGCGGCGGACTCGCGAGTCTGCGGGAAGTGGGCGCGGCCTTAAAAAAGTTTAAAGCCGCTGGAAAAGAAGTTTTTGTTCATGGAAATTATTATGATCAAAGGGCGTATTATCTCGCGGCCCACGCTACGGAAATTGCTCTTGATCCTATGGGTGCAGTTATGTTCACAGGCTACGGGCGCTATAGACAATATTACCGAGAAGCTTTTCAGCGCCTTGGAGTCAAAGTTCACCTCGTGCAAACGGGAAAATACAAAAATTTCGCTGAGACTTTTGTCTTAGATGCCCCAAGTGAAGCGACCAAGGAAGTTGATAGCGTGCTTTATGGTGATCTTTGGAGTCAGTACTTAGCTGAAGTCGAAAGCTTGCGCTCATTTGAGACTGGTGCAATTACAAAATCCATTGAAAGTCTATTAACTGATCTAGCGACTGAAGAATACGATTTCGCTCAGCACGCCTTGAAGCATAAATTCGTTGATTCTCTCATGCCGATTCACGAGTTTCGACAACTCATGATCTCTAAAGGAGAGAAAGACGAAGAGAACCATACTTTCCGTCAAATTTCTTACAACGAATTTCTTGAGACTCTCTCCCCGGCCGCAACAAGTGGTGAAATCGCTGTGATCGTCGCTGAAGGTGGCATCAGCGACGGTAAAGCTCCGGCCGGAAGCATTGGAGGAGACTCAACTTCTTATATGGTTCGAAAGGCGAGAGAAGACGAGTCAGTGAAGGCGATTGTTTTACGTGTTAGCTCTCCAGGTGGCAGTGCTTTCGCTTCTGAACTGATCCGCAGAGAATTCGCTCTCGCACAGGAAGCGGGAAAACCTGTTGTCGTTTCAATGGGTGATGTTGCCGCTTCTGGTGGCTACTGGATTTCTATGGCCGCCGACGAAATTTACGCCGATCCGGGTACGATCACGGGCTCTATTGGAGTGGTCGGAATGATGATGACTGGTGAAGAAGTGATGAAAAAATTGAGCGTCAGTGTTCATGGCAGCAGTACCACATGGTTGGGTGAGGCGATGCCAGATGCACGTCGAGCACTTGATCCTCGCCTACAAGAAGTGATCAAAGGCAGTATTCAAAAAACCTATAAAGATTTTTTAACTCTCGTCGCAGGGGCACGGGAGCGGGAAGTAGAAGAGATTCACCAAGTGGCCGAAGGACGTGTTTGGACTGGCCAGCAGGCGCTTGACCGCGGTCTCGTTGACCAATTGGGTGGACTTGAATCGGCGATTCAAAGAGCGAGGGAGCTGGCGGAGCTAGACGAAAAGGCGAAAGCTTTTTACTGGCAAAGAGAGAAGTCTCAGTTTGAAAAAATTCTTGCAAGCTTTTCAGCTTCAATCGTGTTGCCTGCCGTTTTCTCGGAGCTGAATTTATTCTTGGGCCCCTTGAAACAAAATTCGGAACTCTCTTGGTTTTGGCAGTCATTAAAAGACAATTTAGCGACAGGCCCTAAAGCTTACGCTCACTGCTTTTGCGAGGATCAACTCCTTTGAAAAAAGAAGACGGACTGCTTTTTGGCTCCTGCACTCAGCCCCACGGAATCAAGGGGGGCTTGAATTTCAGGCTGCTCAATACTGAAGAAAGCTCACTTGAAGCGGGCAGTGAGATTTGGATTTTTCCAAAAACTCCTGCCAGTCAGCTTCCGGTTGAAGGCAAGCTGGTCAAAATTAAAGAAATCGTTTTTGGCCATAAAGTCATGGTCTATCTCGATGGTTTCACTGATCGCACGGCCGTGGAAAATATTTTGCCGTTTGATATCTACCTCGCCCGCACTGATTTACCAGAGCTTGATGAAGATGAAGTTTATCTCGTCGACCTCGAAGGACTTCCCGTTCGTGACGAACAAGGTGTGAACTTCGGAGTGATTGAATCTTTTTATTTCAACGGCGCCCACGATGTTGTGGTCATTACAAAAAATGCTGGCGGTCAGATGGATATTCCATTTATTCCGCCTTTTTTGATTGAGATCGATGAAGAGCGGAAATTTGTCGTTCTAAAAAAACTTGAGTTCATAGAGTGAAAAAAAGAATCTGGGTGATCACTCTTTTTCCAGATTTCTTTGATGCCTTTAAAGAAGCGGGAATTATCTCAAGTCTTTTTAAAGGCCAGCGCGGTTTTGAACTCGTTCTTCAGACCGTGCAGTTAAGAGAGTATTCTAGCACTGATTATAAAGGCGTCGACGACGCTCCCTACGGCGGAGGCCCCGGCATGGTGATGCGTGCCGATGTACTGGCGCGCGCCCTCAATGAAGGAGTCGTCAAGGCCGGTGGTTACGACACTCTCGAACAACTTGAAGTTATCTATACTTCTCCTCGGGGTGAAACTTGGAACCATGACCTTTGCCAAGAATTCGCTCAAACTTATTTTCACGATGACTCACGGGATTTAGTTTTTATCTGTGGCCGCTACGAGGGAATCGATGAGCGTTTTATCGAACGTTATGTCACACGGATCTTAAGCCTCGGTGATTATGTTTTAACTGGCGGGGAACTCGCCGTGATGGCGATGATCGATTCTTTCGTGCGCTTCATTCCAGGAGTGCTTGGCAATCGCCAAAGTGCCCTCGAAGAATCTTTTCAATCGGGACTGCTTGAGCATCCCCAGTACACTAGGCCCCGGGTTTTTGAAGGGCTTGAAGTCCCGCAGGTTTTACTCTCAGGCCATCACGAAAAAATCCAAGCCTATCAGACGGCAGAGCAATTGCGACTAACAAAACTTCACCGTCCTGAACTGCTGCCAAAAAAGGATCATCCATGAGCTCACTTTATCTGGGACTTGTTCACCATCCCATCCGCAATAAAATCGATGAGCTGGTCACCACCTCGGTGACCAATCTCGATATTCACGATATCTCTCGTTCGTGCCGCACTTTTGGCGTAGAGCGCTATTTTATTATCACGCCACTGGCCGAACAACATAAACTTGTGCAGCGCATACTCGGGCATTGGTCGGAAGACAAGTCCTCCGCCTATAACCCCGATCGCCACGAGGCCCTGAAGCAAACAGAGCTGCAAAATAGTATCGCTGACGCCGTTGCCGCCATCACCGCAATTGAAGGGCAAGCTCCAAAGCTCGTCGCTACAGGAGCGAATTTTGAGACCTTTGACCTCAAGTCGGACCAATTAAATGAACGACTGAAATTTGACAAAACCCCGTATTTCCTGCTATTTGGTACAGGCTGGGGATTACACAAAACCGTCTTAGAGACAGTGGATCACTTTTTAGAACCGCTTTTTGGAGCAAGTTCTGATGGGTATAATCACTTATCTGTAAGATCTGCCGTCGCGATTTATCTCGATCGGTTGAAAAGTCGAGTTTGATCCCAACTCAACAAATCTGTTTAATGAACAACATTTCGTTGGTCCTCTGGCAGGTTCAAAGCTCTATGGAGTTGTTATGAATTTAGTGGATATTGTTAACCAAGATCACATGAGACCAGAAGTGAAAAACTTCGCGGATTTCAAAACAGGTGACACTGTTGCAGTTCACGCCAGAATCACTGAAGGGGCGAAAAGCCGTATTCAGATTTTCCAAGGTGTTTGTATTGCTGTGAAGGAAAGAGGCCAAATGACAGGTCATTTTCGCGTCAGAAAAAGTTCAAACGGTATTGGTGTAGAAAGAGTTTTCCCTTTCCACTCACCAGCGGTTGAAAAAGTTGAAATCGTTCAAAAAGGTAAGTCTCGTCGTGCGAAACTTTACTATCTTAGAGATCGTTCAGGTAAATCTGCTCGTATCGCTATTGATTACGATCGCAAATAAGTTTTTCGTTCAATCAAAAAATAAATCAGGGTCTCTTTTTAGAGGCCCTTTTTTTTCTCTTATGAGTTTTTAAAATATGTCTGAACTTCATGCTGAAGAAATTTCTTTTTTTCATTCCCACACTTTAGGAATTGGCCTCGATGAAGTCGGCCGTGGTCCCATCGCAGGGCCGGTGGTAGCGGCCGCCTGCCAAGTGGAACTTCTCGACGGCGCTCTTGGCTTCGGCCCTGTTTTGCAGTGGCTTGAAAAATGCGGCGTGAAGGATTCAAAGAAACTCAGCGCCACTCAAAGACCACAGGTTTTGCGGAAACTTGGAGTGCAAACTCTATCTTGTGATGAGAACTGTTTATTGAGCTTCGAAGAGGCAAATATTAAAACCCTCACCATCTCTATCGCGGAAATTTCACCACTTGTGATTGATGAAATTAATATCTTACAAGCATCATGGCGTGCCATGGAGCAAGCTTATATGAAACTCAATCACCCGCAATTTGCGAAAGCCGCCGTTCTCGTTGATGGCCCTTATCTCCCACCACTTCTGCCAGAAGTTTCTCAAAAGGCCCCTTGGATTAAGGGCGATAGTCGCTCTCTTTTGATTGGACTCGCGGCGATTGCCGCCAAAGAGTACCGTGACGATCTGATGAAACAAGAAGACCTTAAATACCCAGGCTACGGTCTTGCCCGTCACGCCGGCTATCCAACCGCTCAGCATCTTGAGGCGCTCAAAAAACTTGGAGTCACGAGTATTCATCGCCGCAGTTTTAAGCCGGTGAAAGAATTATGCGAGTGAGCTCAAAAGGGTTTGAGTTTGAGAAGGAGCAATCGAAATCTTATAAGCACTCCAGCGCTTTGGCGCTTTTAGTTTCTCCGCTGGTTTTGCGCGAGCGAGGCTTAGGGCAAATTGATTACGCAGAGTTTATGCCGAAGACGAAAGTGAAAGAGGCGCGGGCGCAGATTGTTGAATGTAAATTCACTTTAAGGGGCACGGGCCTAGCTCCTCAACAATGGGCGCGACTCAAAAACAGCGCTCGATTTCTCGGGGAGCTGCTCGATTGTCCAGTGGAGCTTAAAATTGCGTCGCAAAGAAAAACTCTTGAATGATTCCCAATTGAAGCTTTGCGCCTTCGAAGTTTATTGCCAAATTTCTGATGGGCGCATATCCTAATCCTATGACTATTTTCAGAAACACTTTCTTCGCCCTTGTTCTCGCCATTCTTTCAGTGGCGCCTTATAGACCTGCACAGGCGATGGACCCAAAAGTGAAAGCCGTCGCCACAATGGCGGCTTATGGAACTGTGAGTGGAGCGCTTCTCGGGGCGGCTTCATTAGCTTTTGGAACAAAAGGACGATCTGTCGCCATTGGTGCTTCTGTCGGACTTTACGCCGGCTTGCTTTTTGGAACTTATGTCATCGTGACTCATCAAATGAAACAAAAAGGCTATTTTGAAAACCCTCAAACAACGCCCAATCCAGATAATTATTATCCAGGCGCTGATCAAGTGACTCCTTATCAACCAGGTTTTGATGGAAGCGGCGGCGGCGGGCTTTTCGATGGTTTTTTTATGAGAAATTTAAGCCTAAAGCAGATGGAAGAGCAGTCGTGGTACCAGAGGCAAGAGCTCGACCGCATGATCTCTAAGCGGCCAGATCGACCGCTTTTGAGTTTTGATCTTCTGCGCTTTCAGTTCTGAAAAGTTTGTTTTCTATTGGCAAATCGCTGTGAAAGATTCTCAGTTTCATCATCATCAAAACTATCGTGCATCAATTGCATAATATCTTTATCGTAAATTTTAAAGACTCTTAAGAATTCTGTTTTCACATTTGAGAGTTTGATCTGTGGCTTCTTGGCATTGAGCGCCTGAAGAGTTTCCACGAAATGTCCGATCCCAGATGAGCCGACAAAATCCAGCGAGTGTAGATCGAGGGTGATGGTGGAAGTGGGGTTCTGTGCTGAGAGAGTTTCTAATTCTTTTCTAAGCGGAAGTCCGTTTTCAAAATCGAGGCCTCCTTCCATATGAATGGTGATATTTCCTAAGGCATCGGTTCTTACTCTCGCTCTCATAGTCATAGACGCTCCCTTCTTCAAAAAAAGATCAAATAATTTGGCCTTCTCCGCTTCGAGAATTGGCCGTTCACAGGAGAATATCTTATCATGGGTTACCGTCTTAATGCGCTAGGGGAAGCTTTCGCCCTATCCTGATCAAAAGGATCTGCCTTGTCTGAACTTACACTCCTGACTCTTCCGATCGGAAATCCTCAAGATATTACTTTAAGAGCACTTGAGGCGCTTAAAACCGAATCATTTTTTTTAGCGGAAGACACCCGTGAATTCGTGAAGCTAATGCGGGTTTACGGCATCGATACCAAGTCAAAAGAGATCGACTCTTTCCACGATCATTCAAGTGATAAAATTGCGCCGCTCATTCAAAAAATTCTCGATGGCAGACCACTGGTTTTGGTGTCTGATGCCGGGAGTCCCATCATTTCTGATCCCGCTTACCCCTTAGTGAAAGCCGCTCTTGAAAAGGGGATTAAGCTTCGCACTTTTCCGGGCGTGACCTCTCTTGTGACAGCTCTTGAGCTCTCGGGCCTGCCGCCGCACCCGCTGCATTTTTTTGGTTTTCTCTCTCGCGACGATTCGGGGAAAAAACAGAGCTTTGAATTCTGCAGCCGCCTGCCGGGCACCCATGTGTTTTTTGAATCACCTCATCGCATGGAAAAAACCCTCGCTCTTTTGGCCGAGCAGTTTCCTGAAACACAAGTCGCCACCGCTCGCGAGTTGACGAAAACATTTGAGACGGTCAATCGCTTTCGCGCCAAGGACTGGAAGAACGAAGACATTCGAGCGCAGGGGGAGTTTGTTTTATTGCTGAATTTCGCTGAAGAGGAAGCGCAAGAGGACTCAGAGAAGCTGCGCCTGAAAGAGATGGCGCTCGAGTTGATCGAGCACGGTCTCAATCAAAAAAAGTTGTCTAAATTACTTGCCGACCTGACCGGACTTCCCGGCAAGGATGTCTATAATAAGCTGACTTTAAAGAAGGACCCTAAGGCCTAGTGCTTGATAAGACGACAAGTTGCTTGCAAAGACATTAAAGGAATCTTATGGAAGTGAAAATTATCGGCGGTCACGGGGGAGTCTCTCCTGGATTTAAGGCCACGTCTTATTTAATAGACGGCAAACTTTTAATTGATGCAGGCTCCGTTGCTTCCGGTATAACGATTCTTGAGCAAAGCCAAATTGAACATATATTGATTTCTCACTCTCATCTCGATCATATTTCTGATCTGGCTTTCCTCGCTGATAATTGTTTTGGCATGAAGAGTGCGCCTTTTGAAATTTACGCTCACGCTACTGTGGCAAAATCCATCATGACCCATTTATTGAATGATATTATCTGGCCTGATTTCACCAAGCTTCCAAGTAAGGCCAATCCCACTTTGCGCTTGCACGAAATCACTCCTGAGAAAACATTCACTCTCGGCGAGTATAAAGTGACCAGCGTTTCTGTGAATCACCAAGGGGACGCTCAAGGTTTTTTGATTGAGAATAAGGGCATTAGTTTGCTCTTTACGCAAGACACTGGGCCTACGGATCGCATTTGGGAGCTGGCCCACGAGAGAAAAAATCTCAAGGCGATTTTCACAGAGGTGAGTTTCCCCAATCACCTGATTCAAGTGGCCATTGATAGTCAGCATCACACACCGCGCACAATGGAACAGGAGTTAAAGAAAATGCCTGCCACCATTCCCGTTTATTTAGGCCATCTTAAGCCGAATTTTCAGGGGCAGCTCAAAGAGGAAATTCAGTCACTTGGGCTTGATCGCTTAAAAGTACTCGATCAAGATGGCTCCGTTTTCCATTTCTAATCCCTTGAAATTTCACTTGTCGAATCCACCCGAATTGTCGAAGATAGGCGGACCCAAAACGACTGCCAACCTTTTCTTCGGAGATTCCTATGGGATGGTTCGAAACACTCAAGAGCCCAAAGCTTAAACGCTCAAAAAAAACTCTCACTTCCACTCCTTCTGGACTCTGGAAGAAATGCAGTAATTGTGGCGAGATCGTTCAGAACTCAAAGCTTGAAGAATGCCAACAGGTTTGTCCTTATTGCGATCATCATTTTCGTCTTTCCGCTAAAGAGCGAATTGACCTCATCATTGACGATGGAACTTTTCAATCATTCGGCGAAGACCTCACGACCATTGATCCTTTGCAGTTTCACGATAAAAAATCCTATAAAGAAAGATTGGAAGAGGCCTACGACAAAAGTGGTCTGAGAGACGGAACATACTGTGGTCTTGGAAAAATCAATGGCAAAGAAGTCGCTCTGGCCGTGATGAATTTCCAGTTCATGGGTGGCTCGATGGGTGTTGTCACTGGTGAGAAGATCGCTTTTGTGATGGATAAGGCGCTCGAATTAAAAATTCCCGCCATCGTGGTTTGTTGCTCTGGTGGAGCGCGTATGCAAGAGGGGATTCTCTCCCTAATGCAAATGGCGAAAACTTCGGCTTCAAGACAGCGTCTCAAAAATGCTGGTCTTCCTTATATCGCTCTCCTCACTGATCCGACGACTGGTGGTGTGGCCGCCAGCTTCGCCATGCTCGGTGATGTGAATCTCGCTGAGCCGAAAGCCTTGATTGGCTTTGCAGGTCCTCGCGTGATTGAGCAATCCATTCGTCAAACATTGCCCGAAGGCTTTCAGCGCAGTGAATTTTTAGAGGAACATGGCTTTGTTGATCGCATTGTTCATCGCCATCAATTAAAAGCGGAGCTCTCGTTTTTCATTAATATTTTCTGCCCATAGAGTTTTGACTTGAAAGCTGATTTTCAGTCAGGACGGCTTTTAGAAGCGTGGCTTAAAGACCATGTGGGCTTTGAATTCTTTAAAAGTGGCTTCGCTCGCTCAGTCGAATTGCTCACACCCTACAAAACCCAGTTTCAAAACTCAAAACTCAAAATCATCACCATCGGTGGCACCAACGGCAAAGGGCAAACTTGCTTTGAGCTCAATGCTCTCTTACAAAATGCCGGCGCTCGCACCGCACTTTGGACTTCTCCCCATATTCGCTCGGTTTCAGAGCGCTTTGTTTTTCTCGGTGAAAAACTCCATGAGGCCACTCTCTTAAATTTATTTAAAGAACAATGGGCCAAGGACAACTCTCGGGAGATGAGCTACTACGAATTTCTCATGGTTTGTTTTTGTGAACAAGTCCTTCGCACTCCAAATCTCGACTATTTAATTTTAGAAGTCGGCATGGGCGGGCGCTTAGATGCCGTCAATGTTTTTGATGCTGATTTCGCAGCGATCACGTCTATCTCCCTTGATCACACTGCCGTGCTTGGTGATCATCCGCTCGCTATTTTAAAAGAAAAATGGGGCATCACTCGTCCACATCGCCCGTTGGTGACGGCACTCAGCTCTCTGGAGTTACGTCAGGCGCTAGCGTCTTGGAGCGAGGCAAGTGAAGTGCCATGGTTAGACCTTTGGCAAGAAGGCCTTCTGTCGGAGAATGATGATTTCAGACGATGCAATCAGCTAACGGCCGCCCTATTATTTTTATGGCTGCAAAAAGGCTTCGAGAATTTTTCTTTAAAGCAGTCATCAAATGATTTATCGATACTTCTAGCGATCATGGAAAAAGGCCAACTTCAGACTCCAGGTCGCTTCGAAGAGATGACTTTAGGAAGCAACCGATTTATCTTTATAGGGTCCCATAACGAAGACGGACTGAGAAAAATGGTCGAGTATTTTCAAGCTGGAGCGGGCTCCACAGAAAAGATCGACGAAGTTTGGCTCTCACTCTCAACTCGACCGCTGCCAGAAGCAAAGGCCGCCCTAGAAGTCTTGCTCGCTGGCATAAGTCTGAGTCCAGTGTGGTCGTTTTGCTTGTTTAATCATGCAAAGGCCATGAGTGCGAGTGAACTAAGTCAGCCTCCGTTAGCAGGACTTGTGAAGCAATTGACAGGGAGTGAATCGCCCTTCGATTTAGCTTCTTTAATAAAAGGTTTAGAGAGCAAGGGTGCAGCCCCAAGAACACTACTCGTGACGGGATCATATTATTTTATTAGTGAAGTTCAGAAATCACTTTTCGCTCTTTAGTCTGCTTACAGTTTTTTTGTATTCTTCCCATGCATTTACCCAAGAAGTTTTTGAAATCAATGCTGGTGAGCAAGTTCGAGTGATTTCAGATAAGGCCTTTCGTCTTTCGAGCGAAAACCTTTTTGAAGCGGTTGGAAATGTTATCATCACTCATCAGGCGAACGCCATTTATGGTGAGAAAGCGACACTCTCTTTTGAAACAGGAGAGAGTGAAGTGCTCGGCAATGTTCGATATGTTGGGCCCACCATGACTCTTTATGGCTCGAAGCTCAATTATAATTTTCGCACTGGCTATTTGAGCGCTTCAAACGCTCGAGTGATTTCTGATAACTACACCTTGCTTGGAAGTAAGATCGAGCGCTCATCTCCTGGTGTGATCACCGCAAAAGATGCGGAGTACACCACTTGTCGAGATTGTCCGGAGTCATGGAGCGTGTTTGGAAAAGATGTTGTGATCACGGTGGGAGAGTATATTCGAATCAAACACGCCTATATCAAAATGAAAGGCGTTGTAATGATGTATATTCCCTATATCGTTTTACCAATTAAAAAAGAGCGTGAGTCCGGTTTTCTGTTTCCAAGTTTCGGTTTTAATCTCAATGAAGGAGCGCGTTTTCAGTTGCCATGGTTTTGGGCGATCAGCGACTCCACCGATATGACATTGACTCCCACTCTTTGGGGGAAACGTGGATTTCTAAACGAATTAGAATTTCGAAAAGTTTTGGGTGAAGGGAAGTGGCTTGAGGTGAATTCACTCACCGCTATGGACCGAGTTTATGAGCCCTATAAGAGTGAGATTGAGCGCAATGACGGTGCTGTCTTTAGGCATATTTCTGATTATGAACATCATTTTTCAAGCGGCCAATGGTTGAACCATCATTTCTTTTATAATCAGGCAAATGATCTCGATACAGTGAGAGATTTTGAAAAGTTCAAAAGTGATAGCCTCTTTGGACCTGAGCTTGGGGCGCAGGGATTTTTCAATTTGCGCTTTCCTCGTTTTGATTTAAATTTGGAATCGAGTTTTTATCAAAATCAGCTCGTGACCGATCCGGAAGAGTTTGATGATTCTTATGTGCAAATTCTCCCCAGAGTTTCCCTAACTCAAAACCCGATGACTTTATTGCAAACCTCATGGCCATTATTTAATCGTATTACTTTGGCCGGTGATTATGAGTATACGCAATTTAAACAAAACCATTTCTCCGAAGGAAATCTTATTCGTAACGCCCATCGTTTTCATGTTTCTCCCTATATCGATTGGCAGCTGGGTTATATCGGGCCTATCCAGGCCAAGACAAAAATCCAATTAGATCAGCAAAGCTATCGTTTCCCTCACGAAGATAAAAAGTCCTTTAATAAACGCTCGGTTCTTTACCAAACAGAACTTAAACTAGAGTTAGAAAAAATTTACGGAGTGGCCTATCGAGAGCAGGTTCCTCTCAGAGATTTAAACCTCGCTAAGATGGATCAAGAAGATATCGACGAATTTAGTGGGCGATCCGATACAAAGAGAATCGACTCACTCAATCAGCAAATCATCGGAAGTCTGCCAAATGACCCGCTCAATTTCGATGATGCAAGCCTGGCAGTTGTGCAAAACAGCTTTCGCCATGGCCAAGAATTTATTTTGAAGCATTATTTTCTCTCCAATCAATATGTGCAAGGCAACCAGCGCTTTCTTGAGCAGATTCAAACAGACAGTGGCCAGTTTGATATTTTGGATTCTATTCGCGAGCGAGAGAGCTTAGTGAATGATGGAACTTCTCGGCGAAACATCCCTCTTGGAAATACATTAGAATTTCAATGGAACAACTCCCTTATTAAAAAGTCTGCTCGCAAGTTTGATGTCTATCAAGATGGACGTTATTTGCGGGATAATTTTGATTATTCAAGACTGGGGTTCTTTAATATTTCTCAAGGCCTTGATTTAGATGCAGATCCAGATAGCGACTTAAAACAACGCCTAAGTAGACTCTATGTTGGTACGGGGTTTACCATCGGTTCGTTCCGCTTGAATTTCTCTGATTATTATTTTTGGGCCACCAATAATCACTTATTAGATATCAACACTCGTTTTACTCACGATAGATTTAGCTTGAATGGTGGACTTATCTATAACGGATTCACTCGTCCGATTAATAAACTTTTAAGTTTCGGCGGTCGCTTTAAACTCAACGACCTGATCTCACTTCGAAACACTTATGAGTATGACCTTTTGAGAAAGGCCACCAATCGCACCACTTATGGGATTGCCTATAAACCAGCGAATAATTGTTGGATGCTTGAGCTGAGTTATAATACCACCCAGATCGAAAAACAGCTTTCCTTTAACTTCTTATTTAATTTCAATGATAATTCATTCACCTCGATGGGCGGGGACTAAATGAAGCCGCTCTTAATCGATTTTGAAGACAGTTTCACTTATAATATTGCGAGCGAACTTCATTTAGTGGGTCTTGAATGCGAAGTCATTCACTGGCGCAAATTCTTTGAGAATTTTGAGAGGAATGAATTCGAAAAAAAAACCAAGATGATTATTTTAGGACCTGGACCCGGTCACCCTGACGAATACCAAATCATGATTCCCCTCATTCAAAAAATGATCGCTGAACAAAAAGTTTTCTTGCTTGGAATTTGTCTTGGCCATCAATTGATTTGGCAAGCGATGGGACTGCGAGCAGAAGTTTCAGCGAATCCTGTCCACGGGCAAGCGGTGGATTTTCGCGTTCCCACATGGTTTGATTTTTTTCCCGAATCACTTCATCAACATCTGATAAAAGTACAACGTTATAACTCTCTTTTTGTTCCGTACGATCAGGCCTTGGTAAAAAAAATGGGGGCCAAAACAGTTGTAGACGATGGTCAGGTAATGGCCTCAAGGTTTGCTAACTGCTTAAGTTTGCAATTTCATCCCGAGTCAGTTGGAACTTCTTACCGCCGCTTCTTTTTTTCTGGGTTTAAAAACTTTAGCGTATAATAACGCTATGAATCGTATTCGTTTAGAAGGTCTGTACGACCTGACAACATTTCAAAAATCCCAAGAACTAGGCCTTCGAGATTTCAGTTTTGATTTCAGGCCTCGAAGTTTTAATTTCCTTCAGCTACATAAATTCTTAGAGATGATGAGCACGGAATTCAATTCTCTCCATCGCTATACTTTGCATTTTGAGAGAGAAGCTGACTTTGTCGTGAAGAACGCGATCAAAGAAATCGACCAACACTTAAGACCTCAGCCTTTTTATCAAGGCTTCGCTCATCATTTTAAATTGGAGTTCTCCGATCTCTCGACCAGAGAAACCCTCGATCAATTCGAGGCACCTTTTTACTGGCATTATTATCCTGAAGCGTCGTTAAAAGATTTTCTAAATGCGCAAAACCTTCGTGGCATCGTGCTGAATTTTGATTTTCTTCATCAGCGTCATAAAGAAGGGACGTTCGGCCATTTCTTTAATCATTTTTATCAAATTGCGCCACTAGAAATGAAGGCGCGAGGGATGGAATTGATTCTGCGCTTAGACTGGAACTCTGATTTGTTTCCATCACTTTTTGATTTCATTGATTTTGATCTGATCAGCCTGTGCATCAACCCAAAAGTCGAGACCCATTATCGAAATGTTGATTTGACAAAGGCCACTGAAACGATCAATTACTACAAGACATACCAATTTTAGAAAGGTTTATATGCGTATTCTGATTTGCAACGATGATGGTGTCTTCGCACCAGGAATCACTGTCCTCGCTCACACCCTGCGCTCTTTCGCCGACGTCACAGTTGTCGCCCCTGAAACTGAGCGTTCAACCACTGGCCACACCTTAACTCTAGACCACCCACTTCGAGTTGTGGAGGTTTCACCGCAGACTTTTGGTTGTAGCGGTTATCCTGCCGACTGCGCTTTGTTTGGCTTGGCCCATTTAATGAAAGACAACAAGCCAGATTTAGTTATTTCGGGCATTAATAAAGGCGCGAACCTTGGTCAGGATATTTTTTATTCAGGCACGGTGGCAGCGGCCCGTGAGGCGGCTTTTCGTGGCGTGCCGGCGATCTCTGTAAGCTCAGCTATGAATTTCGCTCACCCAAATCCGCCGGAAGATTTCTATCAAACGGCCGCCGACTTCATTGAAGCTTTAGTGAAGGCGCATATTTGGCAAGAGTTTGTTCCCCGCGAAGTTTTGAATATAAATGTCCCAGACCTTGCGGAGGCGGATATTAGAGGTGCGGCGATTACGACTCCTGGTTTCCGCCATTATTCGGAAGATGTCAGCGAGCGCACGGATTTTAAGGGGCGCAGTTATTATTGGATCGGCGGCATCTATTCGGGCTTTGAAAAACGAGCGGGAACTGACTGCCAAGTGGTCGACGATGCGATGATTTCAATCACCTCTCTCAATGTTTTAGGGGCTTCTCCCGATAGGAATGAAAAATGGCGCGAGTTTTTCAAAACAATTCCTGGTTGGGGCACGCGCAGTTAATAACTATCTCCCTGCAGAGGAGGTCGATGATGAAACAACTCGTACTTATGATTATTGTCTATCTCGGAGCTTCATGTTCGCACATGATTCGCAGTGGTCATTATGTTCAGGCCACCGCAACTGACACATGGGCAAGCCTCGCGGGAGAGTTTCATCTTTCAGAATCAGATCTTAAAAACGCCAATACCTCCGCACATCTCTCGCCGGGCTCGTGGATTTTTGTCCCAAGTTCTGCCGGCCTAATTGGCGCAACCAAGTGGTCTCGAACTCCAGCTCAGCATATTGATAGCACCCAAGACTATCTCGACTCCGGCCGTTTTCTTTGGCCCGTTCCTGCGTCAACGAGAATCAGTTCTCCCTTCGGCCCGCGCTGGGGGCGACATCATGACGGGATCGATATTCCAGGACGCCCAGGCATGAATATTCTGGCCGCTGATGACGGCGTGGTTGTCTATTCAGGAGATGAAATGGGTGGCTACGGCAATATCGTTGTGCTCTCTCATGATAAAGGCTTTTTCAGCGTTTATGCTCACAACAAAAAAAATCATGTGAAGCGCGGACAGCGTGTTCACCGTGGACAAGTCATTGCCTTACTTGGAAACTCTGGCAATAGCACCGGTCCTCATCTGCATTTTGAAGTGCGCCGAGACAGCCGTCCCCTCAATCCTAAAAAACTTGTAGTGATGCGCTAGACTTTTTTCTTTCCAAACATCTCAAGCATTTTTAAATACATCAAAGCTGTATTCTTAGCGTCTTCGAGCGCTGTATGAGAAACCGCTCCCATTCCCATGAACTTCATCAGCTCTGATCCAGAGGAACACTCAGGTGGCAGGTGACCGAGGTCAATCAAAGTATTGGCGGTCGATGAAAGATCGAGATCGCGGTGGTGAAATTGTTTGCGCATAAAATTCCAACCGAGGTCGCGGTTGAGAAAGGGCAGATCAATGGCGTTCATGGATTTTCCAAAGAGAATAATTTTTTCATTTTTTTCATTCTTAAAATACTCTTTCATCTCCCGCGCTTCGAGGTGAGCTTGCAGCTCAATTCGAAAATCATCAATCTCAAGGCCGTCTTTGTGGGCCTTCCGAATGAGTGTTTCATTATGCTCGACCACCCACGGATCAAGGCGAGGCTTGAGCACTTCAAAGGATTCGCATTTCACAAAACAATGAAAGGCCAATTTATGTTCGAGAGTTCTCGTTTCCGTGCAGAAGGGAATCATGGCGAATTCAATAATTCGATCATCCTCAGCAAGGCCTGTAGCTTCAAGATCAATAGAGAGATAACGCATGAAAAACCCTTCGAAGGAGTGATTAAGAAAAAAGACTTCTTTAGTATAGACCTAAGCCTTTTTACTGAAAAGCCTTGCTTCGTCTAGATATAGTCGACTTTTATTGTCGGAAAGTCTGGATGATCTAAAAACTGCTCGACAGTGATGGTACAGCTTAAGAGTTCGCCGTTTATTTTGCAGCGTTTGCAAACCCCGTCGCCGTAGCAAGAAGAAGCGATCGGGATTTTCTTTGAGCGAAGATACTCCATGAGAGAAAGCGTTGCTTCAGCGCCGTTAGGATTGACCTCAAGTCTTGCGATCTCTTTACCAGAGGCCACGCCTTGAACAATTATTTCTGGCACGAGATCGCTCCATGGTTGCGTGGATCAATAATCAACCCCGACTGACCAGAGCTGAATTTCCCGTGCCCCCAAATATTTCCAATACTCGGAGCATGGTAGATGGGAAGCTTAAGCGAGCGAATGGCCTGAGTCTGCTGACTATCAAGTCGATGTGTTTCGTACACCAAGCGCTTTGGATTATACAAAGTCATATAGCGATAGCGCGCGATTTTCTCAGAGAGAGTCGCGAGATCAGTGCTCTGGCCAACATCATTATTGATCAATTGAAAAATCTGTTGGGCCGTATCTCGTCCTTTTGTGCTGATCAAATGCAAATTCGCCACAGCGGATTTTATCTGACACATGGCCATGGGGTAGGGGCTTGGAATGCCTTGAAAAAGTGAGGTTTCTTCAAGGGGTAGAATCTTTTTCTTTCCATCAAAAGTGAGCTGAGCAGTAGTTGCGAGAAAATGATCACCATTTCTTTTCGTCATGAGAAAGGGATGGGCATATTCATGGTTTTCTCTGGTGACGAGATGAATATCATGTCTGTAAATATTTAAGTCAAAATTGCAGCTGGTTTGAACCGGCCCTTTTTCTGGAGTTGAAGTTTCATCGATAAAAAGATGATTTTGAACTCTGTAGAGATCCGCCTTTTGAATCAGGCTTCGAAACTTTTGCACGAGGGGCAGGAGTTTTAGTCTTGGAATTGTTTCGCCCGCTAATAATGGGTGGCCCACACGAAAATAGATTTTTTTTAATTGCTCATGATTCATGATTTCTTTTTGATGGTCTTTGAGAATCAACGCCATCTTAGGACCGATGGGGATCGCCGGCGGAAGCAGGCGATCGTGAAGGCCTGCGAGTCTCTCAAGGGAGTGAGCGGAGCCATACACTTCAAGTAAAGTTTTGAGCGCAAAGAGGGTTGGAGCGGCTTTCTTTTCGTTATCATTTTGAATGGTGATATCAAAATAGCGGGTTTCATTTTTTATTGTGATGAGTGCCTGAAAGCGAGACCTCGGAGTCGTGGCATCGGGGCGCAAGTTCATTTGAAAAAGCGTCCAGAGAACGAACTCATCAATACTGCTAAGCGGATGCGCCGCTCTTGCTTTCGGTAGAAAATCTAAAAAAATTTTAAAGGCCTCGCGGTTTTGATTGGCGAGACTCGCTCCCTTATCTTCAGAGCAAAAAGAATCCTGTTCATTTGCGAGCAGCGGCAACTCTTCATATTTAAGGGTGCGCTCATTCATCAATTGACTGCAACTGGTGAACATCATGATGAGAGTGAAGAGAAGGAGAGTCGGTTGACTCATAAATTTTTTCATTAGGATCGTTTGTGCATTTTCGCTGCAGTGATTTGATTCAATTGATAAATTTCAACTGTCTCGTCTTCATCTGTTGCTGGCGGTAAATCAATGGATGGACCATTATCATCTTCAATAGGCGCGCTCAAATCAGCAGCATCATTTTCAGTGAGCTTACTCATGAGTTGGTCATCAAAATTCAGCGCCTCGGCTTCTTTTGTGAGGGCCCTCACTGTCACGATCACCCACATCCCGCACTGATTAACTCCGGTATGGGCTTGTGTTTGGAGGGAGATGATCTCATAGCCTTTATTGATAAACTCATAAAAGAGTCCATCAAACTCTTTTTCTCGGTAACCTGATTTGCGAGGGGGAGGGGCGGGAATATAATAGGTAAATGTTTGAATTTTTGGGCGAGGCCCCGCGAAAAAAGTCTTTAACCAACGAAACATAATCCCTATCCTTTTCAATGATCATTCTATTTTAAAGCACTACCCGCATTCGTCAATCAACACTCTCTGCCCCTATGGTGGAAAATCGTGCCTAGAAAAGATTTTTGTGTTTTCAAAAATAAATCTGGTTATAATAAAACTGTGACTCACAGGATGCGAGTCCAACAGGCAGGATGCCAAAAGAGAGGGGCCTTTGCAGGGGGCCCCTTTTTTATTCCCAGGACGGGATGTATGTCGGCGGGAGGCAGGAGCCGGAGCCGACGAACCAACTTTGCAAACTCAATAACTTTCTTAAGTAAGTGCAGGAGCCGAGAGCGGGCGTCTTTGCAAACCACAAAACTAAATTCAAGAAATGATACTAAGGCCGGAGCCGACGAACCAACTATGCAAACCCACTTTGAACGGCGGCGGAAAGAATACGCGCTAAGTAAGTTACATCTATCAGCTGTTCTTTAATGTATATTGTAAATGTGATGGAAGTCATAGATAGAGGCTTTTGAAGTAATAATTGCAGAGCTAGATGATAGGATTTCTAGGGAAAGTTATTGACATTGGTTTCAATTATTATAAAAGCCATGATGAAAATGAACCGCTCTCGTACGAAGTAAAAATGGGATTAGGTTGCCTTTAAACTTCTGGTGAGATTATTTACAGTGGCGAATTATGCGTAAGGAATAATATGTTTTATGAATATAACAACACTATAAGTTTTTCTATTGAGGCAAGACGACCTCTCCTTGAAGGGTTACAAGAAAGTTTTTTTCCTGAGTTCTCTGTTTACGGCCATGATCCACAAGATCATTTACCTGATATTTATAGAGTGCGTTCTAGTCTGTTAAGTGATTCCGACTGCGAGGAGATTACAAAATCTAAAGTGAAAACTCTCTGTCAGCTGTTTCGTGGAGCCTTGTTCTTGCTTAATGAAGACTATGCCCCTTCTTTGTGCAAGCAATGTGAAATCTTTTTACTGGGTAAAAAGATAACTCTAATTAACAATTATGAAGTACCATTTACTGATGAGTTTGTTCTACCAATATATGACGACAATACTTTTCAAATAATTGATTTAAGATCGTCTTTGAATATATATCTATACTTAGCTCTCAGAGATGTCGAATTTCTTAGGTGCCTCCTCTTTGCTTCGGATAGATTTGACTACATCGATATGTATCGAATTAAAGAGGTTATAAATTCAACCAATGAAAAATCGGTACTTCGTCCGTTTGAAACTGAACTAGATAAATTTACTTGCTCTGCAAATAACTTTACTGCCACAGGGTTTGCCTCTCGACATGGAACGGGCTCAAAAGATGATGGCGTAAAAAAACGCTTTATCTCTCTGACTGATAGTCGAGCATTATTTATGAAAATCATTGCTGACTTTGCATATGAAAGAGCTAAGAAAATTCATATTGAGGTAGATAAAATTTCAATACCGGAAAAGATAGCTTGGGACATTGAGTACTAATTATCGCAGGTTTTTAAGTGACTATGAGAGAAACAGTCAAGCACCATGTTCAATTTAAAACGACAATCGAAACCCGCTCAGGATATCGAGTTGAAGCTAATTTGCTTAACGAAAACCATGAA
Source organism: Bacteriovoracaceae bacterium UBA6166 (assembly GCA_002435795.1). Lineage (GTDB taxonomy): Bacteria > Bdellovibrionota > Bacteriovoracia > Bacteriovoracales > Bacteriovoracaceae > UBA6166. The sequence goes on along the minus strand of DIUE01000016.1, from coordinate 415,692 downwards.
GCCTTGCTATCATTTGAAGTTAATCAATTTAGTGAAGGACTTTCAAAACAACATTCTGCATATGCTGAGATAGAGTGGGAGCTTGATAAGTCAAAGCACTGCTTTCTGAGGTCTAAAGATCACGTTGATGATGATTTAGTTCGCTCGGCACTATTCTCAGAGGCAGTTATGTCATACGGTAGGGTTTTTAACTCGGCTAAAGGCAGAAATGGTGTAAAACTTGAGGGTAGTTCTTATTGGATAGGAGATGATAAAACTTCAAAAAAGAGACATTTTGAATTAATGGACTTTCGAAATCAGCTTATTGCACACACAGGTGTCTCTCCATATCGAACTTGCAAATCATTTGTTGTGACTAATTTAATTTCGACTGGTCAAACCGTCAGTGCAAATTCACTCCCGAGAAGTATAACTTTTGGCATTGCACCTCTCAAATTAAGTCTTACAGGTATAGGAGCTGATGATATTGACGACACAATCCTATATTTAGACATGATAATTTCTAAAGTCCAAAGCAAGTTAAAATTACTTGAGTCAAAAATTACTGAACTAGTCGTAGAGTCTTTGTTGGTGAAAGAATAATTTTAGAAAGAAATAAACCATTTAGTGCATCATGTTCATCTCGTCGCATCTAAATTTCAGTGACTTACGCCACCGAGCTGCTGCTTTGTCATTTTTTTAGGCCTAAAATAGTGACATGGATATACAGTACTCAACTGAAATAAGAAAAATCGTGGATCAAAAGCAGTCAGGTGGGGTGTTTACTCTTAATGACTTTCCCCGAGGAGTAGCCGAGAAATACGATCACGCAGATTTTGAGGCGAATTGTTGATGAAGGGAAGCTTGAGAGAGTAAAGAGGGGAGTTTATAGCAAATGAGATAAAGGCAGATGATAGTAAGTTCTTTGGAGGCTTATTTCTTTTTAATAATCTGGGATTAACAACACAAGTTCTAAACAAAATTTAAGTGCTAAATAATAAGTCGAGTTACAAGATTAAGATCGGTAGCACGCATGTTGGTTATATGAGAATCAAGCCTAAAATTACTAAAGAAAACAAACAACTCATTATGTTTTTAGAAGTTTTAAAGAACTCAAAAAAGATTCCAGATGGAAGCGCTAATCGTACTTATGAATGGTTGCAGAAAAGGATTTATTCATATTCGAGTAGTGAAATAACTATATTGGTCGATTTATCAATGGATTATCCACCGAGGGTAAGGACCATGCTTGGAAGTTTAGTGGAGGACAAGTATTCTAATGAAGCGTTTAAGCTTGAGAAGACGCTGAAAAATAATACTCATTATTCGATTGGATACATTGCTGAAAAATTTGCGAAAAGAGATAAATGGAGATTGAAATTTGAAACTACACGAAAAGACAACTGACTTTAGAGCTGGGATACAAAATGTAGCTACTATGCTTAATTTTCCCAAGAAGAGCTACGCTCAGGAACCACAGCCTGAGCGTAGCTCTTCTTATAGATTTTGTCAAAAAAGGAACCCTTTGTGTCATCTATCGATTGGCAATCAAGCTATAAGTTTGCCAATCGATAGAAATTTTCGATCAAGGGTGTTTTTCTTAAGTGTTCGAAAATAAAAGTTTTTCCTTCTGTCTTTTGGCAAAATGGTGTCCTTTATGCCAAAGGATATATTTTGTTGTACAATAGATGAATGGGAAATGAAAGATCTGAAGTTATACTGGATTTCATCAAAAAAAATGGAGTTATCTCAACAAGGGATTTGTTCTCGTTTTTACTGAGATTCGAACCAAGTTTGAAGTATACAACACTGAAATGGTGTATTTACTCCTTAAAAGAGCAAGGATTAATAAGAAACGTAGGGCGAGGGCTCTACCGCCTTGGAGGTGATTTACCTGCTTTTGAGGCACCGATTAATCGTAAAATCCTTCTCATCAACAATTTTTTAGAAGAGTTATTTCCTTACATTCGCTTTTCCATTTGGGCCACCCAGTGGTTATCGGATTATATGTTACATCAGCCAATGAGTTATATAACGTTGGTCGATGTCGACCCAGATGCATCTGAATCAGTCTTCAATAAACTGAAAGACAAATGGGGGAATACGAAAGTTCTTTATAAGCCTACTGCAGATGAATTTGATCGTTATGCTGTTGGAAGACAAAATATTGTAATCGTAAAAGACTTAATTAGTGAAGCGCCGATAGAGCAACAGGACGGCGTCTATGTTCCGACTTTAGAAAAAATTGTAGTGGATATTTTTGCGGAAAAGGATATTTTTTCAGCATTCAGCGGTCGAGAAATTTCAATTATCTTTAATGAGTTGGATTCTATTTATTCAATCAGTAGAACAAAATTGTTACGATATGCGAAGCGTAGAAATGCGAAAGACATTTTAAATACATTAGGGATAAAGCCAGACTTACAAAATAAAGAGGGTATGTTTGATAACAGATAGGACGCTTACAAAAGATTGGTTTCTAGGGCTTAAGAGTAAATTTCCTAAGCGTGATCCCGCGATCCTTGAGAGAGTTGTAAAGGCGCTAGTGCTACTAGAGCAACTTGTTCAAAGTGGACTCGATGGGTTTGTTTTTAAGGGAGGGACGTCTTTAATTCTTTTACTTGAAAATACTAAACGTTTCTCAGTTGATATTGATTTATGTATTAAAAGAGAGCCTAAAAATATAGATGCAATCTTTGATAAAGTTTTGAAAAAGGGAGTCTTTAGTCGCTGGGCGAAGGATGAAAGGACGCCGAAGCCACCTATGGAGAAAGCTCATTATAGGTTTTTCTTTAACTCTGTTCACGATAATAAAGAGAGAGCTATATTACTTGATCTAGTATTTCAGGAGCTAAATTATCCTGAGATAATCAAGCGACCGATTTCTGCTGTATATATTGAGACTATCGAGCCTCATGTTGAGGTACAAGTTTTACCAGTTGATTGCATGCTAGGAGATAAGTTAACCGCTTTTGCTCCTAATACTTGCGGTATACCGTACAAAATTGGCAAAGATCTTGAGATCATAAAACAACTATACGATGTTTCTAGGCTTTTTTGCGAGCTTAAAAATATTGAATTAGTAAGAGAGACCTTTGTAAAGAGTGCTGAAATTGAGTTAGCGTATCGAGGCTTAAATCGAAAAAATTATCTAGATGTGTTGGATGATATTTTTCAAACGTCAATTAAGATTGCTGTAAAAGGTAAAAGTAGGGATCAAGAAAAATTTAAAGCATTAAGTTTTGGGATTAGAGGTTTTGCTAGCTACATTTCGGAAGGAACTTTTTCAATCGATGAGGCCATCGTTTGTAGCAGTCATGCAGCCTACTTGTCACAGCTAATACGAAGAAGTGATATGATAGAAGTTAAACGTTTTGATCCAAATGTGGATTTGAGGGAAGTCGAAATAAAAGGGGAATTTCGATATTTGAATAAATTAAAGAAATCTTCTCCAGAAGCATTTTTTTATTTCAATGAGGCGATAACTACTTTTGAACAGATAAAAAATGGTTCGAACTACTCTAAGCTTAAGTAAAGGTTTTTGTTTTTTCTATTTAGTCAATTTTTTCATGTCGATAAAAATTTAAAGGCTTTGAAATATTTAGATCACCGTTAAGGAATGAAGAATGAGTGTTGAAATAAAAAAAATGATTGTTGAATGGTTACACACACAACAGTGTTGGGTTCAGAAGGCTGCCGAGAAAATTTTAAAAAATGAAGTTATAGATGACAAGGTTTTAGATGAATTGATTGAGAACTTAAAATGCAGTGATGGAATTAAAACTGGAAAACTTGTAGATTTTTCGTTCTTCTCAAGCACTGTAGCAGAAGGAGTAGATTTAAAAATTGAAAGCATCGGTGAGATTTATGGCATTGATGATCTAGCACCCAAAACACCATTAGTGTTTGGAGAGAGTTTATCTGTTATTTACGGAAACAATGGATCTGGAAAGTCTGGGTACACAAGGATTTTAAAAAAGATTTGTGGTAAACCTGATTCACTATTTCTAATATCGAATGTGTTTAAAGCTCCGCCCCCGCATCAAAAATGCACAATTTCAATAAACGTTGACAACAAGACAGACAAACATGAGTGGATGGCGAATTCGGAACCAATATCAATACTTCAAGGGGTCGATATATTTGACTCACTCACTGGTGGCTCTTATCTGGAAAAAGAAAATGAGTCGGCCTACATGCCGATAGAAGTTGCGCTTTTTGAAAAACTTGTTCAAGTATTTGATGCTCTTAAAGCAAAGTTAGAAAAATCTTCTACTGCCTTGACCTCAAAACTACCAAAGAGACCTGCAGAGTTCGGAAATTCAAAATATATTGAATCAATGTATACACTTCTTCGCCCAGACGCTGATGTTGAAAGATTAAATAAGTACTATGCATATTCAGATGAAGATGAACTACAATTAAAGTTATTAGAAGAAAGAGTGAAGACTGCACCTGCTGCTCTTGCCAGCCAGAAAGAACAAAGAAAAAAACAAATAACAGTACTTATTGATTTAATTAGCAATTCGAGTGCTTTGGTAAGCCCTGTATCGGGTGAACAGCTCTTTGAATTAAAAAAAGATGTAGAGGTTAAAAAGAAAGCAACAATGGATGCAGCTAATGCATTGTCAGACGATTCAAAACTTCAAGGGATAGGTGAAGCGACATGGAAAAGTATGTGGCAGGCAGCTAGGAAATTCTCTGAAGAGGTCTCATATAAAGGAATTACTTATCCTAATACTGAAGATGGATCAATTTGTGTACTTTGTCATCAAACACTTGATGATAAGGCCAAGCAAAGAATGAATAATTTTGAAACCTATATTAAAGGGAAGTTACAGGCAGACCTAAAAATAGCTGAAGATAAATATCAAAAAAAGCTAAATGAATTACCTGTTAAACCTACTGAGGAAAGCTTAAAGACATCGATTCAAGCGTGCCAAATCGAGGAAGAGAAATGGTTGCCTATTGTTAAAGAAATATGGGCAGCTATTGAGGTTGCAAAGACGGCATTTACTAAAATTGCTGATAAAGCTCCAGTTGGATTCACGTTGGATAAGATTAAACTCAACGAGCTTGAGGAGTTGAAGTTAAAGCTTGATGATGAAATAGCGACTCATACAAAGGATGCTGAATCTTATGACCTCGTAAAAATTCAGTCAGAGCTTAATGACTTGAAAGCTAAGAAATGGGCTTCAGCTTTTACCGAGGTAATGGCTGAGGAAGTTGAGCGTTTAAAGAGGCTTACACTTATAGCAGGCTGGACAAAGCTATTAAGTACAAATGCTCTTACGAAAAAGGCGAATGAAGTTTCTGGCAAAGTTATGACCGAGGCTTATATTGAAAGATTCAACAAGGAATTAAAAGCACTGGGGGCCGGCAAAATATCAGTAGAGCTTGTGAAGTCTGGAGCCACAAAAGGGAAGGTTAAGCACAAACTACAGCTTAAAAATTTAAGCCCGCTTCACTCTAAAGCACAGCTTCGTCCATTAAGTGATGGAGAAAAGAGAATTGTCTCACTTGCAGCTTTTTTAGCTGACGTTATGGGGAAACCCTATAAAGTACCGTTTGTTTTTGATGACCCTATATCATCACTTGACCAAATTTATGAAGAAAAAGCAGCAGAAAGATTAATAGAATTAAGCAAAGACAGACAAGTTATAGTCTTTACTCATCGGTTAAGTTTACTTGGTTTATTGAGCGAAGCAGAGAATGCTCAGGCGAAACATATCAGAAGAGAGCACTGGGGATGCGGTGAACATGGCGATGTTCCACTTTTTGGTAATAAGCCCATAAATGCATTAAAAAAGCTCAAAGATGAAAGGCTTGCTCAAGCAAAAAATGAATTGAACTCAAAGGGCAGTGATTCTTACAACCAGTTAGCGAAATCGATTTGTAGTGATTTTAGAATCATAATAGAAAGAGTTATTGAGCATGAACTTATAGGAGGCATTGTACAAAGACACCAAAGAGGAATTGTTACAAAAGGAAAACTCGTTAAACTCGCCAAAATTAAGCAAGAAGATTGTGATTTGTTGGAAGGTTTAATGACAGAGTATTCAAAGTTTGAACATAGTCAATCGAATGAAGCTCCTACTGACTTGCCTGAACCTGATAAAATTGATGCTGCTATAAAGTCTGTGCTCGATTGGCATATAGAGTTTAGCAAAAGAACAATCCAATGAGTTTACTCCAAATACCTTCTGTTTTAATCGATCTGGATGGAACCTTGGCCAATGTGAATGAACGTAGAAAGGATTTTATAGTTAAAAAGGACTGGGACGCATTCTACTCTAGGATAGAAGAAGATGTGCTAAATGTATGGTGCAAGGAGATTATCGAAAGATTTAAAACGGAGTATAAAATTATTATTCTTACAGGGAGAAATGAAAAATATCGTTCTCAGACTCTAAGTTGGCTTCGAATTAATGGTATATCCTATGATGAAATCCATTTTAGAGGGGAGAAAGATTTTCGGCAGGATGATATCGTAAAAAAAGAATTATACGAAAAATTTATTGCGGATAAGTATGAAGTGCTTTTTGTTGTAGATGATAGGGCCAGCGTAGTGAAAATGTGGCGAAGTATAGGTTTAACATGTCTTCAATGCGATGAAGGAAACTTCTAGAATAAAGTTTTGATGAGATAAAAAACAGAAGGGATTTAGTGTACTTAATAAAAAACATATTAGACTCTTTAAATCGAGATGTATTAAATCAACTAGATCTTGCTAGTTCAATTAGTCACCCTGGAGAAAACGGCAGAGCTCGTGAAAATATAATTAAGGCCTATCTGAGACGTTTGATCTCGAGTGATTTTGGTATCGATACTGGCTTTGTTATTGACTCAAAAGGTGAGATAAGCCGTCAAATTGACCTAGTAATCTATAGAAAAAGTTATTATCCAATATTTGAGATCGGAGGAATCAAGCATTTTATTGTTGAATCTGTTGTTGCGGTTATAGAAAATAAAGCTTCTATTAAGTCCGCTGATAATCTGAATTCCGCACTTAATAATTTAAAATCTGTGAAAGTTTTGGATCGTGTAAATTTTAACGAAAGTGACGGGTCTTCTAATTATATCGTAAATGGTCCTCAGCATGGAGCGCCAGTCAATAGGAATAAATTCGAACATCAGGTATTTGCTGCAATTGTTACCGAATGTTCACTGCAAGAATATACTTTTAAAAAGGTTATGTTTCAATTCTTTAGAGATAATTCGGATAGAGATGTTTGGCCAAATATGTATGTAGATGTACGAAACTTTTTTTCCGCTTATATAAAAAACAATGTAAACAATCAAAACGATTTGACTGTTATTCCTCGTGAAGCAGAGTGTTTGTTTGTCACGACTAATAATCAAAATACTCAGCGACCGCCATTGTTGGACTTCTCTCAGGAATTAGTTAATTTCTTGCGAGTTGCAAGTGTTATTGATTACAAGCCTACTTCCTATCTCTATGCTGACGGTGGAGAAAATAAATACTGGAAGTTGGAATAGTATTCACTCTTGAAATACTTGGGTGATATTTCCATATCTGTTAGGTCGCTTATATAGAGAATTTTAAATTATTAATAGTAGAACAAATTAGTTCGTCTTTCGTTTGTTTTTATTTAAAGGAAAGATCATGTTTTTTTGTTGATTTCCGAAAGAGTAGCACTGTTAAATTTATTCTGAGGTAAAGAAAATGGGTAGATATTCCAATTATCCTGTTAGTGTTGCGAACTTTGTGTGCTTGTTTGACTCAAAAGAGTTGCTCGAATCCTTTGATGATAGGTTTTGGCCTATTTTAAAGACAAATAATGAAATACCATGGAAAAGAGGAGAGGATATTTCGTACATTCTTTATAGATTCAAGGTTATATGCCATGAAGGAGATTATTATCTAACAGGAAAGATTGTAAGAAACATGAATCTAGAATCCGTTCAAAAATATGATAGTCCAAGCGAGAAAATTACAACTAGAATAAGAAAACTGTCTGATGGGCCTTCTAGTTTTTTCTTGCTACGACTCTTTGACCATAGATTAATTGTACTTAAAGAAATGACGAGATCACCTGATTTGAAAAAGGTTGAGCTGGTTTTTCATAGAGCCTTGAAGTTACATAGAGCTAAGTTAAAAATGACAGAGGAAAAAAAATTTAAGAACAAACACAAAAAGAAAAAGCTTAGTAAAGACTTAAGGCTTCAGTTTGAAACTGAGTTTCATGCTAGGTACCCGGAGGCTCATTTTAGAATTACTCCAATCGCGAGTTTCGATCTCGCACAAAAAGCGCTCGCAAAAGCGGATGTTTTTAAGAAGCTCTCAGTAACTCTTCATCATACTAATCAAGAGGATCCTAAGTTTAAACACAAATTACTTCAACAGTTAAAAACAGCTAGATCAACAATCGGTGGAGGAAAAACAGCATCTGCTAAGGCTGTCATAACTGATGGAGATGTTGGGCTAAACAAAAGTGAAATTAAAAGTATTGCTAGTGATGTTGCTAAATCACAAGGTAATGCAAGCTTAACTGTGATAGGACAGGGCCAGGACGGTGAGAAAATTGAGATAAAGGACAATCAGATGTCGATTAAAGATTATATTCCTGCTGGACAAGCGTTAACTGAAGAGCTGAAGGTCGTTTCATCAGTGAAAAAGTTAGAAACTCATGCTGAGAAGGGGGCTAGTTTTACAGAAGCTGATGTAAAAAAATATAAAACTTTAGCAAAGAATATATATGGCAAATATGCGAAGACCAGATAAATCCTCGATTTGGGGAATATGTAATAGCACAATGAAGCACCGAGAGAGAAGACTCTGGAATTACATTATCCCGTTGGTGTTCGGAATCGTTGCAGTTATCGTAACTCTGACCTCACGCGAAATTAATGCAGATTTAATTAGAAGTGTACTTGGAGTACTCCTTGCTCTTAATGGTGCAGTCCTGGGTCTTTTGATTGCGGGTTTTGCCTTTTCCAACGCCATTCCGAAAAGTCTAATGGGCTTCTTTGCGAGTAGCAAAGCTGACGATTATCCGTGGTCTAACTTTAAGCAAATTCTCCTAAATTATGTTTACTGCTATACAGTACTTTTTTCTGGAATACTTATTTATTTATTCATTTACCTCCTTTCTTATGTCAATTTTGACAATTTACCATTCATTTCTTCTCGAACTTCCTTATTCATTTTTAACCTAATATTTGCGATTACGTGGCTTGTTCAGGCTTTCATATTATCAGAGCTAAAGATTTTTCTTTTTTGGATATACGAAAATTCACTTTTGTTGGGGCAAGCAGTTGCGGTATCTGAGGATTTAGAACCTTATGATGACGGAAATGCATAAAATCTATTATGAATTAGCCACACTTTCACATGAAACAACATGAAATATCATGAAACAAGATTAAAGAAAGAAGGACAAACTCTAGAAATCACGCTCCAAATACTTAATTTTAGAATGGGTCATTCCTTTGCAGGGAGCCCCTTTTTATTCCCAGGACGGGATGTATGCCGTCGAAGGCAGTAGCCGAAAGACGACGTCTGTGCAAACCACAAAACCAGAGCAGAATCTAGCCCAATTTACCTTCAAGAAATTTTTTAAAAATAATACTCGCCTCCGATATAAAGAACCCTTCCTCTGCCTGGAAAATATCTGGCCGTCCCTTGAAAGGCATCAGCTCGTTCTGCATAGGGGCGATCAAAAATATTTCTAAGTGTAAGGTTGAGGCGATACTGTTGCTGTGATCCTAGGAAACTCGCGATCCCTAAATGAACAAGGGTGTGCCCAGGGTAGCTAAGTTCATCTTTTGTGTCGATGGTATAGCGACCAAGGTATTGAGCGATGAGGCTCGATTGAAATAATGGGGTTGGCTTAAATCTTAAATACGCACCGGCACTCATATCAGGGCTTGAATCCATCGATTGCCCCTTTTTGATCTCTGTGGCTCGATCAAAATTATACCGGTGGCGTGAGAGGTTACCGTGCAGGCCGATACTTACGATTTTATCTGGCGCTGTGGTCACATCAAATTCAAGACCGCGATGAAGAGTCGAGCCTAGGACATTATTGGCATTTGAATCGCGAAAGTAGAAATTAGTTTTTTTCATGGTGTAGGCAGTGATGGATAATTGCACAGGATGAAAATTTTGTTTTAAAGTGATCTCTGCTGATTGAATTTTTTCAGCGGGAATAGTCTCATCAATTTGATTGCTCAGTTGACGATAGAGATCATTGATCTCGGGAGTGCGTCCTCCTTGCTCAAGCTTAAGACGAAGAGAGGTCTGAGTTGAGAAATCGCGCTCGATCAACAAATAGGGCTTCCATAGCAAAAAATCATTACTACGATCGGCCAATCTTTTATAGCGACCAAAGATTCCGTCTTCGATTCTATTTTTATAGCGATGTTCAACAAAACTCAAGCGCAGGCCCGGTGTGATTTGTACTAATTCTTTAAAGCTCAAAGGAATATTGGCATGAGTGGAAATGAGAAAGGTTTGTGTTTGATAGTCGTAATGATCGCCTTGAATAAATCCACCAACACTTGCAGCCGACTGCTTTTCACTGAGGCCACCCTGAGTATAATCGATCAATAAGTCCCAATTTAAACTCGACGTTAAATGTGGAGTCGATTGAAGTAGGAGAGCAAGAGAAGAGTGACGATTCTCTTCGGTGGCTTGACCGGGAAACCAGTGCATATTAAAGTCCATTTGATGATGGCGCACTAGTGGTGTAAGAGTCAGCTTTGGCAAATCAATCTGCGTTTGAAGATGAAGGCCGTGTGCTTTTCTATACGCTCCACTGAGACTACTTTTTTTTACCAACTGCCTGTCGCGGTAAGAATTGAGTCCGTTCACGTAGCCTGAGGTGTTCTGATCGATCGCGTAGGCATAAAACTTCGTTTGAGCGGAGTTCTCGCCAATTTGATGGTGATGATGAAGATGAAGTTTTCCTTGGGTGAAGCCCGATCCCTCTCGCCAACCTGTAGAGTGATCGATCATCCCTCGCATAAATGTCGACGATGAAAGTTGAGCGCTCCCTTGCAACCGGTATCTTGATGTTGTGTCACTAAAGACAGAGATTTTGTTTTGCGGCGCTTGAGAGGATGAGTGGTATCTCGTCAGTCCATGGACGATAGGCCCACTCTGAGATTGGGGGCCTTTTTCAATAATCCCCGGTAAAAGCTCATAAGGAGCGCCAAGAAAAATATTAGTATTCCCATAGCCAAGAGCACGAAAGGAATGTTGATCTAAATAAACACCAAAAGATCCGGCCGCGGCACCAGCGTTAAGGATAGGGGAGCGAAGTCCAAAAAGATGTTCGAGTTCACTGGCCGGAGAGAGCAAGGCGGCCGGTTCAAAAAGAAAGCTGTCTTTGAGGTCGAGCCCTTCAATTTCATTGAAGCGTAAGTCAAGACCTCGGACAGTGAGACGTTCGACTTGAGCGCTTAATGGGTTTTGACTCAATAGCAAGATGATCAAGATAAATCGCTTCATAGCGTTCTATCTTAGATTGTTGAGGATTGTTGAGCAAGCAGCTGTCTACTTAACGTCTCGCTCTGAGGGGAATCTGTCATATTGAGTATCAAAAATAATGATAAACTCTTTGTTGCAGAACCTGATTTTTATAAGTTCCATTTTTCCTGAAGATACTCAGTGACTTTTTCAAGCTCACTGCCAGGCCCCGTCGTTAAGGCCTTATTGAAAATTAAAACTTCCCCCATCTGACCGTGAAAAAAACGTGTATCCACGGTATCAAAGGTACCTAAAAGTAGAGGGGCGTCGGTGCTGTTGCTGATTGCAAAACTAGAAGCAACTGTCGCATCAAGAGTGCCATCAATATAGAGTTTAGTTCTCTGTGCTTGCGCAAGAGCTCCGTCAAAATGGAGGGTAAAAATATATTCGTTATTTGCACTAAAAATCATATTGCTATTTTTTCTATTTGAATTAGCTCCAATATCAAAGAAGGCCCTATTGGCAGTATGAAAAAACAGATTAAAAGTGGCGTCCTCTTGAGCGTCTCGTTTAGACAAAATGGCTTTAGGCGTTGTATTTAATGTTTGTGGTAAGACAACGACAATGATTGTAAAGGCGCTAAGATTATCGAAGTCGGCGTGATGAGCAATGACAAGCTTATCATTTACACCGTCGAATGAGATACTTGGAAAATTTTGAATGCCTGTCAAGTTGTATAGAGGTCTTGCAGTTAGAGATTGAGTGGCGTTATGACCGTAACTCGTTCTGTCTTTTAGACAACCAATCGGATTCGTATCTTCTGCGGGAATAGTACATGCAGCATCGGTGAAAACATGTGTGCTTGCTGTTGGGTCAAGCCAAACTCTAAGCCCTGAAGGAGAGAGTACAACTAAATTGAGATTTGGGGCCTCGAAGTTTAGAGAAGCATTATTCGTCGTCGAACTTCTTATTGTGCCTCCGTTTAAATCAATCAGACTTGTGAGCGCAATTCCATTCATATCGATATCACTGGCTTCTACTGTATAAGAAAAAAGAAGTGTCGTAGTCCCTGTCCCGCTTTGATAATGAGCGTATTTGGTTGTGCTCCCAATCGTTAAGGCAAGTCTCGGTGTCCCTGTGACAAAAACGTTTTTATCAAAGACGGCCTGAAAAGTTAGAACTTCAAGGGGAGTATAGATATTATCAGACGGCACGATAAGATTTGTAATAATTGCTGGAGTGAGATCTTCTTCCTGTTCTACTATGACAGTTCTCGCAGCAGGATCGAAATTGGAGTCCACTTCAGAGCCTCCACCGCCAACACACCCACTTAGATAAGCAAGTAGCAACAAAAGAAGGACTTTCATGGCGTTTTTCCGAAAGGAATGACAAGTCCAAACTTGATACCGTTTGATCGCCATGATTGTTCAGTGATAGATGAATCCTGTTTGCCGTATTCTCCAAAAACAGACGCTTCAAGATGAAATTTTTTAAATTTCTGATTCACATTAAGACTAACACTCGCTCCATGACCGTCCTCAATAGTATAGTCTTGCTGTTTTTTGCCTAAAATATAATAGGGTGTTAAGCCTAAGGACATTTCACCATTTCCCTTTATGATCAAAGATTTTTTGATCGTAAAATGAAAAGACTGCATCCAAGGGGATTCAATTTTCAACTGCTCAGAGGTTATGGCCCTGAGGTAGGGATATTGCTTTTGATCGAAAGTACCGGCCAATTGCCAACCGTTTCGAAAATTGAATTTTTGAGAGAGACTAAATTGGCCATAATGAGCGGAGAGATTACGAATTTCTTTCTCTAATACACCGTTAAAATTTAATTCTTTCAAGCTGGCTTCAAAAGTCGTTTGAGTGGCCGTTGACCAATGAACATCCCAAATAAGCGAAAATGAGGGATTGAGTTTTGTTTCAAGGCGAGCATTCGACCGATCAACTTTCTCTATAGATTTCAATTCCGAGTAATCAAGACCAGTGACTAATTTAAGATGAGAAAATAATTCGCTCACTAGATCAGATGAATTTTCTTCATTTAACGGGCCAGTGTCGATACTGGCGATATCACGTTGATGACTCATCGGAATTCTAATGACCGAATGAGGAGAGAGAAAATCTCCATTTTGGTTGATAACGCCTGGGTTGAGTTTGATCGTTTTTTGAACACTCCCATTTTTTCCCCATAATGGAACAATATTGTGCTTCAACAAAATCGAACCAAGTGTGTCTCCAGGTTTGATTTGGCAATAACCAACACTTCTTGTCTGATCATTTGATAGTGCTGGCTTTGGTAAAAAAATTAAGATGAATATAAGAAGGTAAGTATTCATGCTAACTTATCGGACTCTTGAATTTTATATTGAGAGACAAACCTAAGCTTTTGCCTTGGGGACTGTATAAGACGTACCTACTAAAGACGTCGGTTTTTTGGTCTATTTGGAGCAAATCTCGTTTGTGTATATGATTACTCTTCTATTGAGCTTAGGCTTACTCCTTATAGATTTAAGGCCCTTGTCATTATACTGACCTTCTAATGTCAAAAAAGATGCTTTTAAGGGGGCCATATGAACGAAGAACAAATCAAGGGAAACTGGAATCAATTCAAGGGCCTTGTTAAGGAAAAATGGGGCATGTTAACTGATGATGAAGTACAAGAAGCTGAAGGCAGAGCGGATTATCTTGGTGGCAAAATTCAAGAGTACTATGGGATCAGTAAAGAAAAGGCCGAAAAAGAAGTAGATGAATTTTTTAAAGGTCTTCGAGATTAATTAGTATTGAGTAAGCACGCGCGCTTACGAAGCGCCTGCTTACCATTAACTTGAGCATGTCCTTGAAATACGACTTGAAAAAATTAAATAATAAAATTTGTATTATCGGCGACACCTATGGGGATGTCAGAAGGTGCGCTCAACAATTCTATAAGGTTATATTCGCCATAGGATGGTTCCCAAAAGTCCTCTTTTAGAAAACGCGATTTCGCCATCTTTTACAAGAAAGCTTGAGCCCAATCTCATAAAACCGCACAATACATGAGCTTATTAATAATTTTTGTACGCTCATATTTAAAGGAATGATTTCATGAAAACATCGTTATTTATTTTCTTGTTTTTAGCTGGCGGTTTATTTGGTGCCCAGAGTGCTTCTGCGGAAAGCTTAGCTTTGACATGCGGAGACGATATCGAGATCTACAGTGAATTTGAAGTTGTTGGACTTCATCACCTAGAAGGTCGCGGGCAGATTTTTAATGAGGATATGGAGCTGGGTGAAGTTTCTGTCGTAAGAGGAAACAGTACTGTTATTCTTAATAAAACAGCTGGAGGCGTGCGTGGATTTGGTGGACTTGGCAAAAAGAGAGGATTCGGTCTTTACGAGACGCGATTCTTTTATCGCCTTGATCTAAGAAACACGTTTGGGAATTACGATATTTATTTGCAAGACCTTTATAACGGCAAAATCATTAAATGCAAAAAGCCTGCAGGGGATGCTGTTCATCGCTAAGAGCTTTCGAGCGGCGGTTGTAATGGGCGATAACGGCTTTTACAACCGCAAATTACTGAGTCTAAAAAAGATGGCCTAGTTGCTGACAGAGTTCCATAATATTCCTGTGCAACGCCAATTCCTAACCATATTCACTCTTGGATTTTTTATGTCCACTTTAATCGCTAAAGAACTGCCAGACTTCAATCAGCTCTGGGACTTCAGCAATCCCGCGAAAACTGAAACCAAGTTTCGAGAGTTGCTGCCAGAGGCCCAAAAGCTTGATGATAAAAACTATTATTTCCAACTATTAACTCAGATTGCACGTACTCAGGGTCTTCAACGCAAATTCGATGAAGCGCATCTAACCTTGGACCAGGTGAAGTCTCGCTTAGAATCCGCTAGCGAATTGACTGAGATTCGTTACTTGCTTGAGAGGGGAAGAGTCTTCAACTCTTCAAAGAAAGCGACAGAGGCATTGCCCTTTTTTGTGAAAGCCTATCATAAAGCTTTTAAAGGCAACAGTGATGATCTTGCTGTGGATGCCGCCCATATGGTTGCGATCGCCGAGGCTAAACCTTCAGATCAGCTTGAGTGGAATCTTAAGGCCCTGGCCATTGCTGAAAAATCAGAAGATGACAAAGCTCGTAGCTGGCTTGGTTCCCTTTATAATAATATTGGCTGGACTTACCACGATTCGGGAAAGCTTGATGAGGCCTTAAGTCTGTTTCAAAGGGCGCTGGCCTTTCGAGAGTCTAAGGGCGAGGCTTCGAGCATCCGCATTGCCAAGTGGAGTGTCGCTCGAACCTACCGCTCTCTAAAGCGCCTTTTGGAAGCGCTGACCATCCAGCTCGATTTAGAAAGAGAGTTTGCTAAAGAAGGGGCGAGTGACGGGTACGTGTTTGAGGAATTGGCCGAGTTGTATTTGCTGATGGCCAAGAATGAATTGGCGCAAAAATACTTCGCGCTGGCCTACAAGGAATTTTCAAAGGACGAATGGTTCAAGACCCATGAATCAGTGAGATTGAAGCGAATCGAAGAATTGGCCCAAGGGCCTTTATCTCACTGAGGTTTAATTCAAGGTACGCAATATAAATCGCTGAATCATTTGCAAATGATCGTTTGGCTTTAAAAATAACCCACCACCTAAAAGAAAAATTTCTCTTTGGTCAGCGACAATTTCCTCAACCGTTTTGTATCCATTATCCAGTTTTGTGATAGTGAGCATTGCACTGGTATGGTCAAGTAGTTGGTTGACTTCGGCCTGAGTCTCTTCGATCGCAAAGGCCTCAGCAGCTACGCGGTCGTCGTTATTCACAATGAGTGGGCCACCTGGGAGTACAATTCTAAAATTCGCTCCCAGCACAGTAATACGAACCTTCGCCATTTCCAAAGTTTTAATAGGTAATAAAACTCGTGCCTTCAGGTCGGCACTTTCTCCGACTTTCACTGAGAGTTCATTTTGAAAATATTTGTAAATATTTGCCGAAGTGCTGCCTTTAAGCGGGCCTATTAGTGCAAGGCCATCTTTCCCGACGAGTTCGATAGCAACTTTATACTTATTGATTGTACTGAAGTATTGGCGTGCTTCCAAAGCGGCAATATTGAGATTGATTTCATATTCTTCAAATTCAACTTCTGTCGTCTGGGCCATGACAGAATGAGCTGAACAGAGAAAGACGAAAAGAAGGATAAGCTTTTTCATTTGTGGCCTCTTAGACGATCGAAACTAGCGTTTTTCACAATTCTAAGAGGGATAGGGATTTGAGGATAGTGTGCAGAGTTATTTTGTAGAAAAGGCGTAAACAGGCAGTAAACAAACCAGTCTATTGCTTTCAATCAACGACGTTTAAGACAATATCAAAGCAAACACCTGAATCATTATTGCTCGCAAGTTCTATTTTGCTAGAGTTCTGCGCTGCTAGCGCTCTAGCGGCGGAAAGACCCAGTCCTTTGCCTTCGCCCAACTTCTTCGTCGTAAAATACGGTTCAAAAATTTTATCAACGATTTCTGAAGAAATAGGTGATCCATCATTTGTGATGCTTACTTTGTTTGTCGATAAATCGATCAGCACTGATTTTTTGCAATAGTGGATGGCATTGAGAATAATTTCTTTGAGAATTTTTTTGAGTGAGGCCTCATCAAATCGAATATACAAATGAGTGTCGCCAGTGATTTTGACATGGTCTGTTTGACCCTTAAGTGCATCATCTTCAAGCAAGGTCAAAACAAGCTCTCTAATATTGATATGATTCATCTGTATGAGTTGTTCTCCATAAGCCGATTTTCGAAGATCTAAGATGAGGTTTGAAATTCTCAAAATGGTCGAACCCATCGGGTTAATCTTATTTTTTGTATACTCATAAAGTTGAAGGGCGGTCTCGTTATCGTCTTCTGATTTTTCAATGATTCTATTCATCCGATTATGAATCCCTAAAAGGATCATTAAGGGATTATTCACTTCATGGGCAAGTCTGCCAAAAATGATTCTTTGATTTTCCTCTTGATTAAGCCTGTCTTGTAACGCTTGACTATGTTTTTGCGCACGGATTTTAAGGAGAGTTGTGAGGCAAAGGAGCAAAGCAATAGTAATAACAGAGGTGATAAAGAAATACGGGTTCACTTCCGGCGCTGGATGAATAAAAATCGCTAAGGCAAAAACAAGATTGAGAATATTATAGCCAATAAGATTTTTTTCTCGTTCGATTAATGTGTTCGCACCCGCTTGGATGATGAATGAACCTAAGACATAAATTTGGTGATAATTATTTTGATGAAGTATATAGCTATAGCTGCAGAGGTAGCCAAAGAATGAGAGTTCAAAGAGAAGCTGAATCGGGGCTTTTTCTTCCTTGAGCATGTAAAGAAAAATTCCGAGGAAAGGGATGACCGCCCCTGTGAAACGGTAAGCGAATCCATCGACTGCTGGACCATCGATAAAATAAGCAGGAGTCAGGAATCCCCAGACTAAGTAGATCAAGCTTGAGATAAGTAGGAAACCTAAATAGACACTATTTCTATTTGGCTGGTATTTTGAACGGGGAATTGAGGTGTCTTTTTTTTGCATACCTGGCAATTAGTATATTATAAAATGAGATGAGACCCTAGTCATTTTATATTGAGACGCTAGTATAATAATTGGGGGAGGAATTACTGTGATTGGTGTTGCTCATCACTCGTTATAAATCAATTCATCATCAGGCTATCACCCCCTATCAACTCCCTCGTCTATTTGCTATTCATCAAAAGAGAAAACCCAATCGAAAAAGACGACTAAAGAGGCGCCATGTGACTTCTGATAGAAAACTAGAAACGCCAAAAGTTCGAGACATCTTAAATAAAAAAGTCATCGCACTCACTCCTGACTTCACGATTCTCGACGCTATTCAGGCTTTAAATAAATATCGAATTTCTACCGCGCCCGTCGTGAATGCTCTAAATGAAGTCATAGGTTATCTATCTGAAGGAGATTGTATTAAGTCTGTCACGAACTCACTTTATTACGATCAGAGTATGGGGAAAAATATTGATACCATAATGTCAACGAAAGTCGCTTACGCCGAAGAGGAGTGGGATATTTTTGAGTTAGAAGTCTTCTTTGAATCGAGATGTCTCCGCAGTGTCCCTGTTGTAGATTCGGAGAATCACCTTGTGGGAGTTGTGACTCGTCGAGATGTCTTAATTGCTTTGGTGGAATGTGCTGATGGCCGTGAAACGTATAAAAAATTAATTAAAACTCCAGTTGAGCTTAATACGCAGGAGCGAATTTCAATAATTATTGAAAGGTATTAAAACGAAGGTGTTGCCTTGAGAATATCCGAAGGGGAAGGTAATTTTATCGACTTCTTTTTTTAATTATTGGGCGCAGTCTTTGGTCTATACATGAGGGAATGACGATCTTAGTGGTACTGACTAAACGTTCGCTTGCTCCTGGATTACAAACAGAGTTCTCATTTCCACTAAATTACGATGAGAGAGGCCTTGATGAATTATGTCCATGCCGTGATTGTCAAATAGGGGCACAGACCAATGGTCTGCGCCCTATAAGATTTATTAAAGGCGAGTCGGAATTGTCGATGTTGACGTCGAAGGCGAAATCGATGGGGATGGCGGAGTTGTTGCCTTATGAGCCTCTCTCTTATCACCAAAGTTCTCTTTCACTTCATCACTTGATGAAATATCTCTGGCCCCACAGATTTTAAGAATATCTTTGGCCTTTTCACGCCAATCTGAATCATCTGTATGAACAGAAAGCAAGATGCCCCCGTCTTTCACGAAACCTTCGTATCGCTTTGCTACGTATTCAGGAATGCCCAAACCGATCAAGCCTCCGGTCACTCCACCGATGGCGCCACCGACTCCTGCGCCTGCCATGGCCGCAACAATTGGGCCCGCAGCGATGAGTGGTCCCACTCCTGGAATGGCAAGGGCGCCAATACCCACGAGCCAGCCAAGTCCTGTACCAACAACAACGCCAGTGGCGGCACCTGTTGTGGCCCCCTCTGGAGCTTTGGTTTCTTTTTTATGTGCAAAACTTTTTGTGTCTCCCATTTTTGGCATTAACACAGAAATATCCAGTGAGCGAAAACCAGCTTCTCTAAGAACATCTACTGTTTTCTCTACGTCTGCCTGTGTTTTAAGTATCCCAAAAACTGATTTTGCATTTTTCATTCTTATCTCCTTATCGTGAATTATTATCTCGTGATCGAAATTTGGTTTTGAACGTTCTCATCACCAGCAACATTTTTTGCAATTTCTTCAATCGCTGTTCTTTCTGCTGAAGTTCTTACTGGTCCAGTGACAACCACTTTCCCGTTGTTCGTGACAACTTTGATGTTTTTTGAGTATGTAGAAAGACCTTTGTCCTCCATTAATTCCTTGCGGATTTGTTGCGTGATCTCCACATCTTTTTTACTATGAGACTGTTGATCTGCAGTTGCAGCAGTACTTTCGTTATGGCGTTGATTCCTCTGTGAATTATCAGAGTTGATCCCGTCTTTGATTGCGGTGTCTGAACGGCTACGACTATTCAGTTCATTTCTTTCTGAGCCAACGCCTTGTGCGGAAGCAGCAGAAGAAGCTAAGATGACGAGAATGCCTGTGAGAATTGCGCTTACTGATTTTCTTTTCATTTTAAATCTCCTTGTAGTTTGGATACTGAGCGACAGTGATGGAAAAATTTTTTCCGTTAGGTGTTTTCGTTTTTGTTGTTTTGTGAAAATCCTAGACCTGAGTGAAAAATTCTTATCCCTAAGTACTGTTCATAGCGGCAAGAAGCCATTGGGTAATCTCCCAAGTCTGTGGCAGCTATGAGGATAAAAATTACCTATCCCGCTTGCGAGTCCCATAGAGTTTGTGGTCTAAGACTATAAAAATTATGGAGGTTCCAATGAAACGATTAACGATAATGGCGTTTATATTCTGCTATTTGCCTTTAGCTCAAGCTGATCTTTGCCTTGATCTTCAAATGAGTGAGCGACAAGTCCTTGAAGTTCAAAAAGAAATCAATAAAGACACATTCTTCACTGTTGAAGAGCAGAAGCAAATTTTGGTTTATGCCAATCATGCCCTTTCCTTTAATGATATTCCTTTTACTTCGTTGACCCAGTTTATCGACTATTTAGAAGGTGAAGGTGAGTTCAGTTTCAACGAGTTTAACTTTATGAGAATCAGATTGAAGTCTAATGGCGCACGATTCACTTATATCTGGAGTTATCCCGGTGATAATGAATATGGAATTTGGATTAACCAAAACAACGAGATCGTTGGTGCTATTTCTGATGGTGATTTGTCAGTTGGTAATAATTGGTGTGATTATATCGACGAAGAATAGCTTCTATCTGGCAGACTGAGCTTATCAAAGCTTTAGTCTGCCTAAGTTTTGCCGAAGTTAGTACGGCTTTCGCTAGTTTCTTTGCGAGTCTTCTCAGCATAATTTATCTCTATGGAAACAGAATTTGAAATTCAATGTCCTTATTGTGGTGAGATGATCTGGCTTGAGTTTTATCCTCAAGACGGCGGACATCAAGAGATGATTATTGACTGCGAGATTTGCTGTAATCCCATCATGACTTCAATTCGTTTTGATCATGAAGGGCATGGGGATTTAATCATCGATCGAGCGCAGTAAGTGATATGCCCAAAATCTGCACAAGCTACGGCTACACCATTGAAATCCACTCATTTTAAGGGTCTATAAGACTTCTTCTCAAGTCATGATTTTGTTAGCATCAGCATGTTGCTTGACCCATGAAGGCGATATTGATAGTTGAAGATAACATTTATTGAGGAGGCCCCATGAAGACTATCATCACTTTCTTATTAGTCGTTTTTTCAAATCTTACCTTTGCCCAGGTTGCACGCATCGATAAAGCAAACTCAAATGATGGGGTCGCCTTTTTCAGCGAAACCTATAAAGTCGAGTTCTGCCAAAGGCTTGCGAGAAATGGGGCTTGCGTAGATTTAATTGAGGCCACAACTCTAAAGCCTGATCAAAAATTTGTCTTAGTTCAAGAAGCGATCCTACGCTATTTTGATCTGCAAGGATTCAGCTATAAGGGCTATATGGATGCTCTTCCGCTATATTTTTATTTGTCATGGTCTGAGGAGAAGAGAGAGATATATGAGAGTTTGATGCGCTATGATTTCAAAAATCAAAGACGTTTCTTAATTGGAGGCTCTTCTTATCAAGCATGTGCAGGCTGCGATGATGATACTTCCCATTATGAAATCGTTTATAATATCTCTAAAGATTTACTTCATATTAATAGCGAGTTCTATCAAGCTCGTGACTAACCTCAAGAAGGGAAGAGCGCTTGCTTCTTCCCTTTCTTTTTGCCTTAAAATCTAAAGCCTACTCCAACACCTGCGATCACTGGATCGATTTTAACTTTCGCACTGACTGATCCATGAGCATAGGTATCAACGACAACATCAGTGGAGAGAGCGATACGCTTCAGATCTAGGTTTAAGTAAATATTATCTCTTATATTATAATCCAAGCCGATTTGAGTCGCCCAGCCAAAGCTATTTTTGTAATCAATTGTTTTCGCGAATCCAGGGTCTTCACCATAGAAAAAAGTATAGTTGACCCCAGTTCCAATATACGGTTTTAATTTTCCGAAGTTAAAATGGTACTGGGCCGTTAATACTGGTGGCAAGATTGAGACGTCACCGAGTTCTAGATTATTTAATGTTGTGCCGTAAGCTCGCACATTATGACTGGCCGTCGCTAGAATTAATTCAAACGCAAGAGCCTCTGTAATGAAGTAGGTGAAGTCGATTTCTGGAACTGACTCATTATTGATTTTAACTTGTCCGCCAACAACGGTTGGGCTTCCAGATTCAATCGGCATAATATTAATGGCCCTCATCCTGACTAAAACGTCATTAGCGCATAGGTGAGAGTAAGGAATGGCCAGGGACGCGAGAGCGAGTACTTTAGCGAAAAATTTCATAGAACCTCCGGTTTTTCTCTAATTTATAGGGAGGTGATGAATTGGGATAATGATGAAATCAGGCAATTAAGTGATATTGGCCAGCAATTTGCCTGATTATTATTGGCCAGAACTTCGTCACGACTTAACTAAGGCCTCTCATTGAGATTGTAAGTTCTACAATCTCATTCTCTTCCGAAAGTCAGATGTTATGAAGCCCCATTCAACCACGACTATGAGGTTTTTTATGAAATCGTTATTAATGATTGTCCTTCTCTCAATCGGTCTGAACAGCGCTCAAGCCTCAACTCAGGTTCTAGAGTGTTCATTCCCAAGTTTATCTAGTGACGGAAAGATAATGATTTCTGTTAATCAGCTCGATCGACCACAAAATATATCCCTTAACTATGACCTCTTTACTGGTTTTGATGATGAGAGTGCCGCTTTTGCTTTTAACGGCGAGGAACTAGAGTGGCTTTGGTATTTAATGATTTCACCTGACGGCCAAGGAGTGAGACTTGACCAAAAAGGAAACCTTGTCTTTTTTCTTGATAGTGATGGTTGTGATACTGGAAAGCTTTATTTGTATGGAAATAGTGGCTTTCGAAAAGGTTATTTAAGTGTTGATCACAACTGTAGTGGCCCCGATCGAAAAAGAACTTATAGCGTTGTAAACTGCCGTTTAAATTAAAAATTAAATCTTATTGAGGATAGTATTATGAAAACTCTCGCACTCGCACTTATGACTTTCGTCTCTCTCCAAAATTTTGCTTTCGCTACCGTTGATGCTCACGACAAGGTTTTCCTCGTCGTTCAAGATATCCAGACAGAAGAGTTTTTCGTCGAAAGAGCACCGATCATTGGTTGCTACGGCCTTCCAAAAGGACCTCAACTTGTGCAGTTAACTTCAGAGTATAAAGTAAGCTCCAATATTGGTTGTGGCGGACCGAATTTTTTTGATAATATCAATTATCTAACTTGTGCAAGTGTCGTCGAAGCGATTGAGTCAGATGATTTCATGAGTTTCTCTAAAATCACTCTTGATATTTCAAGATGTGAGGCTAAAGAAAATGCAGATTTTATTTCAGCTGTTAAAAAAGCTATTAAATTAAATTTCGGGGCCAAAAACAACAAAGTGAAATTATCACTTCTTAAATAGTAAGATGACTGAGGGAGTTTTCTCTCCCTCAGTCATTTCTTTTATTTCATCATTCTTATCATATTCACTAATCTTAGTTTCTGGCCATGATCGGGAGTTTGTTCAAGTCTCTCTAAAGCATAGGCCTTTGCAGTTAAGCCACGGTGATCTTTTAACTGAAGATCAATGCCGCCTTCAATTAAGACTTTTGCCAGACTAATATTCTCCCAACGGATGGCGTGATGAAGGGCCGTCAACCCGCCTTCTCCTTGGATATTTGGATTTGCATTCAGCTGAAGAAGTCTTTTTGCTATTTTTTCTATGTAGAGCTTTTCATTTTCTGTTCTTTGGGAATAAAAGGCGAGCTCCATTAATAAGGTTTTGCCTGCTCGCACCGAATCTAATTTGAGACCGTTCGAGAGAAAAAGATCTAATAATTGATTATTAGTTTCAAAGTCTTGTTTTGTTAGAAGGTAAGCGATAAGACTTTTTCCTTTTCTTGCAAAATTTTGATTTGTATGGGCGCCATTTTTCACAAGGAATTCAATAGCAGCGGTTCCGAAACGTTGAAACTGAGTTGTGTGCAGGACATAATCTTCAACATACGACTGCAGGAGACTTTTTTGAGAGCTAATAAGTCTCGCCTTGTTAAGATCTGCTCCTTTTGAAATAAACTCTGCGGCTAGATCGCGATTCATTTGATCGTAAAAAGAAAAGGTTCTAAAAAACTCACCTTCACCTTGGATTTCTTTCTCAGAAGCCACAGAGGCGATAAATTTTAGCGTTTCCCACTTATAGTAATTACTTGCTGTATTAAGATCATAGCTTGAAATTTGCGCTCCAGAATCTAGAAAAAAATGTGCAAGATCTAAACGGTCATTTTCAAAACTCATTGAGAGCGCAGAGCTCCCGTAACGGTCTTTAAGAGTGATATTGGCCCCTTGTGATAAAAGGATTTTGCCGGCCTCTGCGCTCGTGATGAAAAAAATCGCTGTTTGTCCGTAGTCGTTTCGGTGATTGATTTTTGAGTCCTGTGAAATAAGCCATTGCAGGGACTCAATTGAGTTAAAGCGAGCGGCCGTAAAGAGATGAGTTTCGCCATCAACTCCAGTACTTTCAGACAAGCCTTGGCAAGTTTGATGATTTCTATTGAGGCCTTCGGCATCATCAAGCATCACAATTGTTCTCGTTGAATAATAATCACAGTCTAGGGCATAGACTTCGGACAAACTTAAGGTGATCAATAAAATTAATAACTTGGATAGCATACTTCCTCCTGGATTCTTGAATACGATGGAAAATTGATAGTGTGTTTAGCATGCAGTACTAAAAATGGCCTAGCCAATAATTAGTTTGACAGTTCAAACAAATTGCGGGACAAGCAACTCATCAAAAAACAAAATCTACGTAAGTAATTTGAATCTGCTTACAAATTGGAGGAACAATGAACGCTGTTTTAAAGATGATGAGCGTGCTCGTTATAGCCGCTATGCCTTTTGCTCAAATCAATGCCAAAGAAATTACCCTCTACTCTGTTTATGGTGGAGATCGTCTTGATATTATCTTGAAACCTTTCACAGACAGAACTGGTATTACAGTGAATATTGTCAGTGGCGAAAGCATCGAGCTTATCAATAGAATGACTGAAGAAGGGGAGAATACGCTAGCCGATCTTCATATTGATAAAGACCTCGTTTTCCAAGGTATCGCAAATCAAGCGGGCCTATACCGCGCTTTTGATTCAGAATTTATTGAAAAAACTGTTCCAGCTCCATTCAAAGAATCTGGTCGTAATTTTTTGACTCTTTTCTATAGAGCAAGAACGATTATGTACAACCCAAACACAGTCTCTCCATCAGAGCTTTCTACTTATGAAGATCTAGGTTCACCGAAATGGAAAGGTAGACTATGTGTTCGCGTCGCTAACAGCAGCTATAACGAAGGTCTCGTGGCCTTTCTTGTCACTCACTACGGCCCAGCAAAAGCTGAAAGAATTGTAAAGTCATGGATGAACAATTTAGCAGTGGCCCCAATGAGCAATGACCGTGCGATGATCGCTGGTATTGCAGATGGCAGATGTGATGTTGCTCTTGTGAACACTTATTACTTGGCTCCATTTGTGGCCCAAGACCCAAGCTTCCCTGTGAAAGTTTTCTTTGCAAACCAAAACGAAACATCAAACGTTCACGTGAATGGTGTTGGCATTGGAATGATTAAGCATACAAAAAATGTTGCAGAAGCGACTCTTCTAATGGAATACCTTCTGTCTGCTGAAGTTCAAGCACCTGTCGCTGCAGCTTTCGGTCAGTACCCAGTTAATCCAAATGCACAAATTGATCAAACTCTTATTGATTTTGGCTCATACAAATTTGACCAAACCAATATTGGGACAATTTCAAATTTTGTAGAAACTGCAAAATCGATCATGAAATCTTCAAACTGGAAATAAAAGTTTCCATCAGGTGCCTATAATCTTATAGGCACCTTTTTATTGATTCGGAGCGCTTGCGGCAGGACATTAGACCAATTTATGATATTTCTTTTAAAACTAAATCAAAGGAAAAATCATGGCCCAGCTTAATTTTCGAGGAACTCCTGCTCAAACCAAAGGCGAACTCCCAAAACTTGGGACGACTCTCAACTTCAACCAGCTTGTAAAAAATGACCTCTCAGTTGTTTCAGTTGCAGAGTACGGAAAAAAAAGAAAAGTTCTCAATATTTTTCCAAGTATCGACACTGGCGTTTGTGCCACATCTGTCCGTCAGTTTAATAAAATGGCGGGAGAGTTAAGCAATACGGTCGTTTTAAATATTTCTCTCGACCTGCCTTTTGCTCAAGCGAGATTTTGTGGAGCAGAGGGAATTAAAAACGTGGAAACGCTTTCGGGTTTTCGAAGCAAATTTGGAGATGAGTGCGGACTTGTCTTACAAGATACACCACTTGTAGGACTTTATGCCCGCGCGGTGATTGTTCTTAATGAAGACAATCAAGTCATTCACACCGAAATGGTTTCAGATATTGTGAATGAACCAAACTACGAAGCAGTTTTAAAAATCCTTTAATTCTTCTTTTAAAAAAAGAATTCCACGTTTGACCGCCTCACGACTAAAGATGAAGGCGGTCCCGTGGCCCCAAAAAGAAATATCATATCTCTCTGTTG
Source organism: Bacteriovoracaceae bacterium UBA6166 (assembly GCA_002435795.1). Lineage (GTDB taxonomy): Bacteria > Bdellovibrionota > Bacteriovoracia > Bacteriovoracales > Bacteriovoracaceae > UBA6166. The sequence continues at coordinate 389,053 of DIUE01000016.1, read as the reverse complement.
GCACGCCGGCTTTCATCAACTTCGCTTGGAAGGCCGCCGCTTGAGCGTGCTCGACTAAACGATCTTTGATGCCGTGATAGAGAAAAAAGCTGGGGGCCTTTTTATGAATATGGGTCACAGGTGAGGCTTGGATATAGTCATCAAGCATTTCATCGCGGTATTTTCCCATATAGGCGAGAAGGTAGGGTGAGAGCGGATACCAAGTAAAATCATAGGGCGCTCCACCAGAGACAACCGCACTTATAGGGCCTGCTTTGTCAGCTTGAAGAGCGTAATAGGAAACAGTATGCCCGCCTGAAGAATAGCCCCACAGAGCAACTCGTTCGGGATCGATCTGAATTTTTTTACTTTGATGAAGGTCTAGAAGATATTGGTGGGCCCTTTTCAAATCTTCGATCGGGGCCGGATGTTGAAACTCTGGTGCTAATCGGTAGTTGATATTAAAAACTAAGAAACCATGTTCGGCCAAAGATTTTGCGATTAAATTCATATCACCGAGGTCTCTCGAGCGCCATCCACCGCCATGAACTAGGATAACTGCGGGGTGGGCCACATGGCCTTCAGGAATAAGGATTTCTCCCATCTGCCGCTCAGTTTTCTGTTCTGTATAAAAATGATTTTTCTCTTTTGTAAATTGCCCTGACCCTCGGTGAGAGGCACATGAAAGAGTCGTTGTTGCAAGTAAGATGAAAAGAAGGGCATGCTTTAAGCGTGACATGAGGGCTCCTTATTTAATTATCTATAGCTTAGCTCTTAGTCTTGCCGCTGTCTCTAGACGAAGGCCAATTTCGTCATCTATGATTATGATCTATGAAAAATCACAGCTTAACGCTTTTAGGAATTGTCCTATTTTGCCTTTTTTGTTTTGGATTCAAGGCCCAGGCCAGAGACTGGAGTGAGTTTGATCAAACGGTCGGACTCTCAATTGAAACGGCTTATGGAAAATCAGTGTGCTCTGGGACTCTTATCTCAAGTCGAGTTGTTTTGACTGCCGCTCATTGTTTAATTGGCTGGAAGCAGATTCAAGTTTCTAATGATTTTTTAATGAACCCATTATCCTTTGTTTCGGCCATCCGCACGGAGATTCATCCTGACTACAAAGGAAACGACCTCGGCAAGACAATTGATCTTGGACTTGTCTTTCTCTCACAGAATTTAGATTGGAGTGATGAGAAGTTTTTCTGGGGTGAAGAGGCGGAACTTACCAAACTTGAACGGATCGGCTTTGGCGGTCGCAACGGAGAAAATCGACGAACATGGGTTGAGATGACCTTGAACACGGATCTTGGAATTTATTTTGAAGCTATTGATGAATATGGCATGAGTGGTGATTCTGGCGGACCAGTTTTTCAAAGAGTGAGTTATCATCAATCAAGTGAATTAAGACTTATTGGAATCCATACTGGACGAAAACTAGACCGCGATCGTTACCTCCTCCCTATCTCTTTGATCCAACGGATCAGTTCTCGTGAGCTTGCTTGGATTGAATCTTGGCTTTAGCCTTCTCAAGTATTACTACCATTATAATAGTGAAGATTAGTAAAAGAGGAACAATCGCCATCGCGGCTTCAATATTAACTCTATCCGTGACATAGCCAAATCCTAAATGCATCACAACTAAAAACACACTGACTGAAGTGAGAACTGAGGCGGTCATCCATTCTAAGCCTTCTGTGAATGTATTCGCTAACCAATCCATGGCGACTGGATAAAAATAAGACATAGAGAGTCCTGTTAAAGCGAGCAGCGGTGGATAAAAGATTCGTGAGCTAAAATAGATTGCAATTGTGGTTAGGCACGAAAAGATAAGCCAGTGATGGCTTTGGCCTTTAATAGAAGTAATGGTGAATAGCAGGCGGCCAGCTAAAAGTGCCAAGAAAAAAACTGAGAGTGCCATTCGACTCTCAGTTATTGGCAATTGATGACCCTCATTCAAATAATAGACCAGCCGGCTTGAAATGATGACCTCAGAGGCGACATAAAAACCAAAGACTGTACCGTAAGCTAAACGCATAAGCAGTGGAACCGGGGCTTTGTAAATGGCTTTAGGAACGAGTGCTTCCGTGGGCGCCACTTTCAATTTAGTAAGTGCTGGGTAGCGAATGAGAGCGATGAGAAGAATCGTCGCAGGCAGCAGGCAAAGGTATTGATAAAAATCCCCCCATGTTTTGTCGGTTGTCTGCGTGAGATAGAAACTCAAGATGAGTGGTGCACTCAATGAACCAAGTCCATACACGGAATGAAGTCCGGCGTAGAATTGTCTGCGATGAATTGGTGAAGTTCCCTTGGCGATCAGGAGATTCATGCACACATTTGCTCCGCCCATGCCAAGGCCCATCAAAAACGATGAGAGGTCTAATAACCAAGTGCCTATTAAGGGAGACCTTCCAAAAAGAAAGCAGGCAACCGTCATAAGGAAAAGTGAGACAATCGAACCTCTGATTAATTCTAGTTTTGGTAGCCACCATTTTGTACTTAGGCTTGCAAAGAGTGCCGCAAAAGAGGCGAGAGCAAAAATCTTTGCACCACTTGTTGAGCTCAGATCGAAGGTCGTTAGAATATCTGGATAGGCGGGACCTCGACCATTATCGATCAATGACTGGGCCAAGAGTGTGAAATAGGCCAGAGCAATAAATCCCCAGTGAGTGGTGCGCGAGAGTGCGGTCATGAAAGTCATTTCCTATAGCAGGGAGTAAAGGATGAGAGTGAGTTTAAAGAAAAAATGAGTAAAAAGACAGCTCAAAAATCCTCGTTTTTCGTAAATGAAGGCAAGAGCAATCGCGCCAGCGAAAGTCCAGGGCATTTGTGCTGATGAGAGAGTCGTGACCGCAGTTGCCGCTGCACACAGAAAAGCTGCCGGTAGAAAATGATAACTTGTTCGCAGCGCTTTGTAGAGAAGGGCGCGAAAGAAAAACTCTATGGCGATTGCAGTTATTAGAGCGTAGAGAAAAGTTTCGATTGGCAAGGCAAAGCTTATTGGTCCCCAGAGTTCGAGCTTGTCTTTTGCCACAAAGATGAGAATCAGGGCAGAGCTTAAAGCGACGACGAATGAAAAAACTGCATCGAAGCCCAATTGATTCATTGAAGGAAGTCTTAAAATGTCTCTGAGTTTTAGTTGTGAATACCATAGAATAAAAAGCCCAACCACCAGCATGATCAAACTTGGGATAATCGCTCCGAGGAATTCAACCTTCTCATCATTAATCAATCGAACATACAAGAGGCCCAAAAAAACTAAGGCGAAGGCCATATAGGCATGGCCTGGAACCAAAGTTAGAGTTTTTCGATTTTTGAAATTTAGAAGATCACTCAAGCCTTTGCTGTCACTACTTCCTTTCCACTGAACAGAGAACGAGCTGACTGAGATTCTAAAAATCAGCAAAGAGAGTATGGTGTTAGTCACAAGTACATTTATAAGTGACAAATAGGCTGGACTTTCTGAAAAGAGGTTTCCTAGTGAAAGAGTAAAGTTCGTTACGGGAATAAAGGACGTCAAAAAATTGAGTTCTAAGTTTAGATATGCACCAGCTGCGACAGGGACAATCAGCAAGAGCATAAGTGTTGAGAGGAAGACTTGCGCCTGACCTTGAGTTCTTGCAAAAGAGCTGAAAAAGAAGGTTAGTGCAGAGACAATGAAATTGATAGAAACTAAAAGTAGGATAAACCACAGAAATCTAAAACCTCCGAAGGAGAGAATTTCGTTGATCAAAAAAAGAGCAGAATCAATAAAGAGTGAAAAAAGCAGGTATTGAATTAAGTAGGGAATAAGAGAGAAAATCCCAAGAAGAGTGAGACAAATAAATTTACTTAAAAAAATCTCAGTCAGAGTCACGGGATTCATTAAAATCGTTTTGTATGTCTGCTGATCTCGCTCACCAATCGTCATTCCAAATGAAGGAGTATAGGTCGATAGGATGAGCAAAAAAACAATCACAATCCCAATAATCAGCCCAATAATATTAATCAAAGACTTCTTATCAAAGAGGTTCATGGTTTCAATCGATAGCGGAATAATTTCGGCCATGGTGACCATCTTTTCACTAAGGGCAAAGTTCACACGATTGTCTTTATACTCCTTAAGGAGAGGATCGATCAGCTTAAAGGCGCGAGAGGAATCATTATCGCTTTTTTCATAGAGGACTATGATCGACTTCGTTTGATCTGCTCGGTCCACAAAAACTAAATGAAGTTTTGTTTGAGTGAAGAGCTTCTCTTTGGCATGGCTGATTTGAGTGATCGCATCGATAACATCAATCTCAGTCCCATTAAGATCATGGATGGTATTTTCTCGATTCCGTAGATGAGGAGCAATTTGCTCATAAATGAGATAGAGCTGCAGTTGTTCCTCATCACTGGGTGCATTTTCGAGGACCGATAAGGGCATCTCTAATGTTTTTTCGAGATGATCAATAAATGAGCTCTCTGCTTGGCCTTGATAGGTGATGACGAGAGGAGCGTCCTGAGATTTTTGTTTTTTTAGATCGTCGAGTTTTGTGATATCGCTGAATAGAATAATGATAAGAGGACCCAAGAGCAGCGGCAGAATTAAGTTGGCAAAGAGAACGGACTTATCTCTTAAGACTAAGAGAATTTCTTTTTTCAATAATAAAAGAAATTTTGTCCCATCTATTCTCATTCGCGCTCAAGTCCTTTTAGCACATCATAAAAGGCATCCGTGAGATTGGTGGCCTGTGTTTTTGACATAAACTCTTGGTAGCTTGTGTCTTTCACAAGTTGACCTCGCTCAAGGAGAAGAATTCGGTCGCTCAAATATTCAACTTCGCTTGGAATATGAGTGGAGAAGATAATCGCTTTGCCTCTTTCCTTTTCTTGTTTGAGAAAATCCATAATTTCTTTTGCGACGACTAGATCAAGAGAAGCAGTTACTTCATCGAAGATCAAAATTTGCGGATCGTGAATAATAGATGCCGCCACAAGTGAGCGTTGTTTTTGTCCGCTAGAGAGCGAAGAAAATGTTTTTTTGAGTATAGTGCTCAAAGAGAATAAAGCACTGAGTTCTTCAATCCGGACTTTCAGATCTTTATTTGTTAATCCTTTTAGACCACCAAGAAATTTTAAGGATTCCTCAACCGTTAACTTATCATACAAGTTCATATGACTGGTTAAATACGCGAGGTTTTTTTTAATTTCTCTCTCGTGGTCTTGATAATGAAGTCCGTTAATTTCAATCGTTCCACTGGTGGGTTTTAGAATTCCGGCCATCATATCCAGAGTGGTGGATTTCCCTGCGCCATTTGAGCCAAGAAGCGCTGTGATGGCGCCGAATTTGATCTCAAAGCTTAAATTCTTCACCGCAGGAATTTCCTGATAGGTTTTTGTTAGATTGTTAATCTTTATCGCAGTTGCAGACATATTTTTTCCAAAGCTTGGGTGATGTCTTTTTCGGTATTTGCGCTTGATTGCTAAAGAGTAAAAGCTTGATTAATATAGTCAGTCAGTACCTAGATGGAGGACTTCAATGAGTTTAGAGCTTGAATTGGAACAGCGTTGGTGGCGCAGTGATAAAGAGTTTATCCTCGCAGGTGTTTGTGGTGGCTTAGCGGAAAAATTTGATATCGCTCCTTGGACTGTCCGACTTCTTTGGTTGATTTCTTTTCTTTTTCTCGGAACAGGCTTGGTTTTTTATCTCTTTGCCGCCTTTGCCTTTCCAAAATACAGCAAGCTTTCAAGCTCCGAGCGCAAAGAGTTTTTAGGCGTTTGTTACAACCTATCCATTAAGCTTAAGACCGCCCCTGAGATCTTAAGATTTATCTGCTTGGTCCTTGGGGTCACGTCATTTGGGGCCACCTTTTTGCTCTATTTAATCCTGGCCTTCACTCTGCCAGCGCCTGATTTTAAGAGCTTATAAGAGGGCAAAATTTACAATCGTATTGGCACTCCCTGTCAAAACCTTCTATAAATCGCTGCAATTGTTTTTAAGCGAGGTTAGAGATGAAGGTTTTTATCACATCGATAGTGTTCCTAATGATGAGTCTTACTGTTTCTGCGATTGAGTCACGGGACTTGATTGAAGAGGGAGCTGTCTACACGATCACAGCCGACCGTGTGAATTTACGGACCAGCGATTCTGTTGGTGATAATATCGCGGGCCGCTTGATGACTGGCGATCAAGTGAAAGTGATTGATGCAAGTCCTGCACTCGCTGGTGAGTTTATCTTAGTTGAGGTTGTTCAATCGGCTTCACCATTTAAGCCTTCCGAAGAGTATTACCTGAGCTTTAAATTTATTTCTGATTGTAAAGTTGGTGGTTGTGGAACTCCTGGCGATTCAGACGGAGACGATCAAGACACTGACCCGACTGATGATCCAAGAAGCGCTCTCGTTATTGGCAAAATTTATTATATTACCACTAACGGTGTAAACGTTAGATCAAGCGATACTTTTGGCGACAATATCTTAGGTCGACTTAACCTCGGTGACAGTGTTCGAGTGATCGATAATAGCTCAAACTTTGCAGGTGAGTTCGTGTCGATTGAAGTGGTCGAAACTTCTGCTCGTATCACAGCTTCTGAACAGAAATTCTTAAGCTATAAATTTCTGGCCGATTGTCCTCTTGATTGGAGAGGAGCAACTTGTGGCACGAATATTCAGTTCAAAAATATTTTAAAGGTTTCACGCATCGATCAAATGGATGGGACCGTGTTTTTAACACTTCCGAAAATCATTCGCGGCAATAAAGAGTACGGCCTAGATAATTTAACCCTTCCATACGATGCTTGTGCATTATTTGGTTTTAAAACACCGACCAAGGCCACCATCTATAATAACGAGTACAACCACTCAGATACTCTTCTTTATCTCTCGCAGACAAATATCATCCCACGAGTGGGCTATGGTATTTCAATGCTTGCTTGTGCCGAACAAGACTTGATTCCAAGAAGATCAGAGCCAACAGCAAATCTTCTGATCTTTGAAGCAGGAGATTTCAATAAACGAGTGTTTGAAGCTCGTGGCTTTAAGTTATTTCAAGGCAAATAGTTTTGCATATGATTCGCAAGATTCAATAAAGAATACAAAATCTCTGAACGAATAGGTTCAGAGATTTTTTTTTCATCAAACGCCTGTACCATACAAAGTATCCACTGATCTCTTTCTTCTTTTCCAATTTTAAAAGGCAGATGCCTCGCTCTTAGGCGTGGGTGTCCATATTTCTGCTCGTAAAGTGGCGGGCCCCCGAGCCAGCCAATCAAAAAGAGAGCGAGCTTCTCTGTGGAAGAGGTCAAATCTTTTGGATGCATTAAACGAATGGGTTTCGCCTCAGGGAGTTCATCCATCACACGATAAAAGATCACAGCGAGCTCACGAATACCCGCTTCACCGCCCAGCTGCTCAAAAAGAGTCTTCTCATTCATAGAAATATTGTCGGCCGTTTGAGAATTGAAGTCAACTGGCGCAAAGGAATCGTATCTGATAAAATAGAGTCATGAATGGAACTTTGTATTTTTACACTCAACTCGATGTCAAAGAACTTGAAGCGGTTCTGGTTTCTCAGTCTGAATGGCTAGAGGCTTTTCTCCATGAGCTGTATGACTCATTAGAATCAGAGGAATTACTTCGCCAAATGGATGATTATTCTGAAGAACTGGCTTTAATCGAGGCCCATCCCGTGCATGAGGAATTGCGTTTCGAAGATTTGACCACAAAGCTTGAAGGTGAAGAAGGTGAGGAAACTCCAGACTCCAAACAGCGAGATCAGCGCTTGGAGCTTCTTTTTAAAAAATGTCGAAGCTGCTTGGTTTTTCAAAACTTGCCCGATTTTCATTTAAATCCATTGCAGGTTTCTGTTGTGAAGAACTATCTTAAAGCATTACCTGAAGTATTAGTTGATGGCTTCTTAGATGAAACTGTCTCTGATGGCGGTGAGTTTCTCTCTCGACTTAATCAAACGTTTAAAGAAGCTCTGGTGGCAATAAATCAAGAGATCCAAACCTCTAAAACGAAAATTGTCGTTGACGATAATCCCCTTGAGATGAGAATTCGGAAAATCCTTTTTTTGATGAGGGAGTTAAACGAAGAGGCAAAACAAAAGCTCACTGAAAGCTTAGTCGAAAAGTCTCCGAAACTTGAAAAGCTTTTAAATGAGCTTATCAAGGGAACTACAGACTCACGTTTATTATTTCAAAAATCTGGACTTCATCCAAAAGACTTTAGTGACGGGATTGAGCGCATCTATCTTTTGTGTCATCACTAGACTTTGACGCTGACTCTTACCAGTCGATTGGGAAATAATCTTTTAAAAATTTTCCACACCAGTGCTTGTCTGTGAGGATACCATCGATAAAGGGATCACAGACTCTTGCTGCTCCATCGACGATATCAAGCGGCGGCTGGAAGTCGTGAATAAGTTCTTTCTTGCGCGCCAGTTCTGCCGGATCTTCGTCGGTCACCCAACCAGTATCTACGGCGTTCATATAGATGCCGTCTTTGGCGAAATCGCTGGCCGAGGTATGAGTCATCATATTGAGGGCCGCTTTCGCCATATTTGTATGAGGGTGGCGGTCTTCTTTTTTGAAGCGATGAAATTTTCCTTCCATCGCGCTGACGTTCACAATATGTTTTTTCCCTGTGAAATCTCGTCTCATCATATGAACCAAGCGATTGACGAGAACAAAGGGCGCGACGGCATTCACCAGTTGCACTTCTAGCATCTCGGGAGTTTGCACTTCGCCGAGCTTTAAACGCCAGCTATTTGTTTTGCGCAAATCAACTTGTTGAAGGTCTGCATCCAGTTCACCCACTGGGAAAACTTCTTCCGCCACTAAAGAATTATCGAAACTATAAGGGATCTGTGAAAGCTCTGCGGAAGCTCTCAAACCAATTCCAGGACCGCTGCCATGCCAAGCCACTGGTAGTGCCGTTTCTTCGGCGATATCGGTGATCTGTTTTTGATGACAGAAATCAATAAGGTCTTGTTTGCACGACTGATAGTTCGCTAGCAGTTTCTGCGTTTTTTCATCGAGCTGATCAAACCCTAGCATCTCATTTTCCATCATATGAGAGTAGAAGCCTGCCGGTCTCCTGACAGTTTGAGCGGCATTATTGATAAGGATATCAAGGCGCGGATAATTCTGCTCAATATAGGTGGCGAAGAGTTCCACGCTTGGAGTGTGGCGTAGATCAAGTCCGTAGATATGTAGACGATGCCCCCATTTGGCATAACCTTCTTCTTTAGAAAAACGCATGGCCGAATCTACCGGGAAGCGAGTGGTGGCAATGACTGTTGCCCCAGACTCCAAAAGCATAAGCGTGGCCTGATAGCCGATTTTCAAACGAGAGCCCGTGATCAAAGCGACCTGACCTGTGAGGTCTGCCCGTTGAAAGCGTTTTTGATAATTTAAATTGGCACAAGGCAAGCACATGGCATCGTAGAAGAAATGCAGTCTTGTAAACTCAGCCTTGCAGACATAACAATTGCGAGGGGAGTGCAAAGACTTTCCGCTATAACCTTCTTCATCTCCTTCTGTCCCATCAGTGATTCTTAAGGGAGCGGTAAAGATAGTTGCTTCTCTGGCGCTTCGGATTCCCGTTAAAGCGCGAGCTTGGCGATCATTTTGAACGATGAGTTTTTTGCGTATTCTCTTTACGTCTTTCTGACGTTTTTTGATTTCTTCCCAACCAGGTCTTGATAACTGACCTGCAACAGTGAGGAGTTCAACTCGATCAGCTTCGCTCAGATGAACCAGCTGTTCACTATTTTCTAAAAAAAGCTTAAGAGTCTTAAGACAGTTTTTAAGTTCATCATCTGCAAATAAGACTTGTAAGTCCTTATCTTCGCTTGGGTTTTTCATTCTTTCCTCGTGTGTCAGAATTATCACTCTCTGTTGACTCTTTCAATCAAATTTTAGGTCTTAACCCCTTTAAAGTCGGAGGGATATTGTCTCGATAAGCCTTCTATGAAGGTGGCGTCGCTTGGAAAATTCATTAACAGTCTTTTTGTGTCATGCCTCTTCATGTCGACCGTAAGTTATGCCACCGATTGCGAGACAGTCTTAAAGCTCGTCAATGAACCGATCAAAATTGAGTCGTTGATCAATGAGCTTTATCCAAGACATCTCGTTAAAAATCCCAAAAAGGAAATGCTGAATTTCTCTGCTGAAGAGATTCATCTCAAAGACGGTCTTATTCATTTCTCTAGACCCAAACTAGAAAATAAACAGATTTTTCTTTTTGAAAATTTTTGTACCGAATTTGATGTCAGTTTATTTGGCAAAGAGATTTGCATTAAGTCTGATCACAGAACTACAGATCATGCCCTCTGCAAGCTTATGGGGTTAGAGCAAGTAAGCTCAGAGGACACGAGTCATCAAGCAAAGCTTGCTGAAGTGACTGTTAAAGAGGTGCCATCAACCTACGTCTATTACGATGGATCGTGGAAGCTTGAAAAAATGGGCCGTTTTATGCCAAAAGGGACGAAGTATCACGTCTTAGATCACTTTGCCTGCCGGATAAATTAATATAGTCTGGTCTCATGATGATAAATTTTGAAAATTCCTATACTCATTTACCTACAGTCTTTTTTTCGCCAACTCGGCCAGCGAAGTTTTCGTCGCCGAAACTTTGTCTCTTCAATCGGGAGCTAGCAGAGAAAATCGGTTTAGCCCTCACCAGTGAGAATGACGAGGAGTTGGCCCTGCTTTTTTCAGGTCAAAAACTCTTCGGTGGTGGCTGTTATATTTCCACCGTCTATGCAGGCCATCAGTTTGGCCATTTCAATCCCCAGCTTGGGGATGGACGGGCCATCTTAATCGGCGAGATCCTCTCTTCTGAGGGAAAACGTTTTGATTTACAACTTAAAGGTGCGGGCCCAAGTCTTTATTCAAGACGTGGAGACGGTCTCTCGGCCATCGGCCCTGTTGTTCGTGAGTATATTGTGAGTGAGGCGATGGCAGCGCTCGGTCTTCCTACAACGAGAGCGATCGCAGCTGTGGCGACAGGAGAATTTGTCTATCGTCAGGAGCGAGTGCCTGCGGGAGTCTTCACAAGGCTTGCTTCAAGCCATCTTCGAATTGGAAGTTTTGAATTTTTCGCGGCCCGAGGGGATCTCGCCTCACTTCGCGCACTGACTGATTATACAATCAAACGCCATTATCCCGAATGTCTGAATTCCCCATTGCCTGAATTAGATTTTTTCCGTGCATACTCCCGTCGCTTTCTTTCATTAGTCGCAGAATGGATGAGAATTGGATTCATTCACGGTGTGATGAATACAGATAATTGTGCCATTTCAGGGGAGACTCTCGATTTCGGACCTTGCGCTTTTATGGATGAATTCAAACGCCAAAAAGTGTTCAGCTCTATCGATCACGGTGGTCGTTATGCTTATGACAACCAAGGACCCATCGCCCTTTGGAACCTCTCATCTTTGGCGGGATGCTTGCTTCGCTTAATAGAAGCTGATCACAAGAACGCAAAAGAGCTTTTACAAACCGAATTGAACTCGCTCTCCGAAGTTTTTGAGACGTTCTGGCTGCAATCCATGGGGGGAAAAATTGGACTTCTTGCGACAAACAAGAACGACCGTGAACTGATAGACCTGTGGTTGAATTATCTCGAAGAGAAATCTCTCGATTTCACCATTGCTCACCAAGAATTCATTGATGCTGTTGAGAATGATTCTTTCGATCGGTTCTCTCAATTACCAACCGAATTCATCACTCTATGGAAAAAGACAACGGCAGATTTTCAAAAAACAGATATGCTCTCCCTCATGAAAGGTCGAAGTCCCGTCGCGATTCCACGCAATCATTTAGTCGAGCAGGCGATCGCTCAAGCCGAAAAGGGCGATTACAATGCTTTTAAAGAATTACATCACGCCCTTAAAAATCCCTATAGCCGAGAACTCACGCCTGAGTTTGTGAAGATTCCACCGAAGCTTTCAGAGCGTGTGACTCAAACTTTCTGTGGAACCTAATTCGTTTAACGAAAGGATGAACGGGTGCTATTGGCGATTTTGACTAAGATAAGCATCAACGGCACTTCCACCAAGACTCCTACCACTGTGGCGAGAACGGCTCCTGATTGAAAACCAAAGAGCCCGATTGCCGCCGCTACTGCCAGTTCGAAAAAATTACTGGCACCAATCATGGCCCCAGGAGCCGCCACGCTATGCTCGAGGTCAAAAAACTTTGCAAGTCCATAGGCAAGGAAGAAGATGAAAAAGGTTTGGATGATCAGAGGAACGGCAATTAAGAGAATATGCAAAGGTTGCTTGATGATAACTTCACCTTGAAAAGAAAAAAGTAGCACAAGAGTCACAATCAAGGCGGTTGGTGTCACGGGAGCGAGTTTTTTGAGAAGAGTCTTTTTAAACCACGCTTCGCCTTTTGATTTAATGGCAAGCGTTCTGAAGACTGTGCCTGCTAGGAGCGGGATCACAATATAGAGAACAACGGAAAGCAGAACCGTTTCCCATGGAACAAAAATTTCACCGACCCCCAAAAGCAGAATCACTATCGGCGCAAAAGCAAAAAGCATAATCAGATCATTCACCGCCACTTGAACTAAGGTATAAGCGGCGTCGCCTTTTGTCAGATAACTCCAAACAAAAACCATGGCGGTGCATGGGGCGGCCCCGAGCAAGACCGCGCCGGCGAGGTATTCTTTACCAAGCTCAAGGGGAATAAAGGCCGAGAAAACTTGAGTAAAGAAAAACCAAGAGATGAAATACATGGTGAATGGTTTAACCAACCAATTGATCACCGTTGTGATGACTAGACCCTTCGGTCTTTTTCGTACATTGTTGATGGCGGAGAAATCAATTTGCATCATCATGGGAATAATCATCGCCCAGATTAGAACGGCGACGGGCAAGGAGATCTGCGCGTATTCGTACTTGGAGAGGGTGGCCGGAATAAAAGGTAGAAACTGTCCGATCAAGACGCCGGCGATCATACCAAGGGCAACCCAAATAGTGAGATATCGTTCAAAGAGGTTCATGCTGACGCCTTATTTTAAATGGGGTTCCATGTTTTTAATGAATTCATCGATCTCGTCTCTGACTCGACGATAAATCGCTAAGATTTCTTCTTCGTTAGTCATTTCTCGAGTCAGTGCTGGTGGGTCATCAAAGCCATGGTGAACGATTTTTGAAGCGGGCAGATAGGGACAGTTTTCGTTGGCGGATGAACAAACAGTGAAGACGAAATCGAAATTTTCCTTCGGTAACTCTTCAAGGGTTTTTGAGTAATGGTTTGAGAGATCGACTCCAATTTCTTTCATGACTTGAATCGCCCGTGGATTCATTCCATGTTTTTTTGTGCCCGCTGAATAGATTTGATATTTATCACCCCAGTATTTTAGGGCGAAGCCCTCGGCCATTTGAGAGCGACACGAGTTTCCTGTGCATAAAAAAACAATTTTTTCTTTCATTGAAGGGCTCCAAAGCAATCTTGAACTTGATAATCATCATTTTGAGATCCAGGAAGGGCACTGACACAAGAGAGCGTTTGCAGGCTTTTCTTAATCTTTTTGAGATTTTTTATTTTGAGATCGATCTCCGCAATCTTTTGATCAGCTTTTTCTTTGACAGCAGCACAAGTCGATCTAGGTTTTTGATTAAGCTGTAAAATTTCTTTTATTTCTTTGAGAGAAAACCCAAGCTCCTGTGCTTTTTTGATAAAATGCACCAGCTGAGCGTCTGTGTTGGAATACTTTTTAAACGGACCAATCTTTTCAGGTATACGCAGCAGACCTTCTCGTTGGTAGAAACGAATCGTTTCCACTCCCACACCGGCCATTTTTGCCAAAGGTCCTATGGTTAAGCCACTCATCTCTTCTCCAGCCGTTCACTATAACGATCAACTAAAAAATCACTCGCTCCACGAGTCAAATAAGTGAAGCGCATCAGCTCTTCCATCACATCTACCACTCGCTCGCGGTAGCTCGACTCTTTCATGGTGCCGTCTTCGTTGAATTCTTCGTAAGCTTTAGCGACTGAGGACTGGTTTGGGATGGTAAACATTCTCATCCAGCGCCCGAGAATCCGCATATTATTAACGGCATTGAAACTTTGAGAGCCACCGGAAACTTGCATCAGGGCGAGAGTTCTTCCTTGAGTGGTACGAACGGCACCGAGAGCTAAAGGGATCCAATCAATTTGTGTTTTTAAGAGGCCTGAAAAATTTCCGTGAAGTTCAGGAGAGGACCAAACATGGCCTTCTGACCAAGCGCTTAAGTTTCTGAGCTCTTGAACTTTCTCGTGCTGGACTGATTGATCGTGATCAAAAAGAGGCAGGCCCTGTGGATGAAAAAAACGCACCTCCGCACCCATATATTCTAAAATCCGTCCCGCCTCTTCTGCCAATAGTCTCGAAAACGAGCGCGCTCTAAGCGAGCCGTAGAGAATCAGAATGCGCGGCGGATGTGAAATGCTTGTCGTTTTTGGTGGGATAAGCTGAAAATTTTGATTTTTTAAGTAGTTCATACGCAAACTCTATAGTCCGTACCAAGGTACAGGTCAAGAAAGCTTAATTTCGCTTTGCGCATAGTTGAATTCTAACGATACAACGTTTAGACTAAATTATCCCTCAACTAAGGTTTTTTAGATGAAATCATTTTTATTTTTCTCATTCTTTATGGCGACCGCTTACGCCCAAACATGTCCCGAAGGATTTGTCAGCGTTCCTGCAAACGAAGCTTACCAAGTCACAAAACCTTTTTGTGTCATGAAATACGAAGCTCGCGCGCAAAAAGTTAGTGATAATCAAATAAGCCTAACAGGTTGCAAGGAAGAAGCTTGTACAACTGAAAATTGGGCCAGTATTTATAACGAGCAGACAAATAAAGCGGGCTACCGTCCGGTCTCAGTTGCTCAAGGAATCGCTTGGCGACATATTGGTCAAGACGCTGCCATGTCAGCGTGTCGCAGCCTTGGTCCTCAGTATTCACTCATCAGCAATGAAGAGTGGATGACGATTGCAGAAAATATCGCTAAAGACGATCGCAATTGGTCAGGTGGAAAAGTTGCTCAAGGCTTTTTAAGCCGTGGCCATTCAGATGGTAGCCCTGAATCACCATGTGATTCAACGGTTGAAAACGTCGAAACAGATTGTAAGACGAAAGGTCAAACTTTTGATCAAAAGAGAACTCATACACTAAGTAATAACCAAGTGATTTGGGACTTCGCTGGCAATCTTTATAACTGGACGACATGGAGAGTGCAGTCTGATCAAAAGGCTTATTCAACACGAGATAAAAAAACCGTTGAAGCTTGGAGAGAATTCACTGAAGTTGATATGAAAGTTGGAAAAAATGATTTTATGGCCGCTTCAAAGTGGATGCCTTCAAATCACCCAAGCTATGATTCTGTTCATAATATTGGCCGCTATTGGAGTGGAGAAGCCACTGGAGTAACTGCAGCGATTCGCGGTGGGCGATATGGTAACCGTGAAGGCGCTGGTATCTATATGCTCGACCTCAGCAGTGCTCCAACTATTTCAAGCCGCAATATTGCTTTCCGCTGCGTGTACAAGAACTAGTTATATGAATGCGCCTCATTTTCTTTGAGGCGCTTCCTCTCTCATGGCTTTAATAAGCGAAATCATCATCAATAAGATCACCACTGAAAACGGAAGTGCGGCGCAAATCGCAGCTATTTGTAGGGATTGCAAACCACCCGCAAGTAATAGAACCGCCGCCACTAAACCCTCCATCAAGGCCCAGTAGATTTTCTGCAGTGGTGCAGGATTGAGCGAGCCCCCAGAGGTAATCATATCAATCACAAACGAACCCGAGTCCGATGACGTAATAAAAAACGTAAAAATCACAATCACTGCAAGTCCGGATGTGATGGAACCCAAAGGCATCGCCTCTAAAAAAACAAAAAGAGCGACTGGGAGATTCGTTTTCACAGCTTCGATTATCCCTTGATTCCCACCTTCAATTAAATGAATCGCAGTCTCACCGAAAACGGTAAACCAAAAAAAAGTAAAAAGTGAAGGCACAAATAAAACCGCTGCGATGAACTCTCTGACTGTTCTTCCTTTTGAAATTCTTGCGATAAACATTCCGACAAACGGTGCCCACGCCATCCACCATCCCCAGTAGAAAAGAGTCCAAGAAGACATCCAAGTCGAATCCTTTCTGCCCGAAGTATGAAACGTCACATTCGGCAGACCTTGCAAATAGACGCCGATATTTTGCACAAAAAGATCAAGAATTTTGACCGTGGGGCCAATACAAAAAATAAAGAGCACAAGTAGAATGGCCACCAGAATATTGAACTGACTTAAAAGTTTGATGCCTTTATTGACGCCACTGACGACTGAAATAGTGGCAAGAAGAGTGACGAAAACAATGAGCCCAATTTGAATGCCAGTGCTGATTCCAATTTGATAGAGGTGATCAAGTCCCGAATTGATTTGAATCACACCCAAACCCAAACTCGTCGCTACTCCAAACAATGTTCCAAGCACTGCCAGAATATCGATGCAATACCCAAGTTTTGAATCAACCATTTTTCCGATTAATGGTCTAAGGGCGAATCGAATGGAAAGCGGTTCGCCTTTTCTATGAGTGAAATAGGCCAGAGAAAGTCCGACTGTGACATAGATCGCCCAGGCATGAAGTCCCCAGTGGAAAAAAGTCACTTTAAGTGCGTGGCCTGCTTCCCCAAAACGGGCCCCTGGACTCTCGGGAGTATTGAGATAATGAGTCACAGGTTCCGCGACGGCGTAGAAGAGAATTCCAATTCCCATACCTGCGCTAAAAAGCATGGAGAGCCAGCTCGCGAAGGAGAAGTCCGGAGCATCGTCATCTCTTCCGAGTTTAAGATCACCAAGTCTGCTGACCATGAGAACGAAACAGAAAATCAGAGTCGCTGCCACCATGAGAATATACCACCAACTGAAATGAGTGGTGATAAAGCTATGAAGGGCATCGGTGAGGGATTTCGCACTGTCTTGCCAGAGGATTGTATAGAGCACGAAGATCCAGAGAAAGAGAGAGGAGCCAAAAAAGATAAAGGGATGGACTCTTGCTTTAGCGAACATAAGCAATTCCTTTGATAAGGGAGGTGAACTGAATTTTTGTTGAATCAATAGGATAACAGATCTGAGCTGAGGGACAAGGTTTTAAAAAAATGCCGACTCTAACTGACTAAAATGACTTTAATTTTTTTTATTGATCCATTTCTCTAGGACTTCAAGTTTCGAGCTCGTCATAGCGTCTTCGACCTTCTGAATTTCCGCTGCTAAATTTTCTTTTTCAGGCCCTAAATCATTTATTTCTATCGGTGTGCCGTAGTGAACATAAATTTTAGTAAAGGGGATGGGTAGCTCAAATAAATCCCAACTCTGAAAGGTGATAAAGTTTTTCGCTCTCACAGTATAGGGCACAATCACCGACTCACTGGCGCGGGCCATTTCAATAATCCCTGGCTTCACTCTATAGATTGGCCCTTTTGGTCCATCGACTGTCACAGCACCAGGAAGTCCCTCTTTAAGAAACCCGATCATCTCTTCCATCGCCGCTCGTCCACCTTTGTCGACACCATTTCTTCGAGAAGAACCGCGAGCGACTTTATGACCGAGTTTGGTGCAAGTATAGGCGACGGGTTCGGCGTCTTTTGATTTTGAAACGATCACAACAAATTGATCATTTTGTTGCGCTAAAATTCCAGGCAGGAGATTTTGATGATAAATCGATAAAAGGAAGTTTTTCTTCTGAGCGCGCAAGCTCTCAAGATTTTCAAGCCCGATATGCTGAAAACGATAGGATGCCTGCAAGAGACGAGCAATGAGATAGATGGCCCTATTTAAAAAAGCGATCATGCTCTGATTGCGTTTGAGATCACCATTGACTCTGTGATATTGGGGGCCAGTTTTATTATTTTATAATGATCTTTTGTAAACTCAAAGACACCGTGATCTGTCACCACTAAATGAACGACTCCGTGACCTGTGAGAGGTAGATCACATATAGGCAAAATTTTCGGTGAACCGTCTTTTGAAAAATGGCTCATCATGACGATCACTGTTTTTGAGCCGTGGACTAAATCCATAGCGCCGCCCATTCCCGTGATTTTTTTTCCTGGAATCATCCAGTTGGCGAGGCTTCCTTCACAGTCAACTTGCATACCACCCAGAACCGAATAATCAATATGACCACCGCGAATCATGCCAAAACTTAAGCTTGAATCAAAAAAACTGGCCCCCGCTTTGACGGTGATCGTTTCTTTTCCTGCATTGATGAGAGTCGGTGAAGCTTCATGAAGCAGTGGACTAGGTCCCACACCTAAAACTCCATTCTCCGAATGAATCATAAGGTTCATTTCATCCGTAATGAAGTTTGCGATGAGAGTCGGCAGTCCAATTCCAAGATTGACTGAGCTGCTGGGTTTAATTAATTTTAGGACCTCTTGGGCCATTTCATCATTCGTCCAGCTCATGGAGTGATTCCTCGAGTTTTAAGAAACTCAATATCGTTTTTATAGTTTCTACCCTGATAAAGCCGCTTCACAAAAAGTCCAGGCAGATGAATGTCCTCAGGCTTGATGGCCCCTAGAGGCACAATCTCTTCCACTTCAACAACGGAGATCTTAGCCGCCATCGCCATAAGAGGAGAGAAGTTCCGCGCGGTTTCTTTAAACCATAAATTGCCGTAGGTATCAGCTTTTTGTGCTTTGATAATCGCGAAGTCGGCGTGAAGGGCCGTCTCAAGTAAACAAGGGCGATCAAAGGTTTTGACTTCTTTCCCGTGAGCGACCTCTGTGGCATAACCCGTCGGTGTATAAAACGCTCTAATCCCGAGGCCCGCAGCGCGAATCCTTTCACTGAATGTTCCCTGAGGGACGAGTTCGATTTCAATTTCTTTATTGAGTAATCGTTTTTCAAGATCAGGGTTGCCTCCCACATAACTGCAGATGGCCTTTTTGATTTTATCTTGAACGAGAATTTTGACTAAACCTCGTCCTGAATTTCCAATATTATTGGAGATGACTGTTAAGTCTTTTATGTCCATTTCGGTAATAGCGTCGATGGAGTTTTCAGGAATACCACAAAGGCCAAAGCCGCCACTCATTAAACTCATGCCAGACTTTAAGTCGGCTAAGGCATGTGCGGCATCGGTATATATTTTCATTGAACACGCTCCAAGAGATCGGCGAGGTCAGCGAGGTGTTCACTCAGCTGATCTTCGGTAAAAGTATAAGCCGGGGCCAACATCAGACGGTCTGGAAAATGAATAAGGTGTAGGCCTTTTTCATGAAGAGATTCCTGCGAGATTGGAGAGTGCAAATCAACCGCACCAAGTAGTCCCAGCACTCGCGTCTCTTTTACAATTGGGAACTCGGCTATCGCCAGAAAAAAATCATGGAAGATTTTAGTGATGGCCTTGAGATGAATTTGAAACTCTTGATCTGTGAGGAGATCAAGCACTCCTTCCATTGCAGCGAGCCCTAGCGGATGAGCGTAGCTTGTGAGACCTTGGCTTAGCACTAAATCATGATCATAGGTTTTAGCATGCCTCTCTGCCACCCAAAGAGCACCAAAGGGAACCATGCCGCCGGTAATCGCTTTTGCGAGACAAACCATATCGGGCTTGAGATTGAAAAGGGCCGTGCCAGTGGGAGCACCCAAACGGTGAAAAGCGCAGATGACTTCATCAGCGATCAACATCAATTTAAATTCGTCACATAAAGCTTGAATTCCAGACCACCATTCTTGATCGGGAATAATCACACCGTTCCCGCCAGTCACAGTCTCAAGGCAGAAGCCGCAAATATTTTCCACGCCAGTTTTCAGGATAATCTCTCGCGTTTTAGAAAGATCAGGATCATCGGCAGGCTCAGGGATTCGGACGGTCCACTCATCGACGGTAAAATGCAGCGGGTTTCGCCAATCACCTGTGATCGAGAGCGCTCCAAGGCTCGCGCCGTGATAAGAGCGCTGGCGGCAAAGAATAATTTTTTTCTGCGTTAGTTGTCTCGCCATCTTGAGTGCGTTCTCAACACTTTCAGCTCCAGATAACGTATAGAATAATCTGCCAGCTTCTGGAAGATCGAGATAATCAAGTAACCGCTCGCTCGCTCGTGTTTTCAGCTCAAAGACCGCTTTAGGATTTGCAACACAGAAAAGATGAGTCTGTTCGACAATTTTATTCGCGATATACTCATGATGGTGACCGAAAGCCGCTTGATAACTAATTGACGAGAGATCGGCCAACCATTTTTCATCTTCAGTCAGAAAATAAGGACCTTCAACCGCGCTCATGGTGAGATCTGGTTTTTGATCGATTTGTTTAGACCAAGTTTTAAAATACGTCTTAGCCATGCACCAATCCTGTCAGGAATGTTTGGTTGTTCAGCGTGAATTTGCGGGCCATATAGTTCTGATCTTCGTGAGGGCAACCTCGCCAAAAAGTCAGTTCCCCTGAGTAGCGATCAAATACCCCGGCACCACAAGTCAGCGCTGGATCAAAAACGCTGGTGGAGTAGTGAGAGCAAATGGATTTAGGGTATTCTTCATGGTCTTGCAAAAGAGTGATTAAATCAGCACTTGATTTTGTTTGTGGCATCTTTTTTACAAGAAGAGATTCTCTTTCAAGAGTCGTCGAATTGGCTGAGATCGCATCTTCACGGAGCTTATGTTTTTCCCCGAGGCAGTGATTAGTGTGAAAAATTGAACCGAATTCCCGGGCTTCAATCTTGGCGACTTTTTCCACCAGATCGGGACTGATTTCATAATGGCAGGCCACACCTTCGTGAGACAATAAATAATTATGACCACTGGTCACAGGAGCATGAATGAGGATTTTTTCAGCTTCTAAATAATTTTTTCCCGTCAGAACTTTTCTGACAAGCAAAGGCCAAATCAATCCCGCCCGGGCATTTCTCGTATTGATATTATTCACACCAAGAAAAACGCCGTATTGATTGATGCCCATTAAACCTAAGCAGCCTACTAGGGAGAGAACTTTCATTTCCGGTGTGGATTCATGAGCCGGGACTTCAAGTACGCACAGATAGTTCTTAGCCGATCCATGCATATCCCAAGTCTGTCCCGAAGCCTCATGGGTTTCATTTTTTAGAAAAACTGTCGAGCAGCCTTCTTCAGGCAAAGTGATGTCTCTAAAGTCCGTATAATTATTTAGCACCACTAAATCCACGATCGAGCAAGCGGCTCCCTCAGCGATCCCTTCAAGCTCGAGAGCAAGTTCTGGGGCAAAGGCCTTCGAGATTTCAAACTGCTCAAGGGCAAGTGGTTTAAGAGGTATTTTGAGATGAGGAGACTTCATCATCATATGTTCAAGCCTGATGGCAGCGAGTTCTTTAATACCTTCACGAAACTGCTCGCCATGAGCGTGCCCCCACTCCCGAGGAGTGGCGTTTTTTGAGTAGTGAATAAGCGGGAAACCCTGATCTGTTGATTTCAAGTGCTAAGCCTCCCAGTTATTCTTTGAGATCATCTCAGAATAAGACTTTTGAAATCTTCTGATCTCGCCCCACGAAGGACAAACAAGAATGCCGGCCCCGTTTTTCTTAAAAAGATGAGTGTATTTCTCAGGGAGCGCGCCATTGATGAAGCCCACACCATTTTCAAGTTCAATCATGGCGTTCTTGTGCTGACTGAAAAGTTTTTCAAGTTTCTCTTGAAAATCCTTAAGATCCGCTTGAAACATCGACAGATTTTTTTGCACAAGTTCATAAGCATGCACGAAATTGGCAAAAGCAAATTCGTCTCCGTCCCAAGTACTAATCAGCATCAATGGCTTTTCTACAAATTTGTCTTTATTGACAAAAACCACACCTGATTGCCCGCCGGTGAAACAGAAACCAGCATCAGGAGTCAGAGCTGGATCATTTGATAAAAAGAAATGTTCATTCGAGTAGCGATAGAAGCACGAAGCAGTTTCATTATAAACCAGTGACGTTTTATAATGAGCGCAGAGTTCTTTCAGCGCCATTAAAAAGGCGAGTGGCACTCGCTGCATGGTTTTCTGTAGGAGTGGTTCAATCCAAACCGCCAAAACTTTATTTTGACTTAAGAAGCTCTCAAGCTGCTCGAGCACTTCAGTGAAATTATCCATGGTGGGATTTGGAAAATGAGTCACAGGAAAATAATCCGCCTGACGGTCCCCAAGCGCGCGAGACACAAAACTCCCTCTGCCAAACTCATGAGAGTCAAAACTCACCATATGATAAGTGGTCTTGTCCGAGTTATACCAAAGAGACTTGGCGACTTTATCGACCGCTTCTGATTGTCCCGAGACACTATAAAGATGTCTTAGACTTCCTGGAAGCGCCTTCGAGAGCGATTCCATATGTTTTAAAAAACGCTCGGAAACAAAATTTGAAAGACAGACTTTATTATTGATCAGCGGTAACTGCTCGCTCATAAAATTGTCGTCTAAATCTTCCACGCTGAGTGGGCAATCAATTCCGTGGCCTAGACGCATGGGAGCTTCTTTCCAATCAAGTGGAGTCGTATAATAAAATACGTCTCTAAAATCTTCAAAATCAGGATAATCCTCAGGAATATACTGAAGCTCATAAGCTCCGAGAGAGAAATTAATCGCCATCATAGAAGCCGCCAAACGATCGCGGTTGCGTCCGTGAAGTCGCTTCACCCCTTTGACCATGGCATATAAAGTAAGAGCGTATTTCAAAAAACGTCCTAACCCCAAGCCTCGGTTCTCTTCATTAACTGTGGCGTCCAACATATAAAGAACGTTTTCATCATGGAAGTAAGGATCGTTTCGAACACCTCTTTCCAGTTCGAAAACTTTCAGAGGAGCGGCAAAGATAATCCCTTCGAGCACACCTTTTTTCACAAGCCCAAGCGCCAGACCCTTCGGGTGTTTGGCGGCATCAAAAAACTTATCAATGCTTGTTTGTCTCGTAGGTTCATAATTCTTGCGCTGAATTTCAAGAATGGCCCCGCGATAGGCTTCAAAGTTTTGGCCCGTGATCGTGACGAGTTCTGCTCCCCAGCGCTTGGCCATCATTAAGGAAATCTTATTCAGCATTTCCATGGATGTGATTTTCTCTCCGCGCGCAAGCTTTAAGCGCGTCTTAAGAATCAATGATTGCCACTCATAAAGATCAGGAGATTGGTCTGTTCTCTCAGGCGCAAGCTTTGGAAGCTTAAGCGCTTCCCCTAAAAAGATCTCAGAAGAAATTTGATGGAGTTCAGCAAAGAGAAACTCAAGGTCTTGCTCAAAAAATGCTGTGTTCAAACGAAAGCGCAAAGTGTGACTGCCTGCCGGGTAGTAGAGAAGACCGTGAGCGAAACGAGTATTGATAAAACTCGTGACATGTTTTGAATCCACTAAATCTATGGCGAAACTTAAGCCGCGCGCTCTGGCGTTTTTCAAATGCTCTGGAAATTTCTGCTGCCATTTCTTCAAATGCACCCGCGCTCTTTTTTCAAGGGCGATAATTCTATCCTGTGCCTGATCAAGGGCCAGACCGTGGTGATAGCCTCGAACCATAGAAGACACTTGAAAGGACTCATACTGAGGACTTGTAACATCACAATGAGTCGCTACAAAACCAATCTGTGCTTTCTTGGCACAAACCACATAACTAGGATTCAGCTGCGAGCCATTTAAATCTTTTAAATTAAACTGGCGATGCCAAAAGAACTCCGTGCCGAGGTGAAAACCTGTTTGCACTTCATCGTAAACCACCGGCACTTGAAATGAACGGGCCATTAAAAGGAGAGCGGTGTGAAAGCGATCAGAAGCGTAACAATCTCCACCTTCACATTGCATCGGCTCGATAATAATGGCGAAGAGTTTTTTCGCGAGCAATTGCTCTCTGACAAAAAGCAAACTCTTAATTTCTTTTTCAAGCAATGGATCATTTTCAATTTTCCATGCCTTTGGCATTGAAAAGTTTGCAAGGGTCGCCTGATCCCAAACTTCTCGCCAGTACTTCGGCATTGGCTGTTCAATCTGATCGGTTTCAAGACCAGGGTAGGGCGCGTACACCGTTTCTTTTGTTGGCCATTCAAAAGGCACTCGCTTATCGGCGTTCCAAGTGGCACTGAGAGAAACCATCATGCGGCCATGGAAAGATCCTTCAAAGGCCAGGACTTTTTGGGCTTCGAGATGCGCTCGAAATTTATAACAATAGCCAAGCGCCACTTCGTTGGCTTCAGCTCCGGAGTTTACATAGGTGGTATAAATTTTCTCCCAACCGAGCTTGCGATTCAAAAAATCATCAAAAGCTTTGCGAACCTTAAGCGCTTCGGGACTCCAACGATCATTAAGCCACGACTCAAGAAAATGAGCACAGCCAAAAAAACTTCCTGGGTTAAAACCAAGACCGAGGGTCGCAATCTGAGAGGCGGCATCGAGAATAAAATGAGATTCGCCAGTGGCCGATTCAACCGCCATATAAGGCCCGACGCTATGCCTGAGGTCGGTGAGGTAGCCTTTCTTCTCTGGGGGAATAAGACCTTGATCATAAAAATGTTTAAGTTTCGCCAGCGAGTGTTGCTCGTCTTGGTTGTTCACTAAGGGAATAGATGTCATAGAGAGTTTTCCTTGCGGTTAAGAGTCGTTTCAATCAGATCGATCAACACATCAGAGAAGCTGATTCCCATCGCTTCAATCATTTGCGGAAACAGAGAAATCGGAGTCATACCGGGAAAAGTATTGATCTCATTTACAAAAAGTTCTTGGTTTTGATCGAGGAAAAAATCGATGCGTGAAAAATGCCTAAGCTTCAGCCCTTGAAAAGCCTTCTTGCCGATCTCTTGCATTTTCAAAATGGTCTTTTCGTCCACAGCGGCTTTAACCACCGTTTTCGTTTGGCTATTAGGATTGTACTTCTCTTCATAATCATAGAATTTTTGCGGGCATAAAATTTCTCCCGTACTCGAGGCCATGAGCTCACCCTTGTACTCGAAGAAACTCATTTCAAGCTCACGGGCGTTCATGGTTTTTTCAATAATAACGTAAGGGGAGAAGCGGAAAGCTTCTTTGAGATCTCGCTCTAAAGTCTTTTCCTCAGTGCAGTGGTAGCAACCAATACTTGAACCCTGAGAAGCCGCTTTGATAAACACGTCTTTGTGTTGCTTGAAAAAATCGTGGGCCTTTTCTAGGGAAGGCTTCGAGCAGTCATTTAAGAAAACCCAAGGCGTATTTTTAATTCCAAGAGCATCAAACCACAGCTTGGTGCTGACTTTATTAAAACAAAGTCGACTGGCCTCAGGGGCAGGGCCTAGGTAGGGCTTTTTCATCAACTCAAAAATCGCTTGAATATCACCGGTTTCCCCTGGAGGTCCGTGGATGCAAGGGATAAAGAGATCAATCTCGGTGGTGCTTTGAGTTTTATGTGAGAAAAGCTCTCCGGCGCGTCTAAGCTCAAGGCGATCGCCTTGCTTATTATGGCGAGTGCCATCGGCTTCGATGGTCATCTCAAGAACATTATAGCGTCCGGTTTGGTGGAGAAGTTTTTCTAGGTACTGGGAAGACACCAATGAGATGGCGTGCTCGCTGCCGCCACCACCATTGATGATAAGAATATTTTTTTTCATAGTTCCCTCTATCCTTAAGGTCTTATGAGTGTTGAGTGTTCCGGTATTCAGGTGGCGTTTTTTCAAGGTTCATGGTCAGCATCATCTCAAGCGCATCTTTTGTGCTCATCTCCGTCGTATTGTGCTCGCCGTATTTGCGCAAACTCAATTGATCTTGATCCCGCTCGCGGTCGCCAATCACAATCATAAAAGGAATCTTTCCTTTTTGAATTTGTCGCGTCTTATAGCCCATGGATTCATTGCGATCATCGACTCTTAAACGAAGCCCATGAGACTTAAATTTCTCAGCGATTTTCTGTGCGTACTCTAAATGACTTTCATTATTCACCGGCACGATCACCGCTTGCTCAGGAGCGAGCCAGAAAGGGAAAGCCCCACCTGTGTGCTCGATAAAAATCCCGAGAAAGCGCTCAAGCGAGCCAAGAAGAGCGCGGTGGATAACCACTGGTCTCTCATCCACGCCATTCATATTGGTGAAGTTTAAATTAAAACGCTCTGGCAATTGGAAATCCAGTTGAATGGTTCCAAGTTGATGAAAGCGGTTGAGGGCATCGGCAATCTCGACGTCAATTTTAGGACCGTAAAAAGCACCGTCCCCTTCTTTAATGAAATACTCTTGGCCTGTGCGATCAAGGGCGTCTTTAAGCGCTTGCTCAGCAATATCCCAAGTGGCGTCGTCACCGGCCTTGTCTTCAGGGCGAGTGGAGAGATTGATTTTGATTTTTTGAAAACCAAAATGGCGATAGCAAATAGAGAACATTCGCATGAGATCAGAGATTTCATCTTGAATCTTATCAAGAGCGATAAAAATATGAGCGTCGTCTTGGCAGAATGTTCTCACTCTCGTGAGACCTGCTACCGCACCAGCTTTTTCATAGCGGTGAAGCCTGCCGAAATCCGCGTAGCGCATAGGAAGATCTCTATAGCTATATTTATAATGCTTAAACATCAACATATGGCACGGACAGTTCATCGGCTTTACGGCGTACTCTCTTTCATCAATATTTGAGAAATACATATTTTCTTTATAGTGCTCGTAGTGTCCGCTGGTGTGCCAAAGATCGGCATCAAGAATTTGCGGCGTGATGACTTCACTATAGCCAGTCTTAACATAAATTCGGCGCATGAACTCAACCAGTTCGTTATAGAGAAAAGCCCCTTTAGGCATAAAGAACGGAGAGGCGGGAGCGAATTGTTCAAAGTGAAATAGTTCGAGTTCTTTCCCGAGTTTTCGGTGATCTCTTTTTTTCGCTTCTTCTAAAAATGTTAAATGTTCTTTGAGTTCTTCCCGAGTCTCAAAACAAACAGCGTAAACTCTTTGGAGCATTTTTTTGCTTGAGTCCCCACGCCAATAGGCACCGGCCGTGTGAAGCAATTTGAAGTTCATGGAAATTTGTCCGGTATGCTCGACGTGAGGCCCGCGACAAAGATCGAGAAATTCCCCTTGGCCGTAGCAGCTAATTTCTTCGTCGGCAGGAAGGTCTTGAATAATTTCGACCTTGAGGTCTTGACCTTGTTTTTTAAAAAACGCGATCGCTTCATCGCGGTCCATGACCTTTCTTTCGATTTGAAGTTTTTCTTTGATGATTTCTTTCATCGTTTTTTCAATTTTTTTCAAATCCTCTTCAGTTAAAGAGTGATTCATATCCACATCGTAATAAAATCCGTGCTCGATCACGGGACCGACGCCAAATTGGGTGTGCTCATTTGGAAAGACCCTAGAGATCGCCTGGGCCATCAAATGGGCCCCGGAATGTCGAATAGTATCAAGATCAAATAACGGCTTTTGATTAGTGCTCAAAACAGGCTCCCAAGAGTAGTCAAAGTGTCCCACAACTTTAGCAATCTCTCCTTTATTTATCAATGACTTAAAGCTAGGCACACAGGCTTTTTTACAGAGGTAAGAACCTCTTTTGACGTTGGGCAAGGTGCTATGTTATGACTTAGATAAGGGCTTGAATTGCTTGATACTTTGAAGCGCTCAGCTCTTTTGTACAGGGGGATAATTCGATGACAGAAAACGAACTCAACGGCTACGAAGCTTCATTGCAACAGCAGCCTGTTGAAATTGATGCCTCAATGAGTTTCCTCGAACTCGATGAGGATCTTAATCCCGCTAAACAAAACTACAGCAAACTCGAAATTGGCAAAGCCTTTTACCAGCTAGCAAAAGTTCATTACGACAAAGCGGATTTGCAACAAGCAGAAGAGTATTTCGTTAAATCTCTTCAATGTGCAGAGACTCCAAGAGACACTTTTTCCATTTTCAAAATTTTGGGCTTCTTGATTCGTATCGCTTCAGAAAAACTCGAAGACGATAAAGCTCAGTACTATATCACTCAGTCGGAAAGTTTGGTTGAGGACCTCTCAACATTACTCGGCTCTTTGAGTGCGGAGTATTTCTACAACGTCGGGATCATTAAAAACTACTCCGGTAATTTTGATGAAGCCCGCAGTAATTTCGAACTTTGTTATAAGCGCTCAAAAGAAGAAAATGAGCCAGAGCTTCTTTCTAAATGTCTCTTGGCCCTAGCGATTAATTGTTATAATAAGCGCGACTTCGAAGGTGCCCTCGATTATCTCGGTCAACTAGGTCAGCTTCTAAAAATCATTAAGAAGTCTTATTTGAGTGGAGCGATGTATCTTTTCTCTGCCAAAATTTATCTTGAGCTTGATATGCATGAAAATGCTCTCAAGTACTTCAAGCTGGCGAACCAAACTCTTCAAGACAAAAAATGCTGGAATCTATACGGCTATATTTTGCTTGGCAAGGGGACAGTGTTTAAGCGCATGGGAGACTTCTCAAAAGCGTCTCTCTATTTCGGTCTTGCACGTGAATCAGTTGATAGTGGGACGTTTAAGCGCCTCAGCCATTTAATCGATAGCGAAATTGATGATGTGAACGACTCGAGTGTTGATATTTACCTCGACCGCGCCAACCGAAGAATTAAAGAAAGAGTTCTAGGGACTATCGACTTTAAACACCGATTTGTTCTTCTTGAAATCCTTTTCCTTCTTGCGAAGAACCCTGGTAGCTATTTCGATAAAGACCAGCTCGCTCGCATGATTTGGAAAGACGAGTACAATCCTCTGATCCACGATAAGCTCATCTATACTTCGGTTTCTCGTTTAAGAAAATTGATCGAGCCTAAGTCGGACCGCGCCGATCGTAGAAAATATATTATCCGTGGAAAAGACGGTTATACCTTTAATCCTATTGTGAAGATTCGTTTTCATATGGAATCGAAAGGACAGCCGGAAAAAACCATTGGGAACGTTGAACTTAGTTCGCCAGTTTAAAATGAAAAAACTCACAGGACTTTTGAGTCTATTTGTCATTTTACTCGGCCCAGTCGGAACGGCACCTGCAAAAGAACTTCTCTTTTCAGATGCCGTGCTCTTTCGCCTGCAAAATAGAACAGTCTTTTTAACCGATCTTATTCCTTATCAAAACCACCTCAAAACTTTTCGCTGTCTTTATACTCGTTCAGAATTACTGGCCTTGAGTGGGCTGAATATGGAGAGTTTTGGCGCTTTAGAATTAAAGAAGGCTTCTGAGCTGACGGATGCGAATCTGCTCGAACAAGTTAAGATGAACTTAAAAATTCAGATTTATAATAATACTCAGCCACTCTCTGTCGCCGCTGGTTTTGAAAATGAGTTGCCTCTCACCCAATGTGGGGTGAAAGATTATAGCTCGTGGCCAGATGAACTTAAGTCGCTGGTGCAGGCCGAGCTCGTGCTACGAAGCGCCGAACTTAAAACCCAGAAGGATCGCACTCACTACTTGGATAAAGTCAAAAAAGTGATTGAAGATGAACAAATGCTCTAGTGTTGTGAGTTATGTGCGCCAACTTGGGCCTCAGCATATGCCGCTCTGGCGTCAAGGGATTGAGCTCGATTTGAATGAGTTTTCTCATCCTTGGACTGAAGAGCAGTGGCAGCAAACGTTTGAAGTCTATACCCCGTATTTTTTCTTTCATTATCGACCCGATAATAGTGAAGCAGGCCAAGAGTTATTGTGCACTGCTCTTTTGTTGATGACTCCCGGGGATGATCTGGCCCATCTTGTTAAGATTCAAACTAAGCGAAGCGTCCAAGGCCTTGGACATGCCAAAAAACTTTTTTCTGAGATCACTCAAACCCTCGCAAGAGACGGGCTTAAGACGATTTATCTGGAAGTTGAAGAAAGCAATCATCCGGCAGTTCAGTTTTACCATCATCATCAATTTTTAGTCCTGAGGCGACTTAAGGATTTTTATGGCCAGTCGCGTCACGCGCTCGCCATGGCAAAGAGCTTGACTGCCACGCAAGCCAACCTATAATCGTTTTATTGCCAATGTTTAGAAAACTTGATAGTTATGCGTTGTGTGCGTCGAAAACGAATCAGTTTGAAGCGCGAGAATTGAGGAGTTGACTCTTCTTTTCGGTATCGTTCTAGGTTTTGGGCCTAGTTGGGTAGACAGTGTTCTGCCCTTTTTTTTTATTAAAGGACCTATTTGTTTAGGTTCAGTATTTTGAGTGAGCGTTGAGAGAGTATGGCTTTAAAAGAAGATCGAACTGGACTGGAAAAAAAATTCTATGATTTATGCGAGAAGCTCGTCCCAGAAGCGGGGCTTGAGCTTTACGATTTAGAGTATTTGCCAGGAAGCTATGAACTTCGCGTATACATCCGGAACCCGCAAACCAAAACGGCAGTTATCGAAGATTGCATCGCCGTAGACCGGGCCTTGACCCCCTTTCTTGAAGAAGAATGGGTCCCAGAAAAACTGACATTAGAAGTTTCTTCTCCCGGGTTGTTTCGCGTGCTTCGAACCAGTGCTCATTTTGCAGAAGTCGCGGGCGAGAATGTTTGCCTAACTTTGAGAGAGAGAATCGATGCCGCCCAGTATCCTGGGCTGCCGAAATCGGTTGAGAAAAATAAGAAGTTCGTGGCTTTAATGACCGGAGTGCATGAGACCGGAATTGAAATACTGATCGATGAAATGAAAGTTAAGATACCGTTTGAAAATATTAAAAAAGCAAATCTAGAAACGTCGCTCAATCATAAAGAGCATTGACAGAGGAAATACGAAATGAATTTTTCTGAACTAGGACGAGTGATCGAACAATTAGGGAAAGACCGTGGAATTGAAAAAGACATCGTCGTGAAAGCGATTGAACAAGCTTTTTTAGTGACCGCGAGAAAGAAATTTGGGATTCAAGGTGAATATGAAACTCGCTATAACGAATCTGATGACGATATTGAAATTTATCAATATAAAAACGTCGTCGATGCGGTCAGAGACCCGATTATCGAAATCAACCTTAATGAAGCCAAAGAACTCGATGAAGATGTTGTGGTCGGCGATCAATTAGGGATTCGTATTGAAAACCCGAACTTCACTCGCGTTGACGTTCAAACCGCTCGCCAAATTATTTTTCAAAAAGTTCGGGATGCTGAAAGAGAAATTCTTTTTGCTGAATTTAAGCACCGTGAAGGTGAGTTGATTACAGGGATTGCTCGTCGCTACGAGAGAGGCAATATTATTGTCGATCTTGGAAAAGCGGACGCCGTTCTTTCACGTCGTGAAATTATCCCAACTGAAAATTTCAAGCCAGGGGACAGAATCCAAGCTTATCTTTCAGAAGTTGTGATGACTAACCGTGGACCTGAGATTCGCCTTTCAAGAACATCACCACTTTTCCTTGTGAAGCTTTTTGAAGTTGAAGTTCCTGAAATTCAAGACGGCACTATCGTGATCAAATCTGCGGCTCGTGAGCCAGGGATGAGAGCGAAAATTGCGGTGATCTCGGTTGATAAAGAAATCGATCCAGTTGGTGCTTGTGTTGGGATGAAAGGCTCAAGAGTTCAAAACGTTGTGAATGAACTCCAAGGTGAGAAAATTGATATCGTGAAGTGGTCAGCTGATGTTGAGACGTTTGCGCGCTCTGCCCTTGCTCCTTCTGAAATTACCAATATTAGAAGTGATCATGAAGAGCAGTCAATGGACGTGGTGGTTGAAGAAGATCAACTCTCTCTGGCCATTGGTCGCAGAGGACAAAACGTTCGTTTGGCCGCCATGCTAACGGGCTACAAGATCAATATTATCTCTAAAACGAAGCTTCAAGAAAAAATCAAGAAGTCCGTTGAAAACCTCATGCAAATTGACGGTATCAACGATGCAAGAGCACAGGTTCTGACACAAATTGGTGTGATGAATATCGGTGATCTTGTGGGTACTGAAGCCGCTGATATTAGCGAGTCCTTAGGGCTTGAAGTCAGTGAAGCAGAAGCCATCTTGAAAGCCGCGACTGATGCGATTGAAGCCGGTTCAATTGAACTCGCTCCAGTTGAAGAAGAAGAATTCGTTTCAGCTTCGGCAGTGCCTGCTTATAAAGGGGCGATTGATCAAAATGCAAATGAATCAGCAGATGGCGGCAAAGATAAATTTTCTGATGCTGAAAGAAGACTTAGAGAAGAATTGGCCGCTTTTAAACTTAAATAATGTACTTTAGGGAGTAGTTGAATGCCCACAAAGATTTTTGAATTAGCTAAAGACCTAGACATGGGGGCCATCGATTTGGTGGAGTTCCTAAAATCTAAGGGGTACGCCGTGAGAAATCACATGTCGGCCCTTGAAGATGACGAAGTCGAAAAAGTCAAAGCTGAACTCGCTCCAAAAACTGCGACGAAAGCTCCGGCGAAGAAAGCTGCGACCACTAAGAAAGTGGCGAAAAAAGTTGTTAAAAAAGCCACTCCCGCAGAAGCGAAAAAAGCGGCACCTGTTGCAAAAGTAGAAGCAGACGCAGAGAGCGCTAGCGATACTGGAGCCGATGGTAAGCGCAAAAAAGCCGTTATTCGTCGTAAAATTGATGCTGATGGCACAATCGAAACGACTGAACCTTCTGAGAGTTCATCTACCTTATTTGCTGCTCTGACTTCTGACGATAGTTCGGATTCGAGTTCTTCAAAAGAATCTCCTGAGAAAGAAGCCAAGTCCACGGGCTTACGAGTGATTTCTCGTCCTGCAGTTGAGACTAAAGCAAAAGCTCCGGCTGCAGCTGTTGTTGAAGGGCCAACGGATCACACTGAGACCGTTGAAGAGAAGAAAGAACTTTTCAAAGAAAAAATTCACCGCTTTACTCCGGTCTTTATTCCAGAGCAAGAAGTTGCGGCAGAAGATGATGAAGTCGTTGTGTCGGATGATGATGACGATGAAAAGAAAAAAACAGAAGCCGGCGCTAAAAAGCGACTTGGTGGTTTAGCGACATTGATGTCTGGTAAAAAAGTTGTGGCCTCTAAATCGGCGCTTCTTAATCAAACTAAAGCAGATGCAGAGCTTAAGTCTTACGCCGCTCTTTCTGGTAGTGGAAGACCTCTTTATACGACCATCAAGAAGAAGAAATCATTTAGTGGTCCAATGAAGGAGACATTTATTACTGAAGTAAAAGAAGCGAAAAGAGTGGTTAAGATTGTTCAAGGCTGTGACGTCGATACACTTGCTCGCAAGCTTTCTATTAAACTAAAAGATATGGTCGATCAGTGTCTTGATCTCAATTTATTGATCAAGTCCGGTGATTATGTCGGGATTAAATTAGCGACTGATATTGCTGCTATGTACGACTACCGAGTTGAGAACGTCGCCTTTAACGAAGATGAAATTCTTGTGAAAGCGGCAAGTTCTAAAGGTGGAGATAGCAGTGTTCCTTTGCGTTCGCCGATTATTACCATTATGGGCCACGTCGATCATGGGAAAACAACCCTGCTTGATACCATTCGTAATGCTAAAGTCGCTTCAGGTGAAGCGGGCGGGATCACACAGCATATTGGTGCCTATACTGTTGATGTAGCTGATACAACTTTGACTTTCCTCGATACTCCAGGTCACGCAGCTTTCGCTTCGATGAGACAGCGTGGGGCCAGCTTAACTGATATCGTGGTTCTCGTTGTGGCCGCTGATGACGGTGTGATGCCACAAACGAGAGAGTCGATTCGTTTCTGCCAAACAGCGGGCGTGCCGATTATCGTTGCGGTTAACAAAATGGATAAAGAAGGGGTTAACCCAGACCGTATTAAACAAGAGCTGACAGAGTTTCATATCACGCCGGAAGAATGGGGTGGTGAAACTCAATTTGTTCCAATCTCTGCTCTCAAAGGTGATGGAATCGACGCCCTTTTAGAGGCGATCGCTCTACAAGCTGAAATTCTAGAACTCAGAGCTGATCCAAAAGGTCCAGCTCAAGGGATCGTGATTGAATCTAAAATTGAACAAGGAAGAGGTCCAGTTGCGACTATTCTTGTTCAGTCGGGAACTTTAAATCAAGGTGACCATGTTGTTGTGGGCGAGATTACAGGAAGAGCGAGAAGCTTAACGGATCATACTGGAAAGCTTTTGAAGTCCGCAGGGCCTTCAGTTCCAGTTCAGGTTTTGGGTCTTGAAGAAGCTCCAACTCCAGGAGATCTTTTAAACGTCGTGAAAAACGACCGCGAAGCTAAAAAGATTGTCGCCAATAGAAAAGATCAAAGAAAAACCATGCAAAGTGTTCCAGGCAAGAAAACTGTTACTCTTGAAGATTTCTTTGCTCAAGCTGCAGGTGAGGGTGTTGAGAAGAAAACTCTTAATATTATCCTGCGCTCAGATGTGCTTGGTTCTTTCGAAGCGATCAAACAATCTCTCGAGCCACTTGCCACTAAAGAAGTGGAAGTTAAGGTCATCGGTGGTGGTGTCGGGCCCGTGAGTGATAGTGATGTTCAATTGGCCAATTCATCTGGAGCCGTGATCATCGGCTTTAATATGCGCCCACTAAGTACGGCCCGCAGACTTGCTGAAGAGTATGGAATTGATGTCAAAACTTATTCGATTATTTATGAATTGATCAACGACGTTAAGCTGGCCCTCGAAGGTCTTCTTGATCCTGAATTTATTGAAGAGTTCTCAGGTCGTGCGGAAGTTAAAGAAACTTTCACTGTGCCTAAGATCGGCATGATTGCAGGATCTCTCGTCACAGACGGCAAGATTGTGATGGGATGTCATATTCGCCTTCTTCGTGATGGGAAGATTGTCTTCAATGGCAAGCTCTCAAGTCTGAAGCGCTTCAAAGACGATGTTAAAGAAGTGAAGAACGGCTTTGAGTGCGGGATCGGCTTACAAGACTTCAACGATCTGAAGTCAGGGGATATCTTCGAAGCTTATATGGTCATCGAGAAGAGACGTAAGCTTGAAGACGTCCAAGATAAAGAACAAAAAGCAGAAGCCAAGGCCGCAAAAGAAGCGAAAGCTGCCGCTGAAGCCGCTGCAGAAAGTGAACAATCACTTTAAGGTAAATGATTATGGCGCAGAAGAAGAATTTTAAGCGAGACAAGTATGAAGATCGAATCCTCGGCGAGGTCAATTCGATCTTACGTGCGAAAATTGCAGACGCCCGTTTGCAATTTGTCAGCATCACAAAAGTCGAGCTGAACAAAGACTATTCTGTCGCCACCCTTTACTGGGACACCTTTAGCCCAGATCAAAAAGAAGGGGCCCATGCCGCCATTGAATCCATTGCCGGTCGTGTGCGATCAATTCTGGCGAAGAGCTTAGATGTTCGTGCTGTTCCTGCTATCGAATTTAAGTACGACGCTCAATTTGAAGCGGAAAAGGCCATCGACGATCTTTTAAAGAGCGAATCAAAGGCCGGTCGAGACTTTAATTAGATCGATGTGAAAAAACCAAAAAGCATTCTTCTCCCTCCTTTGATTTATCCTTTGGATAAATCAAAAGGGCTTTCAACTTCAGACATGGTCTACGGTCTGAAAAAAAAACTCCCTCACGGCTTTGGAAAAATCGGCCATTTTGGAACTCTTGATCCCTTCGCCAGCGGACTTGTTTTAGTCGGTATTGCAGGAGCGAGCAGGCTTAACGACCTTGTTCACGAGTACTTGCCGAAAACCTATTTGGCGGTGGGGAAAATTGGGGAGCAAACCGACTCAGCTGATGAAACAGGTCAGGTGATCGCAAGCCTATCGCCCGCTGAGCTAGAATCCCATCGGTTTTTTAAAACCGAAAGTCGTGAGATTTCGCAAAAGATTCGAGAGCAATTTATGGCGCAAGATTACTGGCAAGTTCCACCGAGTTTTTCCGCCGCAAAACATGAAGGTAAGCCTCTCTACGAATATGCTAGAGCGGGAATTATGATTGAAAAGCCTGCGGTCAAAAGAGAGATTCTCTCCTTTGAAATTCTCAATATTGATAAGAAGGCCCGTGAAATTGTTTTTCGAACAACAGTAGGGTCGGGCACTTATATTCGGACATTTTTTGAGGATTTTTTAAAGTGCTTTGAACTCAAAGGTCATCTCAGTGAACTTAAGCGAGAAGCGATCGGAGATTTAGCACTTAACAAGATCGTGGGTTTGCCTAATCTTGAAGGGCCGAAGTCTGACACAAATAAATGGAGTTTAAATCAGGCGCTAGAGTACGGAATTTGCCCGACGGCCATGATGCCTTTTGAGACGCTAGAACTCCCGGAAGAGCTGCAGCAGAGATTTTTTCAAGGGGTTCGCCTTTCATTGTCTCGTTTTGACGCGCAGGGAGTAAGTCTTGAGAAACCAGTCTGGATCAAGGATTCGAGTTATCAGCTTCGAGCCCTAGCGGAGGTGCGAGAAGGAGAGTTGTGTCTGGTGATAAATTTTCCGCCGATTGGGCCTGTCTAAATTGAAAAATTTGGCCTAAGTGCTTTGATTTGTTTATACTCTTTAACATTAATCCCCTCTAGGAGTTTTGAAGTGAGCACAAGTTTAATTGCAGGTGGCATCGCCCTTCTTTTGGCCGTAGGTCTAGTTGTGACCTTAGGTTTGATGAGCCTTCTCTCTGGTGCGTTCCACTTTCTTTTCATGCGTCCAGGAGTGGATTTTCTCAAGCCTAAAAACCGCGAAACAGGTTTTGCTTTTGTTTTCCGTTGGGATAGCTCACGGGAGCCGGCCCGTTTTGATCGCATCAAACTCAGACTTTTCAATCCGTTTGGAAGCCCAACTCAAGTTGATATTTCACAGGAGTTTCAAGGCCAGGGGTCAAGCTTCGCCCACGAAGTCGATTTCGGTGAAGGGATGAAAGCCTTTTGGAACGCGAAAGGTTTTGATGATGCTCTTGTTCAAATTGAAGTCATGGCAATTCGTGATGGTTTAACTCATCAATTTGAAATGAAGGGTGCGAAGTTTAAAGAAAAATTCCATGGAGCTTCAACTTCCGTTGAAGCTTGGAAAGAAAAGAACAAAAAAGAAAAAGAAAAAGTTCTCTACCACACTGTTGAGAGAAGCTTCATCGCTGATCCACTTCCTGAAACAAACAAAACATTGAAGCTTGCGACGAATCCTGTCTTTGCGGCGGATTTCGCGGCTGCAGGTGCGGCGGGTGCTGGAGCGGCGGCTGCGGATAATAATTTTGCTGTATCTAAGGTTTGGATTGAGCCTGGTTGTATTGTGTGTGATGCCTGCGAAGGGATTTTTCCTGAGGTCTTTGAAGTTCAAGCCGATACTTGTGTGATTCGCGCCGATGCTCCACTCACAAATGGTTTATTGATTCAAGAAGCGGCTGAAGCTTGTCCTGTCGAAGTCATTAAATTCGCCAAATAAAAAAAGGCCTGTTTCCAGGCCTTTTCTTTTTCTTCATTTGATTAAAGTCTCTTATTCGCTGGCATATAACGAATCACTGATTTGTAGTGCTCGATCTTTTGCTCAAGCGTTCCTTCCATAAAATTCACCATTACTTCTAAATCGATTTGGTAAAGTCTTTGCTCAATTTCAGAAGCGTCTGCTGGAGCTGTCGTGCCAAGTGTCGCTTGCATCTCTAGAATTCTTGAAAGACCCTCTGCTCTCAATTCATTGAAGACGAAGTAGACAAGCGGACCATTTTGAGGACCAAACGCCTGTGTGAATAACTCGAGCGTGACTGGCTGACCACTGTTTGCAACAGTAATCAACAACTCTAAAGTAGCGGCCGGAATTGTGATCGCAAAAGCCTCTACGTCGGTAAGACCACTTGGAAGATCAGGGTTTGATCTAGCGTTAACGACTTTTGCAATCAACTCTGCATCCATTCTTTGAACTTCTTTAAGAAGCTCTAAGCTTTCAATTGAACTCAACATCTGCGAAGCAAAGTAGTTTGCCTGAGTGGCGCTGTAGATCGTATCATCAATCGCTAAACTCTTGAGGAAATCAGAGTTTAATTGTTGTGAAATATCTGCTTTTCTCACAGCAAAATCATTATGCAATTGAATCGACTGGTTACGACGAGTGCGATCATTGGTGATACCAAAGTTTTCAACCATTGCAAGAAGCGGTTGAGCGAAACTTGTTTCAGCCCCACTGTCTGTATTAAGTCCTAGGAACGATTTAAGGAAAGTTAAATTATCACCTGTCGACTTAATAACATATTTATTGACTGAATATGGTAGTGGAATTTTATTTCCAGCACGGTCAGTAAAAGCAATTCCTTCTTCAATTGGCGTATCAAGCAAGAGGTGAGACATGAATGAGAAAAACTGTGGTTGAATTGCCGGGTGATCGGCAAGGGCCATATGACCGGTTTCTGTTAAACCAATGTTTTTCTCTCTTTGAAGGAGTGATTTCATAGCGAGAACGCGATCAACCCATGATCCGACGACTGTTCTGTCATCAGCATAGATAAAGCGGTCGTCATTTCCTCTAATATCATTGAAGTACTGACCAGCTTGCGCAATCACTGAACCATTTTCAATTTCTGAAATTTTCTCAACAACTTGTCTATCAAAACAAGATTTCGGAACATACCCTCTGTTAGCAGCATCAAATTGCATATGCTCTTCGTAGAAATCACCAAGATTGATCATCGTTGGCGCTTGATCTTCTTCGCCATTTTTCAAAACAGCACAGAGGTGATCAGGTGTTTTTAAAACTTTGAGGAAGAACTCACCTGCAAGAATCACACTGTCTCTGCGGTCGTTAATATCCTTACAAACTGGGTATAGAGCAAGGTCAGACGGGCCACAACCTTGAACCATAAGTGCTTCATCAAAGAAAGTCGTGAAGAATTCCCACTCCTCAAAAACATCTCTGATTTTTTCAAAGCGGCGCATATTCCAAAGAGTAATACCAAGTAGGTTACTATCTTTGAATTCATTTCGCTCATCTCTAAAGTTTAATGATCTATAGCTATCTTCATAGCTTTCGATCATATGTTTTGTGATTTCAACTAAAGTCGTTCCTTCATCAAAACGGTTACAAGTTGAGCTTAATCCCGCGTTGTCATCAGTACAAAATCTATAGTCTTTAAGTTCGTACTGGCTTGCTGCAAGCGCTGTTTGCTCTGCTTCTGCCGTACGACCTTCTCGTCTGAGTGAGCTTTCTTGGCCACGAAGTTCGCTAGCAATTGGCTCAAGTTGTTTTTTAAGGTCGGTTAAAGTTGTTTCAACCTTAACGAACTCACCATTTTTAAGTTCCACTTCTCTGGCGTAAGCAAAACGAAGGGCCGCGACGTCGTATTTTCCAAAGATCGTCAATTCGTTCATTTCACTGAAGGCATAGTCCATAATTGAGCTGTAAGCCGGAGCTTGTCTGAGTCCACGGGCCTTTGCTTCGTCTTCTGAATAGAAGTTCGCGGCATCAAATGAACCAGAGAAATTATGTCTAAGACCTAAATTATGACCAAATTCGTGTACGAAAGTTGAGGTATAAGCGTACGGGACAATAATATCTGCGGCAGCTTTTTTCTGAGTCTGAGTTAAAAGATCCCATCTCTTTAGAGTTCCGTCGTTATTTAGCACTCCTGGGATTTCAACTGTGCCAGGTAAAAGCGCCTTCGCTGTATGAGCGACTCTAAAAAACTCTTCCGCATAAGCGTTGTTCCGCGCCCAGTGGTCTAGTCTTTCGTTTTCTTTCTTTGCCTTAATTTCTAGTGCTGTTAGTTGTTTAACCTCAACATAATTAGCTGGAATACTGCGCTTTAAACGTGAGAGCATAAGGTTCTGCGCTCTTTTGTCCATTCCTGAGAGAGCACTGCTATGGAGTTTGCTATTACCACTTGCTAATTTCAGCAAATTTGTATTTCTGTGCTTGATTCTCTCTAATTGTCTTGGATTGAATTTTTCAAGCTCATCGCTATGGTCATCATGATCATTATTGTTTTTCGTAGCTTGATTTCTCTTCGCTCTCTCAAGTTGGCGACGGGCCTTTTCTTTGATTGAATGATCAACCATGTTTTCCCATACTCTACGAGTCATTCCTTGTAGAACACCTGAGTACATATTGATATGGGCACTGACGATTTCACCTGTACGTGGGTTCTTCACACTTGGAGCGTAACCGAGAAGACCATTTGAAAGTGGATCAGTTACTAACTGAATGACATTATGACGTAGATCCCCTGGTTTCTTACCAGATGGTTCTACTAAACGAATTTGGATCTCAGCATTTGCTTCTTTCAATGAGCGGTTAATTCCGTCAACGGCAGTATAGGTGGCTTTTTTAATAAGCTCCTGTCCTGGCTCGTTGAATGAATCACTCAAATGATAAACAAGATCTTTCTTTTTTGGGTTCCAACGGTTTAGTAAATAAGACTCTTCCATTCTTCTCGCATCAAAGAAATTATCCAGTGATTGTTTATAGTTTTTGAAGAAACCAAATTCGCTATGCTCTTGAACAGGGTAAGCAACTGGTTGATAGTCTTTTGAAGCAAGGTTATCAAGCTTAACCATAGAGTAGTTGAATTGAACTTTGAAGCCAGCATTTGAAAAACCAGTGTAATCAACAGTATCCGCGAAGTAATTCTCAGCAATACATCTCCAGCTATCACTTGTTTTATAGGTTTTTTCAAGTTCAATATTAAGAACACCTTTTTCTACTGTATAACCTACAAGCTGAGTGCCAACATGGAAGATACACGGGTCTGACTCATGTCCGAAAAGGTCAAGAGTGTTGAGTTCTTGAATTTTCATAGAGCGAAATTCTGGCAAAAAGATGGGAGCTTTATCCCATGTAAGATGAGTGTCTGGGATCGTTGTCAGTGTACAATCACCTTGTGCATCTTCAAGACATTTGAAGCCAAGTTGTGCGCCAGGAATAAGAATGACGGGTTTGTCATTAAGAGTATTATTTCTAAATCTTTCATCTCTTTCCTGCTCATAAATCTCAAGGCCTTCTCTTACAAATCTCATTCGAACGATCTTTTCGTTTCCTTGGAAGAATGGATTTGCAGCTGTTACTTCTCTTGGAGTTCCATGAGTCATCGGAACATAGAGATACTCTGAATTAAGATCAAATTGTTGTGATTTAATTGTCACAACGCTATCTCCGAAACCAATGATCTCAGTGAATTTAAATCTTTCTGCTGCTGAATTGATATCAACTTGAATTAGCTGTGAGTTCTTGCGATCCACTCCAGTGTCTACAACAATATCTTGTAAATCGTTGTTTTGATTAATTCTCAAACGAATATCAGAATAAGTGACTTTTCTTGAGAACAATGGAACAAGCACGCAGGCCTCTTCGCTATTCCACTGAATATCAGTTGAACAATAATCATATCTCGGGTCACCACTTTCTACAGCGGCAATTTCAAATGGGTGAAGGCTGCTGATGGCCCTTGGGACTAGGAAGAGGAGGTTCTCCCCGATAAGTTTAGTTTTAACCTGACCTGAAAGACCGAGATCAATCTTCATTAGGTTTTTAATTTGAGCGTTATTGTGAACGGTATTGTCGATATTTCTTCTTCTGAAGACATTCTCTTCTTCAATGGCAGCTTCGTCTTGAAATCTAAAACGTTGCACTCTTTTTTCAAGTGGAATTTCAACGAGATTCGTTTGTCTACTATCAACATCTTTTTTGATTTCTACAGTTCCAACCATCTCGCCATTATCTGTGGTGAGATCGAGTCTGACGTGGTTTACCTCTTGTGAAAGGACCGCTACAAGCACACAGTCATTTTGATTCTTTAGGTTCGACTGCGCCTTGATTTCCGCTTCACAGCTTTTTACTCTTAGGTCACCTTTTTCAAGGAAACGCTCGCTAATTGGGTCGAGACTTTCTTTAGAAACAACTCTGTAAACAAAGAGTTTATTGTCGATAATTTCTGTTTTTACGATATTGCTGTTGGTGCTTAAGAAACTCACTGTTTCTTTTGAATTACTGATATCAAAAAATCTTGCAAGTTCCGCTGGATTCCAGTGTTTGCCGTGAAGTGAAGATTTTAAAAAGATTGATGAGTCTGGTTTTCCATATAAACCATCAAGCTTTCGTCCTTCAGGAGTGGCCGTAAAACGGACGTGGGTAGCACTAGTTCTGTTTGTAACTTCAAAATCAAGGAAGCGAGTCGCTTCATCAAGCGAGTTTAAACGCTTTTTATAAGTTCCAAAATTGATGGTCGGGTAATGAAAGAGGGGAACGACTTGACGGTTTTTATAAGTGCGAACCAATTGTTTATTGGCACTTGAAAGCAATTTGTTTTCAGCGACAAGGAAGGCATTCAGGCGATTATCAGTGAGTTTGAAAAGAACTTCAAAACGCTCAAGACCTTCGCTTGACTCGATTCTGAGTTTTTCAAAAACTGGTCTTAAATGAGCTGGACCTTCGACCATTCTCACTCTTCGAAGCTTTAACTCATTTAGAGCAAGAAAGCCTTGTTCAACTTGATTGCTGCTGGTTTTAAAAATCTGTGGAGACTCATCGATAGTTTCGATGACAACGACTTGGTTGAAACTCTCGATTGAGTGAATCTCGCGCTCAGCATTTTCTGGAAGTCTTTCTTCCATTTCTTTGGCACAACCAAAGATGAGCACTAAAGCCACTACTGAAAGTTTTTTTAGATAAATGTTTTTCATTCCGTTCTCCCTTCGAACTCTTAAAACGTATAACTAACTGATGTATAAACTGTTGATGATCTTCTATTTAAAAATTGGATTTCTGTATCAATGCCGTTGGCCGCTAGGGGATTCCCGCCATTCAAATGACCAATGGTCACTGAGGCACGTGCAGTGAATAAATAAGTAAAAGATTGTTCAAACCGGTAAGAATCAGTTTCGTTGCCGTTATAAGTATAACTTCTTGAATAGGTATTTCTTGAAGTTAATAAAACAGCTTCAGTTGCATAGTATGTAAGAGTTAAGCTGGTACTTAGTGTTCTTTCAAAGTTTGAATTTCCACTAAGCGAAGTCTTAAACTTGTGAAAATTTTGGCGAAAGCTTGGACGTAGTGAAACTCTAAGGCCTGGAATCACTAATTCTTCGAGACTTAAATTAAATGTCGGGGCCAACATAATAGCTGTTTGAAGTTTTTGGTCTTTATAAGAGAGTTCACTTAATGGCAGGAAGCCTAAGCCTAAGAAACTTATTGATGTTGGGCCTTGGCGATAGATCGTCTTAATGCCGCCAAGATAGGCATCATTTAACTGCTCTTTTCTCTCACCTCTAAGGTCCTTATAAAGAGAAATATGCCCAATAAGGGTTGTTCCATTTTCCAAAGTAAGACTTGGATCGATGGCGATATCACTGTTTAAACTATAGTCACTTGACGAATTTTTGTAGAGATTTGAGCTAATCGAAGCGGAGGTCGTGACCGCTAGAGGCTGGTTTTTTCTGATTTCGGCCTCAGGGCTATTCTCTAAATCAAGGGCATAAGCACTTGAAACTAAGAGCATTTTTACGGCCATAAATTGAATAAATGACTTTTGAGTCATTTCTACCTCATTTGATGAACGCCATCACTGGCACTTATCTTTGTTTTCTTGAGGTAGTTAATGCAATTTTGAAACCAGCTGGGCCTAGTTAAGACCTTTTAATTTAAGATATGCTTTTTAAGGATATCCGACACCATCATCGCCTGCAT
Organism: Bacteriovoracaceae bacterium UBA6166; assembly: GCA_002435795.1. GTDB lineage: Bacteria > Bdellovibrionota > Bacteriovoracia > Bacteriovoracales > Bacteriovoracaceae > UBA6166. The sequence goes on along the minus strand of DIUE01000016.1, from coordinate 345,736 downwards.
ACCCGCGCGGTTCTCTTCCCAAATTTCATTGAGACCAAGACCCGATTCAAGCAAGGGGCATTCAAACGTCAGGACGGGACAGTTCATTTCCTGTGGTCCGTAATCGCCAAGGCTTCCAGGTGTTGGATGTCCTTCGATATCGTCGCAGGTAATATAATGATTATGAGCGGCGAGTAGCTCAGCTATGTCTTTGCAGGCACCGTTATAATTAATCATCGGCTTCCAAGAGTGGAGGCTGAAAATGAGGCGTGGAGCATATTTTTTAAAGAGGCTGAGAAGATAAATATTTTCTGGTTCGCTGAGTGCGTGAGTGCCTGGGTGGTATTTGGCGGCTCGGACTACTGGGCTCCAAGACTTCGTTGGAAAATTGCGATTGAGATCAACTCCATTTGAGTTCACTCGAGTACCAGCGCGGTAACCATCGACATTTTGGATGGGAATCACAATCATAGGTAATTCAATATCTTGTTTTTTTAACCATTCGAATAATTGTTGAAGAACATAAACGCCCTCAACTTCATCTCCGTGGACTCCGGCCATCAGATAAAAATACCCTGCGCCTTCAACATCGGATTTATAGGCCTTGATTTTTGCGCCTTCTACTGAGAGGCCAGATTTGAGTTCGATGAAATTCATAATAATTCTCTTTGGCTTGGATCACTTTCTTTACAGCGATGTAAATAGACAGCAGATTGCCCGGGAGTTTCTTCTACTTCAATTTCAATTTGAGCGAAACGAAAAGAATATTTTTTATAAACTTTATCTTCTAATTCTTGCGCGAGATAAATCGCCAATCGTTCGGCCGAGGTATTGAGAATCGGTAAAATCAAGACATCTTGTTTGGGTAAACTCATCATGGTTTGATCAGGCAGTTCAAGTCTCCAATTGGGTTCTTCGTCATTGATGATCAATTGTGGGCATTCGCCTTGTAGTAATAATTTGTGATCCAAAGAATCACATAGCTCTCGCACCAGTGGTTTAATATTCAAAAAATCAAAAACCATATCGCCCTCTAGCTCAGGGGCATCGGCCTTAACTTTGACACGGTAATTATGGCCATGAAGGGGCTCTCTCGAGCCATCGGCAAAAATCATGAAGTGAGAGCAGGCGAAATTGAAATACTGCTTATAGACCTTAATAGCGAAGTCGATGGACACAGGAGAACCTCTTTTTAGAGTTGAGGGTCAGATCTACCACGGGGTCAACTTTATGAAAAGTTGAGGCCCGAGAAAAGGTTGTAAGGAGGCCCGTGATTTTGCTAAGATGCCTCTTAAATCCTTTTATTGACCCTCCCAGGATAGATTAATGAACAAACCGTCAGCTTCACACCCGCAGACCCCCGAGGCCCTCGACCCCAAGCTCGAGCAAGAAGTTCAGCGCCAGCTGGAGATTTTGCGTTTTGGCACAGCTGAAATTACTCCTGAAGAGGATTTCGTCAAAATGTTGCGTCATTCAATTAAGACCAATACGCCACTGCGAGTGAAATGTGGAATTGATCCCACCAGCACTGAAGTGCATCTTGGCCACACCGTCCCTTACCGCAAGATGCGCCAGTTCCAAGACTTGGGCCATACGGGAGTCGTAATTATTGGCGACTACACCGCCAGCATTGGCGACCCTTCGGGGAAGAATGAGTCCAGACCTCCGCTGACGCGAGAGGCGATTGATTACAATGCTTCGCAGTATATGGATCAAGTCTACACCGTTTTGAATCGCGATCGCACGGAAATTTGTTACCAAACTGCTTGGTTCAGTCAGGTTGGTTTAAAGGACGTGATTCGTTGGGCGAGTCAGACGACAGTGGCGAAACTTTTATCCCATGACACTTTTAAAAATCGTTTGGAAGAGGGGCATTCTCTGAGCCTGCACGAACTTTTTTATCCAGTTCTTCAAGGCATCGATTCTGTTTATATTAAAGCGGATGTGGAGCTCGGCGGGACTGACCAGAGATTTAACGTCTTGATGGGAAGAGATTATCAAAAAGAAGCCGGGCTTAGACCACAAGTGGCGATGCTTTTGCCAATTATCACTGGAACCTGTGGCACTCAGAAAATGAGTAAGTCCCTTGGGAATATTATCAGTGTTCGGGATGAACCGTTTGAAAAATTCGGAAAAATTATGAGCATCCCCGACCGCTTGATGCTCGAGTATTACAAATACCTCACGGGCTTTAGTGCTGCTGAGTATGAAGAGATCGCCGCAAGCTTGGCCAAAGAAACACTTCACCCCAATGAGGCCAAGAAAAATTTAGCGTCTTTAGTGGTGAGTTTTTTCCACGGAACAGAAGCAGGGCAAGAGTCCCGTGCAAAATTTGAACAAATTTTTAAAAAAGGCGATGTGCCTGATGATGCTCCAGAGTTTGTTTTAAGTGCAGGGGCAAAATTATTGGATGTGCTTGTTGCCGCTGAAATGGTGGAGAGTCGCGCTGAAGGGCGAAGACTCTTGAAGCAAAATGCCGTGAGTGTAATGGGTGGAGATAAACTCACCGATGAAACGCAAGTTTTAGGCCCTGAATTCAATCAACAGGTTTTAAAGATCGGCAAAAGAAAGTTTTTGAAATTGGTTTATTCGTGAGTGATAAAAAACAACTTTTAAGAAATCTTGCAAGTCTTAAAAAGGCACTCACGTCTGCTAGGGCGCAAGAGATGCTGATCGAGCTTAAAAAAGAAATCGAGGCCTTGCCCACTGAAACGAAGTCGCAGAAAAGTTTTGATTTAGCTTTGCCCGAGGAAATTCAAAAAAATCCCAGCGCTTTTGCTTTGTTTTCTGATGGGGCTTGCCGTGGAAACCCGGGCCCTGGGGCTTGGGGGATGTTGGGTCAAGATGGGCAGGGCGTGGTGCTTTTTGAAGCCTCTGGTGTGGATCTTGTGACGACCAATAATCGTATGGAATTAATGGGAGCGATTGAGTCTCTGCGGGCACTTGAACAGTATATGCGTGCTGAAAAAAAGTCTTTTTCAAGCGTGGTTTTTCTCTATTCTGATTCTCGTTATGTACTTGATGGTTTGTCCACTTGGATTGCTGGTTGGAAGGCCCGTGGTTGGAAGAAGGCCGATAAAAAGGCCCCAGAAAATTTAGACTTATGGATGGAGCTTGATGAAGTTTCCGCTCAGTTTACTGCGCTTAAAACAATTTGGGTTAAGGGCCACTCGGGTCACCCACAAAACGAACGCTGCGATTTGATTGCGAATCTTGCTTTAGACGAAGCGGGATATTTTTCAAAATAAGGATATTTAAATGAATAATGGAAAACATTGGTCTAGACCCTTAAGTCTCATCGCCATTTTATTTTTGTTCATGAGTTGCTCGCAATTTAATAGCAAACGTTCTTCAAGTGAATACTTGGAGCTTGCGACTCTTTGGGTGCAAAATTCTGCAGAGTACCGGGCTCTTTGTTATCAAGCCTATAATACGGCAACTGAGCGTTTGAGAAGTTTAAAAACCGGTCGCTCCTCTAAGCCGTTGGCCATTGTTTTGGACCTTGATGAAACTGTGATCGATAATAGTCCTTACCAAGCGATGATGGTTTTAACAGATGATGCCTATAGTTCTAAAACTTGGGATGAGTGGATTGCCCTTAAGCGCGCAGCTGCCGTACCTGGGGCGAAAGCCTTTTTGACGGAAGCCAATTCTAAAGGCTTTGAGATCTTTTTTGTTTCAAATAGAATGGTTCGCCATCTTGATGCCACGTATCAGAATTTGATTGAGTTGGGTTTGCCAGTCAAAAAATCGAATTTATTCCTGCGTACCCATTCTATGGGCAAAGATTCTAGGCGAGCGCATATTTTACAAAATTACGATGTCGTTCTTTATCTCGGTGATGTCATGACGGATTTTTCTGATGACTTCGAAGATAAATCCACCAACGAGAGACATATTTTAACTGACGCTTTATCTCGGGAATTCGGCAAGAAATATATTGTGTTCCCAAACCCAATGTACGGCGAATGGGAGAGAGCACTTTATGGACACGATCTTGAGATGAGCGCTGAAGAGAAATCACGTAGACGAAAGCGTGCGCTCTATCGCTATTAAAATCTTAGACTTGCCGACGCCGCCGTTCACGGTTAAGCTTATGAACAAGTATTCATTTATGTCAGTCAAAGGATTTCTCAATGAAAAAAATTAGCTTACTCGTACTACTTGGTTCATCAGTCTTTATGACTGCTTGTAACGAACAAAAATCAATGACTCCGTCTACTGAAGATGAAAAAATTCTCTACACAGTGGGAACTATGCTGGGAGATCGTTTTTCTCATCTTGAACTTAAAGAGTCTGAAGTTCGCGCTATTTCTCAAGGACTTCAAGACAGCGCTATGAAGAAAACTCCGCAAGTAAATGCAGAGGAATACCAAGCTAAGATCAGCGAATTTTTCAATGAGCGTATGTCAAAAGCTTCTGAAAAAGTTCGTACTGCTGGTGATGCTTACCGTGCAAAATTCGTAAAAGATGGTGGGACACAAACTGAATCAGGCCTTGCTTATAAAATTACAGAAGCTGGTTCAGGCCAAAAGCCTTCTGAAGAATCAAATGTAAAAGTGAGCTATCACGGCACATTGATTGATGGGACAGTTTTTGATTCATCTCGCGATCGTGGTGATGATGCAGAATTCCCACTTAATCGCGTTATTCGCGGTTGGACTGAAGGTCTTCAACTGATTGGTGTTGGCGGTAAAATCACTCTTGTGATCCCACCAGAGCTGGCCTACGGTGATGCAGGCGCTCCTCCAGCGATTCCAGGCGGCGCGACTCTTGTGTTCGAAGTTGAACTCAAATCAATCAACGAAGCACCTGCTGAAGAATAATTTAGTCTAAAATGTTTTTTGAAGAAGCGGCTAATAAGCCGCTTTTTTTTTATCTAAAACTGGACGTAGACATACTCGCCAACGGATCGAAAGGCGGTACAGTAGGAAGAGTCTTTATACTGGTCAAGAAATTGTGAGCAAAAAAGATAAGCATCTGGTGCTAAGGCATATTGGTAATACGGTGGTGGATAGAAATAAGCTTTATCCTTCATTACTATCACACCCGTCACTTTAAAATTTGTATAGCCCGGACGATTTTTAATCAACGAAACTTTGTAAATGGTCTTTGAATTACTGGCCATAAAGCAACGTGCTTCTCCAATATAAATTGAGGCCTGTGCGCTATGATAAGTAGGGAAAACGCAAATCTGAGCGTCGGTGATTGGCGTGCGAACTTGGATATGGATATCGAGTTCATTGTTTTTATTCTGACAAATCGTATGGGCACCGAGATGATTATGAGTGGAAGCAAATCCATTCACTCCATCTGTAGACCAACTACAGTGTTTCAATTCTTCTGGAATCAGGCTTGCCGGGTCAGTTGGTGTCGGCGTTGGAGTATTAGTTCCACCGTTACCACCAGTTCCTCCTGGCAGAATGATTGAGCCACCTGTTGGCTGATTATTTGGATAGGCCGTTGGCGTGGTGGCAACTCTTTGGGCGGTCGTTATGGATCTTCTCTCTCTGGCGCCATCAAAACAACCACCAAGGGTCGTGAGTGCTGCGAGTAGGATGAAGAGGGCCGACTTGTTCATGAAAATACAGACCTTGTTACTGATTAGGTAATTACCTCATAAATTCTTTTCGGTTCTCCCTAAGAAAGACTTAAGTCATCTCCCGACTTTTAAGCTCAAATTTGTTGAACTTTCTCTAAATACTGACGATAAGTAGACATGATTAGGAAGAATAAACTTAAATTATTAACCTTCATCACCCTTTTCAGTGGGCTTATATTCACAGCTTTTATTGCTGTTTTCGCCTTTCTCTTACCATTTCGCACCTATCAAAAAGCGCTTCAAGAAGGCATGGAAAACTCCTACCTCACTCTATCTCCGCAAGAACTGAAGTATCTCGCTCCAACGAGCGAAGAAGTCATTGATATAGACTTAAGTAGAGACCCAGAGAAATGGAAAGTTTTCCATTTTTCCCATTTTGAAATTCCACTATCTACCCACCATAACAAGTTCATGCTTATTCCATTGATTGAAGAATATGAAAATCAACTCTCGTTAGGAGTGAGCTTTCTCGGCTTTAATCAACGAGAAATGGCAAAGTTCAGAACGGACGGTGAATCCTCCTTTCGTTTGCAGTTTTTCGCCGATAAAATTTTCGAATTGCCGATTTTTAGAAACGCCCTTCTTCGAATTCCTGAACAGAAAATTTGGAAAGATCTCTTTACTCTCGATCTCAATTTACCGGCAAAGGGTGCAGGTCCTTTGGCACAACTCAAGGCCTATTCATCGATGGACTTCCACGAACTTGTTTATCGATTGCATATCCTTAAGCTTCGTCATCAGCTTTTCCCACCTGAAACTGTGGCCTTTCATTTCTACCCAGAAAGAAATATTGGAATTCTCGATATTCAAGAATTTGGTATCAAAGATTCACAAGTTTTAAAAGAAGGGCTTGATCCAGAGTATCGCAATGAAATTATTTTCTTGTATGAGAAAGGAAATTTTTATCGTTTGCGTCTTTTGAGCTACCTGCATGAGCCAGCTGCAGTAGAGCTTAGAAACAGGGTTCTTAAACAGCTCACATACAAATTTTCCAATGAAGACTCGTCCTATCCACTTTTTGGTGAGTTTCGGTCGCTTTCTCAGAAGGATCGAATGGATCAAAAAGGTATGACCTATCTCTACTCAAGCTGGTCGCACGTGCCAAGTCGAAAGGATTTTTTGATGGAGATGATCCAAATCCTCGAACAAGGGAAAAGCTTTGCCAGACATCTTGATCCACTCTACCGCTACTCCTACAGAATGTATGGTTCTACCTTCTCAAAGTATGTCGAGTACTTTAGAGAAACCCCTGATCACAAAGCGCGCAGACTTTATCAAGAAGAGCAGAGAGCGGCGGTTGAGGAACTGAAGGTGAGAGAGATCTCAAGTGAGACGGTGGTTCCACTGACTGGTACGGAGAGAATTCGATATTTATTGCAAAAGGCGAAGGATGAAAAATTAAATAATGACGTTCGAGATGGAACGCTTATTGAGCATTAGAATCGATAAGAGACGGCGCCGTAAAATCCAACACCAGAAATTTTCCCCAGCTCATAAACCTCGTTATTCTCACCGATAATCTTCTTAGAATCAAACGGGATAAGGGATTTGTGTCTGATTCCTAAAACAAATCCAAATTTTCCGCGAGGAGCAAATCTCGCTTGAGCGCCAAAGTGGTGGCCATAAAGTGCTCCACGAATTTGTTCATCTTCGGTTTCTAGCCGATAATCACCAGAGAGAGAGAAGCCTGCGGTTCCTTCTAAACTTAAGAAGCGCGATCTCAGAAAGCTATAAGCGAATTGAGCATCCACAGTGATGGAGCGGATGGAATAGGTTTCTTGTGTCATGGTGTTGTAGCTCAGTCCAAGTCCAAAAGAATAATTAAAAATCTCTGGCCTATGTTCAAACATGATTTGAAAGGAGTTAAGTTGAGTGTTCTCTAATCCTTGAGCTTCATTGATTTCAGTTAGACTTCCGCCGGCTTCTGAAACGGAGAGAGCGAGCAGCATATAATTATTTTCTTTGAAATTAAAAGCGAACTTTTCAATATCTTCTTCAACTTTGTGTTCCAGCACTCGAGGTTTATTAGAGCCTTCATTTAAAGTGGCAGCATATTTATCGGAGAGGGCGACATCTTTGATTTGAATATAGGCGACTTTGCCTGCGACAACTACGGGAACGATTGTTCCTCTCCCACGCACCACAGTTCCAACTAGAAGTTTGCGGCCATTTTTGACGTAACCAATAGGTGAGTTGAGTGCCTGATCTGAATAGACAATGGCCTTAGGACTTGTAACGATGGCGACTTGGGTTGCGTGAGCATCTGTGGCAAATAATAACCAGAGGAATGGAAACAACAAAAGAGTTTTCATTTTATTATTATCAACTGTGCTTGAATTTTTGAGAAGTTAGGTAAGAAGCTCCAATTCTCTCTTTAGTTGATCAATCCCATCTGCTTTAATTGAGAGAGTCTTTCTTTAAGGTTTGTCGCTTGCACGAGAGAGCGGCCCATTACGAGGTAATCGGCGCCCGCGTTCACTGCTTGAAGGGGATCCATCACACGTTTCTGGTCTCCATGTTGACCCTCATCGCTGAAGCGGATGCCTGGGCAGACGAGAATGTTTTTTGCAGACTTGTTTTGCGCTTCGAGAGATCTCATTAGTGTCGCTTCATGGGCCGAACACACAAGGCCTCCGAGTCCGGTTTCAATGGCCAACTGAAAAAGCTTAGTGAAATGGCCCGATACTGCGGCTTCAGAAATTCCGTAAAGTTCTTGAAAGTCAGCGGGGCCAAGTGAAGTGAGATAACTCACTCCAAGCAACTGACAATCAGGCAGAGCAGAGCGCTGAGCTTTTATCGCCGCTTCAATCATCGCCCGTCCTCCACTTAAATGAATGGTGAGAAATTTGAGTGGTAGGCCTTCAAGAGAATGAATCGCTTTGGCCACAGTGTTTGGAATATCGTGAAGTTTGAGGTCGAGAAAAAGGTCAAGCTGATGATCTTTCATCAAAGAAGCGACCCAATCTTTGCCGTAACGACAGAAAACTTCCAGACCAATCTTGATTTGAGAGAGCTCTTTGCTGTTCTGGCGCAAAAAGCTTGTGATCTCTTCTTGATTCATTTGATCAAGAGCGGTGAAAATTTTTGAATCTACTTTTGCCACTACCAAGGTCTTCTCCCATGAGAGAGCTTATGAATTTCTTGTAAGCTTTTAGGAGTCAATCCAGCATTTGGGTCCGCTTGATAAGAGCCAATCAAAGCTTGCATGACGGCCTTAATATTTTCAGGTCTCGTAAAACACGGAATACCGTATTGGATAGCGGTGTTTCGAATGATCTCTCCGTCAGACTTGGAGTGACCTTGATTCATTGGAGTATTAAAAACCATCACGATCTGATCGTCCTTAAGCGCTTCCACAATGGTGAGTCCCTCTTCGTCGAGCTTAGCGACTTTTGAACATGGAATTCCAAGGGTCGCGAGTGCTTTCACGCTGCCAGATGTTCCAAGAAAGCTATAACCCATTTCGTGAAAGATTTTAAAATCAGGGAGGATTTCCGCTTTATGGGTGTCGGCAATAGAGATCAAGATTTTTCCTTTCTGGTCAAGCTTTGGGTAGTTGCCGAGATAGGATTTTAAAATTGCGTGATGTTTATTCGTATCGAGTCCCATAGTTTCGCCGGTTGAGCGCATCTTGGGTCCTAGAATAATCGTATCGTGAATAAATCTATCGAAGGGAAAAGTCGATTGTTTCACGCAGAAATAATCAGCGGATTCTTGAGACCATGGAGTTAATTTCTCTCCGAGCATGGCATCGGTGGCGAGACTTGGAAGGGAGAGATTAAAGGCCTTGCTTAAAAAAGGCAGCGTTCTCGAACCGCGCGGATTAGCTTCGATACAATAGACTTTGCCTTCTTTAATGGCGTACTGGAAATTGATCGGGCCCACCACCTCAAGTTTCTGCGCCAGTTCTTCAGAGATTTTTTTGAGTTCGTGATAAAGCTCTGTTGTTAAAACAACAGGTGGTGCAATCATGCCAGAGTCACCTGAGTGAACGCCCGCGTATTCAATATGCTCGCACACCGTGAAGATACAATTTCCAAACTGATCGCGCACGAGGTCCACATCGTACTCGATAGCTTCTTCGAGATAGTTCTCCACTTGAAAAGCTGTGGTTGAATGCTTGAGCTGGTCTTTAAGCGGTTCAGGAAGTTCGTGAATATCGTCGAAGGTCGAGAAGATATACATGGATTCTCCACCGATGACATAACTAGGCCTAATAATCACTGGCAGGCCGATTTCAACCATGGCATTGACGAGATTCTTATGTCCGCTGACCACTTTCGTTTTGGTGTGAGCGAGTGAGGATTTTTTTGTGAGTTCATCAAAGAGCTTGCGGTCTTCGGTGATCTCAAGGGTTTCAAGGCTTGGGCCTAGGAAGCGAAACTTCATAAACTCGCTTCTAAAATTCTTCTCAATATTCTCTCGCAGATGAATTCCCGTTTGGCCTGAGAAAGAGGCGATCACGCCCTCTGGGTTTTCGTGGCGAAGAATATCAAACAAGTCTTCCGAGTAAAGGGGAGCTAAGTACAAGCGATCGGAGCTATCATAGTCGGTGGAGACGGTTTCGGGATTGGAGTTGACCATAATGGCCCTGATCCCTTTGGTCTTTAAATGCAAACAGGATTTTACACAAGAGTAGTCAAATTCAATTCCTTGCCCGATGCGATTAGGGCCTGAGCCTAAAATCACAATGCTTCGCTCTTTGAGAGAGAGAGGTTTGGCTTCGCACTCACTGCCTTGATAGGTGCTATAAAAATAGGGGGTCTCTGCAATGAATTCACCAGAGCAAGTATCCACAGCTTTATAGACTGGAAAAATTTTGTGTTGAAAACGAAGCGCCAATAACTCTTTCTGCGAGTGATTGGTGAGGAAGGCCAAGTGTTTGTCGGAGAAACCGATTTGTTTCGCCGTAAGGAGAGTTTTTGCTTCTTCAATTTTTTTAGGATGAGTTTTGATCTCTTCTTCAAATTCTTGAATCAAACTCATTTGCTCGGTGAACCACGGAGTGATCTTTGAGAGTTCATAGATTTTTTCAATTGGAATCCCAAGCCTAAGAGCTTCAAGTACAGTAAGAAGTGAGAGTTCAAAAGGTGTTTTCAAACGCTCTTCAATATACTCGCGGTCCATTTCAAACGGCGTGGTTTTGAGTTGTGAGAGACTAGGGATTTCAAGGCCCATCTCCACTGAACGCAAGGCCTTCAAAAAGGCTTCATTGAAACTTCCACCAAGCGCCAGAACTTCTCCCACTGAGCGCATTTGTGGTCCAAGGATTTTTGAACTGGTGGGAAATTTATTAAAGGGGAATATCGGAATTTTAACCGCGACATAATCAAGCGTCGGCTCGAAGGCGACGGGAGAGGCCTTGGTAATATCATTGAGAATCTCTCGCAGAGTATAACCTACGGAGAGGAGTGCCGAAATTTTTGCGATCGGGTATCCAGTGGCCTTGGAAGCCAGGGCCGAAGAGCGAGAAACACGGGGGTTCATCTCAATCACAACGATATCATCTTCATCGTCAGGATTAATGGCAAATTGCACGTTCGCGCCACCTGCCACAACACCCATATGTTTAGCGACTGTGAGTGAGATGGTGCGAAGTTTTTGATAACAGCGGTCACTGATGGTTTGCGCCGGAGCGACAGTGATACTGTCGCCGGTATGAATGCCACAAGGATCGACGTTTTCAATCGAACAAATGATGACGCCGTTTTTCTCTTTATCAACCATCACTTCAAGTTCAATTTCTTTTTGGCCTAGGAGGGATTTTTCCATGGTGATCGGAAACTTAATATCAGTAGCGAAGACTTCGTGCAGATCTTTTTCGTTATGAACAAGAGCGGCGCCTTTACCACCAAGAGCGAAGTCGCGGCGAATGATGAGAGGATAGCCCACCATCGAGGAAGCTTTTTGAATGGCTTCCGCTTGCGTATCGGCGGTGTATCTTTTGCCGGTTTGAAAGCCAAGCCCTTCGAGCTCTTTTGCAAAGAGAGCGCGGTCTTCTGTTTTTCTGATGGTGTCTACATTAGCGCCAAGAAGCGCGACATTGTGTTTCTCTAAAAAACCATCTTCAGCTAGTTCGACACAAATATTAAGCGCCGTCTGTCCGCCCATGGTAGAGAGAACAGCGTCGACATTTTCTTTTAGAATAATTTTTTGGATAATATCTTTTGTGATGGGTTCGATATAAGTGCGATAGGCCATCTCTGGATCAGTCATAATAGTGGCGGGATTGGAATTGAGCAAAATAACGTCGATGCCGATTTCTTTAAGCGCCTTACACGCCTGTGTTCCCGAATAATCAAACTCGCTGGCCTGACCGATCTTAATTGGGCCTGAACCGACGAGTAGGATTTTTTTATAAGGAATGTCTTTTGTGACTTTCTTTTGCAGGTCAACTGTCGGGATAATTTGAGTAGGGTTGAGGGCGGCCGGTGTTTTTTTCGTCAGATACTCTGAGATTTCTTCAAAGAAAATTTGCCCGTCGGACGGTCCCGGATTCGCTTCTGGGTGAAACTGCACTGATTTCACTAGATGATCCGCACTGGTAATGCCTTCGATAGATTGATCAAAAAGCGAGCGGTGTTGCACCATCCACTCAGGGCTGAGTTTTTTAAAGGACTCTTCTTCGATAGCGTAGCCGTGGTTTTGCGATGTGATGAGAATCTCACCACTAAAATGATCGAGTACCGGGTGATTTGTTCCCCGCTGACCGAAAGGCAATTTCAATATTTTCGCTCCAAGAGCGAGCCCTAATAATTGGTGGCCTAAACAAATCCCGCGAATCGTTTTATTTGATCTCAAAAGTTTTTTGATCTGCTCCGCTTGAAAAGTGTATTCCCTCGGGTCCCCAGGACCATTTGAGAGAAAAATCAGGCGCGGATTATAGGCCAAGACTTCTTCAGCGGTTGCATTATAGGGAAGTTGAACGAGGGGAGTTCCGAGGGCCTTGACTTTTTCGACAATCGCCGCTTTCACACCATAGTCAATTAAGACGATGGGCTCTTTTCCTTCCGTGATGATTTTGGGTTTGGTGAGGCTCACTCGTGCGAGCTCGCTGCAAATCAAGTCCTGCTTACTGAAATCAAAATTGAGATTTGGAAGTGCGATCACCGCTTTATGAGCGAGTGGATGAGAGACGAGATATTTAACGAGCGCCCTAGTATCAAGACCAGAGATTAATGGTACTTGGTTCTCATCAAGGATATTGTTAAGAAAACGATTAGGCGAAAAATGGCGCGCCATTAAACTTGTGCCGAAACAGCGTGGTGATTGATAATCTCTTGGGTCCGCTTCGTAGTTTCCAATCTGTGCGCTCGAAAAAAGAATATGCTGACCTAAAAACGAAGGGTCGGTCATGGTTTCAAGATAGCCTGACATTCCGGTGGTGAAGGCCATCTCTCCCCAAACACCAGCAGTTAGTTTTGGGTCTGTGTCTTTGAGTGAACAAAAGCCTTTGAATTTTGTGCCGTCAGCAAAACTTAGGTCGATCGATGTTTGCTTAAGGCGTAGGCGAAAAGCTTTTTCACTGATTGTCATACCGATCCTTTATGTAATGCCTCATTTATAGAGACGTTTTTCGCCTTGTATTTGGCCAACTGTGCGATCTCCATTTTGGATCATCGCTTGAATAATCGCCATTCTCATATAGACAGAATTTTTCACTTGTTCGTAGCCGAGATAATAAGGCGAGTGCATAAGATCAAGAGAGATCTCAACTCCAATATTGGCAGGGCCCGGATGGAGAATGGGTTTAAACTTTTTATAGTTCTTTAGCTTATCAAGACTCAAGCCCCAGTTTTGATGATAATCGGTTTCGCTGAATTCAAAACCTTTGCTATGGCGCTCTTTTTGAATTCGAAGCAAATAAAGAAAGTCAGCTTTCTCCATCACCTCATCAAGACTCTGAGAGATGCTGACCCATTTAGGATCAATTTCTTCTTCCACAGGCACGAAACGAGCGGGGCCCGCGAGCAGAATCTTGACGCCAAAAAGCGGCAGCAGCTTGAGTAGCGAGTGGGTGACTCGAGAGTGAACACAATCGCCAATAATCGCCAGCGTCTTGCCTTCAGTCAGAAGCCCGCATTCCTGCAATGTAAATAAATCAAGCAGCGCTTGAGTGGGGTGTTCATTGGTGCCGTCACCGCCATTGATAATTTTAATCGGCGGGGCTTTTTTAAATTCTTTGAAAGCGTGAGAGACGCCAGTTCGGATGATACAAAGATCAACCCCTTGGCAATTGAGAGTCAAAAGAGTTTCTTCAAGAGACTCGCCTTTTTTTAGGCTTGAGGTCTCGGCGTTAAAATCAATATAAGTCGCTCCCAATTTATGGATGGCAATGGCGAATGAATGTTTGGTTCGGGTTGAGTTTTCAAGAAAGGATGTAGCGATGATGGGTTTCTTGCCAGTGAAATGCAATCTATCTTCTTCATCCTTGCTTTTGAGTTTATGAGCAAGAGAGAGAAGCGAAGCGATTTGATCATAGTTCAAATCGGCCGTAGACTCGAGGACTGAGGGAAAGTTATTCATAACTTTCGGACCTTAGGTTGTGACAAATGGCATCGGCATAGTCTAGAACAATTTATCATCAGATGGCCATGAAGTTTTTTCGGTTTTGACGGAAAAGATGAGTTAGGAGTTTAGTTCCAGTGAGACTAAAAAAGAGTACCACCTCTGCTCAAGCGGAAGCCCTAGTGAACGAATACAAGGGGCATCTTTTTGAGTATCTCGTTGCTGCAGAGCTTTCTCGCGCCCTCGGTAATGAAACAGCTTTTTTAGAGCATTTTGGAGGAGAATCAAAAGATCGCCTGATTTATTATGAGCAATGGCTCAAGGATTTTGACCGCGCTTTGATTGGCCAGCTACAGAATTGGTCGCGGCAAGTGGTGCTTGATCTTAAAGAGTCTGACTCTTTTGCTTTGTTATCTTCAAGCAAATGGACGCATATCTACTTGCTTGGCAAGGATTCGCAAGGGGCCGGCCACGAATTTGGAGAAGCGGATATTCTTTTGCAAGACTCGTCGGGAGTTGGGACGTCTTTGGGTTTGAGTTTAAAACTTTATAAAGACCAAGGGGCGATCAATACCAAGAGTGCTGGTCTTAAGAGTTTTCTCACTAAGTATTTCGCTCCTTTTGAAACGGCCGTGATCGATCAAAAAATTTTAGATGAAAAATGCTCTGAAATATTTCAAGAATTGGCAGAAGATTTTTATGAAATGGCAGGTCTGACTCCAACAAGTGCCAAGCTCTTTGGTGAAGATTGGATTCAGGCGGGCCTTGAGGTTCTACCTGGCAAATTGCCCAAGGCTTTTCAAGAGCGACTTTATCAATCCTATTATGAGCGGATCACTCCTTTAAAAGAATTTCTTATGAGTTACGCCCAAAAAGACCGTCAGCTATTTGCCAATTGTTTAAAGCCCCTTTGTGGCTTTGCCAGTGAGAATCTTATCCAACTCAACGCTCGTCATTTTAGTGACGGTTCACTTCAGACAGAGATTCTAACTTTCGCTGCCCTTAACGAAACATTGAAAGATTTTCGCTTTATAGAGGAAGACTTAAGTAAAGATCAGCTAGGGATTAAAAGTTCGTTTGTTATTGACCTTGGAAGTCGTGTCCTACAAATCAGACTTAAGCCCATGAATCAATTCATTCAAGAAGCTTATAAGATAAATTGCTCCTTAAAAAGAAAAGAGGGTAATCGGTGATCGTCGTTTCAAAAACTCCATTCTCCCTTTCTGAACTCGAAGCTACTACTGAGTGCCTCACTCAATCTCCTCCTCGCAGTCAGCAGGAGTGGCTTGATTTGAAAGACAGTGTGAAGAATTGGAAGTCGGAAGACGTCTTGGTGGTTTATTTAGAAGCTGCTGATTTTTTGAAGTTTGATCTTCCGCAGTTTTTATCAAAGAACTGTTCTGTGGGGTTAGTATTTGGAAATCAAAATGATCATGCCTTTGGTGATTTTTGGCCTGTTGGCTTAAATCGAATCACTCTTCGAGAAACCCCTTCTGTTGGAGGGCCATTAAAAATGGCCTGTTGGTTTAAGCCTGCAGGAGTGGATGAAGTTTTTGAGGCCTCTAAAAATCCTATATCTCAAATGCTTTATCCTAAAGTGCCTGGCCCTTCCGCTCCAGTGCTTTTTCTCGATCGTGATGGAGTGTTGATTGAAGATGAAGGTTATTTGGATTCCCTTGACTTGATTCGTTTGAAGGGGACAGTCATTCAAGAGCTCAAAAAACTGCAAAAGAAAGGGGTTGAGTTGGTGGTTATTACCAACCAGTCTGGTGTGGCCCGAGGAAAATTCACTTTAAAATTTGTCGATGAAACTCATCAGGCGATTGATCAAAAATTGGCCGAGTTTGGAGTGAGAATTCGCCGCTGGTATACCAGTCCTTTTCACCCTGATGGTAAACTAAAAGATTATACCGGTCACTCTCTATGCCGAAAGCCTTATCCTGAACTTGTCATGAAAGCAGCTTTTGAATTGGGGATTGATTTGAAGAGAGCGGCCATGATTGGGGATAAATCAACAGACGAGTTTGCTCTTCTAAACCTCCCAACCTTTCTCTTGCAAGGGCAATATCCTATTCAAAACACCAAAGCCCCAGTTTATACAAGTGTTGAGGACCTATTTAGAGACTTGCCATTTTAGCGATGGCCCGACAAAATAAGTGATGATCTTTCCTTTTTGGAGTCTAAAATGAAAATTGTCGCTTTTGTATTGATGCTGTTTTTTCTCTCTTTTGCCCTTAAATCAAGAGAGCTAACTGCTCAGGAGCGCTTAAGCCTACTTGGTTTAGAGTCCTCTAAATCAGTGATGAGCTATATGATTGAAGAAATCGATACTCGTGCACTGGGCTTTCGCCAAAGAATTGTTTTTGAAACGGCCAAGCGGGCCTGTACTCCTCTTGATGTTCTCTTAAAGCAAATTGATTCGGCCCTCGATTTGTCGGACATGAATGACCAGTCAAAAAATATTCCGGCCTTGATGTATGGCTGCTTAAGTGGGACTGTTCAATTATCAGAAATCTATCGTCTCCAACGCGCTTAAGGTAAGACATTATGAAAAAATTTGGTCTGATTTTATTGCTTATTCTCGGGCTAATGATTTTTGTTGTGCTGACATCGGCCGCTTGGATGTGGCTCTCAATTCCTCGAACTGAGATTCAATCGTTAGTGAAAGGCTATGTCGCGATTGAGCTAAATGAAGAACGAAAACCTCTTTATTCTTTTGTCTCTGAAAAACCTGCGGCTTGGGTTGAGTTAAAAGACATGAGCCCAGAGCTTAAGGCGGCGATTATTGTCAGTGAAGACTGGGATTTCTATCGCCACCCAGGGATTGATTTTGAGCAAATTAAAAAGGCTTTAAGAGACTATATTCAAGATGGTCAGAAGCTCAGAGGTGCGAGCACGATTTCGCAGCAGCTGGCGAAAAATCTGTTTCTCTCTCACGATCGTTCTTTCGTGAGAAAATTGCAGGAACTATTGATAACAATGGAGCTTGAAAAGACCTTGTCGAAAGATAAAATCTTAGAAGTTTATCTGAATATTATTCAGTACGGTGACGGCTTATACGGTATTAAAAACGCCACTCAGTTTTATTTTAGAAATCCTCCCTCCGGAATTAACTCCAAAGAGGCGGCGTTCCTCGCAATGTTGCTGCCAAATCCTGTTCGTTATGCCCAGTCTTATCAAGACAAAAAGTTAACTGATTATGCAGAAAAAACCATTCGTGATATTCAAGAAAAAATGCGCGTGTTTTTGAATAAAACGCCTGAAGAATGGAGCGGAGAAAAAAATCGGCCTTTGCGCTTTGATGGAATTGATCCACGTATTATCATCACCCCGGAAGTTCGTGCCCGCGAGAAGAGAAGTCTTCTCGATGATGACGGTTCTGAGTTTGAAAGACGTTACCGAGAAGATCTCGAACTGCAGTTAGATGATGGACCGGTTTTTGATCCGAGCTCATTGCCAGAGATTGACTCTGATGTAGACGCTGAGTTTTCGATCGAGTAAAGCTTGCTGTTTCCAAATGATTGCATCAAACATAAGCCTGTGGGTACTTATTTTGATTGTCTATTTTTTTGACATCCACAAGTAGAAAATTCAAGACCGAGTTTTTCTTACAATAAAGTTTTATTATCTAGGAAACAATTAAATCAACCTAGGACTTTGTTATGAAGAAAATTTTATTTGCATTTTGCCTCTTGTACTCATTCTCAGCTTTTTCTAGTAATAGCGTTGTGACTTTTAATAATGGTAAAATCGACTATAGTGCTGAGGTAAAAGTTAACGGTTCTGCAGATCTAGCTTTTCAAGAGATAACATCTAAAATGCCCAATTCTACCAATAAACATCCTGAGATCAAATATGCGACCGAAGATAATAGTATATCACTCACAAGTCTGAGAACTTGGCAGAGAACAAAAGCATTCTTAGAGTTTAAGATCAATATGGAGGACATCAGCTCGTTCCAGTTTATCCAAGATTCAAATATATTCACTGTGTATTCCAAATCAAACGCCATGCTCGATTTTTTTCATACACTCTCACAGGTTTCTAGTCCTTATGTTAGAGCCTCTGAAAAACGAGTCAGCGTCTTCGCTGAAAAAAACAATCCAAATACGACCCTATTTAGTTGTCAAATCCACCGAGATGGTAATATAGGATGTGTTTTTAAAATTCATAAAAACTAGTCATCTTTCTTAGGCCTGCTGTTCCCCTTTTCTCCACTGTCAAAAGTTTAGTCACCCCCCATGAGTTCAAGGTTTTGAATTCAGGGGGATTTTCATGGCCCCATAAATGCAAAGTATTTGCTTACTTTAGGTAAGTTATACAATTGTGGGGAGCTGACTATGTCTGCTTTAACTGAATTAGAAATTTTTAATAATACCAGCAAAATTCCAGAAGGCTGGTACTGGGTCAATCCATCTCGCTCCCTTAAAAAGGGCAAAATTCAGCATCTAAAAATGCTTGGCAAAGACTTCGCGCTGTTTAGGTCAGAGTCTGGACGGGTGGGGCTTTTAGAAGCTCATTGTCCTCATATGGGGGCCCATTTGGCGGAAGGGAAAGTTGAAGGGGAGAGTGTTCGTTGCTTTTTTCACCACTGGAAATTTGACCGCGAAGGCAATCTTGAAGATATCCCATGTCGTTCAAAATTAAACTTAAGAATTAAGACACCATCATTTTTAGTTGAAGAGCATTACGGCATGATTTGGTTATGGGTAGGCGGAGAAATTCCGGGCCCTCTTCCTTATGTACCAGAACTGAAAGACCAAGAAGTTGATTTTTTACACGGGACTCCTTTTATTAAGGCCTGTCATCCAAATGTGATGATGATTAACGCTATTGATGCCCATCATTTTACTTCGGTCCATAAACTTCCTGTGCACCTTAATTTAGAACCTAAAATCATCGATCAAAGAACGATTCAATTTAATAACACCACCAATGTCCCAAATACCAATATGTTCACTCGTTTTATTGGGCGTTTCTATAAAGGCCCTTTGACGTATTCCATGTGCTATTTCAATGCACACACCGGAACTGTGACCGTAGGCCCTGATTTTTTGCATTTTCATATTATGTTCGCCCTTAGACAAAATGAGCTCGGACAAGCGGAAGGACAAACCATTCTTGTGACTAAAAAGAGAAAAGGCTTCATCGGAAAGTTAGTTAATGCTGTTTTATTAGAACTGACTCGTCACGTGGGTAATTATTTTGCCAAAGGTGATACTGAAGTTTTTAAAACCATTAAATTTCACTTCAAGCATCCCCTTATTGAAGATAACTCAATTATAAAATTCATTCAGCACGCAGAAAAAATGAACTACGCCAACTGGGGACTGACTCCATTTGCCAGTGATTCTTATTCACACAAAACGGAGGTCTCCCATGAAAAGATTAACTAGTCTCACGCTTGAAAGGTCTAGTTTAAGCACTGCTCAAGTTGAGCGTATGTGGGCGATCTTTCATCGCTATTATTTGAATACAACTAAAGAAATCTTTACTAAAGATTTGAATGATAAAGATATCGTCTTTCTTTTGGTAGATCAAAAAACTCAAGAGATACAAGGCTTTTCGACCCTTAAAAATATTACTGTTAAAGAGGGCAAGAAAACGATTCACGCCGTCTTTAGCGGCGACACCATTATTGAAAAAGAATACTGGGGGCAAGGAGCACTTGGAATCGCTTTTTTAAAATATCTTTTTATGCAAAAGCTTCGACGTCCTTTCAGTCCTCTCTATTGGTTTTTGATCTCCAAAGGCTTTAAGACTTATCTGCTTATGGCCAATAATTTCCAAACCCATTACCCACGGTTTGAAACAAAAACGCCGAGATCTATTCAAAAGCTCATTGATCATTTAGGCGAAAGTCTGTTCGCAGATTCCTATCGCGCGGACTTAGGTTTAATAAAAATTCAAAACAAAGATGCGCTCAAAGAAGATGTCGCCCCGATCACAGTTGATATGCTTAAAAATGAGAGAATTTCTTATTTCGTGAAACTCAATCCTGACTGGAAAAAAGGTGATGAACTCGTTTGTCTGGCCCAGATGACCTTGTTTATGCCTTTTTATTATCAATTCAAAATCATTCAGAAAAATCTGAAAAAAATTGGCGACTCAACACTTGGCAAATTATCTGAACTCTTTGGAGTAGTGGTAAAATAATGAAAAAAACTATCGTCATTACAGGTGCCTCTTCAGGTTTTGGTCGTCTTTTAGTCGAGGATCTCCTCGCCAAAGGCCATACTGTGATTGCCACGATGAGAAGCTTAGAGTCTCGTCGCGCAAGTTTTAAAATTCATCCTGAGCTTCATTTACTCGAATTAGATTTGCTTTCAGCTGCTGATCGCGAAAACCTAGTAAAAACGATTCAAGAAAAATTTCATCATAAACTAGATGTTTTGATTAATAATGCAGGCTTTGGTGTCTACGGCGCTCTTGAAGATGCCAGCGATGAGCTTATCGACTTGCAAATGAATACGAATCTTAATGGACAAGCGAAACTCACTCGAGACTTACTACCTTTTCTTCGTGAAAGTGGGGGACAAATCTTCTTCTTCAGTTCAATCATGGGTTTGGTCTCTATGCCTTTAAGTTCGCTTTATTCAGCGAGTAAGTTTGCTATTGAAGGTTTGGCACAAGGACTTCGTTATGAACTCGCTCCTTTTGGAGTACAAGTTTGTACTGTCTGCCCGGGTCGACACCGCACAGATTTTGCCAAAAATATTCAATGGACTAATGATCAGGGCTCGGCCTATTCAAAATTTTATCAAGGCCTAAAAGGCATGATGAAGAAATTTTCAGAGGGAAAAGAAATTCCTGCATCAAATGTTGTGGATAAAGTCGTTGAGGCCATTCAGCAAGACTCAAACAAAGCGCGACTTATCATTGGAAGTGATGCTCGAGGATTAAATCTACTCCAGAAAGTACTCCCTCATGGCCTCTACCTTGCGTTGACTCGCAGAATTTTCTTGAAGGGAATGTACCGATGAAAACCTATAATGTTCTTATGGACTCGCTTCATTTAAATAGACGTCCGATTTTAACTAATCTCCTGACAAAAAAGGAGAGTCACCTTCCGAAATCACAAAATAGTGAAGCCCGAATTTTCTGGGGGGCAGAGTCGTATAAATTAGAGCGATCTACGGCTTTTTTGATGGCAAGTCATGAAGTTCAACAGCGAATTCTGGGTCAGCTTGGACAAAATCGACTGGAAGAAGCGTACCATATTGAAAAGGCTGGGATTGCTTTTGGCGCAAAGATGATTTTAGAATCAGAAACATTTGAAGAGAGAAAACTCTACGCCCATTTTACAGGTGAAGAAAGTGAACATCTCTCTATGATTGAGTCTTATTTGACTTATATATCTGATGATCATTTAAATAACTCATTCCTGCTTTTTTTAGAAGAAATCATTAAAACCGCTCCCAAGAATGTTTTAGTTTTTTTAATTCAAGTCATCCTTGAAGGTTGGGGAATTGAGCACTATTCAGAACTCGCGAAAACTTGTAAGGCCTCCGATCTCAAAGCGGCTTTAAAGAAAATTGTTCAAGATGAAGCTGGTCATCATGGATCAGGTCTTGTCCTCTTTAAAGAAGAGGCTTTAAGCGAAGATGAATTGAGACTCGCCAATACTCTTTTTCAATCTTTTCTCTCTATGGTGCAAATTGGTCCTTATACTTTGGCGAAACTGGCACAAGAGGAATTGAATCTTGGTGAAGTAGAATTAAGCTTGTTCCTCGATGAAATTGACGCCCATAGTGACACACAAAAAAAATTAAACTCACTTAAGTCTTTAGCCCTTCGTGCTGGGGCCATTCATTCAGTCAAATTAATGGAAGAAGCGAAATTTTTTACTGCTCTTCCAAATGAAGCCCTTATTCAGCTTCTTAAATAAGCTGCCAAAGCTTGATCTTGTGATTTTGGATAAAGTCTTTGAGGTTTGAGGTCTCCGGCCTTCATCTTGCGAACCTTTGTAAAATACTCAATGACTTTTTCTTGTAGCTTTTCAACCTTAATATATTCTATTTCTTTAAGCTGACCTGCTTTGCGAGCATAATGATAATGAGGCGAGGTTAAAAGTTTTGCCTCAAGAAGATCTGCTTGTTGAGCTTCATTTCCAAAAACGATATAATGATCCTCTGCCGGAAAGAAGAGCAATGTGTTTTCATTGTCTTTAAATAGTTCTTCTAACTCCCTTTCCGATAATTTTTCCCCGCATAAGTCAGAAACCAAGCCACTTCGTCCAATAAAATCAAAAAACAATGTTTGAGTCTTTGACTTTTTCATTAAGACTAAGTCACCAACGCTGTAGCGGTACAGCCCACCTTTCGTTGAAAAAATAAGTTCGTAGACTTTACCCTCACGTGCTTCAGTTAAGTCATAAATGTTTCCAGTGGAATCTTTAAATTCAAAATAGACTTCAGTGATGAGTGGAGCAAATCCATCTTCTCCTACTAAGGGAAGGCTTATCGGTGCTTCCGTTGCAAGTAGACCTTTTTTTTGAAACCAAGTGTTTGGAAATTGCATCTTAAGTTTTTCAAAATCAGCTTCACCGTGGGCACTTCCCCAGCTCGAGACAAGCTTAAGATTCGGAAAGATGTCTGCTTGATGAAAGTCTTCAGCTAATAATCTGGGTTTAAAATTTAGAGAGAAGCCTGGTTTTGAATAGGAGCCAAGGGCCAAAATGGTTCTTAGATTCGACCAATTTCCTTTCATATAATCTAAAGAAGCGACTAAGAGGCGAGGAGACCAAATGGAGAGGATTTCAAGCTTAGGATCACAGAGTAGAGAAATTGCCAGTGCTTCTTGATAATCATCGGGGTTTTTAAGTCGACCTAGCTCATGTCCACGCCAAAGTTTCGATAGCAGAAGTTTCGTGATCCCCCCTAAATAGTCTCGGTCGTCTTTAAGGCCTTGATGCTCGCCAAAAAGTGGGGAAACGCTGATGAAAAAATGATGAGACTTAAGATTGAGTGGGGCGTTTGACAGAAGGTCGTAGGACCAAATCTTAAAGAGTTTTTGAAAGCTTTTTAAAAGATCTCGGGTATAGGGAATAGGCTTAGGAGATCCAGAGCTGCCAGATGTGTACTCATAAATTTTTGGAAGTCTTGAGTGGAGGAGAGGTTTAGAACTTTGTTTTTGAACTTCGATGAGGGGGCGAATTTGATCGTATTCAATTATGGGGACTTTGTTTTTAAAATCCTTAACAGTTTTTATTCTTCCTAGGGACTGACCATAGGTGGTTTTATTTAGCTCCTTTATGAGAGTGAGAAGAATTCTATTTTGGGCTTCAGATGGGGTCTCTAAAGCTTTTAGAAATTTCTGATATTCTCTTCTGACTAACAAAAGGTAGAGATATTTTAGCCCATTAATCATGAGGCCCCTTTTATTTTACCTTTAATAAGTCCATCTTTGCTCATAGTGCTTTCTGGATAAAATTCTGTTCCAGCTTTGACGAGAACACCCTCTTGAATGAGGCAACCTGGTGAGAGGACTGAACCCGCTCCTATAAAAGCATTTTTTTCAACTCGAACTTTCTTGATAAGGAGCAATCCTTTTGAGTTTTTTGGGGAGATGACGTGTGAAACAAAGATGACCTTTTCTCCAATAATGACTCCGTCTTCTACCTCAATTAATGATCTATCATAAACAATCACTCCAGGTGTCCAGTAGACATTATTTCCAATACGACTGCCCCAGGCGCGGAGCCAAAGTGAAAAGGCACCGGGGATTAATTTAAGAACTCCCTCAAACGCTGGAAGAGCAATAAAGATCAGTTGAATTTGGTGGGAAAACCACCATGGGGAGTATTGTTTTTCTAGGATATTAGATTCACCTTCTTCTAGAGGTCTTAGAAAGTGGAGAAGACGCCAAAGAAGAAGGGGGTAGAGGTAGATGGAGGATATGAGAATGCCAACGTTCATCAAATCTGTGTTTTTGATAAAACAAATAAAACTCAAAAGGATGATGAATAAATGTAACAGCGGCAAGATGGCGGCAATTTTCCCGGTTAATGTCATCTTTCTTCTCTCGCTTCTCTCTTAAAGAGATTCCAAGGGGAAAAAAGCTTGTCTTGAAAGCTCCCTCTTAGGGGAATGCCGATATCTTTAGGGTAGTTTTGAATTTGTTTTGCAGTTCCGTGGAGATAATCCCACCAGACAAAATTCGCTCCAAAAAATTTGCGTGACTCATATGTGCTATGGTGCCAAGAGTGGTGTCTTGGGGTGATAAAAACGAACTCGATGATCTTTGTCAAAAAATGATTCTTTTCTGGGTATAATGTGGAGTGTCTCCAAAGATCAAGCATAGCAGTTACAGAGAGAGCAAGCAGGTAAGGTGTGGGATCTGAAAGCCAAAAAAGCATCCAGCTATTAATCCATAAATAGGGCAGAAAAAAATGTGAGATCAGTGAATTTCGGGAGGTATTGAGAATATCCATTTCAGGAGCACTATGGTGAATGGCGTGGAGAAACCAGAACGAACGTTTATGATAGAGGCGATGAAACCAATAATAGATATAGTCTACCAAGACAAAGTTTAAGAGAAAGGCCAATATTGCGGGAATTTCCAGAGCGCCTTTGAAGGTTGGAAAAACCTGACTGTAGATACCCCAGAGAAAGGCAACTCCTACTAAGGGAATAAAAAAACCTTGGATCAAAAGACCACTTAAATCAATGACCCAGTCTTCTTTGGACTTATTAAAAAAAGGATATGTTCTTTTTTCTTTGACGACTATTAAAGTAATCAAAAAATAAAAAATTCCAAGTTCAATAATAAAGCGCACTGGGATCATATTAAATCCAAAACTCTATTTTATTTTTCTTTTCGCTTAGGGTGCGAGGATCTTCCCCTTTCTCAATCGCCTCTCTAAGGGATTCGATGTAGACATGAATAATATCGGCGGTGCTATTTGAAAAATTTATGCCGTATTTATTGATGACTTCCATTTGGTTGTTGAGTGCTACGATGTCTTGATCAATCACGCTCTGCCCTTGATAGCGAACGATTGGGCGAGCGAGCTTATTCCATATTCCAAAATTAAAAGTTAAATCGGTATAGACATGAGTGATTTGATCTTCAATTGGAATAGACTGAGAAGTGATATGAAATTCTTTATTGCCAAATTTATAGGAGACACTCGTTGTATTTGGAGCGTAAAAGCTGTCTCTGTGCTCTATAGGCGCGCCGCTGGGATTTAAAAACCATGAAAACCAACCAAGGTTTGATTTTTCTCCGAAATAATCCACATGGACTGCACCTGAGGTCCGATTAACTTCCGCCTGAATCTTTTGGTTCATTTGGACTCGAAAAATCTTGTCGTGAACGAAAACAGTATGAGGCACGTCCACATAGTTTTCAGCGCAATTGAGCACATTATTATGAAAAATATTAAAGAGCCTGACCGTCTCAAAGCCTTTTTGGTGATATTTTGGCATTTCAAAGGGAGCGAGTTTTAAATCGGGATTCACTTCTAAACAAACAAAAATTAAATCTTGCTGTTCGCGAGTTTCGTATCTTTTAGCGCAGCGGTTTCCAAGCTTTTGCGTATTGGGGCCTTCTGAGGGAATATGAACGAGCTTTCCTTCGCCATCAAAGACCCAGCCATGGTAGCCGCATTGAAGCTTTCCATCTTTCACGCGGCCTTTAGAAAGTTGTGAATTACGATGAATGCAACGGTCTTGGAGGGCCACGACCTTTTCATTTTCGTCACGGTAAAGAGCGAGCCATTCTCCTAAAATCTTGCGATGGATAACTTGATCTCGTTGGAGTTCATGGGATTGGCAGGCGATATACCAGTAGTTCTCCATTTTCATTTTATTTACCTAAGACTTTTAGCTTAAGATTTTGATCACAAGTCATCTGACAGGCAAGACGAAAGGATTTGCTTTGATCTTCGCAGAGTATTTCTAAGAGTTCTTTCTCATCTCCTGTAGACTCGCGGCTTTTCTCATCTCCCTCTATCACCTCCACCAAGCAAGTTCCGCAGATTCCTGTTCTACATCCAAATAAGAGTGGACTATTTTTAGCATCTAAAACTTTTGATAGTTCTGCTCCGTCTTCAATTTCGTAGACAACTTCATCCTGACTTTGTTTGGGGATTAAAATGAGTTTCATGCGGCTTTTTTCCTAGAGAAATGATCGAACGCCAGCCTATTTTTATGAAGATAACCCGCAATAGAGGTTTCTTGCATTTTCCCTCCGGCAAGATTTTGCGGATTGATATAACTTAAGTTATGCAAATACTGGATATAGGATTCTTTGGCCGTCTGGTGAGTTGAAAAAGAGCGGTGAATAGCTTCATTCTCCTCACAAAAACAGCGTCTCATCATATCCAAGGCTTCAGAATGTGAAAAATTAAAATAGGGCGTTCTCAGAAGTTCATAAATCGTTTGAAAGAGCGCAGGCTCGTACCAAAAAATACCATTCACACAGATATTAAACTGTGAATGATCTTTTAAAGAACCTGCAACACCCATATTGGCGACAAAGGCTTCAAACTTAGTTGGTTTCTTAAGAGTTTTGACGACTTCACTGCCAATTAAATGGGAGCTATTGAAATGGAAAGACTCATCTAAGAAATGGTGGTAGCTGACTTGTGAGGGGATAGGCTGTGTGTGAAGCTCTTGACCGTCAAGGGAAAATTGACTGAGTTTATGCTGAATCATTTTTCCGTTGAGTGTTCTGAGCCCTCGCACCGTTAGGTATTGACTGGCAATGAATGCATTGCTTGATGAGAGAAGAGCGTAGCTTTGCAGCTGGAAGCGTTTCCACATCAGGCGAAGCTTATTGGTATCTTGATAAATCATTGTTTCATGAAAATAAGGTCTCATGGAGTAAGTGAAGAGTCGTTTACCGAAGAGTTTCTCTTCAACTTCTTCGGAGATCTTCTTAAAAGCGTCTATATGTGCACGCTCTTGCATCGACTCGAAATCGAGAGTCTCGCAAACTAGTCGAAAATCTTCTATCCCGTATAGACCGGCCGAAGCCGTTTGATTAAAAAAGATTGTGGCGATCTCCGCTGAGATAATTTGAGCGTAATAGGCGACCCAGTAGAGTTGATTGAGTAGAATTTTTTGTTCTTCCGTTGCTTGCTGCCAAAGTGGAGTTGCGTAAAGAAGTGAGCACTCCTCAATATTCCAGTACTGATTTTTACAGGCCTCATAATTGAAGTTTCGGGCGCAGGTATCAAGTGCCTCCGTTTGATCCTGTTCGCGATTTTTCTTGAAGTTAAATTGCAACTTCTTAACCGTTAATTGATCATTCATTAGGCTTTCATCAGTTCTTTGAGAAAGATTTTTATTCACAATGAACCTCTTAAAAAGGTTTGAAATTCAGTATTTAAATTATGTTCTTTTCGGGTACCCGACGAAAAAACTTTAGTTTTAGGTCTTAAGTTTGGTGAATAGAAAAACGACAATCCCATTTCCAATACTTAAAGCCCCATAAACTAAGGCAATCCAAGATGATTCAACGACCATTGAACCGGCCGGAAAGCTTAAGCCTATCATGGCATAGGCGAGAGGCGCGTTTTGAATTCCCGTTTCAAAGCCGATGGTGAGAACTTGTGGTCTAGGGATATGAAAGAGTTTAAGGAGAATCATTGGGATCGTAATTCCTGCGAATCCCATCAAAGCGACGGCCGAAAAAATGGGTAAGTCATTAACAGTCAAAAGACCCCAGAGTTTTGGAATCCAAAGAACGATCATAATCAAGACGATAATAAGGCCGCCCTGACGGGCCCATTTTTCAGTGAGATCGGCCCAGCTTGGTTTTTTAATTTTGATAAACATTCCAATAAGTATTGGAATGAGAGAGGCCATCAGAGTGAGAAACATATTTTTGTAGGGAATCACAAGCCCTGCACCCTGACCTGTGATTCTGATCAATAAAGGAGTCACAAAAACAGCGCATAGAGAGCTGATAAGAGTAAGCGTCACACTTAAACTCAAATCGGCACGGCTTAAAAAGCTGAACATATTCGAGCTTGTGCCTCCTGGTGAACAGCCAATTAAGAGCAAGACGAATCGCGCCCCAAGGCTTAAATCAAAAACCATTCCGACTAATAGGGCAAGTGAGGGCATGATCAGATACTGGCAAGAAAGTCCTAAAATCAAATACCGTGGCTTTTGAAAGCACCGTTTGAAATCTTGAAAATGTAAACCAGCACCGATGCCGAACATAAAAAAGAAAATCATGCTGGCGAGCAAGATTTTTTCTATAGGATGAAACTCAAAGGGCATCATGTTTAGACCATAGGCTAGGTTTTAGCCGATTAATATAACCAATATATCTCGCTATCGGACCATCTATTGGAAGTAAGTTCTCACTATTAAATCGGATA
Source organism: Bacteriovoracaceae bacterium UBA6166 (assembly GCA_002435795.1). Lineage (GTDB taxonomy): Bacteria > Bdellovibrionota > Bacteriovoracia > Bacteriovoracales > Bacteriovoracaceae > UBA6166. Next base: position 317,312 of record DIUE01000016.1, on the reverse strand, counting down.
TTTTCATAAACCTCACCGTCTTCTCCCTGCAGAAATTTGAAGGCGAGTTTGGTCATGGCCAGTAGTGCTTGTGAGGTGAGAGCTCCAACCAAACCCCGTCGTTTTTTAGTCACATAAATAGGTTGCACAAAAGTTTTGCCACGGCTTTCAGGTCTATAAGCAAAAAACATATGAAGGGTCGGGAGCACATCAAATCGTCCAAAGAGTTTAACGTCTTTCATGATGGTGAGACCCGCAAGTGTTCCATCGGCGTAATTCATGGAGTAACTATATTCAGGGCCAAGAATTGTTTTCATTAGCCGATCTTTAAGATTGTCAGTTGGGACTTTTCCTTGCAGATCGATTTCAATTTGTCCGCTATCGTCTTCTTTGATGGAGAGATTCATCGAGAGATTGAGATCGTGAACGGTTTTTAAATGTTGAGGATCAATGCCATTGACCATTGTGATATGGTGGTGACATTTTCTAAAATAAGGTCGATCAAGTTGCCAAGAAACTTCTTGTTGTGCGAGTTTTGGAATTTCTAAAAGTGGGCTCGGGTTTTCGGTGTTTGGATGAACCCAAATCATTCCGTATTTTTCGAGACATGGATAATGTTTGATGCGCGCCTTTTTAGGAATAGTTTCTTGGCAAGGTATTTTGACACAGTCACCTTGCTGGTTGAATTCCCAGTGGTGAAAAAAACAGCGAAGATTCTCCCCTTGGACTTTACCAATGCCAAGATCAACACCCATATGGGGACAGTAACCATCAAGAGCAGTCAGTTTATTTGATTCTGTTCTGAAGAAAACAAGATGCTGCCCGCAGATAAGTAGGGATTTAACTTCACTGCGCTTTAGTCGATTGGCCGGCATAACTGGATACCAGCCTTCAGCAACCACTTCCCAATTATTGAAAATTTTGTGCTGGCGAAGGGGTTGAGTGAGCTGATTTTTATCTTCGTTTATCACTATGGCCTCAATTTCATAAACATCTTTTAAGTGTAATCGATCTTCTCTGAAGCTCAAGGCAGGGTAGAAATGGAGTGATCGTGGGCCATACAGGCCGTCAAAACTCTAGACAACCCTAAGCTTGAATGAGCGTTTAAAAACGAATAATAACAGTTGCTTATAACTCCGAAGAACTGGCTCGACTTTTGAATGGTAAGACTCACTTAGGAGTCATCATGAAATCAATCAGAAATTCTGTATGGACAATTCTTTTGCTTTTAGGCTTCAGCACTATCTGCAACACACAATTGCATGCGGCCGTGATTGTTGATCATTTTGCTTTTGAAAAATCCGGTGAAAATCACAGTGAAGAGGCTTTGGTTGTTACAAATATTCCTATCGAACTTTTAAAGCGAGAGCTACAAACGGCTTTATTGGTTGATGGTTCTCCGTTAAAGAAGATCACTCGTTTGGACTTCGATCCTATTGATCGCCTAATGATTCTGAATGGCGAAGTTGAAATTCCACCAGCGATCATGGCCGACTTCGAAGAACTAGCAGGGGGCACAAAACTTTCTGAACGTCATAGTTTTGCTCTTTCAATTTCATTTCCAAGTTCACGTTTACTTTCAACCACAAATTTTTTGCAACTTACGATTCATCGCTTCGAGTTGAGCGGTCAAGATTACTCAAAATCTTTTGATTTCCTAGGACGTTTTGTCGCCACCCTTCTCACAAACTCCACTATCGTCGACTATTTGCTCGACGGTGACGAAACACAAGTCATTAACTCAGCAGAGAGTGGCACTTCACTTGTTAAGCAGTATATTCAAAAAAAGAATATCCGTTTCCGTGAAAACACCATTAGTTTTAAACTTAATCTAAAAGAGTTCGCTGATTTCAGCCGGTTTGCAGAAATCGCTGAACTTAGATTATGGCAATTCTCGCCCGTTTTACTTAAAGGCACAAAACAGACTTTTTTTAGAATGGAAGCAGGCCTTGGAAGACCACATGATAATTGGCTTGCTGACTCTCAAAGTCGTTCTGAAAACGATCATCAAACATTAGCAGAGGTTCGAAATCATCTTTATACACGTTATGGCCAAACTGAACTTTTAAGCGCCGAATTTAGGGCACAAGTTCAAAGCTATAAAGTGCAACTCGACCTTAAGAACTTGAATGCTAGGGCCGAGCAAGAGATCCACAATTTTCTCACTAACCTAGATGATAAAACAAGAAGAGTTCTAAGCCTCGATAACCCTGAGTTTAAAGCTGATCCTGTTCAAGCCTATGAACTACACAAAGACCGTTCGCTAGAAGAGATCATCATCGCTCTTTCTGATTTAAAACGCAGAGTTTTGATTGAGCGAAGAATGGGTCAGGATGCCGACGGCAAACAAACCGCCCCTTTTCTCACTAAAAGACTTTCTCAACGGGCCCTCTCCCAAGCTGTTCGCTTCTTTCGAGAAGTTGATTACGGCCAAGGCAAGCTCTTTGGAGAGTTAGATCTTTTGCTTGCTCCTCATTTGCCAGGTCTGATTTTAAAAGGCTCAGTTAACTTAGATTTCAATGATGTTCTCGCACTCGCCTTCGAGGGAACAGGTGTTGAACTAGGGCAAATCCCAATTCGTGCTGATCAAGCTCAGTGGGGAAGTGGCCTGCCATTTCAAGCCGCTCTTCGAGTTTTCATGCTCGATAACGGAGAACTTGGATTAGATATTAAGAGTCTTTCGTTGTTTACTGGCATGCAAAGGATTGTCTTTAGTGCTGATCAACATAATGGCAATCGTTTAATTAATTTTTTAAAGATGGTGATCACACAAACACTCCTCACGACTTTGATTGAACAGCCTTTTGCGAGCACAACGGTTGATGGAGTAGAGGTAAATACTTTTCAGCTTCTCTTGAATAAGATTCAAGATCAACGTCAAGAATATGTTCGAACAAATAGAGCTGGTGGAAGAGTTGATCTTGAGAGAATTGTTCAGCTCACAAAATTGGATATTGAAACGAATCCGTTCCTAGCGGTGGGCCGAGAGTTTGTAGAAGGTAAAACAGAGCTCTTTTTTAAGAATCTTATTAAATATGATCAAGCCGATGAGCTGTTGAAGCTTAAACTTGATCCTAAAATCATTTCAGACACGATTCTTTCAAGTGAGAATACCATCCAAGTATGGAACCTTGAGCCTTTGTATGACAAGAAACAAGATCAAACGTTTTTAGAGTTAAGCTTAGGTGATGGCCGTCGAGGAAGAACTTATGTTGAGTCTTTGCGATCGCGACCAGAGTATAGAGATTCACAAACGTTTTCCGGCACAGGGGATCGCTCAAGTGACCTTGATGTCAGTGCCGTTTTAAAACTTAAGGGCTTTACTGATTTAGTTTCTCACATTCTAAGCGAAGCTTCTGTCCAACAACAAAAAGAAATTGAGCCATTACTTGCACGAGCTGAGGAAAACGAATTCTATCAGATTCAGGATTTAAGTTTGATTGCAGACAATAATCAGCGTCTGGTTTTAAACCTTGTTCTCACCCATATTAAGAAGTCTCGTAAAGGCGCTATTAGAAGGCTTTTTGGAGAGGAATATGAGGTTGCACGAAAGTCAATCGCTCTTGATGGCGTTATTGCCTTAGACACTGTTCCGTTAAGCCGCTACATCTCTAAAATTGAGAAGCATGAAAATGAAGTCTTCCTTGCGGATTCACTTGTTCGTCTTGATTTAAGAGAAGTTCGAGTGAAACTCAACGGCCAAATTGGCTTAATCGACCAGATGATCAATCTTGTCGGCCGCAACCTAAACTTTGATCGCAGCTCCCTCGCCACTAAAGTGAAAGTGCTTCTCTTAAAAGCCGTTGGTAAGTATTTGAACCCAACCGATTCAGTTAAAAACGGAAATGTTGAAATTGCCGGTGTTAAACTTAATCGTTACGTAAAACTCTTTACCCACCAAGAAGAAATTCTTCTTCAGTTACATCCGCATATTTTGGCCTCTGCTTTTGATGTTAAGTTTCTTACTTCAAAAGAGGGAAGCTCAGAGATTGGAATTGCAGTTGATAATAAGGCACAAACGATTCGATTTGACTTTGAAACCGTTGGTAATATGGCCACAGTGGATAAAGAAGAGCTTTTGGCGATTATGCTCCAGTCAAAAGAGCTCTTCGGAAAGGTTCTTGGCCTGAACTCTAAAGATGAGTTTGTGAACGAGATGAAAAACTTAAAACTTTTTGATCAAGCTTTTTATAATAGTGACAAAGCAAAGCCGTCACTCAGGCACCGATTTATGCGCATTCTTTCATTCTACGAAGGACTTTTAGATGCCTCTCACTCTGACTTTGATTTAGTACAACAAATTCATCGAAATCTAGGGCTTCAACAAGACATGACACCTGTTGAACTCAATAGCCGCCAAGTCACTGCTGCGGGGATTGAACTTTCTTATTTCTTAGCGACGACTCTCGTCCTTAAAAATCAGATTGATTTGCTTTTGAACAAAATTTCTGTGATGGGTGTTGAACGTGAAATTCCTTACTATGGTGAATACGTTAAGATTTCGAAAGATTTAAGAAATCGTTTCTTGCTTCCTTTTGCAGAAGTGTATCAGAGAGACTTTTTTCAACGGAATCAACGGATTCTTTCTCGAGGTCCGACTGATTGGAACTATAGCTATTATCCAGATGCTTTGTACTCTCATAATCTTTACCAAGAATTGTTAAAAGTTCTCGCTACAGAAAAAGACCAGTTTCAAAAGGACAAGCGTTAATTATGTTTAACTTAATTGCAAAAACATTGCTTATGACCTTTGCTTTCGTGAGCTTTGCCGCTCACGCACAGCAATCGACTCTGACTCATTTTGAAGAGAATAATCATCTTCTACAAGATAGGGGAGAAGTCGTTCTTGAGAGAGAGTTAGGACTCGATGACTACGAAAAAGTGGCGCGGCTGATCCTTCATGTTCAGCGCTCAATGAGCGATAAGTTTACTGTTGGCGATTCGTTGACTTTATCACTTTATATAATGCATGTGTTTGCCCAAATCGGTGACTATCGCCTAACTCAAGACGAAATCTTAGACTTGATGGATGTTTTCATACGTTTGACTAAACTTGAAATTCCCGAAACTGTCCGTGAGGTCATTGATCAAATTGCCTCCCTGGACTTTGCGACTCGTGAAGGAAAACTTTCTGTGATTATGAATACCGTTTCGCCAACGGGTTTTTATGTTCCAGTTGGAGTTGAAGAAGACCAGATAGGTGTGACGGCCACCAAACCAACTAAAAAAGGGTTAGATTTTGTGCATATTCCACATCGTACAACGATTTATTTTCAAGAGCTCTCTACAATCGCTCATAAAACAGAGATTACAGATTTCATGAAGGAGCAATTTAAGTTTCCTTTGCTCCCTTCAAGCTGGTTTTCAAGCATGAACCAGATTTATCCGAAAACGGCTTCAAGTATTAGTTCATATTTAAGTAGAGAAACTCTTGCGAAGCCATTAAAAATTAGTTTCAAAGGTCCTAGAGTGACTGTGGATGCTGGCGCATTACTTGGAATCTTGGATCTTGAGTTTCAAGACGCTTATTTGACTCCGGGTCTTAAGGACAATCAGAATCTTCCTTTGCCTTCATTTCACATTTGGGCGCGTCAACGATTGATAAAAATAAAAACATCATTGGCCTTGTGATCAACTTGACGGGAGCAGAGTTTTTGGGGAAAAAACCCCATGAACAAAATTAAAGTTTACCTCTCAACATCCCACGATCCCTGGTTTAATTTAGCGACGGAAGACTGGATCTTCCGCGATATGGACCCCAATCAGTCGGTGCTTTTTTTATGGCGTAACGCTGAGACGGTGGTGATCGGTCGTTTCCAGAATCCTTGGAGCGAATGTCATACGGCAAAGATGGAAGCCGATGGCGTCAAGCTTGCTCGGCGGCAAAGTGGTGGTGGTGCTGTTTTTCAAGATCTCGGCAATACCAATTTCACTTTTATGAGTGGCAAAGAGCTTTATTCTAAAGAAAAGAATATTAAAGTCATTACCAGTGCGCTGAAAGTTTTTGGCATCAACGCCTATGCTTCGGGTAGAAACGATCTTTTGGTCGACGATCACGAAGGGCCCAAAAAGATTTCAGGTTCGGCCTTCAAAGAAACGAAAGATCGCGCCTTTCATCACGGGACGCTGCTGATTAAGGCCAATCTCTCGAAGCTCGCCGATTATCTACGACCTGACGAAAAAAAGCTCACTTCAAAAGGCATTACTTCTGTGCGCTCAAGAGTGGCCAACCTGACTGAGTTTGCGCCAGAGCTTGATCACACCACACTCACTCAACAAATTATTGAGGAATTCTTTGAACTTCATCAGCAGCGAGTTGAGGTGGAAACCCTGAACCCTGAATCATTGGCGGAGATTCCGGCCCTCAAAAAATACTATGAATTTTTAAAAGACTGGAATTGGCGCTTCGGCGAAACTCCAAAATTCAATCATCATTTTGATGAACGCTTGAGTTTTGGGAGTATGGATGTCCATATTGACTCCCATAAGGGCCTGATTGAAAAAGCGGTGATCTTTTCTGACGGATTACACCCTGAGATGATTGAAGTTTTCTGTGAGGTTTTGATTGGTAAGGTCTATGCTCCGGCGGGAATTGCCCTCGCCATGAGAGAAGCGGAGCTTCGACTCCCAATGCTCAAGGCGGAAATTGAAGAGTTTGAAGCATGGTGCCAAAAGCAGATTCATTAAGCTAGACAGCTCGATCAACGCTTTTCAGCAGGTGTTCCCTCGACTATGATATTGCCCAATGAAAAACTCTACTCCCTTTTCTATTTGGCTCGGTTTTCTTAAGCAACACTGGGCGATCTACAGCCTCGGTGTTTTCACTGTTGTGCTGACTGATATTATGCAGGTTCTCGGCACTCTAGCGCTGGGTTGGATCTTAGATTATTTCACAGGGGATCCGCTGCCAAAAGTATTTCAACAATTCGAAGGCGTCGGCGCTTTTTGGGCGATTTTCTGGATGCTCGTCCTCTCAAAAATTCTTCTCACCGTTGGACGCATTGGTTGGCGACTGACTCTCGCTCGCAAGACTCACTCGGCGGCAGCATTTCTTCGACGAAGAATTTGGGAACAGGTGAGATTTTTCCGCAGAGACGATCTCAATCAAAAATGGACGAAAGGCGTTTTGATGAACGCCTCAAACTCCGACGTCAATTCGTCGCGCTTTTTATTTGGCTTTACACTCGTCGCGGTGATCGATGTTGTCTTCCTCGGCGTCTTCACCGTTTGGGCGATGGTGCGTATTCATCCTATGCTGACTTTATGGTCGGTGTTGGTGATGTTTTTTCTTCCGATCATTATCAAAAAACTTTCTGATAAAGAAATGGATCGCTACCGCGAAGCTCAAGACGCACTTTCAGATTTCAACGATCTTTCAAGCCAAGTGGTTTCAACGATTCGTCTGCAACGTCTGACTCAAACAGGTTCGTTTTGGGAAAAACGACTGCTTCGCTCCGCTGAAGATTATCGCCAGACGAGACTGAAAGCTGTTTTCACGTCGCTCCTTTTCATTCCAGCGATGGGGATGGGCTCAGTTCTCTCTTATATCGTTCTGTTTGGCATGGGTGTGCCTTTTGTGATCAACGGTGTGCTCTCCATTGGTGATTTTGTTTCCATGCAGGGTTTGATTTTTCTTCTGCAAGGCCCTTTGATGGAATTGGGCTATGTGATTTCTGACGGAAAAAAAGGTCAGACTTCACTTCAGCGCTTGAATGAAATTTATACTGAGCGTTTAGAGCATTCTCTTTTTGAAGGCAAAAAAGATTCTGAGTTTGCAGGCACTCCAGTGCTTGACGTCTCAAACCTTAAATTTGGTTTCTCTGATGGGTCAGTCCTTATTGATGATCTCAACTTGACACTCAAGTCTGGTGATCGCCTAGGGATTGTAGGGACGATCGGCTCCGGCAAAACGACGCTGATTGAAATTCTCTCAGGGCTTAAGCGCAACCACGATGGCGACGTTAGATTTTACGGCAAGCCTTTTTCTGACTACACTCACTCGGCCCTTCGCAGTGAAATCTCGATCGTGGGTCAGAAGCCTTTTCTCTTCGCTGATTCCATCAGACATAATCTCTTAATGGATTTAACTTCGTCTGATGAAGAATGCTGGCACGCTCTCGAACTCGCAGGTCTCGCCTCCGATGTGCGCTCCTTCTCCGATGGGCTTGATACTCCTCTCGGTGAATGGGGGATCAATCTTTCAGGCGGTCAAAAACAACGACTCACCCTCGCTCGGGCACTTATGCGAAAGCCTCGAGTTTTGATTCTTGATGATTGTTTGAGTGCCGTTGATACCGTGACAGAAGAGAAAATTCTCAGCAACCTCGATCAATCGCTCAAAGAGACGACACTGATTTGGGTTGCTCACCGCAGATCAACTCTTAAGTACTGTGACCAGATTCTTGAGCTTAAGCGACCGGTGGAAAGTGTCGAAAATGAGGTTAGTTATGACGCCTAAGAAGTCTTCGACTGACACAAATAAGAAAAAATCCTATCTCGCCGTCGATGATCAAGACGACTCGGTTATTCATAAGAATAAAGTTGGTGACTACCGCTCGTTCATGAATCTTGTGAGTTATACTAAAGAGCATCGTGGTGCTTTTATCATCTCCTTTGCTCTGATTCTTTTAACTGCTGTGATCTCGATCCTTTCGGCCCGTATGATGGGGGAGATGGTCGAGCAAGGCCTTGTGCCGGTGGATAAAGACGCCGCTATTAAATTTGCTCTCTATGTTGTCGCCCTTGAAGTCCTAGCACTTGGAACTCAGTGGATTGGTCGCAAAATTTTAGCGAGTTGTTCGTCGGAGACGATTTACCTTATTCGCCAAAAACTTTTTCGCCATCTACAGGTATTGCCGATTCAGTATTACGACCGTCAACCCCAAGGCCGAATCGTCACTCGTATCACTCACGATGTTGAGGGTGTGGAAGAATTCTTCACTTCAAGTCTTGGCCGTTTGATCAGCGCGCTCTTCTCTGCCGGGATCGCTCTGATTGCCATGTTGATGACGGATTTTTACCTCGGTGGGATTTTAGTGCTCTCCACGATTCCCTGTGTGCTTTATATTTATTTTACAAAAGCTAAAATGCGCCATGTGAATCGCCAGATGTCTCGTCACTCAAGTGGACTAAATGCCAAGCTCTCTGAGTTTTTGAGTGGCCTTGATGTGATCAGAAGTTACGGCCTGGAAGACTGGTCCCTTCGCCATTATAATAAATCAGTGGATCGTTATTTTCAGAGCCAACTCAACGCCAATATGGTGATGGCGATTGTGCAACCGATGTCGGCCTTCTTGGTTTCTCTTCCGTTGATTGGTCTAGTTGGCATCGGTGGACAACAGGTGATCGCTGGCACCCTGAGCCTTGGTCTCTTTGTCACGTTCGTTCGCTACTGCGAACGCTTCTTCACGCCTATTCTCATGCTGGCGCGGGAAGTCCACGTGATTCAACAGGCGTTCACAAGTGCCGAGCGCGTTTCAAGCTTTCTTAAAGAGGCTTCCGAAAATGAAGTTCTAGGTAGCGGTGATCGCAAAGATCTTTTCCCCTTGAAAGGGGATATCGAATTTAAAAACGTGTGGATGTCTTATAAAGACGAAAACTGGGTGCTTAAGAATCTCTCCTTCCAAATTCATGCTGGAGAAATGATTGGTTTGCTCGGCACCACGGGTTGCGGGAAAACCACCACCGTCTCTCTTCTTTCAAGACTCTATGAATATCAAAAAGGGGAGATCCTACTTGATGGAGTGGAGATCAGAGATTTTGACCGCGATCTCTTGCGCTCAAATATTGGTTTCGTCTCTCAAGACGTGATTATTTTTAGAGGAACTTTGAGAGAAAACCTCACCTCTCAAGATCTCTCAGAAGAGACGATTCTCAAGGCCTGCCTTGAAACGGGTCTCTCTTTAGTGATGAATAAAACGGGTCTTAGACTAGACAGCATGATCTATGAGGGTGGCTCAAACCTCAGTATCGGTGAGCGCCAATTAATCGCCCTCACCCGTGTGATGCTGAATAACCCTTCACTCCTGATTCTTGACGAGGCAACCGCGAATATCGATCCTTTTTATGAGTCCCTGATTCATCAAGCGGTCCATCGCCTGATGCTTGGTCGCACCTGTTTGATTATTGCCCACCGCTTGGAAACCATTATGAGCTGTCAGCGCCTCTTGGTTTTTGAAAAAGGCCAGTTGGTGGAAGAAGGCTCGCCGGAAGCGCTGCTTTTAAATCAAGCGGGACATTTCGCTAAACTTCACCGTTCTGGAAAACAAAAAGAGCCTGAACTTATGGAGAGTTCTTATGAGTGATGTTCGACAACAAGTTCTTTCAGGCGCTGGTGTGCTCCTCTTGGTCGTCGCTGGAGGCCTTATCTATTGGTCGGTCTCAAGTCTTGAGACGGAGGAATATGTGGAAGACCCACTTGAGGCGATCATCCGTGAAAATATGGAAGGCGGAAGCAAGATGGAATCATCTGTTGCGAGTGATAATCAATCTCAGGCGCAAATACTAGAGCGCTTTAGAAGATCTGCCGGTGCCACAGGTTCAGCAGCAGCGATTATTCCAACAGACTTAGAAGGGGAAGGCCCACTGGTTTTTGAAGACCTTTTTGCTACAGCTCGCACACAAGAGAATTTAAGTGTTGAAGAGTTCACCAAGCTCTTGACTGAGGTCCATAGCAAATTGCCGACACAAAGTCAGATGCAGGTTTACCGAATGGAAAACAGTCACTCATTGCCAAGACCGCTCCAAACCACTCAGCGCTGGATAGAAGATATTATTGAACTGACTGAGGGGAATGCAGATCTAGTGGTGAGTGCGCAGAAGTTTTATCATAATTGTTTGAATGATGTGCAGCTTGATATTGCTGTTCGCGCTGCTTGCTATACACTGATTGTCGAGCGAGAGGGTGTTCGTGTTGGTCAGGAGATTTTAGAGCGAGCTGAAACAGGAGTCTTTTGGCCTTGATTAGGCTCGCGGTAAACAAAAGCCTTCTTTCTAAAAACCAAAATATTTTCGCCTTCAGTGGACTTCTTTTTCGATTTGCTTAAATCTTTTTTCTTCGTCTTGAATGACTCAGCTAACATTGCTTTCAAGGCCAAACCGATACTCTTACCCATGAGAGGCGGAACGGCATTGCCGATTTGTCTCCACTGTGCAGAAACAGGGCCTTCAAAAACAAAATCATTAGGAAAGCTTTGAATACGAGCTGCTTCTCTCTGTGTGAGATAGCGATTCTCTGTCGGATGATAATAACTCTGTCTATGAGTCATAATGGTCGGCGAAGGCTTTTTGCGATCGAGGCGAAAATACTTCGCTTGTCTGAGGCGATTTTCTCGCACTTCTTTCCAATTGATTTTAAGTTGAAGAGATTTTGGCAGCAGTTCTTTTTCATCTTTTTCGTAGCGAATCCCACGTCCTTCTGGAACATGCTTTAAGCGCGCCAAATCGAGCTGACACTTAGGCACCGCCGCTTCGAGATCATGATTAAAAATGTCTCCGCTGGGCGACTTAAGATCTTTAAGGGCAAGGCCTACGGTCGGCCAATTCTTTTCAGTATGGGTGAAATCGGGAAATCGCACATCAGCATTCAGCTTAGTGCCAATCAAAATAGTTCGACGACGCATTTCTGGCACGCCGTAATTCTGAGCGGACATGACTTGCACGTCCATTTTATAGCCAAGCTGATCGAATTTTTTGAAAATGGCCTTGAGTGTCTCTTCGTTTTTCTTCGCTAAAAGGCCTGTGACATTTTCCACGACAACAAATGACGGCTTCGTGAGCTTGACGAGTCTAATAAACTGCAGGAAGAGGCTATTGCGCTGATCTTCCGGGTTGCCAAGCCCGACTGTGGAGAAGCCTTGGCAAGGAGGACCACCGACGACAGCGTCGACTTGTTGGCCCTTGAGCAGGGTTTTAAGTTTGGCGCTGCTGAGCTTTGAAACATCACCGCAGTAGACTTCGGCGTGTTTGTGGTTGCGGGCAAATGTCTGGGTGGCGTACTTATCAAAATCAATTCCGAGGATGCATTTAAGGCCCGCCATCTCAAGGCCTGCGGAAAAACCGCCAGCGCCAGAAAAGACGTCGATAAAATTGAGTGTTTGATTTTTTTTAAGCGCCAAAATAATACCTTAAATAAAGTAGTTAGTTTTATTATGACGATTACCAACTAAGCATGTCAATTAATGTATGAGTGTTTTAGGCGCTTTTTTTCTGGACGGGGCTCGGCCAATGAAAGACGAGTGCCTGATCAGTCTTTTTGTCAGTTGTCTCTGGACTTTGTTCGATAAATTTCTGGCGGATTCTCTGCTGATTGAGGGGAATCATCTGCAGAAATGAACCTTGCTCGAGAATCATTTTACAGGCCTTGGTTCGCCAAAAATCCTCTGCATCAGAATAAATCAAAGTGATTTGTTTGCGCGAGTAGATCGACGTCTGAAGCGCTTGAGCGAAAAGATCAAGCTGTGAGCGATTAAGGTCTTTTTCAGGGGACTGGAGAATCAAGTAGGGCTTGGCCTGCATCAACAAGCGAGCGAGAGAAGCAATTTTGCACTCGTTGCTTGTGCTGTCTGAGAGTTTTTTATCGAGATCAGGCAAAGTCGAGATCAATTCCACTAAATGGGTATTATGGGTTTCCGCCAAGAGGTCTTCAAAGCTGACTCCTGGTGCCCCACGGAAATTCAGCGCCTGCTCATTGCCACAGATATAGTCTTTCAAAGTCATTGAGACGGGTCTAGTTGAGCACGGCTCGAGGGCCGCGAACTGTAGAGGACCTGTTTCACCGAATTCTTTGAGAATGGCGAGTGAGTGCTTGATTTGGTTATGAAGACGGTTGCATTTTGTCTGCACTAAAACCAAATCGCCGCGCTTAAATTGAAATAAGGGAATTGTCATAAGAGCTTTACGGTCAAAATGACTTAAGTGTGAGAATTTTTTCTGGCATGGGCAAAACTTCACCACAAGGTTATACTTTCCCTATGACTAATGAGACCAATCAGACCCAGACAAAAAATCTCGCAAAACAAACTGTTTTAGTCGGAATGACAGGTAAGATCAGTTCGAGTGTCACAGCCTATTTGCTCAAGAAGCAAGGCTACCGAGTTATTGGTGTTTGCGTTTTATGGTTTGATGATCCTGCTCAGATTCAAAACTATCCTCAGTGGCATATTCCCGATATCAACGAAGTCAAAAAGGTTTGCGATCAATTAGACATCGAGTTTTATGGGGTACAGGGAAAAGATGTTTTTCAAGCCTATATAGAAGAGCCTTATCTTTCGGCCAGACTGATGGGCAAAGCTTTCGCCCTTAATTGCTCTTTTCACCAGGCCTTGTTTCGAGTCTTACAAGAAAAATCGCTTAAGGTGAAAGCGGATTTCATCTCTACTGGGCATTTTGCGAAAATCACTAAAAATCAAAGCACTCAAAAATACAACCTTATGACCGCCAATGATTTGAAGAATGATCAATCTCATTTGCTCGCAAGGCTTGATCAATCAATGCTGGCGCGACTGGATCTGCCGCTTGCGGAGGTGAGTGCGGTTCAAGTGAAAAAACTCGGCGATGCTCTGGGTTTAGTTGATACCGCGAAGGTCAAAAAGTCTCTTCGTTATGAAACGCGCGAGATGGCGGCTTTTGATGAGTATTTTCGAACTCGCGTCGCCAATACCTTTCTTAAAGAGGGCCAGATCGTGAACTGGATCGATCAAGAAGTGCTGGGTGAGCATTCTGGAATTCATCTTTATACGCTCGGACAAACAAGTGTTGTCGGCAAAGATAATCTACAGCTCGACGCTCATTTGCAGATCATCAATATCGATACCAACGCCCATGCTGTGTATGTTGTAAAAGATACTGAGTTTCAAATTGATCATCTCTTGCTTGATCAAGTACGTCTCGACCCTGAACTTAATTTGGCAAGACCAATTGAGCTTTTTGTAAAGGTCAATGGAGATGAAAGAAAATTTCAAGGCCTGATGATGGTGAAAAATAGTTTTAAAGCGATGATCGAGCTCAAAGAAAAATTGAGTTTTTTTCTGCCTCCGGGAGAGCAAGTTTGCCTTTATCAAAAGGAAGGCAGCTCCTCAAAAGTTCTAGGATTTGGAGTGATTCAAAAAGCGGGTTGTTTTCATCCCCTCGGAAGTTTTCTTCCGACCATTCCCTCGAAGCCTCAGAAAGACGGCCCTGATGAGGATGAATATGAAGATCCACAAGTGGCCAAGGAACGCAAACAAAGAGAAGACCAATTGAAAACGGGAATCTTGTTTTGAAATTCGTCAAAGTCTGTGCTCTCCTTTCAAGTCTCTCGCTCAGCCCGCCAGCCTTCAGTGAATTTAAAGTTCCCGATTATTATAAAACCCTCAAGCACACCGCTAGCGCCAGACAATTAGTTTCAACTTACCCACGCCCACAGGTCGTTCAAAACTTACGTGACTTCATCGCTTGTTGCAGACCGGGCCGCCTCGTCGGAACCGAATCCCATTTGAAGGCCGTCGACTTTTTAGAAAACTTTCTCAAAACTCGCGGCAATGGCAAGGGCGTCGAAATCAAGCGCGAAAGTTTTGTGCCCGATCTCGAAAGCGCACAGGCGAAACTCAAAGCGGATTTAAAAGCGCTCGAGACTGTGCCCGCTGATATTCAAAAATTTGCTGACTCCCTCACGAATAAACTCGAATCCCTCAAGCCTTGGGTTAAGAATCATCCCGGCATCAATCTTGTCTGGGAAAAAAAAGGCACCATCAATCCTGAGGAAGTTTTATTTTTTGGCGCTCATTACGACTCGATTGTTTTTGATCCCGAAACCCGAGTGATTGATGAGAGCGCGCAGATGCCCGGAGCGGATAATAATGGCTCAGGGGTCGTGGCCTTGCTTTCTATGATTGAAGTCTTGAAAGAGATCGATCTTCCTCGCACGGTTCGAGTGGTGTTTTTTGATTATCACGAAGTGGGCGCACTCGGCGCTGAGGCCTATGCCAAAGCTCATAAAACAAAACTCAAAGACCTGCTTTTTATCAATGCTTTCATGCTTGGCAATGATACCAAACGGCTTGATACGGAAAAGCGCGAGGGGAATTTTCGCGCGTATATGCATCCCGAGACGCCGGAGAAGTTTCAAGAGCAGATTCGCGATCTGATTGAGCGCGGGCGACAAATGAGTGCGGGAGTGAATTTTGAATTGATGAGCACTGATCTCAAGGCATCGGACGCGCAGGGCTTTTGGCGAGAGGGATTGCCAGCGGTGGTCTTCACGCAAAATCGCGAGCAGGATTTTAATTCTGAGCGCCTGCACACTCCGAATGATTTTATTGAGACCCTGAATTTTCGCACCTTTGATGGCACCTTTCGTTATTTCACAGGAGTGGCGATCTCCTGGGCCTATCAGTTTTCACTCAAATGATTGCCACCAGTTTTCCCTTTGATGTATAGCTTATGTATGAACGAAACTCTGCTCTCTAAACACTTCACTCCTGATCCCGCGAACGCTCAAAAGACCGTTGTTGTCGGTATGTCTGGCGGCGTGGATTCGTCGGTGAGTGCGCTGATTCTTAAATTCTTAGGGTATAAAGTCATCGGACTTTTTATGAAGAACTGGGAAGAGAACGACGAGCACGGCGTGTGCCAAGCGAGCAAAGAATACGCCGATGTGGCGAGCGTTTGTGAAAAATTAGATATCCCATATTATAGCGTCGAGTTCGTGGAAGAGTATCGCAAAGCAGTTTTCGATTTTTTCCTCAAAGAATACGCCGAAGGCCACACGCCAAATCCCGATATTCTTTGTAACCGCGAAATTAAATTCAAAGTCTTTTTCGATTACGCCAGAAAACTCGGCGCCGACTTCCTTGCGACCGGACACTACTGCCAAAATAAAATGATCAACGGCCGCCATCGTTTAGTGAAGGGCGCGGACGCCAATAAAGACCAGACTTATTTTCTCTACACCATGAAAGAAGAAGTGCTGAAGCATGTGCTTTTTCCCATCGGTGGGCTTGAGAAATCAGTGGTGCGAGAACTTGCTCGCGATGCAGGTCTTTCCACCCAAGACAAAAAAGATTCCACCGGTATTTGTTTTATCGGCGAGCGCAACTTCAAGCCCTTTCTCGCGCGCTATCTCGCGCCTAAAAAAGGCCCATTCGTGAGTCTCGAAGGCGAAGTGGTGGGCGAGCACGAGGGCGCGCAGTTCTACACTCTAGGTCAGCGCAAGGGCCTGGGCCTTGGTGGTCAGGGCGAGCCTTGGTTTGTAGTCGCCAAAAAAATGGAGCGCAATGAAGTCGTCGTCGTTCGCGGCGAGCGCCATCCCGCCCTTTTTTGTGACGAGCTTTGGGCCAATGAACTGAGTTTTGTGAATTCAGATTGGGAAAGTTTGATTAGTGACGGGCCCGTAGGTGTGAAGAATCGCTACCGCCAAGCGGATCAAGTGGCGAGTGCCGCCCTTCTTGATGATAATCGTTTGCATTTGCAATTCGTGCATCCACAGCGCTCCATTACGCCGAGACAATCTGTCGTTCTCTACAAAGAGATTGAAGGGGAGATGGTGTGTCTGGGTGGTGGAATGATTGTTTCGGGTGGGGACAGTTATCAAGAGCAAAAGCGCGAGCTGCCAGAGGTTGTTGGAACTTAAGGAACTTAATATTTCTTAGCCCCAAAGTTTGGGATCATTCAAATCCATTTTCTTTTTTGCTTTTTCAGAGTCCATCGCGTCTTGTGCGCGCTTACTTGGTTGATAGGCCTTGCAGTCTTCGCCCGATTCTCGTTTGACGACGAAGGAGGGGAAGCTCGCCGTCTCAAAACCATAAACGCGGCAGCCCCGAGGAGTGTTGGGGTTATAGGTGGCGTAGTAGTGGCGACAATTCAGGCACGACTTGTTCATGAGGAAATTGTCTCAAAATTTGGCAGTAAAATTAAGCAAGGCAGGCTTTTCCGGTAGCTTGAAGTGTCTGAGTTTTAGACAGGTGCCTCGAAGCTGTCAGTCAGGGCCTCAAAATGGCCCTCCAAGCTCTTGAAATGATGAGTTTTTTAGGCCTTTGTCTATGGCACTAAGTTCGCATAGATAAACCATGAGATTGACCCCGGAGACCGTTGGTATGAATGAATTAGAGGATCGCCGTCGCCAAAAAGAATTGATTGAGCTCGTGACATTTCCGTCATCCAAGCACTTTCCACGCACCAAAGTTCCCCTCGCAGGCGACGACCCGCTTGAGGACTTGATGAGCGAATATGGAGACGCCGACGAGGATCTCGAGAATTTTTATAATGAAGAGCAGTTCCTACAGCAGCTAGGCATCGACTCGCAAATTCTCGACCAACAAAACCACCAAGGCCCAGACGAGTATCTCGTCGCCCAATTACAACTGCTCGAAGAAATCGCCCAGCGCTTCAAGTACTATCTCGACGAAATCGAATCAGTCCTCCCGACTCGCTGAATTATCATTTTTTTTCTTCTCAATCCAAGAGCTTGGTGCTAAATTTCAAGCTCTCTTTCCCTCATTTCAAGTTCTGTGCTCATGCCCAGGTGGTGAAATTGGTAGACACGCACGCTTGAGGGGCGTGTGTCGCAAGACGTGCTGGTTCAAGTCCAGTCCTGGGCACCACTTCCAAATAAGATAATTTATTCTTCTTCTTAGGGTTCATAATGGATGAAGATTTATTCGAAAAAAGTGACTCCAAGCATTTAGAGAACGACATCCTGAAAATAAGTCTTCAGAAAGCACAGACTCTAGTTTCTTTACTGATCGGATTGTGTGGCATACTTGTGGCCTCCCTAACGATTGCAGTTCTATTTGTTGGTTGGAGCGCTTACAAAATATCAATCATTAGAGATGATGTTAAGGCTTACATGTCTCAAGAATTTGATGTCGCTATCAATACCACAAATAAAAATAATACTAAGGATGCTCTCGCATATTATTTAAGTCAAAAACTTTATAAGATAGACATGTCTGGAATATTATTTGCCAGCATAAAAAAAGCAGGTCCATTGTCGGAAGATGGATTGAGAATGATTGTAGATCATTTCAACGTGCTCGAAATGGATTTTTCTGATGCTGAAGCGCTAAGCGATTTATATAAAATTATTAAAATATTATCAAATCATGAAAACTCTCTAATTATAGACGAATTCTTTGTAAAAATAGTTGCACTAAGGACACCACCGGACATAGATGATGGTGGAGGTGTGCCTTATAATTATGTTTTGGAATATTTAAATAGAGACCTGAAAAAACATGAAAAGACTCTTAAACTATTATACTCAAATTCTGATGATATAAAATTTAGAATAGATGCGTGGATTGGTAATTATGATCTACCAACAACACTGTTTCACTTGATAAAATATAAGATAGATGAAAACATTATAACATTAACATATTATAAAAATAACCGTGCGGTCATTGATTACTTGAATAATGAGAATTACTTTAGAGAATCTGCATTAAGCGAGACTCATAGAACAGATGCGAGCTATATGCTCATATTGAAACCTGATTCGGAAGGTATATTCATCGCTAAAAGTTCATATTTAGCGAGTATCTTTAACAAAAAATGATTATATTTTAATTAGAAGAGTAGAATTGTTAGGGAGGCGATAATTGCTTTTCTCAATATCCGAAAGGATTCTAATTCGCCTGCGATCTGGAGTTGCCCCTCAAAATTGGACAGTCTAGCTAACCACGTTTAATCTTCTGTATTCTCTCGGCGACAACATGCAAAGCCCCTAATGAGGTGCATTTTCATTATAATCTCTAAACCAATTTGGAAGTTGCTCCCTTACTTTCTTGGTGGAAGATAAGTCGTGACGTACGGCGATTCGCCCTAAAAAAAAAGAATTTTCCAATCCCTCAACCCATCCCACGCCGTCTTAAACGCACAATAACACTTCCTCGCTAAATCACTTGGCACAACAGTTTTCTTAGCGAGATTAAGAGTCGCAAAGACATCCGAGCGATAGCTAGCCCCCATCATGACTCTGTAATAGGCATAAGAATTGAGTTGAGTGATTTCACGAGTATCAAGTATATCACTTTGACGTGATCTTAGAAGAAGGTTAGGAACGACAAGATGAGTATTAAGAAATCTTTGATCTTCACCGTTTCTTTTAAGCAAAAGTTGAGACTTATCACCACCAATTAGGATTCTATCTCCATGATAGAGTTTTCTCATTCTATTAAATCGCAAATCATGGCCTGTCTGTTGAGCGAGGGCCGACCAAAAGGCGATGAGAAGCTCGTTTTCTTTAAGCTCAATAAGTGCACGAGTAAGTCTATCAACATTGATGAGTGAGGAGTGCTTGATGAACCAATCAACAACGAGAGAGAGCGTACGCCAGTCATTCTTCAACCCCTCAAGACTTGCACTCAAGAGAACATCCTCAATATTGGGATTCTTAATAGGTTTACTACAACTGACCCTCATGCCAATGCCGGCCATCGCTCGAGTAAGCTCATCATCAGTAAAAAAACTATCGGGAAGGACGACTCTCTTAAACGTCACTTTTTTGCTCCTTCACAAGTTCATCAAACATTGATCTAACATGTTCAGGCCAACTGGGATTTACATCCTGTTTGATAATCCACTCGTAAGCACTTTCTAATTCAATTGGAGTAGGGTTAAGTTTCAGACAGTCATCAAGATCAAAACCTCGATCACAATAGGCATAGAGCTTAGTCGCGAGTAGATCATCTCTTCCTAGAGTTTTGAGTGTCAGCGCTTCCCCTTGATAAATATTTTGCAAACGTGTCATCCAGTTATCTGGAAGGTCTCTTTTTAGAGAAGTTGGACCATTATTGAGCCAGTCTTGATCGAGTTGGTGAATTTTAGCAAAATCTTGTGCTGCTAGTTTTATGGTTTGAGGAATGTCTGGATGGAGAACATCACAATCTTGTGTTTCTCGTTTAATAATTCCAAGAATAGATAAAGCCGTTCCACCAATAATCACGGCCTCAAAGCTTAAGTGAACGTCTTTTAGGTATTGATCAAATTTAGGAATGATGTGATTTGGAAGCATACTAACCTTATTGACTAGGTATTATATATAATAATACCATGTGCGAAAGATTTAGGGTAGTTATATTGCGATGTTTTAACTGGTCTTTTTTTTGAAAGCTCTGTAAATTCAATACCATAGATAGGCAGCAAGCTTAGTGAACGCTGTCTATAGATCTAGATGAAAATATATTTTTGGCTCTAAAGCATCCGCAAAGTGTAGAGCCGAGCTTTGTAAAACTTACATTCTCTATTAGAAAAAATACACACCAAGTGGTTATCAACAGAGTTCTAGGCTACTAGCGTTATCAATAATAATTAAAGTCTTAAACTGAATCGTAATATGAGGATGCCTTTATGAAGAAAATTATGCTGTGCCTGTTAGCCGTTTTAAGTTTCCACGCCGTCGCCGAAGAGATTAAAAGTCATGTCTGTGTTGATTCTCCTCCAACGTGGGCCACAAATATCTCACAGATTACTGATGGGTGGAATTATACATGCGGCTTAGCTGATCAAGGGGTTGTTTGTTGGAGCTCGTATAAATCGTCTGAATTATTTAATGGGAAAATCGTTGTTCCTTCATCAAGCGAGCCTACAAAAATTTTGGGTAGTGGAAACAGACATTGTGCAACGGTGAAAGATGGAGTCCATTGTTTTGGAATGTTGGAAATCGGTTATGGTGATAGGCCATTCATTTTTGTTGAACGTATGGAGTCACCCAACCACCTCCTTAAAGATATTACCGAAATCTTTTCAGCACGAAATGCTGCCTTTTGTGCTCTTACCAAACGAAGCGAAGTTGTCTGTTGGGGAAATATGATTGGAAGAGGCGGAGTCATCCAAGGATTGAAGAATCCTACAAAACTTTATCAATCACCTTATCACTCGTTAGGTAGATTATTTGCAGCGGACACAGACGATGGAATCGTTTTTTGGGACATAGTGAATAACAACCTAGGTGGAATTTATGTTGAAGATGAGTTGTTTTATCATATCGAAAAATCACCAATAGATTTGTCTGGCGCAGAGAAAATTCTTCTTCATCAGCACAATAGCGGTATTTGTGGTTATTTTAGCAATGAGGGTGTTAAGTGCAGCCCTCCTGAAAATCGTTGGTATCCTAATTCTACAGATTGGGCACAGAGGTATCCAGGGCTATTTGTGGTTAAAGAAACATGTCAACCAGCTTCGAGAGCTTGTTCGAATGGAAGAATTTCAGTCCCAAGTGATAGCTGTCAATTTGGTCTGTAGATAAATTTGATTCAAAAAACTTGTTTAAATTCTCAAGCCTGCGTTTTAAAACGCAGGCTTTTTTATTTCATCTATATTAAACGAGCTAGTCTTTAGTCTTAATCTTTGGCACCCGTCACTCAAAACATAGTTGAAGTTGATCTTGCAACGATAGCTCGATATCTGCCATTGAAAAGCGAGCGTAGTCTTTGTTGACCTCTTCACGAATCACTTCTTGTACATTCTTATCTAGATTAGATCTTAATTGCCCAAGCATTTCAGGCCCCGCAACAATCATCAATTGATCAAACTGATGCTCAATTCTCGCTTTGTTGAGTGATTCACAAACATCATGAACGTAAGGATCAACCATCTTTCGGTGAACTGAATTTTCATTGGTCATGGCCCTTAGACTACTATTACTACTGATCGCAACGCTCCCTTTTTGCTTAAGCTCAACATCACGTTCTTCTACATCATTTTTCAGAGTGTATTTAAGAATGAGATTTTTGTTTTTTTCAACTTGGAAAACACGGGTTTTAACTAAATCAGAAACCACAACCCAGTTTTTAGCTTTAGACATTCACAACCTCCTTGCAAGTGCATTGTCTTGAGTTCGTTCATCTTGTCCTAAAAAGAGGTGAGATTCAATCGAAGTATTGTCGTTTCTTAAACATCAAGTTTACACATAATTGACAATATTTTTTAATGACTTGAAAGTAGGTTGAGGATTGTAAAGTTATTCTACTTATCGACTAAGAGAATGGGGTGAATCGCTCTCTTTTCTTAATCAAACTTCAAAGTACCATCGGCCTGATTAACACGAACGCGGACAGTGAGTGTCGTCTGACCAATTTGTGCTTCATCGTCATAAGTCGCCACGAGAATTTCAAGAGCGAGCAATCGACCTTCTTCACTAGAATATCCCACAGAGCTTGCATTCATTAGGAGAGCGCTCTCTAAGAGATAGCATTTAGGGCCTTGAGGCGAAGGGAATTCGATCTTAGTGAGATAAAGGAGAGACCACAAAGCAGGATCACCATACGGAAGCTCTAGGCTTGTGACATCAATGGCATTTGCAAAACGAAAGACTTCGGTATTACTCGATGGTTCGAAGTCTGTAAGTCTTTCTTCAGAACACTCGATAATTGAAGGGACTACAATATTAGTGAAAGCGTGTGCATTAAATGAAACCGCAACTAAGAGCCCTAAAATCCACTTCATAAAAACCTCAATCATAAGAGTTCTTTTTTAATCCAATACCATTTGGTGCTTGAAAAGTTCTCACTAGTGAAAAAAATTCAAAGCGTCTTTTTAATCTCTGAGCAAGGGCAGGGGAGATGAGTGAGTAGACAACACTCAAAAATTTGCTATTCTAACACTTATGAAACTATTCCCCATGACCCCAGACGAATACCACCACTGGTTCAATCGAAGCCAGATTGCCTACGTCGCAGATAAAAAGCGAGCAAATGATTTAACTCAAGAACAAGCAGAAAAGATTGCAGCCCAAGACTTTGCTCGCAATTTGCCAGACGGCCTTCAGTCAAAAGATTGCTATTTTTATTCTCTGAAAAAACCAAACGAAATTGCTGTTGGTTTTATTTTGCTACTCGTCCGGGGCCCTGAAAATGATCGAAGGGCATTTGTAGGAGATGTGATTATTGAAGAAGAGCATCGTGGTAAAGGCTATGGCAAGCTGATCATGCAACTGGTGGAAGAGGAAGCGAAAGCACTCGGTTTAAACCGAATCGGCTTACATGTTTTTGGCTATAATGAAACTGCTATTCAGCTTTATAAAAAGCTTGGCTATCTGACATCAGATCTTGTGATGGAAAAAAAGCTCACGAATTAAAGCCGTTTCTCAATCAATCCAAAGTTCTTGAGGAAGGGCTTGATTCACTTCCTCAGTCGACCAAAAGACATTCGAGACAAGCTCATCATATTTATTGACGTCAGTGAGTAGCTCGCCTTCGCTTGAGAAGAGCATTTGTGTCAAGTAGTACCCTTCGTCTTGAGTGTAGCTTAAAACTTCGGCCACCAGATAACCGCTGACTTGTCCTTCGGTTATGACTACATAGTAAGCAGAGCTTTGAGTTTCATAATAGCCGTCGGCGAGATAAAAACCCGCAGAATCATAGCTTGAAATGATTTTTTCAATGGCAGCAGGAAGCTTTTCAAGATGAAGAGTTTCTGCCTCTTCTAAGAAAGAATAGGCATGGGCACTAAAACTTAGAAAAAAGACAGTCATGATTTTTAGCAAAGCATTCATATTGGCACTCACAGGTGTATTTAGATTGTGGGCTTAATACTCTTATTTCACTCTCTCGGAGTTTCAAATGAACAAATGACATCGCTAAACCCGCAACAATTTGTGGACGCCGCTCTCACAATTTTATGCACTTCAAAACTGAAACAAGTTCAAAATTTGATTTCCTCTGATAGTCCAGCCCCATAATTTCAAATACAAACCCTCCACCCCAAAAACAAACCCAGGAGGTTTTATGCGAATAACTTTTATGCTTTTTCTGTCCCTGATCTTCGTGAGCTGTGCCAGCTCATCCTCTGATAAGAAAAATCCCTTTGATCCCCTTACTCTTGAAAAACTTTTAGTCGTTGGAAAAACACCTCAGACACAAGTTCTTAAAGAGCTTGGTTCGCCAAATATCGTTTCAAAAAGCTCACGAGAAGGTGAAGTGTGGACTTATACCAGAATGTCCTATGACTCTTCTGAGGTCTACGGTGACGTGGGTCTTAGTGTGATTGGGGCTTTGGCCAGTGGTTGGTTTATCCCGAGCGCCAGTGTCGGTGGTGGGAATAATTCAAGCTCAAGCAATAGTATGGATCTTGTTTTAAGTTTTGATTTAGAAAATACCTTGTCTGATTTTTCTATTCTGAAAACAAAGTACTAGTAATCCGAATTGATCAGGGCCCGCTTTTATCGGCGTGGCCTTGATCTTAGATTATTTTTGGTCTGGCCAGACTTCAAGCTAGCTTAAATATTGGAGCTTAGAGAAAAGAGACAAATTACTCAAATTATGTGATCATTTCGGTATGAGTAAATCAATAATTCCAGAGATAAAAACAGAAAGACTTACTTTAAACTCATTACAAAAGACTGATTTTCCCTACTTCAAAGAGCTTCAAACAAATCCAAAAATTAGATTATATTTAGGAGGACCCGTCACAGAAGATAAAATTGAGCTTAAGTTTGATTGCTATCTAAGTGCAACTCCTCCTGAATATCACTTTGCAGTGAGAGTAGATGAAAAAAACTTTGCTGGTATTATTTCCCTCGGTCAACATCACGAAGAGCCTCAGTTGGAAATCTCATTTCAATTTTTAAGTCAATTTTGGAAGAGAGGCTATGCCTTTGAAGCATCAAAAGCAGTTTTGTCTTATGCCCAAAACACACTTGGGGTTCCTAAGATTGTTGCTGAAACTCAATCGATAAATGCTACGTCAATTAGGTTATTAGAAAAATTAGGGATGAAGCCTGAAAAAAAGATTATAAGGTTTGGAGAAAATCAGACTATTTTTTCTACTACCTAATAGAATTCTCTTAACATCTAGAAAAATTGTTACTCCTCTGATGGGGCTTGATAGAGAGGCTTTAAATCTTTAAGAAAAGTTTTTTGATATTTTGAACCTACATAGTTGAATTTTAGTTTTTGAAAAATTGATTTAATAGAATCGGGAAATTCCTTAAGTCCATCAATGGAAGCAATTTGATCTCAAGACAGAATAAACTCACCAGACAATTACACTCAACATTTACGTCTCTGAAAAGTTTGAGTGCTGAAACTTTTTAGAAAAATTTTTTAATTTTTATTTTAAATCTTTCTATTGATCTTATTTATTTATTAGTAAATAATTCGTTAAAGTTTTACTTACACGCAACTAAAAAGAGGAATTATGGCAAAATGGAATTTTCTTGCTGCCGCATTATTGTTTTCTAGCGGAACAGTGATGGCAGACATTAACACTCAGGTCTACGGTTATATCGAAGGTTATGTTGAGAAGGTTGAAAAATCACCATCTCGTTCTGGTGGTACATCTACAACGGCTGGGGCTTCTGAAAGATCCAATAATCCATATGAGTTTGATACTCCTCATATCCACGTTATGGCCAAGAGCACGAGCTCAAAAGGTTATAGTGCTTTCTTAAACTTGAACGCCTCTGATGGGACGACTAGAGTTGCTAACGCATGGTTTGAAGGCCAAATCAAAGGCGAGCTTTTAAAGTTTAGAATTGGTAAACTCTATAGACCATTCGGTTTATACAATGAGCGTCTCGATGCTGCTCCAACATATATTGGGATTGAAGCACCTGAGCTCTTCGATGGTGACCACCTTCTTTTAACACGTACAACGAACTTCATGATCCACGGTGAAACATACCTTGGCAGTGGTCTCTTCCGTTATTCTTTGACGACGGGGAATGACGAGAAAATGGACAACGACGTACCAGTCGGCGGTGACGTTCGTTATACTAGCTACGGTGATACAGGTGAGTGGACATACGGGACTTCATTTTACTTCTCAGGTAAGTCGGGCCCAACTTCTGGAGTCGGCGAAGGCTCACCAGATGGTGGCGTTATTAACTGGATGGATTCTGATCGTTTCAAAGTTTTTGGATTGTACACAGAGTACCGTACTGATAAGTGGACGCTTCAAACCGCTTTTTACCAAGCAGATCATAAAGGTAAGAGAAACGGTTCAAAGCTTCAACAAATTGGCACTGATTCATTGAACCAACGTCAAATTAATATGCTTTGTAATGGTGATATGTCGACTTGTGCTGATAGCATCGCCGACTACTCAGTTAAAACTTGGTATGTAAGAATTGGTCGCGCTTTTGCGACGGGCCTTGGTGAGTTCACTCCATACGTTCAGTGGGATTTCTATGAAAACCCAGAAACGATTGCTTCTAAGAGCGACGGTGGTGATAACGAAGCTGGGCTTGCAGACGATGGAAAATTCAATAAGCAAACTCTTGGGGTTGTCTATCGTCCTGATCCGTCAATCGCGATCAAATTAGATGCTTCTAATCACTCACAAAAGGTGGATGGTGAGAATCTAAATTACGCAGAAATTAGAGCTTCTTTCTCATACATCTGGTCATTATAGGAGATTTTGTATGCTTAAATATTTTATATATTCTCTCATCCTCGTGATGAGTCTTAGTACGGGTCATGCAATTGAGTTTAAAAAAGGAGCCAACGTCACACAGGATTTTCATCCTAGACTCCTTAGAAATGTTTTGATGGGTGGTGGTGATACTATTGAAGGTGTAAAAATCGTCATTTCTAAAGATGCTGTTGTTCCTGATACATTTACAAAAAAATGGAACGAAAGAAAACTTTCTGGTGGAACGATTCCAGAAGTTGGCAGCCCTTCAGCTGATGTTATTTTTATCGAAGGTTTCTGATTAGATTTTTTTAATAAGTAAAAAGGCTTCGCTCTTCTGATTCATTAATCAAAGAGGGCGAAGCCTTTTTCTTTTTAGATGAACTTAAGTACCTAGAATCACGACCTGTTCGCAATAAGCCTCATTGATTTTTAATTGAGGTTTTTTTATTTAAATTACCGTTTTAGTTCGCCGATAAGAGTGTGAATCATAAACATGTTCTGGGGTTCATATGAAACAACGCCTTTCCCTCAATTTTAGAATTGTCTTGAGCACGCTGAGTCTGCTTTTCATTTTTGGTTTCATCCTCATGTTTCAATTCCAACAATCGTTGATGGCGCAAAAAAAGAATTTACGAGAAGGCTTTCAATCTTTTGCCGTTTCTTTTGAAAGTAATGTTTCACAGAATTTTTATTATTATTATCACAATGTCCAGGCGATGGCGAAGAACTCGGCTTTTCATGGAAAAGATACTAAACAGCAGAATTTTTATCTCAATGAGATTGTTAGTCTCTATCCAATGTATAATTTTGTCCTTTTTGTAGATAATCAGGGAAATTACGTCGCTTCAAATTCGCTTTCCAGTAAAGGTCAAAAATTAAAAAGCGATCTCCTTACCGGCAAAAGTTTTGCTCAGGAGTCGTGGTTTACTGAAACAAGAGACAATAAACTAACTGAAGACTACGACAAAAATATCTATGGTTCGTGGGTTGGTGGGCCGAGCACGTCAACTATTGCTCAGGCCCTTTACGGCGATGCTGCTACACAAAGCATTTACTTCGCGGCTCAAGTGCAAACTGAAGATGGCGATGTTGTGGGAGTCCTTTTGACATCAGTTAGTTCGGACTGGTTGGCCCATGAAGTCGCGAAAGTTCAGGAGGACCTTAATTCAAGAGGGATGACCTCTTCTAAGGTACTTCTTTTAAAAGATGAATCTGTGATTTCCTCGAATCATGAAGCACATAAACCTTTGAGCCAGTTCAAAGAAGCCGATCACGCAGACCTTCTTAATTTTCAGGATTCCTTTTTAGATCGAATCACAAGTCGAGATACTTCTTTGGTGGCCTTTAAGACTTTTACCTCTCCATATTTTCTTAATGCACTAAATTGGAAGGCCTTTGTTCAAACCGATTCTTCGGGTGCATTTTCTTCAATTCATCAAGCAGAGAGGCTCTTCTTAATCTCTTTCGCTCTCTGCCTTGTAGCGGCGACATTTATCACGATGGCGATTGCCAAAAAATTATCGCAGTCCATCGGCCATGTCTCGAGCCAAGTTTCTCAGAGCTCAGATATGACAAAAAATTCATCAGTAGACATTAGTCATCAGGCTTCACTGCTTTCAGAGTCGACTTCTGATCAGGCTTCCGGCCTTCAAGAAACGGTTGCATCTTTGAATGAAATTTCAGTGATGGTACAAAGAAACACTCAGCACACTCAGAACTCGAAAGAGCTTTCTGCGGCTTCACGAGATAGTGCAAATCTCGGCATTAAATCTATTGAAGAGGTCACCCGTTCAATTAAAGAACTGAATGATACCAATGCCGAAATTATCAAACAAATTAATGAGAACTCACAAGAGATGGGAAAAATCATGAACGTGATTCATGATATTCAAAGTAAGACGAGTCTTATTAACGATATTGTTTTTCAGACGAAGCTTCTCTCTTTCAATGCCTCGGTTGAAGCTGCCCGAGCGGGTGAACACGGTAAAGGCTTCTCAGTCGTTGCTGAGGAAGTCGGAAATCTGGCGGGCAATTCTGGAAAAGCAGCAAAGGAAATTGAGGCCCTTATTCACAGTTCTATTGATCTCGTAAAATCAACTGTTGATAAAACCAAGAGACAAGTTGAAATCCTTGAAAAGGCGAGCAATGATAAAATTGAAAAGAGTCGTCAGGTCGTTAAAGATTGTCAGAATGCCCTGACTACAATTCTTGAAAAATCTTCAACTCTCGATCAGGCAATACAAGAAATCGCTTATGCCTCTGATGAGCAGAACTTAGGAATTCAGGAGATCACTCGTGCGATGGATAGCTTAGATGTTACGATGAAACAAAATCTAGAGATCGCGACTATTCTCTCTTCAAAAACAAAGGATCTGGCAGACCAAGCAAAGGCTATGGAAGACGCCAGCAATACATTAGAACTCGTGGTCTATGGTGGCCAAGCCCCAATCAAGAACCCATCAAACTTGAAGACAGTAACGAATGATAAGACTGTTGATTTCCACTCCTTTAAAAAGTCTAAAGAAGAAAAGGCCTCTGTCTTAGCCGCCAGTAGCGTTGAGCAAGTAGAAGATCATGACGATAGTGAGTCAGATTCTAAGTGGCACACAATCTAATCAAAACTGATTAAAGAGAAACTCCGGCATTTCTATGCCGGTTTTAATAAACGGGAAATGCCATGAAAAATGGTCATTTTTTCGTCTTGAAATAAAAAAATGTAAAAGAAACTCATGGCCAATATCTAAAAATATTAGATGATTATGATCAGCATTTTCCTGATAGCATTTGTCCATTTGGCATTCTTTCCCATTTGAGGCTTGTTTGTTTATCAGATATTAAAGATTTATATCTCCCCCGGCCGATGGATTCAATTTTCGATGTTTAGTAAAATTGAACGAGGAGTTTATTAAGGCGGAGGAGTCCTTATGCTACGACATAAATTATTAGACTATCTTCAATTTTCAAGTTCGGCCCAGGGCCTGAATGATCATTTTCGCATTCCTTCAACACAGCTTTCAATCTCTTCGCTTGAGCTTGATCCCTCTTTGTTTGCTGAGCACGGAGAGAATGCTCTTAAAGTGATTGAGTCGATAAATCATACCCTTGAGCATAGTGAGGCCCGTATTGATTACCCTGACTTTAGCATTAAGCAACTCTCACTTGCTGAGCATATTGATAACTGGAGGAATCTTTTTCAGTATAATATCGATTCTGGAGCCGTTGGTGAATTTAAGAAGAGCCTAGTGATTAATAGAGTCTCTCTGGAAGATATGTTTGCGAGATTGAGTTACAAAGTTCTCAATGGAGAATTACCAAAAAGGGCCTTTCGACTTCATTTCGAAAATTTTGTGATCCCAATTAGCCTCTGTTATGACCACAAATTTCATGTCGTTCACCTTGATCTTAAATCAGTTTCTCGTGAGGCATTTCTGTTCAAGGTACCCAAAGACAAAGAGAGGCTATTGCGAAAGGCAAATTTTGCGCAAATCCATCTCTCTCCCTCAGGTTTTTTTATTACAAAAGATGAGGTGCTAAGCCGTGAGTTACCCTCGATTTGTAATATTAAAGCGAGGGAAAGACGGGAATTTGGCAATAAACGACTCTGTACTTTTGATTTAGATCTGACAAAAATGAATTTCTCTCATAGCCATATCCATCTTTTTGCAGAGCCTGGCTTGTTTTACGATCACAGCTTTCTACAAATTCCTTTCAGCGCCTTGAATGATAGCTGTCTGTTTACTGAAGCCCATGAAGTAGAGAGTTATATGACAGAGAAGATTGACTGTCTTGAGGATGAGCTGAAGCGTTTGATTGCGGCATAACTCTTTGCTTGATAAATTTAGTCGGCATTCCTAAGATTTTAAACAAAAATCACCGATTATCTATGATGGTATTTCTCATTCAATCCATTTGGATTCTTTTCTTTTTCACTATCGCAAATTCGGCCCTGGGGAACCAGACCTCACAAGAGAAATGCTCTTCAGTAGATTATAGATCGCAATTACCACCCGCTCGTAACCAAGGTAGTTCGGCCTTATGTTATGCCTTTTCCGTTGCGGATCTTTTGAGCTTTGCCTCAGGTAAGCCAATATCATCACTTGATATTGCCCTTACTCACGATAAAAGTTTAATCGTGAGTTATTTTAAATTTTCAGATTTGGTGAACAAGCAAGAGCGATTCTTGGATATTTTTGATAAATCGATCTTGTTTCCATCTAGTGCAACTAAACTTCAGACTGGCGGGGTCGCAAACCTTGCCCTCAAACGTGCGATGGAAAAAGGTTTGTGTCTTGAGAAGGATGCCCCTTCGGAGTCAGAGACATTAAGTAGTATCGTTGAAGAAGTTGAGAATCTAGAAAAACTTAAGTCTAGTTACGATGAGTTTGTGAAAAATGAGCAAATGAATTCTCATTTTTTATTTCCAGCAGAGATCTCAAATGATGAAAAAATGAGTTTTGTTTGTCGCTCTTATTCGGAATCATCGACTATTATGGGGGCCCTTCCTCTATCAGAATTTATAGATGTTCTTGAGCACTCTTCTAAAAGAAATTTTCTCACACATCTGATTGATCGCTCATGTAAAAATAGACTTTCACTAGATAAAAAAGTTAAAACTTTTCGTGACAACAATCCCGTCTTATTACAAGAGAAAATGCACACCCTGCTTGATGAGGGGAATATGGCCATTATTGGTTGGGATACAACGGCAGTAAGAGACCCTTTCGCCATTGATTCTTATCGACCCGCCCATCACGCTTCAACGATAGTAGGGAGGAGATGGAACGAGTCCCGTAAGTCTTGTCAGTTTTTAGTCCGTGATAGTACTGACCCTTCATGCAAGAGCTATCATTATTTGAATGATTGTGAGGAAGGTCATCTTTGGGTTGATGATAAGCGTTTTATGCGTTTTGTGGATGATCTTACTTATTTTGAATAACTTTCGAATTAATCAAATCCAAACCAAATCTGCTGATCGTGCTCATAGGCGCGCCAATCTCGTTCAGGCCAGTCTTTGGTTTCCTCTCTTTCTTTTCTAAATTCATTTTCTTCTTCAATTGCTTGCCTCTCAGAGTTCCCGCGAGCGAAAGTTCCAGACATAATATGTTTGGTGTGAACCATTTCATGGAAAAGAATATCGAGAGCAGTAAATGGAATCATTTGATTATTGTATGCAGACACGAGGTGTGTGCCATGATCGGGCATATCAAAACGAAAGCGTATACGAGCATCGGCCCCAACGCCTGGTCGAAAGACGTCGCTCGTCGTTCGTATTGCGGAAGCGTATCCTCCGACACTGATTGAAGACTTATCATGAACAATCAATAGCGTTTTTTGAGAATTGGCCATATCTTCAAAAAGCTTTGCTCCGAGAGGATACTGACGAATAAGGTTAATACGCTCAAGCATTTTGTCTAGGACTTCCGGGTTTGATCGGAGAGTCATAAAGGGAAAATCGGGGTGTACGGTGTCGATAACCTGATGAGCTTCATACTGATCGATGATTTCATTTTTTAACTTTTCTTTTTCATCAGTTGCAACGGCATCGTAAGTTAGAAGCAACTCGACGACAGAGTCTACTGTCCCTGCGCTCAATTCAGGACAAGTGACAATGAGCTCAAGTTTTTTAATCTGATTAATGAGAATTTCACCGGTCGAAGTATGGTAGATTCCATCAATGATTTTAGCACAGGCCAGAACAGCGGCTTTTTCACCTTGCAGTCTTAAGCCAACTCCAGCAGACCAAAAAAAACTGGCCTTTAGAGTTGTGCTCATAAGGAGATAGAGAAGGATAGTCGTGATAGATGATTTCATAGGCTATTAAGCATCCAAGAAAGAGGCCAAGTCTAGCAGGGTAAATCGTCGATTTAGACGTGCTAGACAGACCAATTAATGAATACTGTCAAAACTTTAGACAAATTTAATTCGGAGTCGCAATATTCAAAATCCACTCAATTGAACTTAAATAGCAAAATGCATTCATCGATATATACATCGTTCCGTCCATCTGCTCATACTTATCAGCACACAGGCCTTCCATCTTGGTTAGAAGTTTAACGAGCTCCTGTGACGGATCTTGTGCCTGTAACTCGCTCTCACAAACGCCATAAGCCAGCCCTGCAGTCATGGCGTCTAAAGATGAGCCATAAGCGCAAGCTTCAGCGAGTTGCTTTGCTTCGTAGCAAGTTTCTGAGTTTTCTATTAGGACTGAGAAGATTTCTGGCCGACTGTAAATATCTTCACCATTAGCATCGATACATTCTGCTGAGGCGACTAATTGTGAGAATAAAATGGTCAGGACGAAAAGAGCTGATTTCAACATAAAGACCCCAATTGATAAGTTTTTTATTATCTATAATGGTCAGTATTGGTTTACATCAGAGGAATAGATATATTGTATTTTATACCCAATCATAGACAAAAAAGGGCACCGTTGCGGTGCCCTTTCTATGCGTATTAATCGAGCTTTCGCTTGATTTTACGTGCTTCATTACTTATTCGATCTTGCGCATTCAAAGCGGCATCACGAGCGTCTTCTTTAAGACTTTCATTGCCTGTCGCTTCTCGAATGGCCTTCTTTTGCTTTCTGACCTGAATCTTAGCGTCAGTTTGGGCATCGTCTAGTTCGTTTTGGACCTTCTCAATCGTTGTTTCCTCTGCAATTGCCTGAGTCGGGGGGTAGACTCCTGCAAGCAAAGTGGCAGAAAGGGCAAAAGCCAGCGCTTTGAGAGACGCTTTGCCACCTTTTAAGAAAGACAGTGCGATACTCACAACAGAAAGAACGAGAAAGCCAACAAAGATGAGCTTACCAATTTCAACTGAAAGACCTCCAATATTACCTGCCCCGAGGGCGAAAGATAACAAACCAATAATAAAAAATAGAATAGCTGCTCGTAACATCCAAAAATCTCCTTGGTGAATTAAACTATTATGAATTCTTCGCGATTCTCTTCACAACTCTGCCGAATTTTTTCCAGCAGATGAGTGATTCTTTTTTAATGTTTGTGTAGCTTTTATTTGCTGCACCTGTGATGACTTCAATTTTTTTCGAGTAACGTCCTAATTGTCGATCAATTCTCCTTTTTGTTTTTCTTTTATTAATCTCAATCTTCTCAAAAAGGTCGTTCACTTGAGTATTTAAAGTCTCCGAAAAATTGCTTATGACTCTTTTATCCATGAATCTCCTTTGGTTTTGTTTTGATTCCTAAAAACAGATTAGAATAAATTTATGTCAAGTGATACCGGCCAGGTTAACTGGCGATGGCGTCACTGTAAGGTTATTGTCAATTTATGGGATTATTTTTGGTGCTAAGAGCAATTATAGCTAGTTCTAATGACTTAAAGATTCCTGACGATAAGCTTCAACTTGTCTCCAATTGACGATTTTCCAGAAATTCTTCAAATAATCCGCTCTCTTATTCTGATATTTTAAGTAATAAGCATGCTCCCAAACATCAAGTGCAAAAATGGGAGTGCCTTTTGTTTCAACTAAATCCATCATGGGATTGTCTTGATTAATTGTCGTCGTTATTTCGAGCGCTCCATCTGTATTGCGAATTAGCCACACCCAACCTGAACCAAAGAGACTAGATCCCTTTTTTTCAAACTCGGCTTTGAAATTATCAAGAGTTTTAAAATTCCTTTCGATCTCTGCTTGTAATTCTTTTGGCATTACTTGATCTTCTTTTTTGCCAGAAAGAATTGTCCAGAAAAAGCTATGATTCCAATGTCCCCCGCCGTTATTTCTAATGGCAGTCCCGTGCTTTGAAACATTAGATAAGATATTTTGAAGCGTCTCTTTATTTTTCTTATCAAGAGCATTGTTAAGATTATTAATATAGGCTTGGTGGTGTTTTCCATGATGAATCGTCATTGTCTCTGTATCGATAACTTCTTCAAGCGAGTTCATTGAATAGGGGAGAGCAGGCAGACTGAAAGGTCTTTTGAGTTCGTTCAGCGTTTTAAGAGTGCTCGCTCCTGAAATGGTAGAGAAAGAAAAAAGAAAAAAAAGTAAAAAATATTTATTCATAATAAACTCCATTAGTGTCTATGGCTTAGCTTCTATTCACTTCATCGATTTGTTGATTTAAGGTCCAAAGATCGTAGAGCCAACCAAAACCAAATAGGCCCGCTGTAAAAAAATAAAGGATCCCAGTAAAGACTTTTCCCATATAAATGCGGTGAACGCCAAATACGCCTAAAAAGCCCAGTAGAATCCATGTTAAATTATAGTCGATCTTACCTGCCGTAAATCGATTGTCTGCTTCTTTATCCATGCCTGGTATCAGAAAGAGATCGATAATCCATCCGATGAAAAAAAGTCCTAAGGTGCAAAACCAGAGTGTGCCTGTAAGTCTTTTTCCATAGTAAAATCTATGGGCCCCAAAGAAGCCGAAAACCCAGAGAATATAACCAATCGTTTTACTATGTGTATCTTGCATGAGTCTCCTCTTACTAATTTTCGCTTATTATGGGCCTCTTTAATGAATTAAACTAGACAATAATTTTCAATCGCTAGAAAATGGAATGATCACTTGAAGGCCATATGAATCAAAATCGTCAGCAACGCTGGAAAACAGTCCTTACCATTGCATGGCCGCTTATTATTGCAAATAGTTTTTGGAATTTGCAACTCACAATTGACCGTATTTTTTTAGGAATGCACTCCACAGAATCTCTTGGTGCCGCCATGGCTGTAATGGGAGTGTTCTGGGTACCTATGGCCCTTTTACAACAGACTTCAAGCTATGTGACAACTTTTGTCGCACAGTATTTTGGTGCTGGTCAAAAACATAAGATCGGAGAAAGTGTTTGGCAGGCCTTTTTTGTCAGTATCGTTGGCGGAATCTTTTTTCTTGGACTTAGTTTCTTCTCGGCAGATTTTTTTCAGTTCGTTGGGCATTCACCTACTATGCAGAGTCTAGAAACTAGTTATTTCAATGCTCTTTGTTTTACTGCTTTGCCAACAGCTCTTGTGGCGGCCATCAGTGGCTTCTTTACTGGGCTTGGTCGAACGAAGATGGTGATTGGCATTAATTTTGTTGGTCTGATCTTTAATGTCCTCTTTGATTATATCTTTATTTTTGGAAATTTCGGTTTCAACGCCTATGGCATTGAAGGGGCGGGTTATGCGACTGCGGGTGCAACATATATGGCGGCAGTCTTCGGATTATTTCTCATTTTCAATAAATCAAATGAACGAGAGTTTAGTCTTTTTGCTCAATGCCGCGTGAATCTTTCTTTGTTGAAGAACTTTTTGCGTTTTGGAATTCCTAGCGGCTTGCAATGGGCCCTTGAGGGTCTTGCCTTCACCGTGTTCTTGATTATTATGGGTAAGCTTGAAAACGGCGAAGTGGCGCTTTCAAGTTCGAGTATTGCAATCACGATTATGATGTTGGCGGTTTTGCCATCTATGGGAGTGGCACAAGCGGTGTTGACTCTCGTAGGACAAAAACTTGGCGAAAAAAAACCTGAAGAAGCTGAGGCCTATACATGGGATGGAGTTATTCTTTCTGCTATTTATATTAGTGTTATGTCTGCAAGTTTTTTGATTATTCCTGAGTTCTATCTTTCGTGGTTTCAAAATAATTCGAACCCTGTGCTGTGGGCTCAGGTCAGTGAACTCACCCCTCAGATCCTCGCGATTATCGCAGTCTTTATCATCTGCGATAGCTTCTATTTAAATATTTCGTTTGCTCTTAAAGGGGCCGGGGATACTCGTTTTGTTTCTCTCGTTGCCCTAACTGTTCCTTGGCCTCTTATGGTTCTTCCTGCAGCTTTATTAATGGATCACAAAGATGCTGTGATTATTTCTTGGCGGTTTGTGATTCTCTATATGTTGGTCTCTGCGGGAATATTAACTTGGAGATTCAGGCAGGGAAAATGGAAGAGTTTATCGGTCATCGATGCTTAGTGAACGAGTGGCTTTGAAGACCAATCGATCACTAAGCGACAAAAACATTAGAAATAGAATAGATCAGAAGTTTCTTCACAGTTGAACTCAAACATTTTCATGTCAGAATCGTCAAAAGGTAAAAAGATTTTAACTGTAACTGCTTCTTCTCTTTTCACTTCGACTGTAAATGGATCTTGTGGATCATTGCTAGTGTAGACGTCGATTGGGTTTGTTGTTTCGATTGAGTACAAATAGCTCGCCGTTGACCATGAGTTATTGTCAAAAAAAGCGAGTTCATCGCCAAGAATTTCAATCGTCCACTCTGCAATATCTTCATCGACTGCACTACACTGTAAGCCAGTCGCGCTATAAGCTTGGAAGCTTAAAAACATAGTCACTAAACTCGTTAAAATAAATGATTTCATTGGTTGCTCCTAATAGAATTTTAGGAGTTTTTAATGGAATAAAAGGTAGCCGTCTTGGCTTAAAAGCCGCTCGATACTTTTTTCATAGTCAGCTGGTTCTTGCGAACCAATCGGCTTTTGATAACTCCCAAACTTCGTGCTCTTTGTAGTCGGGATTGACAAATTTGGCCGGTCGAATTTCTAGAAACCGCGCCCCGGTTTTTTCTTTAATACGACGAGAACGCTGATTTCCTACAGCGTTGGTGAAGATGAGTCTTTCAAACCCAAGATCAGTGAATGCATGATCAATAATTGGTTCAACCGCTTCCGTCATATAGCCCTTGCCCCAATAAGGTTTTCCTAGCCAAAACCCTCGGTTTTCAGGCTTTCCGTCGCGCCAAAGCTCAATAGCTCCAATCACTTCTTCTGGGAATTCTTTTTCACAGATTACCCACATCCATCGATCAAGGCCTTGTTGTGGAAGAATGAAGTCCTCTAGAAACTCATAAACACCGCCTACAGGATACGGCCAGGGGACAAGAGATGAGAGGTGCTGAATGACTTCATAATGAGCGAAATGCTTCTCATAGCTTATAGCATCTTCAAGCTTGACGCCTCTTATGATTAATCGTTTCGTCTGGAAACTTGGAATAGTGAGTGTTTTCATGAATGATCTAAACTTATCTAACGAGTTTTGGTTTTTTACAGTATTTTTTTAGATCGATCGTTTCAACGGTTGCTTTGCGATCACATTCACCATTGAGAGGATTGTAATAAAGATTTGTATAAGTGAATATAGAGGCTTTACTTTCAAAATTTGAAAAATCACAGTCTTGTTTTTCATAAACCGGCTTAAATTTTCCTTGCCCATTACAATCGGCCTTTACTACTAAGAGTCTTCTTTGGTCGACAGGCGATCCAATATAAAAAATTTCAACGGTGACTGGTGGAGTTCCTTTTTTGAATGATTCTGTGCTGACTAACTCTGGTGCACAGTTCGCACAATCAGTTTCATCTTCATCTGGATTGAAATCCGCAGCAGCATTTAATGATGTCAGTGAGAAGAATAAAAATAAGGTTGTGAGAAGTTTATTTTTCATTTCATGTCCTATTTTGCAAAATATCCACGACTTGGGCAATGGGGGAGTGAGAGGTGGATATGTCCTCTATGTTTTCGGTCTTCCGCACCAATAGAACCCTTTGGAATTTTCCCTGGACATCGTCGACCAGGGTGCTGACTATCAATCTTTTCACTCCAGCATCGCCTGAAATTGGCATAAAAGCTGCGATGTGGATTCGAATTTTGCCGTCCATTTGCACTTCTCTCAATCACTTGTCCATTATCAAGTTTGATATGGAGAGTGGCAATATCGATGGCCCGATTGATGGCATGGAGGCTTCTTGAAGAGTGTTTTGTATCTCCTGTAATTCCTCGATGGCCAATCACAATTCCATACACAGATGAGCGAATCCCTTCACGACTCAAACTATCAGATACACATTGGGCCATATTCTTTTGCAGAAATTTATTGAATTCAGTGGAAATATTCAACCTACTACAACTTCTTGGTGTGCCCATATAATAGCCTGTGATTTGTCCCTTTTGAAAATTGGAACTTTTATGTCCTGCTGGGGCGGCTTTTGTCCCACATTCATTCCAGGTCGATTGATTCTCTCCTCGAATGGGTCCTCGCGGTCTACCACTTCCCATCGCAAAACTGCCTTCTGTCTGACAGTTTGGACAGTGACTCGCAGTAGGGCCTCGCATATGCTGATCGAGTGCTCCTGCTAAGTCACCATTCTGAGCAATTGAATTACCCAAGGGATGATCTTTTAAACCGTTAGCACCTTCTGGAGTTTCACAACCTGCTAAGAGCGCAAGAAAAATGAAGGGTGAAAGTAGCAGATGAATTCGTTTTGGTTTCTTCACCCTTCAAGTATAACCAAAAAATCTATTTAATTCTTTTTGGGACTAATTTGCCGGACGAGGCCTATTTTTTGTCTTTTAGTTTCTCTTTGGCATTTTCAACTTCGGCCGAAAACTTAGCTACGATTTGATTCATCTTTCCTTGAATCTCCTCTTTTTTAGATCCATATTTTTGTTCGATTAAGCCGATCACTGAAGTGATATTACCTTTTGTTTTGATGACTTCATCTTCAGTTAATTTTCCCCATTGAGAAATAATCTCGCCTTTAATTTCGTTCCATTTACCTTTAATTTGATTTTCATTCACTTTGAACTCCTTTGTGATGTTCATAAGCTGAATTTACTCTTAGATTTTACGAATAGATAGTGGTCGGCCAAATACTGGCAGAGAATTGACAGCGACCAAACATTTTTAAGGAGACTTAATAGGTTACGGTGTCGTGTAAAGGAGGGGATGGCATTTAATGGCCATCTCCTAAACTCAGATTTCTCCACGGCAAATGACTAGACAATTATGGTGCCAAGCCCTTCCTTTTTTATTAAATTAAAAACATGATATTTAAGGGTTTTAAAGCAATGTTGCCAATTACAACAGGGGTCCTTCCTTTTGGCCTAGTTATGGGAACAGTTGCTAGTCATGCCGAGCTTTCGAGCACTCAAGCCGTTGGGATGAATATTTTTGTCTTTGCCGGGGCCTCCCTTCTCGCAGTCGTAGACCTCATGTTGCAAGGAGCTTCTAGTCTCATCGTTTTGTCCGCAGGTCTTATTATTAATTTGCGTTTCATGCTCTACAGCGCTGATTTCGCTCCCTTTGTTCAAAACTCCTCTTTTCTGACCAAGTTTTTCTGTAGTTATACGCTAACGGATCAGTCTTATTCCTGCCTAAAGGCCAACGAAACGCAGTTAAAAAATCAAGAAGAAGCGGTTCAGTTTTATTTGGGAGCGGCGATTTGTATGTTGATTGCTTGGCAAGGCTCTGTCGTGGTTGGATATTTTTTTGGAAATATTCTTTCTCCAAGCTTGTCGCTTGATTACGCTATCCCTTTAAGTTTTGTGGCACTTGTTATGCCTACTCTGAAAAATAGGGTGATGGTTTTAGTCGCTATATCGGCGGCGCTTTTCTCGGTCATATTAAGACCAGTTCCCTTCAATTTGGGATTATTGCTTTCCGTCTTTTTGGCTTTAGGCTTTGGCGCTTATTTAACTAAACGGCCTCATCGTGATTAATGAAACTGTCTTTTGGAAGAATATTCTCCTCCTTGGCATCGGAACATTTGGAATTCGTAGCTTTTTTGTTTTTTTCTCTCATCGAATAACCATTTCGGCGAGACAAAAAGAAATTCTCTCTTTTATCCCCGCCGCAGTTTTGCCAGCATTGATGACTCCAATGGTTTTTTATCATCAAGGGGAAGTAAGTTGGCTCGTGGACAAAGAAAGGCTCGTGATTTTTTTCTTTGCTCTTTTTATCGCTTACAAATTTAAAAATATGCTTGTGACGATTGCCTTTGGACTGACTTTGCTTTTTCTTTTAAAAAACTTTTTATAAAGAACTCAGCTGAACGAATTCAGCTGAGTCTTATTTGTAGGTTCTAATTCTTTGGTGGAACTGCGATCAGACCGGACATGTATTGGCCTCTTGGTCCAGCGCCATTTTTCATAGGATTGAATTCCGAGCTTTCAATTGTATAGTAATCAGTGATCGGACGTGTACTATGTCCCTCTATGACTTGACCGTACATTCCCGGAAAAACATGATATCCAGTATGGGCCGTTCCAATATAAAAAGGAATAGACTTAAACTCCCGTGGCACTTGTGTTCCAAAACCAACGAGTGTTTTTGCATCATCAACCTTATTAAAATAATACATACCTTGACGATTAACTGTTATATAGCGGTAGCTATGCCAGCCCCAAAATCTTTCTTTGTTCGTCGGGTCTTTTCTTTTTTCAGCGTCATCCCATGCCTCATTATTTTGTGGAGCTGGGTTCCAGTAAAGAATTTTCCAACCAATTGATTGGAGCGCATGTTGGAGTGCATTTCCATATTGGTTATTCAAACGAGTATAACTCGCGATTTTGCTCCAGTACTGACTTTGTCCAGCGGATTGAAATCCTCTCTCTAGACATTTCAATGCCAGTCCAACACAGCTTGTAGGTTGCATGATTTCGACGAAGTTTGGATTTTTCCCTAATCTTCTAAGATGCCCCTGTTTCTCTGCTTTCGTTAGCTTTGCAAAGCTCGAACGATCTCCGTAAAATGGACTAAAGCCATTTTGGCGATAGAAACTTTGGTGCTTCTGTAAATCTTCTTTTAAACAGTCGGATGCTGTTTTGTTGATAATATCTATACTCCTGCGATGAGTTTCTTTTTCGCTGCTTGTAAAAGAGATATTTCCCTTGAAAGCCTGTGCGTAAAGAGAATGACTCAAAGTCATCAACGTTAGTAGTGATACGGTTTTTAAAATCATAATTTCCCCTAAAGTAAAAAGAACCCC
This sequence comes from Bacteriovoracaceae bacterium UBA6166, assembly GCA_002435795.1. Classification (GTDB taxonomy): domain Bacteria; phylum Bdellovibrionota; class Bacteriovoracia; order Bacteriovoracales; family Bacteriovoracaceae; genus UBA6166. The sequence goes on along the minus strand of DIUE01000016.1, from coordinate 276,281 downwards.
TGTTTATTATTTCCACATATTGGATATGAAAGATGTAAATGCTTTTGATGTTTCGGATCTTCCCAGCCAATAGAGGCGACATGCCCATTTGGCTTTTTGTTGATATGACAGTTTCGATCTCTTTTAAGATGGGCCTCTTGCCAGCACTGTCTAAGACCCTCAAAAAATCTTCGGTCTGTGGTTTTCGTATTCTTGACACCGTTGCCGTAGCTGAAACGATGAGTTTTTTTGTTCGTTAATCTCGCCGTTAGGTATTTAATATCGAGCGCACGCTCAATATTATGAAGACTGCCACCAGCATTTCGATGTCTTTCATCACCAGTGAGACCTGTATGAGTTAAATGAATACTTTGCACAGTTCCTCTAATACCTAAACGATTCATCGTTGTTTGGGCACATTTGGGGAGCTGGGCCTGTAGAAAAGATTGAAAGCTCTTTGATATCATTCTTGATTGATGACATCGCAGCTGTTTCTCATCACTTAAAAAATAGTTTCCAGTCACTGGACCAGAACATTCATTCCAATAAGCAACATCCCCAGGTAGAGCTTTTTTCGAGCTATTGCCACGATTGATCTGATTGATATTTGTCAGAATGATATAAGCGGCTTGTTCAGAGTTTCTGACAATGGTTGTTTTATCTTCACTTAGATAAATCTGATCTGATTTTTTTTCGATTGTTGAATAGGAGAATTTGCTCAATGAAGAGACAATCAATGGCAATGCGCTTGGTGCGAATTCAATGACTTCACCAAGATCAACTGATAGGTTATCGCTTCCATTTAATTCAATAAGAGCGGAATACGGAAATTGCGAACTACTTAGTGGACTTAAGATCCATTTGTTATTTATTGAATCAAAAAGAAATTCGTCTTCTTTTAAAACGGCTTCATCATTTGCATCCATTGCCTTTTCAAGAATTAATACTTGGTCCTCTTCAACAAAACTGCGCTTAAAGCGATCTATAGAAGAGTTCGCATGGGAGTTTGAGAGAAGCAGGCTTAAGAGAATTATGGTCCACTTAGAATGTTTCATTTCTTATCCTCGTTCATTTCAAATTTGATCATTGATAAATACAACGATATTGGGCGCGCCGCGCAATATTGTAGGAAATAGGGAGATGGGGTGTTCTCCTACTGAAATCTTTTTCTAGCTGCCCTAGCAGAGTGGGGCTAGAGTTATGATAAATACTTAAAATTTATGGGGAATTAGCAGTTTGAACTGAGCTGCCGTAAAAGTCAGTTGGACCTTTTCAGTGCTCGCGGTCCACCTTGTCTATAAGAGTTGAAAAGCTCAAAAAACTCAGCCCCACGGAAGTGGGTCAGTTAAAGAGCCAGACGAAGGCGGCGTTTAGCTGATCTTGCCAGAGGGCCATGCTATGACCTCGTTCATCAGAAAGAATTTCTATGAATGAGTCGTTTTCGCCATTTTTTGTATCTAATAATCTCTCCCAGCTCTCTCTTCCATTTGGGAAATTTTCTTTGCTAAGTCCAAAATCAGTTTGGGAGATAGTGATATACGTCCGCTCGGCAAGTAAGGCCGTTCCATGATTGAGTTTCGTTCCGAAGTTGATATGTTCTAGGCCTAGAACTCCAAACTTCAAAAAAATATCGTTATCGTTTGTGGGGATTTCACTTGGTGTTGGTCGAAAAATGGGTGAAAGAGCAATAACTTGTGGGTAAGTGTTTTGATAATTTTGACCTAGCATCAGGGCCCCATGTGCACCCATGCTGATCCCTAAAACAGTTCTTAGTGTTCCTTCCGTTTGCAATTGTTGATTCAGATTTTTTGTGAATAGAGGGATATCAATTCCTAAAAAACGATCCCAATCTCTGTCATTTTTTCCAATCCAATAGTCTTGACCAATGCTTTGTGAGTCTTCGTGATGAAATATATCTTGTGGTGCTATAAAAACAAAATCCGAATTCTTTTGATCTTTATAAAAATCGTTAAGTTTCAAATGCTCTAACATTGAATCCTTTGCTCCGATTTCTCTCGCGTAACCTCGGCCATGGAGGAAAAGAATGTATTCAACAGGCTTATTTCTCTTTTTTAAAGATGTGTAGACGAAGACAGGAACATTATTGTGAGCCAGTGACTCTGTTTTTAAAGTGTAGTCGCAGCGGGTGTAATTTAAATGGTTTTGGCAGAGGGGCTTGCTCTCATTTGCACAGAGGATAAAGAGTGGAGTCAGCAAGAGTCCAATAAATGAAAATGATAATTTCATAGAGTGATCATAAGAGAAGATGGAGTTGACTGTTAGTGGTGCTGTGAATATTCCATGGGCGTCTAAAAGATAGACGACGTTCAATGATAATAAAGACTTAGTGGTTTATATATGAGTTATGTCCTATTTTCGTAAGCTGTAGGCAAAACTTCTGTCACTTTAGGCCCGAGACCTTGTGTTTGATAAATGATTCTTTTAAGTTGGTTTTAACGGAAACGAAAAAATTTCTTTGGAGGAAATGATGAAATTATTTACAGTACTTTTTGCTCTTATGTCTTTTTCGGCCTTTGCTGCTAACCATGGTGATCACGCTGTTGAAAGTGATGCCAATCTTGATGCCGAGACTCGTGAAGCTGTCATCAAGCAGAAAAAAGCCGTTGATGAAGAAGTTGAGTCAGATGAAGAAAAGAAAGAACCGGCCCTTAGTTACTAATTTTTCGAGGGCCTATTGTTATAGGCCCTCGTACTCCGTCTTCTCCGATCAATTCTGTCCGGAAAATCTCACCACTTAGCTCATCAGTATTGTTTCAAGCTAGAATATTTTAGATGATAAGATGGCTGAAACTTTCCATTCTCATATTTCTTGCGGTTGGTTGTCCTGAAAAAGACAAAGCAGTGAGCCCACGTTTAGCTCAAGATCCATCAGTTGATCAACTTAAGGGACAGGACTTCGATAAGGAAATGCGCGCCGGAAATCTTGCCGGAGCGATCAATCGTTTGACTGAAGCACCTTGTCCTAATTGCGCCCATGAGGAGAATATTTCTCCACGAAAATCCAATAAACCTCCAATACAAATGATTGCGGTCGTCGCTAATGAAGACTGTTTTGAAAGAGGCAACTCTCGTGATGTTACCAAACTCAAAATGAATATTAAGGGTGCTAATCGAAAAGAGCGACGATACATGGAGCAGTTTGCAAGTACGATGATTAAAATCACAGGTGAAAATCAGGCAAAAAAGCTTGTGGGTGATTTAAGAGTCGTTTTTCATAAACAACTACGAAATCGTAAAGACGGTAATTGTCTTCCAGGTCATCAACTGATTTCAGGTGAGGTTAATATGGCCCGCCAGTGTCCTGATGGTACAAAAATTGATGGAACGGAAGGAATACTCGTTCATGAGATTGGTCATTATGTTGCTAATCGAGGTAATTGGTATCCAAAATATGAACAAGCAGTCAGAAAGCGTTGCCAAGTCTCACGCTATTGCACTCACACGGCGGCCAATCATGCAATTCAAAACCGCAAGGAAGAGTTTGCGGAGGTTTTTGCGGCGTTTTTAATGGCGACGGATCGCTTGAAAAGAGACTGTCCAGATGCCTATCAATTCTTTAAGAAAGAGATGTTCAATAATTCGTCTTATAGTTGTGATTCAAAACCTATATAAGCACATCTTCAAAAAAAGCCCCTCGCTGTGTTGCGAGATCAATCAAGTGAATTTCAAGCACCCATAGACCTGAGCTGGGGCTATAATCCATTTCGGCCATCTTCCCTTGACCATACAATTGATGGGGAAAATCTCCTATGCGGTGACCGGCCATAAGTGGATTGAGCTCAAATCCCAGCTGCGCGGAGTATTGTGACGCTTTATTATAGAGGTCGGCTCCAGAGAGTTTCTGCTCTCGCCATAAAGCCGCTGTAAAATTGAAAACTTCTTTGCAACCTTTCATCAATGGACAGACCATCTTAGAATTCAGTCGAAACGTTTCACCGTAATCAGCTTCGTGATTTTCATAGATGGGTCCACAGTCGATAAAGAAGATTTCATTCTCAGAGGTTGTTAAGCTTGAATCATTTTCGGCCCTAAAGGTTTTCATCGTATCTTGAGCGATTCTAATTTTGGTTGGATGCCAAAATTTTTTCAATCCAGCAGCTTGAAATACTTTTTCGAGTTCGGATTTAATATCATCTGCTCTTGTATTAACTGGAATAGTCGTTGAAAATTCTTTGATGATTTTTTGGCAAATCTCTCTTGCTTCAAGAAAAGTTTCTTGTTGGAATTTGTCACCGACAATATCTCTAGTTGAATGAATGCTCATTTTTGGATTTTTTTCAGTTGTTTTTGAATCTCAGGATTATCTAATTGTTTAGTCGCTTTTTGGATTAAACTATTCATTTCTTCGTTGTTCATCTCAAGCAACTGCGCCTCAGCTGCCTTTCGTTCTTCAGCGTTAAAGACCCCTGATTTTTCGAGTTGATTTAACATCTCAGAAATTTCTTTTTTATTCTGTGCCGAAGATATTGATGAGTAAAAGATGAGCGAAATGAGAAGAAGAATTTTCATGCGAGTTCCTTTGGATATGAATTGGCCCCTAGATTATACCATTAAATGGTTTTACCAAGGGGCCATAATCGCATTAGATCGCTGAGAAATCGATAAGGAGTGGGTTACCAATGAATAATTGTCCATCTAGTCTTGGTCCAGCATTTTCAAGGTTCAAATTGATTCTTTGAACTCTTGCAGGGCCGAAGCAATCAACTGGATTTACCCAGTAAATATCGATTGTGCCGTTTACAATTCCTGCGGAAAATTCACGGGCATTAAGTTGTCTGCAAGCCGCGATTTCAAATCCGAGGATGATTCCTTGTGAGCTTTCGCCAAAAGTTGGGAATGTAATATTGTCGTAAAGTTCCGCTTTAACGACTCTGATGGCCGGCTTGAAAGTGATATCGTATGCCATCAATGAAGAAGAAAAGATTAGACCTAAGATTAAGAACAGTTTTTTCATAAAGACTCCTTATGTTTGTTGATGGCGGGACTTTTAGCGGTGTTTTCTACTAGTGACCAATTATGAATAATAATTCTTTATGATAAGGAGTTCTAATGAACTGCTAAGTGCCTAATAGTATTGAGTTTGGTTGCTTGTCATTAATGAATCACCATGTTAAAAGAGCGAAAAACACTTGGAGCCTCTATGAAAACTTACCTTCTTCTCATTTTGTGTACTGGATTTTCGCTGCCTGTTTTTTCTCATGAAACATCTGCTTTTGAACGAGCCCTTGAAAATCATTTCGGACGCAATTTTAGCTATTCAAGCATCGAATACACCGACGACTTCACAAATTCTGAGTGTCCACTTCTCGCTTCTGCCTATGTCAGTGTTGGAAGCAGACAAAGAAATTATGAATGCTCCGTCTGTCTTTTTGACGAGGGCAACGGCTTTTTTGATTATGACTCTTTAAACTGCGATTACGCTCAAGACTAATAGGGAAATCCAATGAAAATTTTTACTACGCTTTTAATCAGTTTATTATTAAGTTCAGCATTCGCTGGTGGCATGAGTGAAGTTGACTTGCTGACACGAGAAGGGATTGCTGAGCATCTCTACCAAAACTTTGATCGAGAAGTAGATATTTATGATCAAGTTTCAAATTTAAGATTTGGCGCAAGTTCTGAGGGCTGCTTTTTTCAAGTTGAAGCGAATGTTCGTTTAAGCCAATCTACTGAGCTTAACTGCGAAGTTTGTTTCCAAGGTCAGACGCGTGATTTTTGGGTAAGTAAAGTTAGTTGTTATTAGTTAAAACATCCTGCAAAGAGGTGAGAGAATCTTTTCACCTCTTGTACTCTCAAAACATATAAGTATCCTTAATCTAAACTTTCAAAAGGTAAATTTTATGGGTATTGATCTAAACGATCCTGAGATGGCGGAAATTCTGAGTGATTTTTGCCAAGAATCTAAAAAGATATGCGCAGAGCTTGATTCTATCATCGACGATATTGATGATGAAGATTGTGAGCAAATGAAAACGGAGCTTGAGCGCTATGGGCAGACAATAGATCGTGTCATGGGGGCTTCTAAATCGCTTGGGCTGAACCAAATAGGGAAGCTCTGTGAGCTAGGTAAAACGATTAGCTATAAGGCCTCTCAAGTATCTGAGCAGCCGCTGCTCGCGCTGGTCGTTTCATCAATGGCCGATTGTACTCAAACTCTTAAGCAGTTGATCGATAGAGTTGAAGTTGATCATAGAGAAGATATTCCCAATTTTAATCTCAAGGCCTTTTTAGAAAGACTTATTTGGCTCGAGGGAAAATTTAGTAATATTTCCAGAAGCTCAGTTGCGATTAAGGGATAACTAAGCTGTTTTCTTGAGAGGATTTACTTCGAGAGCGTGGTTTATATAGTCTTGAATCACAGACCTGTCATGTTCTGAGACATCAAGGAACATGATTCCCGCGCCTCTTGGCCTCTCCTCAGAGATATTGACGATTTTGCCATTTAAAGTCAGCTCTTCATTTAAGCTCAATTTGGGAAACTGCACTTCAACTAACATATCCTTGGTTATGAGCTTTATATCCTGTCGCGATAGCTCTAAAAAACAACCACCAAGACTTAAAGAAATACAGTAGGGCTTGATAACCTTATCATCTAGGCTCAGAGTCGTGAGCTCATAGAAAGGAACTCTCATTGAGTCCCTCTTTAAAAAATAGCGATGATATTGAAGACCTGCAACATCTTCAATATAGTGCTCGAAGGGGATTGAGAATTCTAAGGTATCTTCAAGTGGTTTCCAAATCGATTCTTCGGACTTTTTTATTAATGTTGTTTTCGAAATTTCAGCGGAATCTTTCTTTTGTATCATATCTTGAAAAGTGAAAGGACCAAAGACTTCGGAATGCTTCTTGAAAATCCAATGACTCTCGTTTGACACTTCAAAATGCTCACCAATCAATCGAGTTTGTTCAATCTCTTCATTGTTTGTAATGATCTCTTTTTTCTTGAGAGGTGAACTGTCGAGTTGGAGAGATGATAAAAGAGTTGAGCTGCTAATGATGGCTTTTTCTTTTTTTACTTTTGCTAGCGATTGCTTTTTTAAGAGATTTTCTTTCTCTCTTAATTCCATTAACGTCTGCTTAAGTTTAGCTTTGAGGCGATCTTGAGTTTCCTCAAAATTCTTTATATCCGATTTGTATTTTTCATTTTGAGATTTAGCTTTTGTGAGGGTCGTTTCAAATTTTTCTCTTAGCTGTTTAATCTTTTGATCTTCACGTTCTGTTAAGTTCTTTGAAAGTGTTTCTTCTCTTGATTCTAAAAGATGTATTTTTTGTTCATATTCCTCAATGATGGTTTCAAGCTTGAGAACTTTATGGTCAACAAGCTTTTGATCCATGAGATAAACATTTTTTTCTTTTTGCCATTGATCTTTTTCCTTTTCCCATTGTTTCTCCTTTTCAACAAAAATAAGCTCGCCTAATTTAGCGTAAGCTTCAATTCCATCGGCTTTTTGCGATTGATTGAATATTACTTGAGGTAAAAATAGTGGTGGAGGTAGAGGAGGTAAGTCAGTTTTATGTAATCGAGGCCAAATGGCCTTTAAATTTAAGTATTCGTTTAGTCTTTTAATTTCACCGAGGGATGACCAGCGTAGTTCATCATGCAAAAAAACATGACCATCCTCATCTAATAGTTTTTTTTCACAGTACTCTGCTAACTCTAATAAATTAAGAGTGATGTATTCTTCATGTTGAATCGGAAGACTGTAAAACTTTAAAATAACTATTCCTCCATGGCTTTCATCGGCATAAACTAGACAATACTTGACCTATTGGATTGCCAATTAAATGGGGCAGTTTTTAAAACAGCTCTTCTTGCTTAAGTATTCGTTTTATTGGGTCTCCTTATTTGCTGCTGATGGACTCTCTAGTAACCAACTATAATGATTTCTAGTTGTTCGACCGAAACGTATTCAGAGGTTATTTTGGTTAAATACGTGACTCCATTCATTCTTCTTTGTCTTTTTGTCTTCCAGCCAAAAGCCCATGCTCAGTTTGGTCTCTCGACTTTAGCTAGCTACGCTGTTGGTGCTTTCAACTACGTTAAAGAATCTGCTACTAATCTTATACCGGAACCTCTCGTTAACGATTATCCAACAACTTGTGATTTGATTACAACTGATGATCCATTGCGATTTGGTCCAATCCAGCCTGGTTTTGTGGCCGATCTTGGAGTCCAAAACTATTCCTTATTTTTGCAACACGGTCAGAGATCAGAAGTTCTAAACGAGCTTAATAAAGCTCATGCCTCTCTCTCATGTCGTGAAAATGCACCTGGTCCCATCTCTTCATTCTTTCGTGGTCTAGGCAATAGTTTTATGCCTTGTTCGCAGACTGTTGGCTCATGCAAGCATGCTGATCACATCGTCAATATGACGAGCCTTTGTAATTGTGTCATCGATAAAACGGGATCTGATACTGCAAAACAATATGTTCCTTTTAAAAGTGAAAAAGAGCTCGATACAATGATCGAAGCGGTTCGAGAAGAATTTACGAAAATTGCTTTAGAAGACACTCTCGCAGATATAGATAGGGTCGCAGATGTTTCAACGAACCTCGTTTTGAGTGAGGACTTCAATCCTTTACTTGGAATCAAAGAGGGATCTTCTGTAGAAAAATCTCCAATTAATGCCCACCTTTGTATGGGAGGAGCGATCGTCCATCAAATTAAAGAATTATTTGAGGGAAATGGAGCAAATCAGCCTCGTTGTCGTCCTGAGTCAGCTGAACTTATGCTTGAGGCGTATATCAAGCTTCACCAATGTGCTAACCCTGGCGAAGATTGCATCGACTTTCATAGTCTCTTAAATGATCCACGTATGAAGACTAAATCGGCCCATGAAAAACTCGGGATACTTCTTACGACTCAACATTCTAAATATATCGATCCTACATATGGGCTTAGCTCTGATGAGAAAATTCCAGTGGGTAATGATATGGTTTTTAGGTTCTATGAATTATCCGCTGGGATTGTTGATCCAAAGACGCTTGCCTATAGACCTGATGTTGGTTTTTACTCTGATCCATACCCAAATATTAATGAGCAGTATTCATTTGATTTTATGACAAGATTAGTTGAGCTAGCTTCCAATGGTTCAGTTATGACTGCTTCTTCTTTAAACGCATTTTCTAGTGAAGATAAGAAAAACTTCATTAATTATTTAAAGCGTAATCCCATTTATGGCCCATTTATTAGAGAAAATCAAAATGATGATCACGCTATTTTGAGTTTTACATCCAGCTTAATTCACCATCACAATAATAATCCTGATTTAACGAATGATACCGTCATCGATCATGAGTATATTGGTAAAATCTGGGGATTGATGGCAATCGATCTTGCTAGAGAGTCTCAGAAAAACTGTGATAAGAGTCGAACGAAGCTTGCAAATCTTTGCGAAGCTCTCTCTGGCGACGGAATGGCGTTATTTTCAAGTCCTGACTTTGCTTCAATTTTTACAAAGCTATCATCATTAGATTCTGGTGAAAAATTTGCAAAGATAAATGGAAACGACAATCTTGCGGCATTTTTTAGAACAGAACAAGTTTTGTGTCATGCCAATAGACGCTCGCTTCAAACTCGTTGCGATCAAGAAAGACAGCGCTCAACAGAGCAAGGCCCTCCTTTGCCTGCAGAACATTGTGCTTATGATGCAAGCTGGTTATTTGATAAAAATGTCAAAGCCGTAGAGGTGGCAGAGAAGTACAGCGGAGAGGATCGCCCAAGACCTGCGCTGATACCAACATCATCAACTGCAAAAGTTGATGAACGTCCAAGCGTGCTGAGCGGTATCTCATCGTCAGATAAGGGACGCCCAACGATCAGAGAGAATATGGAGAGAGTTTTAAGTGTATCGAAGGATATAAATCCAACATCGCGCTCGGTTCATCCACTCGCCGCGATAGCAAATAACTCAAAAGCAGCTCAAAAATTTTACACTCAAAGTGATAGTCAGTTGGATCGATCCTTACCAGAAGTCAAAGGTTCTACTGCCTCTTTGACGGCAGCAGATAGTGGTATTAGTGGAGGAATCAGTTCTGCCGCTTATATCAGCAATCATAATGATTCAAGCTTTAGAGAGGCCAATTCATTTATCAATCCAATCACTAAGACAAATTCGAATGATCTCCCTGGGTCAGGTGGCACAGAAGGTAACGTTAATAGAGGGGAAAAAGACGCACTTCAAGTTCGATTAGACAGACTTCTTGAAGAGAGACTTAAAAAGATTGAGGCTCAAAAACGTTTGGTCGCTGAGTTGGAACAGTCAGAGTCTGGTTTAGAACAAGACAAAAAGGCCCGTGAGCTTGCTGATCTTAAAGAGGAGCTTGCTCAGTTAAATTCTGATATTTCGAAACAAAGGGCCGTTGTGGCGAGTCGCCGAGTTGAAGATTCAAGTGAAAAAGCGCCTTCGGTTACAAGAAAGCCAGCTTCGATCGCTCGCGCCGAAATCTCAAGCGGCGGAATAAACAATGGTCTTGATTCTTCTCGTGGAAACTTAAATTCAGCACCAGTCACAAGCACTGGAGGCGCAGGTGGTAATCCAAGTTCTCTAGGTGCAGGTAATATAAATGCCGGCAGAAGATTGACCGCTGGTGGCAATCCGGGAGCGTCAGGTGCTGCTGCAGGGGCTAGAGCTGCAGAAGGTTCAGGTCTTACTTTAAGGCAAACAACTAGTGCTAGTGCAACAACTCTTCCTGTGGGAACACCCATTTCTCAGCTCGTGACAAGATTGAATGATCAGGGAGTCGTGTTAAGAGAAACTGGGGTTCCTGGGCAGACAGAAAGGATTATTTTTGCTCTCGACGAGTTTGGTGAAGTGCTTTATGTGAATAATGAGCCCGTTTTTACTATTGAAATTATCAATATTAATTCTAAGACAGCAGTTGCGGATAAACCTCAAGACGATTTTCAAGAATTTCTCGAAAGGCGCCGTCAGTATCGTTGGGAATCAGTCATCGATGCCATTGATACTGCTAAAAAAGACTAATTTAAATTTTGTAAATAATCTTTCAATTCTTCTGATAATTCAGAAACGAGAGTTAGTGCGCTCTCCGATTGTGGTCGGCTCAAAATGAGCTTATGGTGATGAAGAAAGAGTCTGCTTAGACCGCTTGCGCGCGCCTTATTATTAATAAATCCTTTGCCGTAAGTTGTGTCGCCAATAATATGATGACCGAGATGGGAGAGGTGTCGGCGTATTTGGTGTTGCCTTCCGGTCTTAATAACCGCCTCAACTAAGCTGCAGTCTTGGTAGTGTTTTATTGTTTTAAATTCAGTCCTGCATTCTTTAAGTTTTTTCTCTCCACCCTTAGAGAGAAATGTAAGTGCTCTATCGCTAACGAACTCATCGGGAGTTCTCCCTCGAACAAGGGTCAAATAGGTTTTTGTATTTTGATGCCACAGATTTTGTATCTCTGTTACTGACTCTGGCGATAGCGCGAATAGAATAATCCCCGATGTCGGTCGATCAAGACGATGAACGGGATAGACGAGTTGATTGAGCTGAGTTCTAAGTTCTTGAACCAGAAAAGGCCCTTGTTGGCACTCTTGGTTGCGATGAACCATCATTCCTGATGGTTTATCGACGGCAACCAAGAGTTCATCTTGAAAGAGAATTTTTAGCATTTATGGATTTGAGATCAATGGAAGTCTAAAGAATGAGCCTAGTTCATGAGCATATTTATAAGTGATCATTCCATATCCTGGGTAGGAAACGCCTTCATAAGTGAAGTCACGGCCGAAGCTAGTTGTTCCCCAAGAGTTTTTAAAATAATAAACGCCTCTATAGCTAACCGTCTTCTCCGTACCATCTACCATCTTATGTGTTTTTGTAATGATCTTGTTATCGTCGTAGCCAACAACCACTACTGAATGGCCTGCGCGATTTTTTCTCGACTCAACTAAGTCGACACTGCCTGGCTCTGCATAGGTGACAATTCCTTGTGCCCATTCTTCATCATTCATTTCAATTCCAAAACTTTCGCCAGCACCGTGGTTCCAAGCTCCGTAGTGAACATCAAGCTCGAGCGCAAGCGGTGTCATTTGATCGAGTGATCTACGAATAGCATTTGTGCCGATGACTCGGTATTGAGGTGACATGCCTGCGTTGGTAGGCAACATATAACCAGCAACAACTTCTTTGATAAATTCTAGCGCCCCAATTCTTCCAGCTAAAAATTCTTCGTCTGCAATGAATTCAGATCCGAGGTTTAAAAAGTTCGGATTATACTGAGCAGTAAGGCAGATTTTCTGGCCGCGATTTACTAATTCCCCACAGCGCGATTTTCCCAGCTCTGAGTTGATTGAGAGGGGCTCAGGGTTATATGGAAGTTCTTCTTCCGTTGGTACACCATAGCGCTTAATTAAGAACCAGTTATAGCTGGCCCATGAACCTTCGGTCTCTGATTGTCTATAGGCCTGTGTGAGGAAGCTCAGGTACTGCTCTGAGAGGTCTATGGAAGTATCAGCTTGATGATCGCGGATCATTAAAGATTCAACAATGGCCAGACTAGAAAAAATGGAACAAGTCCCTCTATAGCCTTGGTTTTTGACGGCAGACTGATAGCTCAACATGGTGGTCATATCGCTTACACTCGATTTTTTGTCTGAGCGTTCAACTAACGTCGGAATCGTGTGAGGGTATGGAGCTTCAAGTGCAAAATTATTTGCCTGAGTGGTCTGAATCGTGTGCGCCAACATTAGGGCGAGAATCATGTATTTCATATGGCCTCCAAGATTTTTTGTTTCTGTCTCTTATTTGGGCTTAGAAGTCCATGACCTAGGTGCAGCATAAAAATTACTCTGTGCGTTGACAAGGTGGTAACGCTTCGAGTAAACAGCAGGTGTTCAATTTAAAAAGGGGAAGTCTATGTTTTTACCAATACGCAAAGTTGGTTTGGTCTGTTTATTGATGTTTAGTGCTCCAGTTTGGGCGCAAGATGCCGGAATTTCAGGTGTCCGTCTCGAAGATTTGATTAAACACAGGCCTCAAGCGGTTTCCCATTTAGGCCAAGTTAACCGTGAAATCAGCGCTAATCTCAGCTCAGTTTTGGGTGGTAGAGACATCGATCGTGTGCTGAATATCGTGATTGACGAGAAACCGACGCAAAATGGTGACTCTGTAATTTATCCAATGACGGCATTTATTCGTTACAAAAACGGACAAATTCAATTCGAAAAAATCCTCGTCACCATGAATTCCCAAGGAGCAAACATCAGAGCGCAACTGATTCGTTCTATTCCTCTTTCACAAACTGATTTTAAAGTTACAGTGGGATTAGTGGAGCGAGTGGCCCAAGTGGTTGATGAAGAGAAGAATATTCGTATGGTTTTCCCTCTTGGCGTTGGAAGTTTTGATGAAGGAATTCTTAATCAAGAGACTTCACTTTTAACTCCAAGATTTAGAACCGCTTATCTCTCAAAGCATGCGGCCATTCAAAGTAGAACGACTCCAAAATACTTTGCTGGTAAACCATTCATCCGGATTTTAGACGGTGAGAAAAAGGCCCATACAGCGATTGGTTTTCACGCACAACCAAACCTTGATCCTTTTATTCGTGCTTTTGATAGTCACGGTTGTATGAGAATGCAGACCAATGATTTAGAGGCCCTTTATTTTTTGGTCGCTCATCACTCGAAAGCATATATTCCTATTACTGTTAGCTATAATCTTGATGAAGAAGTGGCCCATCCATTTCCAAAGAGAGAGTCATCTTATCAAGGCATCATGAACACTGGTTCAAAAAATAGTCCATCGTACACCATTGACCGTGACTATTTGGTTCAGACCGCCAGTCGTAAAGGGGCACCGCCTGTTCATTTATTGTATGATTTTGATGAAGATCATAATGAAGAGTATTTTAACTACAGCAGTGAACCGTGCAAGATTAAATCCTTTGGAAAGGAACCTAAAAATGGTTGGTCTTCATCGTTAACGTCTACGCTTGCGTGGGAAAGATGTGATCCAAGAAAGCAGAGAAACACACTCTACCGTCTTTGGGTACACCGATAAGATTTTTCTGATACGTCTAACGGGGCCCTTTAATAGAGTCCCGTTTTTTTAAACAGCTCTCGCGTTTTCTTCATCACCTGGATAGTATTCTGCCCAAAATTGACTTTCCACCGGTATTTCATAAGGCTCACCTGAATCTAAAACACCGAGATAATATTTTCCATCGTGGCTTAGACCACTGATTTGAAAATACTTTGTTTTATGATTCCAATCCAAAAAACGAAATTTCGTTTTTGAGCTGAAGTTCACGTTCTTCCATAACTGACCAAGAGTTTCCATAACTAAACCTTCGTTGAATCGATAGATAAAGAGGACTCTTTGAGACTAGAAAATTATTTAAGGGGTGGCCAGTATTTTGTACGCGCGTACAAAAATAAGCACTTGTGCGATCAGGGGCGTATTTGGGGATGAATGACCCTTCTCCAGAGAGGCGGCACAAAGGCGATCAAAAGGGCCACAGAGTAGCCTACTGGTAGCTGCTGTGCCTTAGAGTCATTTTTAAGCTTCGAAGCCTCCGCATGGGCGTTTAAGTGGTGATGAGCGTGTCGTCCGAGATTGAAAAGGGTCATATTTGTCAGAGTGTAGTTCGAGTCCCAAGAATGCTTTGATTCAACAGGCATAGGTTTTCCATTATCTTGTAGAGCTCGCACCAAACCATAGTGCTCAATATAGTTTACCGTCTCAAGCAAGATGACAGCGATAAGGGATTGAAGAAGAAAAAAGATCACGCCACTTAGATGAAAAAAATAATAAAAGAGGCCCAACCAAAAAGTCTGAAAGAGAAAATAATGCAAAAAACGATGAGTATAAAAAGCTTTATCTTTTGCCCTTTTAGTTTCAAAAATCCAGGCAGAACGGAGTCCCATAAAGATCGTGCGAGGAAGAAATTGGTAAAGACTTTCATTGAGTCTCGCGGTGGCAGGATCATTCAATGTTCCAATACGACTGTGATGGCCATAGATATGCTCAATACGGAAATGGCAGTAATTCACTTGAGCCAATAAAAAAACACCGATCGCTCGTTGAAGTTTCTGTGAGCGATGAATGCATTCATGAGCAAGTGTTATTCCTAGGCCACCGGTAACGAGCCCAGTGCTTAGAAGAATCAGTATTTGATTTGTTGTCGATTCATTTGAGAAACGAACGGCACCCAAAATTAAGAGAACTGTTTGTAAGATTGGATAGAGATAAATTTGAAACTTCATCCACGCTAGTGAGTGAGGAGTATCTTCGATTTTGAGGTCTTTAAGGAGTTGATCCATCAGAGGGTGGAGCACTAAAACGATGAGAATTCCAAACCAATAACCGATTTGACCAATAATTAAGCCGATAAGAGTGCCCATTATGATGGCCACTGGAAGGGTGCGCATTAAGAAAACTGTGAGTGCTACGTACATTCAGTAAGTTTCTCATTCTCGTGTGTTTTACTCAAGCGAAATGAGTGTGAGTTTTGACAATCACTTTACTTAAGGCCGACACATGGGCAAACGAACTTCGCTACACTGTATTTAATCGTAGGCTGCAACGGAAACGGAGTTGAAGCAAATGAGAATGACGTAGGGAATTAGCAGTAGTTCCTGAAAACTAAGGAGGTTTTTCTGTCACGCTTACATCAACAATTATGGCCCTTGTGTTTCCTTCTCATTGCCGCATGGGCCATCACCTTGCAAGCTTAGCGCCACCATATACACCGGAGCGATCGTGACCACCTAAAAGGTCTGTCTCATACTCTCGAGCTGCACGATCGTTTAATGTCTCGGCCTGACCTCTGCTGCTTAACTGATTTTTTTGCTAGTGAAATCAATTAAGATAGTGCGGAGGTCAGGTTTTTTATTTTTCACCAGATTCCATTAGATCGAAACTAGAGATTTGAGTATCATAGTCTTATATGGAAACTATGTGACATTAAAACGCCGAGATTTTCTTAAATCACTCTCACTACTTCCAGCACTCTCTTGTAGTTCTTCCTTCAATTCAGTCACACCACTTAAAAAATCAGATAAAATCATTGTCGTGGGCGCAGGCCTTGCAGGCCTCTCTTGTGCGCGAATTCTTGCTACCGAAGGCTTTGATGTTGAGATATTAGAAGCGAGAGAGAGAGTTGGCGGTCGAGTTCACTCCACTGTGGTGGGAAGTATTGAAGGAATTGACTTAGGTGGCTCTTACTTGCACGGTGGACCTGAAAATCCGCTGCGGAGATTTTTTGATTCACAGGATTTCTCCATCGTAAATCATGGGGATGTAGAAATTTTTCTTTCTCATTTACAGCAGATTAATCTCTTCAATTACAGAGACTATTGGACAGAAGTTGAGATGAAGCTGGAAGAAGTCGCAGCGATGCCATACTTGATGGCCTATTTAAGATCCTTGCTCTCATTGCCGCTCCCAGTGGCGACATTACAAGAAATGATTGATCGTGTTTGGTCTAAATTGGCCCAGCATCCTTTGAAAAACGTGGCGGGAGACGATTTTTTACATGAATTATCCAATCAGTTCTTTGGTGTTGAAGCGAATAAGCTTAGCTTGAGTAATCTTTTGCTTGAACCAGAGGTGGATATTGCTGGGCATGGACCATTTCCCGCAGGAGAAGTGATCAGTCGAATAGGCTTAGATTCAATGACCGAACAATTGGCAAAAAATTTAAAAATAAATTTCAAGACTACAGTTAAAAAAATTCAAAAAATCGATCAATCATTTCATTTGACGATCGATCATCAAGGACAGATTTCTGAAATGAAAGCAGATCACCTTGTGATGGCCGTTCCGCTTGCTTGCTATAAAAAGAATCAAATCGAATTTGATTTTCCTCTGATAAAAGAATGGTCCCAAGCAATTAAGGGGCTCGAGATCAGTCATTTGAATAAAATTGTTTTGGTTTTTAAAAACGCTTTCTGGTCAAAGGAATCCCAAAGTCTTTTCCTTAAATCTCAAACAGACAGAGGAGGTGCTTTCTATCAAAACCTTCTTTTTCATAGAGGTGAACCAGTCTTGATCGCTTTTAAATCAGGAGCACAAGCACAGGACTGTGATTCTAAAACAGATGACGAACTAATTGCCACTGAGCTCAAGCTTCTTAAATCATTTTTTCCTGATGCTTCAATTGACTTGCTCGCAGCGAACGTTTCTAGATGGGGAAAAGATGAATTGTCGGGGGGGGCCTTTTCTCACCTTGGGATGCAGGCCTATGGAACAGAACACAGCGCTTTTCAAAAAACCTCAATGGAAAAATTTTGGATTACAGGAGAGTTTGCCCATCCTACTGATCCAGGCACCATGCACGGGGCCTATTTGTCAGGGCAGTGGGTGGCAAGAAAAATGCTCTCTCAAGTTGAAGGCGGTTGATAACAAGTGGCTTGGCAATCTGTTGGGTAAGCTTGTTGCTGAATAGCTTCTAAAATCCAGTGACCTGGACCTGTCAAACGTAGGCGACATTCACCGTCTCGAATATTAGTTCTTGAAAGATAACAAACTGCTTGGTCTCGTATATTAAGCCCTGGCCCCGGAGTTGATTCCGAAGTCTGGTCATAAAAACTTTTCTTCCACTGTGCAAGACTTGGGTACTTAAGCTTTCTCCAGGATTGAAACTTTGATGAGCAGTATTCAAGTGCGCCACCATCATTAGTTCCTGAGAGTCGCAGTGCTCCGTAAAATTGTTCATTGCAATTTTGGGTTTCCTGTCCTCTCAGCTGTAATCCGCCGCCCACAACTAAACTTGCTTGGCCGGTCGGCGCTGAATAATTTGGTGTTTCAGATAGTAAAACTCCATAGTCGCCATGCAAATGGAGAGTTTCTTTATTCGCACCTACAGTCCAGTAAGGATCAGAATTGATGACGAGGGATTTTGCTGTAAAAGGTGGTGTGGTGCTACAGTTGGTGATTCTTGCGCGATCGTCGACTTCAATATCAATTTTAATTTTTCTCTCTATATCTTGTCTTGTTACTAAGTGTTTAAAACTTAAAATCAATTGGGTGCTGCCCGCAGAAAAGTCAATTTCGGGAGCTTCATCGCTGATAAGGATTTTTGTCAGTTGAAGTTTATTTTGGGCATAGACTTCTTGAAGCTGATAGGTGGTCAAGATCGTTTTTTGGTCATCAAGTCTTCTTTGCAGGTTCTCTAAGTTGTCATACCTTGGGTTTTTCTCTCTGAGATTTAATCGGCATTGTTCAGGGTCAGACAGCAGGGCCTTGAGATCATCTACTAAATAAATGAGTTCAAATTGTGCTGCCGCCGACTCGCTTGTTTCTGTTTGTCGCTTCATCAGTGTCACGACTGTTAAGGCGAGAAAACTGATGATTCCCACTCCAAAGAGAGATTGCAGCAGCGTAAAGCCTGCTTGTCTTAATTTGTTAAGTTGATCCATTTCACTCCATCACAAAGTACCAGTTGAGTCGTCGTTGCTTTTTTCAGTTGACCGCGCAATTCAAAATTGCATTCTTGTTTGTCTGATGAGTCTCCAAATTGGATTGGGCCATTGATATCAAGCTTGGATGTAGGTAAATCAACTTTAATTCCAACTGCGCCTGAAGTATAAATTAATCTATTATGGGTTGGGTCTGTTTCCCATGTCTCTAGAACTTCTTTAATTGGGCTTAGAGAACAAACTTCAATGGTTTGACGATCTTCAGAGCTGTTTAAGAGATAATAAATTTTTATTTTTTCCACTGACTCAGTAGGCTTACCTTTAGGAGCAGTATTCTTGCGATCAAATTTAATAAGGAGCTCTGTACTGCGATCTTCATTGCCAACATCATAAGCTTGGTCAGACAGTTCATAACTGAGAATTTTTAATTTACCCTCGCCGTAAGTCTGTCCGTTCATGCTAAAGGTTGGAAAGCGCGCCTGAGAGTTCTCTCGTCCATTAAAAACGCTTAGGCGTTGAATGGAGTTGATTGCTCCTACCTCCGTGGTGGGTCTTTTTCCTTGGAAGCTGATTGCGCAGTTTTGTGAGTTAGTTAAAATTCTTCTTATCTCTTCTGTGATGGCCGTTATTTCTATTTCTTGATTGGCGTAGAGAATTCTTTGTTTTTGCTCTTCAAGAGTTTTTATGCCCCAATAAGAAAAAACCGTCAGCAATAGGAGGCTTAAAAGCACTTCAATAAAAGAGAATCCATTTGGCTTTTGATTCAGCTTCATTTTAAGCACCTGAACTGGCATTCGGCCCGCTCGTTTTCACTTGAAGGAATTAAGCTCAAGTCCCAAAGGGTTTCTGTGAAATCTAGGTCAAAAGAATTGATTGTCGTGGCACCACTAGGGGCTGCCTGGCATTTGGACAGCCCACTTTGTGTCTTGATCAGGTTTAAGGTACAAATTTTGGCAAAGGTTTGCTGAGTTAAATTTGGATTATCTGTATTGATGATAACAGTGCTTTCTTGAAGCTGATGCTGCTCTATTTGATTTAGCTCCTTAAGCCCTTGGTTTGAACAGTAAAGAAATCTATCAGTCTTTTTATCATATCCAAACAATCCGATATTATCACTCGTGCAGTTGATTGACTCATCATGAAGGGTTGCTCTCAAGCTTCCATCAATGGTTAGTTGTGAGGGGGAGAGTCCTTGTCCGATTTGTATTCTGCGTTCAAAAGCCGGTGTAATCCATTTTTTTGACTGAGCATCGCTTATGATATTCCATTCTGCATTGCTGGCACCGGATTGGCTCTTTGCTCGACAGCCAATTAAATTTTTTGATTCATCAAATTGGGCCTCAAGCGCAATTGCTCTTGTGAGTTGTCGATTGAATTGTTGGTCTTGGTCGCGATTGAATTGAATATTGAGCGTGGTTTCACCTTCTACTGAAACGAGTTCATAGGAGTTGATGGACAAGGTCTTTTGAGCGTAGAGCCTTTGGGAATGAGAGAAAACTTGATAAACTAATATTTTGGATTCTTCATTTCGTTGAAAGTCTTTAAAAACGATTGTCAGTCCTTTGATATTCAAGGGCCCATTTGCTTTAAGGCCATTCAAGGTGGCAAAACAGTTTTGAGGACGACTTAAAATTCTTTGCATATCATCGATCATGTATTCGATTTCAAATCGTTGCGTGGTTTGGTTAGCGAGCTGTTCCTGATCTTTCATCATCCTAATTCCAAGAAGCGTCAGAGCACCTAGGACCGATGAGGTAAACAAGACTTGAATTAGGGAAAAACCTTTTGAATTCATCTTATTAGTTTATGTGTGACTCCTATAAGAATCAAAGGTAAAATGGTCGCAATTAGACAGCTTAAACGCAACACCAACAGACGAAGAGGTCTCGACTATGAAATATCTAATCTTATTTTTCTTAACGCTTTCTGTCGCAAAAGGGACTGAGTTTGAGTGCCAAGTCGAGGTGAAAGATCTGAATCTCTGTGCCCATCTAACTTGGACTGAAGGTCCACACTGGGGCCGCTTCTCAAGCGCAGAGCTTCGCTACTGGAGCAAAACTGATAAAGCACAAAAACTGGCCGACCCTTCAGAGGAATTGGTTCCTTATTTGTGGATGATTATGGATAAAATGGAGCATGGTGGACGGACGCCGGAAGTGAAAAAACTTGGTGATGGTCATTATGCGGTGACGAAACTACAAATGGCGAAAATGGGAACGGGATTTTGGGAGTTGCGACTGAGAAAGCCTGGAACTTCTGAAAAAACGAGCGCCCTAGGTATTTTTAAGGTCCCACTTACTCCTTAGTTGAATCAAGCTTCAGATCAACTGCAAAGGGGTAGTGGTCTGAGCTTCGGCTTTTGTGAAAGACTTCAGCGTTTAAAACTTTCAGTCCACGCGTATAGAGGCGATCCAGAACGCCAACAGCGAACTTGGCCCTTGGATCAGCGCCTTTTGAATCGGCAAAGTCTATTTCCTTTAATCCGTAGGAAGTGAGAAACTTATCAACCGCATCGATTCTGCCAGCAGACCATGTGTTAAAATCTCCCGCCACAATGATTGGGCCTTTGTGTCTTTCTAAGAGGTCGCTATATTGGTCAAGCTGAGATTCCATGGCGCGGGTTTCGCGAAAATTAATCATATGAATATTAATAACGAGTAGTTCTGCCTCTTCCATTTGGTAAATTGTGGCAAGTGACGCTTTTGGCGTGAAAACAAAAAACTCTCGACCTTTAGTTTTCATCGGAAAGACTTCCGTCGCAGACGCCGTTGAGAGGGTGGCGACGCCGTTTCGTCCCCAAGAGATGGCCCTCTCTTCTTGATGAGAGAATTCGTTTGCTAGAAACTCTTCTAATTGGCCGCCGAATACGGTTTCTTGTAAGAGAATCAAATCGTAACGAGGAAAAATTTCTTTTGCTTCACGGTAAAACTTTTGCCCTTTACCGCCTTTATAGATATTCCAAATCAAGACTGAAAACTCTGAAGGAAGCGTCGCTTGCTGGGCCGGCATACGTTCAGACCTTAGTGATTGTTGAGAAGAACAAGAAAAGAGTGCTAGCAATAGAACGAGTTTTATCATCAGTTTTTCTTCTCAAATTGAGTTCCTTTAAGACGATAAATATGTGCGCCCATCGACGTTTGAATCTCAATACTATCTGATTTAATTTCAATTTTGCTACTTGGTTCTGCAATAAAATAGGGGGATTGGATCCATTGATTCTGCTCTTTAACTCTGTGACCTAGATTATCGAAGGACTGTCTTACTGGGTTATGGCCCTTGAGTATGAGGGCGGCCATAGGATTGGCGAGAGTATTGATTGCGAAGTCGGTGATGCCATCATTATTGAAATCAGCAAAAGCATACTTTACGGTTTTGCCTTGATAAACAAAATCAAGCAATTCGTCGCCGAGCTGTGATTCTTGATAGACTGGAAAGTCCTTCACTCTTGTTTGTTTATCGCCTTTTTTCTCCACCTGCCACAAACTGATAGTCAAGCCATCGAGCTCACTTTCGCCAGACTCATCGACTTCAAATGGAACCATCTCCACAAGAAAAGCTGTTAGAATAGGTTTTTTATTTTCTTGATAGAGTTTATCAGTCAGAGTGCAAATTTCAATTTTTGACTTCCCTTGAGCAATACTCTTTTTTAATTCATCTGTGCATTCACTGGCCTGCAGTGACGTATGAAGAAGAACTGCCAGAGCAGAGACAATCATCATAAGTGGAGAAAGTTTTTTTATCTGGCCCATAGGTCTTTCCTTCACTCCATTTTATTGACATTGATTGAGACGGTCAAATCGATTGAGGTTATTTTGAGAGATCAAATTATTGAGTTTATTTCTATAGTTTTTATCAATGGCATAAGCACTCAATCCTGCCACCACGTCTCGCGAGCTAGCAACTTGGCCTCGACTATTGGCGACTCTAACGGCCTCTTGCGATTGTGGGTAAAAGCGACTGCGCAGGAGATTATCTGTGTAGAGATAAACAGATTCCATAACGGATGTATAAGAGTGGTAGAAGCCACCTTCGTTTTTAGGTCTTGGATAAGTGCAAGGTGTATTGATTCGCGGTGTTCCGCCTTGTTTTGTAAAATTAGGAATAATTCTCGAGTCGAGTTCCGCCATCTTTCTTAAATTCGGGTCACGCAGAGGCCTCGAGGCGCGAGAGTCGCTCGTTCGACAAGAAATACCACCGACGTTCTGAGCATTTTTAAAGACGTTACTTCGTCCCCAGTTTGTTTCAAGAGCAATTTGCGCGAGGGTAACAGAAGCCGGCCATCCAGTGATTCCTTGAATATGAACGGCGATTGGACTAAAAAGATCAACGAATTCTTGTTTTTGTCGATTGTTCATTCCTGCTGATTCAATTCTTGTGGCAATTTCTTTGGCAGAATTTGGACGAGAATAGAGATTAGGATTAAAGCTCAAGCAATCTTTATTGGCAGGGTTTTCAACAAAGCAATCAAAAGGACTTTGTGGTGGTTGAAGAGCATTCATTTCATCAACAATATTGACAATTTTTTTAGCCGCATCAAGATCAGTTTGTAGGTAGCGAGGATGAACAAATCCTTTTTCACCTAAGTACTCCACCATGATCCAGCCAGTGCTACTATCAACTCCGTGAACTTGAACTGGAGTCGCCTTTTTTCTTGATCTACAGGGAATGCGCGCTTTAATCTGATGACTCGTCGATGGACCTCTTCTCATATTGAGATTAGAGCGACATTTAAGAACTCCAGGTATGACCGCTTGATTTTTCAAATGAGGAAGTTCAATAATATCATCTGTCGGACGAATATATTCCCCACTGACCCAAGCTGCTTTTCCGCTGTGAAAAACTTTAAACCAACCAGATTCTTCATCATATTCTAAAATAGCGACTCGCTCGCGATTGCCAGCGCTATCACTACAAGGAATTTGTCCGATTAGGGCCGAACGAGCAGAGGTTGTATTGCGCATATTAAGGGCAGAACGACAATTGAGTTCAAAAATTTGGTATTGTGGAGTTTCTTCTACTGCCTCTTGCACTTCTTGTTGAGTTATTGCTGGAGTCGGCTCAGTCAAAACGATCTCTGAAGTTCTTTCTTCATCTTCTCTTTCAGGTTCTGCTGGCAGAATAACTTGTAAATTAGGTGTTTCTGACGGTACTACGACAGGCCCATCAGTTCTTGGGATAATAATATCAGAGCTAGTTGTGACAACAACTGGAGTCTGAACGGATCCAGCGGGCCTAACTTCGACGACGGGAGCAACTGGAGTGGTAAAGGAATTAATAATTGAGGGAGCTATTACTTGCGCCCATTTTTCGCCACCGACGGCATTGAGATGTAAGCCATCTGTAGTGAAGGGCTTTTGCGCCGTAAGTTGCTTTTTAAATTCATCACCAAGCTTTGTCGTATTTTGATGATGACATTTTCTATTGGTTCGAGACAGATCGTACTCAATCTCGCTGGCCATCGCTAGAGTTCTTTCGTCAGTTTTAAAACGATAACTATTTTGCGGGTGATCGGGCTCAGACCAAGTAGGAGAAATCCAGTGACAAGCATTGCTGGTTGGAGAGTGAGCTTTCCATTGATTCACAAGCGCTTCAACATGGCCGGTTCTCGGGGCATTATCGCCGAGTTGGAAAATCACACAATCAACTGGACGACCTAAGCGCTCTTGATGATAGTCGAGAATTTGTTGAAATAAAGAACGGTCAGATTGCGCCTTGAGTGTTGGAATAATCGCCGCTTCTGGTGCCGTCACTAAACGGCCGGTCATCACTTCAGGTCGTAGAGGATTTTGAAAGGGGTCGTGCCAATGGCGAGCACTTGAGGCCGAGATTGAATAGGAGAGAACGTCTATGCCTTCACTTTTTAATTTTTCTCTGATGCTATGATTTAAACCGGATTGGGTGCTGACAGAACTCTGCGAGTCTCCAATGAGAACACAAACCTTGGCCTCAACTTGTGCAAGCAAGCCTAAAAAGCCGATACTAATAGAGACTAAAAATTTCGCTCCTCTCAATCCACACTCCCTGAGCTGATGGTTTATCGGTAATTAGGCCAATTAAATTGAGTTACCCGAAAAGGCTTGCCCCACCTTTAAATCTTGAGCTAGGCTGTCTCTTTAATTCTTCCTTTTTTCAAGGCCAAGTTATGGATTTAAAACAACTCATTAGAACAATTCCCGATTTCCCAAAGGCCGGAATTCAGTTTCGTGATATCACTTCGTTGTTGGCCGATCCAATTGGATTTAGTTATGTGATTGACCAATTAGCTCTTCGTTATAAAACACAGGGGCTCACTCATGTCGCGGGAATTGAATCTCGCGGATTTATTTTAGGAGCGGCACTCGCTTATAAATTGGGTTTAGGTTTTGTTCCCCTTCGAAAAAAAGGCAAACTTCCTGGCGAAACATTTTCTCAAGAATACAAGCTTGAGTACGGCACTGATGTTCTTGAAGTTCAAAAGGGGGCACTCTCATCGAAAGATTCGATTGTGCTCGTCGATGATTTAATGGCAACTGGTGGCACGGCCCTTGGAGCTATGGCCTTGATCCACCAATGTGGCGCTCATATTATTGAGTGCGCCGTTGTGATTGATCTTCCTGACCTAGGCGGAGCTAAGCTGTGCGCTGAGAAGGGGCTTAGAGTTCATTCAATGGTGGCGTTTGAGGGAGACTGATTTAGTCAGGCTCTTTGCCTCGCAAGGCTAAAATTTTTTCAAAATGATGAATAATTCCTCTTCTGATTTCAGGATGTTATGTATTTTTGGGTTTTTTACAATCCTATCTTGCCTTTTGCCTCAGAGATCCCATAATAAGGCATAAGCTATTGACGTCCTCCCGGCGTTTATAAGCATTTCCCGGTTGACCCAAGTCTCTGCCAAGACTTGGGTCTTTTTTTTGCCTGAGATTTGTTTCTTGTCTGTCAGGCCTGAAAAAATTAAGCTTCGCTAATGACGACTACACCGAAATCTAAAACCCCATCTCCTATTGAAATTGATGATAAATCTCTCGAGCGCATGCGAACTCAAGTCAGTGATGGCCCAAGCTCTCTGACGTACGCCCATAGTAAATCTGGCGCTTTAGTTAAGCCTGAAGACAAGGGCCGAATCAAAGGGCAAGCCGTTGAGGCCATGTACCAACAAACGGCAGTGCAGTTTAAACAATTGGCCGGGCAGATGCAGGTTTTAGCTGACCAATACGAACAGCTTAAGAAACGAGTTGAACTTTCTGAGAGAATTTATTTAGCGGAGATTTCCTTCACTCCTAAAATGGGCCAAGTCTATCACCTTTATTGCAAGGGCCCAGGTCATGATTTTCTCTCACTTTTATCAAACGAGGATTGGGGAAAAAGGGGACATCCTTTTCAAGAGTATTTAGGGGCGGTCAAGCTGCTCTCAGACCATACGTGGGAACTTATTGATAATCCTTGAAATTATTGGAAGCTTTTTTACACTAGGATGCTTCAATAATTTCAGGCATAATTAAGGCATGAAAAGGCGCAATTTTTTGCAAATCCTCACTCTAACGGCCCCCTCTTTACTCACCGGATGTGGGCATTTAGGAAAGCTTTGTGCCCATTGTTTCGCTCCCTCTACTTCATCTACTCACGATCAGCCGCTTGATTTCGCTGAGACTCAATCTTTAAAAAGTTCTGAAGAAAAGGCCCTGCCAAAAAATGTAAAATTGGATCAACAATCGCGCAGCCATTATTTTGACCGCGATTTTCCAGACGATATTTATGCTCGCGGAGCAGAGCTTGAAATATTGCAACGTTTGGCCCGCAAGATTGGTTATATTCAATCCTATGTCGGCCATGGGCATTTTAATATTTTGGGTTGGGATGAGATGATTCGTTTCGCGGCTTACGCTCCAGGGCTCAGCCCTTTTTCGACTGAGGAGAAAGCCTATCTCGAAGGACTCTTTTACGCTGAAGCTCGTCGTTATGGCTTTATGGGAGAGAAGATTTTTAAGGAACTTAGTCATGGAGTCTCAAAAGGACACGCTTATAAAGTTCCTTACTCAGGTCATTATTTAAAAAAAGGTGCTTCGCTTGAGCTTTATGAAAAACTGCGCAGTGATGTTGGAGACCAACTTGTTTTGACCTCTGGTCTTCGTGCCCTAGCAAAACAGTTTCATCTCTTTTTAGAAAAAGCTCGTGAAACCGGTGGTAACCTCTCCCGCGCCTCGCGCTCCCTTGCGCCTCCAGGTTATTCATTTCATGGCCGAGGAGACTTTGATATTGGAATGATAGGCCTGGGCCTTGAAAATTTCAGCGATCGCTTTGCTGACACTGAAGTCTACCAAAAATTAATAGAACTAGGTTATGTCGATATCCGCTACACCGAAGGGAATTTACTTGGTGTTCGTTTTGAACCTTGGCATATAAAAGTTGAGTCTTAGTTTGCGGACTTTTCTCTTCCTCATAATTTTTATTTCTAACTTACAAGCAGCAGAATATTTTTGTCCTCCAACTCTTACTGGTGGCGCTGAAAAGCCAGAGGGATATGAGTTTGTTGGCGACACCAAATGGTCTTTGGGTTTATTAGGGGCTTCTTATGAAGCACCAAATTTTCGCTGCTTTTATGGAATTGGCTCTTGGATGATTGAGAAAAAAGTGACAGGGAAATGTTTCTTGATCGCAAGTCCGAAGCCCCATCGCTTTATTCCGCAGGCCCGTCAGTGCTTAGGGAATAATCAGCATTGTCGTTTAGTTTGTGAGTAATAGCTAAGGCAGTATTTCGATATCTGTACCGGCATTCACAAGTTGGTAGATCTCTTTCATCTCATCATTTCTGACAGCGATACAACCCTCTGTCCAGTCCATGCCTGAAAGGAAATTATAGACCCACTCCTCTGGTTCACCGTTAAATGAATTTGGGACAAGTCGGAATAAATGAGAAATCGCATTTGGCATACCGTGAATAAAAATATCTCCGCCTGGAGAAACACCTCTGTCCCACGCTCGTTGCTGATCCACTTGGTTCGGGTATGAGATATGCAGTGAGAGATAAAAAGATGAGTTAGGATTCTTAAAACTAATTTTATACTTTCCTTCTGGCGTGCGGGAGTCACCTTCTTGTTGTTTGTGCCCGATGGGATTTTTTCCGAGAGAAATCTTATAAGACTTGAGCAATTTTTCACGACCAAAAATGGTTTTTGTATAGAGCTCCATCAGCCTTTCTGCTTTGTGAACGCGGATGAGTTTGACCTCTTTTGCTAAGGCAATGTTTTGCGATCCCAGCAAAACGACGAGGCAAACGAGGGAGAGTCTAAAAAAACTGATAATTGTTTTATTCATAATGCATTGCATTGTATAGATTTTCATTGAGTTGACAAGAACTGTGTAAAAAGGTGATTGCTCCCAGTCTAAGGTCGGATTAAAGTGGGCTTATGAATAAAAAACAACAATATACAATTATTTTTGACCCCAAATGCACGCTTTGCTTGTCTGTGAAAAAGACGCTTAAACAAATAGATAGAGGGCAAAAGCTTAATTTCATTTCTCTTTATGACCCTAAGCTTTTTGAGAGCTATCCATTTTTAAGTTTTGATCAATGTTTTGGGAAAATCCATTTCGTTGAAAGCGAAGACCAAGTCTGGGTTGGGGGAGAAGCGGTCGAAAAAATTATTGAACTATTAGCGCCACATCCAGTAGTGAAAAAAATCATTCAACTACCAGTCACAAAAAATTTCATTTCACTTAGTTATAACTTAGTGAATGCTTACCGTTTGAAGAATGCTCCTTCCTGTGAGGCTTGTAGACCGTGATTGATTTTCTGAATGAAGCCCCTTACTCGTCTTTTACAAAAACTTTTTTTGAGACGGCCGATTTTTTAGATTTTTCCCTTAATCTCCACAACCAGCGCCCAGATTTTTTTGTCGATCTCAATCCCTTGATAGCGTCTCCTTGGAAACTCAACTCATTTTTCCCTCAGTGTTCTTCAGAAAACACTGTTGAAATGATTGATCTTGGGATGCTTCGAATCTCTGGTCGGCCCCCAAAGACTGGGGAACGGGGACTGCAGGTTGTGCTTTCGGTTGGTCTTCACGGCAACGAGACAGCTCCCATTGAAATTGTTCGTGATATCGTGGCCCAAGTTTTACTGGGTAAAACTAAAGTCGCTGGGGAAGTTCTGATCTTTTTTGGACATCTTGAAGCGATGGTTATGAAGAAGCGACAGATTGAAGAAAATCTTAATCGCTGTTTTGGAATAGAAGAAAACGTGTTGTCTCGAGTTCGCTCTCAAGAGCAAGGGCGCGCCAATAGGCTTAAGCTTGCACTGAAAAACTATCGCAAC
Source organism: Bacteriovoracaceae bacterium UBA6166 (assembly GCA_002435795.1). Classification (GTDB taxonomy): domain Bacteria; phylum Bdellovibrionota; class Bacteriovoracia; order Bacteriovoracales; family Bacteriovoracaceae; genus UBA6166. Next base: position 247,620 of record DIUE01000016.1, on the reverse strand, counting down.
CCAAACCTGCCCTTGCTGCACTTAGATCTCCATACCGCTATCAGAGATTCACTCTATCCGCGATTTGCAGTCTTACCACAAAAAAAATCCGAGCAGGATTACACTCACGCTTTTTTAAGATGTCTCGAACGAATGGGGCTGCAGGCTTTCTTGATGTCCGATGGCGCTACGACCACTTTTTCTCATTACACATCAGCACTTTATAGCGGGCTTTCTGCCACGGTTGAGCTGGGTGCTGTTAGAGAATTTGGAAAGAATAATCATCAAGACTTCCTTCAGGCACGACATGAACTTATAAGATTGCTTGAAACGAATTGTCTTCCAAACGATTCGCTGCCGGTGGATGTTCTGTTCTTTGATGTGATTCGGACACTTAAGAGAAAAGGTGAAAACTTTAAGTTTCTCTTTTCAGAAGATTTGCCAAACTTTTCAAAGTTTAAAGCGGAGACACCTATCATGGAAGATGATGGGCGGGTTTTTCGAATTCACTCTGACGATGAGAGGATCGTTTTTCCAAATAGCAAAGTGGGAATTGGCGAGCGAGCGGGCTTGATTGTGTCACCAAGAAAAAGACCGCATTAAGCTTTTTCTAAGAGAGCATCGATCATTCCACCAAGTCTCGTCGGTCTGATTAAATGAAAAGCATAATGCATATGTAGGCAGCGGATCTGTTGCCAGTTTCCAAGTCCACCAATGCCTTTGGTTTGTAATGATTTAATCATATTGGGACTTTCAAGTGCCGCTAGATCGTCTTCTCTGACAAGCGACCATCTCTCTTTCACATAGTCTTGGTGGTTTTCACGCAAAGACTCTCTGAGAGAACTATCTGTTTTGAGCAGGTTTTCAAAAGTCGAAATTTCCCCTCGCGCTTCTAAGTGGTCGATTCGTTTTTTGAGGTCTGGGCAACATAACCAATAAAGGGATGGAAAGGGCTTGCCGTTGATAATTGGAGGGACTCGCAGCACTTGAGGGCGTCCCTCTTGTGTTCTGCTGGCGATTTGAAAATCTCCGTCAAGGGGGCGACCCATAACGGCAACGAGCCATTCATGGTCTTCTGAGGTCGGTGTTTCAGGCAGAGATTTCATGGCCTGAGCTTAACGATTGTGGGCCTTTTTGAGAAGTCATAAAAAGGGGGATTCGCTTTTTTTCTCGTTTGATGCGGTAAAATTCGCTGAGCTGCTCTTTGCCAAGCCCGCGATAAATTTTCTCCAATGTCTCATAGACAGGATAGAGCAGTGGAGTCTGTCCATCGACCTCAAGCCGGCCCATTAGATGTAGCCTTTTAATTGCCAGTGGAAGTTTATCTCTTGCTACACAAATGAGAATAAGGTGGAGATGGGACAGCAGGCAGTCTGTTTTATTTTTAAGAGATTTTAAGCAATGATATTCTGCTAGTCTTAAAAAATTCTGTTGCTCTGATTGTGGCAACTTAAATATTTGCTCAAAATGCAAGATTGAGATTAATAAATTGATCTCAGCATTTTGTGATCCTTTCGCCTTTCGAGCGGCTTCTTCTAAAAGCTCATAGAGATAAAGAAATGATCGTTTAGATTCTTCCCTCCCATGCATCAGGGCATAGCCTAAATCGAGGCATTCTTGAGAAGAGAGGTAGCTCGGGTGAATTTTAATCCATGAGCGAATTTCTCTTTTGGTGAGTGGGACTTTTATTGCTGGGATAAAGGCCCGGAAGGGGAAAACTTTAAAATAAGGAGTGAGGTTTCTAACGAGAGGATGAAGATCAAAGTGTTGCATAGACCGCGCGCTCCTTCAGGAGGGTGGAAAGCCCAATTATAGCCATTCTCGATTTTCAACCAAATTGGGGACTCAGCTCGCCGTTAACTACGTTTAAGCTCTCAATATTAGGATCATGTGCCTGAATATTTAGGCAGGAAAATGGCATCAAAATAGGAAATTGTTATTTTTTAGAGCACCTAAACCATCATAAATAAGTCCGACGGTAAGAATTTTTACAGACTGCCCCTTTGAACAAGGGGTTGAGTGTTAAGATTCAATCTTACACAGAGGCAGTCATGAAACAGCGTTGGCTCGTAAATTGGATGAATCAAGACATTGATGTCGATGACGAGTTTTATCATCGCTCAAAAATCTTGAGAGGCTTTTTAAAGTTTGGCCTTGGCGTCTTTATCATCCTGACGATCTTAAATATTTTAGTCGGTCCAACTCATTCACAAATTCTCTCAGGCCTTGGGATGGTGAGTTTTCTCATTATTTGGTTCTATTTCAATAAAACTAAAAAATTCACTGTCTCTGCATTCTCAATGATTTTTTCCTCACTTGGTCTTATTTTTTATCATCTTCTCCATAGTGAGAGTTTTATGATGTCCCATATGATCTGGGCCCCTGTCTTTCCGTTGCTCGGTTCATTGCTTCTCAAGAGAAAACACGGTCATATTGTTTTTGTTGCAACTCTTTTCGTTTTTTTAGGGACGAGTCTTTGGGTTCATTTTATGGGGCCCATTGAGTTGGTGCGTACTTCATCAGACAATCGCATCTTTGATATGATTGGTGTTTTCCTTTGTCTTTCTACAACATATTTGCTGATTAGCTTTCATGAAAAAATTCAAGAAGAAGTACACGGACTCTTAGAAACTAAACAAAACCAGCTTCAAGAAATAGCGGATGATCATCAGGCACTCAGTGCTGTCGTTGCCCATGATTTGGCCAACCCTATTATGACGACAGAAATTTACCTTTCAAAATTAGAATCACTTTGCAATAAGTCGTTTCCGATGTCCGCTGAGGATATGGCAAACACCCATCATTATCTTCAGAAAGTGATCAGAGGCCACCGTCGTACAATTGATCTCATTCGACATGTGAGAGAGCTTATTCAGCTTTTACATTCGAAGATTCAAATTTCACTGGTTCCAACAGATCTCTTTAGTGTTCTTGAGGCCGTGTTGGAAGATTTTGAAGAGAAGATTCAAGAGAAGAACTTATTAATCTCCGTCCATCGCTCAAAAGACCATGATATGTGGTGCCTCGCTAATCCTGAAGGATTAAGAAATACTGTTCTAAGTAATCTTATCTCAAACGCCATCAAATTCTCTCCCACTGGCTCGATGATCGATATTGTTCTTTTTCAGGAAGATCAAAAAATCCATATGGAGTTGAGAGACTATGGTGCGGGGATTGAAGTTGAAAAACCACTTTTCGATTCTGTCCAAAGCCCAAGTGTTGGGACCTTAGGAGAGAAGGGACTGGGTTATGGTTTGTTTATTACAAAATCGATCATCAAACGATTCAAAGGTAATCTTGAAATCATAAATATGAATCGAATTGAAAGTAAAAATACAGGAACATTAATCAAGCTCAGTCTTAATAGAGCATAAATCAAGCGCGAATTCTACTCATCCCACCATCAATCCCGAGTATTTGACCCGTCATAAAGGGTAGCGAATCGCTGGTAATTAGATAGGCGAGCTTTGCTATTTCTTCGCTTGAACCAATTCTTTTTAAGGGATGTCGCTCAATTGAGGCCTGCTTCATTTTCTCATTGCTCACTAAAGTCCCTGCTAACGGAGTTTCGGTGAGTGAAGGAGCGAGAGCGTTGACTCTAATACTTGGAGAGAGTTCTGCGGCGAGATTTCGCACAAAGCCCTCCACTGCGCCTTTCACAATTCCGACCTGCGTGTGCATAGGCATTCCCATGCCGACGATGACACTACTGAACATGAGAATACTAGGTGAACGGGGAGATTTTTTAAGAGCTGGCAAAATGGATTGTATAATTTTAAGTGCAGAGAAGAGATTTAAATTTAAGTCTTGAATGACTTGCTCTATTTGAACTCTCGCTACTGGCTTTAAGCTAATCGATCCAGGACAAAAAGTGAATGAGTCTAGAGACTCAAACTCTGCCTCAAGGCCTATTGATGAAATTTCATCTGTCATCACATCAAAATTGAAGACTTTGAGATTAGGATGCGCCTCTATTGTTTCCGCGGTTCGACAAAGGCAAATGACTTTCTCACCTGCAGCAAGTTGAAGTGCCACTAGGTTCTTAGAGATGCCGTGACTCCCGCCAATAATAAGGTTTGTTCGCATTTGATCTTCCTCTTGGATTTTTACTTTTTTCTATCATACTTAAGTTTCACAGTTCCTCGATCGACAAATGATCTGTCTAGACTTTGTCTGAACGTTTTTCGATTCTCTGTGAGAAGGTGAATTATGGATATTAGTTTTGGTTTGTTTTTTCTGAGTGGTCTCTTTTTTGGAATTCTCATGATGAAGTTCCTTGCTCCAACTAGTGAGAAGTCACAAGATTTTCGCTCTCGAAGTGCAGTCTATTTTTATGGTTTTTTAGGTGAGATTTATGATCAGTATACTCAGCAAACACTGGGCAAGCGTTTAATTTTTAAAATGGTCTCACAAAGTAAAACACCAGTCACAATTCTTCACTGGATTATCATTCTTAAAGACCAACACACTCATATCAAAAGAGCTGTGGAGTATCGGCCGCAAAACTGTATTTCAGTGCTTAAACCCGATGAAAGTTTTACTTTTGAAATAACAGATCTCACTTTGTTTCATCAAGAATGTGTCGATGATATAATTCTTCGAACAAAGGACCATGGACAAGTTCATCTGAGTCCTGAAAACCTAAATGAACTTATCCATGAGATTCGGAATAAATAATAGTTAGACTGACTCTAGAATGGCAGTGACTCCCATTCCTCCGGCCGTGCAAATAGAGATGACTCCCTTCTTAGGCTTTTTTTCCTGAGAAATCATTTTCGCTAATGTCCCAACAATTCGCGCCCCAGTAGCGGCGAAGGGGTGACCTAAGGCGAGTGAGCCGCCATTGATATTCAGTTTCTCTCGATTGATTTCGCCGAAGACTTTTGTCTCATTGAGTTTAGTGCGACAAAACTCTTCGTCATTGAGGGCCTTGAGGTTACAGAGGACTTGTGCTGCAAACGCCTCATGGATTTCATAGAAATCAAAGTCCTGCCAATTCATTTGAGATTGCCTAAGCAGCTTTGCGAGCGCGTATGGCGGGGCCATGAGAAGTCCTTCACCACCTGTGTAGTTGACGGCGGCGCTTGCATTGAAACTCAAGACTGCAAGGGGAGTGAGTTTGTGTTTTAAACAATATTCTTCTGATGCTAGGAAGACGGCAGCCGCTCCATCAGTAAGTGATGAACTATTGCCTGCTGTGAGTGTTCCTTTTCCAGTGTAGTCAAAACTAGGTTTGAGTTTTGCGAGTTTGTCCATAGTGGTATCAGGACGCAAGAGATTGTCTTTTTGAACGTCTAAGCACGGTGTGATTAGATCATTAAAAAAACCGCTCTCATAGGCGAGAGTGCCTTTGCGATGAGACTCATAGGCCAACTCATCTTGCTCTAAACGAGTGATACCCCAAGTCTTCGCCATTACCTCTGCACTTTCTCCCATGGAGAGTCCTGTTCTCTTTTCACGGATAGCAGGAATTTTCGGCATTAACTCCTTAGGGGCAAAACCCTTTAGGGCCGTGAGTTTTTGTTGCCAGTTCTTGGCCGCTTGTAAACGAATAAGTCGATCTGAAAATTTCTTTGAAAACTCAAGTGGCACATCACTATTTGTGTCGGCACCACCGGCAATGCCACATTCAATTTGGCCTAGAGCAATTTTATTTCCAATCGAGATAATTGTTTCAAGGGAGGTGGCACAGGCCTTTTGGATATCATAAGCCGGGGTCATTGGGCTTAAACCACTTTCCATCACACACTCTCTGGCAAATCCCCAGTCCGCTTGGTGTTTAGAGACGGCACCAAAGCTCGCCTCACCTAAGATTTGGCCCTCGAGTTTGAATTCGGCCACTAATGATTTGAGAGCTGGAGTTATTAGCTCTAGATTGCTCAGGCCCATATATTTTGTGTGTGAACGACAAAAGGGGATGCGTTTTCCGCCGACAATAAAAACTTTTCGGATTGTTTGCATGGATATTCCTTAGGCTAAAGCTGTGTTTTTAAGAGTCTAGCAGACTTTAAAGTTTAAACAACGATCTCTAAACATGAGGCAATCAATCTTCTATTATCAGGTATTTAGATAAATTTTGCCTATGTTTTATGGCAGTGCTCCTGAGCGTAGAATAAAGCTAAGTTATGAATTTTTCTCTAATTCTATGTCTTTAATCAGTAGATCGGATTGAACTGGCCTTTATGGGCGTAAAATTAATCTATTGGTTTATTCCCGATGACGGGTGGGTGTCTTATGAAATTGATTAAATTATTCCTTTTAAGTTTCTTTCTTCTTTGCAACTTCCAAGCATTTGGTCAGCAAAGAATCAATGAACAGCATAAGAAGAATCTTATGGCCGAGGTGAAAGAAGGAATTCTTGAACACAAACAGGTGAATAATAAGAAGCTTGAACTTCTTATGATGAAGCCTGAAGTAATGGAGTTTGTTTGGGAACTTCATTATGAAGACAAGCTTGCGACTCAGCAGGAAGTTCTAGAATTTCAAAGACAGTTTGATATTTTAGCTGCCAAGAGAGACTTAACAGATAAAGAAAAGGAAGATGCACTTCTTGATTTGTTCGACAAGATCGTTGCCTCTATTAATAATTCACCTCTTCAGTGTATTAAAGAGGGTCAATCTTGTAATAACTGGCAGTGTTGTGACGGTTTAGTTTGTGCCGATACTCCAGGTAGAATGTTGCCTAAAGCTAAAAACAATTGTGCTCCACTTGCAAAGTCTTGTTCAGCTAATAGTGATTGTTGTTCAGGAAGCTGCGAAGAGAATTTGTTAACAAGAGAGAAGTCTTGTACGAGTTCAAAAAAATGTTACAGGCCAATCAAAATTGGAAATTCATGTTCAGATAATCCTGTTTGTGGTGAAGGTTCTTGCGAAGAGCATAACTCAAATACATTAGGAATTGGTGAATGTGCTTCTAATGGCAATACCTGTAAAGCGAACTCTGATTGCTGCTCAAATAGCTGTAAGAGTGGAAAGTGTCAAAGAAGTTATATGTGTAAGGATTGCGTTCAGCAGGGGCAAATTCCTGATAAAGGCCGCAAGTGCTGTGAGGGACTTATGTTACATAAGAAAACAAATCGTTGTGTGATTGATATCCCTCCTTTCTTTGTTGAAAACAAACAAAACAAATCAAGTGTTATTATCGCTTTCATCGCTTCGCTCTTTATCTCAACGGCCGATGCACAGTCAGATGTCGATAAAGCGAAAGAAGCGCTTAAGAGTGGTGCTATTAACGAGTTTGACTTGATGGGTGTTGGTATTAAAGATGCAGTACCAACGGCCAAAGAACAAATTGAAATTCAGCGCGGAGAAGTGACCGCTGCTGGTTTAAACCGCGCTGGTGGTTATTTATTTGAGATGAAGAAGGGCTCAGATTTTGAGTCTTGTGAAATTAATTATAAAAATGATTATTTGATTGGGATGATGGAAAAACGAAAAGGACATAATGTTAGTCTTTTCGATCTTCAACTTTCATTATTGGCCTTCGAATATGTTGCTCTTGGAACAGGTGTTGATGACCACTGGAAAGTTAAAGCCGGTGATAAGTCAGGAAGCATTCACTCAGTTGCTAAGGCGGTTGCACAAAAAAGCCGTGCTTCAAGAGAGGGGATTTTTGAAACTGTAAGCGAACGTGAAGTAGAGATTAAATGTCTTTGTTATGACAAAAATGGTTTTCCAAATTTAAATGACGAACAAAAGTCTTTCTTTCAATCAAGTTGTCCAGCTCAGTTTGCAGATTATGAAGCCAGAGTTGCTGCCATGGAGGAGCTAGGTCAAGAGAGTCTAGACCTAGGAGACGCTTCTGGTATTAAGTATAAAGAAATGATGCATAACTGGTACCGTGCAATTGCAGGATTTGAAGAAGAGCTTTTCATTGCAAATACAAATCTTTCAAAAGATATGCTTGAGTTAAAAAATTGGGCCTTGACCAATAACTGGTACGAGTCTGAAATCAGAAAATACGAACTTTTTAACTTCTCAATTAAAAACTACACCGGTCAAGTTATGTTTGGGACAGCCCTTGCAGCTGCTCTCGTGACTGCTGGTGTGATTGCCATCACCGGTGGTTTCGCTGCTACAGCAACTCTTAGTGCTTGGGCCGCGGCCGGTATTATTTCTGCCTCAGCTGTGACAGGCTCACTAGGTGTTTGGTTTATCGGCTCACTTAAAGGAGCTTGGGATTCTTCTGCTCCGATGATCTACGACCAGTATGTAAAAGGTCGTGAGAATTATAAGTGTGGTAAGAAAGACTTCTGTTCAGATTTTACAAGAGTTCTTCACCAACCCTATAACAAGGTTTGTGGTAAGCATATTTCTGCTAATGCTTGTATCAGAAGCTTTCTCGTGACTGAAAATGCTGACGGTGAAACACGATATCTGATTGATCCGTGGATTCCTTATAATGTTCCGGCAAATTTAGTCATTAGAGATAACCGCGATTATTCAGACTTGCTAGAAAAAGGTTTTCAACGTGCTCGTGGATATTTGAAAGGTAATAAGCCTGCTGAAGTGACAGAATTACAAGATAATCTCTTGTGTCAGTTGCAAGGTGGTGAAAATGGAAATCCAATCTCTGAAAATTGTATTCAGAATCAAATTAAAAATGTGATTCACCCTGCTGGCTTTCGTCCACCATCGTACTTAGAAGAGACTTTTGTCGATGAAGTAGCGGTATCACAGTATTTGCCTGAGCTTAGATCAAACGAGAATCAGTACCGTTTATCTCAAGAAACAAAAGATGCGATTATGAAAGGGGCGAGAGAGTATATTATTAAAGAAGGCTTCTTTAATGAGAATGAAACTCAAAATCTCGACAATTTCGCTAACTATGTTTGGGACTACCACTATGTTTTCCCAAGAATCTCAAAAGCGGATATGATCTCGTATCCAACTCCAGGCCTTGTTACTTATCTTCATCTTGTTGCGGCGGCGCTTGATAGCGCTTCACAACAGAGCTTAGATGGTGTCGAAGCAGTGACAAATCTAGTAGACCTTAGTCGTATTGACCTTGAAAGAACCCGTGAAGTTCTAGACCTTACGCCAAGAGTGAGAACTGGTGGAGCTGAGGATTTAATGAATCAAGCGACTGGTACTTTCCAACAAGGTGTCACTCAGGTTGGTGATACTGGTGTGTCCGGAATTTCGGGAAGTAATTTCAATACAGGTAGTGTGTCTGGAACAGCTGCGGTTACTGGAATTGGCGTTGATAATCTCAATGCCGGATCTTTAGAGGCCACTGCCCAGCGTTTTCAAAATGCTGTGGCCACTAGAAACGAAATTGATAAGGCCAAAAAAGAAGATCTTGAAAACTTTATGGAACAAGTCGGAAATACAGATAGAGGTAAAAAGATTCTTGCCGCTCAAAAAGAGTTGATGGGAGCGTTCTTATCTCCCTCTAACCGTGGTGCCTTCGATGGACCAAACTCTGGAATGGCATTGAATAATCTAGCTGCTGGAGACCTGAAAAATGCAAGTCTTGATGGAAAAGGTGCCGTTGGGTCAGCTGACAACCGTGGCGCTCTAACAACTGCAATGCCTAATAGTGGTAAAAATCCATTGATGGGCAGTGGCAGTGGTTCCGCACAGTCTGTGGTAGGAAATCGCTCAAACTCTGTTGGTGGCATCTCGATGTCTGAGGCGGAAAGAATGAGAGAGGCGATCCAGGCACGTGATAGGGCGGGACAGGATGCTTTCGCGACAAAAGATGGCCAGTCTCTTTGGGAGATTGTGACTAATACCTATATTCGAGCTTACGATAAGCTGCTTCCTAGTCGCACTAAAGATCTAGAGTAAAAAATAGAGTCCACCTTCGGGTGGACTTTTTTTTACCTACACCTTAAACTTAAACTATAGTATTGGCTTCACGGAAGAAGAGTATGTCTCGACAAGAGCTTTTGCGTTCAGGTGATAGAATTCATCATTTTGACTTGTTGAGAGGATTTTTCATCTTACTCGCGCTCTATCAGCATTACACCGGCTATTTCAATCATTGGTTTGTCTCCTATTTTAAAGAATCAGGTGAGGCGCTCAGTCTCTATTATGAGAGCTTCGTTCCTTTTATTGGCGTTCGTTTACCGATGGATCAATGCTCTTATATTTTCAGTTTGATTTTTATCCCGTGGGTGAGTCAGATCTACCTAACGCTCGCAAGCTTTAACTTAGCGAAACGAACCGGTCTTGATTTTCAACAGAAGCTACCTGCAAAGCTCAAAGTTTTTGCCCTGCTCTTCGGCTTTTTTCTCATCGAGAACCTTATTGTCGCTCCTGATTTCGGCCAAGGACTCTCTTTCTATCCGATTATGGCGTGGATGATTATTCTCTCAATGATCGGAGTGCTTTTTCGTTTTGGTGGAATCAAAATGATCTGGCTTTTATTTGCCTTGAGCTTCTTGAGGTTTCCCATTCCCTTTACCTACGCCGATACACTTTCTCATTTTCTGCAATCTTGGATCCATCCATCCTTCGAGTACGACGCACGAATCGAATACTATTTAAGTTCGGGATGTCTGGGATTTTTAATGGGACATTATTATTATCACCATAATTTCGGGAAGAGGTTTCACCTCCCAGGCATCATTTTAGGCCTCGTTCTCATCGCCCTATGGTTTGCTTTCGGCGACGCTTATACTGTCACTCGACTTGATATCTATGAAACGGAACACGATCTGACATTATCATTTTTAGGCCTTCTTTATCTTATTGGAGTGCAATTAGTCGTTATGCTGGGATTTTTGAAGCTTGAAGAAATGGGGTTTGTGATTAAGTGCAAGCCGGTTTCTTGGGTTGGAGTCCATTCTCTATTGGTTTTCTGTTTTCATCGAATTTATTTTATTTTTATTGCAGGCCCTATTTGGTCTTTTTATACCTCCGTTATTATGGAGCGCGAGCCTTATAATAGTACAATTGATATATGGATGATCATGTTTTTTTACTTAGTCGGAATTGCTATTATTTATAAGACGAAAATACTCGAGTTGATTGCAAGATCCTAATTTACAAGCTTAGTGAGGCATGTTTTGAATACTCAGGCACAACATATTCTGGTCGATATTTGGTTAGACTCTAAGCTTGAGCCTCATCATTTAGAAACCATTAAATCTTTAGTTGAAGAGAATTTGACTGTCGTGAGAAAAATCCAACACGATTTCACACCTCAAGGTGAAACCATCGTTTGGATATTGGCCGAGTCCCATTTTTCACTTCATACCTATCCTGAAAATCAGTATCTAAGCTTTGACATCTATATTTGTAATATGGAGATTGACCTTAAGGGCCTCGTTGAAAAGATGAAAGCCGCTCTGCCAATCAAGTTTATAGATGAGAAGTATTCCTTACGAGGTCATAAGTATCAGAATCACGAAATCACTGGCCAAGAGTTTCAGTTTAAAAACTTAAGCCCAGAAAAGAAGAAGGATACGACAGCATTACTATTTTTTGCCACTATTGTGGCAAGCTGTAGCTTGTTATATGAGCTTCTCTTGGCGCAGACTCTGGCCACGACTATGGGGAATACAGCTCTTAGATATAATGTGACCATCGGCCTCTATATCGCCTCAATGGGTGTGGGGGCGCTTTTTTACAATCGGTTGAAAACTTGGTGGATTGAGCGCCGACGTGAAAGTGAAGACAGTGGGTTTATACAAATTGAAATCTTGCTGGGTATCGTAGGCTTCATAGCGCCTATTATAGTTTTAATTTTTGATTCATTCTTTCATCTTTTAGATACGAAGGGGATTCTAAGCTACCGAAGCTTAATTTCTCAGTCATCTATATTTGCTTTTAATCATTTTTTAATTTTTGTGATTGGGTTTGTTTCAGGACTAGAGCTTCCTTTACTGATGGACTTAGGTAAAAAGATTCATCGGGAGTTTGATAAACGCGTGCTCGCTTTTGATTATCTGGGAACACTTATCGCCGCAGTCATGTTTCCTATCTTGCTCGTTCCTTATTTTAAACTTTTTACACTGGGCGCTCTCGTCGCTTTCTTTAATACGCTTGTTGCTTTGATCTACCTCAATTATAAAAAAGTCTATCAACTCAAGCTGATTATCCCCCTCGTCGTTCTGATTATTGCTCAACTAGTGTTTATTTTTAACGAAGACGTGCTTAATACCTGGATTATTGACAGCTTTTATTTTTTAGGAGTCTCTTGAGATGAATCAACGTGATTACTCGGTTCCTGAAGTATTAACTCTTACTTTTATTCTGTCATTTTGCAGTATCGTCTACGAACTCCTGCTGGCAAATACTCTTGGAATTATGACTGGAAGTTATATCTGGTGGCAGAGTATCACTATCGGGGTTTATATTGGCGGTCTGGGTCTCGGGTCGGCGGTTGCAGCAAAAAAAGGAGCTCCTTATGAGACACTTTTTCGCGCGGAATGGATCTTAACAATCTTAGGAGGAATTTCGGTTGTTTTTATCTATTTTCTTCATGGCGGATACAGGAGCACGGATTTTCTTTTCTTTTTACAGAATGAATTTTATTCCCCGGCCTATATTCAACAGTCTGCCATCCTTAAGTTTTTATTTTTTACTCTTGTAGAATCTCTCACTTTTTTAATCGGTTTTTTCTCTGGGTTTGAGATTCCACTTATGATGAAACGTCTGCAAGGCAAAGCCGATAATCAAGTTTTAGGACTAAATTATATTGGAACTCTTTTTGGAAGTTTGGCCTTCGCGTTTGTTTTGTTGCCAGTATTTGATGTGCTTTATTCTTCTTTGATTATTGCCTCACTCAATCTCTTAGTTTGTTTTTATCTTCTTCTTAGACGTCAGGTGAAAGTTTCTGGTCTAAAGATAATAGGGGTTGGCTTGCTCACCGGAATGCTGGCTTTTCTATTTGTTAAAGCTGAGAGAATTGAACAAAACTACCTTAAAACTTATTATCTTTTTAAACGTTTTGCTTCTACCCCTGACCGCAGCCCCCGTGACTTTTTCCGACAGATAGATCGTTTTGACGATGTTGAGAGATTAAAATCCCCTTATCAGTACATCGATATCTATCGACCAGATTTGTTTTCAGATGAAGTCATCATGGCCATTGATACCAATTTTCAATTTTCTACTCATAATGAAAAATTCTATCATGAGGGCTTTTCCCATGTTCCACTCAATATGGTGGGAATTGAACCTAAGAGAGTTCTTGTCTTAGGTGGTGGCGATGGTCTTTTGATTAGAGAGCTTTTAAAATACGACACCATTGATGAGATTATTCATATTGAGCTCGATCCCATGGTGCTTGAAATCTCAAAAGATCGCGAGTTTTTCAGTCAACTCAATCGAAATGCACTCAAGAATCCTCGGGTTAAAACATTGATCGAAGATGGTTTCTATTATTTAAGAAATAACGAAGAGAAGTTTGATGCCATCTTTATCGATTTTCCCTATCCAAATAACTACAATCTCGCTCGTCTCTATAGTGTCGAGTTTTATCGATTTGTAAAAAAGAGTCTACACCCTCATGGTTTCGTCGTGCTTGATGCTCCCATACAGAATCAAGATCGTTTCATGCCCTCTCATATCCAAGGGCAGGTTAGTGTCGATACGGTTTTTAAAGAAAAAGATAGGACATCCAATTCAATTATCTTAAGTACAGCTTATTTTGCTGGGTTTAAGCAGTTGTTCCCCTATAAAGTGGGTGAAGAATCATTTCTTTTGATGGCCAATCTTGATCGGGCCTTTCATTACGATATAGATGAGCGTGATCTCACTCGTTATGAGGTGATTGAACCTATTCATTTAAGAGAGATTATGAGACAGGATTTTCCTCATCGCTTGAGAGAGGAGTATGTGAACTCGATCTTTAGGCCGCGTTTGCTTTCTGGGCCTACGTTTTAGAGTAATGAATCCAGCAATATAATGAATATTATTCTTAGAGATAGGAATTTGCAGACAAAAAAAAGGGGCTTCGTAAGAAGCCCCTTTTTGTGTGAAACATTAATCAATGATGATTATGGCTTGAACCAACAAAGTGGTCTTAGACCATCTGTATAGCCATCAGTTCTATTACAAGTCCCTTCGTTTGCATTGCGATCACTTACATCAACATAAGCACTGATTTCACAAAGAGCACCTTGGAAATAAGTATCTAAGCGACACTGTGAAGCTGGGTGGTTGTCATCAGTTCTTGAAACGACAGCTGGATCTGGTGTTTCGAAAACAAGTGGCTCTGTTGAGTTACGAAGAGCGTGGAAAAGACCTGCAAGTGAAAGACCTGCCATTGAGCCTCTTTGACAAACAGCAATTTCTTCTTCGCTTGTGAAGTTAGCTTCACATCTTTCAGTGACGATTGCTGGGATATCGAGAGCTTCAACGATGGCGAGGTTATCATCACCTTCAAAGTATTTTCTCAAACATTTTGCATTTCCGAAGTAGTCAGCTTGACCTTCGTTTGAGGCCCATGATCCACCAAAGAAGCTTCTTTTTTTCGGCTGTCCACCAATATGGTGACCGATTTCATGACAAGCAACAAGAGCAAAACCATCTGGAGTAACGGTTTCATGACGAGCTAAACCGCCAAACATTGAAATTTTCCAGATATTTCCTGTTTGTTGAGCAAAAGCGTTTACAGTACCGTTGCTCCAGTTGCGTTCAACTTGTAGAGTTTTACCACGAGCGCTGATGATTGGAGTGTAGATAGCTTGAACTTTATCGAGTACGACGTTGAAGATTTCTTCACTCATACCATTTGTTTGTTCTTTCTGATCGGCACTGATCCAAAGATCGTTTTCTTCAACGATTCCTGAACGTCCATGCATATCACAAGCGTTGACTGATTGGGCGTTTAAAAATAAAAGCGCCGCGATTAACACTAGTCCTTTAGCCATAAATTCCTCCTTGAAACTTCAGCCTGGGTAACAAATCCCGAAACCCAAAAATAATTTGAACTTGTTTAAATTTTGATATTGTTTTTATCATCTGTCTAAGCTCAATCTTTATTGTAAGAGTTTATTGGAACTGACAGATTTGTAGTCAGATCGTTGACAGTGTTTTGATTTTTTTTGTCGGGTAATGGTGGGGTTAAAATAATGAAAGTCTTAATTTTTTATGTACCAGTTGATCATAAAGAAACTGTGAAGGAAGCTGTTTTCAGTGCTGGAGCTGGCAAGTTTAAGGGCTATGATTATTGTTCTTTTGAAACACTTGGCACCGGTCAGTTTCGTCCACTGCAAGGCTCGTCACCTTTTTTGGGGAGTGTGAATCAGCTTGAGAGTGTTTCTGAGATGAGAGTTGAAATGATGGTTGATGATGAGCTGGTTGAATCAGTGAAGGCCGCTTTGATTGAAAGTCATCCTTACGAGACAGTCGCCTATCATTTTTTAGATGTGTTGATTTGAATGTGTTTTTTGACTATAAATGACCTAGCAAAGGAGATGATCAATGAAATTCCTGATCTTATTTGTCTGGATTATTTTTGCTCATAATTCATGGGCCCAGTCGTCTGGTAGTCAGAACTCGCAAAAAGAGAGTGAGCGGCAGAGACTAGAAATGGAAAAGGCCTATCAAGATTTCCACGATCAAGTGATGAAGAGTTTGATGGAAGGGAGTCTTTTTGATCAATTTGAATCTCGAATGGGGAAAATGATTGAGGAGATGGAAAAGGCCCAGCGAGAGCGGGGCTTCGGCGGACAACTAGACCTTTTTGAAAACTTTTTTCAATCTGATGATTTCTTTCGAGGACTTCGCGCGCAAGACCCCTTTGGTCAAATGAACACTGGGCAATTTGAATGGGTTGAGACACCTAAAGAGCGCTTGTTAATTGCAAAAATTGAACAAAACGAAGATTCTCCCATAAATATTGAAATCAAAGATGGTCAGATTAGTTTTAAGGGTGAGGTGCGTATTGAACGTGTTTCAGAAGGGGGACAGGGACAAAGCCGATCTGTTCAAGTTCAAAGATTCAATAAAAGTTTTAGCATTCCAGAAGACTGTGACCCCGAGAAAGTGAAGTTTGAAAATGAGGAAGGAAAAATCATCGTGCGATTTAGCAAGAGAGAAGGGACCCCTCAAAGTCAACTAAACCTGCCGGAAAAGAAGATTTAGTCGTCGTCTTCAAGCTGTGCCCATGGTGTATGGGTTATTCTTTCCGAATGGTTTGCGATCACTTTACACTCCATAAGCACTGTCCTAAGACTCCGAGAACTTAACCTAAGTTATTTAATCGAGGAGTCTTTATGTTTCGTTATTTGAGACAGTTGTTATTTTTAGCAGCTTTTATTTTTACCCAAACTGCCGCCGCCTATACTGTTTTTACTTTAAATGCCAATCAGTTTAAGGCCAATGCTCCAACAGAAGTTTTCGTCATTGGTTATGCTGGTGAAGTTGGAAATCAATTTGTTGCTACTGCTGTAACTCGTGGTCTTAAGCATCTCGATCGCGCACCAAACAGACAATTGCTGTTTATCTATGCTAACGATAACGGAGCAACTCGCGATCTTCAACGAGTTCGTGCTCTTCCTGGAGCTGTTGTTCTCCTTTCAAACTCTCAAGACCTGACGATGGCAAGAACAGTTGCAGAGCTGGCAAAGCTTTCAAGTATTACTTCATTGCATTTTGTAGGTCACTCAAGTGCTACTAATGGCTTTGGTCTTCAGAAAACTCAGCGCTTTACTGCTGATCGCAATACTCTTCTTCCACTCAAGTCAAAATTTGCACCTGAGGCTTATGTTTATCTTCATGGATGTAATACAGGTTTTCAGTCTGCGCCTGCACTTTCGACCATCTGGGAACTTCCGGTTCTCGGCTCAATGACAAGCACTGATTTTCAGCAGCTTCACCAGGACGGCCAGTGGTACTGGAATAACCGTGGTCAGTATCCAGCAAGTGGTGGCTGGAAGCGCTCAAACGATCAAAGTTTCAACCAGACTCGTTCTTGCCAAGCACTCGCTTGTCATCGTTTGAAACCCAATAACCATCCCTATGTTGGAGGTTGGGGTAAGTACGAAACAGGTCTTCCATTCTATAAAGCATTTTGTTCATTCGATACACGTACAAGTAGTGCCCGTGCTCGTTGTGAACGAGGTCTCTGGAACTCTATTCAAGCATGGCCATCGGTTGAATCATTTACTTCTGGACGACCAAGCTTTGAGACTTATAAAACGGTAGTGAAAGATTTTCTTTGTCCAAGATTGTCTTCCCATCCTACTGTTGATCGCACTTGCCGAGCAGTTTTGGATGAAGCAGAACTGACTGGGAGAGTTTCGACGACTAAGTTTTTCTGGGGTAACCAGCCTGCTTGTACGCTTCAGAGCTGTCAAATCTCAACGACCACAGGTCCATCGAGATTAGGTGGTAGAACTACTCTTTTCACAAGCCGCGATTCTCAAAATCAAGCTTTGATTGAAGAGTATAAAATGTATTTAGACCTCTTTCGTCTCGCTCAGTAGTCCTAGGTGGCCCTCGACTAAAATCGAGGGCCGTAATTCTTACAATCGACCCTAAGAAATTCTGGCCTTGGGGTATAAATCCCCTATGAAAAATCTAAAATTTGCCCTGTTTTTACTCTCATTTTTGAGTTTCGGACTCTTCGCTGAAAGCTATAAACCATGGCCTGAATTGCGCCAAAATTTTATCAATAAAGGCGGCAAGGCCCATGCATTTGATCAGGTCCGTTGTTTTTTAGAGCGAAATAGCGACAAACGTTTTGCTGCCGTTAAACCTTCGGACTCAAATTATGATCGCCGCTGCTATGATCATTTAGATTTTGCGATTGAGAATCAACGCTATTTTGTGGTTATTGATTATACAAAACCAAGTGATCAAAAACGTCTTTTTTTAGTGGATCGCCAAACGGGGATTGTTACGAATATGGCGGTTGCTCATGGTCGCTACAAGGCAATCGCACTGGGCTTTCGTCTAGGACATTTAAAAAATTCCGTTAGAGAGATTCGTTATTATAGCAATGAGATCGATTCAAACGCCTCGTCCTCAGGTCTTTATGTTAGTGGCCAAAGTTACGATGGCCGTTTTGGTGATTCGATTGTTTTGTTTGGACTAGAAGCTGGTATCAACCATAATGCTTGCGAGCGAGCAGTCGTAATTCACGGCCACTCGATGGTTAGCGACGACAAGGCGAGAATCATGTCTAGTGGTTGTCCGATGGTTTCGGCGAGCAATATGCGCAAGCTGTTGGCGACAATTGCAGGTCAAAAAATCAGCGAAGACGATATTGGGCTGCTCCAAACCGGCTCATTGGTTTATATCTACTCAGAACGGGAAGCCAGACTTAACTGCTCAAGTTTTTGACCGTACCCTCCGATAAGTCTTTCGACGGAGGAGGGGCAGATGGTTGCCAATTATCTTTTATTTATACTTTCAGTCTTGACGAGCTTCTCTATTGCCTCGGAAACTGACCCCTTTGCCGCCAAGAGCTTTGAGTGGCCACTTCGAGAAGTTGCGGTAATTGCAAGTAGTGAGGGTTTCTATCCTCGAACGATCAGCGCCTTTAAGGGCGAAAAAATCCGTTTTTATCTAACCAACACCAGTCTCGAAGATCGCTGTTTTATGATTAATTCTAAAGAAGTTTTCCTGCCGGTTAAACGAGGGGAATTGACTGTAGTGGAAGTTGAATTCAGCCGAGAAGAAAGAGTCGAGTTTCATTGCCCAGCAGGGAATCTAAAAGGGTCTGTGACTGTTTTGGAGCATCCTAAAGAAAGGGCTTTGAGACTGCAAAAAAGAGAAGTGGCAGCAGATTCTCGCGAGCGAATTTGGATGCCAAGAGAAGAATAGCGTCGATAGAGGAGACCGTCTTTCTATGTCAGTATTTAGCGAAGCGATTGATACATTTCTGGCCCCTATAGGCGATCTGCTTAAAGATCCCTTGGTGACTGAAATTATGATCAACGGCGCTCATGAAATATTTGTAGAAAAGAAAGGCCTTATCTATAAAGTCGATAATTTTTTTCCTAATGAAGACTCCTTACTTTCGGCCATGCGTGCAATCGCTCAGTCCGTAGGCCGTGTGATTGATAATGATAATCCAAGGCTTGATGCCAGATTGCCTGACGGCTCGCGGATTCACGTTGTTTTGCCCCCAATGGCGAAGAATGGAACGACCGTTGCCATTCGAAAATTTTCAAAAGAAGAACTGACACTCTCAGATCTTATTCAATTCGGGTCTCTGTCAAAGACTGCCGCAAGATTTTTAGATATTTGTATGTATCTCGGAAAAAACGTGGTGGTTTCTGGTGGAACGGGCTCTGGGAAAACAACCATGCTGAATGTTTTGGGCGGAAGAATTCCTAAAACACAGCGCTTGATCATTATCGAAGATGCGGCGGAACTTCAGGTTCACGCTGAACATGTCGTGAATTTTGAAACTCGAAAAGCTGATCCCACTCGTGGCGTGAATGAAGTGACCATTCGTGAGTTAGTGATTTCTGCCATGAGGCTCAGACCTGACCGTATTATTGTGGGAGAGGTTCGAGGGGAAGAAGCGCTCGATCTTATTCAAGTCATGAACACTGGTCACGATGGAAGTATGGGGACGGTCCATGCTAATAGCCCAGTGGATGCATGTACACGTTTAGAAACGCTTTGCCTAATGGGGGAAACGAAAATCCCACCAGATGCAATTCGTAAGATGGTGGCTTCGGCGATGCAAATTATTGTTCAGTGTTCGAGATATCACGATGGTGGTCGTAGAACTTCTCATATTTCTGAAATCCTCGGTGTTGATGCTAGTGGAAATTATATCTCTCGAGATATTTTCCGTTGGATGCAAACAGGGAAAGATTCAGAAACCGGACGATATATAGGAGAGATGGTTCCCTGTAATTACGTCCCAAGCTTCTTTGAAGAAATCATTGTGCACAAACTTCCGTTTCCGAAGAGTTCTTTTGTGGCACCTGAATGGGTTCAGAAGATTAAAAAAGAGGCGGCGTAACTACTCTTAGAGTGCCCAAGCTTCAGAAACTAATTTTTGACCAATGACTATTTTCTTTAAAGACTCGATTAATTTAAGGTCATAATTACCAATCTCATGAACTGAAAAATGCTGAATCGCCTCTTTAGTCGAGAGCTTTTTCTCTAACACAATTTTATCAAAACGATTCGCGAGCGCTAGAACCTGTTGCCCGAGAGTAAGGTTTGTTAATTGCTCTGGGCCGCGCCCTGATAAATCCTCTTCGTGATATTTAATGAGTTCGCAGACGGCTTCAGGAATAAAAGCTTTTTCTTGGGCCAAGAGAAAACCTTTTGATGAGTGCTGGAGATATTGATCTTTTTCGGTGCCTGTGAAATCTTCTTTCGGTTTCATGAAAGAATCTTCAATGCCATCCATCTTCACAAGCCCCAAATCATGCATTAAAGCAGCGGTTGTAATATGAAGCTGCTCTTGGCGTGGCAGTCCGTTTCTGAGAGCAAGAAGCGCACTTAGACAAGCGACATTCTTTGAATGGCTTAAAAGCGGCTGTCCATCTTCTCTATGGTCCGTGTAAAGTTCAGTGATGATTTCAGGATTTGCTTCTAAAACTTTTTGAATGCCTTTTGCCGCCTTGGCAGCTATCTGATAGGCAACGATTGAATCAGGGTCTTGCAAGATTCTATTGAGAACATCGATTGCTGTCTGAGCAACCGAGCGCACGACGCCGGCTTGGCGAATGAGTTTTTCTTTTGGTGACTCTTCAAGTTGCGCTTGCCCAATAATATTTCTCATCTGCGGGGAGAGTTTCACTGCACCAGTCTTTTCTCCAGAGAGATAAGACTTTGTTTTAGGATTGGTTTGATCCCGAAAATCATTGGATTGTGACCCTTTACCTTTAGTGAAAAAACGAGCGTCCTGATTATCAGCATCTTCATCGTCAAGTTTAGTTTCCAGAGTTTGATCTAACAGGTCCCCAATATAGTTCTTAAGATTCTTCATCTCGGATTTGAGAATAAAAAGCCTCTGGCCCTCAAATTTAGTGAGCTTTTTAAGCCGCTCTTCTTCTAAATCATCACCTTGTCTAATTAAGAGAATGTATTTCTCATGAATTTTGACATAAACATCAAAAATGATGGGCACATTGCTTTGAAGAGTGCTGGTTTGGATGGGAACATACTGCATTTGTATAGTATAGGCTTCTTCTTTAAAAGCATCAACTTGCAAGTATTTCCGGTTAGTAGACCTTTTTGGTTTTGGCTAGATATCGACTTCGATTTCCGAAGGCCCAATGATGACAGTAAAATGATCTTTTCCGAGTTCTGCCGTTTTTTCACAGATCTCTTCAAGATCTTCGATCTCTAGTTCTGGTTCTAAGTCAAAGTCTAGAGCACAGGCCCTGATGAGGTAGAGCGCACTTCTATAATCACGAAGGATTTTGAGGTTTTCTAAAGCGATTACGATTTTTACTTGTTCATCTTTCGCTTCAAAATCGAGGTTTATTAACATGCTTTTATCTCAGAGAAGAATCGTCTAATAACTATCTTCTCCGAGTTCTGATGAAAGTCAAGAGGCTTAAGAGTTAATCCAACTCCAGGCCTCTGCGCTTGAGAGTTTTCTATTTCCATTTGGGTTAATCTCAAGCAAGTACTGACGTCTTGAAAGCTCTTGTTGCTTAAAGCGATTAAGACCTTCCATATATTCTTTATGCTTCAGAATTTTGTCTAAACCATTATAAGTCGTTCCATGAGTGATTGGATGAATTTCAGTGAAAACTTTCGCCTTGTCATTTAGAGCAATTTTCTTTGCTTCGAACTTTATTGTCCAAATCGCCATATCAAGGAAGGATTTTTCATATCCAGCTTTCATATCGTCGACTTTCAAATGATTGCGTAATTTTCTAGCTACAGCATCTTCAAGAAGGAGACTCTGGACTTCAGATGTCTGATAGAATTTTGGATCTTTTTGCTGATTTTTTAACCATGAGAGAGCGTTGTTGAGTTTGTTTTGCATCTCAATTCTTACGCGCTCGTGGTTTGGTTGTTCTGTTTTGATGATTTTGGCCAAATCATAAAGCCGCGCCATCATAAAATCAGTATAGTCACCTTTGCTGACGAATTTACTGAGGCGATCTTTAGAGAGTTCTTCGAGTTCATTTACTTGATCATAACGACCGGCCAGTGTTTGCGCCGATTGTTCGTATTGCAATAGACGCTCAACATGAGCGGCTGATAGTTTTTGAGCGAATTCTTGGTTAACCTTTCCGTGCATTTCACGCACTTTATCACTGGCGATAGCTCCTAGTTGGTGAGCTCTATAGAGTGGTAGTGATGAAAGAGAAACCATGTGCAAGTTTTTCAACACAAGGTCAAGGTATGGGTTCTGTTTTTTAATAGACTGAACTTCACTCACTGTTAATACTTTTTTATCAAGAGAGTTTCGAATAGTTCTGACTTGAGCATCATAAAGATCGTGTCTATCACTGATTCTGACATGTAGACTTGGATTTGATCTTGTCGCCATAATTCCTTCAAATTTAGCGACTTCTCTATTTCTAAATTCTTCAGTGATTCTGTATTGCTGCTCTTTAAACCATCTCCAGAAAATTTCTTCGTCTGAATCATTATAGTCATGTGGATAGTTTTCAGCTCTCAACTTCTTGCCGAATTCTTTGCGAGCGACAACAATTCCAAGTCTTTGATCTAGCCATTCTTTCATGACTTTTGATTCAAGATCATTGATGGCACGGTTGTATTCATCGGTTGTTGTTGTAAAAGCTTGTCTTTTTTGATTCTTTCCTAAGCCTTTAGTCGCAAAATCTTCAATCATGCGAGTATAGGCCAACTCCTTTATAGTGGCTTCATACGACGGCGCTGAAATTTCTTTCAACATAGATAGATAAAGATCATAATTTTGTTCTGACAATCTAAAGAGGTTCTGTCTGGTCGTTAGATTGAGTTTTGTATACTCAATATGTCGTTCTATATCCATTGGAGTGAAAATCTCCGAGCCTACTCGAAGAGCAATCCATGAGCGAAAAACTTGCGCTGAGGCGGTGTTGATCGCTTGAGTGGCCAGGAGAATAATTAAGATAAGAATCGACTTTAATTTCATATACGCCTCTAGTCTTAGTTTTGATCGTCACCAAAAAGGTAGCTCTGATTTCTCGAAGCTGAAGTAGAGCCAAAACGGTAGGTGAGAGTGACTCCGAAGATCACGTCATCTTTGCGGTTCTGTTCTACATAATTTCGGTAGCGAACTTCTGCACCAATAGATGTATTCGCGGTTAAATTGGTGCGAACTCCAAGGCCAATTTCATTGAGTTCTTTTTCAATCCAATTGTATTCAACAACCACATCAATCGCTTCTGACACTCTCATCATCCCACCAACAGTGAGACCAAAAGATGAATTCGGGTAGTTTGGATTATTTGAAAAATACATCCCTTCAACCCAACCAACTAAAACACCATCAGTTGATTCTCCAATCAAGCCGATGCTTGTTCTTCTCTCGTGGCCTGAGCTCAAGTGATTATTGCCCATTTCAGCGTGTGAAAGAGTAACAAGAATTTGATCTGTGATCATTTTACTTAAACGAATTGAGACACCGTCGATTTGTCCAATCGATAGATCTCCTTCTTCTGTTTCAAAAACTGAAAGCTCTGCCTGATCAAAAAGACCAAAAAGACCTTCTTGTAAATCAACTGTTACACCGAAAACTTCAGAGATTTCTTGCATTGAAGCGAGTGGGTTGTTTCTAAAGATCGGCATGGCCTGAACATTCTGTCCAAAGGCCATCGGCTGCTTTCCAACAATGATCGCAATCGGCGAGCCATTGACTTCGCGGATTTCAATATAAGCTTCGCGGATAAATTCACCCAAACTGAAATCATCATTTAAGCTGACTTGATTATCGCGAAAAATCTCTTCGAGTTTTGTTGTGATAACTGCGCGGATTTTGTCTTTCCATTCAACGCTCATTGAAACAAACGAGCCGCTCAAATTAAGGGCGTCACCGCTTTGGCTTCCAAGCATGGCGTTTGAGTTGATTTCAGCATCATAATGAAGGCGAAAATCATTACCTAGGAGGAGTCCGTCATCATCTGTACCAAAGGCGCTTGGGGCCAGAGTGAGCAAACTGAAGGCGAGGGCCGAGGTGGCGATTAGTGATCTTTTCACAAGAACTCCTTTTGAAACATGACAATGGCTTTAATTTACCGCACTGCGTCTTAAGGGGCGATCAAGATGAAAAAAATACACGGGGTGTCGATTTAGCTGACGGCACTTATAAATCTAAGTACTTGAATAAACTAGAGTTTAAAGCCTTTTTGAACCTCATTTAAAAGACCTATCACTAGGTCTGTGACCTCTTTTTTGCGGTCTTTAAAATGTCCTTTAAGGTCTGGCCGGCTTTTATCTTCTCCGGGCTTAAAGTGAAACATCACGACCTCAAGAATTCCGCTGGGTTGCAGCTTGAGGTGTAAATCGATGCTATAAACGATAAGCCTGAGCTCTGGGACCTCGGCATTTGGGGGTTCGCCGGCAAAAAGTTGGCCCTGAAAAAGGGCGTCGGGATGATTTTGAAGGGCTTTCTTTAAAACTTCAAAACTAACCCTCAACCATTCATGGGCGCGGTCCTCATCTTTCGTCGTGATGGTATCAATAACCGGCAACAAGGCATGGGCCTTAAGGTTTTCTAGTTCAAACTGGATCAGTTGATCAAAGAAAAAATTATGAAGTTCTGAAGCCACCTCGCGAGGGGCTTTCTTTTGCCATTTTACAGTTTGGTTTTCGCCGTATTGAATTTCCATGTTCGGAGCAACGGGCGCGAAAGCAAAACTGAAACTGCGACCGGTTTGATCTGTCAGATTCCACTGCCTGTTTTCAATTGAGTTGGCAAAGCTTGTTTTATTGGCGGTAACGCCAAACCACTTTGGAGGGTGAGTGAGTGCCAGACTCAGACTCGACTTAAGTTTTTTCTCTACGTTTTGAAAAAACATTATTGTTGCGCCCGAGTGGCAATTAATTTTAGATAGGCCTCAGTGAGAGGGGCGACTTTTTTTGTTTGGTAGTCAAAACCCACCATCGCTGTTTTACAACGAGCGTACTCCATGCCTTTCTCATTTCGAAAAAGATAGATAAGATCAAAACTATGGGTGGTTAAATCGGCCACTCCTAAATCAACCCAAAAAGTTTCACCCCAACGAGCTTCGGCCTTATAAACTAAACTTGCGTCACTCATAATTAAGCCTTTTTGATCACTCGCGATTTCACTTAGCTCGGCCGATTTCAGCCAACGCAAACGGGCTTCGTGTGCCAGCCGAAGATAGCTATCGTTACTCACATGTTGTCCGTAATTAATATGTTCAATCCTAATCTCTAAGGATGTTTGAAAGATCACCGGTGAGGGGAGTGGCAGTTTTAAGCGGGCCATTTGTGAACCTTCTGTAGCGGGATTAAGTGAATTCGTGTTATTTTATCTCTCATGAGTACAGTTGACAAAAAAAAGATCGGGCTTTTTGATTCCGGGCACGGGGGCTTAAGCGTTTTAAAATCTCTCTGGGATCTCAAGCTTAATGCCGAGTACTATTATTTGGCCGATTTGGCATTTGCCCCTTACGGTGACTTGAGCGAACAGAAAATTCTTGAGCGAAGTCGTGAATTAACAAAAACATTAATTGAACAGGGTGTGGAGATGATTGTTGTTGCTTGCAATACAGCCACGGCAATTGCTATCGATCGCCTGCGGGCGGAGTTTCCAGCGATCCCTTTTGTCGGCGTTGAACCCTATCTCACGGCGGTCGAGAGACTGGGTCTCGACCCACAGAAAGAAAAGCTCGCCGTTTTGGTCACTCCTTCTATGGCGGCAAGCAAACGCTTTCAAGATTTACGTGCACGCAGAGACCCTCATAATACGATTCAAGTTCATCCATGCCCAAACTTGGCCCGGGCAATTGAAGAGTGTTTCACTCAAGAAGGCTGGAGTAAGCGGCCTGCGCCATATTACGAAGCTTTCAAGGACCTCATTCCCTTACAGAATCAAGGCCTCCACTACGCTCTGCTTGGCTGCACTCATTATCCTCTGATCGCTGAGGCGATAGAGAAGTTTCTCGCTGTCAAAACTCTCTCACCAAGTGAAGCGGTGGCCAAAAGAGTTGTCTCGATTCTCAGTTTTCAAAGCCCCGCTGCCCAGACGACTCTTTACTATGCACAGACTCAAAATTTCTCTTGGCAGCAAAAATCTTGGGACAGTTTATGGCCAGCTTCACTCAAGTGAGCTTATACTCAAAACACAATTTCTTATCCCTAAAGAAGGAAGCGACTCATGTCTAAAATTAAATCTATTCGCGCCCGCCAGATTCTCGACTCCCGCGGCAATCCTACGGTTGAAGTTGATCTAATGACAGAGAAAGGGAGCCTCGCGCGAGCGGCGACCCCTTCAGGAGCGTCGACTGGTTCACTTGAAGCGCTTGAACTAAGAGATGGAGACACTAGTCGTTATCTTGGAAAATCAGTTAGCAAAGCGATTCAAAATATTCACGAAATCTGTGTGCCAGCTTTAATCGGTCAGGATGTTTTTAATTTACGGGCCCTGGATCAATTACTCATTGAACTCGACGGCACAGAAAATAAATCCCATCTCGGTGCCAATGGAATGTTGGCGCTTTCCATGGCTATTACTCGTGCAGGTGCCCTCGATCAAAATAAATCACTCTTTCGCTATATGAAAGAAGACTTAAATTGCCCGAACGCTCTTGGTCGCTACCGTATGCCGGCCCCCTTGATGAATATTATCAACGGCGGCTCACACGCTTCAAATAATCTCGATATCCAAGAATTTATGATTGTTCCGCATATCAATTCTACTTTCAGTGAAAACCTGAGAGCTGGGGTTGAAGTTTTCCATCACTTAAAAAAAGTTCTTACTAAAAAAGGCTATTCGACCAATGTTGGTGATGAAGGGGGCTTTGCTCCAGATCTTAGCAGTCACGAAGAAGCGATTGAACTTATTTTGTCGGCCATTGAGTCAGCCGGTTATACCCCAGGCAAAGATATTAGTTTATCTCTCGACGCCGCTGCCAGCGAGTTCTTTAAAGACGGCGCTTATCGTATGCAAGGTAAAACATTTTCAAGTGATGAAATGGTCCAATATTACTCAAAACTTTCTGCAAACTATCCGATATATTCCATAGAGGATGGACTAGATGAAGCTGATCATAAAGGTTGGGTAAATCTAACTCGTGAACTTGGGAAGAATTTGAAGATTGTCGGGGATGACCTCTTTGTGACAAATCCGAAAATTTTAAAACGAGGGATCGAAAATAAGGAAGCCAACGCGATTTTAGTAAAGGTTAACCAAATCGGAACCATTACTGAAACCTTCGAGGCCCTTAAGTTAGCTTACGACAATTATTTTGTGGCCATCATTTCTCATCGCTCTGGAGAAACCGGTGATTCTTTTATCGCCGATCTTGCGGTTGCTTCAGGCTCTGGTCATATCAAGACGGGCTCTGCTTCACGCTCTGATCGCATGGAAAAGTACAACCAGTTGCTTCGAATTGAAGAAGAATTAGGCGCAGAGGCCCTCTACCAACCGGTCAGGTAAATCTCTCTCGCCGAAGTCTAATGACTTAGAGTGAGGCGAGTGGATTGAAATCTTTAATGGCCTTTAAACAGCAAAAAATCGTTTCGAGCTATTTGCTTGTCTCTTGGATGATTGCGTCCGCTCTTTTACTGGAAGTTCTTTTGTTTGATGTGCCTCGATCTTCTAGTCCTTTATTTTTCCTAAGTTTGTTTTGGGTTGCTAACGGATATTTCTACCAAAAATCTAATCTCATCCTCTCGCCCTTTGTTTCGCAAAAAATTGTGGCGAGCTTTTTTCTTTTTCAATTCTCGACACTTCTGGTTCAAAGTTTTTTAACTCAAAAAATTGGACTGCTTTTTTTATCATTCATTCCTATTCTTGCGGCGACAGCTTACTTCCTTACAAGTTCACTTGAACGTCCAAAGCAGAGGCTTAATCGATTGCAGTGGCTCTATGCTTCTGTTCTGGTTATGGGGCTTGCACTCAATCTCGCCATGAATTCGAGTTTCCCAAGAACGGATCAAAGTTTCACCGCCTTAGTGTGGTTTTTCTTGTGGAGTAGTGCCGTGATTGTGATTGGACAACGGCGCACTTTTGAGTCGAGCGCTAAATCAGATGAATCGGAGAAGGAACAATTCTTTGCCCATGATCTTATTAATCACAGTACAGCGCTGAAACTTTTTATGAAAAATAAAAAAGCTCTTACAAAAGAGGAGTGCTCTTTAGTATTAAATGAAATTGAAGCACTAGAATCTTTGGTGGTCGATCATTTTCAATTAAAGCATCAAAGTCTTCGAGACCAATCAGAGTGGCGCTTACTGGTCGATATTCGCTCAAATGTTTACAGTTTGATTCAAACTTTTTTAATCGAGCAATCGCGGATCGTTCATTTACATTTTTTTGATTCAGCTGAAATAAGCTTGATTGAAGATCATCAATTGAAAATTCATTTTCCAAGCTTTCTGCGTATTTTTTCCAATCTTATAAAAAACGCTAGTGATCACGGTTCTCCGGAAGTTGAAGTTCTCTGCCGTCTTGTTAAAGTCAAAGAAGACTTTCAGATGGACATGGTGATCAAATCCAAATTAAAAAATCAGTTGGCCTCAAACGAAGATATGGCACAAAGTCTTTCCACTCTAATTCTCACTGAAGAGGTGGACGGTAGGGCACATCTCGGCCTTGAGTCGGTTCAACGGCTTTGTGAAGAGAGTGGTGGTCAGTTCAATTTTTCACTCGAAGGCCAGTTATGGGTGAATCATCTTATTATTCCACTGCGCTCAAAGAGCGAACCAACTCAGCAAGGCACTCTGCTGAAAAAAGCAGCTTAATCGCCTAATCGCCTAATCAAAGTTGACTTAATTTCTTTCTTGCAACTATCCGCGAGCCGTTTATAGTAATAGATAGTCCTTCTTTAAAGGCCGCTCTATGAAATACTTTATCGCTCTGACTTTCTCTCCTCATTCTCTGTCATGGCCCCTGATAGAATCCTTTTCTAAGCGCTTCGAGACATTTCCAAAAAGTCGCTTCTTCGAAATGGCCTTGCTGCCACCTTTTGGCCATGAAACTTTGAGTGAGATTCCCGTAGAAGATCTTTGGGATGATTTAGGTGAGATCATTGAGAATTGTATGATCGGAGTCGATGAGCTAAATCTCCTTACATTTGAATCCATTGATTTCACCACAGGTAGGCGCAGTGCCAGTCTAAGCTTTAGGCCTAAACTCAATGATAATCTCTATCATTGCCAAGAGGCGCTCAAAGAGTTTTTGAAAGATGAAGGATTCCAATTTAAAAAAACAAAAAATCGTCGTAAGAATCCCGACAATGATCTTGATCTCATGTGGCCGGTGGCCTATTTCAATGCTCATCATGAATTGGAGCTTGCGCTTAGTGTGGCACAAAGTGAATTTCAATTGCCTTTGATTCTTAGAACAGAGGCCATTTATCTTTATGAGAAAACGGCCAACGGGCCTAAGGTTCTCAGAAAGTTTTTTACTTTTGCGCCGAACACCGCTAACCTTGAGCTAGAACGATATCATTTTGCAGGTTAGATCCATGGATGGGAGACGACTGATGTTGACTAAAATAATCTTTTTACTCTTAATCCACTTTTCAAGTCAGGCGATGGCAGTCGGAGTTCTCTATAGACCTGCAACATCTACATTAGAATCTAAAGGACTTGAGGCCGAAGCCGAGCTTCGACGATTTTCTACCACCGCCTATTATGATTTGGATGGCGGAAAGTTTGAGATGGATGAAGGTGATACCTTCACTCTTACTGATATCAATTTAAATATTCGTTATGGGTATGGCGTTCAGTTGGAATTGCGAGGTGGTTTGCGCTTGCGCCAAGTGGAGAGTGATTCAGAAACTGAGACACTTTCAAATACTGGATTAGAATCTGCGACATTAGGTCTAAAATACAGCTTCTTGAAGTCTGGCCCTTTTCGTTACGCCTTAGATGCGCAGGTAAGAAATACGTTTTATACCAATGATCTCTACGAGCAAAATGAAGTCATTCCCGAAGGCGAAATTGTCTTAGGTGATTCGGGAACCTCGTTCTTACTTGGTGGGCATTTAAGTTTTGATCGGCCTGGAAGTTATGTGTTGAGTACATCTCTTTTTTATCATCGCGCTCCAAGTAATTTAAGTGATGAAATTGTCTATGAAGCCTTGGCCTACGTCCCTTTTTCACGTTTGGGTCTCGGAGTTGGTTTATCTGGCATTAGCTCGCTTAATCAAGATGAGTTTTCTGAAGACCCTGCTCAAAAGCCACGGAAAGCGACTGGAGTCACAAGCCTTTTTAATTCTATTAATCGCTCACACACAAAGCTTTTCGCTCGCGGAGCTTACGCCTTTGATAGTTTTACATTCAATATTGAGGGCGGAAGAATTATGAAAGGTTCTGGTACGGATGAGGGCAATGAAATTGCCTTTAGTATCGTTTGGACCAAGCCTGGTGTGACCACAAGTCAGATGAAGGTGGAGAGTTTTAAAGAGTACGATGTTGAGGCCTCAGTCATTCGGGTTTCGCCGCGAGGAAAATTTATAAAAATTGATAAGGGCATGGCCGATGATTTGAAAAAAGGCATGCGTGTTGATATTTATCAAACTGACTTTTTTGGTGGTAACCAACTGGTTGCCTCGGGCGTTGTCTTTGAGGTGGCCTCAGATTCGGCGATCGTAAGACTCGAGAAGACTTTCGGGAATACCGAAATCAAAAATGGTTTTACTGCTCGTGCTCGGTAGGACCTAACATCCTAAAACTAGGAAAAAAGCTCACCTCTTTGCGCTGACCCAAATTGGGTTACAATAATGGAATAATGTTTAACGAGGAATGAGCTCTATGCTGAAATTAAGTCTATTACTGGCGCTGTTTATGGCCTTTATGCCAGGACAGAGTTTTGCTGCTAAATTTACCAGTCAGTACTGTGAGTTTGAACTCCCCGTCGGTTGGTCTTGCGCACTCGAGGGCACTGAGTGGGTTTGCCAAAGTTCTAACAAAGATCGGCAGCGTGAAGCGATTATTATTTTGGCCGCAAAAATTCGCGGTGATTCGGACTCGCTCGATTTTTATCAAAACCATTTAACACAAAGTAAGACCTTCATGCTTCCTGGTGGCAAGACTCAAGTGTCTGAGCCTAAGTACGCTCGCAAGTGGGAGAGCACCGCCGATAAGCATCCGTGGATTGATGCCCTTCATATGGCCAGCGAAGTTCCAGGTTTTTTCACTCGTTATATGGCGACCACTAAAGAAGACTTAGGGATAGCTGTGACTTTCTCTGTGGCCAAAGATCATTATGATTCTTATCAAGATGTTTTTCAGCGAATTATTGATTCCATGCGAGTGTTTCGCCAAGGTCAAGCCACTGGGGATTTCAAATTGGCGACTCGTGATGAAGGTGGAATCGTTGGTGATATTCCAGCTTACGGCGACGGTACAAAATACGATATTTCAAATGTTCAGACGAATCGTGGGAAAGTAAATGCGGCTTCAGGATCTGATTATTTGATTATCTTATTAGTTCTCGCGGGACTTGGATTTGCAGTCTATAAATTGAAAAAGAAAAAAGGTTCTGCTTCTCCAAAGAAGAAAAAGAAAAAATAAGGTTGTCTTTTATGTACAGAGCAGGCCAATGGGTTTTACTTACACTCCTTCTATTACCATCGCTCAGTTTTGCCGCGAAGTTTAGCAATGAGTATTGTGAGTTTGAATTACCTATGGGTTGGTCATGTTTTTTAGAACGCTCAGAATGGATCTGTCAGAGTGAGAATAAAGACCGCCAGCGAGAAGCGATTATTATTATCGCCGCCAAAACTCGCGGGGAAAAGGATTCTCTTGATCACTATCTTAACCACCTAAGATCGACCAAGACATTTTTACTCCCAGGTGGAAAAACACAAGTCTCTGAACCTAAGTATGCAAGGCCTTGGACAAGTACTGTCGACAAGCATCCTTGGATTGATGCCCTTCATCTCGCCAGTGAGGTCCCAGGCTTCTTCACTCGCTATATGGCAACCATTAAAGAAGATCTAGGAATTGCTGTCACATTCTCTGTGGCAAAAGATCACTACGATGCCTATCAAGGTGTTTTTCAATCTGTGATTGATTCTATGATCGTCTTCAGACGTCGTGATGCTAAAGCGATTGATATGAGAACGGACAAGAAAGATGTTTATGTGACAGATATCCCGCGCCTTGAATCTGGCAAAGGGGATTATGATATTTCTGTCAGACAAGGCAGCGCTACGAACAAGCTTGGAGAAAAGGGCGAATCTAGTTGGATTCTCTATCTACTGATCCTTGCAGGTCTGGGATTTGGTGCCTACAAATTAAAATCTCGCAAGTCTGCGGCCGTCTCAAAAAAGAAAAAAGAAAAGAAAGAAGAAAAGCCTAAATGATATTTAGCTTTCTCAGATTGTGTTCAATCGGAGCTGACTCTCTCAGCTCCTCGTAACTTGCCACTTTTTTCCACTCCGTCTCTTTAGGTGTCCCTTGAATTTCAGTTTGACTTGAAAAAGGTCTATCATTGAAATAGGGCGATTTCTCAGTTTTCCCACTGGCCATCTCTGCAAGGCCCTGCTGTTCACGGTGGATGAGGTGGAGTTCTTGGCGTGCAAGTTTGAGCTCTCTTGCGAACTCCGTTCGTGCTTTTGAATTTGGGTCGATCGCGCTTAGGCGTATGGGGTTCGACATAATGACTTATCGGTGAGTACTGTCGATACTTGAGTTTATTGGTTTGTCTGGAGATAAGTCTTCAAAATCTCTGCGAGATCTCGCGGATTCTCTAAGTGAAAAGAATGTGAGGCCCGCTTAATGACATGAGTATCGATTGAGAGGCTTTTTGCCAGCTGCTGATAGGCAAGGTCTTGTTCGCCGTAAAGGTAAGAGGCGTTCCATTCTTTGAGTCTTGGTGCAAAATCATTCTGCAGACCTAAAGAGAAACAAGTAAGGAGTCGCCCATTGTGAACATGATTTTGTTTGAGCTGTTGATCGAGACGTTGCTCAAAGCTTGGATGATTCATTAAGTTTCCAAAAAGAGTCTGTCGGTACCATTCAATAAGAAATTTCTCAGGATCAAGTGTAAGCTCACTGGCCCGCTTTTGATCCAAGATCAATCGTTGCTGCTTTTCTTGCTCAGACTTAAGGCCCGGGTGTCCCGCAAGCGCGAGGACTTTTCTTGGCCTAAGATTATGACGTTCCATCAGTTCAAAAACAATTCGTGCCCCGAGGGAGTAGCCTGCAAGGACGAAGGGGCCTTCTTCACTTAGGCTTAAGATTTGTTTTTCAAGTCTCTCAAGAATTTTTTCTTTATACTCTTTATCATTTAAATTGAGTTCAAGCGGTGGAGCAATGCTTAGAGCGAAAAGTTTGGTCGAGGATATTTCTAAGTTTAAAAGTTCTCTAAAGAGAGGATCAAAATCAGATTGATCGCCTAAAAAACCATGGATAAAAAAACAACGAGGAAAGTCTTTTTGTTTTTCAAAGTTTTCTCTAACAAGTTGGTTGGTTGGGGCCCGTAAGATTTTTAATGAAGACTCGATGAGAGAATCGTCAAAGCTTCGAGGCCAATACTGTCTAGGGTACTCCTTTAAAAATTGTTCCGTGGCCTCACGGAAAATTTGAAAGGGATTTTTCGAAGAAGCTGTCTTAAAACTCAAATGAGGAACCTGCCCCATCTTAAAATGAGGTCTTGGGCTAATAAGAGCTTTCAGTATATCGGGGTGCTTAAGATAAAGCTTCTCTAGCGCCTCGGGGGAGAGATTTTCTCCGCCACACAGGAAGACCGAGTCTTTGCGACCTAGAGTCTGCCATTCACCGTTTTCATTTTGTGCGACTTGGTCGGGTAGAGTCAGCCATTCATCGGTCACCGTAAAGCAAGTTTTGGAGGTGAGAATCCCGGGAGCTAAACTCTGACTCTTAATCATCAAATTATTGTCCACGTCTTTTTTGAGAGCAACACCATGAAGGGGCACCCCGAGATTGGGGGCTTCGACTGGACGTTTTTTAAGCCTGTGGGCCGGAGTCGCAAGGGTCACAAGAGAGCCTGACTCAGTCGCACCGTAAGAGGGAAAGATCGGAAGATTTTTTTCAAAAGATTTCTGCCAAAGGGCCAGGTCAAGAGGTGCCCCTCCAAGGAGAATAAAATCAATGTCTTTAAGAAAGGGACTCTCGACCACTTCAAAGAGCTGGGCCGGCACTAGGGAGAGAGCATTGAGCTGATAATCATTTTTTAGTAGATCTTGATAGGAGTTAAGAGCGACGACCGTTTCACCTTGAAAGAACTGTCGCATGACTAACATGAAGCCCCCAACATGATGTAGAGGCAGGCAAAGGCCCGCGCGCTTATATGGCTTCTGCTTAAGAGTTGAAATTGTCTCTCGAAGATTTTCTTGTGAATGCCAAAGTGTTTTCAATTGATGAAAAACAAATTTAGGTTTCGCTGTGGAACCAGAAGTTTTAAAAACGATAGAAGGTTCGCCGTGAGGTTTCTTCTGTGAATTGAGATGAAAACCCATTTCAGTCAATTGATGCTGAAAAATCGCGGGATTCGTCTTGGCCTCAATTAAAAGAGGAGAGTAACCAAGTTCTAATAAGGCCCAAAGTTTGGCAAAGAAATCCATTTGGGGCCCTGCCATGAGTGGCACAAAAGCGTCGGCCGGGCAGAGAGGGTGTTCCCAAATATCTGTTTGTGATTGTTTGAGTGCAAGCTTGGCTTTTTCAAAAAGGTCTTGATAGGTATAAGAAGCAGAGGGACTTTCCCAAAAAATATTTGATCCATGGGCCTGCCAAAAACTCAAATCACTTAAAGGCTTTTGAAGTAAAAGATTAGGCATAACTTCTGAGAAGCCCAACAAGGACGCCGGCGATTTTAAAGTCCTGTTCTTCAGAGACTATTATGGGTCGCAAACGACTATTGGCCGGATGAAGTTCGATGCTGGCCTTTTTGCGGTAGTATTTTTTGACAGTGGCTTCGCCGTCGACCATCGCTACGATAATTTGTCCTTGAGTTGCGTCTTCTTGGAAGCGACAAATGATGAGGTCTTCTTCAAAGATCCCTTCATCAATCATTGAGTCGCCTCGCACTTTTAAGGCGAAATGCCGGCCGCTGCGCCCGAGGAGACTCGTGGGGACGCTGAGAGTTTCATGGGCCTGCTCGATGGCTTCGATCGGTTTACCCGCGGCTACATCTCCAAGCAGAGGAATCTCAATTGAGTAAGGATTGTTTTGTGAATAGGAGTCGGCAGGCTTCACGGAAGTGGGCTTCAACCCTCTTCGTGCGTTCCAGTCTGAGTTGAGATATCCCGCCTCAGTTAAATATTTTATATAGCGCTGAACTGAGCCAAACGATTTTAATTCAAACTGATCACGAATCTCTTTTTGCGTGGGAGAAACTCCGTGTGTTTCGGTGTAGTTCAGAATAAAATCGTAGACGTCTTTTTGTTTTTTTGTGATACCCATAGAAAAAGCCTAAGCGTAAGTTGGGCGTAAGTCAAGGGGTTGGAGTTTATTATGTTTGTCATCCCTCAAGATCCTGTTTCTCGCCATATTCTCCTGAGCATCGTCGTGCTGGTAGGCTCTCTTGTGATCCGTTGGATAATCGTCGAGTTCATCAATCGACAATCTCATTCTTCTTGGGAAGTGAAACGCAAACGCCGTGTCAGTACCAACTCTCTTTTAACACTTTTTGTGACAATCAGTTTTCTCGTTATTTGGAGTGATGAACTCCAGACTTTGGCGCTCTCTTTTGTAGCCTTTGCCGTAGCCTTTGTTTTTGCCGCCAAGGAGCTGATCATGTGCTTGAGTGGTGGGCTCCTTCGAACTAATGCTGCTTTCAAGATTGGTGATCGAATCGAGGTGATGGGTGTTAGAGGGGATGTGATTGATAAAACTCTGCTCGCCACCAAGGTACTAGAGATCGGTCCAGGGCAAACGACTCATCAATACACCGGCCGCTCTGTGGTGATTCCAAACAGTCTTTTTCTCAACCATTCAGTCATCAACGAGTCTTTCCTCGGCAACTATGTTCTTCACCCATTTACCGTTCCACTGCGAGTTGATGAAGACTGGCGCAAGGCCGAAAAAATTCTTTTAAGAGTCGCTCACCAAGAAGTTGCCTGTTTTTATGAAGAGGCACAAGCTTATCTTGACCGCGTTCAACGCAAGGCCAATCTTGACACTCCATCGATCCATCCTCGAGTCCATGTACGTCTAGTTGACTACAAAATGGTCCACCTCATCGTTCGGGTCACAATCCCCGCCTATGAGAAGGGTAAGATCGAGCAAGCGATCCTGAAGCGTTTTATGGATGAATTCAAGCGCTTGCCTAAGCAAGCCTATATTACTGAAGAAAACGAAGATGATGACTGAATTAGTATAAGTCCAGGCTAATGATCACTATTAGTTAAAGTGTAAGAAGATGTCAGAAAACCCGTCTTGACGCTTTATGACCATAAAACTATTTTACGTGAAATCTTTACAACAATCTTGAGGGGGTTCACGATGGTTAAAGCA
This sequence comes from Bacteriovoracaceae bacterium UBA6166, assembly GCA_002435795.1. Classification (GTDB taxonomy): domain Bacteria; phylum Bdellovibrionota; class Bacteriovoracia; order Bacteriovoracales; family Bacteriovoracaceae; genus UBA6166. Next base: position 211,182 of record DIUE01000016.1, on the reverse strand, counting down.
CTTACAACACTTGGTTTCCTTTTATTCGCCGTCATTTTTGCTCCCGTTCACGCTCAGTCAAAAAATCTTCCTTTCACATCAACCCCCATTTTTAACGCTAACAAAGACACTCAATCAGTTCTTGAAATGAAAGATCTCGCGGGCTTCGCAGACGAAGAAGAGCTTAAAAAATACTTCAGCATCTCAAGCGTCTCAGTGACACCAATTACCTCTGAATATGTTTTTGATAATTTCGCCAATAAGCAGGACAAAGCGCTTGGTGAAATCATTATGGTGGTTGATCAGTTGATTGCTCTTGGGAAAAAGATTTGGCCAATCGTTCAAGCCGGTCGCCCTGTGATCAATACTCAGTTTTCTCCAGCACTCAGCGTTCTTCCAAGAACAAATGATGCTCCTGACATGGTCGCCATGTATCAGATGTCAAACTGGCAATCACCAACGCAAAAAAGTTATTTGATTGAATACAAAAACGGTTTTGGTTCAACAGTGATTAGCTTCACTTACTCAGTAAGCTTTCAGTACGGTGGAAAATATGAAGGAAAGGGTCTCTACCTAACAGGTCTTGATGTTTCTGCTAGCAATATCCGCGTCTCATGGGGATTTGAGTTCGACGCTACTTCAGCTTTGATCAATATCTCTAACAGTGGCACGATGGAAGATCCGATCGCGACTGCAACGGTTAGAATCGATTACAAATCTAAGAGCTTTTTCAATGCCATTCACGCCTCTGAAGCTTTCCATGTTCGTGGCGACGGTTCATTGACAAAAGTTTTCTAATTGAATCTGAAATACTGAAACGAAAAAGGCCTGCTTTAAGCAGGCCTTTTTTTATTCTATGAAAGTTTAAAAATTAGTTTAAAGAACAATTCATCTCATCGCGAACAATTTGATTTCCAATTCTGAGCGTTCCGACTAAGCCGTTTTGAGTAAGCTCAACACGCAAACGTCTCTGTCTTGAAATAACTGAAAAATCTTTTTGAGCAACGAGAAAGGCATCTGCTCGGTCGAACTTAATTGTTGCTTCATACTGATGAAAAACAAGAGTTTGACCTTCTACTTCTCTGGCTTCGGTGACGAGTGCTGAACCTTGAAAGTTTTCAACAGTCACGATTTGACTTCCTCTGTCGCCAGAGAGTTCTTTTGTACAAGTTAATTGGTTGAAATTTGCGTTTGCAGTAGAACTAAAGACAACAACTGCCGTCATGACTAGATTTTTCATAGGTGCTCCATGTTTGATATTTAGTTTTGGGTCATAACATGGGTGGTCCTGAGATTGCGTTAGGTTTTTATTAGGAGGGAGGCTTTTTGTAAAAAAGATCTGATGCAACCATAAATGTTTGTACATGGGCCCGAACAGTCAAGTCGATGGGTTTGCTGTACCCTCCTCCTAGCGCAACCGCAACGGGGATATGATGGGACTTAGCAAAACCAAAGACCAACTCATCCCTTTTTCTTAAGCCCTCCATTGAGAGCGATAGTTTTCCAAGAGTGTCTTCTTTGAGTGCATCAACGCCCGCTTGATAGAGAATGATTTGGTAATCTGTTGCCAGACCTGAGATTACATTTGTTAGTCGATGCAAGTATTCGCTATCTTCTGTGAAGTCATTGAATTCTACATCAAGACTAGAGGCGACTTTTCTGTAGGGATAATTGTTTTTGCCATGAAAGCTGATGATATCAATCCCTGGAGTCTGGCCCATGATTGAACTATTGCCATTGCCTTGATGGACATCGAGATCGAGAATCAGAATTTTTTTGAGAGCGCGATATTTCATCAACCAAAAGCTTGCAATAGCAAAGTCATTGAAGACACAGAAACCCTCTCCTCGGTCTCGATGAGCGTGATGGGTTCCACCAGATAAGTTTCCAGCAAGACCAAGTTGTAGAGCAGTCTGACAAGCTTCGAGAAAGCCACCTGCAGAGGAACGGGAGCGCAAGACGAGTCGCTCACTTAAAGGAAAACCGATTTCACGACGACGGGCCTCGGGCAGGGTTTGGTTGATCAGTGCCTGAATATAGCTTTCGTCATGGGCCAAAGCGATCGTCTCTAGCGAGAGAGGGGTGGCGGGGATGAGTTCTTCAGGGGTGACAATTTTTTGTGAAATCAATGAGCTTCGAACTAACCCGTATTTGTCCATCGGAAATCGGTGGTTGCTTGGTAAGGGTAGGGTATAATGGTCTGAGTAGTAGAGTTTCAAAGGTGAGGCCTGAGTCTTATGGGATTAAAAACATTTTTCAAAATTCTTTTCTCCTTCGTCCCGCGCTACGATGCTTTTCAAAAAGCTGGGTTTCGACCGAAGATCTTTAACGCTGATTTTATTCTGACTAAAGAATTAAAGCACTATAAATTGGGCCTGCACCAAAGTGTCGAGCCCCATAATTCGATCTTTGGCCATTTGGTGGATTTTGATATTGAGGGAGCTTGTCTGGTTGTTGAACTCTTTCCAGCACATCCTTTTTCTGATCAGAAACTAACGCAAGTGATGGAGCTTTTTGATTATGCCTATCAACGGAAACAATTTCTTTTTTGCATGAATAAAAAAATGTCACTCGAAGACAAACGCCTACCAGATCAGCTAAAAAGAATTGAAGAAATATTTAATTAGAGTCCGTGGTGTCTGAAAAATTCGAAGATCAATGCCGTTGCATCTGGACCTTTTGGATCGTTCCAGTCGTAAGAACTGTCTCCGCCACTCCATGAATGACCAAGACCGATAATTTCAACTCTTTCCACGACTCTCACGCCCTTAGAGTCGAGCCATGAATAAGTGTCGTAGTCGTAATCGCTCTCAGTTTGTGTGGTTGTTTTTTTAAGCACAAGATTGAGAGACTGATCGAACTTTCCATTGTGGAGGAGATCATTAAAAAAGAGAAATTGATTTTCGATAGCGACGGAATTACTCGGATCCATGATTCCACGTGTGCCCTGGATGGTGAGGGCCGGCATGGTAGTGTTTTTAGCAGTGTTGCCTTGGCAACGAAAGCCCTTGTCTGCAGCTCTTTTCGGAGAAATTTTTGGACCGCGATAAAACACGTCTTGGGCGAGCATTGGGTTTTCTGTGGCGTTGTACTGAATGCCGTGGTGGCTAGCGATGGCTTTGAAGCTGTCCGGATAGCAGTTGCCAAGCGTATTGGCCGTTGCTCCACCAGCGCTCATGCCCATAGCGAAAACTCTGTCGGTACTGATCAAATAATCAGTTTTTACTTTCTCAAGCATATTCATAATGATCGCAGGTTCTCCTGAGCGATCTTGGTTGATTGGATAAAACCAATTCCAACATTTGTAGGGATTCGCGAGCAATTGCTGATCGGGCATCAGGATGATTGTTTGATAATCATTCGCAAACTTCTCAAGTCGTGCGCCACCGGCAAAGGCCTTGCTATTTTGAAGACAGCCATGCATGGCAATAACAAGCGGGTAAGCTTGGTTCGGTCTATAGTTTTTTGGGAATGTGATTTGGTAATCACGAGCACCATATAAGGTCCAAGCAGAGCCATTGATTGTTTGCTCGGCATTTGTTTTAGAAGAGATAACTCCAAGACTTAAGCCCAGGAAAAGTATCCAAAGAATCGATTTGGAGAAGAATTGTTTTAAAAAGACAATTGTGCGCATCCGAATACCTTAGAATCTTGAGCGGTTTTTGTCATTTGTTTTTTTCTACTTAATTCTTACACACGTTCAAAAACTGCCATTGAAAGTCTAGAAATTTCAGTGTGTTAGACTCTGCTTGACTCAGTGTGGTGCTCTGAGTAGTGACGGCGTCCATGAGACTGCCGGAGAGCAGGTTCTGAAGGGACTTGGCCTGGAGCTTCAACTCTGCGCTGGTCAACTTGTCTTTAAACTCTAGACCATAAAGATAGGCGAGGCGCTCGACCCCGCCTGCGCGAACTTCATTATGAAGCTCGAGATACTCATTTTGAATGGTAGTGAGATAGTAGAGAAGCAGCATGCACTGAAGTTGTGAAGGGTTTTGTTTCGCCCAAGCAAAAACGGCTTTGATATAGGCTTGAAGCAGAGGACGAGCAGAGTTTTGGCCAGAGACCTTAGAAAGAGCGTCAACGACAGTCTGCTGATACGTCCCTAAAATATACTTAACGGCCGAGAGAAATATTTGGTTCTTATCACTGAAATGGTAGGCGATATGCGCCCGTCTTGTTCCAAGCTTTAGAGCGAGTGCCTCATAGGTGGTATTTTCAAGTCCTAGTTCTGCTAAACAGTCGATCGCCGCTTGGATAATCTCGAGTTTTTTGAAATCACCTTTGCGGGCGCGAAATTCAAAAAGGGCCAGCATTCGTGGGTCGATATCTTGTTCATTCATTGGGCTTAGCTAGCATAGTTCAGTATGGATTTCAATAAGATAGCTAAGTGTTGGCAGAGAATGCTGTCGCTGTGGCCAGACCTCCCTCTTACAAGCCCTTGAAACCCATTCTTATTTAGGTTTAAGGGCGATCTCGCCGATAATTGATTGATGTTGAGCGGACTAAGTAAGCAGGATTAAGGGCGAAAATGATTTTTAAACTTCTCGCAATGACCACTCTTTTGATGATGGGTTGTGCTCCTAAGAGCACGCCGGTTCCAACGGAATTTGTGATCAGTTCAATGGTCCAGGCCCTTGCCACGAGTTCAAACGGTGGTCTTTATTTCGCTGGACGCTCAAGCAGCGGTGAAGAGTTTAGTTTAGGGCTCGCGAACTCAAGCAATTTAAATCTTGTTTTGAATCAAGGTCAGTGGACGTTTTATACGATTGCTTGGGAAGGTCCTGAGCCGATGACTGGTGAGCACCGCTGCGATATCACTCAAGCGACGCTTGCGCCAGGAAATCAGACAGTCTCCATTGAATTAGCGAAAACAAAGTGTGTAGACGGGAGATTCGGTAGAATTGATGTCAACCCCGCTTTGAGTGCTTTTACTCCTTCAGAAAGTGGACAGGCCTTTAAAAGATTAAACCTCAATCCGTGTCTTGATGTTTCACTTGTTACAGAACAAGGTCAAAATTGTCGAGGGCTCGCGGGGACAACTTATTCACATCCCATGAAAGGCGAGAATATCTCTTTTCAAGTTTCCATTAGATCAAGAACCCTTCCAGGCATGGTACCTCGTCAATTAATGAGTACATGTATAGGGCCTACGACTGCAGGTGATTTTTCACAGACTTTCTACAGCACAGATTTACGGCTGCCAATTGGAGGAAGTTTTCAAGGACTGCTCTATGATATTTACGCCTTCGAAGACCCAAATTGCGGAAAGCTAGAGGCCATTTATCGCTTACCTCCCGTGACAAGGAATATAGCTGGTTCAGTGTTCCGTTTGCCGCAATCAAGTCTTGTCCAATCGGAGAATACACTTTATTTCGCTGATAATTATGTCGGCAACAGCATCGCGCTCTTGCAAAACAAAAGAGCTGTTTTCGGTTGCGGGTTGAATGGGGATGAGCATTGTTTTCCAAGTGTTCCTCTTCCAAGAGGTGTTAAGGCCACTGAGTTTGAGCAGCTCTCTTATGTGCTTGAAAGAATCATTTCAAATGCGACGGAACGCGAGTCGAATACTTATGGTGCCAAGGCGGGAGTTCACTTGACGAACGGCATGGATATCAAGATTGAATCAACTACTGCGGGCAATTTTTTTAATAATTATTCAGTTCAATTTAACCTCAATCCTATTGGGGGGCAATTTGTCGATATCTCTCTCGATATCCCTCAAAACAGAATTGTATTTTTAGTGAACCCCAACGCGGGAACATGTAGTGTCGGTGGTTTTTTTGATGAATCTACATGTGTCGGTAATAGTGGCGTTTGGTCACTCGCACCGCCGTTCTATAATGATGCGATTGAATTTATTCTCAACGATCTTTTTGCCGCCCAATCAGTTAATTTACAAGCGACAACGGACTCCGGGGCATCGACCATTACTCCAGCGAGCATAATTTTTACGACAGAAAACTTTATGCAGGGGCAAAATCCCTCATTTAATTCAGGTCGTATGGACACAGTTTTAAGCAGGATTGCTTTTTATACTTCAGGTCCCTATATGAGTGTTCTTGCGGGCCAAGGAATTTTATCTTGCGAGGCGATTCCTACTTCTGGTGCAATCGAGCGAACTTTTGCAGGCGTTAGAAATCATTCTGTTAGATTGGAATTTGGGACAGGATCAAAGTCTCTGCCTCTGTGGTTAAACAGCGGGACCCCCTTTGATAAGCGAATTCGGTTTGTTTCAGGTGATGGTGAAGTGGCGATTCTTGAATATAGTTGTGCAAATAATGCTCAAGGCTTTTTGAGAGTTGAAGAGTCAAATAGAGTTGAAGAGTATTTTTGGAAAACGGAATCACAACTGGATGCTCAAATTGAAATCTATCGTACGAGTAATAGTCCTTCTTTAAGTGTGAGCGAAGTCACTCGCTTTAAGAAACTTAATGCGCAACAATTTGAAGTCGTCAGTTCTCAATCACATCCAGCACAAAGTTCATTAATTAAGGCACGGGGTACTAAAAATGCCCTTTGGATCAATTCGACTAATGGATATATGGGTAATGTTGATATGGAGGAAGTTGCCACCTTTGAATCAGACAATTCAGGAGTTTGTTTTAATCCTGCAGGATCAACTTCAGGTGCCAATTGTGCAGGTATTGAGAGCAATGTTTCCATTGCTCAAAAACCGTTTTATCAAAATAGTTGGACAACAGGGGCCACTCTGAATTGGAATAACCCGCAGTTTTTTGACTGTCCGAGAGAGTATATTCCCATTCAAGGCAGTCCACTTTTGGGGACTACTAATTTTTGTGTAATGAAGTACGAGGCGAGAAACTCTGGTATCGCTGCCGCTTCAACTCCGATTGGACTACCTGGTGTAAGCTTATCAAGAAACCAAGCAAAAACTAGATGTAGTTCTTCTGGAGCTAATTACAGTCTTATCGATAATCTGCAGTGGATGACTATTGCACATGCCATTGAACTCAATCCAGCTAACTGGACGACTGGGATCGTCGGTGAGGGAAAGCTCTTTATTGGTCACAGTAAGCCACCTCCGTCTAATCTTTGTGACTCTACACAGATAGCGGTCAATACTAGTTGTGCCGCTTTTAATTCTTTGCCTGAGAGAAAAAGAGTCCATGTCATTGGAAATCATCAGATTTGGGATTTCGCTGGTAATGCTAAAGAATGGGTTGATTGGGATATTGATTATGCTGATAAGGCCTATGTTTCAGCACAACTTAGTCCAAGCCCAACACCAACTTTTATCGAATCGGTAGACACTAACGCTGAGTTAGGTGACCCAATGGATGCAGCACTTTGGAAACCCCTTAACCCTAGCTTGGGCTTTATAAACGGCATCGGTAAATATACCTCAGGTGCGGCAACTACGGGAGCAGCTATACGCGGAGGCTCTTTTAACTCTGATGAAGCAGGGATTTATGCACTTGATTTTCATTATTCTGAAACAGATATAAACGCCCTGGTCGGCTATCGCTGCGTCTACGCTCCATGATTAAAAAGCTCGCGCCTTCAATCTTGGGTCTCTTCTTTTTTCTCTTCCCGATTCCCACTGAAAAAGCGGTAACCATCCCGCTCGCACTTTTAGCGGAAACTTTCAGGAATTCATTTCAGGCCTTTATTCCAAGCCTTCTATTGACACTTATTGGTTTGAGTTTTTTCTTAACTCTCTTTTTTTCACTTAAAAAAACAACTCATGTTCTTTTGAGTCGACTCTTTGTCGTCACGCCCGGTTGGCTTCTTTTGCGCACCCTTGGCACTCTGTTTTATTTATTTGTTTTTTTTGAGTTCGGTCCCCCTGAATTTCGTAGCGAAACAACCGGAGGCCTGGTTGCTCTTGAATTGCTTCCTGTGCTTTTAAGTGTCTTTCTCTTTGCAAGTTTCTTTCTTTCTCTTCTGCTTGATTTTGGACTCTTAGAATTTTTCGGCACACTGATGACTCCTCTCATGCGCCCCATGTTTCGTTTACCTGGTCGCTCAAGCCTGGATGCTTTAAGTTCTTGGCTCGGGGATGGCAGCGTGGGTATTCTTATGACTCAAAAACAATTCGAGGCCGGTCATTACACCGCTCGCGAGGCCTGTGTTATTGCCACCAATTTCTCTGCCGTCTCTCTGAGTTTCTCATTAGTCGTGATTTCGCAAGTTCAACTCGCTCATCTTTTTATTCCTTTTTACCTTGTCATTTGTTTGACCGGTATAGTTCAAGCGATTTTGGTACCTATGCTTCCTCCGCTTAGAAACAAGGAAGATACTGCAAAATTGAGAGCGAACGAAAAGGATTTGGAAGAGACATCATCTCTTTGGTCTCAAGCCTATAAGAAATGGGATCAACGTGCCTCACAAGTTTCTTGGCGACGGGATTTTTGGCAAGCGGGCTTTATTATGATGGCCGAAATGATGATGACACTTCTGCCAATTGTGATGGCGATCGGAACCCTTTCCCTAGTCGTAGTTGAGCACACTCATCTTTTTGATTGGTTGAGTCTGCCATTCATTCCTTTGCTTGAACTGCTCGCCATTCCTGAAGCACGGCAAGTCGCTCCCATGGTCGTAGTGGGTTTCGCCGATATGTTCGTGCCCGCACTCCTCGCACAAAATCTTGAATCAGAGCAAGCGCGGTTCTTTGTCGCAACTCTTTCCATTACTCAGTTGATCTACCTCTCAGAAGTCGGGGCGATTCTTTTAAGCGGTCGCTTGCCCCTAAAATTTTGGGAAATTTTTGTGATTTTTCTTTGGCGTACTTTGATTGCCCTGCCGATTGTCGCTGTTGCCTCGCATTTGATCTTTTAAGTAAAATCAGTTCTTTAGGTCATTTTCTTATCTGAAAAATGATACAAAAGTACCAAATTCTTGACAAAAAGACCTCTCCTTGCCAGATTCACCAAACCAAAAAAGTTTGACTGGGAGACCTAAATTGCAAGTTGCTGAGACCCTCACCACCATGACAGAGTTCATCACTTTGCCTTCGGGTCGAGTGCTCGAAGTGGAACACTTCGGTTCAGGCACACCTATCCTCGTTCTGCCAGGGCTTGGTTGTACGACCGCCCTTTTCTCACTCATCCTGCCTGAGCTTTATCACACAGGTCATTATGTGATGGTAAACCCGCGAGGCATGGGAGCGAGTGACCGCGCTGAAGAAGACTATGAAGTCGCCGATCTCGCTATTGATGCTCTCTTTGTGATGAGCAAATTGGGCTTCGATTCTTTTCATGTGATTGGCGTGAGTTTTGGCGGTTTTATTGCGCAAGAACTTTACGAATTAACACCTCATCGTTTTCTCTCGCTCACACTGATTTGCTCAACAGGAGCAGGCCCTGAATTTTTGCCTTTACCAGAGCTAAAAGATGAAGACCTTGAACGGTTTTATGAACTCGACCCACGAGTACGCGCGGAGCTTTCTGTGAACTCGACCGTTCACCCAAGCCTCCAAACGGAAAACCCAGGCCTGTTTCAAGAAATAGTCTCTCATAGAACTCATCCTTCAATGGAAGCCGGCCAGGTGATTTATCAAAATCACGGAGCGAAAGCTTTCTTGAAAGGCTCAATTAATTATCAAAATTTTCGCTGTCCCACTTTAATTATAAGTGGCACAACCGATCGCTTTGTCCCGGTGGAAAACGCGCTGCGATTGCAGCGACAAATTCCTGGGGCAAAGCTTCTCTTAATCGATAATGCCGATCATTTGGTCGTGCTGGAAAAGCCCGTTGAAGTGGCCCTGGGCCTTCGACAATTTTGGGAGGCTTTATGATTTATCTCTCTCGCGCCAGTGTCTGGTTGCCAGAAGGTTTTGAATCAGGGGAGTTTATCTCTGAACAATCAGGAATCCCTGTTCATATCGTCAAAGAGAAGATGGGGATTCAGAAGAAATGCCGAGCGACTGCTGACGAACATCCTTCTATGATGGCGATTGAAGCCTCGAAGCATGTACTCAAAGGAATTGATCCGCTCTCAGTTGACCTCGTGATCTGGACGGGCTCTGAATACAAAGATTACAACGTCTGGTCAGCAGGGATTTTTGTTCAAAGAGAACTAGGTCTTAAAAAGGCCCATGCTTTTGATATCGCCGCTCGCTGCTCAACCAATGTCGTGGGTCTTCGAGTCGCTAAGGCAATGATGACTGCTCACCCTGAAATCAAACGGGTGCTTCTTTGTGGCGGTCACAAGACCGGCGACCTCGTAAACTATAAAGACGAGAACTCGCGCTTTCTTTATAATTTAAGTGACGGTGGTTCGGCGATGCTCGTTGAACACGAGTCAATTCTTTCAAATCCCCAAGCTTCGGAAATTCTCTCATCAAGTGTGATGACCGATGGAGACTTTTCTCTCGACGTGATTATTCCTGCCGGTGGAACGAAGAAGCCCGCTCACTCGAATCCATCTAAAGAAGATTGTTGCTTGCAGGTTCCTGACATGGCAGGCATGCGCGATCGCCTTGCTGAGCGCTCAATTGAGAACTTTCTCCATGTGATCCGTGAAGCTGCAAAAAACTCTATGTCTAAGCCCATCGATTATTTAGCCCTTTTACATATGAAAAAATCCGCTCATGACGCGATTCTTGAGCCGCTTGAGTTGAAAGAAGAGCAAAGTGTTTACCTTGATCAGTACGGGCACTTCGGCGCTCCCGATCAGGTACTCTCTGTGGGCCTCGCTGAAAAACAAAAGAAATTAAAAGAGGGAGACCATGTGGTCCTCGCTTCGGCTGGCATCGGTTATACATGGTCCGCGATTTCGCTGAAATGGCGTGGTGATGTGTTTGTTCAAGATTCATTAAAAGTTTAGAGGAGAGTTATATGAAAGGTTTATCGGGAAAAAAAGTTTTTATCACAGGGGCCGCCGCAGGCATTGGCCGCGCAACTGCTGAGCGCTTTTATCAAGAGGGCTCAAGCCTTGTTTTAATTGATATGCCAACACTTGAACAAAGTGAATTGCAGGCGATGTTTCCTGAGCGCATGAAATATATTCAAGCGGACGTGACTTCAAAAGCCGGTCTTGATTTGATTTTCGCTGAGATGGAGCAGGGGATTGATGTTCTCATCAATAACGCTGGCATCACGCGAGACGCGACTCTTCTAAAGATGACTGACGAGCAATGGGATTCAGTTCTTGCTGTCAATTTAACCGCTGTTTTTAAATGCGCTCAAAAAGCTGCGCAGGTGATGAAAGCCGCCGGCACGAAAGGCTCAATCCTCAATGCAGCTTCAGTGGTCGCTCACTACGGAAACTTCGGCCAATCAAATTATGTCGCTACAAAAGCCGCTGTGATTGGTATGACAAAAACTATGGCCAAAGAGCTTGGTCGCGCGGGCATTCGCGTGAACGCTGTTGCTCCGGGCTTTATTGGAACGCCAATGGTTCGCAAAATGCCAGAAAAAGTTATCGCTATGATGGAAGAAAAAACTCCGCTGACGAGACTCGGTGAGCCTCACGATATCGCTTCAGCTTACGCTTTTCTCGCGAGTGATGAAGCGAGCTTTATCACTGGGACTTGTTTGAACGTCGATGGGGGAATTGTATTAGGATAGAAATTCCTTTCACCATTCACAACCAAGACTGTCATCCAGAAGCGCCGTGGATTGTTCTTTGTAATGGACTTTTTGCAGGTCAAGGAAGTTGGCAAGCGGTTGTGGAGAAGCTCAAGCCCTTTTTTAAAGTGGTAACTTGGGACGGCAGAGGTCAGGGCGGAAGTCCAGGATGGCCGGAAATTTATCCTCTGGCGATGCAAGTGGAGGATTTGAAATCAGTTGTGGGCAAACTCTCTCTTCCCCGAGATCAGAGAGTTTGTGTTTTGGGTCTGAGTAATGGTGGGCGTGTCGCCCTCGAGTTCGCCCGCCGTTACTCTTCCTTTGTTTCTCATTTAATTATTGCTGATACATACGGTGAACTGACACCGCTTTTAAAACTTAAGCTTCAAAGCTGGCTCAAAGCCTCTGAGATTGGGGGAGCAAAGCTGCGCTTTGATGTCGCCACCCCTTGGGTTTTCGGAGAGAGTTTTGTCGCTGAATATCCCGAGCTGATTCAGTCTTACCGCGCTCACGCCGAAACAATCGGCCCTGAGGTGACGGCTTCTCTGATTCAAGGTGCGATGGATAGTAAAATTGAGCTTGAAAAAATTTCGACCAAAACGCTTGTCCTTGTGGGTGAGGAAGATCTCTTAACTCCTTTTGCTCTTCATTTGGCCATGGTCAAGAGAATGTCTGATGCCAAACTTGAAATTATTAAAGGCGGTCACGCTTCTTTATTAGAATTTCCAGAATCCATTGATGAATTTGTTCTGCCTTTTTTGAAGGAAGACCTGATATGAATTCATGGTGCTCATTTTTAAGCAAATTGCCTGCATCTAAGCTTGCTCTCGTCGAGCAGAGAACAAAAACTCGATTGACTTACGGGGAACTTTTAAGCGAAGTGAATCGCGCGGCTTTTTTTCTGCAATCAAAAGGGGTCACAATCGGGGACCGAGTGACTTTGCTTGCAACTAATCGGCGAGAACATCTAACGCTATTTTTAGCGTGCGCCAAGCTCGGGGCAATTTTCATTCCTCTCAATTTTCGCCTTTCTCCTTCAGAGCTTCAGGATATCGTAGAACTCGTGAATCCTAAGATTTCTTTTTCAGACGGAACTCCCTGCTATGAATTCGTGACGGAGACAATTGATCTTAATCATTTTGTTTTACCTCAAAATGAGCTTACTGAATTTCCGGAAATTGATCTTGGCCTGCCTCTGCTGATGCTTTTCACTTCTGGTACAACAGGAAGTCCAAAAGGTGTCATGCTCCACGGTCAAATGCTTCTCGCCAATCAAGAAGCGACCATAAAAAACTGGGGCCTTTTACCCACAGATACAACCTTAGTGGAAACTCCTTTCTTTCATACAGGCGGCTATAACGTACTCTGTCTGCCACTGCTGAAGCTCGGTGGAACAGTCATCCTTGCTGAAAGCTTCAATCCAGAAAATGTTTTTAAGACTTTTAGAGAAGAAAACGTCTCAGTGTATTTTGGTGTCCCTACCATGTTCCAACTGCTTCGGGATGAAATGTCCTCGAAGCCTGTTTATCAAGAGGCCTTTTCCTCAATTAGATTCTTTGTCTCGGGGGGAGCTGCGATTTCGGTTGATCTTATTCACTCGTTCCAGAAACTTGGAGTGATGTTCAAGCAAGGATTCGGGCTCACTGAAGTTGGTCCTAATTGTTTTTTATTATCTGAAGAAGACGCGCTTAGAAAACAAGGCTCTGTAGGGCTTCCCATGCCTCATTCAGAAGTTCTGGTGCTTAAAGAAGATGGCAATTTGGCCAAAGCCTTTGAGGCGGGCGAGCTTCTGATTCGTGGGCCCCATTTATGCGCCGGCTATTATCAACAAGAAGAACGCTTTCAGCTTTCCTTGTTTGATGGTTATTTTCGCACAGGAGACCTGGTTCAATTCGATGAGGAGGGTTTTTTCTACGTCGTCGGTCGAATCAAAGATATGTATATTTCCGGCGGTGAAAATGTTTATCCCGGAGAAGTGGAAAACCGCTTAAAAAAACTCGCTGATATTACAGATGCTGTTGTGGTTGCGGTTCCCGATGATAAATGGGGAGAAGTGGGATTTGCCTTTTTACAAAGCCGCAAATCATTCTCGGTGGCGTTTCTACGGGAGTTATTAGGCCCACATCTTTCACGCTATAAACACCCTCATTATTTAAAAGTCCTTACTGAATTTCCATTGTTGCCAAACGGCAAAACTGATAGACAGTCTCTTAAACAGATGGCGAGCTCCATCACTTCCGTCAAACCGGAGAGTCGCGTATGAGTCCAGAGATTTTTAAATACCTAATTTGCTCACTCTTCGTTTTTGCGACTTTTTACCTGTCTTATGTCGGGATGAAAAAAACCAAGTCTCTTAAAGGTTTTTCAATCGGTAATAAAGACATGAGCCCAATTATGATTGGGATCACTATGGCCGCCAGTATCTCATCAACTGCTACTTTTGTGATTAACCCTGGCTTTGTTTATGTGCACGGTCTCTCCGCTTATTTGCATTATGGAGTCGCCGCTTCCCTTGGAATCGTTTCGGCCTTTCTCCTCCTGACTCGTGGTTTTAGAAAACTTGGAGAGTCGCAGGGGAGTATGACCATTCCCGATTGGATTTTTCACCGCTATAAACACAGAGGCCTGGCCTTCTTCTTCGCCTTAATTAATCTCTTGAGTATCACTTTTGTTGTCTTGATTTTAGTGGGCTGTTCGATGCTGATGTCTTCTCTCTTTGGAATGGACCAGAAGATGGCCCTTATTGTCACTCTGCTTTTTGTCTTCTCCTACGTCTTAATGGGTGGGACCTATGCTCACGCTTACACCAATAGTTTTCAAGGCGTAATGATGGTGATGATTAGTCTTTTTCTTTTTGTTCAAGGTCTCGATGCCTTTGATGGCGGCTTTTTTTCTTCCTTGCAAACGGTCTCTGCCAATTACGCTTCAGTCTATAATCCAGAAAGCGCGCTTTATTATAATTTCTTCTCTGTTTTCTTAAGTGCTTTTCTCATCACTTTTGCTTTAATGTTTCAACCCCATATCCTGACAAAAATTCTTTATCTTAAAGAAGACAAAGACGTGAATAAATTTATCGCCACCACTTTTATCGTGGGTATGATTTTTAGTCTTATGCTTTTTGTGGGCTTTTATGCCAGGCTCGGAGGTCTTGAGGTTGCTTCTCAAGACGCCGTAGTGACGACTTATATTTTTCAAGAATTTAATACCACTGCTTGGGGCCCTTACTTTCTTGTCTTTGTCACACTAACATTGCTCGCCGCTGGGATGAGTACTCTCGATGGAATCTTAGTTTCCCTCTCGGCGATGGTAGTGAACGATCTCTATATGCCAATCGCACGCCTTAAGGCGCAAAATGAAGCAGAGCTTGAAGCCCTGACTGGAAAGGGACTCGCTCTATCTCGCTGGGTATTGATTGGTGTCGGTTTGATAGCTTTTGCAGTCGCGTGGAACCCACCAGCATTCGTCGGCCTTTTTGCGCAAAAAGGTGTTTATGGTCTTGCCGCTGCTTCTCTCGTTCCCATTTTATTTGGCGTTTTACTAGAGAAAGCCCTGCCTGTTTGGACAATTTTTACGGCGGCGATCATTGGTTTATTTGGTCATCTCGGACTTCATCTTTTTATGGGAGTGGCAAATCCCAGTGTGAGTTCTGGGATTTCGATGATTGTATCCTTAATTTTTACGACTCTTGTTTGGCTTTTTCTTCGGGCCAAAAACCCTGCTTATAAAGCGACAAAACTAGCGGTTTAAGTGGACCGCTAGTTTCTAATTTTGACTAAACTTAAGTCATCGTATTCTTCCAGCTCCCACGGTGAAATAGGTGGGAGCGTACTACCCATTGTTTCAGCAATATAATAGTTAAGGAGATCTTCTAAGTCGTTTGGATCCATCGTTGGATTGAGAACAGCATTTGACCAAGGGGGCGTTCCAACAGTCATTTGATCTAGATTATTCGCTCTGCTATTTCCAATATAGGGAGCTGTAAACAAGTCACCCTCTGCAGTGGCCATTGTGTTTTGATTGCTTTGAACAAGATAGTATCTAGAACCAGCAGATGCAGTGTCGTATCCAATATCTGTGCATGAATCAACTAAGTCTAGCTGAATAGGAGCTGCCATTGATTGAGCTTGGACAAGAGTCGCATTTCTTGTGCCATCATTTTCAAGAACGAGCCATACGATTTTGCTGGTACCGATACCTGTTTGATTAAAATAAGCACCGCCCTGCTCAAAAGGCGTCCCTGTAATAAGGGAGGTATTAAAGTCAAAAGATGTGCCAGAGCAAGTGCCTAAGAAATAATCTTCAGAGATGATCAAGCGCCCAGAGGGAGACATTGTGATCACACCTTCCGTAAGTCCTAGATCGGTAAACACGGAGAGACCAGAAGTTGGTGCTGCCGTTGTTGAGACTGTGTTGTCATTATTTAAGAGCTGACCTTTAATGACAACTCTTCTAATTACTCCACCGGTTAAATTATCTAAAGCGACTGTCGAGTAATTAGTTCCAAGTTTGGCGACCCAGCGAGCACTGCTGCTGATTTCGATATCTTCTATCAGTCCTTGGTTTTGAACAACTCCAAATGTGATATTATCTATGACGTAAGCAGTATCTGAAGACACAGAGCCTTCTACTTTTACGCTTCTGATTTGACCATTCACTCCATTCTCTTTGGCGATTCCTCCAATATAAGCTCCGTTCATGACGGGTTCGAAACTCATATCGCTGACACTCTTTTCAATTAAACCATTATTTGTGTGAGCAATTGCTCCAAAAGAGTATGCCACTGCAACAGAGCCATTAAATAATGAATTGCGAATGACAGCACCGCTATTATTATTAACAGCAATCCCTCCGGAGTAGACTTGGCTTAAGGTGTCCATATTCGTTACTTTTGAAGCCACTATTTTTACGCCATCAATAATTCCTTGATTGGTGTGCACAAAAGCTGAATTATAACCAGCACCATCAGTTTGAACTTCTGAGAGTGAAGAAATATTTGAAACGAGAAGATTTCTAATAACGCCGAAATTGCTTTCAATAGGCGAGCGAATTTCACTGGCTGTGATATCACCTTCCTTGTAATAACCAAAAAGGTATCCGTCTTTGCCATCAAGAATTGTCCCACTATTAATTTCTGGTTCTGTATAAGTTCCACTGACGAGGATTCCTGTCATTATTCTGGCATGAACATTATTATTGATTGCTGATAGTTCGCTGAATTGGTCTTTGTTACAAATAGCAAGAGGTCTGGTTGATGTCCCTCGTCCGTTCGCAATTTGTTGCGCTAGTGTGACTCTTGGATTAAATCCACTGATGATTGGGTCTTGTGCACAAAAATGTTTTTCAGAAGCGAGTCTTGGGAGATCACCTGTGTTTCTTATGAAAGCAGGTGAAGTTAAAGCTGTACCAACAGTTGTATTATAAAGCGTAGATGCTCCGGCCATCATATTATTGATGGGATCAATTGAAAGACTGAAGTCTCCACCGCCCGCGACGATTAAATTATCTTCTGAGGCATGGGCAAAGATATCGCTGCCTGTGATTGTAAATGAACTTACATTCCCCAAAATTTTCCCTGCATCACAAGTTGTCGCGCAATGATCAATTATATGTCCTGCAAAATAAGATTTTTGTATGATTTGATCATCACCAATAATACCAATCAATCCACCCACGCTATTTGATTGGTCAGATGAAATGGTAGAGATCGAGCTTGTGGCATAAGAATTTTCTATTAATTGGTTGCTCGTCAGATTTCCGAATAATCCACCTACATTCCCAAGCCGGGTAATAATAACCCCTTGATGAGTCAGTGATGAGAGTGGTGATGTTAAGGAGGTTGCGTTCAGTTCTCCTCCGATGCCGCCCACATTAAATTCATTAAACATGGTGTCGTATCGTGAAAGAATATGGGCATAAGAATGGAGGCGCGTGATTTTTTGAGAGCCCGTAATTTTTCCAAAAATCCCACCAATACCACCACCGATATGAGTTATAGTGGTGCCTCTAACAGTGATATCACTTAAGTTTAGATTACTTCCTTCTCCTACAACGCCACCTGTATGAGCGAATTCATCAGCCCGTGCTTCGACTTCGCCACCATTAATCCTAATTCCTGAGATTGAAACGAAAGATCCAGCGTCAGTTTGTAAACCAACCAATGTTCCGGTTTTATCTCTTCCAGAAACCTCAGGCGTATTAAAAACGATATCTCTTAAATATCCGTTCGGTGCGGGTCTTTCCCATTTAGAAATAAAGCCAATATGAGAGGATTCTTCATAGCGCATCCGAAGACCGGTTAGTGAATGATTATTACCGTCGAAATTCCCTGTGAAAAGTGCTGAAGGATTGTCTGTCATCGTACAGCTTGGTGGAGGATCATAAGTAAATCCACCTAGCGGTTGCCATGTTTGTCCTGGTTCCCAGCATCCAGCACTGATTGGATGTACACCCGCTATAGGAGCTCCTGTAAAAAGAGTGGCGTTTAAATTGATAGGCTTAGCAAGCCTGAATGAATTATTTAAATAGATGGGGAGATTATGTATTTCATAAAGTTGTTTGGCAGAACAAATAATGTATGGGGTATGATCTCCTCCATCGCCACCAGCAAATGGAAAACGAAGGTCTCGTCCTTGGCAAAGTCTAAGATCATCATGGGCTTCGGCCAGCCTTAAAGTATTTCCTGAAGAGACAATGGCCTGATTTGGAAAAGTTTGTTGCAAGCCTCTTGGCATCACTGTTGTAAACGTCTCGCTCTGCGCTCCAGAACAATCAGGTGTCGCAAGGTCATAAATTAAACTAATTCGAAATGGGTTTGCAGAACTTCCACCTACTGGAAGCACAATGGACCCCGGAATCGTTGTCTCTGCCGCAGTAATTGGTCCGCTTCCAAACGATAAACAACGTGATAGACCTGAACCAGCGCTTAAATTAAGTCCTTCTACGTATTCATTCAATACAATTCTTACTGACATGATTGGAGCGCGGTCACTAATATAAGTCGGAAAGTTTCGGTCGAGCGTACATTCACTCGTCATCGATAGCCCAGCAACGGATTCACAGGCCTGAATATCAATCATCATTTGCGAAAGATTTGTGAGGTTTCCTTTAAAAACAGGGGCGGCACAAGCGCTTTGTGAAAGCTCAAGAGCGATTGTATTATCGCCACCACTGAGTGTGGTGATGGGTGTAAGGGCACAACGAAGAGCGGTCGATGCATCAAGTTCGGCCCCATTTCCATTGGCCCATGCCATAGCATAAAATCTCCACGAACCATTTGGAAGAGTAAGATTGAGTGTCTCAGAATTTCGAAGGGCTTGAGAAAAGGCTTGTCCGGTAGATGACTGTCCCCAGAGCATGAGGCCACCGGTACTGATGGGAGCAAGAGTTGAACCACCAAACTGCAGCGATCCTCGTACTTCTAAATTGACTTCACTGACCTTTTTTCCACCGCAGGAAAACAAGAGAGTTGTGCTTAAAAGTAGTAATAACAGCTTGGTGAGCATGAGTGAGTCCTCCGCGATCCATAAACAATAATCCCTTTTCTTATCGGAGGGGCAGATCATTGTGTGAGCACTAACTTAGGGCTTTTCCCTTGAGTAGGGGTCTGCATGAAGTGCCATGAATTTCGGTCAATTAGGGCAGGATTTGATAGATAAGCGCCGGAAAGAAGGCGACCAATGCACCGATGCCCCAAAGAAGATAACTGATGAAAAGAATCCAGATCGAGATTTTGCGACCTGTTTCACAGGCCCATCTTTGTGCGGGATCAATTGGACAGGGCAGGTTTCGTGCGCGGTATAGAAATATGCTTGAAAGCCCCAACATAAAAAACGATCCAGCAAAAACCCATTCTTTGTTTTCAGATAAAACCACAAGCGCCGGAAAAGAACTTACCACTCCTGCAACCACGGCCCCCATTCCGAGAGCGACAAAAAGGGCGGGGAGAGCACAACAAATAAGAGTGCTCAGGCTTCCAAATAAACTTAAGAAAACTAGTCCGCGATTTTGCATCTTAATTCTTTCTCTCGAGGTCAACGGTATAACCTGAATCTTTTAGAAGCTCTGCAATCTTTTCATCACTCAAACTAAGTGATTCTTTAAATTTTAAAACGACTTTGTGATTTTCTAAATCCACGTTCACTTCTTGGATTTCATTTTGTTTTGTAAATTTTTTCTCGATCCCTTGAGCACAAAAAGCACAAACCATGCCCTTCACAAAAACAGTTTTTTCAACTGAAGCGAAGGCTTGAAGGGAGAGAAAAAGTGTAGCGACTGCGAAAAATGATTTAATCATAAAACTTCCTTTTTAAATATGGATCATAAAATTGAAAAGCCAATTTCCTCTGAGGCTTGAACCCACTTCCCAGAGTACATTTTGATAATAAAAGCGCAGCAGGGGAGTCACTTCCACTACTTTTTCATCCATCTGACTTGCTTGCACAATAAACCAAGTATTGAGTTCCTTGTAATTGCCTAGGTAGGGAGCAAATCCCAATCGAAGTTTTTTCAACTCAATATCTTCGCCAAACTCACCTGAGCGGAAAATTCTTGAATAGCGAGCGGAGGTATAATAGCGGCGATCTTCCCAGTCTACGTCGAGGCTTACACGGCTAGTGTTATGCTGCTTATTGGTTTGTTCTCTAAACTCAAGGCCCTGAGCGACGCTCAGATAAATATTCCCTTGGGACGTCGGTTGATTCCACCGCTTTAAGAGTCCATTGACTCCAAGAAAAGCGAAGTCATTCTTCTCAATTTGCACATAACTGAGGGCCGGAGCGAGATAATAGCGATAAGAATAAGTCGTCATCAACTCTTTCATGCTGCTATCTGACTCGCTCAAGATCGATTTAGCGCCTTGAAAGGCGACGGGGTGGGCATGAGTCTGCTCAAGTGAAAAAAGCACTGAGAGAGCAAGGAAAAATAAAGGTGTTTTTAAATTCATTCTTTTCATACCCTCTTTAACGATTGATACTTAGATTTTGTGACCATTGAGTAAAAAAATTGAAAAATTTTGATTTAAAAAGCCTTTTTCGGTCTTATGCTGACGATCAACCTGACGTCTTCTCTTTGATTTATCAACAAACCCATCCCAGAGTGCAAACTTATCTGAAAAAACGCCTTAGAGACCCTGTTATTGCCGCTGAAATTGAGCAAAATGCCTATTTGAAGCTTCATCGCTTGAGACATCGCTATAATGACACTTACGATCCCTTACAGTGGGTATATGTGATTTTGCGTAGTGAAATGCTTGATTATTTAAAGAAAACTCGCCAGGAAGCTCTCTTGCTGGAGACTTATTTGTCACAAAATGAATTCCAGAATCGTTATAATATTGAGGAAGTATCGGAGCGAGATGAGCGTCTTGAACCCTTGCTCGACTCTCTTGATTCAAACTCAAAAGAGTTGATTCAAAGACGATTTTTTAATGAGGAGAGTTTTGAAGAACTCGCCCTTGAAATGGGGATCGCCCCTGCGGGCATACGCAAGCGCCTAAGCCGCGCTTTGAAAAGCTTGAAGGCCCGACTAGGAGATGATGAATGAGTTTATGGAAAAAAGATTTCGAAGATTTCAAAAATCTAGAAGGCGCACCACTTGATCGCCCCGCTGCCTGTCCACCTGAACTTCTGACCGTGGTCAACCGCGATCTCTCGCCAAGCTCTGTTTCAGTTCTTCTTAAACTTTCTCTCGTTCATCTTTTTTCAAGTCTTGCGACTCTTACCATTTGCCCACAGTTTGGCTTTCGTTTACTTGGCAGTGGACACGGAGTCATGAGCTATTTTATGCCGCTGGGGAGTTTCGCTTGTTTCTTTATTTGTGGCGCTCTGTATTTTGGCTCGACTGTTTTTGCCGCCGTTTTTATTTTCTCAAGGCCTGAGTGGCGAGTGTTTCACGCTAAATTCCTGCCTTTTTCACTCGGTTTAACATTTCTCTCTTTAATCATCTTCACCGCTATTGCGCAGAGTTTTTATACTTGGCTTGCTATCCTTTGGGTCGCAGGCTGCCTGTTGGCGGGTTATGTGTTTTTGAAACTTCTCACAAGACTCAAGCTTCCTCATCTTGCGGAAGCATAAGCTAAAGTTTTGATTCGATTTTTTCGATAAAGCTCTTATGAAACTCACTTCATTTTTTACATGCCTGTTTATTTTGACTGCTTCAGGGCCTTTATGGTCTTCGCAAATTCAAGCCGGGAAAGACTGTGTGATGTGTGAGGGGAAGTTGCCGGATATTTCGAATGAGCCGGCTGTCATTAGTGCTAAAGAGATGGATTTCATTTGTGCATGTTACGGAAGCCCAACGATTCTTGAAGAGTTCCGCTCTGTCATTATTATGAGATATGGGAGCATGGAGCGATTTTACGAGGCTTATAATCAAATTAAATGTCAACCAAGAGATGTTATCCCACTTGAAGTCGTCATTAGTGAAGGTAATTATAGAACAGACTGGATTGAGGGCGATTTAAATGGAATTGCAGCTCTACCTGAAGCTCAAAGGTTAGCTATCATTAATAGAACTTATAAAATGGCAGGACGTGGTCAGACTATAATGGATCGAATTAATAGAATTCTTCGAGAGCTAGAAGAAGACAATCTTCTTCCTGATCATATTCAACGAGTTCGAAGTTATCATGAAGCACTCACTAAAATGGGCGCTAAAGCTTATAAAGATCTTTAATCCCAAGTTATTAAAATCAAATTAAAGTTTCTTATTAAACAAGCAGATAAGAGTACATGAAGTTAATCATGTTTATCTGGTTTCCGTTTGTTTGGATGAATTTGCTTTATGCCGAAGATTCTTTGATCGTTGAGAAGCCATGTACTTTTTTTGAAGGAATATCTTTAACCGATGCGGTTGAAGAATCGCTTCGTTCAGGCGCTTGTAATAATTGTGATTGTATAAAAAATAGTTTTATTCAGACTGATATTTCTTCTCTTGATCAAGACGTATTAGCAATGACGGGTGGGGTTACTGCTGAGATCTTCAAACAAGAGGTTATGCCCAATTTTATTCAAGAAATAAAAGAATTTGGTGATCTAAGTCCAAGTTGTGGTTTAGCGAAGCTTGAGGAAATGAATTGTCAGGGTGATGAGAGTTTTCAGGGTTTTGTTAAAGCTATGTATTCACAATATTATAATCGATCTGATTTACCAAATATTGGATTGAAAGGGAATATCGCTCAGGATGATTTAAGTTGTTTTCCAACAGAGACAATAAAACGAAATGAAAAACAAACGGATGTAGATAAATTGCGTATAAGAGATGACGGAGTTTCAAATACAAGTTTAAATGTTGTGGTTAAGTTTCGGAAAAAAGAAAGATTGAATGATGAAGTTGATGACTATGGAAAACTTGTTGAAGATTTGAGAGGGCAAGAAAAATTTAAGGATTTTGTTAAAGCAGAATGCGATCAATTCTTTGAAAATATAGATAAGTTTTTTTGTCAAAAACCAAACCAGATGCTGAGTCATGAAAATAATAAAAAATATTTGAAATTTGACTTAACAAGAAAAGATCTATTTGAGAACGCAAGCTATAGAGAGTTAGAGTTGTTTACAATTTCTTGTCACGAGGAAAAGTGTAAGGTTGAAAAAGAACTTCCTTTTTGTCAGAAAAGAAATTCAAAGTCTGGCTACGATCCTAACGAGTTTTATGATGAATTTTCAATGCTTAACATATTAGGACAGTACAAAAAGGAACTTGAAGCTATTTCATCAAAAGTAAATGATTTTTGCCCCATGCTCGAATGCGAATCATACGACGAAGCACTCGATAAAGTCTTTGATGGAGTAGAGTGCAAGAAAAAGACTCCTCCTCGTACAATGGCCGAACTTAAATCCTACTGCGATAAACTTAACGCCGAGGACCCGGAAACCATTTGTGCAGAAGATCCACTAGCGGGTCTTTTAAAAGCCTATAGACCTAGTGACGAGCCTTTCAAAGTTGACCTAAAACTTCTCGGTGGAAAAAAACCAAAAGAAATGAAACCTGAAGAACTTAAAGAAGTTCTGCTCAAGCAAGGCGTAACAGAAAAAGAAATACAGACAATGGGAGAGTGGGGAGTTCTAGCGGCATTCGATTTAGAGATTCCGTTCGCTCCATCAAAAAACCAAGAGGTTTTAACTCCTGCCCAAATAGCGGGACAAAAACAAGCGGAAAGTCTTATTCTTTCAAATGCAGAAGCAGCGAAGGCCTCTGCTTCATCAGATGCAAAAAGAGAGAAGCCAAGTTTCTCTGAAAGACAGCTCAAAGCACGGGCCCGTACGGAAGAAGCGATTGCTGCCGTAGCAACGAAACCAAAGTCTCAAATACTCCCTTCTCAACAGTTTGTTGAGGGCGAACAGGCACAGCCTTATTATTCATCAACAATCGCTGACTTCAGCGAGAAGAACAGCATAGATAAAAACTCTAAGACTCAAAAAACAGAAGAGCGCAAACGAGCAGATATTATCTCAGAAATGTCGTCCATAGAGGACGAGATTAAGAGAATGGCCGCTCAAGCCAGAGAGTCGACAAGTGTGGCAGAGAAAGAGAAATCAGACAATTCACTTGATCGTCTTACAAGCCAATTAAATTCACTGAGAGGTGAACTTGCTCGTGCTAACCAAAAGCCAATCGGCACAGGTAGTTCGGCCGCTCGCAGAGAAGTTGATTCTGTGAATGATTTTAGAAATTCTAATACAGCTGTATTACCATCAAGTAATCCCAATAATGGTCTTGCAAGTATCTCTGATGATACAAGTGGTGCCGTTAATTCGGGACGTGCAGCTCGAAGTCCAGCAAGCACAGGTGGCGGTCAATCCGATCCAGCTCTTATCGCTGCAACTCTCGCTGCAAGAAATCCAGCTTCAAATGCGGGCGCATATTTTGAAAGTCGAACCCAGGATCTTCCAACTCTTACGCTGGAAGATTTGAGTCAGGTCAAAATCGGAGAAGAGTTTGTTTTAGGGATTCGCGACGGGGGAGATCTTTCCAGAGTGAAGCTTGTTCCAGAGACGGTGAACGGAGAAGTTCGTTATAGCTTAGTTTTACTTGATCCCTTGTCTGATAATGCAAAGGCATCTTTAGCACAAAGCCCTTTTGTGAAGAGGTTTGTGCTTGAAGATTCTGTGCAATCAGTGATTGGCGTAAAACGCCGATCAATTCAACATCAAGGCCTTAAAGAGATTTTACCGCAAAATTAAAGCGCGCAATAATCGGATCATGATCAGCAAGCCTTCCCATAAAATCAGTATTGATATGCGGGATCTGAAGTTCAGGCGCAAGACGCAACATGGGCTTTGAGACAAAAATATGATCGATGGCCTGCGAATTTCCATTGAAATTATAAGTATAGCGATCGTTAAAAGGAATTAAATCCTTGTAGAGTGAAAGATTCTGCAATTGCTCCCCTTGAAGGACTCGCATAGACTTCTCATAAGCGAAGGCATTGAAGTCACCAAGTACAATGATATTTGCTTCGGGATTGAGAACGAGCATGCTTTGAACGAACTGATTAATTCTTCTCGCCTTAACTTGTCTGCGATCATCACTGTAAAGCTCATGAGGTTGTTCAGCACCCCAAAGTGATGTGTCGGCAAATTTTGAATTAAAATGATTGCCGATAACAAATACGGGTTCTCCACGGAATTCAAATTCAGCGGCTAAGCTTTTCCTTGAATTCTTGAAAGCGGCATCTCGGGCGTAAAGTCTTGATGGGTTGTTAAGCAGTCTGCCTGATGTCGTCAGGTACTGATCCATCAAAGGATCGAGAATTCCTCTTTGAGAAAAAGAAACGCGGTATTCATTATAAATGAAAGCGACTTGGATATTTCCGCCTGGCTGGCCACCGTCGTTATTAATAAAAGGATCGGAGTAAACGGGCTTATAAGAAACTTCGGCGCCACATGGGATAGAGTCAATCAGTCTTTCAAGCGTGACTTGTGCACTGGCGTTTCCACTGAAATCTGTGCCGTTTTCATCTTGCACTTCCACTAGGGAGACAATATCAGGGCATTTTAGGCTGACTGCAATTGATTTGCCGATCTCGTCTAATCTGTCTTGCTGGTTGCCGGCGAGGTTTTCAATATTATAAGCGGCAACTGTTAATTGAGTTTGTGTTGCTGTCAGTGTTGTCTTAGGTCTTTGCTCAATTTCTGTTCTCAGGGCATTTTTATTTTTGAAATCAGAAAGTGCGGACTGTGCTTCAGGAAGAACCATGGCGTATTCAGCACCACCAAAAATATTTTTCTCATAACCCATAATTCCAACGATCTCACCTTCAAGCTCGCCACCGACATTATAAAAACCTTCTGGGTCTATGCCGTTTGAAAAATGATTACTCACAATTTGAATAATATTGGGATTATAATCATTTTTTTGAAAATCTATAATCACTCCACCAGCGTTCGTCGTTTGATAGGTTTTTTCATTTCCGTTTGGAAGAACATAGAGATTCAAATATCCTTTCGGACGTGATCGATAAAACTCTTCGTTTCCGCCGCGAAACCCGACGATTCTTGCATCTTCGATTTTAACTCTCATTCCTTCTAGCGATTCGTAAAAATCAATTGCTTCATTCAATGAAAGCTGCGGTTTTAAATTTAAATTTCCCCGCCATTTTGAAATGACTTTATCTGGAATTCGGCGGCCATTTGAGCCAAGTAAAACGGGCTCAGGTAGTTCAACATTCTTTTTGAGGACAGTGATTTTGCTGATTTCTCTCAAAGATGTTCTACCTAGACCATCATCAAATTGTTGTTCGTAAACAACACCTTCAACTTCAATCTCGTCGCCAAGCTCAAGGATTGTGTTGAGGTTGCGGTAGTGGAGATGAATGGCATCAGAGGTGAGCAGATTGCCGTCACCTTTCGGATCTTGAATATAGGCCTCTTCGCCGCCAGGATAGACGTCAACTGTTCCTACTGCAGTGACAATTCCTCGCGTTGTTACTCTATTGCCCATATAAGGCGAGCGGTGAGCGACTCCTTGAATTTCGGGAATTTTCTTAAATCCCAGATTAGCAATCACACCATTTGTAACAGTCGCTCTTGGTTCTTTAAGAAATGGCCATTCGCGGCCGCTGTTGAGATAGGTTTTTAAAGACTCACGTGCCGAAATGGAGACTTCTTCGACGAAATCCCGAAGGCCAAGTCCATTTCTGTACTTATAGCTTGGGAAAGTTTCGCCGCTAAAATAATAGTATTTGCTGACTGCAACCCGGTAAACTTTTTTATCATCAAGGGCCGCTCCATTTCTGAGAGAATAGTAGGCGTACTCAAGCCAGCCGCCAACAAAATGCAGGTGATAGTTCATCCCTGCGACTTGAAGATCCGTTTGGTAATTATCTGTTGAGCGCTCCGTAATAAATCGCTTTAAGTCGCGACCAGACATATTTCCAACAATAAACTGATCTTTGATGCCTTCGGGGTAAAGATTTAGCCAAGAATCGTTTGTATTGGTGTCAGTCGTTGAAAGAAAAGCAAATTGGTTTGGTTTAATTAAAAGCGAAGGATAGAAAACGATATCGAGGTTATGAACTTCTCTGATGGCAGAAGTAATAAGATTGCCTTCTACCGTTGAGCCTGCAAGATTTTGGTTTTCAAGGCCCAAGATAAAATTATCATTTTCAAGCTTATAAGCTTTGTCAGAGCAAGCAGAAAAAAGAATGAGACCGACTAAGAGAGCTAATTTCATTTTATTCTCCTTAGAGATCTTCTGCAAAAAGGACTAATGAGTGCACGTTCCAATTAGGGAAAACGCCTTCAATGCCGTTATACTCAAGCACGATTTTAAATGACTCAACATCAGATGGTAATTCAAGGGAGAGTTTCTCACTGTCTATTACGGTCCAATTATTACCAGCAGGTTTTTGTTCAAAGTTAAGTTCTTGTTCTTGATCGTTATATTGCAATAGAACGCGAATTAACTTCTTTTCTTGCTGATCAATAGGATAGAAATTAAGAGCTTGTTTGATTTGTAATGAAAGTTTTTTTCCATCAGCAGTAATCTCAGGAGAGACAAGTCTCGATTTGCCGACCTTGCTTCCTTGATGACCAGACACTTCATAGTATTGTTGACCGTTACGCGCCTTAAGCAACCAATCTGCCGCAGTGGCATCGGGCTTATCGGTTGTGAATCCTTGACTGCCATTTTGAAAAATAAATTCTTTAAAGGGAGCACCGGTGTCTGATGGGGCGTCGCCAGGAGTGACGAAATCGAGATTATAATTTTGACTATTGATTCGTGCACCTTTTCCAAGAAAGGTTACCGCTTCAAGGTCCCATTCGTTATTGAGTTCGGCCTTTCCTGTATAGCGAAAGCCGATCACGACAGTGGTATTCAAATAATCACTCAAATCAAAAGGGCCAGAGGTCACTGTGACGCGAGTTCCGGGGGCGACAGGATCAAGAGGCGCACGCTCAAGAGATTGCCATTCTGCAAGTGTTGGATCTCCGCCTTGGTAGTTTCTGGAAATCATGATTTCCATGTTTTCAAGGCTTGGGTTCAAGAAAGTTTCTTTGACCGTTAATTTAAGATCTTCTTGATTTGAAAATTGATAGCGAGGAGACAAAAGCCAGCTTTCACCGTTTTTGCCGTTTGAGCGCATTTTTACAATTCGGTAGCTACCACCTAAAACAAATGGGGTCCAAATAGAAGCGTCGGCCGTTAGCCTTGCTTGCTGGTAAGGATTGGTGGTGCTGGTGGTAAAGAGCTGCTCAAGAAGAGTTCCAGAGCGCGGATTGATGGCCGGTTGTGGACCATTTCCAAAAATCTCAAAACGAGAAATTTGCCAAGTAATATAATGGCTTCCAATCACTCTAGTGTCTGCATCAAAGACCAAAGCAATCGAAGTGTTTTCAGATTTAAATTTTTCTAAACTAACCTTGCTGCTATCCACTGTATGAAAGTCAGTGCTAGATGGCATTTTGCCTAGAGAAACCTCTGTCCAGTCTGCAGACTCTGGTTCTTGCCCATCCTTATAATTAGTTGAAACATAGGCTTTAAAAACTTTTTGATTAATGAGTTCGCGGTTAAAAACATCCCCTTGGCGATCATTTTTATCTGCACGAGTTTGGTGGTTAATACGAAAACTTGGGTTCTTAATTTTTCTTAAATCAAGCTTCGGTGAGATCAACCAGGCCTTATTTCTTGGACCTTGAACTCGAATATAGCTTTCATCAAGAGAGATGCCCGTCGACCAATTACTTGAAGAACTGGTGACGGCAAAAGGAGCAGGCGTAGAGTTGCTGAAGTAATTGACGTATAAGCGCCAGTCGAGATTACCAAGGTTGATTCCAAGGCGATCGGCAGTGGCACTGACCTTTTCTGCTAGAGATTTGTAAAAGCCATCAATCACGGCATTATCATTGCGACTAAGGAAGACTTGCTCTCTTTCTTTGAGTGCGCGGAAGCCTACTTCCACAGCGAGTCTATCATCTGATTGATTTGCGAAAAGAATGAGGGCGTTTCGTGCATCTGAGAGTGAGTTGTTAAAGCTATTGCGGTCGCGCTCGCTACTCAGTGAGAGAATTCGACCGCTGCTATAAGCTTCTCTGATGGAATCTGCCGTCTGGATGAGGGATCTGATTTCACTATTGTTCTCACTGCCTTGAGTGATCACTTCAGTTTTATCGCCACAGCCAACAAGGACTAGAAGCAAGAGAAAGCTTAATCTAAGATTTTTCATCGAGGGCCTCATTAATAAAACCTAAAGAGATTTCCATCAAAATTATAAGAAACAACTAAATAAAGGAGAAAGTCTTGCTTTCTGAACGTGCTCAAAATTCTGTCTGATCTTACGTCCGCACTATTGCCAAAAACGGGATTTTTAGCTGAAAGCCATTCGAACTCTGGATTGATTGAGAAGTTACCGTATTTTTGGTACGCCCCGATTCCAAGTCTTGTGAGTCCACCGTGTGATGCTCTCTCATCAGCAGTTCTTAGCAAATGGGCCGACTCTCTATCGCGGAAAATAAAATTTTTGCCTTGGTAGCGAACGAAACCATAAGGAAGAAAATCGTTGAATCGTCGGCCAAGTTTTAGAGCAAAGGCAGTGTCTGATTTATCAACCCAGTCTTGAGTCGCGCCAAAAAAATCTGAATAAACAGGTTGAAAAGGAGCGGTTTGTTCAAACCAGTCAGAGGTTCGACTTAAATTATAAGGTTTTTTCCCGGCCTTTGAGTAGCTAACTTCACCGTCGATAAACCATTCATTCCAAATTGTTCGTCCGTTGAGGCTAGCCGCTTGTGCGAGCAAAGAACCTGTTTCTTCAGCGCGATTGTGACCGGCAAACTGAAGATTGAAAATCGTCGGGTTCATATAATCAGGGTGGCGAAAGACAACCCCTAGTTTATAGCCGAAACTCTCTTTTCTCTCCCAACGGTCGGCCGCTCTATTGGTTTGAATATCAAAGTCTGCATTGACTGGATAAAGATAAGTCGCAAGCCCCGCACCAAGGTACGCTCTCCAACCTGGCAAGGCACTTGGGCGGTAATTTAATTCAAGTCCCGGAATAGTTTTTTCCGCGATCTTTTCTTCTTCAAGTTGTGTGTTGTTCACATTAGTTGGAGAACCATCGATAAAATATAAACGACTAACGTCGTAGCTATTATACTCGCGCCCAACTTGTGTATCGATATTGAAAGGATAAAAAACTAAGCCGATGCCGTTATCTGCTTGGTAGCTTAGGAATGTTCCACGGCTATCAAGATCGAGACCGATAGATTGGCCGCCGCCATCATTAGTATTGATTTCAGTATCTACGCGAATGGCAAAATTTTTGTAGTGGTGACCACCAACGATTTCAAAACGCGATGTTTTATTGTCGAAGCGGTTTTCAAGTGGATCGGTTTCAAAACGCAAACGTCCATAAGTTCTTTCGTCATATTGGTAGCGCAAAGCTGCTTCAATTTCAGTTTGGTCTCCAAGCTCTGTTTTGCGACCGCGAGAGTAGACGTATTCTTCATAAGTAGCGCGCTCAAGAAAAAGACCAGTCCGGTTGCGGTCGTTATAGGCACGGTCAACATACTCAGTATTAGAAAATGCCTGGCCCGTTTGAATCAAGAGGGCCGTTACGAGAAAGAGTTTGTTTTGATGAGACAAAATCATGGTGTTCCTGATGGCTTAAGCCTGTAGTAATGTAACGCGGCGAAGATTACCGAATTAGTCGAGTTTATGTCACTGATTAGTTCATACTTGAATTTTTTACAGAATCGTAGAGATTTTTTGTTAAAATTTGATGAGTTAAGACTTGTGTGCCGCCGAAGGAATTAAGACTAACTCGTTGATTTGTTGTTCAATTTTTGAGTTGTGTGGGCCTGTCTTAACGGGAATCTCAAAAGGGAGTTCAAGAGGGTGTTCAAGATGATTCAATGTCCCGAGCCCATGGACTTCACTTTGAAGAGATATTGGCAAAAATGCTGTGAGGCAAAGCAGGTCTGCCAGGCCTTGAGGGCCCTCAAAAAGTGAACTTAAAACCAAACGGGTCTTCTGCTCATAGGCCTGCATGATTGATTGAGTTTCCTTGAATGAGAGCAAGGCAGGCTTCAAAACCAAGGCGTGAGCTTTCGAAAAATCAAAATGAACTCGATCTGGAGTAAGATCAAATGCCAGTGGAAATGGTGAGGCTTGAATTAAGTCATCAAGTTCTTTTTGTGTTGAAAAGGGCAGTGGAGACTCGACGTAATCTAGTCTTTCTTTAAGGTCTGAGGTCAAAGCAGAATGGCAATGGATCAAATCACTCATCGTCCAAGCTTCATTTGGGTCTAATCGAAAACGGAAGTGAGTTTTTTCTAAAAGTTTAATTAAGAGTGGAAGTTCGTTTGCGAGCGGCGCACGTGCCATTTTTATTTTAATGGTATCGGGGAACAACTCGGGAGGATTTTTGAGGTCTGTAATAAGACCTGAGGTTTTAAGTTTTCGAGGGCCCTCAAATTCTTTCTGAAAATGTTTTTTGAGCCATAGAGTTTCTGCGCAAAGGCGAAAGGCCTGGGGAAGTTTCTGAGTTAAAGTCTCTAAGTCTTCGCGCTTATCAGTTGTTGAATTCAAAAGTTCATCAAGGTCATTTTGAAGGATTGAGCGATGAGCTTCGGTTAATTCTGGGGTGAGGCCTGGGTAGAGGGAGAGTTCAGAACTCATGATCAATTGATCAGCTTTGAAAAAATTGAGAAGGACAGATTCTTTATGAGATAAAACTTTTCCAAAACTCATAAAAGGTTTTTTGAGTTTGAAGGTGATGGGGGAGAGTTGAATCATATTTTTCCTAAGACTGCCCATTTCTGAAATTAGCCTAGCTTAAACTACAATAATTACACCTCCCTATCAATTAACGAAAATCCTTTTCTTTGTAACGTGCAATTAGTGTTCAAGCTGAGCCGTAATCAGGTTGAATCAGTAATAATTGCAATTTATAACAAATAGGTTATAATTCAAAAGATAAGGTCATCATGTATGAGGTTATTATAACCAAACAGATGCTTAAACACACAGAACATCATTGCCATTTAAAATCAGGCAAACCGACCTATGTCGTTTGTTGGAGAACAAAAGTTTTAAAAGTTGAAATTGAGGTTTATTATGTCGGCACTCACGAAAAAGCACCCTATTGAATTTGTTCGTGTAGAAATCGAAGGGAAGAAAAGGAAGCGGTTATTTAATGTTCCTAAAGAGAAAGCCGATGGCCTATTGAAGCTCATTTCAGAATTCGAAGAAGATAGTATTCCTTGGCGAGAAGCTTTCTCTGACTTGATTGCAGAGACGAGCGAGATTGCGACCATTTTACGGGGAGCAAGACATAAGGCCGAAATGAACCAGTCTCAAGTGGCAGAGGCCTTAGGCGTTAGTCAGTCCTATATTGCCCAACTAGAAACTGGAAAAAAAACTATTTCAAAAGGATTGGCCATTAAGTTTGGTAAGCTTTTTGACGTCGATTACAAAGTTTTTTTATAGCGATCCGATCATTAGCCCCAAACTCATCAAAACTGTTTGCACAAAAATTAGCGCTCCTGCTGCTTGCAATGAACGATTCAGTTCACGTCCAGTCGTTGTTTTCGCAAGATTGATTCCTGGTTTTAGAAAAATAAAAGGGGCGATTAGACCCAAAAGTAAAAAGGCCTCTTGGTAGGCGACGCTTAAAAGAATCACAATAAGATTGGCGTTAAGAATGAAAACCAGTGGAAGGGCCCGTGCCTGTTTTTCTGTCAGTAAGGTCGCGAGAGTTTTTCTTTGGGCCTTGGCATCAGTCTCTCGATCGCGAAAATTATTAATCGCCATTAAAGCGGCTGCTCCAAGCCCTGGAATTAGACCAAGCATAAAAGCTTCGCGGCTCCAGATATTGGTTTGTAAATAATGAGCGCCAACAGTGGCAAAGGGGCCGAAGAAAATAAAAGCTGTCACTTCTCCTAGGGCCATTCGAGAGAGAGGAAAGGGGCCAGCGCTATAGATATAGGCGGCGATTAAGCCGATGAGACCCATCACGAAAATGGCCACGCCTCCTGAAGCGTAAGTGAGATAGAGGCCAATTAAAAAAGCGGTGGCAAAGCACACGAGATAACCCTGCTTCATTTGTTTGATCGTGAGCCAACCTTGCTGAACAGCGCGGGCTGGACCTAGGCGTTCGTTAGTATCAAGACCAGATTCACCGTCGACGGCATCATTGACGTAATTGGTGCCGACTTGCATGAGTAATGTGCAAAGAAGTGTGAGGGCGGCAATCAGCGGTTTAAAGCTGTCGGAGAAAACAATGGCGACGACCACTCCTAAAAATATTGGAGACTGTCCGGCGAGCAGAGTTTTTGGACGAGCTGCTAAGAGGTAGGCCTTAAAGCTTGATGGTTTTAAGTTCGCTGTAGATAGCGGTGTTAACGGAGTCGTCAATTAAGGCCTCGATCACTAAAGGTTTATTGTGTTGTCTGTTTTGCAAAAGAGTTTTTAGCTCTGACGGTGTTGTCACTTGCTCGCAATCAATTTCAAGCGCCTGGCAGAGTTTTTTGAAATTCACATCATGTGCGGTGAAAAGATCGCGGTGAAGAGTTTCATCATTGCCAGCAGGAAGTAGAGAGAAAATGCCGCCGCCACCGTTTTGAGCGATTACGAGGGTGAGTGGCAGAGTGGAGTTCTGCAAACTTGTGAGCGAGTTGAGGTCGTGCAAAAGTGAGATATCCCCCATGACCGCGACGACAGGTTTTTGGCAGGTTTCGGCAAAGCCGATGGCACCGGCGAGTGAGCCCTCAATACCACTGGCCCCGCGTTGAACTTCTGTGGCGATGGAGAGTTTATAGGTCTCTGAGGCATAGGAATCAAAAGAGCGAATGACGGTGCTATTGCCGAGCCAGAGAACGGTGTCCGGTGAAAAATTTTCGATAATGGTTTTAGAAAGAGAAGGATAGGCGAGTGGCGCTTCATCAATGAGTTTTGACTTTTTAGCAACGAAGCCAGTGAAATCAATTTTCAAAGGAAGTCCTTGGGCTTTGGCGGTTTCCAGAATAAGTCCAATAGAGCTTGCAAGTCCCCCGTGAGGCAAAACCATTCGTTGATTGAGAGCAAAGGCCGGATCATGTTGACGATAATTGTCTTGGAACACTACCCATTCAACTTCAGGATTCTCTCGCAAAAAACGGTAATAATGTTTTGAGGTGGTGCGGCCACCGATATGAATAATGCGCTTGAGAGAAGAATTTTGATAGGCTTTATAAACCTCGGGATGATCAAAACTTGGCACTGAGCCTTCACTTAAAACGAAATCGTATTTAAGACCAGAGGCCACATCAACGATAAAGGGTAGAGATTGATTTTCTCTTAAAGCACTGAGCACGGCTTTCTTTGTTTGAGTTGTCGTGAGCTCGCCCACCACAATTAAACTCTCTTTTGGCGTCAGAAAAAATCCATCGAGTTCACTCGCCGTGAGTGGAGCTGGTGTTGGTGTGAGGACAGACTTTGGAATGTCTTTTAAGATGAGATCATTCACTTGTTGAGTGAAGTTTTGTCGTAAAGCCGCTAGTCCTTTGTCTTGCAACTCTTTTTCATCAGATTGCTGATCAAGAGGTTCGCGAAACGGGCAGTTGAGATGAACTGGACCCGGAGTTGGGAAGAGAGAGCGATCGACGGCGTGGCCTACTAAACTTCGAATTTGAGCGGGCGTTTGTGTCAGATCAGGGGCCCCGAGGTTATGGAAATACTGAACATAATCGCCGTAAAAATGATCTTGCTGAATCGTCTGGTTAGCGTTTGAGAGAGTCAGCTCCATTGGTCTGTCGGAGGAGAGAATAATCAGGGGTAGACCTGTTTTAGAGGCCTCGATCACGGCCGGAAAATAATGAGAAAGGGCCGAACCTGAAGTGCAAATCAGAGCGGCCGGTTGATCACTGGCCTTGACGGCGCCGAGCGCGCGCATGCCCTGTGCTCTTTCATCAAAGCCCACTATGATTTGTAGTTTGTATTTTGTTTCCGCCGCTCTGACTGCTGAGATAAGTGGAGCATTTCGCATGCCCGGAGAGAGATAAAATTTCGTTACACCTTTTTTGATCAAGGTGTCGATCATGACAGAGGCCCAGAGTCTTGAGAGATTTTGTGTTAAGGGAAAGCTCATAAAAAATTCCGACATTTCCTTTCTGTTTCTTGCCATTCTTTTTCTGGAACAGAACCTTTAACGACGCCGCCGCCGGCCCAAACAATCATTTCATTTTCGGTGATTTCGGCACTTCTAATTCCAACCCCTGCAAGCGCTGTTGTAGGAGTCTTGATAAGAAAAGGAGCGGCGTAAGGTCCTCGTTTAAAGGCTTCGAGACGTTTTAAAGTCTCAAGACATAGTTCACGTGGATGTCCACCTACCGCCGGAGTTGGATGAAAATGAGTGATCAAATCAAGCATTGTTTCAAGAGACATTTCTGGAGCATAATCAATTTGATACAAGCTATAGATATGTTGCACGAATTTAAGTTTAAGTGGCTGTTGGAGGAATATCCAGTTACCTTGTAAATCGAGTCTTTTGACTGACGCTTCGATTTCATCGCAGACAATTTGATGCTCGTGTTTTTCTTTTTCACTCTTTGCAAGCTTCCCATAAAGTTCAT
Source organism: Bacteriovoracaceae bacterium UBA6166 (assembly GCA_002435795.1). Lineage (GTDB taxonomy): Bacteria > Bdellovibrionota > Bacteriovoracia > Bacteriovoracales > Bacteriovoracaceae > UBA6166. The sequence goes on along the minus strand of DIUE01000016.1, from coordinate 175,628 downwards.
CATCTTCTTTCGGCGTCGCCCCTCTTGCACTCGTTCCCGCGATGGCGTCGATTCTCAGTTGCCCGCCTTGAAAAGTGAAAAGGGATTCAGGGGAGAGACTGATAAAAAGTTTTTCGTGAGTTTGAAAAAGGAATTGGTGGCCGTGATGGTCTTCTTGAAAAAGATGGGTAATCCAATCTGCAGGTTGGGTGAGATTGCGTTTTTGATCGAGGGCCTGAAGTTTTTTTCGTCGCGCTAGTACGATTTTTTGGTATTTGCCTGCAGCAATTTCACTGATGGCCTGGGTGACAGAAGTTAAGTAACGCTCTTTTTCTTTGTGTTCATAATTTAGATCTATTTGAAAACTATGGGCTTTGCCGGTCTCTAGGCTTTGTTCTCCACTCTGCGTGCCGAAATACTCATGTTCGTCTTTTGAACGAATCGCCCAGAAATGGGGATCGATAATATCGAGTCCACCTTCAAAAGCCCCAAGGCCAAGGGTGACAGGGGCTTCTGTCGTTTTCTTTAATACCCCTTCGGCATAGACCTCTAGGTCAAGATCGGCATTATAATAATAAGCTTGTGCGCGACCTTCAGGACAATGATCTCGCAAGTGAATGGCGAGTTTAAGTTTATTTTTCAACGGGTTTGTCTCCCCAATAGAGTGTCGCGATACCGAAAGTGAGAACTCGGTATTTCACGTCTCTAAAACCGGCTTCCCTCATCCAATCAGCAAAATGCTCACCGTAAGGGAAATCTTCAACGGTTTTATTTAAATAAGTGTAGGCGTCTCCGTGTCCTGAAAGCAAATTCCCAACGAAAGGCAGGACGTAGCGGAAATAGAAAAAATACACCCAGCGAACAATTGGGTTAGCAGGAATTGAAAATTCTAAAACCATACCGCGACCACCAGGTTTTAAAACCCGGTAAATATTTTTGAGAGACTCTCTCGGATCTGAAAAATTTCGAATTCCAAATGTGAGAGTGACCACATCAACACTTTTGTCTGGTCTTGGTATTGTGACACCGTCTCCGATTTCAAGTTTTATTTTCTCACTAAGACCTCTGGTGGCAATTTTTTGTCTACCGTGAGAGATCATGCCTTCTGAAAGGTCCAGTCCTTCCACAGAGCCGACTTTCTTTTGTCGTCCGAGAACAATTGAAACATCTCCTGTGCCACAGGCCAGATCCAGCGCTTGAAGATTTTCTCCTTGTGGGAGAACTTTCATCATCTGTTTGCGCCAATAGACGTCGATTCCGAAGGAGAGTAGGTGATTGAGTGAGTCATAGGTGGGAGCAATCTGATCAAAGATTTTATAGGATTCTTTTTTTCTGCTATGCAAAGATGACATGAGGACTCCTTAGTCGATGTCCACGTTTTGACATTAATTATCAAGCCTTTCAAGGGCGAAGTCTTCTTTGTGAGACAGACGTCGAGATAGACATTTTGATAAGCTGGCAAAAGCTGTTTACTTGTAAAGGGGACAATGCTAGTAACTTATGAATATTACACTTTTTCACTGGTTTCGGACAAGTCAAATGGGACAAGATTTTTTCACTCATATGCCTCCGGGCGTGCTTGAACAGTTGGCTTCCCTTCAGTTCGAGCTGGATCACCCCAGAGCTGATAAGGCGATGAGGGAGCTGCTTAACCGCACCGTCTTAATGGGTGGCAAACGTTTAAGACCTCTTCTGACTTATTTGATGGGCCATTTTTTCAAACTTCCTCTAGCAGACCTTGATGTTTTGGCCAGATCGGTGGAGCAAGTTCACGCTGCGAGCCTCGCCCATGATGATGTGATCGACAATGCGACCACCCGTCGTAATGCTCCTTCGATTAATATTTTGGGTTCAAATAAGAAGGCCGTGCTTGCTGGGGATTATCTGTTAGCAGACGTCATTGTGAATCTCGCGAAGCTTGAAAATCCTAACTTGGTTGCAGAGATGGCGCGAGTGATTCAGGAGCTTGCTCACGGCGAGTGGATTCAATGGGACGCGGTTCTTGAGAGGTCCATTGACGAAGATCGTCTTGAGAAGATTGCTCGTTTTAAGACCGCTTCTGTGATGAGTTGGTGTGCTGTTGCACCGGCCATGCTTGCGAAGCTTGATCCAAAGATTATTCAGACGGCTAAGGTTTTTGCCGAGCATTTAGGGCTTTGCTTTCAATTGATGGACGATACTCTCGACCACTCAGAGAATTCGCAAAAAGATCAAAACCTCGATCTTCAAAATGAACAAATCAACTCCGTTCTTTACGCGTGGATGCAAGCTCATCCAGAGAAATGGCAAGCCTATCAACAAGGCGAGCCGCTTGCCAGCTTGACCGCCGGTGGGGATTTCAGTGCGGCTCGAGAGAAAGTCCAAGCTCAGGCTTCAGAGCATTTGAATGCCGCCAGAGCAGGCCTCGAGTCTCTCAAAACCCTCTATCCCAGCTATGAAAAAGCCGCCGTGCCGGCCCTCGAAGTCATTATGTCTTATTTAGAAGAGCGAAAATTCTAAGGGCATCTTCATTAAAAAAAATAATCATTTTAAATCATGACTGTCGTGTTCAAACATGTTTCAATCACTCATGGAAAAAATTGCGGCCATTGATATTGGATCAAACGCTATTCGTCTCTCTGTCGCCAAAACAGAAGCAGACGGTGACTTCAAGCTCATCAAAAAGGTTCGTGTTCCGTTGCGGCTGGGTTCTGAAGCCTTTGGTCCCTCTCATTCCTTCTCTCCGGATCTTTTAAACAAGGCACTCCAGACCTTTATCGATTTTAAGCATATTCTCGAAAGCCAAGGAGTGGTTCGTTGCCGTGCGATTGCCACCAGTGCGTGCCGCGAATCGATTAATGCAGAAGAATTATTTCAGGTGGTCGAAGCTCAGACGGGTATTCATATCGAAAAGATTTCCGGCGATACGGAAGCCAAGATGCTGCTTTCAGTTTTAGTGAAAAAACTCAAGTTTGACGAAAAAGCCGATTACTTGCTCTTTGATTTAGGTGGAGGAAGTTTGGAGCTTTCTCAAATTGAGCACGGAACTATTGCAGGCTCCAAGAGCTTTGATTTAGGCACTGTTCGTTTATTGAATCTCATTCAGACGGACCATGCTGACAAAGTTGATCTTGTGCTTCAACAGTATCAAAAGGAAATCTTAGGCTATCTCGATGAAGCTGTTTTGAAGTCTAAGAACCTTGTCGTCGTGGGAACAGGTGGTAACTTTAGACGACTGCAGAAGCTTCGCAATCACTTAATCAAAGGTAAGAACAATGAAGTTAAGCCTTATGAGCTGATCTATCTCTACGAGAGACTAAAAAAAACGCCAGTTAAAGATTTGGCGAATCAATACGATCTCTCGCCTGACCGCGCGGAGGTTATTTTGCCGGCCCTGCGAATTATGATGACTGTTTGTGATAAATTGCCAGTGAAGACTTTTCTCTGTCCAAAACTAGGTCTTATTGAAGCTATTCTTCATCAGATGATCATTCATCCGAATTAAGCCGCGATCGGTGGTTTCTCAATTTGATTGCGTTTTCTCTCACGGGCCAATGCTTGAATGATTCTTCTCATCGCGAGATTTTCCCAAAGATTTTGATAGGTGAATTTTAAACCAACTCCGGCTTCACCGTCGCAGTGGTGACGACTCACAACCTGGGCCTCGATCGAGAGGTTTTCGCCGTAAGCGCTCAGGTGAATACGAATCAGCTCCCCCGCCACTAAATCAAAATGGGAATACTTCATGAAGGCCCCGCTCAATGAGAGGTTAAGAAACTGGGCACTCATAAGTTTATTGGGATCACCTTTGCTGAAGGCCATGGCAAGTCTTGCGGGATAGCGAACTCTATGCTCCCACCAGCGCAGATCTTTATCAAAAAATGGTCTGCGGACATCGGGCAGGAGAAAATAGAGAATCAGACCGGCGTTCAAGGCCAAAATGACGAGACTGAAGAGGTGAGGATACTTATCCACATAAGGCCAGCTATAGCTTGTGTAACTCAAGTGACCATAGAGCGAATAGGCTTGGACTCCAACGAAAATGGGATAGCTCCAGCGCTTAACTCCCATCAGAGCAACTCCGGCGATCGGGAAGAGAAACCAAAACTCAAACAACGCCAGGGTTCCACCCATTTGCATAATATTGCTCATGATTATCTCGTAGCCAAAACCTGTTTTGAGTCTAAAAACTAAAAGCTTAATTAAGGGTTCAATCAAATGAAAGACGGCCAAGATGACGAAGAACAGTGGTCGGTTTTTCATGGCATTGCCTAGTTAAGGAGTTGTTGATGGCCGAGTGGATCTATTTTAAATGATTACTCTTATCGGATCAAAACCTCAGGATTTGAATTTTTATGATAGCAGTATTCTGCTATTTATTAGGCCCTTGCCTTAAATAATGGGCAGATTTGTGACCTCTAGGATTTGTTTCTGTGATTATTAAGAGATATCTAACTTCTCTTTTTTTATTTGTGCTAGGAACTCATAATGAAAAAATATATACAAAATTTCAAAATTTATTTCAACGAGAGTCAGATTTCCCAGACGGTCGCTACTGAGTGGCTGGCTGATTATCATGGACGGGAAAATAAAATCCTATTTGATGATTACGGGGTTAAGCCTGAATACATTGAATCTAGGCATGTTTACGCCAAGGGTGTAGGGTGTTTACCTTATGCCGGCGAGCCACTCTACTCGTTTGATGAAAAGAGTCGACCATCTCTCAGTAAGCGCTCCCAACATGCGCAGGAGAAAATGGAAGAGATTTTTGCAAGTCTCTATTCAAATGAGTCTGAGATTCCACAACACCTCAATCATGTAAGCTGCACTCATTATCAGTCTCCCTCAGCGGCACAGAAAATTCTTGTGACGAAAGAATGGTTCAGCCAAACAGTTGTGACGAATCTTTATCATATGGGGTGTTACGCCTCACTGCCTGCGATCAGAGTTTCTAAGGCCTTTATTGCTGACGGGGCCGATTTAGTTGATATCGTTCATACGGAACTGTGCTCATTCCATTTGGACAGAAAGAATCTCACTCCGGAGCAGACAATTATGAAAACATTGTTTTCAGATGGGGCGATCAAGTATTCTGTGACAAGTGAGAAGTATTTTGATGAGAAAAAAACGATAGGTCTTGAAATCATTGCTCTGAAAGAAGTCATGCTGCCTGGTTCTGATAATGAGATGAGTTGGCGGATAGGAGATCAAAATTTCGAAATGACACTTTCAAAAAATGTTCCAATTCTAATCGCTAAGAATATTGAGACTTATATGCGGGAATTATTTCTTAAAGCGCAAATTGATTATGACAAAGATAAACACGATGTGATTTTTGCCGTACATCCAGGTGGACCCAAAATCATTGAATTGGTAGAGAAAATTCTTAAATTGAATCCAAAGCAGGTCAGTCATTCTAAATTTATTCTGAAAACCAGAGGGAATATGTCTTCGGCGACTTTGCCACATATTTGGAATGAGATTCTTCATGATCCTGAAGTTGTAGACTCTACTTATATTGCCACTGTCGCCTTTGGACCGGGGCTAACCATGACTGGTGGGATTTTAAAAATATGCAAACATTGATATTAAGTGCATGGATTTTTCAAGGTTTGTTGATGTTTTTTGATGAGTTTATCTTTCATCATAAACGTGGACTTAAGGCCTGGGAGCGAATTGGGCACCCAATCGACTCGTTTTTCTTTTTTGTTCCTTTCATCTACACTCAGTTTTTTCATAATGAATACGTCTTTCTTTTTCTCTGTGTTCTATCAAGTATTCTTGTCACAAAAGATGAGTTTGTCCACGCTGATGAGTGTGATGCCCCAGAGCAGTGGTTACATGCTTTTCTTTTTTTAATTCACCCCGTTTCACTTTTCTGTCTCTGGTTTGCATGGAAAAATCAGTTAAACTTGATTATTCAAATTCAAGCAGGGATTATTTTTCTTTTCACCGTTTATCAGATCGTTTATTGGATTTTTTTAAAAGGAAAACGGCATGAAGCCCAAAATTAATAATGATTATTACAACCATCTTGGAGAGAGTTGGTATACCGCTGATAATGATCCTATTGCAGTCTTGAGAGCGGAACAGAATGCCAAAAATCCTTGGGTCGATCAAATCATTGGACAGTTCTTCAGTTCAAAAGATTTAAAGATTGCTGATATCGGATGTGGGGCCGGATTTCTGACAAACTATTTAGGAACGAGATATAGTCATGTTTCAGGTCTTGATGCTTCAGCTTCGAGTTTAGAAGTCGCGAGAGAGCGAGATCAAACAAAAACTGTCAATTACAGCTTAGGAAATGCTTATCATCTCCCCTATGAGACGGCTTCAATGGATGTCGTTTGCGCCATGGATTTTTTAGAACATGTAGAAAAACCTGAAGATGTGATAGCAGAGTGTTCTCGGATACTAAAGCCGGGTGGTCTGTTTTTTTATCATACTTTCAATAGAAATTTATTATCTTGGTTAATTGTCATCAAGTTTATGGAGTGGTTTGTTCCAAATACTCCTAAAAATCTCCATGTGCTTCACTTGTTTATTAAGCCAAATGAGTTGAAATTGATGATGACGATCCATAAGCTTCAACATTTAGAAATATTTGGGATTGCTCCATGTTTTGATCTGGCCTTTTTCTATTCAATAATCCGTAGAAGAGTTATGTCGGGCTTTAAATTTAAAATTGGTGGACCTAAATTGCTCGGATATATTGGGTATGCACGAAAAATCTGACGATGAAGCGATCTAGTCACCTTTAACTCCTTTGTCGCTCAACTTGTAGTGGTTTAAACCGATAAATTCTTATCATTTAAATACGTTCGAGGAGTCAACGGATGAGGCCTCACCAAAAAACTTTTAAGTTAGTTTTTATATTTGCGATTATCGCTTTTAATACAAAAATCACGAGCGCTATTGATCCCTGGCCTGAGAGATCCCGAATGCTCTCAGAAGATTACCACCATCCAGCGGAAGATCCTTTCGTTTCTACTATTCATGGAACTTGTTACGGCCCAAATATTTCATGGCGGGATTTACCGGTTAAGGCGGAAGACTATAAAGTGCGATCCAAGGAAATGGCGACTTCTTGGATGCCTGTTAAGCTTGGACTTCAACGGGATCATCGCGGAAAAATCATTAAGGCCCCGGTCATCTTTGTGATTCCTGGCGCCTTCAATAATCTCTCTCATCGACAACCTCGTGCTTTAATGTATCAGTTTTCGCGCCTTGGTTATCATGTGGCCGTTTTCCCTAACCCGTGGGGGACGGAGTATATTTCTCAAAACCCTGCACGACCTACGGGAAGTTTTTTGGCAGAAGGAAATGCTATTTATCAAGCGATCCGCGAAGTTCATGCTGTCTTTAAAAAAGATAATATTATCGAAAGAGATCTGACTCGTGTTTATGGTGTGAGTTACGGTGGGTTTGTTGCCGCCATGGTCGCGGGCCTTGATAGTGAATCAGAAAATCCCGTCATTACAATGGACACCACCTCTGTGAGTCCTCCTTTTCATATTGGCAAAACTCTTCTGAGACTTGATGAGCTTCTTGAAGAAAGCTCCGCCTATCTAGGTCTTGATTATTATCGTCTTTTCAAAAGACTCAAAGACGTGTGCACATTGGATCTTTCTCGTCCTGCTGATTCCAGAAGTCTTATGCATGCAAAGGGCCTAGCGGCTTCCAGAGGATTTCACTCGGAGTTAGCGAATTCTCTTGAAGCGCTTGAGCGAGTGAAAAAATGGCAAACCATTCCTGGCCGACGTTTGGGATGGCTCTCTCCAAGTTACCGACGATGGTTTAGAGAATTGAATTTCAGTAAATACTATCAAAAATACGCTCCACAAGCAGCGGTGGATGCATTCACTGAGCAAGGCAATTTGTACTACTGGATCGATAAGGCGCAGAAAAATGGCTTTAAAGGTGCGCGAGTCTTAGTGGCACAGGATGATTTTCTCAATGACTATACATGGTCTGCTGAAGTTGAAGAGCGAGGTCCTGAGACAATTGTTTTAGAGAATGGCGGCCATTATGGTTTTAGGTCATTATTTTGGTATCGGCAGTTTATTAATCAAACCTATTTTACAGAGTTGCCAGCTCAGCTTGAACGCTAGAGCTGGCGGCGCTTTTATTTCTTAGAGGTTTTCTTTGCTGTTTTCTTTGCCGTTTTTTTTGCGACTTTTTTCGCTGGCTTAGCAGCGGCTTTCGCAGGAGCTTTTTTAGCAACTTTCTTTTCTGCTTTTTTTGCCGCTTTCTTTACCGTTTTTTTGGCGACTTTTTCAGCTGGTTCTTTTTCGGCCTTTTTCGCAGGGGCTTTTGCTATTTTTTGAGTCAAAGTATTAGCGACTTTCTTGGTTGTGGTTTTCACGACTTTTTTGACGTCCTGCAAGCCTGTTTGTGCTTCTTTTTTGAGCTTTTGGAGCTCATTTTTGCACTGTGCATAGAAGCCTAAGAGCTTTTTTCTTTTTACATTCAATCCGTCGTACTGCGAGGAGAATGTTTTCATCAGTTCGTGATAGCGGTCTTGGTTGAGAGAGCGAATTTCCTCTAAGACGAGTATGCACTTTAAGCGAAACTCTTCTTTGCGAGAGTCGATAGTCTCTTTCAGTTCATTTTTCTTATTCAAAAAATCTCTTAAGCTCATGGCGTTCTCTCCTCGTTCGGTTGGCTTTATTATAGCAGGAAGCTGCCAGAGAACCAGTGTTTTGATGACAAGACCTGAGTCCCTGTTTATGATGGGAGGAATTTTTAAGCTGAAGGGGATTTTATGGCGCTCTACGATATTTACGGAATGGGAAATGCATTAGTCGATATGGAAGTAGAGGTCACCGATACTTTCTTAAAGGAAAACGGAATCGAAAAGGGGGTAATGACCCTAGTAGAACAAGACCGTCAAACTCAATTATTAAAAGTTATTCAAGATTTAAAACACCGTAGGGCCTGTGGTGGGTCGGCGGCTAATACTATGATTGCTGCCGCTCAACTTGGTGGCAGAGTTTTTTATTCCTGTAAGGTCGCCTCAGATGAGTCAGGGGATTTCTATTATCAAGACCTGCTCTCTAACCAAGTTCAAACAAACCTAACAGAAAAACGCTCTGAAGGAATCACCGGCAAATGTCTCGTGATGATTACTCCCGATGCCCAGCGAACGATGAATACCTATTTAGGAATTACGGAAACCTTTTCAACAGAAGAGCTTCGCCTTGATTCTTTACAGAAATCCCAGATGCTTTATGTGGAAGGCTATCTTGTGACAAGCCCAACTGGGCGAGCAGCTGCGGTTGAGGCCTTAACTTATGCCCGTGCTCACGGGGTGAAAACGGCGATGACGTTTTCTGATCCGGCCATGGCGAAATACTTCCGTGAACCCTTAAAAGAAATGATGGGCGGATCAAAACTTGATTTACTTTTTTGCAATACAGAGGAAGCACTGACTTTCACGGAGAAAGAAACTTTTGAAGAGGCTTGCCTTGCTCTTCGGGAATACACCCACGCTTTTGCTATTACTCGCTCGGAAGAAGGAGCGTTGATTTTTGACGGTGAAAGAGAAATTGAAGTGCGCACTCACAAAGTCAAGGCCATCGATACGAACGGAGCAGGGGATCTTTTTGCGGGGGCTTTTTTATGGGCCCTCTCGCAAGATTTAGGTTTTGCCGAAGCTGGGCGTCTGGCCTGTGCTTGTTCAACTCAGCTTGTGACTCAATATGGACCGCGATTAAAAAAAGAACAGATTCACCAAATTAGAGAAAAAGTTTTCGAATAAGGAAAGATTCCCATGAGAGAAACAATTAAGGATTTATTGTCAAACCCTACTGTCGACCGCAAGGTGGAAGTTAAGGCCTGGGTAAAAAGTATTCGCAAAGGAAAGAAGTTTTCCTTTATCGTTTTAAACGACGGCTCAACTCAGTCCGATTTACAAATCGTCGCTGATGAAGGCATTGAGGGCTATGAAGACGGCGTCTCTGTGACAACAGGAGCGGCCCTCGAAGTTCATGGTAAGCTCGTTCAGTCTGGTGGAAAAAATCAATCAGTCGAAGTGCAGGCCTCAAACCTAAAAGTTTTAGGGCGAGTGGATGAGTCTTATCCGTTACAAAAAAAAGCGACTTCATTAGAATTTTTGCGTGAGAACGCACATCTAAGAATTCGCACTCAGACTTTCGGTGCGGTTTTTCGTGTTAGGCATTGTCTCGCTATGGCGACTCATCAGTTCTTTCACGAGCGCGGTTTTTTCTATGTCAACACACCGATCATTACAGCGGTTGATGCTGAAGGCGCAGGGGAGATGTTTAATGTTTCCACCATGCCTATGGCAAACCCTCCAAAAACCGCAAACGGCGAGGTGAATTATCAACAGGATTATTTCGGTAAAGAAACTTCTCTGTGTGTGACTGGTCAACTTGAAGCCGAGTGCTACGCTTTAGGCCTTGGTAAGGTTTATACCTTTGGCCCAACGTTTCGTTCTGAAAACTCCAATACCCCAAGACATCTTGCAGAGTTTTGGATGATTGAACCTGAAGTGGCTTTTGCCGACCTCGATGAAGTTGCTGATCTCGCAAGTTCCTATGTCCAGTTTCTCATCAAACGGGCTCTTGAAGAGTGCGGTCCTGAGCTAGAGTTTCTGCACGCTCGTGAAGGTGTTACAGTCACACGGGAAACCCTTGAAAAAGTTAGGGACACTACTTTTAAGAGAATTACCTATACTGAAGCCATTGAAATTCTCGGCAAAGCAGATCGCAAGTTTGAGTTTCCAACGAGCTGGGGCTCAGAGCTTCAAACGGAGCACGAGCGCTATTTGACAGAAGTGCATTTTGAAGCTCCTGTCATCGTGACAGATTATCCTAAAGATTTTAAAGCCTTCTATATGAAGCAGAATCCCGATGGAAAAACTGTTCGCGCCATGGATGTTTTGGTTCCAGGCGTAGGAGAGTTGATTGGTGGTTCACAGAGAGAAGATGATTTAGGACGCTTAGTAGAACGGATGGAGGCCCTAGGGATGAATCAAGCGCCTTTATGGTGGTATCTAGACCTACGTCGTTTTGGTTCGGTCCCTCATGCGGGCTTTGGATTAGGCTTTGAGCGAGCGATTATGTATATCACTGGCATGAGCAATATCAGAGATGTGATCCCTTTCCCAAGAACGCCCAATAATTGTGATTTTTAGTTTTTTGAATAATTTACTGACAGGCCGTCTATAATTTAGACGGCCTCGTTCTTTTGAACCTCATTAACCCCTTCAAATTTCAGAGCTGCTCTTATCAATCATTTTGGCCTCTTTTATGCACATGGAAGATTGAATCTTTCAGTGACTCTAGGAGTGCTTATGAAAACGACAATTTTCTTTTTAGGTATGATTTTAAGCTTACAAGGTTTTGCTAACAATCATGATGATAATAAACCGGCCCCACCGGCCAAAAACAATTGTGATCGATTAGTAGATCCTACAGCTGAACAGTTAAATAATTGTTTTTCTCGCTTTGGCAGATCACCCTATAGACTCGATCTCGAAAGACGTGCGGGCCTTGCCGATCAAGCCGAGAGAGATGCTGATAATCAAGTTCTTTCTGAGCGCTCATTACTCGTGAGCAAGAGTTTCACTCGCGCTGAAATAGACGAGGCGTTCTTCGGTCAAAGAGTGATTATCTCTAAAGTTAATAAAAAAGATATCGATGAGGCCACTTTTGATGCTGATCGCGTTTGTCGTTACCTAGGCTTTGTTAAAGCTACTGATGTTGTGGTTCCAGGAATTCACGGGGAAGTATGGTCATCAGATACTGAAAGCATTCGAGGTATTGTTCTTGATCATAGCTTGAATTTTAAGCCTTACAAAAAAGGATTTCTCGAAAGAGAGCATCTTGTGAAGCCACTTGAGAGAATCACTTGTTTTCGTACAACTGATGGCAGTAAAACTCCTTATCAGCACCTTCCAGATTTCGTGATTATCGTTAATGATCGCCTAAACCGTACTACAGATAATGCAGACACTAGAGTGAATGATAGACCAAGAAATGCAGTTGAGGACGATGGACGCTATAGAGATTTCACTTCAGGAGTTTCAAATACACCTGCTGTGACAATCGAAAGATAATAATTCAATTAATAAAATAAAAAAGGAGAGGGAGTGATACCCTCTCCTTTTTTATTTTAGGCTTAAAATGAGCTTGTCTTCATGGGGATCAAATTGATCATCTCTAACAATCCATAATTTTCTCAAAAAATAAGATTTTGCAATTTGAATATAACTTGGGTTTTGTGTTTCTTGTCCATGCTCAAGAAGTAGTAGGGCCGTTATCATCTGCCCTAGGCTCCACGCCAGATCACGGGAGTTTGCTTCTTTTGAATGAAGGCATAATTGATCAAAATTTTTGACCCAATCTTTAAGCTGGGTCATAGCAGCTAAATGGAGATTTTTCTCTGCTCTAAAAATAGATTCATCAATCCTGTCTTGCCTTTCCGTCAACTCCGTCATGAATGCACTCAAACCATCATTGATGATGATGGCCCTTAATGTATCTAGGCTGAGTATATTAGTTGTTCCTTCCCATATGCACAGGACTTGCGAATCCCGTAGAAATTTTGGGAGACCGGTGTTTTCAATATAGCCAGCACCTCCAAAGCATTCAATCAACTCACTGGTGTTTTGCATATTGATCTTTGCAGTCATCAATTTTGCGACCGGAGTAAGAAGCCTCAGAAGTTTATGTGTTCTATCACTTGGGGCAACTTCATCAAGGCCTTGCAAGCGGGTTAAATAGAACGTCAGGTGAAAAAGGCCATGATAGTCGACTGTGAGTTTGGCCAGTGTTCGCTGATGGAGTGCTTTTTCGATAAGTTTTTGTCCGAAAGCGTGGCGTTTTTCAGCGTAGTCAAGGGCCAAGCTTAAGAGCCTTTTCTGTGAGCCAAGGCTAGTACAAGCATTATAGATCCGAGTAATATTAAAGAGTGCCGAGATGGTTTTTACTCCAGCACCCGCAGGAGCGATCATCTCAGCGATGCATCCTTCAAGTAATAATTCCGCCGTTGGTAATGCTTTTGTTCCAAGTTTTTCTTTGAGGCGCAAAACTTTTAGATGATTGAGTTCATTGTTTTGATTTCTCATTTCAAGGTAAAAGAGAGCTAATCCGCCACTGCCGGCAATCGTCTTGCCCTTTTCTTCGACGCGAGCAAGGACCATGGCCATTTCGCTTGTGATTGCGGAGGTGAACCATTTTTTACCGTAGAGGCGCCACTGGCCATTTTCAAAGCGCGCTATTGTTTGAGATTCTGAGACATCACTGCCACCAATTGCTTCTGTCATCCATTGCCCGGAAGTCCAAGAGATTGATGGGTCTGTTGAGGTGAGTTTTTTAAACGCTCGCTGCTTTAAGTCTTCAGATCCGTGCAGCTCTAGCAAACGAGCAGCTCCATCACTCATCGCCAACGGGCATGTAAAAAAGGCACTCGATGGATGAAAAAGAAAAATTTTAATAAATTGAAGTAGGCGAGTGAGGTCGCCGTACGGACGCAAGTAGGCATCAGCAATAAGTTTTTCTTCAACGCTAAATTTTCGAAGTGACTCCCATCCGGGTGCAGTGACAATTTGATCAATTCGTTTTCCCCACGGATCATAGGGAGTATGCACTGGCGGATTTAACTCAGCATTATTTGAGCTAGACTCACATTCGCTTAGCAGACGATTGGAAAAGCGCTTCAGCTCAGACTCTATCTTAGTGAGGTCTTGTTTGGGAAAGAAACGAGCGAGAAGAGATTGTAATAGATCATCATCGTTATAGGGATGGGGAACCTGAGGGGCCCCTTGGATAAAATCGCTCATCGAGAAATTTTATCGCGCTGTCCGACAAATAGGCAAGGACTTTGAGCTTTTCTTAATTGATCCTGAGGGCTAAACTATTATTTAAGATAACTAATTGTAAATCGGCTTGAACCAGATGCTTTTTCATAGCTTCGAATTTATTTTTCTTTTTTTGCCGATAGTTCTGATCCTCTATTATGGACATAGTTGGGTTAAAATCAGAATGCCTCTGCTCTTTCTCAGCAGTTATTTCTTCTATGCCTACTGGAATTATAAATTTATTCCGCTGCTTTTTTTTTCGACCTATATAGATTTTTTGATCGCCAAAAAGATGGGGGAGAGCGAAGTTCCCCTCTACCGAAAATCACTCTTGATTCTTTCTGTTTCACTCAATCTGGGTTTACTTTTTATTTTTAAATATCTCAACTTCTTTATTGAGAATACAAATCAACTCTTAAGTTTACTGAATGGCCCTACCATCGATTTAGTCGAGGGCCTTGTATTGCCCGTGGGAATTTCTTTTTATACTTTTCAATCGATGAGTTATACCATTGATCTTTACCGCAATCATTCTAAGCCCTATAGCAATTTTCTCTCATTTGCGACGTATGTTTCTTTTTTTCCACAGCTTATCGCTGGGCCGATTATTCGCCATTCTGATTTAGTTGAACAATTACAAAAGAGTGTGAAGAAACATTTCGACTGCGGTTTGTTTGAAAAAGGTCTTTATCTTTTTGTGATTGGCCTAAGTAAGAAAGTTCTGCTGGCCGATCGTTTGGCGATGGCCATCGATCCCGTGATCGCTAATATTGCTCAAGCAGGAATGTTAGAGGCTTGGGCCTGTGCGCTTGGATATACCCTGCAGCTCTATTTTGATTTCTCCGGCTACTCGGATATGGCGATTGGGCTAGGCCTTATGTTCGGGCTCAGCTTTCCGCCGAATTTCAATTCCCCTTATAAAGCGACCAGTATCACCGATTTTTGGCGTCGATGGCATATGAGCTTGAGCTTTTGGCTCAGAGACTATCTTTATATTTCACTCGGTGGGAATCGACTAAGGCCCTCTCGTACCTATCTTAATCTTTTGCTCACGATGATGCTTGGAGGTTTATGGCATGGAGCTGCTTGGAGCTATTTCTTTTGGGGAACGCTTCATGGCTCGCTCTTGGCGATTGAACGCATTTTAAAAATAGAAAAGAAGCAGATGACTTCCATCTATTTGAGAAAAACTTGGCCAGTGCTTACTTTTTTTCTTGTTGTCATTTGTTGGGTCTTTTTTAGGGCCGAATCAATCAATCATGCTCTGCTATGGTTAGAGCAAATGTTTTCTTTCTCTGGTGGTCTTAGTCTTTCCGAATTCTCTTCTCGCACAAGAGATCGATTTGCTGTGGCATTAGTTGTCGGTTTATTGATCGTTTTCAAGGCGTCAAACACTGACAGTTTATTGAAAAGCTTTCAAGGGAAGGCATGGCAAGGCATTTTGATGGCAATTCTATTTATTAGCTCGTTGATGATGTTGAGAGAGGATTCTCCTTTTCTCTATTTTCAGTTTTAGGGATTTATGAAGCAGTCAAAGTTTTTATTGAGCTTTTTTATCAGTGTTTTATCATTTGCCCTTTTGATCGGCGCTCTAATTTTTTTCGTCAATCCTAAACAAACATTAAAATCAAACCCACAGAGTCCATTCTATCCCTATCACGATAATTTTTTACTGCGAAAAATTGAGCTCATGGAGACGAATAATTCGTTTGATACATTGATTCTGGGCTCATCAACCTCAGAAGTAATCATTCCTGCTGATATGAACGAGCTTTTTAATGGGAAGAGTTTTTCTGGGTCAATCGGTGGGGGGCAGACGCCTATTCGTTACGCTTTTTTTAAGCAGGCCCAAAAAGAGTTTCCTGAGCTTCGACGACTGATTTATATGGTGGATTTTTTCGAGTTTAATCATCTTAATATGTCGGGAGATTTCCTCTATCAAGACAAGTTAAGGAGTCTCACTTTGGGCCTTCTGGATGAGGAGTCAGTTCTTGCGAAGTTTAAGTATCATCTCTCTCATCAGGTGATTGAATCTGCAATATCTGTCATGGGGAAACGATTGAAGGATAGAAAAACGGTCATCCATTCCGACGGAACAACTCAACAGTCGATGATTTTGAGCCCGTTGAAAGAAACGAAAACGCCTCATCGGCCATTAACGATTGATCAAAAGAAGAATCTTATGATGCAAGTTAATGAGAACTATTACACCTATTCAAATCAAGTCTTAAATGATTTTACGAAACTCAATCCTGTGACCCTCGGTTTTTTTAGACGGATAATCAAGGAAGCCGAGCTTTCTCAAATTGAGATTCATTTTATTATGGCCCCATACCAATATGATTTCAAAGAAATGCTCTTAAAAGATGAGCAGCTTCAAAAACGCTATCAAGAATGGACAGAATTTATGCTTTCATTGAAAGGTGATGGAGTCTATGTTTATCCCTTTCATCAAACAAACTTGGCACTTGATCCACTCTCACCCCATTGGAGAGATGGAATTCATTTTGATCGATACGCCCTTCTTAAATATTTAAGAGAGAATCTTATTATTGATAAATAGTCTCGATCTCGCTCACGCCTAGTGGACCACGTTTAAGATGGATATTGACGGCGATCCTATCAGTTAGATCTTTTACGTGAGAGATGATTCCTAATTGTTTTCCTCGAGCTTCAAGATTCATCAAAATCTCCAGCGCATCTTCGAGGGAATCTTGATCGAGTGTCCCAAAGCCCTCATCTATAAAGAAGGAATCTATCTCTGTTTGGCCGCGGCTCATCTCGGCGAGGCTTAGTGCCATGGCAAGGGAGACTAAGAAAGTCTCTCCACCTGAAAGGGTGTCGATTTTGCGGCTACTGGCCTCTTTCCAAAAATCGATGATGTAAAACTCGGGTCCATAGGTTGAGTCCACGAGTTTCAATTGGTAGCGACCGTCACATAGGTGACTCAATTCTTGATTTGTTAGGGCCACTAAGTCTGTCTCTATTAAACTCAGGGCAAAGTTTCGAAACTCGTCTTTGCCGATAAGTGAAAAAAGCTCTTGTTTGAGATTGAGTGTTTGATTGATTTTTTTTCGATCTTCAATCTTTTCATTTCGTTCAACTGATTTAAGACGGTAGAGTTTTAATTGAGATTCAATTTCAATCATCTTCTGTTTGTGATTGTTGAGATTCAGTTTTACTTTTTGAGTAAAAGGAGTGAACTCATCAAAGAAATAGTCTTGAATTAAGTCAATGATCTCTCTTGTGAGTTCATTTGGGTCAAAACTCAAGATCTTATCAGACCATTTTGGAGAGAGTTTTTCTTTAATAGGTTGAATAAGTGCTTTGAGATTTGTTTGATGGACAACTAATAGCTGCTTTTGGTCTTTTAACTGATCTTTTAATCCACCCAAGAGGCCTTCGAGTTGTTCTTTATGACTGCGCATCTCCTGCAGTGCTTTTTCATCGGCCGCTCTAAGCTTTCTTTTTTCCTGCAGATGCTTTTGAAATAATTGATAAACTTGATCGAAATCATTGGCGCTTAAGCCTTTTTCATCTGCATTAAGGGCAAGACCTAGCTCGGACTCAAGGCTTAAAAGCTGAGTCCAAATGGCCATAACAGTGCTATGGTTTTGTGATTTTTCCTCACTGAGCTGGAGCATCTTCTGTTGTGCCTCGGAGAGATCTTGAGCATTCGTCATTTTTTGTTTTTGATTTAGATTGAGTTTGTCTTTAACTTCATAAAGGGCCTGCTCTATTTTGTTTGTTTCAAAATAGTGAAAGATCAGCTCTTCAATCTCTCTGAGTTCCAGTTGATTGAGCTTGTTTGGAAGATTAAGCTCTCGCAAAAATTGACTAACTTGATGTGTGAGTTCTTTTTTCTCTTCTTTCAGTGCGAGGTCATGTCCTTCAATTTCTTTTGAAAGGTTTTTAAATTTTTCACGAAGATCAGTGAGTTCTCTGGATTCGATTTCTACTTGTGTTGAAATTTGTTGTCGTTCGTTTTCGTTTTTCTGTACTAATGGAAGTGATTGGTTAATTTGCTCTAGTATGAGTGGCAGTTCGACCGCGGAGTAGTCAAACTTACCGAAGAGATCGGTTAAGTTGTTTTGCCTTTGTTTTTTTTCGTTTTCAAATTCTTTTATTATTTGTTCCGTTTGATTTTTCTGGGAGTTTAAGACAGCAATCTCTTTTTCAAGATCCTGCACCTTTTTTCTTAGTTTTTCAGTTAGAGTTTTTTGGTCATTGTATGATTCTTGCTTAATAAGCTTTTTCTCTAGTTCCGGGCCAACAACGGAGTCGCAAATTTCACAGACGCCCTGATGTAGACTGTGTTTAATGAGTTCTTGTAGTTTTAACTGCGTACTCATTAAATCGAGACTTTTTTCCTCTTGTTCTAATTTTTCATTTAGTGGTTTAAAGGAATGGGTTGATTCTTGAGATCGTTGAATGAGTTCCTGATATTCTAAATTCGTTTTGGCGCATTTTTGGTCAAGTTCATAGATAAGCTTGTTTTGATGTTCTATCGCTTGCAAGCTGACTTTTAAGCTTTGAGCGAGATCTGCTAGAGTAGAGGCGCACGAGATCCCCTTGAATTTTTTGTAAATTTCAATTGAGAAGGCGTTTTTTATTTCAATTGTTTGTTCGAGTTGAAGAATCCTCTCTTTGCGTTTGATTCCTTCATCTTTAAGTTTTTGCCATTCATGTTCTGACTCTGATCGAGATTTTTCTCTGACTTCCAGGGCGCGCTGCCGGTCTCTGAGTTTTTGAATTTTTTTGAGCCATTCTGCCGGTGAATCTAATTTAAAAGCATTCAGCTCTTCTGGTAACTCCCTTCGTTTAAGCTGAAGGGAACTTTCTAGGTTCAGAGATTCCTTAGTGAGTTGAGTTTCTGATTCCTCAAGTGTCTTTTGACCATTAAGTGATTTGTTAAGAATGTTTTGCCAGTGGAGATTTTTCTCTTTAAGTGAGTTTGCTTGCTCTTTTAACTTAAGGCCTTGATCGATTAAGGGTCTTAGCCACTGCTCTTTTTCTTCTAGACCTTTTTCATGTTCGTGGGCCTGAGTGACCTTTACCTGTTGAACAAAAAATTTATTTGATTTTTCTGTTAATTGCAGTTCATAGTCAGCAATTCTTTTTTCTTTGTCTTGCAGTGTTTTAAGAATATCAACCAGGAGTTTAAGTTCATCAAAAGAGTTTTGAACTTGTTCAAACTCTAACTCGAGAGCATCTTTTTCGTTTGTTAAATTTTCAAATATCTGGCACTCATTTTTATGCTGCTCTTCAGAGACCGGCATCATTGAGTCAATAATTTGATCTAGAGTTTGTTTTTGTCCTTCGAGATCTTTAATTTTCTGTCTCAAGGCTTTACTGAGTTCACCTAAGTTCTCACCGTCATAAAGTCTTTCGAGAATTTTTTTTCTTTCGGCAAAACTTCCATTAAGAAATTTTGCAAATTCTCCCTGATTGAGAATGACGGTACGATTGAATTGATCGAAGCTCAACCCAATAAGATCACTGGCCTTGGTTTCGAGCAGCTCATCTGCGCAGTATAAAGTTCTTGAGGTTTCCGCGTTCGCTAGCCGCTTGCCCCGTGCTCCAAGGGCATTATAAAGCCACTGCGCTTTGTAGAGCTTGCCTTGGTAGCGGAAGCTTAATTCAATTCGCGCCTTGTCGCTGCCACTGCTGACAAAATCCTCGGCATTGAGGCCCTTTTTGTGGCCTTTGCCATAGAGGGCGAGTGAGATGGCGGTGAGTAAGCTTGATTTTCCACTGCCGGTGGCCCCAGTAATGGCGAAGAGATCATCTGATTTTAAAAGGGTTTTAAAATCTATACAGTGCTCACCTCGAAGGGAGGTGATATTTTCGATGAGGAGTTTTTCTATCTTCATTCCTCCTCCCTCAGATGATCCAATCTCACAAGCTCTAAGAGTTCTTTGAACTCTTGTCTTAAACGCTCACTTGGGCCTGAGCTCTGAGGGAATTTCTCTTGATAATAAACCTCAAAGAGCTTCTCAGTGCTATAATCCTTGAGCCCACTTCGTTTTGAACTTTGTTCTAGCGTTTGTGTTCCATCTTGAGTGATAAAAGTTTGAAAGCTTAAGATCTCGAGGTTTTCATTTCTCGTCAGCTCCCTCGCCAAATCTGCTAGCCCTGCGCTGGGCTTGTCGATTTCACAGCGTATTTCCCATAACTCAAAAAGATTGGCATCTACGCCCTTTGCTATTTCTCTTTTAAGATCTTCAATCATCTGCCCGCTGGTGGTTTGAATGGTTTTGAGTTTGCGCCACTCAGGCAGTTCGATTGTCTCAACTTCATCTGTTAAACTGTCATAGATAAAAATTTTCTTTCGACCTTTTTCTCCAAAACGAAAGGGCAGAGGGGAGCCACTATAATTGATAATAGGATTGCTTTTCTGTAGGCACTGAGCGCGATGAATATGGCCTAGGGCCACATAATCATAGTGCCCCTTGAGAAATTGCAGCGGAACCGATTGAAGACCTGAGAGATGTAGGCCTTGCTCCGTCCCACAGGGTGTTGAGTCGCCGAAAAGGTGATGAGCGACAAGGATTTTCTTTTGATTCTGATTTTCTTTTGGTGCTGATTGAATAAGTCTTTGTAGACTTAAGAGGAGTCTTTCACCAACTTCGAGGTTTTCTTTATTTGGTTCTGCTTTATCGAGTTCAAGCAGATCTGTGCTTCTAAAAAAAGGCAGCAAAGTTAACTCAAGCGTTTCTCCTTGCGTTCCCTTGAGTGTGACTTTTTTGAGAGACTCTGCACCTTGAAATTTACCTGCCACAAAAAAACGATTGAGATCCAGTAAAGGTTTTGGGGCATCAAGAAAGCGGCCTGAATCGTGATTGCCTGAGATCAAGCAAAAGACTGCGTTCGTTTCTTCTTGAAGCTTTTTTAAGAATTGAAAATAAAGAGTGAGGGATTCGTCAGAGGGTCTCGGAACATCAAAGAGATCACCGGCCATGACGAGAACTTCTATCGATTTCTCTTGAATTGTTTGAATGAGGTAATCTAAAAAAAGGCGTTGTTCGTCGAGCCTTGAGGTCTTATAAAGTTTTTTACCTAAATGCCAATCACTAGTGTGGAGAACTTTCATCAACTCTCCTAAAGTTTATTCTTGGACAGGTTTTTTAGGGCCTCTTCTTCTTTTTCTCGGTCGCCTTTTTCTGGGAGGACCGTCGGCTTCATTTCTTTCAGGCCTTGGAGCTTCTTCAGTTGAATCATCACTGTCGTCACTCTCATGAGCTGAGTTTGAATCCATTTGGTCTAAATCAGCAAGATTGGCGAGGGCAATTTCTTGATGTTGGGCCTCTGAGAAGCTGACGAATTCTTCCGCTTGTTTTTGCTCTTCTTTTGATAGGCCAAGCACTTCTTTGGATTCATCAATAATATGCTGGAACTCTGTTGGGAATTTCCATCCTTCCGGCAAAGTGGTAGCGGTGTTATAGAGTGAGACGCTATAGCGACGCTTTTGACCTTGATCTGTTAAAAGCTCAAACTGCTCAATCAAGACATGAATACGTAAAACTTTTCCTTTGTCCCCATTTTCAAGGGCAACAAAACTCCCTTCTCTTGGTAGACGGCGGCGCTTATCGAGATAGACTTCGTCTTCATAGCGTAAACAACATTTGAGTTGACCACAAACGCCATTGATCTTGCTTGGTATAAGTGCCAAGTTTTGATTCTTCGCCATCTTGATTGAGACGTTTCCGTAATTGCGCAAAAAAGACGAGCAGCAAGTCTGCAGTCCACAAACACCAATGCCACCGATAGCGGCAGAGCGATCGCGAACAGAAATCTGTCTAAGTTCTACTCGCATCTTGAGTTCTGTGACGAGTCTTTTAACCAAGTCGCGAAAATCCACTCTCTGAGGAGCATTGAAGTAGAAGACCGCTTTTTTGCCAAACTGAGTGAACTCTACATGGGTAATATTCATTTCGAGTTTAAAGTCTTCAATCAGGCGAGCACAGAGTTTGCTGGCGTCGCGCTCGCGACGGAGATTTTCTCTTTGTAAAAGAAAGTCTTCTTCGGTCGCGAGCTTTGAAATGCTGCGAATGGGAAGCATATTTTTATGGAAGGGCAACTCATAGGGGAATGAGTTGATATAGCCAACAGTCATTCCGCGGTCACTCATGGCGACAACTTTCTGACCGTACTGAAATTTTCTCTGGCCTACAAAGAACGGAAACGACTTGGCGTTGCCTGGAAAACGCACTCTGACAAAAATAAGCCGATCGCCTTCGCGAAATTTCTCCGCCGATAGGGCGTCTTCGCGGTCTTGCTCGCTTTGCATTTCATCAAGCTCGGCGTCAGGCAACTGATCGGTTTGATCATTCTGATCGTTCTGATCAATTTGGCTTGGGTCATTTTCAACTTCAGCTTCAGGGGTTTGAGTTTGATCGATCTCTGTATTTTCGGTATATGTGGTCATGATTACTCGTGTTTTAAGAACCATTAATCATCCACTTATGATCGTTCTTTGTCACGTCTCAGGGCTAAATATAATCCGCTAGGACGGTGTTCCAACGCTCTGCTGGACTATTATTAAAGGTCTGGCTTTCTTCAAACCATTTCAAGTTGCGCAACAGCCGCGCCTTGCGTGCATAGGAAGCCGGTTGTAGCGCCTCAAACTCAAGCAGCGCTCGCACCAGTTGACGCTCAGAATCTTCTCCATCTTTCATTGCATCAAGAAAGAGATGCCATTCTTTCTGGCGCAGCGGGTGCGCGAGATCGGCCATTGAAGGGCTTGGGTTAGTTTGGAGATAGTCACAAAACTCGGTGGGCACTGCTGAGGTTGTCGCTGTGTTCTGAGTTTTATGAGGGCCTGGAAGAATCAACTTGAGAGCGCGGCTTTCGACAGTTTCCAAAAGTGAGACTGGCCTTATTCTTGTCATTAAAATGAGATTTCTTTCCGGCGGTTCTTCAAGCAATTTGAGCAGTTTATTTTGAAATTCTTCCGGTAAAAGATCAGCATTTTCAATCAGAATCAAGCGGTAGCGAAACTCAAGGGGGAGATAGTCTTTTGTGCGCAACCACTCCACAATTTCAGGATGTTTTTCAGTGTATTTGCGGCCGGCGTCCTCAGGGCGGATGCGGATAATATCGGGATGCTGAATATCGCTATGAGTGGCGGCGACTCCTCTTTCAAGAGCAAAGATTTCCTGAAGAAGAGTCTCTTGCCATTGGTGGAGAAAACTCTCTCCATCTTCTGAGCGCAAAGGAGCTGTTATAAGAGTGAAATGGGCGGCTTTTTTCTGCTCCCATGCTTTTAACCAGCGTCGTCTGACAGTGCAATCATGAGTCATATTTTAGGCGTCTTCGTTCTGGCGCTCTTGCAAGAGCAGTCCATCGAGTGCGGCCAGAATTTCTTTTTGTACGCTTTCAAAATCTTTTGAGGCATCGATGGTGCGAATTCTTTCTGGAAAAAGATCTCGCGCACGATCATAACCATTGACGAGTTTTTCGTAAAACTCCGGTCCTTGCGCCTCAAAATAATCCTTAGGAGCGTTACGCATTTTCTGGCGCTTCATCGATGTTTCAGTATCGATTCTTAAATAAAGTGTTAGATGTGGGACGAGATGGAGAGGGAAGTTTTGATGGATCTCAAGAACGACACCAATCCCTAGACCTCGCGCTACACCTTGATAGGCAAGGGAGCTATCAATATAGCGATCACAGATAATAATCGTGCCCGGCGTGTTCAGCTCTTTTAAGATGACGTCATTTAAAAGTTGAACTCTCGAACTGGCAAAAAGATAAGCCTCGGCCAAGGGGTGTAGCTGAGTCGTTGCACTTAAAACGGCAGTACGAAGTTTTTCGCCAAAGACCGTTCCACCCGGTTCTCGCAGGACGAGCACCCGAAAACCGCGGGACTCTAGCGTTTCTTTTGCCTTGATGATTTGAGTGGATTTTCCGGCGCCTTCAATACCTTCAAAACTTAGAAAATAAGAGCCAGGAAATCCTGGTGGGCGAAATTGAGCGAGTAAATTGGGGTTGTTTTCTGTATTTGTCATGCCTCATCTTAGCTTGAGGCCGATTGTCCTTCAAGTCCTACTCATCAAATAAATCAAGCATATCGTCTTCTTCTTGAATGCCGTCTTCACTTGCTGGGGCGCGAATCACAGCGGTCGCCCAGTCGTCGTATTCACTATTCGGATTGAGAAGTTCCCGGCTGGCCTGGCGTCTCACGGGGTCGTTTTCGATGGGTGCGCTGCCGTCGTCATAATAATACTCTGCTTGCTCTGCGTCCGCAAAATCTTCATTATCAGAACCAACAGAAGCCTCGGCCCTTTTATAGGCTTCCGATTCTGTAAAGCTCGTGCGGTCGGCACGTCTTGTTCTGGCGACTTGTTTGACTACTGGTGCGGCCCTTGAAACTTGCGGTCTCGAAGGTCTAGACTCTGCAGCCGCTTTTTTCAATTCCGGCGCAGGGATCGCCTGACCTTTAAGTGTCGGCACCTGTTCAGCTGACATTTCAGGTGCTGTTTTTGTCATTTGTTTGTTAGATGGTGTCGGAGACGACCAAGTTAAAAAGACTAAAAGAATTCCTGTGAGAGAAATGAAAAACAGTCCATACCAAAAATACTGAAAGCTTTGTTCTTCGGTTTCGATTTTTCTTTCAGGGTCAGTGAGGTCGCCGCGGTTTTTAACTTTTTGAACTTCAATTCCTTTGCCCGCTCTAAGATTGCCTAAGTAGGCAAGGCCTGTGATCGCTTCGGTTTCTAAAACTTCCCGTTGCGGAGTCGTGAGCTTGTGCTTCGTCTGGCGATGGGATTCCACAAAAACATTCCCTGCAGGTGCGCTTGGGAGCTCTTGTGAGTCTGAATTTCTGCGTTCAAATTCTGCGTATTGATAGAGTTTAAACCATGTCACACCAGAGTCATTGCTCAGTAAATCAGTTGGGATAATTTCATAAGACTGCAATTTTTCTTCAATCTCATCAACACTGAAAGGACCTAATTGCTGACCGTTTTTTAAGCAGTAAAAGTTTTCTGCGCTCTCAGCTTTTAAGTCTGTTTGGCTTAGTAGTTGGGGCTTTCGACGCTGGAAGGGCAGGTGTTCATAAAACGGCATCGCTTCATTTTCACCGTATTTTTGAATCATCAACTCAGTTTCTATGGAGTTATTATCCGCGCTGAGTTCGTCTTCGTTTAATTGAATTAACTCTCTGACTTGGGCGGTATGAAATGGCCCATAGGATTTATCATCAAGGAAAAGCAAATAGGTCTCATCCCCTGCAGGACTTGCTGTCATCTGCTCGAGCTGTTGATGTAAATAAGCTTTAGACTTTGCACTTGATGCCGTCATGAATGGAAACTCCTCTAAGCTCCAGGTTCATTCTTCTATCGGTGAATTCCTTCGCAAAACTGAGTGTTAATGGGAGAGAACGACAAAAAGGGGAAAAATCTCTCACGCAAAGAGTTTCCCTTTCCTCTGGTGTTGAGCTAATCTAGTTATTATGTTGAGCGCTTTCATCATCTTTTTATCCTGCACCTTTCAGCGATTCATTTTGCTTTTGTTTGCACCAGTTTTGCTGCTTGTGCCGCCAAGTAGACGCAGAATTGCTTTTGAACTCAAAGAAAAAGACGGTCCTTTTAGTCAACCATTTTTGACATCTGTTCCTCGGGCCTACCATCTTTCAAGTGAAGGTGAGTGGGAGCAGGTTTGGCCGTTAATAGCAGTCGATATTGCTCAGAGATTTCCCGTTGAGATCATCATCACTTCACCGAGCCTTGAGAAAAAACTGGAGGCACTCAAACTCAATTACCGCGCTGATCAAGTTCGATTTTTGCGATTGCCGCTCTTAACGGCCCCCTTTCGCTGTGTTCAAGCTTGGTCTCAGGCCCGTTCACTTTATTTATGTCGTTATGATTTTTATCCAGATCTTTTGGCCTTGGGCCTTCGTTTAAAAAGGCGAGGGGGAGAGTTTGGGCTACTTGCTGCCAGCTTAAAAAACAAAGGCAATGGAGTCGTTTCTCACTCCGTTTGGCGCTGGGTGCATGGCCTCTTTACGCAAAGACTTTTGGCCAGTGAATCGGAACGGATTCGTTTTGAAACCATGCCACGGGTTTCCTATGAAGATGTTTTTGATTTTCGATCCCTACAAGTCATCAAACGACTTTGTGATTCCGGTGCCGTTTTACAGCGAATGCCAACACTTCTCACTTGGCTTGAAGCTGTACCTCGTGAAAAAAGATTGATCATGGGGTCTTGTTGGCCACATGATATTTTTTTACTGAAAGGACTCTCGTTGGATTGGCGGGTCTTATTAGCGCCACACGATTTTGAAGAGAGCGGTTTAAAGTTGATGCAGGAAACTCTCGAGGCCTTTGGTTTTAAGGTTGAGAGAAGCAATGGCGAGGTCGAAATTCAAGCAGAGACACAAATTGTCCTATTACTGAAGCGCCAAGTTTTAGTAGAGCTGTACTCAAGAGCCGGTTTCGCTTATATCGGAGGCGGTTTTGGTCGCTCCATTCACTCTGTTAAAGAGCCGCTCTTTGCAGGCTGCGCTGTCATCACTGGGCCTAAGATTTATCGCTCGACAGAGTATGAAGAGGGAATGGCGACATGCCCTGAGCGGCTAAGAACCATTCAAACTGAAAAAGAGATGGCAAAGGCTTTGCTAGAGATGACTTCTTTTGCTAAAGGCCCACCGGCCGATTATACTAAATCTCGTCAACAGCTCGAACAAGCGGCATTATCGATTCGAACACAACTTTTCAGAGGCCCCCTTGCTTAATTTTTCCTCGAAACTTTTAGATAAAAACATTCAAATGCTCTGTGTAGGGAAGGGACATCTTTCTTTTTTGTTGAGTTTGAGTTTACTTAAGCGAGGTCAAAAAGTTCTTTTACTTGATGATCCGCGAATGAGCTTCGGTGAATCTTTCGCCTATAATCCCCGCTTGATTGAGCGAGAATTTCTGCGTCAGTTTGGCATTGATCAAGGAGTCCCTGCTTTGATCAATATCGAGCAGTACACTCATCAAAAACCTTATCTTGTTTTTATCGAAAACCGCCAACTCTTCTTAGGTCAGGCCCCGAGTGAAAACCTGCGGGAACTTTGGCGCATCTTTCCTGAATTATTTGAATCAAACTCACTGGATTTTACCTGGCTTAAATCCCTCGATGATCGCAGTGAATTTGACGAAATGTTTCTTGCGACGACACGCCGTCTAGCGGCCAGCGCCTACCAGTTTCAAGGAGTGGAGAGTTTAAATTACGAGCTATTCCTGACACAATGTCCTCCTAGCTTGAAGCAGATATTTGAAGTTTTCTCTCAAAATCTTCATCAACGGACCGCCTTTGATTCCCCTGATCAGATCAAGGGAATTTCACCTATTCATCAGCTCTTCCTTTATACGTTTCGTTCTCATTTTCATCATCAACTCAGCCCTACTGTTTCTAAACTTGAATGCTTCCATCTTTTTCTCTCGTTGCTTTCTCCTCAGTATAAACTTGAGACGGAGCGTTTGCTTGATGAACTTCTGAAGAATCATCTCGAGCGCGGTGGTCAGTATAAAATGACAACGATTCGTGAATGGAAATTTGACTCTCAAAAACCATGGAGTGTGGAACTTGCGAGTTTTGATGGAATCATTCATCCGGAAAAAATGTGTTTCTTTGGCAATATGCCGGAGCCACACCCTTTTGAAATTTCTCCTCTCCCTTCAACTTATAGTGGAGTGCGTGTTAAATGGCGTTTTGATAATCCCATTTTGCAAGCATGGGATGGGATGGATCTTTTCTGCACGCGCCTCCTGCAGATGGGGACGGAGTTTCCATGGTGGCAGGCCAGTGTCAAGGCCTCTGAAATAGAGTTTCATCTCCCGATTAGCCAGCTGCGAGGAGTGAAATTAGAATTTATGAGACATGGCATCAGGCGCTTTCTTCGAAAAGAATTATCTTTGTTGATAGATATGCCCTTAAAAGACATTGCCTTCGAGGAAATGACGGAGAGTCGAGAGCTTTGGATCGAGCCCTTGGCACTGAACGCAGTTCAGGTGAATAAAAACAAGGACTTGGAACTTTACGATACAAGCATTATTGGCAAGCGAACGAGGCTTAAAAATGTGAGCTATTTTGGTCCCTACCGACACTCCGAGCTGGGGCTGTTTTCGGCCCTTATGGGTCTTCGTGAGGCCCAGCATTACCTCTAATTGAGGGATTTGCTTGAGATTTCAAGTAAAATCAGTTACTTAGTCTAAGGCTATTGAAAATATTTAGCCCCATTGTTCTGGGTCAGTTTATCGGTAAAATAGAAGAATGAGATTTCAGCAGGACGAACAAGCAGGTCAAACATCAGTGGAGTACATCCTTTTATTAATGGTTGTAATGCTCATCACCATGAGTGCCATGAAGGAAGTCAGGGCCTTTTTTCTCCCGGACGGCGAGTGTACTCGAACGGATCGAAGCCTTGTTTGTGCCTTTGAACGTGTCTATGATCGGCAGAATCTCAAAATTTACCGTTTCCCTAAGTAATTAACCCATTGAAAACACATTGAAATATGACGCGCATGTGAAAAAATGTTCATGGTTCGGTCTTTTTGGGTGAAGTTTTTCCTGAGTCTGGTATGTTTGGCGCGCTTTGTTATATATGCGGCATCCGATACTTGAAACCCTCTTGTATGGGCGCCTTTAAGGAGACTTCTATGAAAACCAGAACGACAAAAACGCTGATCTTGCTAGCAGGCTTGAGTATGAACTTAAGTTTGATGGCCCAGGCACACGGACAAGACGAACTCTTGTTTGCCACAGACTCTGTGTTGAATTCACCACAGCTTGATATCGATGGCTTCTATCAAGAAAAGCCACAAGAATCACCGGCCGATCGCATGGCCAAGACTCGTCGTAAACTTGAAGAAAGAAACGAGCAGATGGTGCAGAAGAAGATTGAAGACATTCGTATAAGAGAGGAGCAGAAACTTGCTCGTCAATTAAACAAGGCCTTCACCGACGGATTCAATAATATGGATCAAGTGCAAACCACTCAAGCGGCTCCAGTAGTAGCAGCACCAGTGGCACCCATTATTGTTGAAGCTCCGGCCCCAACACCAGTTGTAGTTGAAAATACAAATAAGATTCTCCCATTTTTTGGTGTAACCAATATTCGTGGTGAGAGAATTGATTTTGAAAGCAAGATCAATATGGGTCTGACTTTTGAAAGTCTTGTGACTGATTCACTTTCTGTTGGTGTGGGTATTGGATACACACAAATGGATATTAAAGATTATAGCAATCAGTTCGTGAATGGTTTTAATAATCCACTTTTCAATCCTGGTTACCTTCAGTCATTTGGACAGGGGCGAAACATCGATTATAAAAATATTCAGATGCTTGTGAACTCAAAGCTTTTCTTAACGAATCGCTCAAAGATCCGTCCATTTATCGGTGGGGCTCTTAATTATAACCGTTCAAAGCTTCAGTACACTGATAACGGGAACAACTTCAATTTGAACAATATCCAGTTCGGAGACGAAGGTTATTCGACAAGTTATGTTGGTGCTACTGGGATGATTGGTTCAGAGATTCTTTTCACTGAGCAAATCGGGATGAGTTTAGATTTCCGTTATACTCGCGGTTTGACGAGTGGTTTTAATTCAAAAGC
Source organism: Bacteriovoracaceae bacterium UBA6166 (assembly GCA_002435795.1). Taxonomy (GTDB): domain Bacteria; phylum Bdellovibrionota; class Bacteriovoracia; order Bacteriovoracales; family Bacteriovoracaceae; genus UBA6166. Next base: position 146,244 of record DIUE01000016.1, on the reverse strand, counting down.
TGAAGCTGATCCGTTTCAAAACCCAGATCAACTTCGTTTGCAAAATATTGGGACTGAGATCGAGTCTGCTGACTTCTTCTCTCTCAACGTTGGTGTAGTTGTAAAGTTCTAGGCCTTCGGGCAAAACAAGAAGTGAAGAGGCGGCTCGTCGTTTGGTTCCTCTTCACTTCTTTTTTAGTTTTTCATTCAATAACCGACTATTCCATTTCTCAATAAAATCCTGATTCAATTCACCTTTATCTTAAGCTCTCTTTGGACTATCCTAGTTACGTTCAAATGAAATTTTAAAAGCAGGGAGCGCTTAATAATGGGTGATGTATATATTGTTGATGGTAAGAGAACACCACAGGCCAAGGCCGGCGGAGAAATCAAAGATATTCAAGCTCCTTATTTGGGTGCCTATCTTGTAAGAGCATTGATTGATAGTGCGGGAATTCCAGATGATGAAGTCGATGAAGTCATTATGGGAAATACTGGAACTCCTGCGAAGTATCCAAATATCGGACGAGTGATTGCTCTTGAAGCGGGTCTACATAAAAAAACTTCTGGTTATTCCGTTCACCGCAACTGCGCCTCTGGCATGGAAGCAGTTTCGCAGGCGTATTTAAAAGTAGCTTGTCGTCGCAGTGATGTGATTGTTGCTGGTGGAGTTGAATCCATGTCTCAGATGCCGTTGATTTACGGCAAAGAAATGACGGATCTTTTCGTCAATCTCATGAAGGCCAAATCTGTTGGTGATAAATTTAAATTGATGGCCTCTTTTAGGCCTCCTTACCTCACTCCGATTATCGCAATTGAGCAAGGTCTTACAGATCCGTTTTGTGGTTTGAATATGGGGAATACCGCTGAGCTGTTGGCCCGTGAATTTGGAATTACGAGACTTCAACAAGACGAGTTCGCCAATCGCTCACACCAGTTGGCAATCGCCGCAATTAAAGAAGGGAAATTCAAAGACGAAATTCTACCTCTTATTTATGGACCAAAATCAGATCGCTTGCTAACAGAAGACAAAGGACCTCGTGAGTCTTCAACGGTTGAAGGTCTTGGTAAAATGCGACCGTATTTTGAAAAGAAATCTGGAACTGTAACGGTAGGTAATAGCTGTCCGATTACAGACGGTGGTTCGGCCCTGCTTTTTGTCAGTGAGAAAGCGCTTAAAAAATACAATCTGACTCCAATGGCGAAGCTGGTTGATTATCATTTTGGTGGTCTGGAGCCAGAGCGCATGGGAATGGGGCCTTTGGTGGCGATGAATGGTCTTCTTGAGCGCACGGGAATGACTATTGCCGATATGGACTTGGTTGAAATCAACGAGGCCTTCGCCGCGCAAGTTTTAGCTGTCTTAATGGCGATGAAAGACGAAACACTCGCAAAGCGTTTTGATGTTCCACGTGCCCTTGGTGAGGTGCCGATGGATAAATTAAACGTGAATGGTGGTGGTATTGCCCTTGGACACCCAGTTGGATCAACTGGAAGCCGCTTGCTTGTGACTCTGATGCATGAACTGAAACGTCGTGGTGGCCGTTATGGAATCGCCTCCCTTTGTATTGGTGGCGGTCAGGGTGGTGCTTGTCTTTTAGAAAATTTAAGTTAATTGGAGTCATAGATGTTGAATACAAAAAGAATTAGTTTTGAAGTAAAAGAGCAAGTTGCCTATTGTGGATTTGGATTTCAGTGCGATAAATCCATGACGGTTCTCGATGAGGAGACTCTAAAAGAACTTAAAATAATTTTGGATCATCTTCAGGGCGAAGGGCGCAAGCTTAGCGGCGCAATTTTCTTTTCTCATAAAGAGTCTTGCTTCCTTGCCGGTGCCGATATCAATTTGATTAACGGTATGAAGACCGAGAGCGAAGCTTCGAGCGGTGCTGAAGCTGGTCAAAATCTTTATAACCAATTAGAAGATCTTCCTATCCCCACAGTTGTGTGTGTGCACGGTGTTTGTCTCGGTGGGGGAACGGAGTTTGCTCTTTCTTGTAAAACGATTATTGCTTCGGACGATCGCAAGACTCAGATGGGATTGCCTGAAGTGAAGCTTGGATTATTGCCAGGTTTCGGCGGCACTTACCGAATGCCTAAAAGAATTGGTCTCCCGAGCGCTCTTGATTTAATTTTGACTGGGAAAACGGTTGATGGAAGAAAGGGTAAGAAGCTTGGGTTGATTGATGAAGTTTATCCTAAGGAAAATCTTCTACCCAAGGCAGTTGATCATCTAAAGCAGAGACCAAAAAGTCTGAGCCTTAAAGAGTCACTTGGAAATATGGCGACAGATAATTTTGTCACTAAAAAGATTATTTTCCAAAAAGCTCGCGAGAATGTTTTAAAAGAAACGAAAGGTTTTTATCAAGCTCCTTTGAGAATTCTTGATGTGATGGAAGCCGGCATGATGAAGGGCCGCAGCTCTTATTTAATGCTAGAGGCGCAGGCCTTTGGTGAGCTTTGTGTTGGTGAGCAAAGCCAAAATCTTCAACATCTCTTTTTTATGATGGAAGGGGCAAAGAAATACAATGGCCCAGCTTCTAAGAGCAAATTGCCAGAACTCAAAAGAGGGGCGGCACTTGGTGCTGGAACTATGGGTGGAGGAATCGCTTGGTTGATGGCCGATGTGGGAATGGCACCACTAATGAAAGATTTAGCGCCGGCGGGTCTTGAGCTTGGTCTTAAGCAGTCCGCTGAAAATTTTAGACGAGCGGTTAAGCGCCGAAAAATGTCTGAAGATGATTTTGAGCGCAAGCAGCGCTCAATTCGCGCCCAATTAGGTTACGAAGGCTTCTCAAAAGTGGATCTGGTTGTTGAAGCGGTTGTTGAGAATATGGACGTGAAAAAGAAGGTCTTCGCTGAAGTTGAAAAACAAGTTAGTAAAACATGTCTACTCACTTCAAATACATCGTCACTTTCCGTTCAGGAGATGAGCAAGGCGTTGGAACACCCAGAGCGCTTCGCCGGTCTGCATTTTTTCAATCCAGTTCATCGTATGCCATTAGTTGAAATCATCACTCACGATAAAGTCGCTCCTGAAACTTTGGAAGCGCTTTATAAGTGGGTTTTGAAAGTGAAGAAAACTCCAGTGATCGTAAAAGATGGTCCGGGATTTTTAGTCAATCGTATTCTTATGCCTTATCTCAATGAAGCAGGCTTCTTACTCGAAGAAGGGGTTTCTTTAAAAGACCTTGATGATGCCTGTTTGAATTTTGGCATGCCGATGGGACCTGGTCGCCTGCTTGATGAAGTTGGAATTGATGTGGCCGTGAAAGTCGCCAAAATTCTTCATGAGGGCCTGGGTGAGCGGGCCGCTTCAAGTAAACTCTCAAGTGTGATGAGTGAGAAAGGCTGGCTTGGTCGCAAGACGCAAAAAGGGTTTTATCTTTATGATGATAAAGGTGTGCAAGGAGATGTGAATCCTGAGCTTGCATCTGTGCTTCCTAGTGAGCGCAAAAAAATGAGTGAAACGGAAATTCAAATGCGCGTCTTTTTGCCGATGATCAATGAGGCATCAACCGTTCTGGCCGATGGTATTGTTGAGAGTGCGGCGATGGTGGATCTTGGATTAATCTTTGGGATTGGCTTTCCTCCATTTAGAGGAGGCCTTTTGCGATACGCTGACGGTGAAGGTCTCTCGAGACTTTGTGACGCCCTTTTAAATTTCTCAGAGAAAGTGAATAAAGATCGCTACACACCTTCGGATTACTTAAAAAAATTGGTCGAATCGAAACGAAAGTTCTATGAATAATTCATGCAATTAGAGTTTCATCGCTATTTTCTTCGCTCTATCTTTTTAGGCAAAGGTAAACAAGGGCTCGTCATCCTCGCGATGGTGGGCCTTTTTATATCGGCTTTTGCTCTTCTGGTTCTTCAAAGCACAATGGGAGGCCTTCAGTCAAAGCTTGTGGGGCGCTCGCAGTTGGTTCAAGGCATTGGTGTTCTCGAATTGAGTGGACAGGCGCGTTTTGAGTCAGAACAAATTCTCAAAAAAATTCAGTCTCATGAGGCATTCAAAAATCTTTTGATCGTTCCTGAACTTGAACTTGAGCTTCTTGTTCGCCGTGAGAATTATGTCTCACCCTTAATTATTCGTGGTGTTGCTGTTAGACCTGAGTTTTTGCCTCAGGAGGGCGCTCTGAATTTAGTTTTAGGGGGAGATTTAGCGTTTAAGCTCAAGGCCACCCGTGGTGATGAGCTTAAAATAATGAGCCCAGCTCATACTGATCTGATAATGATTGGTGAAATTCCACGTATGAGTACTGTCATTCTGCAAGAGTCAATAATGACGGATGTGCCAGAGGTTGATAGTCTGCATGGTTGGATTCGTTTGTCGGCACTTCAAAATATGATTCGCTCCAGAGAAGTGAATCGCTTGCGTTTTTTTGGTGAAACATCTCTTGATTTGCCTAAAATTCTCCCTATTGTGCTTAAGACTGAGATGGAGCAGAACTTAATTCGCTATCTTTCATGGGAGCAACAACATGAAACATTGGTGTGGGCACTGAATCTTGAAACCACCGTTATGGTCTTTCTTTTTATCTCCATGACTTTTTTAGTTTCCCTTTGTATTACTTCAGGTCTTCTGGTTTTCTTTGATAAAATTCGAAGTGACTTGGCCAGCTTTTGGATTATGGGCGCGTCTCGAAAATCTCTGGATCGCTCAAGCGCGCTTTTTCTCATCTTGATGACTTTGACTGCAGTGATTTTGGGTCTGAGCTTCGGCGGCTTGTTTCTTTATATACTCGATCAGCATATAGGAGAGATCATGCCTGCTGGATTTGTGGACCGAAAAATTCCCGTGCGTTTTTCGACGCCTATTGTATTGGTCTCATTTTTAGTGCCCGTTTTAATTTCTCTGATTTTTTCTTTTTGGTCTTTGATTCAATTCAAAAAGGATAATGATTTTTTAGAGACAGTCCGTTCGGTGGGTTAAGTTCTCCTTAGCACCGAACGGAGGCCATTTGTTCAATTCTTATTTAACTTTAAAATTTTTCAAAGCGGCGAAGGCATTATTCTTAAGTGGTCTGTCTTGAGGTCTTTCCTGCGCAGGATTCGGAGCTCGGTTATGATTAGGTCTTGAATGATTATTGCCCCCTGAAGACTGCTGCCCACGAGAAACAGTGACTCTCGCGGTTTCAGCAGCATCTTGCTTACAGCTGAGGGAAATTCTTTTGCGATCAAGATCCACTTCAATCACACGCACTTTCACCTCTTGACCGACATTCAATTCATCAAGAGCATTTTCTACAAATTTATCGGCGATTTGTGAAACATGGAGTAGGCCATTTTCTTTGAGTCCAATATCAACGAAAGCTCCAAACTGAGTAATATTCGTCACGATTCCTGGATACCATTCATTGATTTTGAGATCTTCCAGTTTTTGAATGTCTTTGCGAAAATCAAAACTCTTAAACTCGGTACGGGGATCTTGAGTGGGAGCTTTTAGAGATTTTACTAGGTCAGCAAAGGTAAATTCACCCACTTGAGTTTTGAATTCGTGGTCCCTTTCAAGTTTTGCAATGGCCTCTTTATCGCTGACCAAGTTTTTGAGATCAGTGTCGTGTTTTTTTGCCCATGCCTCAATCAATGGATAAGTTTCTGGATGAATGAAAGTTCCATCGAGAGGGTTTTTCCCCTGATAAATGCGAAGAAAACCTGCCGACTGCTGATAAACTTTTTGAGAGAAACGAGTCACCTTGAGTAAGTCTTCACGGGTTTTAAAACCGCCTTTTTCTTCACGGAATTTCACGACATTTTCCGCCACAGAGGGACCAATGCCTGAGATATAAGAAAGGAGCGGCGCTGAAGCTGTATTGAGATCCACTCCCACAAAGTTCACGCACGATTCAACCACAGCAGTCAGTGATTTTTTGAGCTTCGCTTGGTTGACGTCATGCTGGTATTGACCAACACCAATTGATTTGGGGTCAATCTTTACGAGTTCAGCTAGTGGGTCTTGAAAACGGCGAGCAATTGAAATCGCTCCTCTGACAGTCGGGTCTTTATCGGGAAATTCTTTTCGGGCAATATCTGAAGCCGAATAAATACTGGCCCCGGCCTCAGAGATCATGGTCGCTTTAACGGCGCCATCTCTCACTTGTCTGACTTCTGTTTGAATGAAGTCCAGTGATTCTCGGCCATAGGTTCCGTTGCCAATGGCAATATGCTCGACTTTGAACTGATCTAAAATGGCTTCAAGAACTTTTTTCGACGTTGCTTTGTCATTTTGTGGAGGATGGGGATAAATCACTGTGTCCACAATGAATTTACCTGTGTTATCGACGACAGCAAGCTTTAATCCTGTGCGCACGCCTGGATCAATTCCAAGCACTGATTTTGGCCCTAAATAAGGCTGTAATAAAAGATTTTTTAAATTGATTCCGAAAACATCAATCGCTGAGTCGTCGGAGAGTTTTTTGAGTTCGGTCTTAATCTCAAGATCAAGGGATGGGTGAATTGAGAGCTGTAAGGCCTTTTTCCCCAATTGCTCAATCAGCTCAAGACAACCTAGTTTGCCGTTGTTAAAATATTTTTGTTTCAAGACGGCCAGCGCTTGCAGCTCATCATAGGTGACGTCGACCTTAAGAACCTTTTGAGTCATCCCTCTTCTCATCGCAAGAAAACGGTGAGTATGCTTGGGATTCTTAAGTTCGCTGACATTTTGAGAGAACTCAAAATAGTCTTTGTATTTTGAAGCGTCTTTAATCGCTTCTGCATCTTTTTTAAGTGAGCTTGTGAGGTTCGCCCCTTTCCAATAGTCTTGGCGAAGTTTTTCTTTGATCTCTACATCATGGGCCATCATCTCCATGATAATATCTTGCGCACCTTCGAGGGCGTCTTTCGCGGTGGCAATTTTCTTCTCCGCATTGATGTACTGAGCGGTGTGATCGAGTAAAATTTTATCAAGAGTTAGTGGAGTTGAAAGAATAAGCTCGGCCAGTGGTAATAAACCAGCTTCACGGGCAAGCATTCCTTTGGTTTTTTTCTTTTGCTTGAAGGGAGCGTAGATATCTTCAAGCACATTGAGAGAGTCAGCTTTCATAATTTGATTTTTAAGCTCTGGAGTCAGGACCTCCATTTTCTCTAATGTTTCAAGAATATAAACACGGCGTTTTTCCCGTTCGATATATTCTTCGTAGGCCTCACCAATCGCTCTCACTTGAACTTCATCAAGCCCGCCAGTCTTTTCCTTTCGGTAGCGGGTGATAAAGGGCACTGTACACTCTTCTGCAATCAGCAAGGTGAGTGTCGCCAATGTTTGAGGCAGAGAAATAGAGAGCGATTTTGAAGCGTACTCAAGCGCTTTGGGATCAAGTGACATAAATGACCTTGTTATTGTTTGTTGAGGGTGTCCCTCTTTATTGGTAAAAGGGTAGCCTCGGGCCCTGTCATTTGACAAGAAGGACAATCAGAAATGCAGAAAAAATTGGCGATTATTGGCGCAGGTATCGCGGGCCTACTCACAGCAAGAGAGGTTTTAAAGTCAGATTTAGTTGACGAGTGCGTGCTCTTTGATGCAGGAGATTTTGCTCCCGGCTGCTCTATGGGCTCAACGGCGGTGATTAATCGCTCCGGAATTCAACGGGGCTTAAGTCCTCTAGGTGACCTTCTCGTTGATTCTTATTTTCTGGCGGTCACTTATTTTAAAGAAAATCCACAACCGGGTGTTGAGTTTGTCCCTCATTTGCATCTCGCGACTGAGTCAAAAAGACATTCTTTGTTTAAGAGATTTTCCCATCAAGGAGTGGGCGAACTTCCCGCGCCTTTTGCTGATCTTTTCATCGACTCAGGTCCGGTTTTTGAGGATCAGACTCTTTTGATTGCGCCTGAAGTTTTTTTGCCGAGGCTTTTGACAGAGCTTAAAACAGATGCGCGATTTCGTTTTCAAAAGACTTTAGTCACTCAAATAACCCCAGCTGGTGACGTGACTTATGCCTCAGGTGAATCACAAAATTTCTCTAGAGTTATTTTATGTTTAGGGGGATCTCGAGTTGCGTGGAGAGAGTCTTTTTTTAAGGGCTTTGACAAGCGAGACCTAAGAGTCACGCAAGAGGTGACGGGATTTGCTCTCTCTTATAGCGGTATTGATTTAGGTGAGAGTTCTTTTTGTTTTTCTCTTGATCAGAAAAATTTTATTTATCGAAGTCAGGCACGAGAAGTCTGGCTCGGTGGAACTGGCCAGAAGAGAGGAGAACTCTGCCCTGACTGGATAGAGCTGAAAGAGCAAGAGCGGACTTTTCTCAATTTCTTAAAGCCTCATTATAAAGCAAAGTTTTTAGAGGCCAGCAAAACCGTGAGAGGTGGTTTGCGCGAAAAGGGACAAGGGCGGCAACCGTGGATGGCCCCTCTCTCTGATCGGGTTTTTGAAATTCATGGACTGTACAAAAATGGTTATACTCTGGCCTTCAGTGCGGCTTTGAAGGCCTCGGAGTGGTTAAAATCCTAAGGGATTTTTCTTTTTATCTATCTCTTTATCTGTCCATGGCACCTGACTCACAGGCCCCTTCCGAGACGATTTCGACATTCTTGCACCCAGCATGGCAGGAGTTAGAGTAGGTTTCTCCATCGGCCCCACACACTGGCGAGTAGATTTCAATACAAACGCAAGACTCGTCATTGCTTTGGGAATATTCCAAAACCTGTGGATTGACGTCTTCAGAAACAGGCGCACTGGCCTCTTCTTTAGGCTGGCAGGCGACTAGGGATAGGGCAAGCAAAAGGGCGAATAGAGACTTCAGCATATTAAACTCCTTGATTTCAGTAGAGCATGACATGGAATTCTTGGCCTGTCAGCCCTTAGGGGGATCGGCTGACGATCTTGCTCTCAGTAAAGATTACATGGGTTGCGCTAGGCGTTATTTGTTCGGCTATAATTCCGTCATTCGGTTACTAATAACACCCTCGAGGTTTATATGAAGAATTCTTTTTTCCTTACGGCAAGTTTGATTTTGTCTTGTTTTGTCTCTCTCGCGGCACAAGCGCAAGAGCGCTATCGGCTTTCACAGCCGCTTGAAGTGCGAACAATGTATCGTGGCGTTCTAGAGCAATCGATGGAATTGCCAACAGGTACAATTCTAGAAATTGATTCTTTTGAAAATATCGGCCGCGCTCGTTATGTAACCCAAAATGGCCAGATCTTAACATCAAGAAGAGGCTGGGTGCGGGTTCATAATATCGAACTAAACCGTCAGCCACGTTATGGAAGTGAGCTTGAGTATGGAATGGACCGTTTTTTACGTCGTACATCTAGAGAAGCCTATTATGTTTCTGAAGCGATTGATCAACTAGGCGTTCGCCTAGGCCGCGTGACTCGTTATGAGCCAATTCCTCAGCCACGAGTTCAAGACCGAGTTGTTGTTCGTGATACAAGTTTCAATTCTTATGAAGCTTGTTATACACAGCCACGCACTCAGTGGGTAACAATGAACCAACGTCAACGCAGCAATGGNNGGTTCAAACGATAACGGCGTGAGAGACCTAGGTCGCGTAGTGGCGGTCGGTGGTGCTGCTCTTGCGGTTGTAGGTCTTGTTCAAGTCTCAAACTCGCAAAGCCCAGTGACTGTTTATGATACTCGTTGTGAGCAATACTATGTAAGAGACACTCAAGTGCGCACTGTTTATATCGAAAATCAAAGATGTTCGACTGAACGCTATTACTCAAGATCATGGGATAGAGAAGTTGAGTATTTCCAGACGACTTGTTCTGGGAACCGTTACTATAGCTTCGAGCGCAACTCACAAATTTGGTAATCTCTATTGGGCCTTCTTCGGAAGGCCTTTTTTTTACTGATCGACAGACATACCGTTTACCTCTTAATATAAATCCATGAAATATTTTATTATGATTTTACTAGCTCCATTTTTTGATGGAGCTTTTGCTTATGGGGTAGAAAAACTCCCTCTAAGTTCTCAACACTATCAAGTTGGAGATAGCGATCTGCGCTTTAACTCGGAGGTTGGTTTCAGCTTGACGGAAAAAACTTATGAAACTGATTTAAAAGATTTCGAAATATTCAATTATCAACACCTATCTTCTCTTTTTGGCTTTGATTACGGACTTTCTGATGAACACAGTTTTAGTAGCACATTATTTTTTAATCATAATGGTCGGCTTAAGAAAATTTATGATGATCAGTCACCACTAGATAATATTCATGCCGTTTATTCAGGAATTGAAAAATTAGAATTCTCTTTTAAATCTCGTTTTAGTGATTTTTTATCTGAAGGCATCGATCAGTCTGTTGTTTTAAAGATTCAGTCAGGATTGAAACGGGCTAAAGATCAGAATGCTTCTATTGGGCAAACAGATTTTTTTGCAAGCTATCTATTTTCATTTTATATTTCAGGTAGAACTGAGCTTTATGGTGAGATTGACATCGCCTATATGGGAAAAAAGAAAAAGCTTCGCCTTGATGGAGAAACCGAAATCTCTGACACATATGCAAAAACTAGTCTTGGTTTGGGGTTGATCAAGCGCTTAAGCCCTTTGTTTTTTTTCGCTGACGCTAGTTTTGGAATGACAACGAACTATAATATTAAAAGTAAGAGTTATTCTATTACGACAGATAAGGGTTTTTATGTCAGGGCCCAAATAGGTCTAGGTTATGAAATAAGTCGTTTTTTAATCGAATTTTCTCATTTGGTTCGTACTGATGTTTACAATCAGATCTTGCCTGATGGTCAAACCCCTGACCCTTCGTTGCATTATGAATGGGAGGCTAGTTATACAAGTTTAAAACTCTCGTGGACTTATTAAAGCTAATCGTTGAATTAATGGAATACCCTTTTACTCGTCGACAGACTAGAATCTCACGCCTATGATAAACGCATGAAATTTTTCATTTTTATTCTATTTGTTTCAACAACAAATTCTTTTGGTGCAACAACTGAAGGGGAGTCTTTACCTTTGAGTTCAATTCATTTTCAACCTGGAGTTGAAAATTGGAGAGCTACAACAGAGCTGGGTTTTTATCTGTTGGAGAAAACTTACGAAACAAATATTCGTGAGTTTGAAGAGTTTAATTATCAACATATCACTAGCATTATAACTTTTGACTACGGTCTATCAAATGATAACTCTTTAAGTTTAGGCATCCATTCTAGTCATAATGGTCGTCTTAAAAAGATTTACGACGATGATACTCCCTTGAGTAAAGTTCAGATGGGTTACGAGGGCTTAGAAAAAGTTGAGCTGTCTTTCAAGTCACGTTTTAGTCAATATCTAAGTGATGGCATTGATCAATCACTCATAATGAAAATTCAGTCTGGTGTTGTCAGTGCTAAGGACAAGAACGCTTCAATCGGTCAAACAGATTTTTTTGCCCAGTACAATTTTTCTTTCTATTTACCAAGGAATTACGAGTTTTTTGGCTCTTTAGATATTGGATATATTGGTAAAAAAAAGAAACGTAGAGTTGATGGAGAAACTGAAAACTCAGACACTTATGCTCGCATGAGTATTGACTTAGGGTTAATTAAACGATTCTCCCGTTTTTATATTGTAAGCGATGTAAGTTTTGGTTTGACTACAAACTACAATATCAAGAGCCCTAGCTATAATATAACTTCGGATAAAGGTTTTTTTGTTCGAGGTAAGCTCGGACTTGGATATGAAACAAAAAAATATTTGATTGAGATTTTTCATGTAACTCGATCAGATGTCTTTAATAAAGTTCTCCCTGAAGATCAGATTCCTGATCCAACATTAGACTATGAATGGGAATCTTCGTATACAGCACTGAGGGTTGCATGGTTATTCTAACTAAATTGATGATGATTTTTCTTGTTTGCCTGTCATTAACTCTTAAGGCAAATGAGTCGGAACAAAATCAAGCAGAAGTCCCTCAAGTCAAAAAAAGAAAGGGTGAGATTTTTATTTCTGATCTTGCAAGCCCCTTTCAGACTAACGCTCGTTTTATTGTTTACGGCGGAGTTCTTGCTACGAGTTTGGCCTATTTTAATCAAAAAAATCAGACTTATCGCAAGCGTGAAAGCCTTAAAGATGCCCAGCCACTAGGTAATACAGGGTTTATTGGCGATATTATTGGTTATGGTGTTTTAAATATTGGATATATTGCTTGGGCCACTTGGTATGGACACCATTACGAAGACTCACAGATGAAAAAAAATGCCGAACTAATGGCCAGGGCAACGTTGTATGCGACCGGAACAACCATGGTATTCAAGTCCGTCATCAAAGAAAAAAGACCAGGTTATCCCGATGATGAAAACTCTTTTCCGTCCGGTCACTCTTCTGCTTCTTTCTCCTTTGCCTCCGTCATTGCAGCTAGACATGGCTGGGGGTACGGAGGAGCGGCTTATGCTTTAGCAGGATTTATTGCTGTCAGCCGAGTGAATGATGATTTTCATTATTTGCATGATATTTTGGCCGGTATTACTATCGGCGCGTCTTTTGGTTGGGGCGTTCATTATAATATGCAAAAAGGAAATAATTCTTGGTTTACCTTAATGCCGACACCCAATCGTGGAGCTGGGATTGCTATGGGTTGGTCATTCTAATTTCTAAGAAAAATTGAAGGAAATGGTGGCTTTGGGCAGAGTCGAACTGCCGACCTACGGGTTATGAATCCGTCGCTCTCACCAACTGAGCTACAAAGCCATGGTTTTAGGTGTCTAATCTAAAAGTTAAGGCTTGAATATTAAGGACGCACGCTATATCTGTCAATCACTATTCCGTTTACCTTCGGACGTTTATGAATCTTAAGCCCCAGTCCTATGCCAAGGGTTTTTTTCAGCATGTCGCCAAGTTCGCCCGCGATCACGGCCTATGGACATCAGAGCAAGGACTGGTTGTCGCAGTTTCCGGAGGCCCCGACTCAACCGCTCTTAGTTTGTTTGCCAAGTTTATGCTGGAGCAGAACTTGGTGCCGTCCGTGCGCCTTTTACATGTGAATCATGGTCACCGCGAAGGTTTAGCCGCCGAAGAAGATTTTGTTCAAAGGCTCGCTGCGGGACTTAACTTGCCACTGACTTGTTTTACACTGCCAGCAGGCGCTCTTAATCCCGCTTCAAACTTTGAGGCAGAGGCGCGGGCCAAGCGCCATTTTTTATTGACTGAGAACCTCTTCAAAAATTCTCAAAACGAAGTCCTTCTAAGCGCCCATCACCTCGACGATTCTTTTGAGTGGTGGTTGCGACAAAGACTGGTTTCGACTCACGGGAATGCGCTCGGAATCCCCGTCGTCAATGGACTCTGGCGCCGACCATTTCTGTGCGTCTCAAAGAAACAGATTCTCACTCTGCTTAAAAAATTAGAGATCCCTTTTTTACAAGATCCCACGGCACTTGACTTGCGCTATGAGAGAAATTTCTTACGAAGTTTTTTACAAACGAAAGGTTTTCAAAAGCGCTACCCGCAAGCACTTCGCCATTATGTCGAGCGCTCCAATCAAGAGGCCTATCGGCTGAAAAAGCATGTTTTGAGTCAAGAAAAGGCAGGGGAGTTTTATACCGAACGCACCGTTGGCACTTTTTTTATCGCCCTCACTGAACTCAATCCCACCTCCGCTTCCATGCTCAAAGAAATTCTCAAAACAGAAATTCCAAAACTCTCCCAGACATTCCGTGGCAATCTAGCGGAACAGATTCAAAAAATCATTCAAGCCATCGCCTCCCATAAAAAAGGCCCTTTTGATTTAAGTGGGGGAGTGAAGGCCTATCTTTTTCCAGGAGCGGTTTTTTTGCTTTCACAAAAAGAAAATCTGAGTTGGCAACAAAAAGACCAAGAAATGGCCCAGCGGATACTAAATGGTGCGCAGATTCCTGAACTGCCTTTGCCTAATCACCCCACCTATCCTCAGTTTAGTAAACCCTTGCACAACAGCAAATCAGACCGCTTTCAGGCAAACCTCTGGCCTAAGAGCCTAAAGGCTGCCTTGAGTCGCGGATGGCGCTGGAAATTTCACTATCAGCTTAGACTTTAGGCCTGTTGTTCTTGATTGTTAACGTGACCCCCGATAAAATCAGAAGACTGTTTCTGAGCAAGAAGCTCATAATGTTCAGGAAGCGAAAGCTCTAATTCTAAGGAAAGTATGAAACCACAACAAAAAACACTCACTCTCTGGATCGTTGTCATTTTAATGATGGCCTTTGTTGCGAAGATTGCCTCAGAAGGCAACCAGCCTTTTACGAAAATCCAGTTTCCTGAATTCGCTCAAGCGATGAAAGATGGGTTCGTTGATGAAGTCACTATTCGCGGCGAATCCACCATCGAAGGCCGTTTTAAAGAAGGCTATAAAGGCGTAGCGGAAGCGACTCGTTTTTCACTGACGGGAGACAAGACTCTCGCCATTGAAATCATGAAAGAGAAAAATCTTTTGCCTGAGTTTGCTGAAGAAGAAAAACAAACATTCTTTGCTTCACTCTTGATCAATTGGGGTCCGATGATTTTACTCATCGTGATTTTTTATTTTTTCTTGCGCCAAATTCAAGCTGGTGGTGGCAAGGCGATGAGCTTTGGAAAGTCAAAGGCCAAAATGCTTTCGGCCAACGACAAAAAAGTCACTTTCTCCGACGTCTCTGGCGTTGAAGAAGCGAAAGAAGAATTAAAAGAAGTTGTCGATTTTTTAAAGGACCCTAAGAAGTATACAAACCTCGGCGGTAAAATTCCAAAAGGTGTGATCCTCGTGGGCCCTCCAGGAACAGGTAAAACTCTTCTTGCTCGTGCGGTTGCTGGTGAGGCGGGTGTGCCGTTTTTCTCTATCTCTGGTTCTGACTTCGTTGAAATGTTTGTCGGTGTTGGTGCTAGCCGTGTGCGTGATCTTTTCGAGCAAGGCAAGAAACACGCTCCGTGTATTATTTTTATCGATGAGATCGATGCCGTCGGTCGCCACCGTGGCGCCGGTATGGGCGGCGGTCATGATGAGAGAGAACAAACACTCAACCAATTACTTGTTGAGATGGACGGTTTTGAATCTAATGAAGGCGTCATCTTAATTGCAGCGACTAACAGAATTGACGTGCTTGATAATGCTCTTTTGCGTCCAGGTCGTTTTGATAGACGAGTGATGGTTGGTGCTCCTGATGTTAGAGGCCGTCTTGGAATTCTTAAAGTTCACACTAAAAAGACACCTCTTTCAACGGATGTTGATCTTGAAACTATCGCCAAGGGAACTCCGGGATTCACTGGGGCGGATCTTGCAAATCTTGTGAACGAAGCTGCTCTGACGGCCGCTCGTTATAATAAGAAAAAACTTGATATGAATGACTTCGAGTCGGCGAAAGATAAAGTGTTGATGGGACCTGAGCGACGTTCAATGGTAATCTCTGACAAAGAAAAACGGGTCACCGCTTACCACGAAGCAGGCCACACTCTTGTCGGGATGAACTTGCCCCACACTGATCCCATTCACAAAGTTTCAATCATGCCTCGTGGTGGCGCCCTTGGTGTCACTCAAACGCTTCCCACTGAAGATATGTTGAGCCTCTCTAAAGAACGGGCCGAAAACTATATTTCATTTCTAATGGGTGGCCGTTGCGCGGAAGAAATTGTTTTCGGTGAAATCACTAACGGCGCTTCAAATGATATTGAGCGTGCCACTCAACTTTCTAATAGCATGGTCTGTAGTTGGGGGATGAGTCCTAAGATGGGTCCTCGTAATTACAAAAATCCAGGGATGAATCCTTTCGGTGGCGGACCACAAGATGGCGTAGGTTATAGTGAGCGAACAGCGCAAGAGATTGACGATGAAATTCATCGCTTTATTGATGTGAATTACAAAATCGCTTTGCAGATTCTTAAAGAAAATCGCGATGCTCTTGACCGAATTGCTGAAGGCCTTATGGTTTGGGAAACTTTGGATTTACGCCAGGTGAAAGACTTAGTTGAAGGCAAAGATATTGGGGCCCCTATTATCTCTGTTCCTGAAGCTACTGACACTCCAAAGACACCAAAAGACGGTTTGAAAGCTGCCGCTGATAAGTCTGCAGACAAATCAACCGATCCGTCCGATGACCCTGTCCTTGCCTAATCTTCGTCAAATGGGAGTGATTAACCTCACTCCCAATTCATTTTCTGACGGCAATCAAAATTTAGACTCCCATTCAATCAATGAGTCGCTTCTTTACTGGAATAAAGCTGCTGATTGTATCCTTGATTTTGGGGCCGAATCGACTGCTCCTCTGAACGAGGCCGTTCAAGCGGAGGAGGAATGGTCGAGATACGAGCGCTATCTCTTGCCACTGCTGAATTCCTCTGAGCTTTTAAACTATTCAGCAATTAGTCTTGATTCTTACCGGCCAGAAACCATCCGTCGTTTAATGCCTAAACTCCAAGAGAATTACAAAGGGGTAATCATTTGGAATGATGTCTCGGGGCTTATTGACCTCGAAACAATTTCAGTCTTAGAAGAGTATCCTAAACTTCACTATATTTTATGCCATAACTGGGCCAGTCGGCGCTCTGATGTTCAAAAACATATGGAGTTTTGTCGGCCTCTCTCTAACGAGTTATTTCTTGAGGCGATGATTGATTGGTTTCATTTTCAATTAAAAAAGATTCCAGTGCCTTTTCATCAACGCCTTTGGCTTGATCCCTGTTTTGGATTTGCAAAAAACCTAGAGCAAAATCTTTTTCTTTTTGATTCTTACGAGAAGTTTTTTCAAACCTTCGCCGATTACACTCATGTGATTGGGATCTCCCGCAAGTCCTTTATGCGCCATTCACTTTTTCTTGAGCATCCTGAGTCTCGAAGTCTTGCAAGAGAGGCATTAAATTTAAAACTAGATGAGCTGCAAAAAATTTGGCTGAGAAATTTATGTCAACGTGTTCCTGCGTCTTCATTAATCATTCGCACCCACCGCTCACTTTAAATGCTTGTAGGATTCGCCGAATATTTAGCGTAAACTTTTCTCATGTCACTTAAACTGCGCCAAATTGTTTTAATGAGTCGAGATAAACATCTTCTCAGTAGTTTTCTGAGCGAACTCTTGGAGCTTGACCTAGTTCCGACAGGTGAGGGCGTGCGTTTATCTGGTGCTGGATTTCAATTATTGATTCTCGAATCGGGTTCTGCTTCAAGTCAATCGATTCAAAATGCGGCGCTCTTGATTGATTTCGCTGTTGATTCTTATGATGCGTTGAGTGAATTGCAGCAGAAATGTCAATTTTTCGCTTATCGCTTTCAATTACCTCCCCATTCAGAAGCAGAAATTAAGACGATGGGGGCCCTGAGTTATTTTATTTTAAGAGACCCAGAAGGGCGTAAGTGGAAGTTTTCATTCGTTAGCAATGCGTGAAGTCGTAGTTTCGTCCTCTTCTTTTAATAACCGTGTAAAAAAGTAAGAAGTTGTAAGTTGTCAAGGAAAGGTAAATTTCTGTTTAATGGCAGCATTCGAAAACGGCAATTTCGCTAATGCAATAAGGATATAAAATGAAATTAGGGATGATCGTACTTGCAATGACCATGTTGGTCTCTACATTTAGCCAAGCTTCAGTACGTAAAGTTATTTACGGAGAAGACAATCGTTTAGACATTTATGAGGCAGTTAATGAGCTTCACTTAGAACTTGCTCGCTCAACTGCGGCGATGATTCCAAATGGTTCTATTAGAATGGAAGATGATAAAGGAATTATTCGCGGAAGTTCACTTTCTGATAGAGGCATCTGTGCTTCTGCTCGTTACGCTGATCAAGTGACTGCTGCAAATTGCTCAGGCTTCCTTGTTGGTGCAGATTTACTTGTGACTGCTGGTCACTGTATTCGTTCAAGAAATGATTGTTCATCTTCAAAATGGGTTTTTGATTTCGCTCTTGCTGAAGCTACTGCAGACGCAGGTCAAATCGAAGTTCCAGCTGAAAGCGTTTATGGTTGTGCTTCAATCATTCAACAAAGTCTTGATGGTCGCACACAAGACGATTTCGCTCTTATCCGTTTAGACAGAGCTGTGACTGATAGAGCGCCACTTACTGTAAGAACAGAAGGTCGTGTTGCTGATGGAACTGATGTTGTGGTGATTGGTCACCCAACAGGTCTTCCAACTAAGATTGCTGACGGTGCTTATGTTCGTGATAACCGCAACCCAATCTACTTCGTTTCTAACCTTGATACTTTCGGTGGCAACTCAGGCTCAGCAGTTTTTGATGCTCAGACTGGTCTTGTCGAAGGAATCCTCGTTCGCGGCGAAAACGATTATGTTTACGATTCAGCTCAAGGCTGTAGAGTTCCACAACAATGTACTGATACTGGTTGTCGCGGAGAAGACGTGACAAGAATCACAAACATCACTGAATTGATGGAAATCGCCAACGGAACGCAACACTAATCAAAATTAAAGAAATGAAAAGGGCACCTCTCGTAGGTGCCTTTTTTTTTGAAGGGCTCTCAGGGATGAGGGCTTTTTTTTATTCTTTCGGCAGACATTCTTTGCGAGCAAAGATCTTATCTGGGGCGGCTATAATAGAAGCACAGCCCTGGGCCTTTTGGGTTTCGGGAGTTGTGTTCATCATAAAAAGAAATTCATCTTCAAATAAAGCTTCTTTTTTGCTTACGACTTCTTTGACGATGCCAAGTCCTCTGACACTGAATTTTGCTAAATAGAGCGAAGCCTCGCTATCAATAAGTTCCACAGACTGAATGCGCAGGCTTTCGGGACGAATGATCACATCTGCGCCTCGAGAAACTTCATTTGAAGCGTCGTAAATCGCCAGAGCGTAGGGGAAATGCTTTTGGTTAAGGCAGTCATGCCCATCCATGCCATCAATGCGAGAGCCGGCAAATTCAACTTCTAGGAGAGTATTGGCCTTTTCTTTCAAGCTGAATTTCTCTGGGCAACTTAAGTCTTTTGAAAAGACGTTATTTGCCAGCATGATGAAACTCAAACTCAGAATCGATTTACTTAAAACATTCATCAGTACACTCCTCTCCCACAAGTTTAACACGAGCACTCATCTTACAGGCAGGGTCATTTGATTGGTGGCGCAAAATGCCAAAATTTCCATTTGCATTCAATTGTCTTGATGAAACCTTCGCCTGATCTCCAGCGACGATACGGCGACACATCGCCTGCGCGTTTAACATCATATTGTTAAACATAGTTCCCCCGCGATGGGTTGAAATATGAACTCTTGATGGCCCATAACTATTCTTAAGAGCGCCACTGTGAATATAAGTGAAATTAAAATCAGAGACTCTGAGGCTCGCGCAAGTTCGCGCCTTAGCATGTTTTTCAATTCCCATCGGATCGGGACCGATGGTGTCGATCATAATAATATGGTTGCGGGCGATATTCACCATGTCTCCAGGTTTAAGAGAGGAATTTCCCTCGAACTCGGCGTGTTTGATACAGGAGTCAGCTCTTCTGGCATAGGTATTGAAATTATCTGTCGTGAGATCCTGAAAAGCTGGGCCGCCTTTTCTGATACGAAGACCTGCGGTTGCCAGTGCTGAAGAAATAAATGTCGAGCAATCTGAAGCAACTGCCGCCGGCGGGGTAATCACTCCATCACCCGAAGTGAAAAGATTGATGCTATTGTTTTGCCGATTATGTGAAAGCCTTGAGCCATATCCATAGACGGGAGGAGTTTTTGTCATGTCTCGACAAAGCGGTGCCTTTGGATAGTTTTTGTCATTTGATAACGGCCCTAGGATTACGTGTGAGCGAACGAGCGCTGATTGATTTGTAATCTGTCTGAGTTTTCCACCGCGCGGATTGCGACGATTTCCAATTTTCGTGGCACTCGTAATTCCCTGTAAAGGAGGTGTCGTGGGTGTAATGACTTTCTCTAGTGCCTTACAAGACTGATAATAAGTGGCGAGCATTCTGCGCGCCCCTTGGGCCGCCAGTGTATCGTTGGTGTCTTCGTTACAGTGTTGGTGTGTACAAGGATCGTAAGTTGGCGTCAGCTGTTCTTCGATATGGCGATTAATATCTGTGGAGCTTGGAAGGTTACGAAATTGATTCGTCAGTTCCGCCACCTCAGCTTCTAGATCTTCATTTTTTTCATCATCGGCTTGATCGTAATAAAGTGGTGGAGGTTTATCTTTTTGAAAGCGCTGCAATTGCTCGCACTGACTCACACTTAATAAAAAGATTAAGCTTGATAGGGTCGTAATAAGTTTCAGAAACTCTCTCATAACAATGACGTATCGGCTCGGCCCCAATAAACTTAACCAATCTTTTTAGTCGGGGACACAAAGTCACTTTGGGCGAGTTTTACTGGTGTCAGGGGGAAAAATGCCTAGTCCAACTCATCAATAATCCGTTGACATGCTTTGGCCTACGTTCTGCAGTAGAATAGCTCAACGAGAGAGCAGGAAGCTCTTTCAGGGTTTTTCCCAAAGTTTCTCTGTCAAGGATGACCGATGACACGACCCCTGATTTTTGTCGTTCTTTTTTTATCCCTTATAAGACCAGCGAACGCGGCTATGCCAGAGCGAGTGATCATTCACTATAAGGACTCTCATGTGCAGGCCTCGGCAATGGTAGGTGAGAGAAGGGCGGTCAGGCGACAGCAGACTCGCGCTCTAAAAAAGGGTGAACAGCTAGATCAAGTGATGAGCGAATTGATGAATGATCCAGAAATTGAATCCGTCGAGCCAGATCTTATTTTGCGCACGCAAGCCACTTCGACTCCCAATGATCAGCGCTATAGTACACAATGGAATTTAAGAGACGCCAATTTCCCTGAAGCTTGGGAAGTGACAACTGGTAAAAACTCTATCGTTATAGCTGTGCTTGATACAGGCATTTTGCCACATCCTGACCTCGTCGCAAAAATTTTACCCGGCTATGATCTTATCTCTGATCCAGTCATTGGAAACGACGGCAACGGAAGAGATAATAATGCCACTGATCCGGGCGACTGGGTGGCAATGGGTGATCCTTGTTATGATGGTTGGCCACAAAACAGCACATGGCATGGAACTCATGTCGCCGGTATCGCCGCCGCGAGTACACAAAATGGAGTGGGCATTGCCGGTGGAGATTGGAATGCCCGAATTTTACCAGTGCGCGTTCTTGGAAAATGCGGCGGCTTCACTTCTGATATCGCCGACGGTATTCGCTGGGCAGTTGGTGCTGCTGTCTCAGGACTTCCCTTAAATCCAAATCCTGCCAAAGTTGTCAACTTAAGTCTTGGTGGTTTCGGCCAATGTGGCCAAGCAATGCAATCGGCAATTAACGAGGCCAATGCTCGTGGTGCAGTGGTCGTTGTTGCTGCAGGTAATGCGAGCGTTAATCTTGATTTTCAGTCTGTCACGCCTGCAAATTGTGAAGGTGTCATCACTGTTGGAGCTGGCAATTCAAGAGGCACGAGGGCCGGCTACTCAAACTACGGTGAACGCATCGACCTTCTCGCTCCTGGCGGAGACTTCAATGGTTCGATTCTCTCGACTCATAATCTCGGTCAAATGGGACCGGGCAGTTACAATTATCAATTTCTTGATGGCACTAGTATGGCAACACCCCATGTCTCTGCTGCCGCTTCACTGATCTTTTCAGTTAACCCCAATCTTCCTTCACTACAAGTCATCGATATTCTCAAAAGATCAACTCGAAGTTTCTCAGCAGATTCCTTTTGTTCAACTGATAGCTGTGGCGAGGGATTGCTCGATGTTGGAGAGGCCGTCAGAATCGCAATCAATGAATCACCAGACAGCCGCTTCAACCCAAGGCCAGTTTCATCGGGCGTTAACGATCTCAACACTCGTCTTGAGACTAGCGAAAAATCCGGCGGCTGCGGCACGATCGATCTCTCTCAAAGTGGTGGAGGCGGCGGCAAAGGGGGTCCACTTCTTTTGGCCTTGGCCTTTATTTTACTCGCCCTTGAATCAATGAAACGTCGACCAAGTTTGCAGGCCGCTCGTTATTAAGAGCAGATTTGATCTGCTTCGCCACCATCATCGCCATCTTCCTCCTCACCGGTCCTTCTGCTGAAGCGATATGAGGAGTGATTAAAACTCGATCAAACTGATAGAGAGGAGAGTTTGCAGGTAAGGGCTCAGGAGCTGTCACATCAAGACCCACTCCTAAAAATTTCCCAGACTCAAGCGACTGAACGAGATCGTCAGTTTTAACTAGCTCTCCTCGTGCAGTGTTGAGAAAAATGGATTGCTCTTTCATCAAAGAAAATTTCTCTAAATTAAAAAAATCTCTCGTGACCGTGGTCAGCGGTGCATGAACGGAAACAATATCACTCTGACTTAAGAGTTCTTCAATGGGCACTTGCTCAGCATTTTTAATCGTCATTTTTTTATAATGGGAAAAAACAATTTTCATCCCAAAACTTTTTTGACAAAGCTCCGCCATCGCTTGCCCGATCCTTCCCATTCCAAAAATTCCAAGCGTCGCTCCTTGCAACTCAAGACCTAAAAACTTGGTCGGCATCCAATCAAGCCATTCACCTCTTGCTGCGGATTTCTGAGATTCGGGAATTCTGCGCGCGAGTGAGAGCATTAGAGCGAAAGCGAGATTGGCCGTCGCTTGAGTGAGCACATCAGGAGTATTAGAAACGACGATTCCTTTTTTTGCACAAGCAGGGAGATCAATATTATTCACACCCACAGCATACTGGGCGATCGCTCTAAGATTTGGATTGCAAGAGAGAAATTCTTCGTCGATTTGATCTGTCAAAAGTGAAATCAATCCATCGACGTCGTGAGCAAATTCTCTAAGCTCGGCCTTGGTTGGACCCATTTCTTTTTGCCAAATTTTGAGTTCGAATTGCTCACTTGGTAAAATTTCTTCTAGGTCAAAGGGCAGCGCCCTGGTGATAGCAATTTTCTTTCTCATCAATTCCTCTGTTGATCCTTAACTGCCCTATTTGAGTGGGGCTGGATGGCTATAAGATTTTGATATTATTGGGTTTTTTGGTCCTTTTTAGGAGCCGCCGCATTATTTTAAATTATCTATTCAGGCAATTTCCTTTCAACCTTATTTTGTCATATCAGCATGCGATTCCATGAGAAACTCAGCCCCATTTGTCTGGGTCAGTTTCCAGACAGTTTAAAGATGACAGTAAAAGATAGATTCTGTCCATGGACGTCTGGTTTTTTCTCAAAGCATAATATGTACTTATCAAGGACTTAGAAGGGAGCATTCTATGACAGCACGTCTACAGAAAAAACTAATTTTTATCGTCGCCCTGAGTTTTGGTCTTGGCGTTATCAGCGCCACCGCTAAATCAGCGACTATTGCCATCATCGATTCTGGCACAGATATGAAACACCGAGAGATCGCGCCGCAGGCATGGATCAATATTAATGAAATTCCAGGCAATAATCGCGACGACGACCGCAATGGTTATCAAGACGATGTTCATGGTTGGAACTTCGCTGAAGGGAATAATCAAGTTATCGATTATAAATATCTTGGAATTTTCAACGATGATATCGATCGTTTTTTTGAAATTCAGACAAAAGCGATGATGGGGACAATGACTCCTGAAGAGAGAGAGTGGATTATCGCCAAAATTGAAGATCAAGAATTTATCAAACAAATTACGATTTTTGGTAATTTCATGCACGGAACTCACGTAGGTCATATCGGTATCCGTGGTGCTCCTGAAGCTGAACTTATGGCCGTAAAATTAATTCCTACGGAAGTGAATTTGCCATTTTTCTATAACCCAGGTGTTTCGAAAGAAAATCAAGTCGGCAGTGAAGAGGATAAATCACTTCGCATGAGACTGTTGAAGAAAGGTTTGGAGTTTTTGGCCAACCAGCAAATGGAAATGATGGATGAGATCGCGGCTTATGTGGCTTCACATAAAGCTGATATTGCCAATGGATCATTTGGAACGGGCTACCCGCAAGCTTCAATGATTGTGGAAGTTCTTTTCAAAAATGTTCTTCGTAAAGACCCAACTGAAGCTGAACTTCATGAAGCGACAACACATTTTCTTAACGCTCTTGTGAGTCGAGGTCAGCAAATGGTGGCTTTGGCCCCAGAGACGCTTTTTGTTTTCGCTTCAGGTAACGATGGTCTTGATAATGATGTTTTCCCAACTTCGCCAACCAATATTGAAGCAAATAATGTTATTTCTGTAGGAGCGACAATTGGCTACGGTGATTTGGCGGTCTTTTCTAATTTCGGCAAAAAGACAGTCGACGTTCTTGCCCCTGGTGTTGGTGTAAGAGCTGCGATTCCAGGTGACGAGTATATTCGCGTCAGCGGGACTTCACAGGCGGCTCCTTATGTTGCAAGTGTAGCGGCTCACCTCAAATCTTTGAATCCAAACCTAACTCCTGCGCAGATTAAGCAAATCCTTATGGGAACAGTTGATGTTCGCCCTGAGCTTGCGGAAAAAGTGCGCACTTCTGGTCTTGTGAATCGTTCACGTGCGACGAGAGCGGCTGAACTAAGCACTTCTGTGGCGATTTCTGATGCCATCAGCGAGTCTCGTTTGACTGTCGCTGACCTACCAATTGAAAAATCTTATTCTCAACCGTCCGCTGGAGCAAAGAACTTAGTTCTGCCGTTACCGAGTGTCTTTCGCTAGACGAACTCTACTGTTTTGTTAGAGTCTGAGAATTGTAAAAAGGCCCAAGGATTGGGCCTTTTTTTTTAAGAGTAAAAGTGTGTGAATGATGTCTGAGAAACTTATTCCAAATGGTTTTTGTGTTCTTCCTTGGGTCTCGCAGTTTCGTGACAATGACGGCGTGACTGCTCCTTGTTGTCTATATCGCGCTCAAGAAGCTGGCGCTTTGAAACTCTCAGATTTAAAACAGGCCATGCTCAAAGGTGAGTGGAGTCCAGGTTGCAAGGACTGCCAGTCTTTCGAAAGTAGGGGAGGATCGAGTTATCGCTTACAACGAAATCAGCAGTACCCTCTTGAGTGTCAACAGATTTTAGACGGAAAAGCACAAGGCCTTATTGATCTCGATTTGAGAGTAGGGAACCTTTGCAATCTACGCTGTAAGATGTGCGGGCCCAGTTCCACTCGAAAATGGGTACAAAATTGGAATGAGCTACACCCGAAAGAGTATGGTTTTTCAGAAAATGCGCTGAAAGGTTTTCTCGTGAATCCTTGGAGTCGAGATCCCTCTCAGTGGGACGATCTATGGCAGAGATCTCAAAATCTCAAAACCCTTAACTTTGCTGGTGGTGAACCTTTTCTCTCTCCTGAGGTCGAGGTTTTTTTACAGCGATTTATCGATAGCGGCCAAGCAGCGCAAATTTCTTTGCATTTTATTACGAATCTGACAGTGCTTCCAGAATCGCTCTTGACGAAATTTTCAAGCTTTCAGCAGACAAGCCTGACTGTGAGTCTAGATGGTGCGTGGGAGTTAAATGATTATATTCGAAGCCTTTCTGATTTTGAGGTGATTGCAAAACATTTGCACGTGCTTGATCAGAGGTTTCATGAACTCAAACTCGACCGAATTAGTGTTAATACAACTTTTCAGGCCTATAATGTTTTAGGTATTCAAGCCTTGGTCGATTTTTTAAAGCAGTTTAAAAATATTTTAC
Organism: Bacteriovoracaceae bacterium UBA6166; assembly: GCA_002435795.1. Classification (GTDB taxonomy): domain Bacteria; phylum Bdellovibrionota; class Bacteriovoracia; order Bacteriovoracales; family Bacteriovoracaceae; genus UBA6166. The sequence continues at coordinate 120,835 of DIUE01000016.1, read as the reverse complement.
CGCTACCTTATTTAAATCCACTGACCGACCCAGATTATTTTTCAGCGAAGGTTTTGCCGTCGGATTTGCGAAGTCTTGGCGCCGAACGTTTGGAGAAAATAGCTACGGAGTCGGTACACGCGCCGGAGTGGCTGCGCTCAAGCTTTCAACAGAGCATACAGTTTTTAAGAGAGGAGAGTCCTGCCCATGAGAGGCTCTTGGGTGTTTTACTTAAAGAGACGTTAAAGCTTGAGAAGGCTTCGGGGCCTAGTTTAAAACAAGTCGCCCCCGAACTTTATATGGCCTTGTATTTGAGTTGATAAACAGTTCTCTCAAATTTTGTCACATTCGCTTCGACAAATTTTGGATTGATATCATCAACCGCTCTGCGGTCTAGCAGTTCAATAGTATAAGAGTCTGAAAATAACTGGCGTATTTCAGCTTCCGTGACAGAAAAAGGTGGCCCTTCACAAAGGACTTGATCATATTCAAAGCTGATTAAAAGAATTTGATGAGGTTGTTTAAAAGTTTCTTTGATCCAAGTAGCATACTTTAGACGAAGCTCGGGTGGCAGAGCGACGATCGCCGCGCGGTCATAAATAAAATCAACGGATTCAAGCACTTCCGCCGGCAGCTCGAAGAGATCTCCACAGTAGAGATTAAGAGATTCTGTCTGGGATAAAACATGCTGTGAAAGCTCTGTTTCAGTCCACTCTAGTCCTAATTCTTTTGAGTCATGTTTAAATTGTTCAACCGCTAAAGGACTGAGCTCAACACCGGTGACCTCAAGCCCTGCTTGATGGAGAAAATGCATATCAATTGATTTTCCACATAAAGGAACGAAGGCCTCTGTTACCTGACTTTTGAAAAGGGGAAAATACTGTAAAAGATCGGTGTTGGGTTGCTGATTATGAAATCTCGTTCGCCCTTCTTCCCATGCTTTTAGCCAAAAATCTTTTTCCACAATACGTCCTTCTATTCTTCGAGAATCTCAATGAGTCCAGTCTCGCCGTTGAACCTGACCTTCATACCTGTTTTGAGTCGTTTCGTCAGTCCTTTTATACTGACGATGGTAGGTAGTCCCATTTCTCGTGCCACGATTGCCGAGTGAGAGAGAAGGCCTCCACGCTCCACTAAGAGACCGCTGGCAGAAGGATAGAGAGGAATCCAACCCGGATCAGTGCGGTGAGTGACAAGAATTTCCCCGTTGAGAGTGAGGTCATCACTAGGGTTCATAATGACTTTTACAATCCCTTCAATAATTCCCGGGCAGCATCCAAGACCTTTCATTTCATTTTCTTTTAAGTCAGAGTCGTCAATCACCGTTTCTTCAACTGGGAAATGCTGATTGTTCCAATAATTGGGGCCTCGTGTGTGAAAGCGTGGCGCTGGTTCATCGCCTGCTTCATAGCGAGCATACTCTTGTCTTCTGACTTCAATGACTTTTCTCAAGTCTTGAATGGAGTTATAACCCTCCATCGAGCCCTTAAGCTCCTCAAGGCTTAAATAGAAAATGTCTTCTGCGCAGTCGATGATATTTTTGCTGGTATAATCTCTTCCAATTCCATAGAACATCGCTCTTACCACACCATAAATTCTGGTTCGGCAAAAACGCGTATTCTCGCGATTCATGACAGCTTTGCGGGCGTGTTTCAGAGACCATCCATAAACAATTCTTTTCCAGCCGCCAAGGTTTTGTTCAAGAAGAGTTTCGGCCTTATGGCGAATTTCTTTCTCTCGAATTTCATATTTTTCTAAATCCGTTTGACCTGAGTTGATCAAGTTTTTAAAGAACACAAAAAGCAGCGATGGGTCTTGATGGAGGTCTTTTTGTTCAAGTTTCATTTCACTCATACAGCGAAAACCAAAACGGTCAATATAGTCATTCACAAAGCCTGTGAACTCTTTAAAAGGTGATTGTTTGAGTGCTTCGAGACAATCTTCATTTTTTGTTTCGAGAATCAGTTTTCTAAGTTCCGGACTTTCATCAATCACTTTCGCGAGCGTGATCAATCTTTTTGTCGGTTCCGCTGATTCAAGATTGCCATTGCCGGCCATGAGGTCGTTATGAAAGGCATCTCCAAGATGAGAGAGCCATTTTTCCGTCAGTTTTTTGAAGATCCCGTAGTGAATCATACAGAGAAAATCATTAATGATTGGAGCGTGCCATTTCCAGAGCATTTCGCGCTCTAATAATTGATAATCTTGATAGATTGCCGAAGCTTCCATCTTTGAGTAATCCTTTTTTCTGTAGCGATTATAGACGACATGGAAATCTGTCAAAAATTTATCGACGATATTTTGAATGTTTAAGTGGAAATAATAAAATTTAAGCCCCGTGAAGACGCGACGAAAACGAGAGGCCAGATCATTTTGAAAACTTGGTGGCTTTACTCGTTCAGCGATTTCATCTTGCAAGGCCTCATTCGTGCCCATCATCGTTTCCATAAAACTTCGGTTGTATTTATAGCCTGGGAGAATACTGGTGAGTTTGTACCAATTCAGCAAATTATAATAAACTCTACCGTAGTAGAGGCCGAGCATATTTTGTAAAAAGAAATCCATTTGCCTAATATGTTTCCAAGGCACCATGAGGATTTCACAAAACTGTACATAGACCTGGTGATAGACATAACGAGCAAATCCAAAGGTGAGTGGCATTGTAAGACCACCATAGCTTTCAACAATATTTGAATTATCCCAAATGAAAAGTGTGCCTTGATTGGCCCTAACGGTTGTTGTTACTGGTCTGGCCTGCAGAAGATAGATCTTTCCATCTTTGAGCGCCCATTCAATATCTTGCGGAAAATGATACAGCTCTTCGATTTGTTCAATGATTTTGCAGAGGTCGTGAATCTCACGATCTGTCAGGGAGCTTATATTGATCATTTCGTTTGGGACTTCAACCTCTGAGTGGCCACCATTTGGATTGCGTGTCAGCTTTTTTGGTTTTTCAACGATCTCTTTTTCAAGAATAACTTTGCTGAGTCGGTCGTATTTAAATGTATCAGCATCTAATAAACCCGACACAAGTCCTTCACCAACACCGTAAACGCTATTGATAAGAATTTTGTCAGGATCAGCATTGATTGGGTCACATGAAAACGCTACACCGCTGGTGTCTGGATCAATCATCTCTTGCACGACTACTGCGACATCAATACTGGTGAGAGAAATTTTATTTTTAAGTCGGTAAAAAAGCCCACGCTCCGAGTAGGCGGAAATCCAACAATCTCGAATGGCCTTGAGGTATTGCTCTTCAGAGTTAAGATAAAGAAATGAGCTGAGCTGACCTGCAAAGGAGTGAGTGGCGGAGTCTTCGTCAATTGCCGATGACCTGACGGCCACGAGGTTTTTGTTGAAATTTTGATAGTGATACTGAAAAAACTGTTTTAATTCTGGAGGATAATCTTCATTTAGAATAAGTTTTTCGACTGCAACTGCTGTGAATTTTGCCCACTCATTAAACTCTTTATCAGTGCTTGAGGCAGTGGGGGCATTTGCCATCAGTTCTTCCAATTTCTGATCGAGCCCAGTGAGTTCTTTGTAACGTCGAAAAAATCTTTTCCCTAACACATACCAGTCCGGAACATTTAATCCGCTTCGACTTAGGAAAAAAAGATTAGCTCCTTTTCCGCCCGCTTCTCGCGCTACAAATTGTGGTGTACTGAATTTAGTGATGATCAACATATAAGCACCTATAGCTAAAGAATTAAGTGAAGAATTAGACCAAGATAAATCAGAATAATAAAAAATGAGGAAAAGCCGCGATAGAGTTTTCCTGACCAGACTGTGGGAATGACGAGGTAAAGAAATCCCACCAGCGCAAGAGCAGAGCCACAGCCCAGTAAGTAATGATCAACCCAAGTTCCTTTTAAAAATGAAAAGCCACGCAGAAGTTGGATTGAAATGGCGCCGTGGAGTAAAACCAGCAATACCGCTCCAGGCCTTGTCCAAACTTTGGAATAGGATTCAACTTGGTCTTTTTCTTCTACTTTTTGATAGGTCTTTCTTCCGAGTTCAAAAATATTAAAAAGTAGCCAGCTAACAAGCGCAAAAAGATAGATTTCATGAGGAAGTTGCCAAAAATACAGTCCAGACAGACCTTGAAAAATGGCGAGTGAGAGAAAAAAGGTCACCACAGTATGTGAAGTCGCGTAAGTCGTCAGATGGGGTCTAATCAGGCTTCCAATAAAAAACTCACGGTACATTAAGAGTGAATAGCCAGAGGCAATGGCAATTCCGAGAAGCCCGGGAGTTCCTACCTGCGCAAAAAGAATCCACTCTAAAATAAGGGCGCACTCAATTCCTCTTTTGACTTCCGCTTGAGTGACATAACCTCTGGCGAGTGGACGATTTGGATTAATCACTAGATCAAGGTCGTAGTCTTTGATTTCATCGTAGAGTCTAAGTTTAAAAAAGAAAACGGCTACACCCATAAAGAGCAAAATAGTATTTAAGGGAGAGATATGAACAGTGCTGGTGATTAAAATCAATCCGTAATGAGCAGAGAGAAAGAAGGCCATCATCATAAGATGGGAAATAGGATCAAAACGCTCTTGTGTAAAAACACAAAAGCGGTAGTAATCCTTTTTTCTGAGATCCCAATAACTCATGTGAGCAGACCCTTAAGTTTGAGATTTTCTCTGAGAACGCTGTACTCAACTTTGCTATGATGTCTTGGATCCATGGGAATTTCTTCTGTGTAAATAATTTGATCCACTGGAACTTGATTTTTCACCATCATTCTAGTGATTTCGTTGGCCCAAGCTTTCTTATTCGCCTCAGTCGCTTCAAATTTTGTCGTGTCTACACTATAAACACAAACTGTTCTTTCACCGAGGTTCTCATCTGGAACTCCGAGATAGGCACAGAGTTTAATAAACGGGAGCTTCTTCATGATGATTTCACTTCGAACAGGAAAGGCATAGGTGTCGCCTCTTAAAATGGCGTTGTGAACTCGACCCACAAGCCAAAGATCACCATTGTCATCATAACGCCCAAGATCTCCCGTTCGATGCCAGACAACGCCTCGTTCGTCGCGAATCTTAGCGCGGAAAAAGGCCTCTTCGTTATTAAAATAACTTTCACAAACATGTTCTCCGGCGACAATAATTTCACCCACACTTCCCACGGGAAGTTCAACCTGTTTCCAGTCTTCTTGTTTATTTATATAGATTGGATCATGGCTGATTTTAAGAAACTTCACTTCAAGTCCTGAATCCATCTTTCCAACATTCACTCCCTCTTCAACCCATTCAGGATCGTTTGAGGCCTTGGCGTGAATCATGTCCTGCGCTTCAATATGGGCCATTGGTTCAACTTCAGTTGAGCCGTATAAAACTAAGACTTCCGCATTGGGACAGACGTTCGTGATGCGAATGAGATCGTCTTTAGAAACCGGTGCCCCACCAGTGATAATTCTTCTTAAGAAAGGCAGTGTGATTTTGTTTTTGAGACAATAATCGCTGACCTTGTTTAAAAGTGATGGTGAGAGTGTACTGCAACTGGTGCCCGTTGATTTCATTTGGGCGATTAAAACCAGAGCATCGTGATCACCTGGCGCTCCAACATCAATTGCTGGAATTACCGTTTTTACACCTGCGGCTAGGTTGTTCAATGAAAAGATAGGGAAGACCGGCAAATCGGCATCATCACTTCTGTAAGGGAGATGACGGTTGAGGGCGTAGTGCTGAGCTGCTAAAAAGCGGTGGGTTCGATTTGCACCTTTGGGTGTTCCAGAACTTCCAGTGGTAAAAGTCACTAGAGCTGTGTGCTCTTTTTCTACGGCAACAGGATCAGCGAGGGTTGGGGTTTGCATTAGAGCTTCAAGCCTTGCCGAGTATTCACCTGTAATTGGACCGACTGAAATTTTTAGAGGGATCGCCATAATTTGACTGACGTCTTTCATATAATGAAAGGCCTGCTCGACGCTGACCATACCTTTTGGGGCCACAGCTTCTGCGCTCAAGCCTAATTGATCTCGTCTTGCCCATGAATCAAGGAAGACGGCGATGGCGCCAATTTTTTGAAGAGCGAACATAGCTGCATACAAATAGAGTGACATAGGAACAAAGACAATCACTCGATCGCCCTTTTCAAGACCTAGTTTTTGAAATCCTGCACTGATTCTTGAAACCAATTGATCGAGTTCTCTCACTGTGATTGAGTCATGAGGGAGCGGATCATCAATATTAAAGGACCATTGCTTAAGTTTCTCCGGCGCCACCCATGAGAGAATCGGTCGGTCTGGAATTTCTTGAAGATGTTTGTCTAAAAAGGAGCAAACATTATTTTTAATATGTGCACCGGGATAATAACCGAGCTTTTCTTTAGCGGTCTCTGGGCTTAGCGTTTCGTGAATAATTTCCGAGAGCCTTTTTGGATGAGTCCATAAGAGAGCATGGCCTGCTTGCTCTAGACAATACTCTTGAACATTAATTCTTTGTTTGAGGGGAGTGATCTGTTGAATAAGTGGTGAGGTGAGATCTTCTGCTCCTCGAATTAAAACGACAGGAATCTTTGCTTGTTTAATTTTCTCAAGCGCCTCTGCGACTTTTGGGAGCTTGCCGACTTTTTCAAAAAGTGAGGTCCGAAGAACCTTGGCCGTTTTGTAGAATTTAGCATCTTCAGTATAAATAGATGGTGGAGATTGGGGGTGGGATGAGTTTTTAAGCATCTGCTCAATTGCTTTAGAGCCCATTTTTGAGAGCAAAAAATCTGAAATAATGGGGGCGCTCAAAATAAGCTTCATCACCGGGCTTAATTTTTTATCGACAAAAATATAGGGAGCAATCAGCACAACGGCTTGCGTTTTCTCCAATGACTCCGAAGCGTTGATCAATGCTTCAACACAACCAAAGGAGTATCCAATATGGATTTGTTCGTTCTGTGTTGTATTTGATCGACTGTCAGTGTTTCGATCGGTCAGGACTGTTTTTTGGTCTTTCAAATAACCAAGCAGATGCTTAAAGTCAGCAGGAGTTCCTGGTGATCCATGATGAAAAACTAAAACTGGTTTCATATTTCATACCCCGATGCTAAAAATCTTTTGATTTGTGACCTAGTTGGATTTTTTGTATAGACCTTCCTATCGGTTTTATTTGGTGTTCCTTGTGGAATTTTGCCAATTTTTTTTATTTCTTCAATTAGTTGAACTAAAACTTCAACTTCCTTGTCGCTGGTTTTTTCTAAGTATGTAAGATAGTTTTTGTCACCTTTAGACACTTCGATTCTCGCGAGAATCTCACCTGCATCGACTCTTTTTTCCATGCGATGAATACTGAAACCGGCCGCGCGATTTTCTGTAAGAGCGTATAGATCACAAAACGTACCACGGTACTCCGGTAATAAACCGTGGTGGATATTAAGACACGCAAGTTTTGGAGCACTGAGGATTTCCTCTTTGTAGAGACAGCGGGTTCTGAGATTAATGATAATGTCGATTTCTTGCTCTTTGATGAACTGAACGACTTGCGGATCATTCATTGTTTTAAACTTTTGAACCCATTTTTGATGGCCCTCGAAGAGCTTTTCACGCCTTCTCAGTGGTAGTTCAAGAATATTGCGGTAGAGTTGAAAGCTTAGTTTTTTGACTCCGAGTAGGGGGAGTCCAAGACAGGCCTTGACCGTCGGAAGATCGAGATTTTCCAGTAAGATTAGACCTTGAATCTCGGCCTGTAGATGCTCCATCAAACCCTCTAGTAATTTCAGGTAGTTGGTAGGCATATAAGTGATCTGGCTAGTGACAAGTACGATTTTCAGCTTCATTTTTGTTCTCTTTTGGGCCTTAGATTCACTGGAGAATCGTCAGGAACTTAGTCAGTTTTAGTAAAGATTTCAGAGCATCGATAAAATCTACATTGTTTGCGTCTTCAAGGGGTATCCTTCCTGAATATTAAAACTTAATTGGATGTTCTATGCAAACACTAAGCATTTATATGAATCACCGAGCGTCTCATGGTGGAGCAGAAAATTGGCGTGCTGTCTTAGACCGTTCACTTTTTCGAAGTGAAAGACTTTATCGTTCACCACAGAACCTTGATGAGCTTCACGGCTACCTTCAAACAGATATTGATAACAAAGTAGATGCTTTGATCAGTATTGGCGGCGACGGTACAGTCAATACATTGATCCAATCACTTGTAAAAAAAGATATTGGTCTTTTAGTTATTCCTGGTGGCACTGCCAATGATCTGGCCCATGAGCTAGGAAATACAAAAAATCTTCGAGGTCTCATTCATTGTATTCAAAATAATGAATTTAAGTATATCGATCTCATCAGAATCAATGGTCGTTATATGGCGACTAATGGTGGTTTTGGTCTTGGTGGGGATGTGGCCCGTAAAATAAATGAGCTTCGTCAAAAATTTCCACTTTTCAAAGATATTATGAAGTTCTCTGGCTCAAAGATTTATTCCTTTTTTATCGCAAGCGAATTGCTTTCCCTTAATTATGACCGACAAAAACTTTTGATTGAATGTGATGAATTTCAGGGATTAGTGGAGTGTTCTACTATGCTGGTAAACAATCAGCCGGTGGTTGCAGGTAGCATGAATGTAGCGCCTGAAACTTGTAATACTGATGGAAAATTTAATGTTATTTTAACGACACATAAATCACGTCAAAAATTTATCCGTTGTGTGCTTGGAATTGCTGCGGGTTTTTATCCAAGTAATGATCCTGATTTTATTTCTTTTGAAACAACTCGCATGAAAGTGACTCATCTTGAACCAACTCGATCACTCAACTTTTTTGGTGACGGTGAAATTTTTGATGAGAATGAAAAAACATGGGATATTGAGATTGAGCCTCGTGCTTTAAAGGTGTATTCTCGGTGTACAGAGAAAAACTATATGAGTTTGTGCAACGAGGTTAGTCTGGCATGAAAATTTTCCTAACCGGTGCGACGGGATTGCTCGGTGGTGAACTTGCCTCTAGATTGTCTAAATCAGCAGAGATTATTTATCTTTTAGTTAGACCTAAATCTAAAATTCCGGAATATTTCCATAAACCTCCATTCAAGCTCATCAGAGGAGATCTTTCGCATCCTCGTTTAATTTTTAGTGAAGATGACCGGCAAGAGATTATCACTTCTGTCGATACGATGATTCATGCTGGGGCCTATTATAATCTCTTTGGCGACCGTTCAGAGAACTACCTCGCTAATATTGTGGGAACGCAAAACCTTTTGTTTTTGGCCCGGGAATCAAAAAATCTCAAATCCTTCCATTATATTTCAAGTGTTGCTGTCGCTGGAAAGTTTCGAGGCGTTTTTAGCGAAGATAGACTTGATATGAATCAAAAGTTTGATAATCCCTATAGTGAAACTAAATATGAGTCGGAATATCATGTTAGAAAAAGCACATTGCCTGTACGCAAAAGAATTTATCGTCCTGGTGTGATTATTGGCGATTCTCAAACAGGTGCCTTATCAAAAAAAGATGGGCCTTATTATTTTTTTGATTTTTTGAAAAAACTTTCTCGAAAAAAGGAAATACTTAAGAAACTTCCTTATTTTCCTCTTCCGTTTGATCCAAAGGCCCTTTTACCTTTGATTCCAATTGACCAATTAGCAGAGGGTATGGTGCAAGAGATTTTAAATCCCCACAGGCCCGATGAATCTCTTCGCTGTTATCATTTAATCTCTCAAGACTCCCCAACAATTGAAGAATTTCTACTGGACTCACAAGAAGCTTTTAATCTAAGTTTTTTAAAGTTCTGGCCACTGCCAAGGCAAATGAAGAGAGTTATAAAGAAAGTAGACGTCTTAACCAAATTCGGTATGCCAAGTGATCTCGTGGACTATATGTATGCTGAAGCTCGTTTTGATCAAGAGCAAGCACTGGAAGATATAAAAAGTCTCAATCAATCTAGTTACCAAAAATACAAAAAAGCATTCTTAACGGCCACTGCCTCAGGGTCTAAAGGCAGGGTTGAATGAAGCATATTTTAAGTCTTGCCTTTTCACAGGAGCATTATAACTTCGACGAAATTGTTGAGTTCTCAGGTGAGAAGATCAGGCTCACTCAGTACTCTACAAACTTTGATTTTGATCTCACTATTGATCTTATAAAAAAGCATGATGACGTGGTTGATGTTATCTGTCTGTCAGGTCTGCCGCCATCCCTTAAATATAAAGGTGGGGCCTTTTTTCATCCGCAGGCGGTAAAACTCAAGCAAGCGGCCAGCAAAACTCCCATTGTCGACGGCCAGATGCTTAAAGAGATCTATTTACCTTGGGCCTTTAGACAATTCTTTTTGAAAAACTCTGTTTATCTGACGCAAAAAAAAGTGGCTTTTTATTCGGGTGCAACTCAGAAGGCGATGTTAGAGGTGATGGAGGAGTTCAATAATCAGCTTCTTCTTGCCGACCCCTATTTTTTCAGTAAACTGCCATTCAATTTAACTAGCGTGAATCAGCTAGAACGTTTTGTGAGATTTTTGGGCCCTGTATTTAAACGAATGACCATCAAGAAAAGTCATCTTGCTAATTTCTCATTGTCTCAAGCAGAAACGACAAAAAGTCTGCGTGAGTTTTTCAAAGCTGATCTTTTTGTTGGAAATGAAACAACTTTTCAATTAATTGACCTACAGCACTTAGCGGGTAAAGTTGTGATCACCGATTTTATGGGGCCGAAGCTTGAGCAGCGTTTTAAGGACGCTGGTGTGCACGAAGTGATCGTTTGTATGCCTTCTGTGATCAAGAATAAGTTTGTGAATTTTTCAATTCTTGAAGGAATTTTTCAAGCTTTCAATTCCTTTGATAACGGGCCACTTTGTATTGATTCAATTTTGTCATGGGTAGATGAACTTGATTTGAAACCGACTATCAATTCTTTTACCTCTAACGGCGAACTGATTGCGCCGTTAAATCTTAAAACAAAATTTGCTTTTATTATTCATCCTCTCAGTTCAAGTTATGTTTTTAAACACAAACTATTACGAAATTTAAAACCCTATTCTCATATTTTAGGCCCGGCTTTTGAAGAGATTGCGGCACTTTTTCCAGGCTATTTCTATGGAAAAATTAAAGGAATCCGAAGTGAAAAGAATGGGCGAGAGGTTGAAGGGCTAATCTACGCTCTTCCTCAAACACCTAAAAAACTTTTGGAGAATCCTGCTGAAGCCGTTTACTCAAAATTAATCCAGCTTTGTGTAAAGGCCCATCAACATGGCGCCAATTTAATTGGTCTCGGCGCTTACACTAAAATTGTAGGAGATGCCGGATTGAGTGTCGCGAAGGCGAGCCCCATTCCTGTCACCACCGGAAATTCTCTTTCGGCGTGCTCCACTTTGTGGGCGGCGAAATTCGCCCTTGAGAAGCTTGATTTAGTGGAGAAAAAAGACGGAGTTTACCAAGGCCGTGTCATGGTTGTGGGGGCGACAGGCAGCATTGGAGCGGTCAGTGCCAAGATTCTCGCGGGTGCATGGAAAGAAATCGTTATTGTCGCCCCACGGGCTTATAAACTACTGGAGCTCAAACAAGAAATTCTTGCGATCTATCCGGAGGCCAAGGTTATTACTTCGACTAATGCCGATTCTCATAGCTCAGAGTGTGATTTAATCGTGACGACGACAAGTTCAAGAGGAAAACGCATCCTACAGATTGAGGACGTGAAGCCAGGTTGTGTGATTTGTGATGTTTCAAGGCCTTTTGATATTACGGAAGAAGACGCTCTTAAGAGACCAGATGTTTTAGTCATCGCATCTGGAGAAGTGATTTTGCCCGGTGAAGTGCAAATGAAACTCGATATCGGACTTGAAGGAAATATTGTCTACGCTTGTTTGGCAGAGACCGCCCTTCTTGCGATGGACGGACGATTTGAGTCTTTTACGCTTTCTCGAAATATTAGTTATCAAAAAGTTTTAGAAATTGATAAAATGGCAAAAGAACATGGTGTCAGACTTTCTGCGATTATGGGTCATAGTGGTTTTATCAGTGATAAAGAATTTGAATTATGTCGCGAACACGCCCTTAAGGCCAGGGCCCGGAGAAAATAATGAATTCCAAGCAGTATTTCAGTGACCTTAATTATTCTCTTGGCAATGAAGACACCGGCTTTGAAGTTGAACTTCTAAAAGAGCTTAAGCCTAAAAAAATTCTCTCTATCGCAGGTTGTGGATCGAGACTTTTACCACTAACTGCTTGTGCTCCTGATTTAGTGATTGGTCTTGATGTTGCGATTCAACAACTTTATATAACAAAACTGCGTGAAGAATGTATTAAGACCTTCGATCATAATGATTATCTTCTTTTTTGGGGCTTTCCGCCTTATGGCGCGTATGATTATGGATCAAAGAGAAAGAAACTCTTTCAATCTTTAAAACTTGAAGCTGACGTAAAAGACTATTTCACGAGCTTGTTTGAGAAGCATTCCTACGGCCCTCTTTTATACCTTGGTAAATGGGAAAAAACCTTTGCGATTCTCTCTCAAGCTGTCAGGTTATTGCTTGGGAAAGAGGCCAAAACTCTTTTTGAATTTGATCAACTTGACGAGCAAATTGAATACTATCATTCAAAATTCCCCATGAAGAAATGGAAGTCTATTATCTTTATGCTTGGAAATAAGAGCGTATTTAATGCCCTTCTTTATCGCGGTGATTTTATCAAAAAAAATGTGCCAGAATCACATTTTGATTATTATTTTGAAAACTTCCAAAGACTTTTCACTCAAGGATTAGCGCGGGAGAGTTTTTTTGCCCATCTTTGTTTTTTTGGCAAACTTATTCACGAAGACGGCAATACTATTGAAGCTGATGAAGCGGTTTATGTTCAAATGCAAAAGGCTTTGAGGTCTAAAACACAAATTGATCTCGTGTCGCTTGATCTTTTTAGTGCTGCAGATAAATACAAGGGACATAATTTAGATTTTCTCTCGTTAAGTGATGTACCGTCTTATTTTAGTGGTGAAAGCGAAAGGTTATTTTTGCAGAAATGCAAAGAGACTCTAAGCCCTGAGGGCGTTATCGTTGTGCGCTCTTATTTAAGAGAGCCTGAAGCAATGCTTGATGGTTTAGTCGATATTACGCCAAAATTTGGTCATTTGATTGCTCGCGAGAGGGTACAAATGTATCGGATTAAGATCTATCAGCGCGGCGTTTAGGGCGAAAATGTTCGTATTTCATCAAGGGGAGTGATGCCATCAGGTCCAAGATCTCCCTTGCCTGTCACGACAAGTTTTCCTTCTTTTAACTCATATTTTAATGGCCAAGCCGAATTGTATTCAAAGACCACTAGGTCTTTTTGTGTTTTGGCCTCAGGGTTCATGACTCTAATGGTTTCACCGTGTGCACCTTTATTCCATAAGGTCACAAGATAGAGTTTTCCATTTTTTGTAAATGTTAAGGGAGTTACGGACACAAAATTATGGGCAATTGAATCAGTTTCGTAGGAAATCTCATGACCTCTTTGCTCTTTGATTTTTAAGACATCGACGCCTTCATTTTTATCGACGATCACTGACCAAGTGTTGATTCCATCGCGGATAATGGCATCGTCTTTAGCAAAAAGCATCGCAGAATGACTTAATAGAATGAGGAGAATTATTTTTTTCATAAGCGTTTTCATGTATTTTTCCTACATTCTATCATAACAAGACTTAGCATTTCCATCTTCTGGTAAGGCTTGAATACAACGATGACAGGTTCTGAACTTCTGAATATAAGCCGATTGATTATCTTGGTCATAGCGGGCAACGGCTTTAATTAAATCTTCCTCCGAACAAGCACTACTGCTACAGACTGTTTTTAATTCGTAGTTCATATAGCGCAACAGTACTTCCATTTGTAAAATTGTGTCCGTATTCAGTTTGTGAAAGAGAGCATCTTTGTCCAAACTTTCATACTGAGGGGCCACAGTTATGGGCAGCATGTTTTGATCTCTGAGACCTCTAAAGGTTCTTCGAGTCATTTGTCCTAGGCCATGGGCCGTTGAGTTGTTATTGGACTTGCAGAAGGTATAATTCATGGCGTGTGGGTTGAGTGTGCCGCGTGTTTCAATATAAGAGATGCAAGTTCCTACGCCTTGGGTGAGAAGAGGGTGGATTTGTTTTGCATCTCTTTTATTTGTGCCTTCTGCTCCACTTTCTTTAATTTTTGCCAAGGTGTAATTGGCAACATTTCGCACTTCGTTTGCCTTTTGCTCTAGATTCATATCGCCCCAAAGAGGTTTGGGTGAAATCGTTTTATAGGCTTGATCAAGGGCCCGTCTACAGGCCGATTCTTTTGCAGAAGCACTTCCTGAAGTATTATTATAAGTTTCTCTCGCAATTTTCCAGAGTCTTCCGTAGACATCTTCGCTAGACTCAATTCTATTGCGTTGGATAAGATCTCTTTCTTCCTCATCTGTAATTGTGTAATCAATGTCAGGAATATGGACTGGAGTAAAACTATTACCAGTTGTACCGCTGGTGCTTCCTGTTGTTGGAGACGTACCGGAGCTAACAGAATTCCAATCACTAGAACTTGTTTCACTCATATCTGTTCGATCACTGTTTCGAGTTAGCATTGGAGTTCCAAGTCCGCCATTTGTATCCCGTTCTACTCTTTGGTCTTCTGCGACCTCATTTCTAATTTCTTTATTCTTGGCCTCTGGATTGAGGTGTTGGTTAATATTCCCCCAATTTGAAGTCAGGCGATCCATTTCTTCTTGGCGTAAGATATGATTGAGATGATCTTTCTCGCAGTTGAGGTTTTTTACGTTCACTGCTTGTGCCGTTATATATTCACAAGCACTATAAGATGCATTTTCCTGACAGAATTTCGCCATTAGACTGGCAGTCTGCTGATATTTCTCTTTAAACTGCGGATCGGTTTGATACATATGAAGAACCTGTCCAATATGTCCCTTGCCCTGTTCAAAACAGTTTTTTGAAATATCTTCATTGGTGACATAGGTGACACATCGACCTTTTCCATCACTACCTGGTCCAAATAAAACAGGAGAGCAGCGAAACTCATTGCTTTTGCCACAATAATGATTCTTTGAATAAGTCGGGCCGTATGCTGAGAGGGCGGGATTATTAGAGTGAGTCCAAGGAGCAGAACATTTCCCGCTTGGGTTTCTCACACTCGGCCATCCACCAAAAAGACATAGTCCTGCATCAGTGACCTCTTGGGCCTCTGCACTTTTAATCAGTAGTTCAAAGAAAGATTTTTTTGTCGCTTGAGTAACACCTTCTTTGAGTTTTGCCGAGTCTCTTTCTTTGGCATCGATTTCAATCGCCAGCTCAACCAGTTTTTGGTGATAGCTACGAAATTTCTCTGCGCTTTGATCATAAAGAATTTCGACTTCTTGTGCGTGAGACTGGTTCAGTACAACTGAAGCCGTCAAGGATGAGAAAAGGAAAATAAATCGCAGGTGATTAAGCATGCTTCATTATGATTGAGCTTAAGAATAGAGAAAAGAGGGGAATGAATTGCAAGGTAGTTAGCAGCTTTTGGAGACAAAAAAACCGCCCATATTACTGGGCGGTTTGGTCGGATATTTCAGATTTTAGCTTCCACACATCACACAATCCTCAGGATTGTCGATTGAGCAAACCATGGCCGCTCGTGCGTCTTCGGCCTCAATTTTTTTAGCGTTGTTCTGATCTACAGTAAACTGAACAGCGTTAACGGCGGCGCGAGCTCTCAAATAATACATACCTGTTTTAAGACCTGACTTCCATGCATAGAAATGCATAGAAGAAAGCTTTCCGAAATTCGGGTCTTGCATATGGATGTTCAAGCTTTGAGATTGATCAATAAATGGTGCGCGACCAGCTGATTGATCGATCACTGATTTTTGCTTGATTTCCCAAACAGTTTTATAAAGATCTTTAAGCTCCTGTGGAATCGCTTTTACATTCGCTACAGATCCATTATTGGCAATAATCTGAGTACGGATATCATCATTCCAAAGTCCTTGGGCGATCAAGTCGTTGACCAAGTACTTATTGACGACAGCAAACTCTCCAGAGAGCACGCGGCGAACATAGATATTAGAAGTGATCGGCTCGAAGCACTCATTATTGCCAAGAATCTGTGAAGTAGAAGCGGTTGGCATTGGAGCGACAAGGAGAGAGTTTTTCACTCCGTATTGCTTCACTTCTGCTTTCAGTTTTTCCCAGTCCCAGTACTTGCCACTTGGCTTGTGATCCCAAAGATCAAATTGGAAAAGACCTTGGCTGATTGGAGAGCCTTGGTAAGTTTCATAATGACCAGTTTCACGAGCGAGATCTTTTGAAGCTGTGAGAGCGGCAAAATAAATAGTCTCAAAAATTTGATTATTCAGCTCAAGCGCTTCCGCACTTTCATAAGGAAGTCTCATCAAGAAGAATGTATCTGCAAGACCTTGAACGCCAAGACCGATT
The DNA here is from genome assembly GCA_002435795.1 of Bacteriovoracaceae bacterium UBA6166. Lineage (GTDB taxonomy): Bacteria > Bdellovibrionota > Bacteriovoracia > Bacteriovoracales > Bacteriovoracaceae > UBA6166. The sequence goes on along the minus strand of DIUE01000016.1, from coordinate 104,501 downwards.
GGGCGGTGGCGCAGATTAGAGCGAGCCGCCTCTGGTACTGGGTAATAGTTGATATCGATGATGCGATTTAGGTTCACAGTCATGCGGTAAACAACATTGAAGAGTTTTTGATGATCGTAAACTCTTTTTTCAAGATCAACAAAACGGTTGAGAGCAACAGAGGCCAGGTTACAAACAGCAACTTCATCAGGGGCCGTGTATTCTACGATTTCTGTGCAAAGGTTTGAGGACTTAATGGTTCCCAAGTTCTTTTGATTCGATTTCTCGTTGATGCTGTCTTTATAGAGCATATAAGGCGAGCCGGTTTCGATTTGACTTTCAAGAATGGCAAACCAAAGATCTTGAGCGCGCACAACTTTTTTCGCCAAGCCCCGGTCTTCGTAAGAAGTATAAAGCTTCACGAATTCGGCGCCATAACAATCAGCAAGACCTGGGGCCTCATGAGGACAGAAAAGCGACCACATACCATCTTCTTCAACACGCTTCATAAAAAGATCACAGACCCACATGGCGTAGAAAAGATCTCGGGCACGGGATTCGTCTTTACCGGTGTTCTTTTTCATTTCGAGGAAATCAAAAATATCGGCATGCCACGGCTCGAGGTAAATAGCGAAAGCGCCTTTGCGTTTCCCGCCCCCTTGATCAACATAGCGGGCAGTATCGTTAAAAACTTTAAGCATTGGAACAATACCGTTAGACGTTCCGTTTGTTCCTCTAATGAACGAGCCCTTGGCGCGAATATTATGAATGGATAAACCAATGCCACCGGCCGATTGAGAAATCAGCGCCGTTTGTCTAAGAGTATCGTAAATCCCTTCGATACTATCGTCTTTCATGGTGAGCAAGAAACAGCTTGAAAGTTGTGGCTTATTCGTCCCAGAATTAAAAAGCGTCGGGGACGCGTGAGTGAAGTATTTCTCACTCATAAGATCGTAAGTTTCAATCGCTGATTCGATATCATTGAGGTGAATTCCCAGAGAGACGCGCATAAGCATCTGTCCTGGTCTTTCAACAATACGGCCTTCCATCTTAAGGAGATAGCTGCGCTCAAGGGTTTTAAAACCAAAATAGTCGTAATTGAAATCTCTCTTATCAACTACAGCTTTGTCTAAACGCTCGGCATACTTCATCACTGCTTGGTAGAGCTCTTCACTCACGAGCGGTGCAGGCTCACCTGTTTTTTCGCTGGTGTGATGAAACATGGCCTTGATATTTTCTGAAAAGCAACCACGGGTTTCTTTGTGAAGGTTTGAAACGGCAATTCGACCGGCAAGTACAGCATAGTCTGGATGCTGAGTTGAAAGGTAAGCAGCCGTTTCAGCTGCGAGTTGATCTAGCTCTTTCGTGCTGATGCCGTCATAGATGCCTTCGATCACTTTTTGGGTGACTTTGACGGGATCGATGAATTTACTGTCGAGTTCAAAGGCCAGGACCTCAATACGCTCAGTGATTTTATCAAATTTTACCGGCTCTCTTTGGCCGCTTCTCGTGATGACGTACATAATTAAAACTCCGCATCTAAAGTGAAGACTTGAGAATCCTTTTCTCCAAGTACACCTGGTCGTTGGTATTCAGAAACACGTTTTTCAAAGAAATTGGTTTTACCTTCGAGAGAGATGAGTTCCATCCAATCAAAAGGGTTAGTCGCATTGTAAAATCTCTTGGCACCGAGATACTGCAACCAATGATCGGCCACAAATTCAATATACTGAGACATAGATTGTGAATTGATTCCAATCAAAGAAACTGGCAGAGCTTCAGTGATAAATTCTTTTTCGATTTCTACTGCTTCAGTGATGATTTGAGTGATGGTCTCAAGATCGATTTGCTCGTCTTTTTCAAGTAGGCTATGGAGTAAACAAGCGAACTCGCAGTGAAGACCTTCGTCGCGACTGATAAATTCATTTGAAGTGCAAAGACCTGGCATCAGTCCGCGCTTTTTGAGCCAGAAGATGGCGCAAAATGAGCCGGAGAAGAAAATTCCTTCAACGGCAGCGAAGGCAACCAAGCGATGAGCAAAGCTCTTATCGGAGCGAATCCACTTCATGGCCCACTGAGCTTTCTTTGAAACGCATGGCAGGTGGTTCACAGCATCGAATAAACGAGCCTTTTCTTTTGGCTCTTTAATATAGGTATCGATGAGCAAGCTATAGGTTTCGCTGTGGATATTTTCCATGGCGATTTGAAAGCCGTAAAAACAACGAGCTTCGGCCAACTGAACGTCATTATAAAAACGCAGGGCCAGATTTTCATTTACGATCCCATCACTGGCGGCGAAAAAAGCTAAGACGTGTGAGATGAAGTGCCTTTCATTATCATTCAACTTATCCCAGTCAGTGAGGTCTGCTCCGAGATCGATTTCTTCAGCGGTCCAAAAGACGGCCATATGTTTTTTGTACATCTCCCAAATTGAGTGAGATTCGATGGGAAAAAGAACAAAGCGAGAGTCGTTGGGTGCGAGCAGAGAATTCACTAAAGCCTCCTGTTTAGATGAGACGGGTATCCTGAAAATGGGGTTCCAAAGCCTAACAGCACAAAGATCCTTTTTCCAATTCCGTCCGTATGCAAAATCAGACATTTTTGATTTAAATCACTTTTTTGAGTCAAAAATATCGGCCCTTCATTTGAAGGGGTTATTTTCAACACCACAAACTTCATCAATTGAGTTCTGCGGTGGTCGTCAAAATGTCAATCTTTTGACGTCTCTAGTTCGGGATTTATCATCACGTTTGTCTTGAAAAAAGAATAACAGTTCGGAGAGTTTTTTCAAGCGCAAAAAAGAGATGGGTGAGTCTTTTTTTTCTGTTTTTTGTCTAAGTTGTGCTTTAAGTTTTCTTGCCATTGTTCAAGAATGGCTCTGGTGGCTCGTCTTGAGCATCGTCAAGCAAAGCCATTTATTGATTTAAAAATCTAAAACCTTCTTACTCTTTAAACGCTTTAGTCGGCCATTGGACCTTTTTTGGTCAAAAGAGAGGGTTTTTACCCTAAATGGGGGTACACTATGTTGATAGTGATGCCATTCTTTTGCACAATATATAGGGGTCAAAAAAATGACAAGCGCATTATCGGCTTGTCAAAATAATCAAGAAACAAAAAAGGCCCCTTTCGGGGCCTTTAGAGAGATTTCGTTTATTGATTTTCTTTATTCAAAACGAACAGTCACTTTTTGAATCACTAGCTGGCCTCGAGCTTCAAGAGTAAGGTCACTTAATCTTGCGCCACCGATATAGTGTGAAGTGAAAGTCTGTTGTTGCATGAGAGTTTGAATATTGCGGCAGTCAGTTCTGAAACCTAAGTTTTCGCAAACTCTCACAACACCATTGCCACGAGCTGAGCGACCGGTTACTTCAACGCTTGCCACTCTTGAATTGTTAAAACGTGCATCCGCTACTAGGGATTGAAGATTGAGATTTTGATCACCAGTGACAAGGATGTTTACTTCTTTTTCAACAAATCTTGGAAGTGGCACAGGAACTGGAGTTGGGCGACGGCTTGGGCTTAAGAGACTTACTCCTAGTGAGTCAGTTCTAACTTGACCTACAAGAAGAATTTCGACTGTGCGAATATCAGCGCCGACAGTTGTTCCAGTTTGTGCACTTGGAATAAATCGAAGTGTGCTTGTGAAATTTTCGATGATTTGTGGTACGCCTTGTCTCACGCCATTGATCACGAGAACCGCTTGTGCGCGTCCAGCGAAGCTTGCAGCAGTCAGTTCAACATATTCCAATTGTTTTCCTCTTTGCTCGTTACCGATGCCAAGAACTTGAGGAACATTAATTGTGTTTTGACCTTGGAATTGTTGCCAGTAGCGTTTTTCGATTAGTTCTCTTCTTGTTGGTGCAATCAGTGTGAGAGTGATATTTTGAATCTGTACGCGGCCACGAATATCCAGTCTTAATGTTTGAAGAGTGTCTCCGACGATATTAGCGTGAGTCGGAACTTGGAAAACCAAAGCACCACGGCCAGCAGGAACTGTTTGGTTAAATCCAGTAAGAACTTGGTTAATTTTAAGTTGCATTTGCCCGCGACCAGCGTCACTGACGGCGCTTACTCGTACTTCTTTAACGATATGATCTGGGTAAAGTTGGCCAAGTTTAAAAAGCGAAGCGACTGCCAGCTCATTTTGACCTTGAAAGTCTCTATTGAGAACTTCGACGAGACGAAATTCTTCCCCATTTATATTTTCAATAGGAGGATCAAATCTTCTGTTATCACGACCAATACGGCCCTGTGAGTAAGATGGTAAGCTGATAAGTAGTAAGGCGCCCGCTAAAATAAGACTTTTCCAAGAATTCATTTGATTCCCCCTAGAAACAAAATGACCGAAGCTCATCTTCAGTTCTGTAACGTTTAACTCGGGCACTTCAAGATTGATGCCAATAAGTTTTGAGGATTTGGGCGTGTTTTGGAGGCAAAATGTCTCCGAAGTGGGGACGGAATGCCCCATTTAAAAGTGTCATGTCGTTAATGCTATGCGTTTAAAAACAAGGAAGCACAAAGGTGTCAGAAGATGAGTCAAGCAGGCTTTCAAGCTCACATCCAACTCGCTGTTCGACAAGCGGAGTGCTGCGGACAATATGAACATGAGAGTAATCGCTGCTGTGGTAGAGGTTATCAGAAGGAAAAACCTGAATATTGTGGTCTGCGTTTTCCATCGGCTTTGATTTCATACTGAAAGTTGGATGAGATAATAGATCTGTGTTTTGATAGAAATTAAGATGTTTTTTTGTCCGTGGATGCCGATCACTTAACCAATCCCCTGGAGTGAGTTTTCTTAAAACAAAACCTACCGCTCGCGGTATAGGATCAATAGTGATGAGCAAATCGGTGTCGTGTCCACGGCGTCCAATGGTCGATTGGAAATCTAGCGCCGTTGCACCTCCATTGCTATAGCCAATGACAACTGTTTTTGGCCGTTTGAAATTGGGAATGAGAGGGGCAATCTGATTGAGTTGTGTTTGCATTTCTTGATGGCAAGCCAGCGCGCTATCGAGTCCAACCTTTTGGTTAAAGCCGGTGCCATCATAATAATGAAATTGAGTGCGAGAGCGTATATGATCATCGCTTTCATCGACGAGATTATCGTGAATGCGGCGATAAAGATTGAGACCATTGCCATTTGATCTCTTTGTGAAGGGCTCTCCCACCTCATCCCCACGTAAATTGACAGCACCGAGGGCGATGGCTTCTCGTGGTTTAAAATCAGAAAAGCCATCAAAGAAGAAATGAAAGAATTCTGGGAAACCCTGATTCGGATAGACGCTTAAGACACTTGGTGAATAAAGTGGGAAAGGGGCTTCACTCCCGCCACCACAAAGAGCAGAAAAGGCAATTCGCCTCCACTCAATCCCTGGAGGACAACCATAATAGTCTTGTTCTTTGTCGTCGTGGCCATCAATACGCCAGCCGCGACTTTTAGCCGCTCGTGCGGTTTTTTCTAGTTCAGGATGTTTGCTGCAGAATTCAAACCAGGCCTTTTGAGAGGCCGGCGGCAGATCGAGCATCTTCTCCATCGTCTGATTTACGGCTTTTGTAATGATGGGTAGCATTTCTGCTGGGCAGTCTGACTGGCCATTACCGGCGAGTGTGACTCGGCTTAATGTTTTTGCATCTCCGTCACCACCAAATTCAAAAATCAAATCCTTATTTTGAGTTTCAATCGTTAAAGTCTGGGTGGCAAGATTTGGCTTAATACTGCGGCCAAAAAGACTTCCTTTAATAGTATGCCCTTGTTGCTGGAGCAAGCGGCGAAGGGGTTTTTCATCTGTCTTGAGACCTCGCATTTCACTATGATAGCGAAACGCTGCCACCGCGAGAAGATTGGGTTCGCAGTGACTATCAAAAACTTCACAGTCATGTCCTGGCGGGCAGGGTGTTTTTATCAGGCCACTCTTACCTAATTTCTTCAAGCTGGTGTTGAGAGTTTTAATTAGATGGTCATCCGCGGTTTGAGCGCGAAGAAAATGAGGAGATAGACTGAATAGGGTGATGATGATTAGTATTTTAATTTGTACACCGGTGAATCACTGAGTTTTTTGCGACGTTTATCGTATTCTTGCGTGGTTTTTACTGAGGAGTGGTTAACTTCTCGAGCGACGGTGTAGATGTCTACTCCAAGCTCTAAGAGTTCCCCAATAAAAGTGGCCCTGGCCGAGTGAGGTGAGACGGAAAAATTCAAGCCTAAAATCTTGGCATACTGGTTGAGGATTTCATTAAGTGTGCGTGGATTAAGCGCCTTGTTTAAATTTTTAGGATCAGTGGGATTGTGGCTCGGCTGAAATAGCCAGTCTTCATTTTGATGTGAACGACCTGATGCTCGCATAAGAGATAAATAGTGTTCAATTGCGGCGACTGCTTCTGGGTGAACGAGCTTTTGGCCGATTTTTCCGCCTTTACCCACAAACTCAATAACTTTGTGTTCATTAATTTCGCGGTAATTTTTATAACGAAGAGAGAGGACTTCGCTTTTTCTAAGACCGCTCGTAAAAAATAAAATGAGCATTGCGGAGTGAAGAGCTCCTGAAAGCTTCGTATTATCAATTAAAGCAAGCAATTCTCTGACTTGGTCTTTTGTGAGCGCTTGAGTCGGGGAGCGCACATCAAGACGGGGTCTTTTTACGGAACTTGCGGGATTGAATTGACGTTGGCCTTTTTCAACTAAAAAATCGAAATAACTACTGAGGGCCGCCAGTTTTCTCGCAATGGATTTCGGCGCGTGGCCTTCTTGTTTCTGCCCACCCACTTCGCTGAGCCAATTGCGATATTTGATAATATGTTCCCGTTCTACGGACTGAAGATCGAGCTTAAATTCTTGGTCTGCAAATTTTAGAAAATGATTGAGATCACTGCGATAGTTGAGTCGAGTGTGTTCTGAGGTAAAATTATCAAAGAATTCATCAATTAAGATGTTTAAAGTGTTCACCCCCCTATCATAACAGGAGGGCGATCATTGGCCTAGCTAGGAATTGTTGACCCAGTCCCGCTGAGAAACTCACGCCATTCAGAGCATTTTTGCTCAAAAAGACTTTGTTCAAGTTTAAGCTGTCTTTTAAGTTCTTGTACCATTTCTCGGGCGGCCATGCCTTTAAGGGCCATTAGCTCTTGGCGTTTTTTCTTGAGCTTTTTGAGTTCGGCTTTTAGTTCCATAAAACGCGCTTCAACCTGTGAGGCGATACTTGGATTATCAATATTCTTAAGAGCAAGTTTGTGTTGCATCTGTAATTTAGCCGCCAAAATATCTTCTTCGTCCGTTTGAATAAGATCAGTGGCAAGACCCAAATAGGAGAGTGAATTGATTAGCCATTTGGTGGGATCAAAGTCAAACCACTTTATCCCGTTGCGATAATCAGCTTGAAAATGATGGTGGTAATTATGGTGTCCCTCACCATAAGTGAAGATCGCCATTAAACGACTGTCCTTCGCACTATTATCGTCCCCGTATGGTTGCGTTCCCCAAACATGGCATAGACTATTAATGAAGAAAGTCGCGTGGTGAACAAAAACAATTCTAAAGATACCGGAAATCGCTAAGCCTCCAAGCCATGATCCAAGCATCCAACCTACGAATGTTGGCAAAATCATGCCACTCACTACCGCCAGCACAAGATAGTGTTTGTGTTGAAACATCACTCGCGGATTTCTTTTTAATTCTTTACCGAAACGATCTGTTAAGTCTTCTGTTTCTGCTTCAAAAATCCAACCCATATGAGCGTAGAAAAAACCTTTGCTAATAGAGTACGGGTCTTCGGGGCCATCACATTTTGTGTGGTGGCGGCGGTGGTCAGAGCCCCATTTTAAAAGAGAATTTTGGAAGGCACCGGCGCCAAAAAATAAAAAAAGTGCTTCGATAATGGGATGAGCTTTATAGGCACGGTGTGAGAATAATCGATGGTAGCCGGCGGTAATAGAGAGGCCCATGAGAAAATAGAAGCCAAGGCCCAGTAGCCATTGCTGCCAAAGAAAGCCTTCTGTCATGAGATGGATGGTGACTAAGATCAAGGCCAGTGGCGGAGTAATGGTGAGAAAAAGGATATTGGTGATGTCATAGGTTTTTTTTGTCGAATTCATGCTAGTCCTCAAGCTCCTGATAAATGAGAGTTTCTCTCTTTAAAAGGCTAACATTGAGATGGGTTTTGATTTGTAAAACAATGTAAAACTCAAACGCACATCTGGTGACTACTTTTTGGGTCAACCCCAAATTTCAGAGGGGAAGTAGTTGACTGAAATCAGGTGGTAAAAACGGCCAAGTTTGTGAACTTACTAAAGAGTGGTAATTTATACTGAATGATCCTTTTAAAGATTTCTTAGGAGCTGCAGCATGATGAAAATGATGAACAATCATAAAACTAAACTCACTCTCTTTCTCGCTCTCTCAGCGGGTTTCTTCAGCTACTCCAAATGGAGAGAGTCGGAGTCATCAACGAATTCCAATCTTGTGGCCTTCAAAACAGAAATTGAGCATCAAAAGAGAGCAGCTTCAAGACTAAGTGAAGTGGGACCTAGTGAAGAATTGCGATTTGGTCGTCAGTCGGAAACGGACACCGTTTCTTATTTGCAATTTATTGCTGAGTGGGATGAGCAAGATTATAGAGTGATTGAGAGAGAATTAATTTCTCCTTTGTTAAAGGATTTTAAGAATCAAAACATTCAGTCGTTAAACAAGCTGACTCAAAATCAAGAGGCCCTCATCTTACAAGGTCTTCCTGTTGCTCAGTCTGATTTTGATTTAAGACAAACAATTGATGGAATTGATGAACTTAACTGGGGTGAGACTTCAAAAGTTCAAGGGGTCTCTGATGTATCCCAGTCCCTTCAAGCTTATATCAATCAGTTCTCATCAGTTGAGCATGTTGATCTTGTCGGAACAGAAATCCTCAGCAGTAAAGAAACTCGCGGCGCTGAAGGTGAAATGCTTACCGCCGAGATTAAATTTCGATTTGATTTAAGAGGGTTTACTCAAGATCAAAAACGTCGCCAAGATCGCGGTCATTTGGTTGCAACAGTAAAGCGAATTAAAGGTGATGAATGGTCTCTTGAAAGTTTAACTTTCCTGCAAGGTGAATCACTTCTTAAATCCGCTCCTAGTTTTAAGAACGCAACCGCAAGCGTAGGGCTAGACAATATCAAATCTTATTTGAGAACAGAGGCCATCCGCCGCGGTGGTTATGCTCTTTCGCTTACAGATATGGATAGCGATGGAATTGTGGATATTTTAGTGGGATCAATGGGCAAGACGCAAATTCTCAAAGGTCAAACCGATGGTCGTTACGTGCGTATGCCAACTTCAGTCGATGATGAAACTCTTGTTAAGTCGGCAGTCTTTGCAGACTTTAGAAATCGTGGCGTACAAGATTTGTTAGTTGTTCGTTTTGAGCCGTCGAAGTTTATTAAAGGTATGGCCAACGAAGAAGTCGTTATCTACGAAAATGATGGTAATGGGGCTTTTACTAAAAACCCTAAGGCCTTTAAAAACAGCATCGATACTTCTCATTACGATCACGCTATGCCAGCTGCGGTAGGGGATTTCAGCAATAATGGATTACTTGATATTTATGTGGGATTTCCTGGCAATAAAGATTTTACTTTTTTCAGCTCAAGAGACTTAGATCTAAGAGCAGAAAAGAGAATTCAAGGTCTGTATTTCAATCAAGGCGATGGTAGCTATTTAGATATTCTCGCAAAAAACAATTCCGGAGATTTTCAGGTTTTCAATAATAATGCGGGATCGGTAGTTTTTCCACACAGCGCACTCGCTGCTGACTTTAATCGCAGTGGTCATACTGATATTTTAGTCATCGACGATATGGGGAATTTGAGCCCAATGTACCGCAACCGCGGGGATGGAACCTTTGATCAAAATGCCCAAAAAATCGGTTTAACTAATAACCAAATTGGTATGAGTGCCGCCCTAGGTGATTTTAATAATAATGGGATCTTTGATGTTGTCATGACCAATGTTAATTTTCACGCCGCTGAAAGAATAAATGCCTCTTCACTTAAAAATTTAGGAGTGAAGTATACTCAGTTTGGAACTCACGGGCTTCGTTTATTTCAAGGACGAAAAGAAAATGGGGAAATCGTTTATAGCGATATGACGTCTTCTGCGGGCCTTGATTTCAGTGGTGAAGGCCTCGCGGGCGTTGAGTTTATTGATTATAATAATAACGGATTGCTTGATATCTATGTCGTCAATGGATTATGGTCTGGGACAACTGATGAGAAATCACAAGATCTCTCAAGTCTCTACGCGAGAGCAGGCAAGCTTGCCGAGGTTTTTATTAAGAAGTTTGCTCCTGAAAGTGAAGCTGCGAGCAAGACAAGTTCTTTTCTTATGACTATTCTGCAAACATTTAGAGGAGACGTCTTGAATCCAGAGACACAAATTGCTGACGGCAATCGTCCATCTTTGGCAGGCTTCCAAAGAAATCGTTTGTTTAGAAATAATGGCAATGGGACATTTACAGAAGTGGGATTTCTTGAAGGCGTTGACAGTATTGCTGATGGTTATATTGTTGGTCTTTCTGACTTAAACCGCGACGGAAAAATGGACTTAGTGCTTAGAAATGGTGATCCAGGTTCAGTCGATAATCATTTCGCACCTGTTGAGGTTTATCTAAATCAAAACGAAAACGATATGAAGAGTGTTATTCTGAGTTTTGAAGGGATGAGTGGCAATAGAGATGGAGTGGGCGTGATTGTTGAAGCCGACGTCAATGGCCAGACTCTTACCCGTCAACTTATTGCCAATAATGGAACTGCCCAATCTGAAAAGATTCTGCATTTAGGTCTTGCGGGGAGTGATAGAGTTGATGAACTCAGAGTGCTCTGGCCGCTTGGTAAAACGCAGACGATTAAAGATTTACCGGCCGGTAGACATCATTTGATTGAGCCAAAAGTGACTCGCATGAGTGCTGCTGTCTCAAAATAGTTTTAAGTGGAAGAATACATTGTTCAACGAGCATGGGACGACTATAAAAAAGACTTTGGTCTTGGTCGCCTTATGCTTTTTATTGCTGCCTTCAACGCCTTATTCTTTTTTCTAAGTGGCCTCCATTTCGGAGAGTTTCGTATTCTCGCCTTATTCCCAAGCATTATGGCGATGGCTTTTTTCTGGTTTAGACCAAAACTTCTTCAGCTTCCCGCCGGTTATTTATTTGTCGTCACCTGTTTTATGTTAGGTCTTATCACAGGACTCAACTACACATTGATTGGTCAATTTGATCAGATGGCCGGAGGACTTAAACGCCTGGATCAATTCTTTGTCAATTTTGATCTTTGGATTTTTGGAATGCATGCCGCCTTTTTTACAGAGAGGATTTGGCAGGCTTTAGGCGAATTTCAATTTTTGATTTATGATTTTATGATTATCTCTTACTATAGTTATTTTTTACTGCCCTATATTGGGGCGGCCGTTTACTATACTGCACTCAAGCCCCATCAATATGCTCATATTGGTCGTTATTTGATCAGTGTTGCTTTGTATTTTCAGATCAATTTTCTTTTTTATCTGATTATTCCCGTGACTGGCCCCCAGTATTTCTTATCAGGAGAGTTTTCTCGAGAACTGCCATTTTCAAGCTTGGGTTTATCTCTTTACCAGGGAGTTCAAAACGCACAATCTACTTTTATTGATTGTTTTCCCTCGGGACATGTGGGAATCAGTTTTCTTATCACTGTTTGGCTCTTGCGCTTAAAACATCCGGCGCGATGGATATTTCTTGTTCTCTCGCTCGGGATCATCATGGCGACTTTATCTTTGCGCTACCATTATCTCTTAGATGTTTTGGCGTCCATTCCGCTGGCGATTAGTTGCTACGCCCTTTCTTATTTGCTTGTGCCGCTGCGAAGTCGTGGCTCCCTTTTTGGAGCTGTTCACTAACGAGCTCTTGCAGTCTGGACTTGAGGTAATCTTCTCCAAAATCACTCTGATGATGAGTGGTCATGCGCTCTATTTCTTGTTCGAGGTGGCCTAGTTGCTTGAGGAGTGCCAGACAGTTGCGGATAATCATAAAAGTCCCTCCAGGTTGGACTAATTTGATTATACATATTTAAGTTTGACTAGTCAAACATTGACAAGTTTTCCATCACTTGCAGCAATTCCATGCCTGAACCCACCACGGAAGAAGGGCAGTGATTAATCAAAGCCCCTGCTTGTTGCGCCGTTAAATTTGTTTGCTGCTCTGAGAGTTTCTCAAGTGAATTCAGGCCTTCAAAGTTCAAACAAGAGGCCAAGACATCCCCTTTTAAATAACGATCTCCGGGCTTAATTTTGTACTCGTAAAGGCCGCCTCGAGGAGCGTAATAGGTTTTATAATCTTTAAGAGCGCCGTAGTACTGCGCGACCTTTAAAGCTTCATTTCTTGGCGCTTGATCGATGATTTTTTTAAAATGAAAATAGGACAGCAAACGATCGAGATCAATTTGCGCCTCAGTTGTCGATATGGTTTCTTCGCTGCCAAATTCCACCGTATAACTTTCCACCAGCAAGGGATGATTGACTCCAAGCTTCGTGAAAGCCTCTTGAAGTTTTGTCCAAGGAACAAAAACCGCTTCATCTAAAGCGCCACCAAACTCATGAGGCACAATCAGAGTGTAGGGAATGCGCAGATATTTAGCACTTTCTTTGAGAGCTTCAGGGGCGTACAAATAACGACAGGCCACGGGACCTGTGTGCAGATCAAGCACGATATCACTCTCAACAGAGAGTTTCTGCAGCCACCAATTCAAGCGGCCATTTTCTTTTAGTCCGTAGTTTTTTTCTTCTTTTTCAATCTGATCAAGGGCTTCGTTTAAAACCAGTTGAAAGTTTTGTTTAATTTCTTCGAGAGAGCTTGCCTTATGCTTAAGCGCGAAGGCCTGGATCTTTTCCGCTCCTAAGTATTTTGCAAGATCGTGATAATTGCGATTCCAATTATGTCCCGTGACAGTATTGAAGCGGCCATAGGTTTGAGTGCCAATTTTGGTGGTTGTGCCGGTTGGATTGGCAAAGGGCGCTAAACAAAGCTCTCCTCGAAAAGAATTTTCTTTCGCCCATTTCATTAAGTGATAGAGCACCAGGTTTCCTTGCACTTCAGCGCCGTGAACACTGGCCGGGAGAAAAACTCGAGGGCCAGGTAGGCCCCAACTCAGGCGAAAGAGTTTAAGGTTTGATCCAACACCGATGCTATTTTGTGTCAGAGGGTAAGTTTCAACCTTGAAGCTACACTGACTCATTAGACTAACCAATCTGTTGAAGTTTTTGGCGTTCTGGGCGTCACTACGTCGCCTTTAAACTGAATGACTTCAGCGGGTAGTGGATGGCAGAGGAAAAAAGGCATCGCTTCCGTGAAGCCGTAAGCTCCAGCTTTGGAAAAAACAATCCAGTCGCCCACATCAAGATCAGATGGCAAATCAAATTGGCCCAATTTATCAAGAGCGGTACATAAAGGCCCATGCACTTGAAAGCGAGTGGTTGAAGTTGAAAAAGGTTTGTCTGTTACACGCAGAGGGTGAGCTGGAAAGGCTTGGTTGGTGAGGGCAGGGCGCGCGATATGGTTGATGCCCCCTTCAAGCACAAGAAGGTCGAGTCCGCGAGTTTGTTTGCGGTCGGCGATTTGACTTAAATAATAACCGCACTCAGCGACGGCGTAGCGACCAAGCTCCATCCAAATCGCTGGCAATTTAAATTTTGTTTTGAGTTCTGCCAGCAGTGCTGTCACCGCTTCAAAATCAAGGGCCTTTTGATGAGATTCATAAGGAACACCAAGTCCACCACCGAGGTCAAGCACTTGAAGCTTAAAATTCATTTTATCAGCGAGTTCCAAACACTCAGTGGTGGTTTTCCACCAAATATTTTTCAATTGCTCGAGATCGAGAATATTTCCCCACTGAAAAGCATGCAAGCCAATGACTTCAAGGTTATTGAGTTCTTTAAAATTAAGAGTCTGCCACTCATCTGGTGTGACACCAAAAGGAGTGATGCTATTGCCGCCTAAAACCGAGTGACCGCCATCGAAGGTTAATTGAACACGCAGGAGCACTTTAGATTTCTGATTCATCTCACGGGAGACTTCATTGAGCCAAAGAGCTTGGTTCAAACTTTCAAGCACCACTACTTCAACTTCATTTTTAAGAAGAGATTGAAGGTATTTTTTCGACTTGCATGGCCCCGTTGCTAAAATTTCAGTCGATTTGAGTCCCACACTTAAGGCCTGTTCGAGTTCACCAAGACTTGCAATATCAACCCCGAAATTGAGATTTCGAAAGATTTTCAAAATCGCAGAGAGGGGATTGGCCTTGCAGGCGTACCAAAACTTGATGTCTGGGTCTTTGTGAGAATCTAAGTATTTTAAATGCTCAGTCAGCCAGTCAAGATCGTAGTAGAAAAAAGAGGTTTCAAGTCTCTTAATCAACTTAATCCAGTGAGCTCGGTAGGCGGTATCAAGAGGGGACATAATCACTTCCTATCTTGTCTTATCTCAACAAGGATTCCAATTCTAATGAGGCATCACTTTTTTCATCACGGTACTTAATAATAATGGCACAGTTGAGATTGAGTCCGATTTCTTTGCCCCAGGCTTGCTGATCACTCATAGGTCTGGTGCCTGGAACGACGACTGCTCCAGCTGGAATCGCCGAGCCGCGTGGAAGAATCTTTTTTTGAACACAATCATAAATCGGCGTACCCTTAGAGAGAATCACTCCCGGAGCAATCACCGCTCGCTCGCCAACCACAATCCCTTCCACGATCACGGCCCCCGCTCCGATAAAAGCGTGGTCTTCAATCACAACAGGATTCATGCCAATCGGTTCTAGAACGCCACCGATTTGCACCGCCGCTGATAAGTGAACTCCTTTGCCAATTTGCGCGCACGAGCCCACAAGGGCGTGGCTATCAACCATGGTGCCTTCGTCAACGAAAGCGCCGATATTGATATACGCCGGAGGCATGATGATCACGCCGCGAGCGACGTAGGCCCCGCGACGAACAGAACTTCCACCAGGCACTAAACGGATGCCGCGCTCGGGAGTGAAACTTTGGGGAAAGATATTGTGTTTATCAACAAATCCGTTTTTTTCCACCAATTCTCCCGCTCTAAAAGCCTCGAGGATCGCTTGCTTGACTGCGGTGTTCGCCTGCCAAACGCCATCAATTTTAGTGGCGGCACGAAGCTCACCTTTTTCTAAGAGGTCGAGAGTTTTTTCATAAGATTGAGTCATAAAAAGTCCTTCTATTAATTTTTTGTCACTTGAAACCATTCAGCAATATTTCGATCAGACGCTTGTAAAAGATCGAGGTCTTTCATATCTCTTGCATCAAGAGGTGAGCGTGTAAGCGGAGTTTTAATCAGTCCCTTGGTGGCCATTAACGCTTTTACAGGAATGGGGTTGCTGGCACTGAAAAGCGCGTTTGAACTATCTCTCCAGAGGTCTTCGTGCTTGAGCGTATCGTTCAAGGTGTGGCGAATATAACGAGCCGTTTCCGCCGGCCAAACATTTGAGGCCACAGAGACCAGGCCTCTTAATTTATAAGGCTTAAAAGCTGGGCAAAGAGCGTCGTCGCCACTCATCATCATAATGCGTTCACCGGCAGCTTCACTATAGCGTTTGAAATCTTCTGGTTTACCACTGGCTTCTTTAATCGCAAAAAAGTTTGGATGGTCTTTTAAATCTCTAACGGTTTCCACATGCATCGCCACTCCCGTGCGGCCTGGAACATTATAGAGCATGCACGGTTTTTCTGAGGCGTTCAGCAGCGCCTTAAACCATTCTGTTTGGCCCACGCGGCCTGGTTTGGCGTAGAGTGGAGTCACGAGAAGATAGGCGTGCACTCCAGAGAATTTATTCGCTGCTTTGATGCTTTCAATTGTGGATTTCAAATGAATGCCACCAATTCCAAGCATCACAGGAGTCTTAGGATTTAAGCTTAAGACGTGTTTTAGGATTTCTGTTTTTTCTGATTCGTCGAGATTGAGTGACTCACCCGTGCTGCCAAGAACAAGTAGGCCGTTTCCCGCGGCTTCTTGCGCGCGAACAAGCTTTGTTAACGACTCAAAATCAACTGCGCCAGTGTCGAGTAGTGGCGTGATAAGAGCGGTCCATAAAGTGATCTCTTGTAAATTTGTCATAAGGACAGTCCTTTTCCCAGTAAATGGGAGCTAAGTAATTGGTGTAAATCGATAAGGCCTGAAGGCCTGCTTTCAAGCATGCGCTCCATCGCCCAGACGGCGCCTTCTGCGAAAATTTTGCGATCAAGTGCTTCGTGAGTGAGCGTGATTTTCTCTCCTGAAGTGGTCGCCGTCATAGTGTGAATGCCGATCACGTCTCCTGTGCGCTCACTAGTGATGGGCATTTCAACCCCAGACCATTTTTTAAAACTCAGCGCCGTGCCAGACGGTGCATCAAGTTTTTTGGTGTGATGAATTTCATGCAGATCAAAACTTGCTTCTGGGACTAGCTTTGAAATTAATCCCATATTTTCAATCATCAAACGAACCACGGCCATGCCGAGGGCGAAATTATTCGCCTGCAGCCAGCTTAATTTTTCATCAGCGATTTTCTCTCGCACGCCTTCAGGCCATTCAAAACCTGTTGAGCCACTGACAACAGGAAGCTTGGAAGCTAACAGCAGGGGCAGGTAAGAAACAAAAGCCTCACCAGGTAAAAAGCTGATCACACCATCTAAATCTTTTAGGCTTGCTGCCGTTGGTGGGTTTTTACTATCAAAAACCACCAGCTCAATTTTCTTATCATTGCAAACACCAATTAAAAATGAGCCGGTTTTTCCCTTACCGAGTAGGCCTAATTTCATGCCGGTACCGCTTCTTCAATAAAGGCCTTATGTAGACGTAAAACCGCTTCTTGCGCTTCATTTTCAGCCACGAGGAAACAGAAATTATGCTTTGAGGCCCCGAGGCAGATCATGCGCACATTGATATTTCCAAGTTGAGAGAAAATTTTATGAGCAAGCCCTGGTGTGTGATTGATTTGGTTTCCAATCAATGAAATCAACGCGAGCTTTTCTTCCACTGCTACTTCAGCGTGTTGCTTGAGGTCGCTTAGGAGGTCTTGGTTGAGTAATGTCGCATCATCGAGGGTCAGAGAGACGGCAATCTCACTGGTTGTAACTGAATCGATTGAAACTTTATGGTCGTTGAAAATTTTAAACACATCAAAAAGAAAACCGTGACCTTGCCACATCTTAGGATTGGTTAAAGTCAAAAGCGACTGGCGACTTCGAATCGCCATGGCGCGAATGAGCGGCGTATCTTTTGTTTGATGGCGAATTGTCGTGCCTGGTTTTTCAGGTTCAATACTGGAGCCTACAAATACGGGAATATCTTCTCTCATTGCTGGCTGCAAAGTTGTTGGATGCAAAACTTTGGCGCCAAAGATTGCAAGTTCCGACGCTTCCATGAAAGTGATTTCATCTAAAAGGCGCGCCTTCGGGCAAAGTCTTGGGTCAGTGGTGGCAATCCCCGCCACATCGGTCCAGATTTCAAGTTTGCTCGCCTTAATTCCTTCGGCCAAAAGAGCAGCAGAGTAGTCGCTGCCACCGCGCCCGAGAGTTGTGCTATGGCCTTCTTTATTTTGTCCGATATAACCTTGAGTCACAAGAGTGACTCCGCGACCGAGGATTGGAAGAAGTTTTTCGGTGCAGAGTTTTCTGATTTCTGTAATATCTGCATTGGCTTGCCCGTAGCGAGAATCTGTTCGCATCACTTCACGGACATCAAAGAGCATGACTTCACGCTGGTTTCCCCACTCAAGATCAAGTGCACGAGTAAAGAGCACGCTTGAAAGGCGTTCTCCAAGACCTAGCAAGCGATCAGAAGCCTTGGCCGAAAGATCGCGCAGAAGCAGAGCGCCCTTTGCGATCGTTTTCATTTCTTTAAGCAGAGCGATCATTTGTTTATTGAGATTTTCTGGCAATTCGAGATCGCGAGCGATGGTTTCGTGCTTTTGCCAAATTTCATTGATGAGGTTTTTTTGTTTTTCTTTTGCCGCCGTCGTTCCAAGCAAAGCGAGCTTTGAGAGTTCGACTAATTGATTTGTCGTGCCGTAGGTGGCGGAGACAACAACGATCGCCGATTTTTGTTTGACTGCAACTTTTGCACTTCTTTTCATGGCCACAGCATCGGCCATGGAACTTCCACCAAATTTTGAAACAATCATAAATTTCTCCTTCACTCTCTTCTTTCGTCGAGATGGTTATTTTTTCAATGGCGGGGGATTGTGTAAAGGTGTTCTTTGAAGAAAGTCACAGCGGCTGAGTGCCTGTGAGTTGATTTCTTCGAAGTTCTCCACGTTTTACGTGACAGTCAATTGAGTTCCCTCAAGTTAACCAATCGCAAAAGATCTAGGTCCATTGCCATTTCGGCGAGCCGCCCCCCTTGCTGCTTCGTCACTGGATCCTAGTCCTCGGAAGCAGGGTCTAGCTCTCGCGCCCCTTCGTCTTTTCAGACTAGCGAATCAGTTCGCCTTTGACAAATGCCTTTGTCATAGATTCTCATAGATCTAGTTGGATTAATGACAAACGGGAGCAATGAGATGAGAAAAGTAGGATTTATCGGTTGGCGTGGAATGGTTGGATCCGTCTTAATGGAGAGAATGCTTGCACATGAAGACTTCTCAAAACTGGCCCCAAGCTTCTTTACAACTTCTCAAACGGGCGAATCTTACGCTCTCACAAAAGAGCAAAGCTTCGTTTTAAAAGACGCCAAAGATCTCTCTAAGCTTGCTGAGCAAGACGTGCTGGTGAGTTGCCAGGGAGGTGATTATACCTCTGAGATTCACCCGAAACTTCGAGCGATGGGCTGGAAAGGTTATTGGATCGACGCCGCGAGCACTCTGCGTCTTTCAAATGAGGCGATGATTTGTCTCGATCCACTCAACCGCGCTGATCTCGACCGCGGTATTGATAAAGGAATAAAAGATTTTGTCGGTGGTAATTGCACTGTGAGTTTGATGTTAATGGCGATGGGTGGCCTCTTTAAAGCCGATCTGGTGGAGTTTGTTAGTTCACAGACCTATCAAGCGGCTAGCGGTGGCGGTGCCCTTCATATGCGCGAATTACTGCAGCAGATGCGCTTAATCGGTCAGTCATTAGAAAAAGACCTAAACAATCCCCAAGTGGGAATTTTAGAAATCGATCAAAAGCTCAATTCCATCTTAAGAGAAGGTGAGTTGCCAACAGCGTGTTTCGGTCGTCCGCTGGCCGGAAATCTTTTGCCGTGGATTGATTCGGCCATGCCATCGGGTCAGAGTCGTGAAGAGTGGAAAGCGCAAGTTGAAGCTAATAAGATTCTAGGACGCAGTGAAAATCCGATTATGATTGATGGAACTTGTGTGCGGGTTTCTTCCATGCGCTGTCATTCGCAGGCCTTAATGGTGAAACTGAAAAAGAAAACTCCACTCAAACAAATTGAAGAGATGATCGCTGCTCATAATCCGTGGGTTGAGGTCGTCGAAAATACTCCTGATCAAACGAAAGCACAGCTGACTCCAGTTTACGCCAGTGGAACTTTAAAGATTCCTGTCGGTCGTTTAAGACATCTCACAATGGGCGAAGATTATTTAAATGCCTTCACTGTAGGGGATCAATTATTATGGGGAGCCGCTGAGCCCTTGAGATTGATGTTGCTGCAAATTCTCAAAGTCTAATTCAGCAAGTAGTAAAGATACGCAGATTCCAAAGGGATTTATTTATACATTTTGGCACTAATTCAAAGATCATCTAGTGCCAAAATGCCCTTTATTAGTCAGATCGACACCGATAAGGATGATCAAGTAATAAATACATTGGCCTCAAACTTGTATAGCTCAGAATTATAGTCTGTGTTTTAAGGATTGAGCACTAAACGCGCCGCATACCAGTATGTTGATGGCCAAATATTTGAGGAGTCTTTATGAAATCTAAGTTAGTCCTTGCCTCTCTCGCACTAAGCGCACTTTTGACCGGTTGTTCTGGCGGAGGCGGCGGTGGTGGTGGCACAAGTACATTTGGCCCGTACACTTCACCATCAGTATCAGCTACTGGCTTCGTGACTGCACTTAATAGTGTAGATGGTGCTAGTTTTCCATTTGATAGCTATATGGTGAAAGATCAGTGGGACACAGTAAGAAATGATGAGACATGGTTCGTGATCTTTGATGCTGAATACAATGAGCATGTTGCTGTAAGTTTAGAGTATCTTAGAACTGTTGTTTATTACGCAAACTTCTCAAGCAATAACAATCTTGCTCGTGAATTTCGTTCAATCCAGTCAGATGATCAATTCTTCAATGGCTTGATCGGTGACGGCGCTGGTAACAACTACGAAATCGTTGATTACTCATATACTGATATCTTCGGTGAAAACTATTACGTCGGTTATGATTCAGGTCTTCTTTATGAAGATCAAGCTCAAAGCTTTGACGTTAGTCTAATGGCCGGTGAGAAAGAGAATCTTGCTTTCTACCAAAAAGCTGCAAACGTTTCTTTTGCCTATAACCTAGGAATTGAGACTTCAATGGCACTCGTCACTTTAGGTTCTAAAGTTGAGCAGATGCTTGATAAATCAAAAGGTGAAATCACTGCTGAAGATCAATCAGTTCTTTTAACTGATTTAACTGCTATCTCAGGCGTAACTTTAGCTGACATCACTAAAGCTGCAAATGATTCAAAAGCTCGCACTGAGCTTGTTGAAGATATCGCAGACAGAATTGGAACAAGTGCTGCTAACCTTGAGCAGAGAATTCTTCCAGAAATCTTTGGTCTTGCTCTTTAAGACTTAGTTTAGATTTTTTATAATCAAGGCCTGATGTAAATCAGGCCTTTTTTTTTACCAAGCTTGAACTGTTATAGTAATCACATCTTCATAAGCACCAGTCGCTAAGCTCGTAGGAACATTTTGCAGAGTAATATTTAGAGGGTAGCGGCTTCCGGCCAGAGTCGTTGCTGTCGGTCTTTGAATAACTTGGTACTGATTTCCCGCAGGGGAGAGATTGAGTTGTGGTCCGTTACCGATTTGCAGTCGGTACTGAACATGACTAACTCCATTGACCAGCCGGCCACCATTTTGCGATGACATTAAAACACCAAACCCCACATTCCCGAGCACGATTAAATCAGCTCGTCTTTCTTTCCCTGTCTCTAGCGCCCCAAAATCCATAATATACTGGGTGGCCGCTGCATCGTGAGGCGCATTTTGCGAAACAAGGCTCAGCTCTGCAAAACGAGGAATTTGAATTGAGATCGTGACGTATCTTGAAGTCTGCAAGTCGAGACTACCGTTGCTTCGAACAGCGTAATAATGAAAAGGAATAACATCAGTATAAACACCAGGAGGGGTGCTGAAGATGGTATCGAGGTTTGGAAGGGCGACATAGGCTGTCACTGGGACAGCAGCGTTTGAACTCGACATAAAAACTTCAATATATTCCCCTGCGACGGCTTCGGGGTAGTCTTTTAAGGGATTCCCTAAATTAATTGAGCTATAGAGATTGTAGGGAACACTATTTCCACCAGAATAAGCGCGGCGATCATAAGAATTGGCTTGTCCTTTTCCCGTATAGATTCTCGCAGTCCCACAGTTAGGAGTCGAACTACTTCCTCTTGAGACACTCATAGACGATTCAAGAGTTTGATTTGCTCTCGTCAAATTTGCAGCAAAGCTTGGGGCTTGAATATTATAATCGCATTGTTGAGCGCGAAGGAGACCTGGGAGTATAAAAAGTAAACAAAGAAACAGTTTCATCATCACTCCTTGGCGCCTAGGATAAGAGTCCCTAAGTCGTGAACAATCACATCATTATCTTCAAGATTTTTAAGCGAAAGCTCTAATTCATATCTGTCGATTTTCAATTGGTAATCTCCCGCCTGAATCCCTTCGATGAAAAACTCACCTTGTCGATTGGTAAAGAAAGAGAAAATCTCGCCAGTATTTGTCTCAATAATCTCTCCTGCCTTTAGGGCAAGATTTTGCTTCTTTTCGTTGGTAAGAATGCCCTTAATGACCTTCTTATTCGCGACAGAAAGTGTAATCAAGTGACCTGAGCGGTAAGTTGGGTTCAAGATAAAGTACTCATCCGAAAATGATTGTCCTGCGGCAAGTTGAAGAGAATCTACTCTTAGGGCCCGCTGTTGATAAGGCAAAAGATTAGTAAAGACTGAGTGTCCAAATGGTCCACGTGAAGCTTCTTCATAAAGTCCGGCCCCTCTTAAAGAGAGCGGCTCACCATTGCCATTTTTTAAATGAAAGAGAGCGAAACTCTGAGTAATAGGACGTGTAAATTCCGCTCGCATACTTCCTTCTGCTGCCACCATAACAAAAGAAGTCGCGACTCGTAATTGTGTTCGATTGAGATGGCTTGATTCAAAGTCATTCTTCCGTGTTTGAGCGCGAACTCCAAGTTCTGCAAAAGAGCTATTGAACAAAACATCACCCCGCGCTTCTTGATAGGTTTGATTGGTTTCAAGGCTCGCTTGAGTCTTAAATGTATTGAGTCGATTTTGTTGATCATTATTCACACTGACTCGGTAAGACTGATCGTTTGAGTTATAAGCCCCTTGCACATAATGGCCGTAGTCAGGAAAAGAAAAAGTCACGAAGGCATAAATTTGATCATTGATATTTTTAAACTCGTCGTAGGTCCTTGACCCAAATGCCGAAAGATTGATCCCGTTTGAAATCCTAAGATTTAATCCTAGGTCAACTGTTCTTCGATCCTCTAGGTCTTGTCTGAGTTTTGCTAACGACAATCCTAAAGAAGTACTCAGAAAATCAAAAATCGGCAGAGAATACTGCAGTCGATACTGTGTTGAGATTGTATTGAGCACCGAAAAACGTGATGATTGATAATCTTCATCACGGTAATCGATACTAAAATTAAGCTGATGTGAATCACTCCACAATCGGCCAAGCCGACTCAATTGATAACCAAAAGAATAAATCTGACCTGATCGTTCATCATTGCGTCCATGAGCGACGGCCATGGTGACTAAGCCAATGGGGGAAGGGCGGTGATCTGTTCAAGTCCTGCAAGTGAAAATTCACCTTCCACTTGTCCAAAAGCTCCGAGCGTAAATTGCTCGCTGAAACCGTATTGATAAAGACCAGAAAGAATTTTGGGATCATCACTTAGGTATTCTCTTTTGCGATCGCGGTCCTCGTACAAAACACCGGCACTCAGATCAAAACGGGATTCTCCAGCGTGTAAGAGTTGAAAGGATGAACTTTGTTGAAACTCAAAAATCCTTAAACTTCCAAGCTCATCGATGGCTTCAATACGAATGGCATTTAATCCATTTGTCAGAGGGATATCTGCCAATTGATAGCGACCGGCGGGTAAATCTTCGGTACGAATGAGTGTACCGTTCACAAATGTTCTCACCTGTGAGCGAGATTCAAGGGTGAAATCCTGAGTTCCCGCTGGTAGGTTTGATCGGTAAGGATTCAAGCTGAAATTTCGACTGACCGAAACCCCAGCGAACTGTTTGAAAGGCAAAAAGCCCATCACTTGATTATTTAAATCCCCCGCTTGATAGCGCACGAGATTTTGAGAATCATCTTTTACAATTCTTGTATCAGCGCGATACCACTCACGAGCAGCATAGGACTGATAATTTGATTGATTCTCAAGAACGAATCCCTTCAAGTGAATAAAACTATCAAACTGGCCTTGAAAGCCTTCGGGCCCCAAGGCGCTATCAGAAAACACTCTATCGGCGCGAGTTGTAATCGCAAGAGCAAAGGGCGCAGCCGAAAGACCTTTATCACTAAGAGGAAGGCCCAAACTTTGCGCCCTTAGAAGCCGTGGAGATGAAAGGCTCAGTGGTAAAATGACCTCAACTCTGAGTTCCGCTGGATTGTATTTAAAAACAAGTCCACCGTAGACAGGAGGTACTGGGCTTGGAGCATTTATCAAAAAATCCTGATACGTCTCATCAGTCAATCTCTCTCGTAGAGCAATCACAAGAGATTTTTTATCTAGAGAGACGAGGGTCTCACCGTCTAGATAAACTCCAATTTCACCTAAATCATAAGTGCCTTCGAATAAAGAAACTTGCTGTAGGCCTGCACTCGTTGATTTGCCAAAAGCCTTTTGATAAAGGTCAGCTTCTGCGAAACACAGAGACGATAAAAAGCTAAATAAGATGATCAGTAGGCATTTAATCATTCAGAATTAAACTCAACTGATAGTCTGTATTGATCTTTTTCGTGCGCTCATTGTGAGGAATCAAAAACTCTCTTGCAAAACCTGGGAGTAGATTCTCTCCCTGTAATTGTTTGAGCTCTTCAACTCCTAATTCAATTTTTTTCGATTTGTCTTTTGAGCTTGTAAAGATCAGCGAGGCATTATTTAGGATTTGATGTCGACTGCCCTTATTAATTAATTTTGCACGGACTCCTTCAGGAGAAACAGAAAATGAATCAACTTGAATATCTGATTTTGTTTTGCCAGGGTTAATATATAAAGCCGCAACATATCTCATCATGACTTTAATTCCCCCTTGCTCGCCATTTTCTTCTTTTGAAAGATTGATAGGCAATTGTTCTGCTATCAAGCGCAAGGGCAATTCTTGAACCGGAGGAGTCTTACCTGTCCACGACACACGAGCACTGCGCTTTTCTTTTGCAGGAATAATTACCTGTGCAGGGAATATACTCACAGGTAAATCAGTCAATTCTGGTTGAGTTTCTTCGCCCGTAAGTCCTGGAACACGGCCTCGAAGTGTTAGCTCTACCGCGATGGGAGAGTCCGAATCATTTTCAAGGGTAAAAAGCAATCTATCAGTTTGCGTAAGATCAAGTGCCGCTGACATAGGAGAAAAGCGGAAGGCATGGGCTTCAAAATTAAAGATAAAAAAAAGGAATGCCAACGAGAGAAGAAAGATCTGATTTTTCATCCTGAAAAACTCCTAATATAAGTCTCTCTAAGGATAAATCATTATGAATATTAAATGAATTCTTATTGCTGAATAAAGCTAATTATTCTGATATCGCTTGGGCGACTGCTTAGTTGCAAATTGTCTTCTAATTGATAGGTCAAAAGTTTTCCACTGATTGATTCCGTTCGAATGAGAAGACGGGCACTCGGTCGAGAGTGATTTCTTTTATGCCTAAGAATGATCGATCTGGGATTTTTTTCTAAAACATAGTGATCTTGATAGGGGACAAAGCCTCGAAGCTGTAGAGAGCTAGCAAAAACTTGTGAGTTTAAGAGAAGGCTTATCAATAAAAAAAGGCCCAGAGTTTTTTTCATCACTCTGGACCTTTCGGATTATAGTCTTAAATACTTGAGCGTTTTAGTTTGCAGAGATAGTGAAAGTCACTGTGTCCTCGTAATTACCAGCAACTAGGGTATCAAAATCCTGTCCTGTATAAGAGATAGTCACATCTTTATTCGCAGTCACACTAGCAGCAGCGGGGTTATTGAAGCTTGAACCAGCACTTAGATCAACCGCGGCACCGTTGTATTTCATGGTGTAGTTGATACTCTCAGAACCACCAGCACGAACGAGGCTTCCACTATTTAAGGAAGAGACAGAAACTTGGTAACCTGAATTTGAGTTTGAACGCTCTTCAACAGAAGCGACTTTAAGATCAGTTTGACTGGTCGATAAATCAAGCTCAGTTGCCACAGCTTCGGCAGTAATTTCGATGCTTAGAATCGCTGGCACGTTTCCTCGAAGAACCAAATTACCCGTTGTCGCTGCCCAGACTGATGTTGAGAAAAGAGTCGCGGCTAAGATTGAGGCTTTGAAGAAATGATTCATGGAAACTCCCTATGTGTTTGAACTATTCAAACGATTCTACCAATTCATAAAGCAAACATCATGCCGGAAAATTAGGACTTATTTAGGGCCGTATTGCTCCTAAAAAGCAGTCAAAGACCCATTCGGGTGAGCGCAAATATGACAGGTGCTCAATCAATAGTCGAAACACTCACTCAACTTGTACAAGAGAGACGAAGCATTTTTTATAGAACACTTCCTTTTCTCTTGTGAACTTATGCCGATTATTGTTTTTTGAGAGGATGATGACCTCATTTAGTTTATGTCTTTTTATGATTTTGTTTAATTACTCAACTGTGCTTGAAGCGAGTTCTCAAGATATGCATACAATAGCTAGACAAACGCTTGAGAAAAATATTGTTGATCTTCCCTCAGGGTCTTACGTGAGTGCCGGGGGTCTTCATTTTGGCAGCCTTTGGACCCGCGACTTTGCTTGGGCCGTAGGTGGCCTACTTGCGATCGACAAACAGCACGTCGTAAAAAATCATATCCAAGTGCTCTTAAACAACACCAATGAGAATAACCTCATTCCCCGAGTGCTAGACTCATCACCTTCTTGGGCAAGAGTCTTTATGGGAATCCTTAAGCGACCTATCTCAAAATTGCGTGATCCCTTGAGGCCAGAATTTAAAGGCGAGCATGGGACAGTGGCGATTGATTCTAATTTACTTATTCTGCGATCATCTATTCTCTATTTTAAAGCCACTCAAGATCACAGCTTCTGGCAAGAAAATGAAGTCAATTGGACAAAATTATTAAAATATTATGATCCCGTACAGTGGCAAGGGTGGATCGTGCAGGAGAACTACGGAGATTGGCAAGACAGCGTAAAAAGAAAGGGCGTGAGTTTTCTCACAAATTACCTTTGGTGGGAAGTTCGTGATGAACTCTTAAGTCTCTACAGTGAAGAACAAACAAATAAACTATTTGGTTTTGATCAAGCAGATCAGGACGTTTTATTGAGCAAACTATGGCAGAGTTTTTTCGATGAGAATTTTGGTTTATTCAAAAGCCATCTCAGCACTTCAGTTATCTCTCTTGATGGAAATCTCTTAGCTCTCTTGAATGAAAATTTCATTGAGCAAAGTCAGAAATTAAACTTAACGACTAAAAGGGGAGAGACGGCCCAAGAGATTTATCTAAATCTCAAAAGAAGTCCACTTTGGTCAGGTCAACCACTGCCTGGTCGAGCCAGTTGGCCGAATTATCCAGCGAGCTGGAGAAGCTTTGCCACTCGGGCCGTCGGGCTTCATCATTATCACGATGCGATGGTTTGGTCGTGGTTAACAGGATTCTCTTTAAAGCTTGCTCATAAGATGGGAGATGAACAAGAAGTTTCAAGAATACTGCGAATTTTAGACCAAACCGTAAAAAGAGATCAGGGAATAACCGAGATTTGGCGACCAAATGCTAGTCTAGATGCTTTTAAATCATTGTTTTACCGTTCAGAAAATCCTTTTAGTTGGGGGGCAGGGGTCATTCTCGAAGCTCTGGCCAGTATAGAGAAACGTCAGATTCCTAAACGTCCCTGAAATTTTTACAAGAAACCTCAATCGTTTTTAGTTTGCCCTCATAATAGGAAACTCAAGTATAAAACGTTCGAGGTATTTTTTGACGAAGTGGCTTTCATTGGTTGTTTTCATAGCTTTCGGTTTTGTTTTCAAAGCCCATTCAGCTATTGAAGAGATACCTCTTGAGAGTATCCGCCTCCCATCTTACGATCTCTATCTACCTGGTTATGGCCAATTATCACCTGAAGAGGCCTTTGAAAGACAATTAGATCCTATATCACCGCTAGACCTTTCAAAGCTTAATCCAGTTCCCTCTGAACTATGGAACGACCGACCAGTACAAGCTTACAGCGAGGCCGATGATAGACTTGAACTTAAAAGTGGTGAGACTGTACGTTACCGCGGTGGTTTGACTTCTGCCTCTGGAATGTACCGATTCAATGCCGAAGCTGAAAATCTCTCTTCTCCTTATATTATCGTCATGGATAAAACGCTCCATACATTACTTCTTAGAAGAAATTTACTGCGAAAGCTTGGCTATAGAATTCCAGCGATAAAATATTTAAAAAATCTCACCGTTGAGTTTGACTCTTTGACTGAAAAAGAAAAATTTCTTAAAGAAGAACTTCCTCAAGCGACGCTCGGAGCACCTCGCAGATGGGTGACAGCAGGCCTCGAAGACGATTCTCTGACGATAAGACTTCAAGACATCGCTGTGACTCAGCCAAGAGAAAGTGATCACTATAACCTCGCCTTCGGAGTTCCACCAAAGGTCTTGGATACTAGAACACTTAGATCCTTAATCATTCCTTATGCTCTTTTAGATATTGGTGAGAGTTTAAACAAGGTCGAATGGACTGTCGGGAAAATTGATAACCATCGAATTCGTTTACCCCATTTTACACTCGCACAAATGAATGCCACTTATGAAGATGCTCTGTGGATGGCAAGAAAGTTAGTTTCCCTCTCGGAAAATGATCTCAAAGAAGTGGTAGAGCAAGCACATTTTCCACAAGAAGGGGCCAAGCTACTTTCTGAAAAACTACTTTCGAGACGTAATAGTCTTCGTCAACTTTTCAAACTAGATTCCGCATCAAAAGAATTCGCTTTTAACCCAGAAATAAGTCAAGGCGAGTTTTTAGTTAAAGGGGCATTGACTAAAGAAGAATGGGCCGGATATGCCTCGCGCTTCTCTCACGGGGCACCAGACTCTCCCTTCGAGGATTTCGGCTATTATATCTTCGCCCAAACACAAAGTATTATCATCGACGAGCTTGTAAACAGAGTGAACAAGTATCTGACCACTTTTGATCTTAATGAATCACGTTTTAATTATATGAAAAAGGAATTTGAAACGGGATTGAAGCATTTTGTTGAAACGGGAGAATTTTTGGAGCAAAAGGTTGGGACTTGGTTTTCTCCGACACTTGACGGTCAGCTGATTCTTTCAAGAGATATTGTTATTGGTAATTATCTTGGGACAGATAATATGGTTCAACTAGCTGACACTTTTGGTTTCTCCATTAGAGTTGGTGGGCATCTTGGTATTGAAGGATTGCCTGGCGGACTCGTCGGCTCTGCCAATGGAGGGTTGTCCTATGTTAAAACATTTACCCATCTAAAACCTGTTAAGACCCTTAAAGAATCTGTCAAAGAGCCTTACAAAAATATGCTCGTGCCTTTTGTGAAGTATATTCTTAGAAAAAAGACCGATACATTGGTTGAACTTCTTCAGTCAAACGACCAAGCTAACGAAGAAGAACGAACGGAAATTGAAGAGGTCTTTCAAAAATTCTCTGACACGCTTTCAGTCGGTGAATCATTGATTATTACAGAGAGAATCTCACCTAATCTTTCACTAACGGCCCAGTACAATTTTATCCCGACCAGCGTCAGTGGGACAATCGATACACAAGGCTTACTAGTCAAAAGAATTCATCTTTATCGCAAAGACGCAAAAACTCTCCAGATTTATTTTGATAACGGAATGAGCTTAAGTTTAGCTGTAACACTAAATCTTCGTCATTATATTCCTGTGCTTCGAATTCAGGCCAAAAACACTAAAGGCAAGTACGACGTAAAATTGCACCAACTCAACCTCGATCAAAACTTGGAAGATAACCCAGAACTTCGCACCTCATTGCAAGGTCTGGCCCATCTTTTAAAGAAAGGAAGCAATGAACTTTTAGAAGTTTCAAATCCTCCTTTTGAAGTGACTAATAACTTCACTGAGAAATCAAACCGCTTTGCTTTTTTTCACTGGCGTAGTCGCCATTTAAGGCAAAATGATTATTTTCAAATCAAATCCCCCCAAGGGGCCGATAATAAGTTTTTCAAAAGAACAGACAATAACCAATCTGGACTCAACTATAAAGCCTTCGCAACAGATATCGCCAACTACTATCTCAATCAGTATTTCAGCGGTCTGAGCATCAGCAGTTCACCTTGGGTTAACCCTGGCCAGACGACTTACGGTGTCGCCGAATCAGAAGGCACAAGATTTGAGGCCCGCTTAAATGGAAGCAGCTTCAGCGAACGATTTCTTTCTTTGAGCCGCAAGTCAGAAGGTTGGAAAATTTCAGTAAAAAAACTTCAGGAAAAAATGACTGAAGTAAATGATCGTTATGGGCGAAGCATATTCCCTCTCGAGCTTGCGCTTGAAGCGACTTCACTAAAACTCTTTAGCTTAACTGTTGACTTAAATCTCTATGAAGAAGCCATCACTCGATTGAGCCGCCTGAGCAACGAACAACTTCGGGCACTCGGCAGTGAGTATCGCAAGCGCAGTGGTTTTTCTAACGCCTGTAATAATGGCCGAAATCTCCATCGAAACGACTTGAGAAGAGGGAGATCCACGCTCTTAGTTGATGAAGTTCGCTGTGGAAACTTTTCGACATTGATTAGCAAGAACGACAGCTGTAAATCCTTTGCCCTAAAAAATAAAATGGAAGAATGGGCCGGTTGTCTTTCAGAGTTTACAAAAAGTTTAGAGAAGCACCTCGACTTCGACGATTTTCTTGACTTGGTTGGAGGGGAGCGGAACGTGTACCTCTCAGGTCAAATAAATGGCTTCCGTGAAGAGTCCGAAATTCTCTCTGATCCTATTATCTCTAACACTATTGGTGAAAGAGGTAGCCGTTTTTGGAATGGGCCGGTTGAAGCTGTTCGAAGTATGTTAGGCCTTCAAGCTGGTGAGTTCAATGGAAGCTGGATTAGGGAGTCGTTATGATTAGAAAAGTTTCCATCACTAGCTTTCTATGCCTTCTCACTCTCTCCGCTTTGTCAGCAAATGAGCCACTTTTTCAAAGGCAATGGGGCCTTGTCAATAATGGACAAACTCTTATGCGTGAAACGGGGGAGCTAAGTCGCGATCACTTGAGCGGCACTCCCGGTATGGATATTCAATGGATGAGCCCACAAGAAGTGAAAGACTATGCTTTAAAGAACGACTTAAAAACTTCAGAGAAACCTATTATTGTTGCTGTTATCGATAGCGGAATTGATGAAACTCATCCCGAACTAAAAGGGAGAATTTGGTTCAATGACAAACTTTGCGCAAACATGAGTGAAAGCGAACGATTAAATGCGCCTTGCTCTGGCTGGAATTTTCTAGAGAGCACGAGTGATTTAAATGATGATGTTGGCCATGGCACCCATGTGGCAGGAATTATAGCTGCCAATCAAGATGGGCGAGGAATGATGGGCATGACGCCTCAAGAGGTTAAGATTATGCCTCTTAAGGTCTTGAATAAAAATGTGAATAATTTCACTTATAAAGGCCAAGTCATCACGAATGTCATTGCTGATGCTATTAGTTTTGCCACACAAAACGGCGCTGATATTATTAATCTTAGTCTTGGTTGGCCTGAAGTCATTCATGTTCCCAAAATTATTTTTGCCATTCAACGTGCACAAGAGCTTGGAGTTCTAGTTGTCGCCGCCACTGGAAACAATAATAAAGACATCCCTACTTATCCTTGTACAATGCCTGGAGTGGTTTGTGTTGGGGCACACGATCACCGCGGGACCATCACCGAATTTTCAAATTTTTCAGGAAAAGTCGACCTCGTTGCACCTGGTGAAGATATCGTTTCTTTACAACCAATGAATTTAGAATCGCGAATTATGCGTATTCAAGGTCTCGAACTAAAAAGAGGAAGTTCTCAAGCAGCACCTTATGTTGCAGGTGTTGCGGCAGTCTTAAAATTTCTTTATCCAGAAATCAGTATTTCTGAAATCAAAGCAAGGCTTAGCTTAAGTGCTCTGCCCCTTTCTGATATAGAATCTTCTAAATCTGTTAAATATGGCAGACTCAATATGCGAGGAGCAATTGAGTTAGCTCCAAAAGAATTTATAGAACCTGATTTTAAAAACGTTTTAGAAATTAAAGTCAATCATGAAGGACAGTTTCAATTTGAACTTCCTATTCTAAATCAACTTGAAACTGTACGAAAAATCAAGGTGAATATAAGCCTTGGTAGTGATGTTACGCTTACACAATCTGAATTTACTATCGATCGTCTTGCAGCACAAGCAACACGCAGACTTCGTTTGCAAGGTGAACTTTCCGACATGACCATTGATACTGACCAGACACTGAAAGTTGAGATCAAGACTGCAACACAGAATCTTACGCTTCAAACGCGAGTTCTATTTATGCAGCAGCTCGAACTCGAATCTGATCGTTTTACCTCTTATCCTCTTACCAACACAAATCCTGACCTTGTTAGTTTCTTCAATGGTCCACAGAAACTTTCAAGACTTAGAAAGGTCAGTCAAAAGCGTGGAGATCCACGGATTCAAGAATGGTTTTTTCAAAACCCACAAAAACAAAGTGCAGAACAAACTGTCATTTCTGTTATTAAACTAACACAAGAGGGTAGTGAGCAACTTGACTTAACTCTTTTAAGCAAAGTAAACCAGGTTCTTGCTCTCAGTAAAATAGATATCAATCGGGATGGAATCATTGAAACTATGGTTTATTCCATGAGTGATGACAGAAAGAATCTTGTCATGAGTTTCTTTTCACCTGAAGGGAATATTCTCTCGGCCCCATTCGATCAGTGGTTCTTTCCCATTACTGGCTTTGAAGGCCTGCCATTTACAAATGGAGTAGAAGACTTCGCTTGGATTGCTGAGGATCATCCTAAGTTTGGGAAAATGCATCTTCCGTTAATTAAAAGGCAGTGGATACTTCCAGATGAAGACAATACCTTTGATTTTTTAGACCGTTTACCACATGGCATGGGTGATCGATATTATTATTTAAATCCATTAGAGAAAGATGGTCGGATTGAACTCGCTATTAGAAGTTTGGAAAGTGTGTCTTTCTTTAAAAAACTCAAAGAGCAGTTACGCCTTTCTGATTTTGATCAAATTCTACTCTCTCGCCCTTTTGATCAAACACAAATTGAGGCAAGACAAGGTATCATTAGCTTGGTAGCGAGCATTGGAAAAGAGGCTGCAAAGAATCAGTATATTATCAAATTGAAATCTCCTCGTGATTTTACTATTGAAAAATTACCACTTGGTTTTCAGTCCTTTGTTTCACTAGACAATAACCTTGCCCGCAGGCATCTATCTCTCAATAATTTTGCTCCCGTTGATCACTTAAGTTGGATGGCCCTGATTACTCGTGAGCGAGCACGCTTAATTAGTTTTGACCAAACACGCTCACAAACCTTGAGATTTGAGCAAAAGAACGACTCTTACGGCGATCCGTTCTTTAATTATCTTGGTGGTCTCAAAAAAACAGGCCAAGAGACCCTTTTTCTTGAGTCACGCTACTCAATCGTTGCTGTTCAAAAAAGAGATGGAGAAGAGATCAAGTCATGGAAACTTCCTATCAATCGTGATTCAAGTTTTCCAGGTCTGAGCTTCAGCGAAACGTTTGTTATGGGTGCTGTGCAGTCAAGTAATGGACCACTCCCGGCGGTTTATGTAAATGCCACACTTGTTTTCGGGGATCGTATTTATGCGATGGTGGCCACTGGCACAGAATTCAAGCGACCGGTTGATTTGAGCTATAGCTTTCCAAAAGAGTGTATTCATCTTGAACTTTCAAGCTCTGATCTAGGCAGTTTTGTGACATTATTATGTCGTGACCAAAAAGCAGCGCCTTTAGAGCAAATGAGTTTGAAGCGTGTAAAGCTGGAGACAGGTCTCTAATTTTACCCGCTTTCGACAATCAAGTACTCAAGATTGCATAATATTTATTTGCTAAGAATATCGATCGGGATTAGTATTTTATCTATGCACAATGTACTAATCTGTGAATCTGATGAAGCTCTGTCCAGCTTAATCGAGCAATATTGTCAGAAGAAAAACTATTCCACTAAGAGAGTTTATTCTGGCAAAGAATGTCAACTTCAAGGCTATAAAGGTGATTTCAGTCACCTAGTGTTAGACATTGAAACTAAAAATCACAGCGCATTTGAAGTGCTTAAGTATTTTCGAATTAATTATCCCAATATTCAGGTGATCTTTTCAATCACGAGTGAAAAACAACTTAAAGACCTCGATTTAAAAAGTGAAGACTTAAAAAGATTGGGAGTTCAGGATGTTTTAACCAAGCCATATCAAATTGAAGATCTAGGGCGAAGTATCGAAGGCGCAAAGGCATTCAAAGACTGGCGCAATATCGAATCACAAAATGCTTTAAGTGAAGAAGAAGAGGTCGACGCACAAGACGAAGACTTCACGAGACTTCCGATCCAAGAATTCTATAGCGGCAACACGACTATTTTTGATCTCTATATTCGTCTAGGTGAAAATAATTATGTCAAAATCCTACACCAAGGGGATTTCTTCAGTGGGGAACGTATTCGCCGCTATGAAGACGACAAAAAAATCACTCATCTGTATTTCAAAACTCAAGACAGAAATATCTATATTAATTTCATCAATCAGCTTCTCGAAAAGGTTTCAGCTTCTCGAAAAGGTTTCAGCTTCTCCCAAGATCCACAGTGAAAAGAAACTTAAAATGGTTAAAAATCTAACCGTTAAGTTTGTGGAAGAAGCATACACCATAGGTCTACAGCCTCATTTAATTAAAGAAGGCAAAAAGATTTGCGAAAATCAGTATCAGGTTCTTCAAAGCCGGCCCGATTTTTTGAAGCTCTTAATAGATTTTCAAAACACTTTACCAGACGCGGCTTCTCATCAGGCGCTTACTTCTTTTTTCGCTGCGGTTATCACTTCTAATGTTGAATGGGCCTCCAAACGTACGGTTGAACTCGTCACCTTTGGCGCCTTATTTCATGATATCGGAAAATTAAAACTTCCTCATGAAATTAGAAATCTTAAAACTGAAGACATGACGAAGGAACAATTAAAATTATACAAACAGCATCCCTTATTTGGCATGGAGATGCTCAGTCGTTGTTCTGGAATTACAGAGCCAATTCTTCAAATCGTCTACCAGCACCATGAGTATGTGAATGGTGAAGGTTTTCCAAATGGGCTCAAGAGCAATCGCATTTACCCATTGGCCCAAATTGTGGCACTGGCCGATGAGTTTGCCAAGTTCCTCGAAACCCATAAAGAGCCTCCTATAAAGGTCTTAGAGCATTTTGTGATGAATAGAAATAATATTTTAAGATTTGACCCAACTGCGGTAAAATCATTATTACTCTCATTTCAAAACAGAAGAAAATGAAAAAAGAAAAAAGAGTCATTCTTTACTACGGCGAGGATCCAGAGTTTGTCCAAAGTCTAGAGACTTATTTTAAACGATTTCATCGCGATTTGGTTCATGAGCTTACTTGTCTTGATTATAAGAAGACCAGTATCGCTGATTATTTTATTGAACACGGTAAAGCTCATCTGATTTTTATAGATTTCTTTGATATTAGTGACAAACAATTGCTTTCACTGCTTGCAGAGATCAACTTACTTAAGCAATCTGCCCTTTATAAATCGTCAACGATTATGGGGCTCTTTGCAGATAAAGACACCTTAGTTTCACAAGAATATCTACTCTCAAGTGGAATTAGTTTGGCCTATATTCAAGGCCGAAGTATGACTGATTTTATTTGTGATAGCTTTGAAATCGCTTTTGATGACACTCTTTTTCAACCTCGTTATGCAAAAGTAGACCATGTCGATTTACAAATTCAAATTGGCTTTTGCTCGCTCTTAACTCAGATGGATGATAAACAATTCAGCATAGAGTCCGATTACGAAGTTCATGGAAAGAAAATCCAAACGAATTTGGCGATGTTTAAAGCACTAACAGCAACTGAGTTCGATATTCTTAAAACCTATCCTTTTGCTCTCAAGTCTCCGTTAGACTTTACTTACCAAATCAAGTTTCCTATTGCTGGTGCTTGGGAAGCAGATTCGACGAATCTAATTCATAAAGCGACATTAGATACTTGGTTAGACCTAAAATCAGATCTCTTTGAAGCGCCAAAGCCTCGGATTAAGATTTTTACAAACCAAGCTAAACTGACAGTCCTTCTTGCCAAACAGCAATCAAAAATGGATATCTCGTTTGATATTTCTGCACAATGGTCTACGGCCCTTTTTAATGAACATCGAGCGCTAAAAAAACCACAGCTGATTTTTTATGATATGTATGAAGCCGAAGAGGGGATTGGTGTTAAAGGACTGTCTGACTTAACAGATATTTTAAGTAATCAAAGGGGAAATAAACCCATTGTCATCATTACCAATACGCCCTCCAAAACAGAAGCTCTTAGAAAACTCTACCAATACCCTCATCTACTCGCGATCGAAGGGCCATTAACAGAAGAAATCGTTCAGCTCTTTTCCAAAAAATTCGTCGAGTCAGGTAAGACCCAGGGCCAAGTGAAACCAACTCAGATTAAATGCAATCAGCCTGCACGTAGTATCACAATCTATGATCAATTTATTTTTAATAGCTTAACAGAAAGAGAGTTCACTTTTTTATCTAAAGTAGAAATTCCATTTTACACGACGGTAAAATTAAATTTGAGCTTTATTGTCTACGGAACATTGGTTCCTTACGAACTTTCTACCAACAAGAAAAAAGATTATTACCATTATAAAGCCATTATACACGGGGTTGAAGAAGGAGAGCTTGAGAAACTGAGAAAACTCGTCAATCAACTTATTTTTAATCCCGTTGATGATCTAAACCCTAAGACACTTAAAGATTTAATCGCTCAAAGTCCAATACAAATGGTACCATTACCCGAGAAGGTTTTGGAGGAAGTGCGGACAACTGAGCAAGAAGTCTTTACTCTTTCAGTTAAGAAAATGAACTCAGGTATAAAATCTAAACTTTAACAGATGATAGGGAGCGCAAGCATGGCCCAAGGAAATTTACTTATCACCGATGATGAACCCATTATTCTTAAAATGCTTAAGATGAATTTAGCGGACCATGTAGAAAAAATATTCACCGCTGAAAATGGAAGAGAAGCTCTCGCTGTTTTAGAGAAAGAAGAAATCCATTGTATTGTTTGCGATATTAATATGCCCGTGATGAACGGAGTTGAACTCATTAAAGAAGTAAGGGCCCGAGGAATACAACTCCCATTTATCTTTTACACCGCTCATGGCGAGAGAGAATTGATGCTTGAAGCAGTTAAGTATGGAGCTTTCGATTTTTTAAACAAACCAAATCTAGATGGTTTGGAGGAAGTCGTTCTTCGTGGTTTAAAAGCCGGCTCTAGTCCGAGTGCTGAAGAAGATATCAGCGATGACCAATTGAGCGAGTACAAGAAACTGCTTAAAGAACTGAATTGATTGAGGAAAACTGGGCCACCTAATAAAAAATGCCTTAAATACTGGTCATTCTAAAAGGTTAAGAAGAATTACCCTAGATTTACTATTAATCAATTTCAAGCCGTTGTT
The DNA here is from genome assembly GCA_002435795.1 of Bacteriovoracaceae bacterium UBA6166. Classification (GTDB taxonomy): domain Bacteria; phylum Bdellovibrionota; class Bacteriovoracia; order Bacteriovoracales; family Bacteriovoracaceae; genus UBA6166. The sequence goes on along the minus strand of DIUE01000016.1, from coordinate 67,391 downwards.
TGCCCTGATTAAATAAACTAAGTTAATTTTAAGAGAGCGCCTACTATCTCCTATGCGAAGACTTATCCTTCATCCTTTGGAGATCATAACTTGAAAACTGAACTTATTCGACAGGGCCACACCGTAGAAATGAATGAAAGAGTCGCCTGTCAGGAATTAGCAGACAGGCTAGAGCCTGCAAAATCTGCTTTGAGTCTTCTTTTTTTCTCAGACAACTATCAGCTAGATAAGCTCTCTTTAAATATAAAGGAGTTCTTTGGAAATGGCCCTGTTATAGCTTGCACGACGGCAGGGGAGGTCTCTCCTGTCGGTTTCTTGAAGGAAGGTTCGGCCGGTATCAGTTTCGATCTCGAAGCCTTTTGTTGTGATCTTGTGACTATTGAAAATATCAATTCAAGCGACGCCTTAGGAGCTTTGTCGTTAAAAGAAAAAATCAAGAAGATCGAACTTAAACATAAAAGTGTGCTCCCTTTATCAAAGAGTTTTGCCATACTCATTATAGATGGATTGAGCCTGAGAGAAGAGGTTCTCGTTGAACTTCTCTCAGGTGCTTTAGATGGTATGCCGCTTGTCGGTGGTTCAGCTGCTGATGGATTGAATTTCAGCAAGACTCGTATTTATTCTAATCAAGAATTTAAGCAAGATAATGCCGTGATCGCGATCATGAGTACAACAACAGAATTCAGGCTTATCATGGGCCATCATTTTTCTGAAACACAAAAAAAATGCGTTATTACAAAAGCCTCTCCAGAAACACGTATTGTGTATGAAATAGATGGTATTCCTGCAGCTAACTTCTACGCTGATACTTTAGGATTAAAAGTCGCAGACCTTAATTCAGAAGTCTTTTCTTCCCACCCTGTGACTCTTAAAATAGGTGAAGAGAACTATGTCAGAAGTATTAAAGCTGCCAATCCAGACTTGAGTCTGTCTTTTTATTGCTCAATTGATGAAGGAATCGTTCTCACTCTTGCAAAGGGTAATTCGCTTTACGAGGAAAGCTCTAACCTTCTTGACGATATTGCTCATGATCTCAAAGGCCTTGAAATCCGAAGTCTGTTTTTTGAATGTATCCTGCGGCGACTGGAAATCATTAATCTTCCACCGGAAGAGATCGACAAAATTTCAAAACTCTATAATATGTATAATGCCATTGGCTTTCACACGTATGGAGAGCAGTACTGCGGGGTACATCTTAATCAAACTTTGACAGGGGTGATGTTTGGATTCACTAAAAAATAGGGCGCAGGTCGTAGGGCAGGAGGAGAATGATCTTCTGGCCGAAATCGAGCGCCTCAAAAAAGTTAATCAAGCCCTTATGGAAAGAGTTGAGAAAGGATTGACTCTTAACGGGAAAGCTTCTTTTGATCTTTTTCAAAAAAACGCCTTATTATCCGATGCTGTTAAGAAAAGAACTCATAAACTCAATCAAGCAATCCTTCAAATTTCTAAAGAGAAAGAAAAGTTTTCAGATATTGTTCAAGCTCTTCCTGGAGCACTTTTTTTTGCAAACGGCGATCTTACAAAACTTGAAACCGTTTGTTTTAATGAAATAGGTCTTTATGATGACAATGCTTCTATTTTTAATAGTGATACTGAAAAACAAATATTCCTCGATGAAATAAAGAGTGAGCTTGGGAGAAACCCTTCTTTTACAAAACACCATATCTTTAAGTATTATCGAAAATCACAGGGAAAAACGCTGCTTTTCAATTGTTCCATCACTAAAAAAGAAAAACAATTTGTCATTTATGCTCAAGATCAAAGCGAGCTTCAGGAAAAAGAAGAGGTTATTAAGTTTCAACAAGACCAGATCTATAAATCGGCTAAATTAGCAACAATAGGTGAGATGGCCGGAAGTATTGTTCATGAAATCAACAATCCACTAACTGTTTTAAACTGTTCATTATCTCTCTTTAAAAAACACTATGATCGCAATGAATTAGACATTCCGATCATGCTGGATGTTATTAAAGACATGTCCTCCATGGTCACAAGAATGACAAAGATCATTTCGAGCGTGCGAAATATTTCTCATAACTCAGGTCGAGTTGAAATAACGGCGAATAATTTTGACGATATCGTCTCTGATATCTCTTCATTATGTGAATCGCGATTGCGCAAAAACAGTATTGTCTTAAAAAAGACTTTCGATCCAAGCATTACTATCCACTGCGATCGCGTACAAATTTCGCAGGTTTTAGTAAACCTTATTAGTAATTCACTAGATGCCATCGAAGAATGTATTGACGAAAAATGGATTGAAATCTCCCATCAAATGAATGACGAGTATGATATTATCTCCGTCACTGACAGTGGCCTAGGAATTCCAAATGAATCTGCCGAGCATTTATTTGAGACCTTTTACACCACAAAACAAGTGGGTATGGGTTCTGGTTTTGGATTGCCCATTTCACGAAAAATTATGGATGCTCACCAAGGAAAAATTGAATTCGATCCGAGTTCGAAGAACACTCGTTTTGTTCTGAAAATTCCACGGAAATAAGGGGAGTCTGAGAATTCACCGACTTCACCCCCTATAAATACCATTATATGGGGTAGGCTTTGGGGGAGGGTTTTTGCCCTTTAAGCCCTTGTTTTATGATAAAATCGACCTTATGAATGCTATTGCTCTCTGGCCACTGGCCATCATTATTCTCATTTTAACAAATAGATCTCATGCTCATTCGCCTGAGTCGTTTCCCCCATGTCCCAGCAAAAGCTTTCGAACCGACTTCGTTTCACCGGTGAGCTTTGAGCGGCGAATTTTTTGTTCTTATCGAAATCAATCTGACCAAATCATTAATCACGGTGCTGAATGGATCTATGATTCCCATCAAAAACTCATTTCTAAGGCCAATTGGATTGAGGGCGAAAAATTTGTCGAAGAAATGACTCTAAACGTGGAAACGCCAACAATTGAACGGGATTTTGGTTATATGCAAACGGCGATTCACGAGTTTCTTTTTATGCTCTTACCGGTATCGCCAGAAAATCGCGGAATGCATTTTCACGGCGGTTTTTCGGCCTCAGGATGCTACGAAAATAACTATGCTCGTAGACAGTTCTATTTCACTGAGAAAAGCACTGAGATGACCATTAGACCGCGCTTTAATAATCGTTGCTCACTCCAAGGCGAGGCCAAAATTTACAAAGAAAAATTTAGCAAAATTCGCTTAGAAACAAAACTTAGCAAATACTATCATATCGAAATGAACCTAAGGATTTCGCTGGAGAAAAACACGCCTGAAGAAAATTTGATCACCATTGAAATTCAATCAGGCCGTTTAATTGAGCCCAAATCTCAACTTGAGTTTGAGGCCCAGTACAAATTGAGCTTCAACAACGAAGGAAAAGTTCTGAATAAAGGCGAAGGAATTGTTCGAATTATCACCGAAGACACGACGGTGATTGACCGCAAATATCCTTTAAGTCTCCCAGCGAGATAATGCCTTATTTTTAAGCTATGGGAACTAGAGGTTATCCACGGTAAGCCCTTGAAGTTCCGAAGACTTCCGAAAAAACTCAATCATTTCAAAGAAAAAGACGATAATGGAGTTATGCGATCGGTTTTTCTTACCACCCTATTCAGTCTCATTTTATTCACCTCGCTTCAGGCAGAAGAAGTTATAGAAGCGGCTAAGGGAGGTTATGGGAGATATGAAAGAAAGAAGAACGACCCGTTTTCAGATGTTCTAAGTATTAAAGAAGCAAAAAGCCAATACGATCTCTGTATTGCCGCTAAGGTTCCCTTTAACCTGATGGATAAGTGTATGTGGGACGGAGTTACTAAAGAAGAAAATGATAATGGTGATAGCGTTCCGGCCATGAGTGCTCAAAACAAGCAAAAAGTCACTGAAGCCCTTAAAGCTTACTCACAGGCCCCAGATGGCCCAGTGATAGAAGGTCAAGATCCTAAACGCAAAGAAATCGAGCTGACAAGCTTGGCTTCAGTAGGTGTCGAAAACCTTACAGCAACTGAAGATGCTGCTTATAAAAAACTTCAAGCTTATATGGAGCAAAAACTAAAAGAAGCTTTATACGGGGAAGTTAAAACGGAAAGTGAATCTAAGGGAATGCAGTTTGTTGATCAACAGACTTTTTATGATTTGTATGAATCGCAAGTGACGAAGAATCTTACGATGACCATCTCATCTTTCTGTATACGAGTCAGAGATACGACAGGCTTAACCAATAGAGGAAAACCTCTTCACGAGAGACTTGAAATCCCTGATACAAAAGCTGAGCAAGAAAAAGTTATCAAAGAGAATCTCGCCTCTATCGGTAAAGTTGATACTGCGACAAAGACGATTGAGGGTGTGACTCAATGGAATAATTGTATTAAGTCTATTCCGGCCATTTGTAATCTAACGACAGAGGAACGGGCCAATCAAGCCCCAAAATACACGACCACACAAGCTTGTCTAGTCAACAGATCAATGAGAGCAACCAGACAAGCGCTGCTTGAAATAAGTAATATCAAGGAAGCATTTAAAGAAAACTTTGGACAAAATCATGCTCGTATTGATTCGGCAGTCGATAATACCCCTGTCAAGATCTATGATATGAAGGATAAAAAAACTGGTGTCGACGCACTCACGACTTTCACATCAGGCGAGGTAGATCAATCCGGAAACTCCATGCGGAAAGAAAATCAAGATGTCCTCACACGTTTTCAAGAATGCGCCAATGAGCAAGGCGAATTCCTAGGTGATATGGAAAAATGCGCTGAATTCCTTGAAGAAGATGTGGATAAGCAAAAGAAATCTCTTGCGGAAGTTTCATTGCGAACACGAGCGATTGGACAAAAAATCAGTGAAATGGAAGAAGATGAAATCAAAAAATACCTCAAAGAAGAGGGTTATCAAGATGATGAAGTTGACGCCATGATCGTTCAAGCTGGTGGCGATATCAATAAAGTCAGAGAGAAAATCAATGAGCATTATAATAATCAAAGAGAGGCCCTTATTACGAGTCTCTCGAAACAGATTGAACAGCGTACGATTGAAGAAGGCGATATAGCTTCTCCAACGGCACAGAAAAAGAAGTTACAAGCCATCTACAGTGAACTCACAACTCGAGTGGATGATTTTAAAAACCTCGTCCACTATAATAATATCGTCTCTGGTTTCCTTGAAATCTGTAGTGGTACTGAAGAAGCTTGTAAGGATCCAAAACGTGAAAAGAGAATTAACTCATCTATCATCAGCAGAGAAATGGCAAACTCGGCTTTTTCCCCGCAGAATCTTGAACGCAACCCTGCAGATTCAAGTTTCAAACCAGATGATCATTTTTCAACCTTACAATCGACTCTCGATGAGATGGGTGTAAGCTCTAGCAGTAGTGAAACAGGAAGCGTCACACTTAAGGTGAACGAACTCAATTCCCATTTTCTTAACTATTTTCCCAAACCAAAATAAATCTAAGGCCTGACTGCACAACCCTGCGCCGTCATAGACATCGCCTCCGAGCTATTATAGCTGCGGTTATGCACGGGGAAATTTCGTTGAAAGCACTGAAGACCTGTTTGTAATGGAACAGAGCTGATATTTCTTAAAGCATTTTGAATGGCTTCATCTCGAGGTAAGACTCGCACATGCTTTTCATAGCTGAAAACCAGCATTTCAATTTTACCCACAACAGAAACCTGTGCTGCAGCTTGAAGTGAGAGATCCATCGCTTCTTCACGATTTAAAACTCGACTTAACTCTCCGTAGCTGAATTCTGCAATCGCAAGATCTTGGATTGATCGGCAATTTTGTTGTGCACGAACGAGGGCGTCTGAATTATTGATCACGCGGCGATACTCTCCATAAGCGAACTCTACACAACGCTCATAAAGAACGGGGTCAGGGCCTGGATTGTTTAAGCGGTTGAGGAGTTCCGTTAATATGCGGTCCATATCCCTAAGTTGAGCAAGGGTTAAATCGGCAGTTGGGATGGCCCTTGCGATGCCTTGGGCCTTTGTCTGAATGGCGCGCCTTAAGTCTCGATCTGAGCTTTGGGCCATTAGCGAATTAAGGGATAAAAGAGAAAAAAGCAAAAGGGTAAAAACTGTTTTCAACGAGAAACTCCAAGCGTTAAGAAGAGTTTCTAGGCTAACATTAGTTTTTTCTTAATGACTAGTCTGGGATCTTAAATTCTTGCATGAATTCAGCAATAGAAATTCCATCTAAGCATGTGCGGCGTCTCTCAGAGCGCATAACCATGCCTAAATAGCGCTGTTGCTTCGCTTTCGATGGACGAACTAGGACTTCATAGATTTCTTGATCGCGGTGAACATAAGATCCAGTAGTGGCATCATAACGGGCGATGGCGATTTCGTAAATCTCACGGGCCCCCTCTGTTCGAAATGAGTATTCCCATTTTTGCCCGCTTGGCCCATCAATAATATTAGATGCCGGCTCCCCTTTCATAAGTTTTTGACAAAGAGGAGATAAACGTCCGTGCAAATGAGTCTCTACCTCACGCACATAATCGAGAATTTCTGGGGAATCAAAGATCAGAGGTGCACTATCGAGCAAATGCACGAGTGTTGTTTTGAGTTCTTGATTGACTTCGATTTGCACGCCACTTTGATTCTTTTCACACTGAAGACCTTCGTACTGAAAAGTGACTTCCTCCCCTTTTCGATTGCTTCTAAACTCTGTCCAAAGGCTTCGAAAAGCGTAACAAGTTGAGAGGACTTTGGCCGTCTCATCAGAATTAAGCGTCCGAGTTGGACTCAAGACTTTGCCAATCATCTGTTGGCTTGCGACAGTTCTTTGCCTATCAACACCACATGAAGTAAAACAAAGACAAAGAATAAAAAGAACGGAGCTAATCCGTAGTTTTTCCATAGGGACTTTTCGGGTTTTACCCCTAGAAAGATTAATTAAACTCAGAGAGCTTTCAGCTATGTCTTCAGAATTCAAAAGCACCAGCAAAATTTTCCAAGGGCAACTAGGCGCTTACGAAGTCATCGTGACCGAAGACGAAAGCCTGACATTAAAAAGTGGCTTTTTCGACGAGGCTTGCCACTCACTCTCTGGGGCAAAAGCAGAAACTCGCCACAACTACCTGAAGAACGGACTCTTTTACTCAAAATCGTATAAAGAAAAAAAACCTAAACTGACTGTTTTAGAAGTTGGGTTTGGTCTAGGACACGGCTATCTCGAAACAAGCAAGGCACTTGGAGACGCAATTGAGCTGCACTTTATTAGCCTTGAACTCGACCCCTCACTTGTCTCATTTGCTCAAGAACTTTCCTCACCAGTCTTCCACGAGCTCAAAGAATCAGCTTGGGGCTTTGATGCCCAGATAGGTCCTCATCAACTGAGTCTCATCCTTGGCGACGCTCGAAAAACCATCACTACTCTGAAAGGCTTTTTCCCAGGTCTCATGGTCGATGCCATTTATCTTGATGCCTTCTCTCCAAGGCGCAATCCCGCTCTCTGGACCTCGGAGTTTTTAAGCGAACTTTGGACCCTAGGTCAGAAGGGATCGGTTTTAACCACCTATAGCGCTTCTCAGTCAGTCAGAAAAACCCTTGATCACGTTGGTTTTGCCGTCGAATCCTTTCCCGGTTTCGGACGAAAAAAACAATGCACCCGTGCTTGGTGGGAAGGCGAAAGCCTGACTGAAATAATCAAAATGAGAATGAATTCGAATATTCCCTTACTTAACGACTAGCTTTTACCTACTTCCGAAATCTTAACTCTCTTCTTATACTTTAAGGAGTAACAGAAAGGAGAGCCAAATGGCCCAAGTGCTATTGATAGAAGAGAATAAAAATCTCAATGAACTTCTTTCGATTAATTTAACTACTTATGTGGGTGCAGAAGTCATCCCAAGAAAAAATGCCCAAGACGCCATCGATCTCTTAAGAATTCTTCCGACAATCGATCTTATTATCTGCGGTGAAAAAGTTGGTGCAGAGGAAACTGCTCGCGAAATAGCGCTTTTTCTAAAAGACGAAGGACGTGAAACAAGTTTGATTGTCCTCGGCGCCCTTCCACCGGAAGCCGCAAGCTTTGGCGTGCAAGTGGAAAACCCTAAGAACTGGGAAGCTGTAATTCAACTCTCGACAAAAATTTTAGGAGTGACTCCTAAAATGCTCGAAGACAAAATTCTCCCCGATTATATTCCTATCCCCATCTATTATTTCTATCCGCTGGACATGAGTTGTTGTGATGTCTTCATTAGAATTAGAAAAACCGCTGATGAGTTCCAATTCATCAAGCGGATTCACTCTGGGGATGCCTATTCAAAAGACATGGTTCGCAAATACGACGAACAAGGACTTAAGTTCTTTTATATCCCACGGGAAATGCAACAGTATTTTACGAATTTTGTCTCTGATCAATTAGTAAAAAAGCTCGATAAGGTGGGCCTTGAAAGCAACGAGCAAATTGAAATCCTCAAACAAAGTCATTCCATCGCTCTCAAAGAAATTCATAAACTAGGATTCACTTCCGCTACGATCCAATTATCTGAGTCCATTGTTCGTGGCATGGTGGATTCCTTTAAAAAGAATCCTGAAATGTCGGGCCTTCTCCATAAAATCATCAACTCAGAATCAAGCTATATGTATCAGCACTGTCATATGACTTCTGTAGTAGCGAGTGAGTGCTTAAAAAACTTGAAGATGGACAATACAGAAAACCATCAAATACTCGCCTACGCTTCTTTCTTTAAAGATATTAGCTTAGTTGATAAACCGGCACTCGCGCGCATCACCACATTTGATGAACTTGAGAAAGCGGAACTGAGTGAAGAAGATTGGGATTTAGTTTTCAATCACGCTTTTGAGGCGTCAGTGATGATTCAAAAAAATCCAGAAGCCCCTTTCGGCGTTGATGAAGTGATTCGTAATCACCACGGCACACTGAATGGAAAAGGTTACTCAAACAATAGTCAAAGACTTTCGACCATCTCAAAAATCTTTGTGATCTCTTGTGAATTTGTTAAAGAATTGCTGGCCTTCAAGGAGCGTGGGGGAAAACCCACACCAATCATTGACGAACTTTACAAGCGATTTGAATCACCAGAGATGGCCCTGGTGATTCGTGCTCTTGAGACGACACTTAAGAAATCGACTAAGAAATAGCCGGACCACCTCTTAAAGCCTTAATTCGTTTATCAAGACTTGGGTGAGTTGAGAAAAGCTCACTTATAGACTTCTTATTCGAAATCTTCATTGAAGCAAAAGATTTCTGACTAGTGTCTACGCGGTCAATTGTTGACTTCAAAGACTCAAGTGCTGCAATCATTTTTTCTTTACCTGCAAGGCGAGAGCCACCTGAGTCAGCTCGGTACTCGCGCCAACGTGAGAAGCCTGCCACCACAGGCATAGCAAGGAGTCCAAAGAGAATATCGAGGACGAAGACAACTCCCATATGGGCAACCCAGCCAAGTCCACCACGACCATCTTCATCTTTCATAGCATTATTGATGATACCGGCGACAATTCTAGCGGCGAACATAACAAAGGCGTTCATCACCCCTTGGATTAACGTCATCGTAACCATATCACCATTGGCAATATGAGCAACTTCATGAGCGATGACTCCATCAACTTCATCATCACTCATACGAGAGAGAAGACCAGTCGAAACCGCTACAAGAGAATTATTTCTAGAAGGACCAGTGGCAAAAGCATTCACTTCTGGAGATTCATAAATTCCTACTTCTGGCATTTTTTCAAGGCCCGCTTTGCGAGCATACTGATGAACTTTTTGAACGAGTTGAGAACCCCGGCCATTTGTAGTGAGAATCTCCACTCCCATCATCTTCTTTGCCATCCACTTAGACATCATAAGATTGACGAAAGAACCGCCCATCCCCCAAAACAAACAGAAGATGAAAAGGCCCATATGGTTGTTTCCAATTGGTAAATTAATTCCGAATTGTCGGAGAACTGTGAGCGTAATACCCAAAGTTGCAATAATCAGAACATTCATCAAAAGTAGAAAAAACGCATGTTTAAACATTATTCACCTCATAAAAAAGAGCTTATAGCCATATTCTGGGATCACTTGAGGTTTGGTCAAGGGTAATCGGACTCAGTTTGCAAGAAATTGACATGTCTACGGCATGCTTAGTCTTGGCACAGATTCTAGACAGGCGCATAATAGCTTCTTACCAAGGGGAAATTCATGCTTTTATCTTCTGATATCGCACTCAAAGTGCTGACACGAGCGAAAGAGCGAGGCGCAAGCTTTGCTGAACTTTATATTGAGAGAGACGACCGACAAGTAGCCAGTATTTTAAGTTCTAAAGTTCATCAACTCACTTCAGGTATTGATTTTGGAATTGGTGTCAGACTTTTGTTTGGCAGCGAAGTTTTTTATGGCTATACCAATACGCCAACTCTCGCGGAACTGAATGATCTGGTTGATAGACTTGCTCTACAAAAAGGCAAAACCACATCGCTTACACAATCACTCAGTCTGAAAAATCCTCCCGCACCATCTCATGTTTTAGCCGCCCTTAAGAAACCATCGGCAAACCTTCACGCTCCAATTGAATATATGACGATGATCGACAAAGAAGTGCGCAAGCTCGGCTCCAATTTAAGCCAAGTGCAGATCGGCTTGCTCAATCGTTTTCAAGAAGTCGAAATCTTCAATTCTGAAGGCCTTCACGTTATTGATCAAAGACCGTATTTGCGATTTACTGTGCAAGCGATTGTGGAAGCTGACGGCGAGCAAAGCACTGGTTACGAAGGCCCAGGCATTATGGGGCAATTTGAAGACTATCAAAAAAAATATGACCCCAAAGCTCTGGCAGAAAAAGTTTATAAACAAGCTATGGCAACCCTGAAAGCTCCCTATTGCCCAGCTGGCAAGATGCCAGTGGTGATGGCCAACGCTTTTGGTGGAGTGATCTTTCACGAAGCTTGTGGGCATTTATTAGAGACAACGAGCGTGCAGAAAAAGGCTTCGGTCTTTCATGACAAAATGGGAGAGATGATCGCAAACCCAGTGGTCAATGCTGTAGATGAAGGGCTTTTACCTGGTATGTGGGGCTCGGTTTCTTTTGATGATGAAGGAACCCCTACTCAAAAAACTCAGCTAATCAAAAATGGCGTACTCAATAGCTTTCTTGTTGATCGTGTTGGTGCACTTAAAACAGGTTATGCGCCAACGGGCTCTGGGCGTAGACAAAGCTATCGTTTCGCTCCGGCTTCAAGAATGCGAAACACTTATATCGAAGCTGGCAAAGATCAATTCTCAGAGATGATTGCCTCTATCGATAAAGGTCTCTACTGCGCTAGCATGGGTGGCGGTTCAGTCAGTCCAGGCACGGGAGAATTTAATTTTGCCGCCACAGAGTCCTATTTAATTGAAAAAGGAAAAATCACTCACGCAGTCAAAGGGGCAACACTTATTGGCACAGGCCCCGAGGTTTTAAAACAAATCAGTATGGTCGGCTCTGATCTTGAACTCTCCGCTGGAATGTGCGGCTCTGTTTCAGGTTCAATCCCAACGACGGTTGGTCAACCGGCGCTCAAAATCAATGAAATTTTAGTGGGAGGAAGAGCGTAATGACGACACCAACGCATATCACAGAAGCACTAGACACTATCCTTCGAGCGGCGAAAAACAGAGGCGCTGAGCAATCTGAAGCTCTCTACTCAGGGGGCAAGCATTTTGGCCTCAAAGCAGAAAAAGGGGAGCTTGGAGAGTATAAAGTTTCAAGTTCTGCGGTTGTGGGCGTGAGACTTTTTAAAGATCAAAAAGTCGCTCTCGCCTACTCAGAAGATCTTTCACCTGAATCACTCAATAAAATGGTGGACCAAGCTTTTGAAACTCTTCCCCTGATGCCTGCAAAACCTTTTGAGAAACTTGCTTGCGCCGATGAGCTCGCCATAAAAAATGAAACCATCTCAGAAGAAGAATTGAATCCAGCACAAATGAAAAAGCGAATTGATTTTGCTCTCAAGCTCGAATCAGAAGTGCTGGCCCGTGATTCACGGGTGAAGAACGCTCCCTATAGCGGCTTAAATGAAGTCGTCTCAGTCAGAGCGATGAAAAATTCTTTAGGCGCGTCTTCCTTTGAAAAGAAAAAATCCGCCGGTTGCTATACCTCGGCCCTAATGGAAGATCAGGGAAAAAACGCCATGTACTATCACAGCACCATGGCCCGCCATTTTGAAGACCTCAATCCTGAAATTTGTATTGAAGAAAGTCTTAAGCGCGCCCAAGATCTTCTCAAAGGTAAATCTCTCAAGAGTGGTCAATACACCGTTGTCTTGAGCCCAGACCTTTTAGCTAGCCTCTTCGGAGTCTTTTCAAGGCTCTTCTCCGCTAAGGCCATCGTTGAAGGAACCCATCCCTGCAAAGATCGTTTGGGAACAAAGATGGCGGTGGATGGATTTACCTTGATTGATTCTCCAAAGGCGCAGGAAAATCTCTATCCTGTTCATTTTGACGATGAAGGTTTTCCCACAAAAGACACCGTTCTTTTTGAAAATGGCGTTTTTAAAGGACTCTTACACAATAGTGCAACGGCGCTAGAGCTCGGTCTTCCCCACTCACCAAACGCCAGCCGTGGGCCACGAGGTCCCCTGTCACTTGGAAGTGTTCATGAAAAAATCTCTGCGGGAACAATGAGCGAGAAAGAAATTTTTGCAGGAGATGTTTTTGAAATCATCGATATGCAAGGCCTTCACTCTGGGGCGAATTCAACAACAGGGGATTTCTCTTTCGCCGCTTCAGGATATTTTTGGCAAAACGGATCCATCCAACAAGTCGTAAGAGGCGTGACCGTTTCTGGAAATTTTTATGAGGCTTTACTCAAAATTTCTGGCATTGGAAAAGACTTAAAAACCAATTCTTCTTTAAGTTTCACTGCTCCCCTTCTTCGCTTTGAAGGCTTCACAACCGCCGGAGAAGCTTAATGGCGACTGAACTTTGGGCGTTATTGGCGATGACTTTCTTTACACTCTTTGCTTGGTTGCCTGGAAGTGTAGGAAAAAAACAAAGCTATGGAATGAAATGGTTGGCCGGAAATCGAAATCCAAGCGATCGCCCTTTGCTTGAATGGGCGTCGAGAGCTGAGCGCGCTTATCAAAACCTGAAGGATTATTTTCCCTGCTTTGTCGTGGCGATTTTATTATTGGCCCATTTAGATCTTTTTAATTCTTTTACTGCTTTCGCTGCTTGGGGTTTTGTGGCCCTGAGAGTGCTGCATATGATTGTGTATATCGCAGGCCTCCCAATGCTTAGGGCCCTTATCTGGATGCTTAGCATGGCCTTATTAGTGGGCATGCTAAGCGTTCCATTTTTTAGAACTTAAAGCCCCGCTTTCTTCTTCGCTTCTTTCACCATCACCTCTCGCTCGCCCTCAATCGCCCAGCGCTTTTGAGCGGCTTCAGAGAGTTTGTGAATCGGATCGAAATAAGTAAAGACTTGACCAGGTTTTACGTTTGGAGCGGTCCAAACAGAGATGCCGTGTTCTTGATCATAATACTCGTAACTGGCGACATGGCGCTTACCACCGCCACCAGGAAGATCGCAGATAAATGTAGGAGTATTAAAGCCTGCAGTGGTTCCCCTGACTGCTTTCTCAAGCTCCTCACCTTCTTTGATGGTTGTACGGAAATGCTCACAGCCAGGCACCATATCGTGCATATACACATAATAGGGCTGAATATTGATATAACTCACTTGGCGAGTCAGTTTAATCATGTCTTCAATTTTATTATTCACCCCATCTTGCAATACCGCTTGGTTTCGCACAATGAAGCCCTCTGAAAAAAGCCTGTCCATCGCCATTTGTGACCATTTCGTAATTTCTCGATGGCTTGAAAAATGGGTGTGAATCACCACTTGTTTCCCAAAAGCACGACCGAGCTTTTGCACATTACTGATGGCCTCAACCCATTCATCGTCCGTTAAAATCTTTTGTGGAAAAATCGCAATTCCTTTCGTCGCGAAACGAATTCGGCGGATATGAGGAATCTGAATCAGGCTCTCCCCAATATACTGAATCTGTTTTGCAGTCAGCATGAAGGCGTCCCCACCAGAAATCACAACGTCTTCAACCAGTGGAGAGCGACGAAGGTAATCAAAAACATCGTCCCATTTTTTTTGGTTAGCGCCGTATGTTTCTTTTTCAATGGAGTCAGTTGAACCGCCAATCAAACGGCTACGAGTACAATAAGAGCAGTAAACCGGACAGATTGTCGTCGGTAAAAAGAGAACTTTATCTGGGTAACGATGAGTCAGCATCGCGATAGGTGAATCCACGTCTTCGCTGAGTGAGTCTTCAAGATAGAAAGGATGATCTGGTAAAAACTGTGAACCCAAAGGGAGAAACTGTTTTCGAAGGGGATCATTCATTGGATCATCCCAATCAATCAAAGAAAAAATATACGGCGTGATGCGAATATTCATGGGTGTTTTCTTTTGCCCATCTAGCATGTCTTGATAAACTTCAGGACTGAGTCTCGCCCCTAAAAGTTTTTGAACTTGATCTACTTTTTTAACGGAATTTTTCGTCTGCCAGCGATGATCAGCGAACTCTCCCCGCGTGACACTAGACCAACCAGGAATCTCCTTCCAGAAATCATCATTTCTAAAATTTCGATGCTCAATGGCCGATTTATCAAGCGCGCTACTCATAGGAAGACCTTTTTGTTAAACTGTATTGTTAGCTACTTATCGTCAATTTTAGCATAAGTCCCAAGAAAAATTTAGACTGACAAGAAAGATCTAAATTATCTCAATTACTGGAGCCTCGCGCTCAGGTGAAAGAGGTATTTTATGGTTTTTATTTGTTGCAAGCAGTGCCAAAAACAGCCCTAAAATAAGGAAGGCCAGGGACAAGCCAATCCACTTAAAAAGCCCGTCTGAAATTTTATAGCTCACATCAAAAACAAGTCCACAGCCCGAGCACTCAACCCTAAGAGTTTTGCCAAATTTAATCGGCAAGCGAAGTTTTTTATGACAGCGCTGGCACTTAACAATTCTGTGAGTAAATCGCTTCGTTATCATAAGGCGCAAATCTCATGCGCTTCACCGTCTTGAAGAACAAAGACGACGGGAGTACCTGACTTAAGAGAGTCGCAGTCGCCTTTAAAGGCGCGAAAACGAAAAAAAATGTCCTTTGATTGACCGTCTTCTGGCGTGATAAAACCCATTTGCTTTTTTGCGTCAATAAATTTGATCAGGCCTTTGTGCTTTAGCATTATTTTATTATGTCAGGGCCTGATCTCTTTGTCTCTACACTCTCAAAACTCTAGTCTCTAAACCACTGATGAAAATGGGGTTTATTCGCTTTAATCTCGCGGCGTAAACGCGTCTCTTGAAAATGATCACGAGACTCGCGGTCGAATTGATTGAGGCGACTCAGCTCACTATTTTTCTGGGTATAAATCTTAAAACGCAAGGCATCGTCTTTTCTAAAATCTTCAAGAATTTCATAAATTTCTTGAGGCGTGAGAGGTAAATCTAACTTCAACTGGACCTCAGCAATATGGTCTTGGAGAACTTTACCCACATCATCGAGTACGAGAAAAAGCTTCAATTGATCGCGACTCATATTGAGGGGAAATTTCTCCTCTAAAAATCGCTGGGCAATTGGCGTTCTTCTCAGGATCCAAGAAACCATGGTTTTTGTTTGTATGCCCACAGGTGGTCTAAAGCTGTATTTATACTCTGACATCCATTCGAAAATTTTTGTCAGGATAGCGTCTTTCTCACGTGAGTCTCTCAGTTTTGCGGGATTTCTAAACTCCGCAACGACTTCAAAATGAGAGTCGAACTGCATATCACCAGGAGCGAATGTTTTAAATGTATCCACGTTTCGCTCATTCACCTTAATCCCGAGAAGTTGAAGAAATGGAAGCAGTCGAGGATTGAATTGAGTCTTATGATCTGGAATATCGAGCTTGCCCTTACTCGCCTTTTTAAATCCTTCCGAAATGATTTCTGAGCAAAATAGTGTCGTCCCATCGTGGTAATCCATCGAGAAGTCATAAGGAATGCGCTTCCCTGTTTGCTCCGCGGCCCGCACTCGCTTGAACATAATTTCTGCCGCTTGATGAGCGATGGCCTCATCTGGATAGCGAAAGAGCATCGCTCGCGCATGGCGCTCATCAAGAACTTGTTGCATCTGTAGAGTTAGACTTCCAACTTCAATATGGGCTTCAACCGTTTGCAGTTTTTTTGTTTTTGGATCTTTATAAATTAAGATCAAATGTGAGAACTGAGTATCATGGGTACCGATGCGAGCAATCGCCGCTGAGCTGTAGGCACCTCCTCGACTTAAAATAATATCACCTGACTTCAAGTCCTCGTGACTCTTAAACGTTTTTTCAAACTTCGGGTTAATCAAAAAATGAATCCCAGGAGTTTTAAAGGTTTCAAAATCTTCAATCTGCGCTAAAGGATAGAATACCTCAATCATATAGTCTTCGACGTATCTCATCGCTCTTACGACGTCTTTCACCGCTCCTAAGCAGGCCGTATCCATTTTATTTTGAATTCGCAGCTGTTTTAATTTTTCTTTGATCTCTAGACGGGTCAGAAAAGATTTACGAATCAAGTCCTCTTGTTCTTTTTTAGTTAAGTCCAGTGCAAGGGACGAATCAATGGTTAAATGAAAAATGGCATTATAGACATCAGTCAATCGAAGATGGCAATCTTCTGAACTGCTAACACCCTCTTGTGCACCTCTATGAAAGGTTTCAATAATTGAAGCCAGATCATTTCCTTGAACAGAGCCAGGGGCCCTTACTCGCGGTTGGCAACTAACGAGTCCTAAGGCAATCAAAAGGATATAAATGCGCATAAATCATCCCTAATTTTTTCAAGTAAGGTCACTGGATCTTATCGGCAGTCAATGAATTGGCTTTAAGTAACCACCTTTAGGTGGACACAGAGTTATCTGAATGGCTAAAATTTTAAGACATTGACCATGGAGCCATTTGTGAAGTTTTTAATTCTGACAATATCAGTCTGTCTCTTGTCTTTTTCTGTGATCGCTAAAGAAAAGACAAAAGAATGGTCTCTCAATGGCAGACAGAGCTTCTATGGCTATTCTGTTGAGGGAGAAAGGGCCCGCGCCCAAGTTATGGGGGTAGGACTAGACCTCTTAGGAAGAAGACAAATCTCTCCCAGTTTTAGCTTTCAATTTGATGCTGGAGTACGCTTAGAAAACGGGTCCCATAAATCTCTTGATATTGCCGAGTTCTCACCGAATCAACAAGTCCTCCTCCACGAAGGCACTCTGCACTTCACCCCTATAAATTGGCTAAAAATTAAAGCGGGAGGAATTAATCAAAGACATTTCGCCTCTCCCCTTCTTATTGATTCTGTGGTGTTTGTTGGAGTCAGCGAAGAAGTTCGTTTTGAGTTTGGCGACTACGCCGTTTATATAAACGCTCAGCAACTCATACCCAATAATAGAAATCTCTCTACCCGACTTGATAGCGTCGATGAGGGAACGCCAAGATTTTTAAGCGAAACATTAGGTCTCGATCTTGGTGGAGACTTAGTGAGCTTAAAACTTGCCGCGAGTTTATTTTCCTTTCAAAAACTCTCCAGCAGTGTTGCTCACCAGTCCCGCTTTATCGGCAATTCTGTAAGAGGGCTCGGACCTGATAGTGCTCAATTTGATTACGGTTTTATCGGACGCAATCTCAGAGCGGAATTAGTGGCCTATCTTACTGAAAATTTTTCTCTTCACCTTGAAGGCCATACTCTTTTTAATCGCAAAGCCCCTGATGATCGCAATCAAGCTCACTGGGTGAAAGGGGGATTTACTTTTAATCAATGGGCCTTTTTTGGAGAGTGGTTTCGCGCAGAATCCGACGCCACAGTGGCCTTTTATAATCAAAAATTCTTAGGTCATTTAAACCGCAAGGGTTTTGCCTTCGGAAGTCATCTCGTTCGAGACTGGGGTGAAATTGAGCTTCGGGCAATTCGAGCTGAGGCCTTGACGCCTTTTATTTTCCAATCGCGCTCAGATGCTTTAATTCTCTCTTATCAAAAAGCAATGGATCTTTTTTAATGACAAAGAAAATGCATTTGCAACAGTGGATTGGGCCCATCTTATTTTTGATGACCATTCTGCTGCCGCTTCCCCTCGATCAAAAACAGCAAGTCTTTCTAGGAATTTTCCTCTGGGTTGTTTGCCAGTGGCTTTTCACTGAAATTCCACTCTTCGCCACAGGAATCATGGGAATCGCTCTCAGTGTCATCCTCGGCGTTACGACAGCAAAAGAAGCGCTGGCCCCTTTTTCTGATTCTCTGATCTTCCTTTTTCTCGGCGGTTTTTTTCTGGCCCGTTCGTTAGAGGTTTTAAAATTAGATAAAAAAATAGCCATGGCCTTACTCTCCCTGCC
Source organism: Bacteriovoracaceae bacterium UBA6166 (assembly GCA_002435795.1). Classification (GTDB taxonomy): domain Bacteria; phylum Bdellovibrionota; class Bacteriovoracia; order Bacteriovoracales; family Bacteriovoracaceae; genus UBA6166. Next base: position 49,057 of record DIUE01000016.1, on the reverse strand, counting down.
TTTTATCCGCGGCAAACTCTCTCACACCATCCTTGCCATATTGTGCCTTACCGCTTTTTTTTCCATGTGGGTCTCAAACACCGCCACTACCGCTATGATGTTGCCGATTGTGCTAGGCCTTTTAAAAGGCTTAGATATTGAAGAAGTTGAAGTGAAGCAAGTGATGATGCTTGCCACCGCTTATAGTGCCACTATCGGAGGAGTCGCCACTCCAATCGGCTCTCCTCCAAATATTATCGCCATCGGGATGCTTAAAAACCTTGCTGGTGTTGATTTTAGTTTTCTTTCATGGGTGATGATGGCCATGCCCATTTGCCTTATCATGCTTTATTTTGTCTACAAGCTGACCCTCTCAAAAATCCCCCTGGCCCTGCTTGAACGCCCAATCAAGGCCAGCATTAATGAGGAGCCGCCAAAGAATCTCACCAAGCAAGAGTCTCAAGTTTTGGTGCTCTTTGGATTGATTATTTTTCTCTGGTTTTCCCCAAGCTTTATCAGTCTTGTTTTTGGCTCGGATCATTCAATCACATTATTGATTGAACAAAGACTCAATCCCGGAATCGTCGCCCTATTTATTGCAAGCCTTCTTTTTCTTTTTCCTCTAGGTGAACAGGAAAAAATTCTCACACAAAGAGAAGCAATGAAAATCGACTGGGCCACACTCCTTTTATTTGGGGCCGGCCTCTCCCTCGGACAAATTCTTTTTCAAACAGGGCTCGCCACTCTTGCAGGAAATAGCTTGATCGCTTTTATGGGCCAATCCTCTATGCTACTCTTTATTTTTTGTTTAATTCTCTTCACCATTTTCTTCACTGAAATTGCCAGCAATACGGCAACGGCCAATATTCTTATTCCCTTAATTATTGCCACTTCATTACAAGCTTCACTACCTCCGCTAATTCCAGTACTGGCCGTCGCTATCAGCTGTAATCTTGCTTTTATGCTGCCAGTTGCAACTCCACCCAACGCCATCGTTTTCGGCAGCGGCCATGTCACTTTAAAATCAATGGTCAAAATGGGATTTTGGCTCAATCTTGCAAGCCTTCTAGTGCTGACTGTGCTATTTACGATTCTTTACGGAGTCTATAGATGAAAAAAATTATTTTTTGCGCCCTCTCTCTTCTTTTTCTTTTTTCAAGCCACGCGAGCGACTTCACGCTTAATCCCGATCACTCGCAAATAAAATTTTCAGTCAGCTATATGACAATCTCAAGTGTCGAAGGTGCCTTTGCTCAATTTGCAGGCAAAGCCGTTTTTACAAATGACTCGATTCCGACAAATTTTGAACTGACAATCAACTCGAAATCAGTCACGACCTTCGAGAAGAAACGGGATCACCATCTAAAAAAAGATGATTTCTTTTGGGTCAATCGCCACCCAGAAATTCTTTTTCGCTCGCAAGAAATTCTGCCAACAGCTGATAAAGAATTTTTGATCAAAGGAGAATTGGTTTTTCAGGGTCGTTCATACTCTCAAGAATTTCAGGCGAAATTTCTTGGAGAAACCACTGACCCTTGGGGCAAAAAAAGTCTTTTCTACGAATTCCAAGGTCTGGTTAATCGCAAAGAGTTAGGTCTTACTTGGAATCAAACTCTCGATAGTGGCCAATGGTTAGTTGGGGAAGAAGTCAAAGTTTTTGGGAAATTGCAATTTCAAGAAAGAGGCAATGAGACGGCTTTTTCAACTCATATGGTGGCCGGTACACGGGCAGGTCAAAAGCCTGAAGTGGCGCTTAGTCGCGAAGAACAAGCAGATCGCAGAGAAGGGATTATAAATGAAGCAACGGAAGGTGAAGAAGAAATCCATCTCGATGCACAGGAAGAGGTAATCACCACAAGTCACGAGACATGGTGGAACACCTATAATCTTTCACTAATTCTTTTAAGCTTTTTCTCATTGATTGGGATCGTGCTCGGAGGGATTCTCGTCCATCAAAAATGTGACCAAAAATGGCTCGTTCATCTTTGTGATTTAGCTTTGATTATCTGTGTGTTTTTCTATGCACTCGCTGTGCAAGAGGTCTTTTCTTAGCTTTTTGCCTAATTGGCCCGTTTGCTCCATAATAGAGTTTAAAAAAATCAAGGAAGATTATGTTTAAGCTACCAAAACTCGATAGACGGAGTTTAACTTTACAGATTTTCGTAGGTCTGACTCTCGGTGCGGGATTAGGTTTAGTTCTCAATCTCACAGGCCTTGCTAAACTTGACTGGGTTGATCGAATCTTGCTCGATGGTCTCTTTCATGCGGGTGGGCAAATCTTTATGCGCTCACTGCAAATGCTAGTCGTGCCAATTGTATTTGTCTCTCTAATATGTGGAACCGCAGGTCTTGGAGATCCAAGAAAGCTTGGCCGCATCGGCGCTAAAACCATGGGGCTGTATCTGATCACCACAGCGCTGGCGATAAGCCTTGGTCTCCTAACAGCATTAATCGTCTCTCCAGGTGCAGGCTTTCAATTAACCGCCGAGACAAATTTTATCCCGGCAACTCCGCCTCCCTTAATCGATACCTTGATTGAGTTGATGCCAAAAAATCCACTCGAGGCGCTGGCTTCTGGAAATATGCTGCAGATTATTGTCTTCTCGCTTCTCTTCGGTCTTGCCATGACCTTGGCCGGTGAGGCAGGAAAACGCATCAGTGATGTTTTTCAAGACTTAAATGAAATCGTGATGAAGCTTGTGAATATGATCATCCGTGTTTCTCCCATTGGTGTTTTTTGTCTTATTGCCAAAGTCTTCAGTGAACAAGGTTTTGATGCTATTGCTCCACTTGCAAAATATTTTTTCACCATTTTGTTTGTGCTCATTTTACACTTGTGTGTGACCTATGGCATTTTGCTGAAAATCCTAGCTCGATTGAACCCCATTATCTTCATTCGAAAATTCAAAGACATCATGTTCTTTGCCTTTAGTACCGCCAGTTCAAATGCCACAATTCCGGTCACTCTCGATGCCGTCGAAAACCGCTTAGGTGTCCACCGCTCAATCTCATCTTTCACTGTCCCGCTGGGCGCAACCATCAATATGGACGGCACCGCCATCATGCAAGGAGTGGCAACGGTTTTCGTAGCACAGGCTTACGGAGTGGATCTGGTTTTCTCTCAATACATGATGGTCATCTTAACAGCGACTCTCGCTTCCATCGGAACGGCCGGTGTGCCAGGTGTGGGCTTGATTATGCTGGCGATGGTTTTTCAACAAGTCGGTCTCCCACTTGAGGGCATTGGCATTATTATGGCGGTTGATCGTTTGCTTGATATGGTGAGAACGGCAGTCAATATCACCGGAGATGCAACGGTTTCTTGTATTGTTGCTCGCAGTGAGAATCAACTTGATGAGAGTGTGTTTTACCGCGAAGTTTAGCTTGCTTGATCAAGCTTCGATTTGATTTTTTCCTTGAAAGTCATTTCAATTCCAAGTGGAGCAGTGATTTTTTGTAAAGTACTCAATGTAATATTAGCATTCGGCTTCAGCTGGTTTAGAAGATTAGATGCTTTCATACCGTCTGTTAATGCCGAGTATTCATTAACACCCATTAGTTTAATTATTTTGAGGAGTGCCTCTCTCCAATCATATCCCTCTTCAATAAGAGCGAGAAAAAACTGCTTTCTTGTCTCATCATTATTTTGTAAATCTTGGGAGAGACCTTCTTCCCAGTCTCTAGATCGTCTGGCCATTATTTACTCCTTTCGCGTTTTATAGTCGTTCCAATAGATAAAAGCTTGTTTAATATCTCTGTCTTGACGATTCTTATTTCCACCACAAAGAAGAATGATTAAATTCATTCCATCCATGCCGTAGTAAATACGAATTCCTCCACCAAGATTCTTAAATTTAAGTTCGTACAGGTTTTCTGCTAATTTCCTGTTAAAACCAAAATGTCCTGATTCTTTAAGCATCAAAATTCTTGCCTGTACTCTGTACTTCAATGAACCATCAAGATTATTTAGCCATACAGAGTAAGGTGAAATTCCATTGCGTTTTAGATACTCCTTGATGCGCATTGAGTTCCTTGTGCTGTAAATTATAATAAAACATAATTATTGTAAAGCATAACTAATGCCGTAAGGCACTGAAATAACAGGATTGAAAAAAAACTACAAACCTGTTTTTCTGGAAAGAGCAAAGTTGAAATCATTGGTGGCTAGAGTAAGCGCTTAAGAATCAAGAGAGATCATCAACGGCCAAAATTTTTTTGAGTCTCTTGCATCAATAGCCGAAAAGATTCACATGCTAGAAGAGATGACCACCTTTAACGATATCGTGAAATTCACCGTGACCTTAGTCTCGATTCTCAATCCTTTGGGTGTCGTCCCCATCTTTATTAATCTCACCAGCCGCTTTTCAGATGAAAACGTTAGCGCCATCGCCACGGCATGCTCGGCCACGGTTGGAATTACCATTCTCTTGAGTCTTGTGCTCGGACAACAAATCTTAAGTTTTTTTGGAATTAGTATCGCTTCGTTCACTATTGGCGGAGGACTACTCTTGAGCTCAATGGCCTTTAGTATGATTCAGGCCAAACAACCAAACGCAAAAATGACTGAAGAAGAAATTGAGCACACGGAAATGAGTCGAGAGATTGGCGTCGTTCCCCTGGCGATTCCCTTGCTCTCAGGGCCCGGCACGATTTCAACATCGATTATTCAAGCGGACGGTTTTAAAACCAGCTATCACTGGATCGGCGCCGTGATTGCGGTGATCTTAATTTCTCTAGGCATCAATTTAATTTTGACTTACTCAAGACCCATCGGAAAGAAGCTCGGGCGCATTGGTCTGAATGTCATGACTCGAATTATGGGGATTATCCTGCTTGCAATCGCTATTGAGATGATTATCAGCGGTTCGATTCAAGTCGCGAAACTTTTCAAATAATCATAGACTTAAGCCGAAAATTTTTCTTATAATTGATATTATATGAAAAATACCGGCGGTTTTCCTGCCATCAAACCCTCTCATCAAAAATGTCTCGACCTCTATTTGAAGTCTTTGGAGCAACATAATCGCTCCGTACATACTGAACTAAATTATGAGTCAGATCTTAAAAAATTCCTCTTTTGGGTTGAACATTCGGCCGTCAAAAATCTTTCGAGAATTAAGGGACAAGAGATTGGTCGCTATTTAGAATTTTTGGCGCAAGGTGGATTCCTCACTCAAAAACCGACGTTTTTACAAAGAATTTGGGGACTGTGCCTAATTAGACTTGGTCGCAAAAACTTGAGACCACGGCACAACTTGAAGCAAGCGCCTCTTGGAGTCGGCTCGAGAAAACGCCATCTCAGCGCCATCAATAATTTTTTTGAATTTCTCCGTCAGTATCATAGCGACGATTGGTTTAACCCATTCAAGACAAACCCCGTAAGAACAAAAATTCACCAAATCGCGCTTAAAGAAAAAGACATCGTTCACACTAAGTATATCAATCCAGCGCAATTTGAAGTCCTGCTTGAAAGCACACAAAAAAGAGACTTAAAACTTGCTCTTTGTTTATTGTATTACGGCGGACTTCGCCTACATGAACTCGTAGGCCTGACAATAGAGGCCCTTCATCCCCCATCGAAAACTTTGACCTTTGAGCGCAAAGGGGGCAAGCGCCATCAACTGAGACTCCAGTCTTTTGAAAAGGTGGAACAGTACTGGGAAATTTATCTTTTTTGGCGACAGCGCCAGAAAAAATATTTGGCCCAAAGAAGTCTTTATTTATTCCCTTCAACTGATCTATCTAAGCCGCTAACCGTTAGGGCCTGGGCGTCTAGACTTGAGCGTTTGATTGACAAAGCAGGACTCCCTCGTGACATCACTCCTCATAGTCTTAGAAAAGCTTGCGCTACCGAGCTGTATTTAAAAACAAAAGACCTGCTTTTTGTGCGTGATTACCTCAATCATAGCGACGCCAAAGTGACACAAACTTATATTGACACCCAAGCCCTTTGGGAAAATCATTCACCTTTAGAGGAGAGTCAGGTATTGTCTGAAAAATCCTCCACACCAACGGAGACGCTGTGGTCTTAAAATATATTCGCTTCTTTTTCATCACGATATTGTTTTTTCTGGTTGGTTTGCTGGGAACACTTTTTAGTATGCTTCGCCCTTTCCATCCTCATAATGCTTTTATTTTTGCAAGGCTGCTTGGAAAACCAGGCCTATGGATTTTAGGTTTGCGCTCTCGAATCGAAAATCATGAAGGACTTTATAAACCGAGACCCTGCGTTTTCATTTCTAATCACCAACATAATCTCGATATTCTTCCCTGCGCTCAATGGATGTCTCCGGGCACTGTGAGTTTAGGCAAAAAAAGCATCCGAAAAATTCCTTTTTTTGGCCAGTTCTACTGGCTCTCAGGCAATGTTCTTATTGATCGCAATAATAAGAAAAGTGCTCTCCAAACCATGGATCAAGCGGCTGAGGCGATCAATAAAAGAAATCTTTCCATCTGGATGATGCCAGAGGGAACAAGACATAAAGGCCCAGGTGTCAAGGCCTTCAAAAAAGGTCCATTCTATACCGCAATCAAGGCCCAGGTTCCTATTGTGCCGGTCGCGATTAACCGCTATTCGGATCGACTGAATTTTACCAATTGGGTTTCAGGGGAAATGCTCGCGCGGGTTTATGAACCCATTTCAACTGCAGGAATGGGCCCTGAGGATGTCGATGCGTTGATGGAGCGTTGTTATCAGATCGTCAGTAGAGGTGTCGCAGAGCTTGATTCACTGTCAAAAGTTTAAACAATCACCTCCACTCATCACCCACTAAGCGTCCAATAACAGACGGAGATCTAAGGCTTAAGGTTTGCAGTGCTAGAAGCATGATGAAATCTTTAGCACCTTGGCTGATTCTGTTCGCGCTTCAAGCATGTTCTACAAAAGTAGAAGATGTTTCCAATACTGCTGGTATTGATGGACAAGGACGCTTAAAAACTACCACTGATGCAAGCTTTGTCGTAGGTGCCACAACTCTTGTGAACCGAAATACATACTCAGAGAACAGTCATCTTTGGAGTGATATCCCCACCCAATCTTTGATTCAGTTACAGGCGTGTTTAAAAGATATCGCTCGCGTGAACCCTATTATCGATCGACCTTTTATTATCAAGACACCATTTGGTGAGCAGACACGTTACACTCAAGCGGACGGCTGTTTAACTTGGAGTGACCTGATTGATTACGCCTATCTTTCCGATGAAAGATATCTTGATTATCCCGTTACGATTTTAGGACCGGCGGCTTTTCCTGGAACCTACCCATTACAACTCGCGATCAACCCATGGCCGAATGCTGAGAGAACAGTGGTCGATCTTGAGTATCAAAGTTTAAATCAAATAAAATTTAAGCGCTCAGAGCTGCGTTCGATCAGTCCTCAAAAAATTCGAGAGACAGCGAACCTAAGTTCACTGAAAATTTCATCGATGAGTCTACCTCTCATTCGAAGGGCCTTTATCAATGACAAGCTTGAGCTTTTCTATGATTTAGAAGCGCGCCTACAATTGGTGCGTTCAAATTTACAAAAAGAATGGATTCATGAAAACCTTACGAAAGGCCAGTTTGAAATTAAGATGGCGCTCATTGAATACGACCGCGATCTAGACCAAAAATTTATTCTTTCAGAAAAAACAATTGAAACTGAACTCAAAGCGGGATTGATCAAAGAATCTCTGCAGTTCTCTCTTTCAAAAAATTTCGTTCCAAAATCAACTTCTGATATGGAACTTTTTGTAGAAATTCGCCCTATCTCACCTCCGCCCGGACTTATCTCTCTCGCAGGGGTTTTAGAGATGCAAGGGATGCAAGGTCTACGCACGCAAGAACTTAAAAATATCGCATCAGAGCTGAATCTTCAAAAATCAGATCAGCTCTTAAATCGTTATGCTGTTAGTAAAGAAAGTCTCTCAGAAAACAAAGACAATCAAAATCAAAATACGGCGCTCATCCTCGAACGAGTCGTCATTTCACCAGGCTCTATTATAAATGCTAATGCAAGACAGACATCGAAGCGCCAGCAATTATTGCGGGCCCAATCATGCTTAAAAGAAGGCCTTACAAGAACAGCGTTAACCGACACTCAGTTTGAATTGCTCATTACAGATCATAACGGAGACGAGGAAACGACAGTTTTTAAAACAGACAGTAACGGCTGCTTTTTTACTTCTTTTCAAATTTCCTACGACCTTTTTGAGCAAGAACGATGGCTGGATTATCGCCTCGACTTTATCGCGCTTGATGGCGAACTCAGACAGGCCCAAGTTGCGGGTCAACTCAAGTGTAACCCTTGGAACCAAGCCGATCTTTGTTATGATCTCAATTACCAGAAAGCACCACTTCAGCTAGATGGTCCAGGACCAAGAATTTTCCTCGGAAATATTGGCTATGAAGATCAAGGGAAAGATCTCTCAAGTTATAGATTAAACAAATTTCTCCAATTGAGTTTCAAAAAGAATTATCACCTGGCCATTAGCCCACAGGTTGAGACCTTTCAAGGTCACGGTATACAGGGAAGACTATCTCCTCTGAATTTCGGAAATCTCAAAATTAAAGCTTACCTCTTTACGCCAACTGTAGAGAATCCAGACTACCTAGACCTCAATCTCTCAGAGTTTCAATTTCTCTCGGCAACAAAAACTGACCTCAAGATTGCCGCTAACGGCGAAGCCCTTGGAAGAATGTCATTTCCGTTCTACTTCTCAGAGGTACAATTCTTAAATAAAAAGAATCTCCTGATCTTAGAAGTGAGTTCTGTCGAAAACACTCATCTTGAAAAAGGTTATTACGCCGTTCCTTTCTTTGGTAACCACGAAAAGGCAGGCCTGCGAGCGGTGGAACTAAGTGCATTAGAAGCTGAAACACTGATGACTGCGGAAGTTCAGTCGCTTGTTGAGACAGGAGAGAAAGAATTAATTGATCATCACTCTTCATCGACAATTGATTATTATCGCAAGCAATTAGCAGAGTCCACAGGTAGCGAGCTTAGAGGTCTGACAAGATCTGAGTTCAATCAAAAACTTGCTTCGCTTGCTTCTAATAATACTTCAAAAGATCTATTGAGTTTAGAAGAGCTAAGAATACTAAGTACTGAAGCAGGCACTATGCCAGCGGGCCTCGTAAAGAAATTTTGCAGTCAGTTTTTTACAAACAACTCAGACTACGAACAATGCCAAAAACAACCCTTAGAGAAACTTGAAACTCAGGCCATGACCCACGTGGAAGAGATTCTCTCCACCAAACAAACAGAGAAGAATGGCCAATTAAGTCGCTATGGAACCGCTTCACATATCACAGAAAAGCTTGGTGAAATCTCCACAGGAACAGGATTTTTTGCCTCTTTCGGCGAACGTGCCCATGAAGCTTGGGGCGAGCAAGATTCTGTGAGCTATAGCCAAGGGGCCGAACTCTTTTTACAAGCTCCCTCTCCTTTGATGATGGTCTTTAATGCTGGAGTTTCACAGGCCCATGAGGTTTTCTCCCAGAAGTCTGAGGCCAAAATGCAGATGACTTTTGATCGCAGTTACCGTCAACTTGGAATGCAAAGACTTGAGTACAATATGATTCGCCTTGGATTCACTGCTCGCGTGCGCCATTGTGTGGCAGTCAAGAGAAAAGATCATAAAGATTCTCTGCTCCATATCTGCCAAGACGAAGATCAGCTCAAACGCCTAGAAGAAGAATGGTATTTTATTGGACGAAATGACCCAGAACGAGGAAGTGTCATTACTGATAATAACCGCGTTGGCAATGATCAGTTAACTCAGGTTATCCGTGGCCGCTACCATTTCAATCACCTTTGGGAGCAGTATAAAGCGGAGGACACGATCATTATCTTAAGAGAGCTTCGAGGACAAAATGTGATCTATGAACCGCTGATTAAGTTCAAATCAAGAGCGGAGGATGAAGTCTTTATGAAGGCCTATCAAGATCATAACTTCCCAGGCCTCATGACTCCGGCAACTCATTAATAAAGAACTCTTGGCATAAGTTTCGTCTATCAAAAAGTGTTCGACAAAGATCTAAAAACTCTCCGTTGTTCTGACAACGTTCAATGGAGAGACAAGCAGGGTGCCTTAACTCATCATCTTGAAAAATCTGATACCCCTCTGATTGAAGAGATTCCATATCATCAAGGAGCTCTCCCAAGTCTTCTTCAAACTCCGCCAAGATTAGCCCTTCGGCCTGCAAAACCTGATCTGCTTCGTAGGTTTGATGAATAATCATAAGAGTTGTCGCCACTCCAGCGGCCACCATATAATAGCGCCTAAAAATCTCATAGCGCTCTTTAAAACTTAAATGGTGAAGCTGAGTCCCAAGCTCCTCTTCAATGGCGAGATAGCGACTCTCTGTTAAGCCTGACTCAAGAATAGACTGCAACAATTCAGGAGACAATCGTGGCTTCTTAAAACTCGGCAAAAAAAGCGGAGGAAAACCTGATAAGACCGGAAGATTTAAAAAACCTGTGAAAACAATTTGCCCAAGTTTTGATTCTTTAAACCGTCGAAAGGCCTGCTGCTCACCTCGAAAGAGTTGAAACTTCGGATAAAAAGCGAGTAGCCCATTTGACGTGAGTTCTTCTTGCACCAAACGATTGATCAGTTTGCGTTTTGAAGTGACATTAAGACTTTGAAATAATCGTTGAGATGCACCAGTGCTTTTTAGCATTATCAATTCGGCCGTCATCTCTTCAATATCTCGCCAGATGAATGCTCGCCCCTGACTGATTTTTTTAGCCAGCGAAGCGAGCCCTTTTTGCTGCTTGAGTCTGAGCGAATGAAAATGAAAATCACTTGTCCCAAGCACTTCTCTTGAATGAGCAAAGGCCAATAATGATTCTAATTTCTCAGGGCGCTCAAACTCGGTCCAATCCACTTGATGACTTCTTGATTTAAAATAATTCAACTCTCGCTGATATAGATCCTCATCAAACTGCAAGGCCTGTTTCTTTTCCTGGCCAAACAATCGCTTCTGCAATTGGAAACAAGTAAAATCAGCACTGGCCGGAACTCGTGGGCCTCCACTCTGATAAAAAAATTCTCTGTGTTCATTTAAGGCAAAAAAACTTATCCAAAAGCTTAAAAATGAGAGAGAAAAAAGGATTTTTCGCGGGCCCAACATCATTGAGTCTTTTCGACAAAATGGCTCATGATCTTGACCTTAAACCCGATCAAAAGAAGCAACTATAAAATTAAAAATCGTTTTTAAACTGATTTAAGCTATCAAGAGCTTTTTCAAGGACAACGAGGTCTGCTGCAGAGATATTTTTAAGCGACTCGGCCAGAGAGCTCTCAGCTTTTAAAATCACATTTTGATAAAGGGACTCTCCAGGTCCAGTTAAAAAAAGCAGGATTTGTCGTTTATCATCTTCGTCAGGTTTCTTCTTTATTAGTCCACGCTTCACAAGACCCATCACCATTTTTGTCATCGCTGGCTGACTCACACCAAGTTGGTCAGCAATAAGGCTCACTGTTCGCACATCACGGTTTAGACACGACAGAACGCGAAACTGAGCGAAGCTCAAAGTCTCAGGTGCCGCTTGTTTTACGTCTGCGCGCATGCGATGAACATAAGGAGGAATCGCTTCAAAAAAAAGTCTGGCGATCTTTGCTGAAGTCGTTTTTTTACTATTTTTGGTCATAATCCGATCATAGCGAGCAGGTATCCATTAGTCGATCTTTGAGCTAAACATCCGTCTTTTTTTTGCTATAGTGTTGCTATGGAAAAGTCCAAACCATGGATAATCCCTGTTTTGCTTATCGTCATTAGCGGATTATTTGGCAGCTATTTTTACTCTCAAGGATCGGCACCAGTGGTGCTCCAACCCCCTGTTGAAGCTTTCGATTCCAATCCCCTTGTGCTTGAAGCTGCAACAGAGGAACCTCAACCTCAACTCTCTGAAGTTGTTTTGGCCTATTGTCAAAACCCTTATCAGACAACTTGCAATCAGCGATGGCCGAGTGTTGATCCTTCTGGTCAAGTAAGACCCGATGTAAGCGGCGAAGTTCGGGCCTTGCGTATGATGCGAACAATGGTGCAAGAGAATCCAAACTGGACTGCGGATCAAGTGCAAGAGAATCTTGCGATTATGATTTACACGGATCAGAGAAGAGAGCGGGCACTCAAAGTTTTCAACTGGGCGAAAGCTCAGATCTTGCAGTGGGTGGCAGAAAAATCGGACGTCTTTAATGATATTGAACGCCAAGCGCTGGTTGAAAGAATTCAGGCCGTCACGCTGAGTATGCCTCCTCCCGCTCGGGAGTATGCAGAAGCGGTAGATCTTATTACAAAAAATGCGGTTTATTATGAACGAACCAGCGCTGGCGAATTAAGACTACGTGTTGGAGGGGCTTATCTTATGAGCACTACCTCATGGTATAATATGGTCTTCACCTTCGCCCATGAAATCGCTCATGCCATCGATCCCTGTGAAATGAAAAGCTTTGGTCTAGTTCCTCGCTCTTATAACTCACTCATTCAATGCTTTGTTGATACGGACTGGATTGAAGAAGAAAGACGAAATTGTGGTTCACTTGAGCAAGTTTCAGAGGTCTTTGCCGACTGGGTCGCTTCAGAAATTTTCAGTCGCGCCCTCTCACAGTGGAGTGTTGATTATACTCCAGAAGAGAAAATCAGTGCTGCTATTAATTCGACCAGAGACTTGTGCGAACAATCTGTTGAAGGCCACACTCTAAATCTCAGTTATCACCAAGGACCTAAAACAAGAATTGGAAAAATTCTTGGTCAAAGACCCGAGTTGCAAACGATCTTGTCTTGTCCTAATAAGACGACTAATCACTATTGCGCTCTAACCTCAATGGAATCATCACAATGAAAAAAACACTGATCATATTAACCCTTGCCCTCTCCTTTGCTTGTTCCACCCCAGCACCGGAGGGAATGACAGAAGACATGGTTTCTCAAAGCACCGTTGATATTCGCTATCAACTGGGGCACTCCCAATACCGCTATCTTGCAAATTCCTCTGAAGACAATAGTCAAATTTCGAGTTACCGAGATGAAAGTTTGTTAGAAACGAGAGTCATCCCTCTTAAAAAATACCTCGAGTTTTTAACTTTCATCGATGCACAATTTCCAGAACTCGAGCAGGTCACTCATATAGAAGGTTGCCGGACACCATTCACCATTATGCTCATTACTAAAAAAGAACACAAAACAGTGACTGGTTGTCGCAGTCAAGACGAGCTAGGGATTTTAGGACAGATACTCAAAGAAGGTGAGCATCTTTTCTACAGTGATATCCATTAGCTAAAATTCAAGAACTGGCACCTTGTTCTCTTCAGCGTCTTTTAAATCCGTCGATTCAGCGTGCTCTAAAAGCTTCTTGTGCTTAATTGCGCCTGCTTCCTCAAAGTTTTCCGTTTGAATCATTTCTTTTTCCTGCTCAGGTCGAATTTCAGTTGAAACCTCTAAGGCAAAAGCTGGGGCTTGAAACAAGAAAAGAAAAAAAATAAATTTCATCATAATAAACTCCTTTTTAACAAAAAAGGGCCTGAGAACTAGTCTCAAGCCCTATTATTCAAGAAAAAATGAATTTCTAGTAATCCATAGCTGGAGCTGCACCCTCTTCAGTTGCATCAACTTCTTCACCGTCTACCATTTTCTTATTTTTGATAGCTCCATCAGTTGACTCTGATTCAACTGCAGAATCTGTTGTTGTTGTAGCGTTGTAATCAGTAGCGAAAGCAGAAAGAGAAACAAGGGCCAAGAGAGAGATTAGATACTTCATATGATTCCTCCTAGGAATTGTTGTCTGTTAAAACAACCATACCGAAGTTTTCTTTGCGATCAAAGAACATAACTAAGTTATGCATAAGATTTTACACCGAGCTGACATTCTCAAGACCAAAACGCTCGGTCATTGAAAATTATTTTGCTTGCACCAAATGCTAACCATCCCTTAACATTAAATGAATGAAATCAAAATATATTCAACTAGTTATCCTACTATTTCTCTCAAGTTTCGCCCTGCCTTCACTGGCAAACGAGAAGGCAAAACAAGCGGTTATCTCGGCCTATGATGCCATCAGTATTCCAGGGCTGAATATTGAATTGAAGGCCAAACTAGAAAGAGATCGTTCGATCCCGCTTAGAAGAAATATTTCTAAGGAAGTTTTAGGTTTCTACATAAAAGATCGTCTAATTGGAACTGTGACAACTGATCGCAAAGGAATTGCCTCCCTCGTTGTAGCACCGGCCTATTTCTCTAGAGGAATTCAAAATTATGAAGTTAAGTTGCTTAACTCTAGATCCTTCCAAGCACGGCCCGCTACCGCTCTTGTCACGGTTTGGGAAAAAGATCAAAGAATTATTGTGACGGATATTGATAAAACCATCAGTGATAATTCTAGCCTTGATGTCATTCGTGTTCCTTATAATAGACAACCGGCATTTGATGGTGCCCGTGATTATCTAACCCGCATGCGAGATGATGGCATAGGAATCGTCTATCTGACGGCCAGAGAAGATGTACTACTTCAACTTTCAAAGAACTGGCTTGATCATTTAGATTTTCCTAAGGGCCATCTTTATTTATGGGACCTCGCTCTTTTACCTAGCCGCACGCCTTGGAACCACGGGGCTTACAAATCACTTCGAATGAAAAAACTCAAAAGTTTTTTTCCAAATATTCTTGCGGCTTACGGTGACAAAATCCACGATCTCGAAGCCTATCATGAGCATGGCGTTCCGGCCTTTTTCTTCAGGAGTGATTATAATCGCAATGAAGTGATCCCCTCTTGGGCCCATGAGTTTGAACACTGGCATGACCTCTGACTAAAGTTTAGACAGTCTTAGTCCTCATGTTCTCCTTAATTTAAGAACTTAAGGCCGGTAAGCGCTTTGCATATTAAAAGCGTATGAAAACACTCATCCATACACTTTTTATTCTGGCCCTTTCCCTTCAAACTCAAGCTCTTTGGGCGCAGACAAAAGCGTGCCAGCAATTCCAGATGATCCAATTAGAGATCACTCAACAAAATAATGATCTCAGGAAACTTAGAGAGCTACATAGACTTAAACTTCAAGCCGATGAAATAAAAAATCAAATTCTTAATTCAGAGAGTGAAAGAGAAATCCTCATACTGGCCGAGAGAATTGAAGAACAAGTGAATGAAGAAAGAGGCGCCCGCACCTTCAATGCTGCAGGAGCAGGAGTCAGTGTTGGAGCGATTATGCTCTCAAGTTATTTTCTGCGAAAAATCGCTCGCGGAACTCAAGGCCTGGCCTTGAAAGACCGGATTATTGCCCAAGTCAAACCAACGGGTCAGGGGGCCGCAGTGAGAACACTGATTAACTCTAGCCTCTTTGTTTCTGTGGTGGGAACGTTGTGGTTAGGTTACCGAGTGACTCAAAACCAAAGCCAAATCGCTCATCTAGGCTCGCTCATCGATCAACTCAATGGTCTTAGCGACTTAAGTTCACAAATTAGAACTCTGGATGATCACCTTGAAGAGATGTCCATCCAGTTAGAGCTTATGCAATCCAATTCAGAACTTCAAACTTGTTCTTAGAAGCTAACTTGCGCGCGGCCTTGTAACACTCTGATCGTCTCATCAGGTTTGTTTTTCGCGCGCTCAGAAACTTCCATCTGAGAACCTTCAGCAATAAAAAGCAATCCTCTTTTTGGCACCCAGTTTAGCGCCACACTATAGGTCGCTCCCTTACCACCCTGTATTTGTGCAATATCTGTTTCAGAATTTAGATTGAGTGTGGCAACACGAGCGACAAATTCAAAAGCACCGTATCCACCATTATCAATAGCAAAGACTGGTCTCAAATCTTCAAAGACACCCACTTCTTTATCAAAAGCACGTCTCTCACCATTCAAGGCATAGCCCATTTCAAAAGAAGTACCCACAAAATCAGTTGAAGCCTCTGGTAAGTTTTTTCTATTCACCAAACGCATCATCATGACTTCAGCGATCAGGCGAAAACTCTGATAACTCACTTGAAGATCAGCGCTGTGAAAATTCTGTTGATTTGCGTCTTTAATCTTATCAGTATCAAGGATTCTCTCTCGGCTCACGCGGGAAGAAAGATCTGTTCGAAAACGATCATTCTCTGCGGAAGTTTCTTTTAAATGAGTCGTTGCAAGCTGAATGAAATTCTTATCAGAACGCCAAACATCTCCACCAAAACGAGTTCCAACTGAAAGAGCACTTTTTACATCGGGATCTCTCTCTTCAGCAGCGCCACTATAAACACCAGACATAATAAAGAAGCGATCCATAAGCCTTGTATAATGAGCTAGGCCTTGACCTCGATCGGGCGCCAGCGCATCAGTACCAATTGGTCTTTCAAGAAAAGAGAGGTCACTAGCAGAACGCAAGCGGGCTTCAGAGGAAGGTCTTTTCATATTACCTAAACGAAATTTTCCCCAATTTGTTTTGAGGTCAATAAAGGCATTGAGAATACTGACTTCCCCACCGGTAAAATTAAGCTGTAAGCGATAAGAAAGATTTGGTGTGGCGGCTCCTTGAGCCTGTAAACGCGCACGACGAAAAAGAAAACCATCTTCCAGTTCTGTGCGCTCAGACTGCTCTAAATCGGTATCTGTTTTATAAACGGCCCCATCAAATTGAAAAAAAGAAGTCATCTTGAGAGAGGGCTTTTGCAGCACTGTCGCTTCTTCTAGGCGCTGAAGGCGCTGCTCGATTTGTGCCATCTCGGAGGCATAAGCAGGGGCACAAAGGACTAAGAACAAAATAAAAAATTGTGTCATAATGGCCTTTTTTGGGGCCAAATTGGCCCCTAGTTAAAATGTCTTTAAGCGTTTCAATTAGCAAATTTATTAGTAAATTGTAAGTCTTACCTTTTGCATTGCACCGCATTCAAGTATGGCCTATAAATTGCTCCCCGGAAGGCTCAAACGTCTTTAGTTGATTCTTTTAATCACCCATGTCAGGTTCAAACCATGACAAAACTTAAGGAGCTTTTATGTTAAAAACAACTCTCGGCCTTTTTGCAGCCCTAATGGTAGCGGACTCGTTCGCACAAACTTACCGTACATGTACTATTTCTTATGACCGTTGGGGTCGTGCTGTTCAAACATGTCGAACAGTCAGAAGAACACCTCCACCAAGATCAAATGTTGGTGATGCTGTTGTGATTGGAGCTATTACAGGAGCAACTGCTGGTTATTTAGCAAGCACATGTGCCCCAGAAGTTGTTAATGGAAATATGACTGCAACAGAAAGAGCACTAAATGAACTTGCGACAAGTGAGAATTTCGCTGACGCAGAAAAATTCCAAGGAATTGTAGCGCAGATCAATGAAACAGAAGACACTGAAACAAAAATGGGCCTTTACTTCACTTTAGTTGACGTTAAAGACCCAACAGAAATCGTGCAGTTCATTGGTGCAAGAGATGAAGAGCTTAAGGCCTATGCTCAAGTTCTCGAAAAAAATGCTGAGCTTACAAGTGAGCAAGCTGATCTTGTGGTTCAAAAGCTAGTGACAACACTTAAAGGTGGATTGAGATAATCCATTTTCTTAAGGAGGGCCTTTGCCCTCCTTTTTTCATTATTGGTGAAACACTTAAATGAAAATCGCACTGTATCTTATTCCTTTTCTGCTTTTCTGCACAGGCTGCTTACTTCCAAAGCAGCCCAATCATATTATTATCGAGTCGACAAAGTGGCATGAAAGTCAGGAGTTTGAAGTTGTAAAACTTAAAACTCGCGACCTCACCTCTCTGAGAGGAAATACCAGACCAAGTTTTGGCCCTCGTAAAAAAGCCCCTAAAAATCTTCTTTTTGCCGCTGTTGATGAAACGGTTCAAGGTCAATTCGCCGAGCGACTGCAAGAGGTTTATCGCACACAAGATGAAATCAGACTTGAGGATGTGAGTTGGTGGCGTTTTGCTCCATTGATGATGGATCTCTACGATACAGTCGCAAAAATTCCTTATGATAATTTAAGTGCCAAGTCGCTGGCAGATGCAATTGAGTTCTTAGAAGCTGAAGGTAAGCCTTTTGATATTATTCTTCTCACTCACGGTATTCCAAATCATATAACCTCTTCTGGCGGTTATGATCTTATTTCATACAAAGATATTGCAGCTCTCCCCGCTCTCAAGCAGCTTGATATGGTTTTTATGCAAGGATGTTTTTCAGAAACACTAGCGCCAGATTGGATCAAACTTGGGGCCAAAACAGTTTTGAGTTATGAAGGCTGGAACAGAAATTTCTTTTATATCGATTTCTTTTTACCTGCTTATAAAAAACAAGGCAGCGCCGCCAAGGCTTTTGATTCAGTTAATAAAAGCATTCAAGAGGATATGACAAAGAGTTTGCTTTACAAAAAAATTCTCGAAGAACTGCAGATGAGCTTTGAGGAGTATTTTGCCATCTCCCCTTCGCCTATTTTAGACACCACTTCTTTTTAATTTCTTCTTAATTTCTCTCTAACCATTCGAAGGTCCAACCTGGAAGTCCTGGCTGCGCTGGATGAACTTGCTTTTCTTTTAACGTCCATTCTTTAGGGTCGAGGTTTGGGAAAAAAGTGTCAGCATCAGCTTCACCGTCAATACGGGAGAGATAGATTCTCTCCACCAAAGGCAGCGCTTGTTTATAAACTTCGCCGCCGCCACAAATCACAAGTTCTTCTATATTGCGCTCTTTTGCAAAAGCGATCCCCTCTTCAAGGGAGTGAACAAGGGCGCAGCAAGGTCGATCAAAAGTCGGATTGCGGCTAAGAATAATCGTCTCACGCCCAGGCAATGGATAACCGATGGACTCGTATGTTTTCCGTCCCATCAAAAGATGCTTTCCGCGAGTCAGCCGTTTGAAGTTTTTAAGATCGTCGGAGATCTTCCACAAGAGCTGATTATTGAGTCCGAGTTCACCGTTTTTTCCACAGGCCGCGATAAGAGAAATAATCATATCGCAACCGGCGCTTTAATATGCGGGTGAGCAGTATAGTTTACCAACTCAAAATCGCTGAATTGAAACTCAAGTAGGTTCTTCACTGCTGGGTTGATTTTCATTTGTGGAAGTGGATGGGGCTCTCTTGAAAGTTGGAGCTTCGCCTGTTCAAGATGGTTGCTGTAAAGATGGGCATCACCCAAAGTGTGGATGAAATCGCCAAGCTTAAGATCGAGAACCTGGGCCATCATCATCGTGAGTAGAGCGTAGGATGCAATATTGAAAGGCACCCCTAGAAAAATATCCGCTGACCGTTGATAGAGTTGGCAGGAGAGTTTCCCATTCGCCACATAAAACTGCATAAAGGCGTGACAAGGAGGAAGGGCCATTTGATCAAGCTCTCCTACGTTCCACGCACTCACAATATGTCGTCTTGAATCTGGATTATTTCGAAGAGAGTTCATCACCTCTTGAATCTGATCAACTTCTTTTCCGTCAGTTCGACGCCAACTTCTCCACTGGGCCCCGTAAACACGTCCGAGGTTTCCCTGCTCGTCGGCCCATTCATCCCAAATGCTCACGCCATTCTCTTTGAGATAGGCGGTATTGGTTTCACCCTTTAAAAACCATAAGAGTTCGTGAATGATGGATTTAAGATGACATTTTTTGGTCGTCACCAAAGGAAAACCCTCTGCCAAATCATAGCGCGATTGGTGACCAAAAACCGAAAGGGTTCCCGTTCCTGTTCGATCTTCTTTGATCGCTCCGTTCTCTAAAACATGTTTCATGAGATCTAAGTATTGGCGCATAAATTCTCCTTCTTTTACTCTTCTCAGTCTAAGAACTTCAGCACGAGTTGTAAAAACTCAAAGCATGACTTAAGCTTTTCTGATAAAGAAAAAAGGGAGAATCATGGTCACCACCGGTCTTGAAGCATGGCTTAGCGAGCAAAAACATCAACAATCCCTCAAGGGCCGGATCGGGCTTCTGTGTCACAACGCTTCATGTACCTCCGACTTTGAATTTGCCCCAAGCCTCTTTCAAAAAATCTATGGCAAAAGACTGATTCGCTTATTTGGACCGCAGCATGGACTGATCACTGACGTACAAGACAATATGATTGAAAGTGATCATTTCACGCACCCGCATTTTAAACTGCCGGTTTTTTCCCTCTACAGCGAAACTCGCGCCCCCACTGACGAGATGCTCGACGGACTCAACACGCTGGTGATTGACCTGCAAGACGTCGGCACCAGAGTTTATACTTATATTTCAACCCTCGCTTTGATTATGGAAAAAGCTCAAGGCAAAGATATCGAGATTGTGGTGCTTGATCGACCAAACCCTGTCAGAGGTGACCGCGTGGAAGGGACGATGATGGACCCCAAGCTGCAGTCCTTTGTGGGACAAATCAATGTGCCTCATAGACATGGTTTAACTCTGGGCGAAGTTGGGCATTTCATTAAAAAAACGCTCACACCAAACGTGAATTACCGCGTGATTTCGATGATGGGTTGGCAGCGAGATATGGATTTTTTCAAAACCGGTCTACCGTGGCTTTTGCCTTCACCGAATCTTCCGACTCCGGAAGGAGCTTTAGTTTTTGCGGGTTCAGTTTTATTCGAAGGAACTAATCTCTCTGAAGGCAGAGGAACGACCCGCAGTCTTGAAATGCTAGGACACCCAGAGATTGAGCCTTTTGAGTTCACGGAAAAACTCAAACAATCGCTTCTTGATGCTGATCTCCTGGGTCAAATATTAAGACCTGTTTATTTTAGACCGACTTTTCAAAAATGGGCCGGCCGCACATGTGGTGGCATCCAGATTCACCCGACCGATTCAGCGCGCTTTCGCTCATGGGCGGTAGGTCAGATGGTGCTTCGAGATTTCTATCATCACTTAGGCCCGGCTTTTGAGTGGAATAAAAAACGCTATGAATATGAAGAGGAACACCTCGCCATCGATTATATCAACGGTCAATTTGCCCTCAGAGAATGGGTTGAGAAAAATGGCAGTTTTGATGAACTACTTAAGATTGAAGAGATTGGCCGCTCGGAGTTTATGAACTTAAGAGAAGACTGTCTGATTTACTAAGGTATCGATGGCAAAAAAAGCTCTATATTATTGTCAACAACTAGAAGTGATATGATTTTAAAGTCAATTGATTGACCCTATAAATTCAGGCGATCTCTTTATGTTAAGACAACTCACCATTCTCAGCTTGTTCAGCTTCTTTAATCATGCGGCTTATGGGCAAAATTTCTGCGATGAGGGTGATCCTCTCTTTAATATCTGTGAAATGAATCAATCTCCAGCGCGGGACTTCTTAATCCAAAAACTTCAACCTGAAATGACCTGTATTGCGACAGCGGCTTTGCTTGAAAAAGCTGGGACGCAAGTGCCCAAATGTCCCGAAACGAGCGATCCCCTACAGATGCTCGATAACACTCATCCCACAGGTGGAATTTTTGTTTCCCATATTACCAACAATGGAAACTCAGGAATGATTAGGGAGCTAGCTCAATCGCTTAAGGCCTCCCCTGGAAGCAAACTAAATATTATCGTTCAAGTACGGGAGCTTGAGAAGTTTTATGAACAATACAATTCTCAAGAAGATCTTAAAGCGATCATTCACCATCCTGATGTTAATATCATCCCAGTTCAAGCCAACCAAGGAGCTCGAATGTGGGTTCAAGACTCAATACAATTTTCGACTCTTGATCAAAAACCTCATCTGATTCAATTACAACAGTATGAGGAACAGAAAAGTGTCATTCCATGGGCAGAAAATAAAAGAAACTCTGATCTTAGCGCCGCCAAAAAAGAAGGTGGTGCTGGAGTAGAAAGTGTTCCAGACTTAAGTGTTTATATTCGTAGAGAACTAGGCAATCGTTTAGGTTGCCAAATTGCTCGACGGTGCAAGACTCCCATTTATCAAACGCCCAATGAAGCAAGTATCGCCAGCACTGGTCTTGATAATGAAAACTTCAGGGCCGGCGGGAATTTGGAAGCTTTACCTGGAGGTAGACCACTGATGGGTGGTGAAGCACATAAAAATGGAATTAACCTCGATTATGTTCAAAAAGATTTTCACGATTATCTGCAAGCAAAAACAGGTAAAAAACCATTTAGAATTGATGTCTCATTTTTATCTGTCGGGCACGTCGATGAGATTGTCAATTTTGTCAAAATATCAGAAGAAGAAAGAATTCGCCGAGGCCTACCTCCACAGTGCAATTTTCTAACCTTGATGGCGTCTCCTGAAAAAGCTTTTGAAAATATTCTTGAGCAAACCAATAAGGCCAATGGAAAGCTCTATGAAGAACTCACTGACGCTGAAAAAGAGCAAATACAAAAAGAGCTAGCCGAGCAGGCAGGTCTGTATGTGCCACCTGAGGAAGTAGCACAATATATGGAGCACCTCAAAAAGGCCTGTAAAATGAAAATCCAATGTAAAGAAGTTGTGGTCAATCCGCTAATATTTATGGGAATGACTGAGTATCTTGAAAACATCACGACCTGCAGCGACCTAAGCGACAGTAAATTAACAATCCGCCTAAGCTCAAATAAAAATGAAATTCCCGATGATTTAGTCTACAAACGTATTCAAGAATTAGGGTGCTTTGGTCTTTCAGGATTTAAGCCGGAAAATATAATTCAACAGGAATATTATCTTAAAAATAATATTGGTAAAAAAGTTATTCGAGGGGCCAGCGGAAAGCTTGAATTTATCGAAGACCCTGAGGAAATCGGATTTTCACACCAAACAAAGCTAAATAAAACAAAGAAGCGCCTACTAGAACAATTAAAAGCAGACACAGGATGCGAAACGCCTCCGGTTCTTGATGTTCCAGTTATTTTTTCAGGAGGGAGTAATTCTGCTCTGGCCTTAATACCTGATGCTGTAAATGGGATTGTACAAACTAATCAGGGTGATAAAGGCTCACATTTTATAGCACCGAAAATGTATGAACCTCATTTTGAACAACAGCTACGCAGTGACTTGGCAGACTATGGAATTAGTCTCTCTGAAGTTCAAGCACTTGATTATCATGTCAAAGAAGGACAAGTTCACTGCGCAACAAGTGCTGCTCTCGTGTGCACGGAGACAACTAGATGAAAAAACTTTTATTACCCATATTATTTCTAGTGAATCTCATCATGATTGGCCACGCAAACGCCCACGATGAGAATATTATTCTAATGGGAGAATTTGATTTTCAATTTAAAGAAAAAATCTTTCACGGACAGGTTGAAATTACAGCACCGCTCGCTGGGCCTTATTCCGTCTATCTCTACCCGGACAAAAAAAACAAAGAAAAGTTTTGTCGTTTTGTCGTCAGAGTTGCGACATCGCCCCAATACACCCGAAGGCGAAATGGTATGATTGAACCCTATCCTACAACATGTAATTTTGAAGATATTGGTCTGGTTGATGGCCTGTATTTTCCAGTAATCGTCTATCGTTTTGATTCGCCGGAGAAACTCTCTGGTGAAATTGAGTTCTCAAGTTTAAAAATTAAAACATTGATTAAAAACCTTAAATTGACTGGATCTATGTCTCATTAAGGATTGCAATAGTCAAAACTCCGCACCACCTGCGTAGGCTTCTCCCCACCTTCTTGATACGTCATCAAAGAACGAAATGCTCTCGTTTCTTTGCATCCCTCTTGCGAGATGGGATGAATAATAGAAAATCGTTTCCCATCAGCAGAGATCAAAGCTGCAGGAAGTTTCGTGGTGAAACTCTCTCTCTCAAGCGTCGGCTTAATTTCATCAAGAGTCCCTTGGAAAATATGGGCATTGATTCTGTCGTCATCTAAGACCTGAATTTTTTTCCATTTATCTCCAAGCGCCTTGCGAATTTCAGCGGAGAGCTTTTTGACTTCTTGAGATTTAAACTGAATTTTCTGAAAAGGTTTATCAAAAGATTTGCTCTCTGCTGGAAAAAAATGATGGGCCCCTGGTGCCAATTGAAAAGGCTGAGAAAAAACATAGCCCCGATCCTCCACCACGGTGTGACAAGCAAAACAGGCCCTTGAAGCTGACGGCAAGTCCTCGGGAAAAGTTTTTCCATCAACGTCAAAGAGAGCAAACCCCCATCCTCCAGTTTCCTGGTGAACGGCTTGGTTTTTAACCATAAATTGATAGCGTCTCGCCCCTCTTGGCACCATGGAGCTGACAAAATAAGGGTCCTCACTAGAGACGATTCCCACCTTCGCAAAAACCGCCCCATCAGGATAATCCGTCGCTCCACTCTCCAATGTTTTCCACGCCAGCTCATTAGCAAAAGTGATTCTCATTTCATTGGTATCTTTTCGGTAGCGCACGGTCACCATGCGCCAGTTTTGTAAAAAATCTTTGAACTCTTCCAGTGAGTAGCCGTTCATATGAGTTTCGTTATTCACAATTTTATGAATCTTTGTTTGGCCAAAACTATTCTGCACAAAAAAAAGAAGAGTCAGGAGGAGGCATAGACCAAAAGAATGAGATGACATTAAAGGCTCCAGTTCTTAAGAAATTTTTCCACATCAACTTTTTTGATGTCTTGCAGTTCATACAAGTCGGCTAAATGGGCCCCCGTCGCGAAATGGGGATTTGAAAATAAAAGTTTATTGGTTTTTCTATCAACAAGAAAAACACCATTTAATCGATGAGTGATAAGCAAAACAGAATCATCAATCAGTTGAACAGCACCGGCCGAGGCAGAGAAAAACCATTGTTTTTCAGGGGCGGTAAAACGATAGGTCATTTTGCGGGTTTTAGGCTCCCAAATCTCAATACTTGAATAGAGTCCTTTTGAGTCGTCTGTATTTCGATTATTGAAAAGTAGAACTTCTCCAGTAGGGAGCATTTGAACATCGTGAATGCTATGATCATCGGAGTTCAAAAGGATATGATGATGAAGAATTTTCTTCATACTGCTATCTAAAATAAAATAACCACCACGAAGAGAGTTCACAATAATAGATCCAGCAGCAAAGAATCCGCCCTCAGCACTTCTCGTATTTGCCGGCACCTCGTAAATACTATTAAAATGGCTGCGTTCATAACGAAAACCAAATTTATGATAAGAGTCATGCACCGACCATTTCGGAAAATCAAAAGCGACCTCTTTAAAGAGGAATTCCGCATTTTGTTCAGCAATAACTTTCCCGTTGAGATCAATCTTTAAGAAATGATCCACCACAGTCTCAGGAAGTGATGAGTGTTTTTGATAGCTAAGAGCGAGGATATGATCTTTATTGGTTGAAAAATTGATCTGATGATGAAAATGTCCCGGGACTTTCCACAGAAGCAACTGGTTTTTATCATACATCTTAAGCCCTTCTCGATCTGCCGAAACCAAGCGCCCGTCATCAAGGAAAAGGCAGAAACGTCCAGGGAAGAGTTTTTTAAATGTTTGATCGAAACTCATAATCTCGCAGTTTCTCTGAAAAAAACCCTCAGTCTGTTTCGATGCCTTCGCGCTGACACAAAAAGAAAAAGAAATAAGAAACAGAAAAATCATTCGTCTCATAACTTGTAACTCATCAATCCCTGACAGGTAAACCCGCTAGGGATTATACTTAAGTCATCGCCTTGGCCTGCACGAATCCAAAAACTCTTTACAAGATTTTGCTCTCGACAATAACGAATAATAAAAACAGTCAGGGCCGCTTGTTCTTTGCAACCAATATTGCGAAGTGCATCTTGAGGGAAATGAGCATAGCTCCAAAAGCCCTCATGATCAGCAATGGCTTCGGGGTGGAAATAAAGTTTTTTCTGACACCATTCAGGCACCGCTTTAACGCCAAAATAGGGATCATAGGAATCGACAAAATGAGATTCAAAATACTCGAAACGACTTTTGTAAAACTGCTGTGCTTGTGCTTCGTCTTTAACTTCTAAGTCTTGCCAAAAAACGGCAAACTCACCGGACTGGAAATTCTTTCCAGCGGATAAATCGAATTGATATGTCAGTTTTTTGTCAAAACAACTCGAAAGAAGGCCCAGAGCTAGCAGGAGAGAAAGGAAAAGAATCGACCTACTCACTCCAGCGCAAGCCATGCCGAGTTCTTCTCATTTTCCCGAACTTCGACTTTCGTCACCCAAGCACGGCCCTTAGTGGATTTTTTAACCATCTCATCAACTTTGGAAAAAACAAACTCAGCAGTGCCTTCCATTCCGACGTTTGGAAGTAATCGCAATTGAATCACCCCTGCTTGATCGAGCTTTTTGAAATCTTCCAAAAAAGGATCGTCAGAAGACGCTAGAAAAGTATGGTCAAACATTTCTTCAAGCCAAGCTTTGACTTCTTTAAGGCCACCAAAGTCTACCACCCAGCCTTCAGGGGTGCGCTCTTTGGCGGCAAATTCAAAGTAAAACTCTCGGCTATAGCCATGAACAAAACGACAATGGCTTTCAGCTCGCCATTGACGATGAGTACAGGGAAAACCGGTGAAACGTTTTGTTGATCGGTAAATTTTCATAAGAAAAGCCTATCCTGTTAAACTTTATTCGGGAAGCCCCTAGGCAAACCCCTTAAGGACTTTCTACAATACATGAATTAGATCATTTTAAGTCTAGACAAAAAAGGAGTTTTTCGTGATTAACCTCATTGCCATAGTCGTTAGTTTAATGGCCTCACAAGTTTATAGCTATGAGTTTCGACCGCTCCATGGAAACTACCATATTGATCTCGACAAAACCCGCGTGCTAACAGCTTACGAAGTTGAAGGGGTGCGAACAATTAACCGCGCGGGCCAAGAGCGTTATCAAGAACTGCGAAACACAGGTTCCCAGTGCACAAGTGTTGGCAGCAGTCATTTTCGTTGTCAGACGCGGATTAAAAATCTCACCCTACCGAATCGCTTAACGGAGCGTTTACTGGCCCGTTTTCAAGCCGCCGAAATGAATTTCGGTGCTGTGGAGGCCCTTGAGCTTAATTTCAAAGGCGAAGAAATCGAAGAGTATATCGCAACTCAAAACATGACGATGCATCTTCCAGACCAGACAAAATCATTTGCTCATTTGCGCTATTTCTTTGCACCAGAACTTGAAAAAATTCAAACAGGAAAAGCTGGTGCCGGAGAATTTTCTTTCGTTCGCAAAGGGGAAGTGATGGAACTCACATTCAATCAATCACTAACTTTAGGTCGCGAACATTTTCAGATTTGGTTAGTGGCCCTTCCTTTTGAGAGAGACTAATCCATGGATCAGACACAATTAAATGCTTGTTTTGAACTTTTAAAAAATGCTGTGAAAGACTCTCACATACCAAAGCAGCGTCATATCGATTTGAGTATTCCCATGGCGACTGAACGCTACCGTTACGAAGAAGCACTTAGAGTGATTGTCCAAGCAGTGAAAGACGGAACGATCACTGATGCCGAAATGAAAAAGCGTCTAGGCTTGCTATGATTCACGACTTCAACCCCATCGCCATCAATTGGAACGGGGTTGTGTTAAGTTGGTATTGGCTAAGTTATATCGCTGGCTTCTGGTGGGTGGTCTTCCTGGGCTTAAAACTGCTACCGCACTCTCCCAGTGTCACTAGAAGAGACTTTCTTTTTTTTATGCAATGGGGTTTGCCGCTGATGTTGATTGGCGGCAGAGCTTTCTATGTGCTTTTTTATCACCCAAGTTTCTTCATCGAGAACCCAAGTTTCATTCACCAGTTTTGGCGCGGAGGCATGAGCTTTCACGGGGCCCTCACCGCCCTCGTGCTTTGGAGTTGGTGGTGTTCGCGCAAACTTAATGGGCCCTTCACACTTTACACTGATATTCTAAGTCTCTGTCTCCCCTTGCCCTTGATGCTTGGGAGGCTAGCGAATTTTATTAACGGCGAACTTTATGGCCGAGTGACTGATTTGCCGTGGGCGATGATTTTTCCGCTCGACCCAGAGGCCCTGGCCCGTCATCCCTCACAGATCTATCAAGCGTTGACTGAGGGACTATTGCTTGGAGTTTTTCTCTGGTGCAAGAGAAGTCAGCTAAAAAATCCGGGCAATCTCACACTTCTTTTTGGCGTGGGTTATGGCAGTTTGCGTTTTTTGACAGAGTTTACCAGAGAGCCTGATCCACAACTTGGGCTGATTGGGCCCTTTAGTCTTGGCCAGTATCTCTGTCTTGGAATGATTGGGATTACAATTATTGCTGTCAAAAAATATGGGCGAGAAAGAATTAAGACTTAGAGTCTTCAGAAACAACGCGGTACTCCGCTTCGAAAACATCACCCTTATTTTTTTGAGCGCCTTGTGTGTAGCCGGCCTCTTTTTCAGCTTGGGCAGAAAACTTTTTGGCTTCTTTTTGAAAAGCTCTGACTGTAAGCAGCCCTTTGAAGACGTTTTTCGCCATCAAAAAAAGCAGATAAAGAAAGAATATTTTTAAGAGAGTCACTACCATGGCCGGCATATTAACCTTTTTTGAGCAATATGAGCAAATTTTCAAAGCAAATATTGAACGAGTCTGCTAAGTTATTGATTCACTCTTCAAGGAAAACACCATGGGCCAAACACCTTCAACTGAAATGCATCACTGGGCCGATATGACGGCCGATCGTATTATCAAGCAAAAAGGCGATAAAGACCTCTACGTCTTGGCCAGTGGCATCACACCGTCCGGCGTGGTCCATTTTGGAAATTTCCGCGAAGTGATCACCGTTGATCTCGTCGCCCGAGGCCTGCGCGCCCGTGGAAAAAAAGTGCGTTTTCTCTTTAGCTGGGATGACTACGATACTTTCAGAAAAGTGCCTGCCAATCTTCCAAAACAAGACATGCTCAAAGAGTATCTTTTTCAACCCATCGTCGACACTCCTGATCCACACGGTGAGGCTGAGAGCTACGCCGCTTACCATGAAAAAAGTTTTGAAGCCCAACTGAAAAAAGTGGGCGTCGCTGTCGAGCCGCTCTATCAGGCGCAAAAATACCGCAGCGGCGAATACAAAGATCAAATGCTCCACGCTTTGAAAAATGCTCCTCGTATTCGAGAAATTCTAAATAAACACCGCACAGAGCCGCTGCCAGAGTCATGGCTTCCAATATCCATTTACTGCGAGAAACATAAAACCGACGAAGTGGAAAATATTCGTTTCGATGGCGTCTCAAAACTTAAGTACACTCACTCAGCAACTGGCTACGAGGGAGAAATTGATTTGATGACTACGTCAAAGGCCAAGCTCCCTTGGAGAATTGATTGGCCGATGCGCTGGGCTTACGAAAAAGTGGATTTTGAGCCAGGGGGAAAAGACCATTCTTCTCAAGGTGGAAGTTATACTACCGCTAAAGAGATCGTTGAGATCTTCGACTGGAAATCTCCGGTTTATCTGCAATACGATTTTGTCAGCATTAAAGGTGCCGGCGGCAAGATGAGCTCCTCGAAAGGAAACCTGATCACTGTCAATGACGTACTCGATATCTACGAGCCCGAAATGGTGCGCTGGATTTTTGCGAGCTATAAAACCAATATTGATTTCTCAATTAGCTTTGATCTCGACGTCATCAAAACCTATGAAGACTTTGATCGCAACGAGCGCCTCGCTTACGGTCTTGAAGAAGGCAACGAGAAAAAAATCGCCGTCGCCAAAAGAGTTTATGAACTCTCGCAAATCGATGCCATGCCAGAGGCGATGCCTTTCCAGCCGTCGTTTCGCCACCTCTGCAATATTCTCCAAATTCACCGAGGTGACCTCTCCCAAGCTCGCGCCGCTTACCAAGCAGAGATCAAAAATCCACGTGATGAAAGACGATTTGCGGAGCGTTCGGAACGCGCTCTTTTTTGGTTGAATAACTACGCCCCAGAAGAATTCAAGTTTGAACTCAATGAAAAGGCACCCTCACAAACTCTCACGGCTGCTCAAGCGAAATTTCTTGCGAGCCTAAGCCAGACATTAAAAACCTCAGGGGCCCATCTTGAGAGTGATAAAGGTCTGCATGAAAAGATGTATGAGCTGATTCACGCTGCCGAGCTTGAGCCAAATGATGTCTTCCCTCTTCTTTATCAAATTCTCATCTCTAAGG
This sequence comes from Bacteriovoracaceae bacterium UBA6166, assembly GCA_002435795.1. GTDB lineage: Bacteria > Bdellovibrionota > Bacteriovoracia > Bacteriovoracales > Bacteriovoracaceae > UBA6166. The sequence continues at coordinate 19,196 of DIUE01000016.1, read as the reverse complement.
AGAAAGGCCCCAAACTGGCGGGCTTTATTCTAACGATTGGAGCGAAGAAGACGGCGGAGTTGGTAGACCAGCTGCTCTAGTTGGAGCCGAATTGTCACTTCTTCTTCTCTAGAAGGTTTTTTTGCGGTTTATGAATAATCGGTAGGTTATGTTATTGAGTTTAGGGAAAACGTCATGGAATCTGCGAATATTAGTCGTCTGATCTAAAGAAATCTTACCGCGACGAAGTAAGTTGGTATGAAGCGCGTCTCAGACTTGAATTAAACAGAGCTTATCGCTAGAAAGACTTAACAACCTTACGCTTGGAGTTCCCTATGAATCCATTTTTTGTTCTTTTAGCTGCGCTTTTTTTCAGTAGCTCAGCTTTCGCTTACCAGAGTTCATGTACGGCAGAAATCGTCAGTGAGCGTGGAATCACCATCGCCACTTTTATCGAATACGACTTCTCTTATCAGCAAGCTTGCTGGCAAGCAGAGCGCTCGTGCCAAGACGATTTATGGCAACGCCAGAGCCGAGGGCAAAATCGTTTTGCCTCTTGTCAGGTAGTCAGCAATTTCCCGCCACCACCACCGCCACAACGAGCTGAGTGTAATGTCGATCTTTATAATGGCCGCCATATGCTAGTGACTAGCTTCTGGGCCCAAGGTTATAACTACCAAGAGGCGTGCCGCGAAGCCTATAATCGTTGTTACGATGAGCAGCGCTGGAGACAGGATCTAGGATCTTATTGCCAAGAGCGATTCGCCAGTCCTCCACCAAGACCGACGCCTCCTCTACCGCCAATGCCAGCTCCACGCCCACCAGCGCCAAGACCACCACAACAGGTTAGCGCAAGCTGTTCAGTGAACCGCCTTGAAATGAACAATCGCGTAGCGCAAGTTCATCAAGCGATGGCCTATGGCCGTACACAGAACGAAGCGAAAGAGCAGGCCTGTAATGAGGCGATGAGAAATTGCCAGCGCGCCAGAACTGGCCGCCAAGTCTGTCAGCAAGGCCGATAGAGTCTTTGTTCCCTTCCTTGCCGCCCGCTAAGATGATGCGGGCGGTGATTTTTCACCTTGAAAGAATTAGGTTATGATTGAGATTCCAACTTTAACTAGGAATCTCTGTGTGATTGAAGCCACAAATTACTCTGCCCGCCGCGCTCTTTTGCGAGAAAAACTCGGGAATGCTATTGCCGTTATTCCCTCCGCTTCTCATCAAACACGCAGCTATGATACGGAATATTCTTTTCGCCAGCACTCTGTTTTAAAATATCTCACGGGCCTTGAAGAGCAAGATTCCATTCTTGTTTTATGTCCTAATAATATTGAACGACCTGAAGTTCTTTTTGTGCGACCAAAAGACGCCATGATGGAAATGTGGTCAGGCAAAAGACTTGGGCCTGAGCGAGCGCGAGAGATCCTAGAAATCCAGCATGTCTATCCCATCGATCAATTTGATACCATCTTACCGGAACTCATGCTCGGTCATACCGCTATCGCCTATGATCTTTTTGATGCCAGCGCCCCTCAGTCTTTGCACAAAAGACTTTTAGATCACGCAGAGAAATTGCAAAGAACAAAAAGAAAATTTCATGTGAGAAAGCCAGATGGAGTTATCAATCTTGCCACTCTCACGGGAGAGATGAGGCTGATCAAAGAAGGCAATGAACTTCTTTTTATGCGAGAGGCCCAAAAAATTACAAGCCGTGCCCACCGCGCAGTCATGGCAAAAACGGCCGCTGGAATTAATGAAAAGGAATTACAAGCTCTGTTTCACTATATTGTTTCAAAAAACGGCGCGACTGAGGCCTATGAAAGCATCGTTGCCGGTGGTGAAAACGCTTGTATTCTTCACTATGTGAACAATAATAAAAAACTCAAAGACGGCGATCTCTTATTGATTGATGCGGGTTCTGAATTTCATGTTTACGCCAGTGACGTCACAAGAACTTACCCAGTGAATGGTAAATTCACTCCTATCCAACGTGATGTTTATGAAATCGTTTTGAGTGCTCAAAAAGAAGCGATCTCACTCTCACGCCCAGGGAAAAATCTCAACGATCTTCACCAGGCCACAATTACAGTCTTATCCCAAGGTCTAAAGGACTTAAAAGTCATCAATGAATCAGTTGAAACGATTCTTGAAAAAGAACTCTATAAACCTTTCTATCCCCACTCCACAAGTCATTGGATGGGCCTTGATGTGCACGATCCCTGTCCTTATCTCGATGGCGATTTAAAACCTGTAAGTCTTCGTGAGGGCATGGTCTTCACCATTGAACCAGGCCTCTATTTCCCACCAGACAGAGCGGATTTGCCAACAGAGCTTAGAGGCATGGGAATTCGAATTGAAGATGATATTCTCATCACCGATCGCGCTTATGAAAATCTCTCCAGCAGTATTCCAAAAGAGATTAGCGAAATCGAAGAAGAGATGAAGCGTGATTATCGAGATTTTCTATGATCTTAAAATTCATTCTTATTGCTTTGATGGCCAACACACTATCGGCACAAGAAGCAGAATTTCTCTTTAGACATCCTACTTGTGAAGTGAAAATCTCAAGTCAAGAGGACAGGTTACAAGCGCTTTTTATTAGTAAGCTCAAAGAGCGGGGCTATCAAGCAGTTCTTCTCTCAAATGAACGCCCACTGCTTGAAGGTGATCTTTATGCGAGCTTTAAGCGAGAGCATTTAGACGGCAAAATATTTAAAGAGTGTAAAATTGAAATTTCTATCAAACAGGCACTCAGAAATCTTGGTGGCCCAAATGATGAGGAAGTCTTCACTCATAGTACGGTGCGAGGGCTGCCGAGGATAACCTTCAAGGGACATGAGAGATGTTCGCGAGCGCTGAAAGATGTGTTTGTGCACTTACCACCTTGTCAGCACCCGTCGAGACCTTAAACTGCTTTCTTTGTCGTTTTTTTTGCTGTTTTCTTAGCTGCTTTTTTGACAGTTTTTTTAGCCGTTTTCTTGGCAGTCTTTTTCGTCACTTTTTTAACTACCGGCTTCTTAATTGTCTTCACAACTTTTTCTTTGCCTTTTTTAAGCGCTTTCTTGGCCTTTCTTGCAGCTTTGATAGCAAGCTTTGCTTGTTTCTTCGCTTCTCTTTTTAGCGCTTTTTGGGCCTTCTTTTCTTGTTTTCTGAGTTTTTCTCGTTTCGCTTTCTCAAGTTTTTTGAGTTTTTTTGCTTCGGCCTTAAGTTTCTTTTCAACTTGCTTTTGCGCCGTCGCTAATTTTTTTGCAACTTTTTTAGCTGTTTTTTTAACAGTTTTCATGGCCGCTTTTTTCACAGTTGATTTTGTTGTAGTCTTTTTTACTGGAGCTTTTTTGACAACCATTTTTCAGTCCTTTTGTAATTGAGAATTTGCCGACTTTCCTAAAAACTCATTCAATCTTAACATGACTCAAGACAAATTTTCGTTATCATTGTGTTAGGTATTATGGGCACAAAAAAACAAACTTTCAAAACATTCTTTCGTGGCAATTATTACGAGCCAGAACAATTTATCAATCGCGATCTTTCGTGGTGGGATTTCAATGAACGAGTCCTAAATGAGGCCCTCGACGATCGAACTCCCCTGTTAGAGAGATTGCGTTTTATCGATATCTTTCGCTCGAATACGGACGAGTTCTATATGAAGCGAATTGGGCCCTTGATTGGGCGTATTCGCAGCGAAGATCAAGTGACTTTTCTTGATGGCCATACGGCGGTGGCACTTTTTGACAAGCTTTATCACAAAATTGAAGTCATTCAAAAAAAACTCCTCACTGTTTTGAGTACAAAAATTATTCCAAAACTTGAACAAGAGGGAATCCTCTTATTGCGTTGGAATGACCTTAGCGCTGCTGAAAAAAAGCTCATGGTGCAAGAGTTCAAAAACAATATTTTTCCAATTCTCACTCCCCTCGCTGTGGATGCAGGTCACCCTTTTCCATTTCTTTCAAACCTTTCAAAGTCTGTGGGAGTCTGTCTTAGAAAACCTCGGAGCAAGAAAAAAGCGTTTGCTCGTATTAAAATTCCAACAGATATTCCCCAGTGGATTCAACTCAAGGGAACTAAAAAACATCCCTATCGTTTTGTTTATCTCGATGACTTGATTTGCCAGCACCTTGATCTCATGTTTCCAGGTATGCGAATTGAAAGTTATATGATGTTTAGAATTACCCGTAACGCCGTTTTTGAAGAAGACAATGACGACAACGACGATCTGATGGATGTTGTTGAGGAAGGACTTAAAGAGCGAAAATTTGCACCGGTTGTGCGTTTAGAATACGAGGACACTACAGATCCTTGGATTTTGCGCTTTTTAATGAATGAACTTGGTCTCACCAACAGACATATTATTAAAGTTCAATCTTTTATTACCAATGCGAATTATTCCAGACTCGCCTCTCTTAATCGGCTTGATCTCCTCTATCCTGCGTTCCGGCCCAGACTTGTTCCTGAACTTGATTACGACACAATTGGAACTGATATTTTTGAAATGATCAAAAAATCAGATCAGCTCATTCATTTACCCTACCAAAGCTATCGCGGATCGGTTGAATCATTTTTAAAAGCGGCGGTTGAAGATCCAAAAGTCAAAGCCATCAAAATCGTCCTGTACCGAACTGATGAAGACGGGCGACTAATTGATTTATTATTGAAGGCCGCCGAAAACAAAAAGCAAGTCGCTTGTGTCATTGAACTCAAGGCGCGTTTTGATGAAGAAAAAAACATCAAATGGGCAATGGCCCTTGAAGAAGTAGGAATTCACGTCTCTTATGGTGTCGATAAAGTTAAAACCCACGCCAAATTAATTCTGGTGATCAGACAAGAAAAAAATGGTCTCAAAGCCTATGGTCATATTGGAACGGGAAATTTCAATTCTCGCACCGCTCGTATCTATACTGATCTCAGCCTTATCACGGCAGACAAGGGCATTTGTGATGAGCTCGGCCAAGTATTTAACCTACTGACGGGCACGGCAACGAATCCGAAACTTGAAAAACTTTTAGTCGCCCCTTTTAATATGCACTCGCGATTTCTCCAATTAATTGAAAATGAAATAAAGAATGCTAAAAAGAAAAAACCCGTCGGGATTGTCGCTAAGATGAATAGTCTTGAAGACCCCGAAATCATTCTTGCTCTTTACCGCGCTTCACAAGCCGGAGTCCCGGTGCAGTTAATTGTGCGCGGATTTTGTGCTCTAAAGCCTGGGGTTAAAGGGCTCTCTGATAATATTACCGTCGCTTCTATGGTTGGTCGTTTTTTAGAACATCATCGCATCTATTATTTTAGAAATGGTCAAGAAGAACACAGCGAAGGTCTTTTCTTTTTAGGCTCAGCCGATTGGATGCACCGAAATCTTCATGAAAGAATTGAAGTCATCACGCCTGTCTTAAACAAAGGTCATCGTAAAAAGATTGAAAAGCTTTTAAGAACGATTCTGCGGGATAATCGCCATCTCTGGGTCCAAGATAGCAAAGGCGTATATAAGCAGAAAAAAACATCGTCGAAGGCCCGTGAGATCTGTGCACAAACAATTTTTCAAAATGAGCCACTCTAATTTCCTCTTAGACTTTTATTGAGCGTGGCTCATAGACATCATAGCGCACGGTTTTTGACTGATAAGAAAATGAAACCGGCGCTAAGAGAAACGGCGCTTTCACCGGGCGTTTAATCACCAGACGCTCGCGAGCGAGTCCCAAATAATTTTTTGCCAATTTCTCACTGTCCTCATCCGCCCCAACCATCAATTTAAAAAGTTCCATCCCCTTTGTTGAAAGGGCACTGCTCTTTTTCTTGCTTGGGTACATGGGATCAAAATAAAAAACATCACCACTCGGATCATCTGCTTGATCGAGCGTCCCGAGAGTCAGTGGGATCGCCGCAAGTTCTGGTACAAAAAGCATCGACCAGGCCAAAGCAGCATAAACCGCTGGGTGCCGTTCAAAAGCGTGAATGTTTAGCCCGCCGTAATGCCAAATCAAACAGAGATCGTGACCTAAACCTGCCGTCAGATCGCAAATTTTATGATTTTTTGATTGATGGAGTTTAAGGGCACGGGCGAAATCTGAGTTTTGCGCCTGCCTCGACTGGGGCTTCAATCTCTGAAATTCACTCCGTAGACCATGGGCCACCAGCTCGCCCTTTTGATCGACAAAATAAGCTTGATCCTCCCCAAGAACCACGTCAAAGGGCCTGATGACCGACGGCAAATCTGCGCTGCTGACCTCGAGACAGTCTAATTTATTTAAAGTTTGAAACTTGCTCCAACAATGTCTAGCTGGCTCATCTAAAGATGGGAGAAGAATCCTAATAACTCGCTGTTTCATTCAGGTATTATACTAGAAGAAAACCTCTTCTTCATGATAAAAGAGAGCAATAATCATCAAGCCCAAGGACAAACTATGTCATCAACACTTCCCTATAATCCACAAGATTTACGGCGTGAGCTGAAACCTTTTTATATTAGCGCCTCAAGCGACGAGCAAAAAGCGATGATGGAGAGGCTTGGCAAAAAACAATTTAAAGATCTTTATACGTCTCTTCCTGAAGAAATTCGCTTTAAAGGCCCCCTGAATTTACCGAAGCCATTGAGCTATGAAAATTTGGTGAAAGCGATGGAGGACTTGGCGAAAAAAAATACCATTAGACCAAGCTTTATCGGAGACGCTCTCCCTGATTTTCAAGTTCCAGAGATCGTTCCTTTCGTCTGCTCAATCCGAGGTCTCACCACTGCCTATACCCCTTACCAACCTGAACGCAGTCAAGGAACGCTCAATACTTTGTGGATTTATTCATCGGCGATGGCCGCGCTTACGGGTTTTGAGGCCATCAATGCTTCACTCTATGAGCGCTCTACATGTTTAAGTGAAGCGCTTAATACGGCGACTCGTTTAAAGAAAAATAAAATGGCAGTCCTGGTTTCGGAAACTCTTTTTCCAGGAGACCTCGAAGTTATCCATACTCTCGCCATTGAAACAGAACTTAAAATCATTCCCGTTCCTGTTGATCAAACGAGTGGCTTAATTGACCAAAAAAAATTAGCTGAGTTATTCAATAAACACAGTGAAGAGATTGCAGGATTTGCTTTTCCTCAGGTGACAAATTTAGGTTTACTCGAAGAAGTAAATGCTCTGACCGATTTTGCTCGTCAAAACAATATCCTTTCAATCGCAGTCATCGACCCTTTCTTAATCGGCCACAAAGGTCTAAAAGAACCTGCTCGATTTGGATCAGATCAATCTGGTGTTGATATGATCGTTGGTGAAGGCCAACACCTATCCCTCGCTCCAAACTTTGGCGGCCCGGGCCTTGGAATCTTTGGAATCCGCTATAACGAAAAAGACACCCTTTCAATTCGCTCAACTGCTGGCCGTTATGTAGGTCTTGGGATTGATCAAGCCGGTAGACGGGCGCTCTCTATGGTGCTCTCAACTCGCGAGCAACATATCCGCAGAGAAAAGGCCACCAGCAATATTTGTTCGAACCAGTCCTTCGTGGCCTCAATCACTGGTGCCGCTCTTCTTCAGCGTGGAGATGAAGGCATGGCCCAGAGTCTTGAGAAAGCGCGCACTCACGCCGTGAGATTGGCCAAGGCCTTAACTCAGTTTAAAGGGGTTGAGCTTGCCTACCCAAACACACCTTTCTATAACGAAATCACACTCAAAATCACCGGATTAACTGCAGCTGAATTGATTCAAAAAGCGCGGGAGCACAATCTTCACCTCGGCGTTGATGTCTCAGCACGAGTGAATGGCACAGGTCAGTTAATTAAAATTTCTTTCAACGATCGCCAAACAGATAAGGACCTCGCAAGCCTTGAAAACTTTTTTGAAAAGGTTTTTAAAACGAAAATTGAAAGCGCCATGGTTGAGTTGCAAGCTTATACTCTCGAAGAACAATATAAACGCCAAACAAAACCTGGCATAGCGACGATCCCATTAAAAGAACTTAAAGAGTTTTATACCAAACTTGGTCTCTTAAATTTAAGTCCAGACGATAATATTTATCCTTTGGGTTCTTGTACGATGAAATACAATCCGTACGTCAATGATTATGCCGCCTCTCTTGAGGGCTTCACCAACCTGCATCCTCAAGCGCCGGTTGAAGATGCACAAGGCTCCCTTGAAGTTCTTTATGAAACTCAAGAATGGTTTAAAACCATTACAGGTCTTGATGCTGTCACGACTCAGCCAGTTGCTGGTGCACAAGGCGAGCTAGTCGGACTTAAAATGTTCCAAGCTTATCACCGAAACAAAGGTGAAGCTGATACTCGCAATCTTCTTCTCATTCCTAGATCTGCTCACGGAACAAATCCTGCCACTGCGACTATGGCAGGCTTTGACACAAAAAAACTCAATGGAGTTGATTACGGAATCATCACGATTAATGCCAATGCTCACGGACAAATTGATCTTGAGCAAGTTCGCACCATCGTTGCAAAAGAAGGCAAACGCATCGCTGGCATTATGATCACCAATCCAAATACTTCTGGTCTATTTGAATCAGACTTTAAAGAGATCGCCGAACTCATTCACTCAGTCGATGGTCTAGTTTATATGGACGGCGCAAATATGAATGCCGTGGCCGGCTGGGCCGATCTGGGTGCCATGGGGGTTGATGCCGTTCATAATAACCTTCATAAAACTTGGACCATTCCTCACGGCGGCGGAGGGCCAGGAGACGCCATCGTTGCAGTTAGTGCTAAACTCGTTGATTATTTACCAGGCCATCAAGTCATAAAAAGCAATGGCCAGTTTCAATTCGTGAAGGCACCAAAAAGCATTGGTTCATTCCATCGCCACCACGGCAATTTCGCTCACAAAGTTCGCTGCTACACTTATCTTAGAGCGCTTGGGAGCGAAGGCATCACAACCATGTCAGCGGTTTCAGTCCTTGCGGCCAACTACCTCTATGCTGAACTCAAAGATCTATACCCATCACTTCCAGAAGGGGCCGATCAGGTTGAGCGCATGCACGAGTTCATCCTCACTCTTTCAAAAGATCTTTTTGATCGCATCCAAAAAGCCGGCACACCAAAGGCCCAAGCGATCGCAAAAATTGGAAAAATCTTTCTCGATTTTGGCATGCATGCCCCAACGGTCGCATTCCCAGAAGTCTATGGCATGATGATTGAGCCGACAGAAAGCTTTTCAAAATCAGAGCTCGATCGTTTTGTTGCCGTCGTTCGCTCGATTCATCATTTAATCAGCGAGCACCCTGAAGTTCTCACAACGGCACCTCATTTTACACCAGTAAAAAAAGTGGATGAAGTTTACGCCAATAAGAATCTTATTCTAAGTGAACCACTCACCAAGCTACCTGAGATTGGCTCAAACCCTATTGACCCGAAGGCCTTAAATGAGTTGGATGTCGGGGAGGTTTGCCGCCGGATTTTAGAAGCTCATCGAGCTGAGGCCCGCAGTATTCATTAACTCAATCTCTAGCACCCAAACCAGCGTTCTGGGTGCTAGAGCGATTGTCTGTTTAAGCGGCTTTTCTCTTAAAAGAACCCATAATTGTTTTGGCAACATCATCTAATGAAACAATGGTATCGGCCGCTCCGTTCTCCATCGCTGCCCTTGGCATGCCATAGACGACAGAACTCTCTTCATCCTGCGCAATTGTTATTGCCCCTTTTTTCTTCATTTCTAAAAGGCCAATGGCACCGTCCTTTCCCATACCAGTGAGAACAATTCCGACCATTTTCCCTTCAAAACACTGAGCAACCGAACTAAAAAGCTGATTCACAGAGGGAATGCCGTGTTCAGACTCTCGCGCATCAAGCACTCTTAAAACATAATCATTCCCTTCTTTTTTCATCACAATATTGCGACTCCCTGGAGCAATGAAAATGCAATTATCTCTCAATTTCTCTCCATCCCGCGCCTCTACAACCTCAAATGGGTTTGTATTATTGAGCTGCTTTGCAAAGGAATTGGAAAATCCCGCAGGGATATGCTGAGCAATAACAACAGGTGGGAAAGAAGTGGGAAAGCTTGCCAAAATCTGATGAAGTGCCCTCGTGCCTCCAGTGGAGGAACCGATGACAATGAGTGAATTCTTTTCATGAATAGGAGCTAGTCGTGTGACATTAAAATTTTTCGCTCTCGTCTGAACCTTTGCAGAGCACGCCAATTCAATTTTCTGACAAAGTGGGAAATTTTTAGAGTCCATTTGAGAGAGACCTGGCTTTTGAATATAATCTACGGCGCCATCATTCAATAATTGAAGGACATCATCATTTTCTTCAAGAGAAGAACTCACAACAATAGTCGGAATCCCTAAAGGACGAAGGAATTTCTGGTAAACCTCAACCCCATTCATCTTTGGCATATTGACATCAAGAGTAACAACATCTGGTCGATTCTCTTTGAGTCTCTCCCCGACTAATGTGGGATCAGTGACGACATCAATACATTCGCAGTTTTTGGACTCATCAAAAACTTTTTTAAGAATTTTTCCAATCGTTAAAGAATCATCGATGACCATCACCTTAAATTTACGTCCTATTGACTCAGGTCCCTTAAATCCTAATGGGTTTGTTGTCACTTTCTTTGGAGCAAGACTTAGTGAAACGGTCCCATTAGCGACTTTGAAAACGTACTCATCATTGCGAACTATTTTCTTTAAAACAGTTCCTCTTGCATTTTCAATGGCCACTGCAACACGATCTATATTCTTTTTTGAACCAATTATTTTAAACCCAGCGACTGTAGGCAAACGACTGGGAATAGATTTTGTAATAAAGACATCTGTCAGTTTATCTTGATTATTATAGCCTAAAACCAAAACCTCACCCTGTGAGACAATATGTCCCGACTTATTAGGACACACGCTTGCCTGCATCCAGACTTCCCTATTCAAGCCGTCTTCGGAATATGTCTCATGAATATGATAGGCCCAGCTAGGAGAAGGCATGATATTGACCTTCATCATATGGGTCTTAGGTCTCGCCTCACTAAGAATATAATTATTTTTAACATGGGCCGAAGTCAACGAGTCGATCAACTCAGAACTTTCATAAAAACAAAGTGTGTATTTATCTTGTAAAAGATCCTTATTATATTTACTCAAAAAGGTGCTTATACCGCACAAAAAATCATTTTGATAAAGACGGTGAGAGATATTCAAACCATTAAAAACCGCTGTCCATTGCTCTTTGTGCTCAAGATAAGGAAGAACGATCGCTTTAGGAAAAAGGCCGTAGCTGACTAGCTCTTTGAGTACAAGATTGACTTTATAATGTTCTTTCGCCGAACAAAACAAGATCAAATTAATCTGTTTCACTTTCTTTGAGATTTGATGAACATCGGCCATAGGGGCCGTCGTCGTTTTTGCAACAGCGCTCGGCTTTACTTCAAGCTTCGGAGTCGATGCGACTTCACCAAGTTTAACAATCGTTTGAATTTTATTTGTCATCTCTTCAGAACATTTTTCGAAATTTTGAAGATTTGGCTTTTCAATATAATCAACGGCCCCGAGTTCAACCGCCCGTTTACCAAGCTCCTCATTGTCTCTATTAACACTTGAGACGACGACCACCGCAGGATGTCCTGATTTATAGTATTTCTCAAGATACTCAACCCCACCAAGCACCGGCATATGAAGGTCAAGGGTGACGACATCGACTTGATTCTTTTGAAGAAACTCATATAGCTCTTCACCATTTTCGACCTGACCAACGAGTTCATAGTTGGAGTTATCAGTGAAAATCTTTTTTAGAACCTTAAGAACACTCTTAGAGTCATCTACGTTGACGACGCGAATTCTTCTTTTTTGAACTTCTGGTACTTCAGGTGCTTTCATCCCACCACGAGTATAGACACAAGGACCAATCCCCTGCATTCCCGGTTGTAAATGTCCAACAGGCTCAGATACGCCTGTAATGAGAAGACCATTTTTGTGCAGTCTTTCAGTTAAACCATTTAAAATCTTTTTTACATTATCCGCATCGAAATAAATAAGGACGTTTCGACACAAAATAAGATCAAACTTATCCTGTGTTTTAAGCTCTAATAAATTATCAACACCATATTTACATTTTTCAGAAAAGACTTCTCTGACCTTAGCGACCGTCTTCCCAGCAACATTCCCCTTCTGCCATTTACCATGGAGAAAAACCGAAGGAATTTCTTTAACATCTTGATAGGGATAGAGACCTTTACGGGCAAAACGAATCGACTCTGGGTCGACATCTGTTCCCCAAATTTCATAATCTATATTTAAATTTAAGGCCTGAATATAATGACCTAAAAAAAGTGAGAGGCTGACTGCTTCGTGACCTCGGCTGGCGGCAGCACTCCAGACCTTAAGTGTCGAGCGTCCTTCGGCTTTTACTCTCCTCACAAGTTCAGGGAGGGCCGTTTTCAAAAACTCAAAATGAACAAATTCACGAAAAAAGAAAGTATGATGGGTGGTCAAAAGACCTATAAGAACATCTTTTTCATCCTCGATATTATTTTTCAGAAAGGAGAGATATTCATCTGGTTCTTCAATTTTAAGTTCAAGCATTCTGCGTTTAAGTCGAGACACAACCATCTGCGCATTTGACTGACTATAGACGTTACCCGTTAATTTTGAGGCCAGTGTCGTTGAATAGTTTACCAAATTTTGATATCTATCAAGATTCATAACTTCCTTTGTGTTTTACGTTACTCGTCTTTACGCAGCTTTTTCATCAACAAAAGCGATATCAGCGGCAAAGAGCTTGTAAGGACTCAACAAGAAAGTCATCTTTTCTTCTTTATGATAAATCCCATCAATGAACTGAGCATTTGATTGTCCTCGAACTTCTAGGGCATTATCAACATCGTTTTTACCGACTTGCAGAACTCTATTGATAGAGTCAACAATGATTCCAATACTGGTTTCCTTAACTTTGAGAATGATGACTGCAGACTCTGAATTATTATCGAGTGGCTTTATGCCTAATTTTTTTCTTACATCAACAATCGAGATAATCTTTCCGCGAAGATTCATTAGTCCAACCATATAGTTTGGACTATTCGGAATTGGTGTTGTGTTTGGGATCGATATGACTTCAAGAACAGTTAATAGCTCTAGCGCATATCGCTCTACACCGATATTAAACTCAATATATCTTTGAGTATCATATTCTTTCTCTTGTCCATTTTTAGATTCATCTTGAAAATTTCTCATATCATTATCCTCTATTAAGCTGCTTCAATTTGTATGGACTGAGCCTTTAATTTAATTTTGTACTCATGTCTAAATGTTTCAATAAGATCGACGATCAATGCAGGCTTACCATCTCCTAAGATTGTTCCGCCCATATAAGAATCGCGATCCTTAAAATCATTTCCAAGTGTTTTAATAACAATTTGTTGTTTATTCATCACATCATCAATCACAACTCCGTACATACCGGCGCCACCCTTGACAATAATCACCGTTAAGACGTTTTTTTCCTTCTCTTCTTGTGGAATCTCAAGATTAAGCTTTTTATGAAGTCTAAAGAGCGGAATAACTTTTGTTCTATGCTTTAAGAACTCTCCACCTTTAGTCATATTCACAATATCTTTACAATCAAGACTTATGATCTCCTGAACCTGATTTAAAGGAAGTGCATAGCGCTGTCTGGCGACTGAAATAATTAATCCATCAACAATCGCTAAAGTCAGCGGTAATTCAATTCTAAAACAGCTGCCTTGACCGACTTTTGTCATAACCTTTACTTCACCGCCAAGCTTTTCAATATTTGTCTTCACCACATCCATTCCGACACCACGGCCTGAAACTTCCGTTACCTGCTCTTTCGTTGAAAAACCTGGGTGAAAAATATATTGAATCATCTGTTGATCTGTGATCACCTCATTTTCAGAAATGATTTTTTTTGCAATTGCCTTCCTTCGAAGAACATCTGCATTAATACCACCGCCATCATCTGTGATGAGAATAATTAGCTTTCCACCTTCATGGAGGGCCATAATCTCTACTTTCCCAGAGGCAGGCTTTCCAGTCTCAATTCTTTGCTCAGGTGATTCCACGCCATGATCAACGGCATTTCTCACGATATGAACCAAAGGATCAGAAAGGCTCTCTAGTACTTTTTTATCAACTTCTGTTTCTCCACCAATCACTTCTAAGTCAACGGTTTTACCAAGATGATCAGAAGTATCACGAACAATCCTTCTCATTTTCTGAAAAGTATTCGTGAGTGGAATCATTCTAAGTGACATTGCAAGCTCTTGCAGTTCTCGTGAGATTTTACTCATTTGAGCGATCGCATGATTTGCTTGCTCATCATTAATATGCGTTCCTCTTCTTTGATCAAGTGCCGTCTGTAATATAACAAGCTCTCCGATATAATCGTTGACCTTATCAATTCGAGAGAGTTTTACCCGAATATCTTCATTCTCGGCCGGTGCTTGTTTAGCGGCACTCGGCTTCGTTTTTTGAAGTTCTCGAGGTTATTGTGGTTCTTGCGATTCACGTGGCATCATTTCAAGGACTGTTTTTTCAGACGTCTCGGGCTCAGTCACCGGATCAACTGAGACAATACATTCCATAGGGGCGACGGTCTCATCACAAGGCATATCCGGCATTGTCTCGACCATACTCACTTGAGGGCATTCTTGTGAGTTGCCACTCTCCGCGATATTCATTGCCTCTACGATTTTATTCTTAATTTCAGTGCAATCATATTTTGCCGTTAAATCCATCTCTAATAAGGAGATCGCAATATCAACAGCATCTTTAAATTCTAGTAAAACCGAAACAATCATTTTCGTTGCAGCGATTTCCCCATTCTGAATTTTCAAAATCAGACTTTCTGCTGAATGAGTAAATTCAGCAATATCATCAAAACCAACAGCTTTAGAAGTTCCTTTAAGATTATGAGCAAGTCTGAAAATCTGGTTGAGAATTTCTTCATCTTGAGGATTATCCTCAAGTCTTAGAAAAACTCCTTCGGCCTCTTGTAAGAGATCTCGCGCTTCAGATAAAAAATCTTCTTTAATCTCTTTTTCAAATTCATCCATTTAGATATCCTCAAACTCGCCTTCGCCAGTAAATGAATCAGAAGCCGCCTTCTTAAAGGATGACACCTTTGCAACGGTTGGTTTTTTAGGCTTAAGCGGGACAACATTTTCTCTGCTATGCTCATGAGACATTGCAGGCTTTGATTGCGGGGCCTGAGGTTTAAATGATATATCCAAATGGTTATTCGAGCCATAAACAACCTGATTAAGAAGGCCCACTGTTGAAACGAGTGATGAGGCTTGTGCCGAAAGTTGTTTTGAAGCAACCGCTGCTTGATCAGATGTGGCAGCATTTGTTTGAGTCACTTGATCGAGCTGATTCATGGCACTTGTAATCTCTTGAATCCCTTGGGCCTGCTCTTGGCTAGCCCGAGCAATATCCACAGACCATTCAGAGGCCTTGGAAATATTTTCTACGATTTCACCTAAAACAATCTGACATTCTTTCGCTACATTATTTCCTGTCTCAACTTTTTCTTTGCCGGAAATCACTAATGCGCTGATTTGTTTATTTGTATCATTAATAATGCCTTCAACTGTTTTAATACTTGCCTCGAGCATATCAGAAATCTCTTTTGAGGATTTCCCGCTCATCTCGGCCAAATTCCCAACTTCTTCAGCAACCACAGCGAATCCTTTTCCATGCTCCCCTGCTCTAGCAGCTTCAACAGAAGCGTTGAATGACAGAAGTTTTGTCTGAAATACGATATCGTTGATAACTTTTGTTTTGTTGCCGATTTCAGAAATCACCTGAACAATCTCTGAGATTCTTTTATTGCTCTCGTTGATAGAATCCATAATATGAGAATTACTCTTATTAATTTCATCCATCGCAACTAACATCTGACCCACAACTTTCTGCCCTTTCTCTGCACTTTGTCGACTTGACTCAGCGACCTCGGCCGTTTTCCCAGCACTCTCAGAATTTCGCTGCACCATAGTACTCATCTCTTGAATGGATGCTGACGTTTCTTCAAGGGCGGAAGCTTGCTCATTAGAGGCTTCTGAAAGTTCGAGAGATGATGAAGACACCTGATCTGATGCACTTCCGACGACCTTTGCATTTTCAGTTAGGTCATTAATCGCAATTTCGAGGCTTTTAACAACTTCAGAAAAGATGACATACGACAGTAAAGCAATAATAACTAAAACAGATGAACTCATAATTAAAAATAACCAAAACTCTCTAGATTCTTTTTGCTCAGCTTGCAGAACCGCCTGATTTACCAAGTCAACCTCACCCATAACAAAATCAGAAAGCTCAGTCATACTTGCGACGATGGCCGTATAATACTGATCGCGAGTGACTGAATAAGATCCAAACTTACTTGCATCGAGCACTTCATCTGTGGCCTTTACGACCAGCTTCCAATGATCCGAGTTAAGAAAATTGCTTACCTTTTCTCGCCCCTCTTCACTTAAATAAGCCGCAGGTGAATTGACGTTCATTGCAACACCAGTCAATGTTTCCATGGCAGTTGCAATCTGTGCCGAAGTCGGTGGGACTTCTGAAGTCATAATACTAATAACAGCTTGTCTTAAGCCCCCTGCACTTTCACGGGCCATTTGAAAAATAATAAGACTATTCAATCTCGCCTTTAAGCCCGCAATATCAAATGCTGAAACTCTCTCTCTTTGCACAATAAACATATTATTAATCAGATCACCGAAACGTTGGGCCACTTCAGACCTATTCACATTTGCTGATTCAACATACCTTCTGATCTCATCCAAGTTTTTCATCTGGGCTTCAAAAAGTTTGCGGTCTTCATCTCGAAAATGCACTAACTCCGCTCTAATATGATTGATTTTTTCATCAACAATATTCAGTCTATGTTTGTTTAATTCCTCTCTCGATGTAGAACCATTCGTCAAACCATTAGAAAGTCGTCTTTCAATTTGAAAACCATTTACGAGCTGAGCAATATCAGCGAAATAATCGGAGCTCTTCTGAACTTCAACCGCATTTTGATATTCTGTGTACCCTGTATAAACGAGCACTGTAGAAAGACCAAAAATTGTGATGATAGCGGGCATAAGTAGCAAGAGTACTTTCGCTTTAAAGGACAGTTTCTTCAGAAAGGACATGAATACGCTCCGGGTGGTTAGAATTAGACGGAAATTTATCGGAATCTAGGAGATATTTATAAAGGACATTAGGCACGTAAAGAGGGAAATTTTTCTTGATTTTTCTTTAATTGATTTCAAACTAAATAAAACCAATACTTAACTTTAATACAAAAAAAGTTTTGTCTTTTTAAAGGAGTCCGTATGCTTCGTCCGTTGAAGGCCATGGCAATTTTAGCCGTGTCCGCCGCTTCAATTCCAACTTATGCTTTGGAAGTCAACCATTCTGGTCAATTTCGCGCCCGACAAGAACACTATGATATAGTCGAGGGACGTCCAGATAAAAGAGATTTCACAACAATGCGCCTTAGAATGGGTTTTGAAATTAAACTGAGCGAAGATAGAAAGGTTTTTTTTAGTCCTCAAGCAGTTAAAACATTTGGTCAAGCTGGCACATCAGTTGACTACGCTGGCACTCTTACCTTTCATGAGGCATACGCAGATATTCCACTGGCGAACTTTAGATTCAAGGCCGGAAGACAAGCGATTATCTACGGAGACCAGCGCCTTTTTGGTGGAAGAAACTGGGGTGCTGAAGGTCAATCTTTTGATGGCTTTAAGTTGACTCATAAGCTTTTCTTTGGAGAGATTGATTTCGGTTATTTAAAAATCGCCAATACAGATACGGCGGTCTTTGATGACGATATCTCTCTGGTTTTTGCTTATTACAGAATGCTGAACTCTAACTCACATGAGCTAGATACATATTTTCTGAGAAATAATGACAGTTCATTGGCCAATGATAACGACACTATGACCGGCGGCTTTCGTTATAAGCTAAAAGGCGAATCTTTTAACTTAGAAACAGAAAATATGTATCAAGAAAACGAGACAACAAAAAACTCTGCTCATCACCTCAATATTGCGGCAGATACTCGTTTAGGAAAATTGAAAGTTTTCCTCAAGGGCTTTCTTGCATCAAGAACCTATGATCAACTTTATGCCAACCGCCACTCTCATCACGGTGATATTGATATCGTCGGCAGAAAAAACCTTGCGGGCGCATCTGTAGGTGGACAGTATTATTTCACTGAAAAATGGGATCTTAAAACAGAGTTTTTCCAATTTCGTCGAGCTTCAAAGAACTCTCCAGGTTACGCTCAAAATGGATCTACTGCTCTTGCGGGAAACATGGATGAACTTGATCTAGGTCAGGAAATCGATGTAACACTCACTTACCGCCCAAGAGCGAAAGAAACCTTAAATTTAGCAGCAAGTGCCTTCATGCACGGCAGCTATTTTGCGAGAGAAAACACGAGTACATTCATTTACGCTCAATACACTCTGAACTTCTAAGCAACTTCAATTCATCGAGGCCCCTTTTTTAAGGGGCCTTTTCTTAAGCGCCACTCACCCGACTAGAACTTTCGGGATAAATCCTACAACCGTATTACACGCTACGCACTATACCTTATAGCCTTACTCATCAAAGCGACATAAAACAAGGTAATCGCAACTGAGGAGGAAATCATGGTTCGTGCAGCAATCGCATTCTTTATCATCGGTATACTCGCCTACGTTTTAGGGGCCAATAGTATTGCCGGAATGTCAGTTGAACTTGGAAAAATCCTATTGGTCGTTTTTCTTGCCTTAGCAGTGCTTGGTTTCATCACGTCACTAGTGACTGGAAGAAAAAATGATCGAATATTATAAATCTCAAATTCTTTCTTGCAGCAAGTGAGTACTAAACTCATTAGATCTCAATTGCAGAACAGTCTTAAACAAAATGCAAAGCTTTTAAAAGACGCCACCATAGCCAACCAGAACGCTCAAGTGTTTGCTCAAACTTTGCTTAAAAGACACGAAGACGATCGTCGGGCCATCAGTCGTGAACTGCACGATGAAGTGGCCCAACTTTTGACTGGGATTAATTTCGAGTTGTCCGTTTTAGTGAAAGAGGCCTCTAACTCTGATCAAAAGTTACAGAAGAAAATTTCTGATACACAATTGCTTATCAGTCAATCAGTGGAAGTCATTCATCAGTTTGCCCGTCAACTTCGACCAGTAGTTTTAGATGAACTCGGCTTGGTTCCTGCACTAAAAACAGCGATCCAAGAGTTTAAGAAAATTACAGATATTGATGTTGAATTT
>DIUE01000013.1:2786-3944 GCA_002435795.1 Bacteriovoracaceae bacterium UBA6166 | reverse complement strand
TTCACTTCGTACTGCAGCATTCTCAATTCTCATGGCCCTTAGCTTAACAATTTCAGGTTGTGGATCTAGCGCTAAGAAAGATTCAAGCTTAAGTGATCCTTCATTTGCTGGTGCAGATGCAGCAGGTTCATTTGAAATCAACTCTGATAGTGATTCAGGAACTGCTGGTGGCTTAAGAACAGTTTTCTTTGATTTCAATTCAGCAACTCTTTCAACAACTGCTCGCCAAGCTCTTCAAAACAATGCTGACTTCATGAAAGCCAATATGAATGTTCGCGTTCAGGTTGAAGGTCATGCTGATGAGCGTGGTGGTGTTCAGTATAACTTGGCCCTTGGTGAGAGAAGAGCCCGCGCTGTTCGCGATTATTTGATTTCAATGGGAGTTGAAGGTCGTCGTATTGCTACAGTAAGCTTTGGTAAAGAAAGACCACTAGCTTTTGGTCATGACGAATCAGCTTGGTCACAAAATCGTCGTGGTAACTTCGTTATCACTGCTAAGTAAGAAGTTTTTGGATTCATGAAGAATGGTTTAATTCTTTGTGTTCTAGTTTTTTTGTCGGCGTGTAGTTTAGCCACTACACGCCCCAAACTTGAAATGAATATGGCGCAAACCGCCTTCCTCGCCGCCCGCAANNAAAGCCGAGTTCTACTACCTAAAAGCTAAGTCATCTTATCGTAGAAAATATTTCAATAAAGCGAAGCAATACGCTATCCTTTCTAAAGAGTTTTCTGAAAAAGCGGAATTTGTCGCTGTTCAAAAAGCTCCNNTGTCTCCTTTCCAAAGAGGTCTTTCATGATGCGTTTATGGCCCATCCTTTCCCTTATTTTGCTTTTTGGTTGCAAAACCCAAGAAGAGATTCAACGAGAACAAATGGTCGATAATATTTCTCTTCAGATGGTACAAAACCAACAGATGACCGCCGACGGAACCGTTCGCTTGCAAGCGATCGAAGAGCGACTTGGAATGCTGACCGGCCAAATGGAAGAAAAAGAATACCGAACCATTCAGCAAAATCAGCAAGACACGCAAAACCTCAAAGAAAAAATTTCAGTGCTCGAACTCAAAAGCCAATCCCAACAAACGGCGCTTGATAAAACAAATCAAGAGCTGAATTCTGTTCGCGCTCAACTTGCGGAACAAAAGAAATTTCTCGATCA
>DIUE01000013.1:0-2687 GCA_002435795.1 Bacteriovoracaceae bacterium UBA6166 | reverse complement strand
TCGCGTGGATGGATAAGCAAGACGAACAAGCGCAAACCTACTTCAGTCGTTTGATTACAGAGCACGAGGGCGCGCCACAGGTTCCCAATGGTATGCTGATGCTTGGTAAGTCTTTTAGACGAACAAAAATGACAAGTGAAGCGAAACAGATTTTAGAAGAACTTGTAAAAAGATTTCCCAAAGCAACCCAAGTTGCAGAAGCGCAAAAACTGATCGCCGAACTCTAAACTTAAGAAGAGTCCTTTATGCAAAAGCTTGTCTTGATCTTTCTCGCCTTCACTCTTCAAAGCTGTTCTCTTATTGAAGAGATGTTCGAAGACGCCTTTCAAGACAAGACTTATCTTGTACAGAAAATTGATCAAGAGGATCTGGCCCTTGTGCTCTCACATAATATCAACGGCGAAACCCATCCTTGTGGCTGTCATCAGTTTCCACGAGGAGGAATGGCACAACTCGCGGGCCTACTTCATCAGATTAAAGAAAAACGTCCCGTGGTTTACGTAGACACCGGTGATGCTTTTTTCCCCTCATCTGTAGTACCTGAAAAAATGATCGACTCACTCACGCTGACCGCTCGAACCATCGCCAAAGGCATGGAGAAACTAGGCTTGCAGTATTTTGTGCCAGGGGATCAAGACTTTGCTCTGGGCCTTGAATTCTTAAATGAAATTGCCAACACCCACTCCTATCATTTTCTGATTTCAAATCTCACCACACCTGAAACCATTAAACACAAAGAATGGGCCAAGCTCATTGGAGGCCCTCACCGCTTTTATCTTGTGGGACTGGTTGATCCAAAAACTCTTCCTCTACAATTCAGCTCACTTTTTCTTGACGTGAATACGGGTCTTGAGCGCACGCTCAAACTTCTTGAGAGTGATGGATATGATCCACAAAACCCTTTCCATCGTTTGATCGTTCTCTCTCACTCGGGCCTTGATCCAGACCGTGCTCTGGCCCGTGCCTATCCTCAAATCAACTGGATTTTAGGCTCTCACAGTCACAGCTTCACGCAGGTTCCACAAAAAGAGGGCGACACCACAATTGTACAGGTTCTTTCACGAAACCATTATGCAGGAGAACTCAGGCTTTCTCTCAAGCAAGATCGCACCGGTGATCAGTTTTTTATGCACGAAGTGAAAGAGAGTTTAGACACTGTTCTTAAACCCAATCCGATTTCAGAATTTATCAATGCCTATAAAACTCAATTAACTGAAATGCAAAAAGAAGAACAGAAACTTCTTTTTGACCACGACTACAGCAATACCCCGATGAATACCGCCAATAGCTGTCTTGAGTGCCATAGCGAGCAAGCTGAAAAATGGGTCACTACTCCTCACTCTCTCGCCTATCTGACTTTGATTCGTGCCAACCAACCCTATGACTTAAGTTGTATTCAATGTCATTCAGTTGGTGCACAAAATGAACGCGGCTTTATGACGGCAGAAGAAATGGTTCGCGTTGATCCGACCAGCGCCGAAGGGGATTTGAGTAAACTCGAAACCGTTGATCTTCGAACAAATTATTGGACCGCCATGCGAGAGGCGTTTAAAGACGTCGGAGTTGTGAAAGAGCTTAAGCCCAACAGAATTAAGCAACTCAAAAACCAATGGGGGGAGCTTGATAAACGGTTTGGAGTTACCCATAATTTTGCCAACGTGCAATGTCTAAACTGCCACTCTCAGCATCCAGAGCATCCCTTTAATATTTCAAAAACGACGCCACTCACTGAAGCCGAGAGACAACTCTCGATGCAAAACCGCTGTATGGATTGTCATAATCAATCTCAATCACCAGCATGGTATGTGAAAAATGAACAAGGATTGCCAGGGGTTTTAGATACTGCGGTTTTTGAACAAGCGCTGAAAAAAGTAGCTTGCCCTAAATCCGAAACGCTCTAGATTTTTTGATCGAGCAATTCAACGAAACGGTAACGATATTTATGAAGATGGGAGANNCCTCTTCAATTTCCCAAAACCATTTTTTCTCAGTCTTTAATCGCGAGTAAATCTCAGCGCCGTACTCATGCTCAACAATTGAGTCTCTTTTTCCATGAATCACCAGAACAGACTTCTGCAGGTCTTGATAAATCGTCGTGGGTTTTGTGCTATCACTCACAAGCCAAGGCACCATTCCACGCAAGACTCTCAGTCCCGGCACCTGATTGATCTTGCCTCTCGCGATCACTTGATAAGAATAAAAAGTGGAATCAAACACCACGAGATCAAAAAAATTCTTCCAATCATCTGTCTCAAGAGCGTGGGCCGCAATAATTCCTCCCAGACTTTGTCCGTAGAGAATCATTTTTTGATAGCCTCGCTCTTTTTGCATTGAAGCCGCCAAATTCATGGCCGCCAGAGCGTCTTGATAAACACCCTTTTGATTAGGTCTGCCTTTTGAGAGGCCATAACCTCGATAATCAAAAATAAAAACATCATATCCAAATTGCGTCACCCACTGCAGGTTGAGATAATGACTGGTGATATTTTGGGCGTTCCCATGAAAAAAAAGAATCAATCCTTTAGGGGGAATTTCTTTAGGCGTTTCGAAAAGCCAACCGTGCAGCCTGACTTTATCGGCCGTCTCGAAATAGAGATTTTCATATTGAATCCCAAGCGTCTCAGGTGCAGAGTAGAGTGCACTTGAAGGCTGATAAAACACATGCGTGCAACTAGTCATGAAAAACG
>DIUE01000010.1 GCA_002435795.1 Bacteriovoracaceae bacterium UBA6166 | reverse complement strand
TGCAAGTCTATGAAATGGATCATTTTGGGGTTGCTTATGTTTATGGCTAATTACGGGGCTTATGCGAAGTCTTATAACAAGAATTGCTTTGCCCACCACATTAAAGAATCAATCACCATTAACCAAGCTCGCAAACCAGTCTATGCCGAACTAACCAATGGTAGATCTAACAAAATTTTCAATTTCCTGATCAGTTCAGAAAAGTTCAGCCTGATACCGGCAACTTTCTACGATCTGAAGGCCAGGGCCTACCAGAAAAAAGGTGTGCCTGTATATTGTTATGAATTCATGTCTATGAATGCAGCCCCTGAATTTGATCCAGATCGCCGAATCATTCCAGAGGAGACTTTTACCGCGTTCGATTGGAAGCACTACAAGAAGATCATAGATGAAGCCGCTAAAAGACAGAGTGTTAAAGATGTAAAAAAGTTTTCACTTGAAGCTATTAGAGCACTTGATTCTCAACCAAATTATTATTGCATGCTTCGGCATATTTTCGAATCCATTTATCGATTTGCCTACTTCGCTCCCATGCACCAAGATGCGGCTCTTAGAGCAGGGTTAAAATCTCCGATGAACCTATCTTTTGATGTTATAAAGCTTCAGTCACTTGCGATTGCTGGCTCCTATCAAATAGATAAGTGGGCAGCACCCATTCAGAAAGAAGGTATACCACTTCTTTGCGCTGAGTTGCCTAAACTCCTTGAGGATTTAGATATCTCACAATGATATAAGAACTTTAGTAACTACATTAAAATCGATCTCAAGCTTCTCACCCTTCTTGATCAAATCCGGCCGAGAGGTCATCGCTGATTTTAATTCTTCAATAAGTTCAGATGAAAATTTATACCCGTGATAATCACTGGATACTTTAGTCTCAAACTCTTTAGGAACCATTGCTTTACAATGAAGGTAGATATATTCGAGGGCACGTTTCGGATTCAATTTAACGTCCTCGTAATTGATAACCAGGGCGTCAGGACAATACTTAGTGAAGTAGTTCAAAAGGACGGAATACTGATTCAGTAGTGACTCGTAACTCTGAAGAAAATTTTCTCTTGAAATATGAGGAAGCTCTATTGTGGCTGTCTTTGTATACCAAGAGCCCGATAAAAGACTGGCAGTGTACGATAAGGTTTGAGAGAAGAAATCCCTTCGCCATAGAAGAATTTCATAATGCTGAGGGGCTTCGAAGTAATCGGGTCCACCAGTTTGATCAAAATATTGAAGATCCTCCGGCATAAGCTTGGATGAAAAGTGTAATGGAGGAAACGTCTGCAAAAGTGGATTAACCTTAAGGTGGAAAGAGTAATTTGTCATGCGTTGGTGAAGAACTGAACAAATGTATCCCCGAGTTTCCTGTCCTTTTAAAAACAACGATCGAACATTCCATAGATGTTCTGCTGGCAAGGCCAATCCATTAATCGCCAATAGTTCAGACAACCAGTGAGAGCCCGATCGCGGAGCTGTTAGGAGTGTCAAGTAGGGGCGATTAAGTATCATAAGCTCTTTGCTTTAAATTTAACTCTAGTAGTTCTATGATAACTTTATGTTTATCTTTGAATCAATTAAAAGATCCTGGATTAAGGCCATTACCTATAGAGTTCTCGGAACTTTGGCAACGGCACTCATCGCATACTTATTGACTTCAGATTTCACCCTCGCCCTTGGCGCTGGTGGGCTTGATGCTCTTCTCAAGATCATTATTTATTTTGCTCATGAGCGTGCTTGGAACCAGATTGAATGGGGAAAGAACCAATCTCCTTCTGCCGTTATTTGGTTTACTGGACTTTCAGGTTCCGGGAAAAGCACGTTAGCAAAGGGTCTTGAGGAGCACTATCTTAAAAAAGGTTTCAAAGTTGAGTTGCTGGATGGTGACATTGTTAGAAAAGAGCTGGGAGTCCATGGCTACTCCCGGGAAGAGAGGATTCGTCACCTGAAGTTCATGGGCTACCTTGCTGCCAAATTAGTGAAGCAAAATACCATTGTTCTTTGTTCCTTTATCACCCCCTATGAAGAAGCCCGACGTCAGATTCGAGACTTGGGAATGACTAACTACATTGAAGTGTGGGTAGATACACCTCTTGAGGTCTGTGAAAAAAGGGACGTAAAGGGCCTGTATGCTAAATCCAGGAAGGGTGAGATTCAACATTTTACTGGTCATTCTGATAGTTTTGAGAGACCAAAGTGTTGTGACATACGAATAACGACTCAGGCTTCTATTGAAGAAACCCTCGCGTTGCTCATTAATCAAATCGAAGAAAGAAAGTCATCTCTTGCTAAGAAAGCCTAGGCCAACTGTTTGCTTAGTTTGATCGTCAATGATGCTCACTTTTAAATTCATGTCTTGGTTCAAAAAAAGTGAGTATGGAGTCTCGATTGCGCATTCATGAATATCATTCTCTAAAGTAAGCCCAATAATCTTGAATGGTATCTCCAAAGTATGATGTTTAAGAATGAGTTGATTCTCTCCCAGCTTTGAATTTCCAGTGTAGCACCACTTAAGCTTGAAAATTACCTGCCCTTCGCTAGCTTGCTCGTCTAAGAGAATATCACCTCTAAAAAGTGGGATACTCGCGATCAGAGAGAAGCTTCCTGGAGCCGAGATCTTTTCAACCTTTTTCCCGAAGCGAAAAAGGTTATTTATTACACCTTTGCGTCCATCTAGACATGAGAATCTTTCTCCGCATTGTAGTTCACCTGAATTCAGAAATGCGAGTGAGGTACCATCAGGTAAATTGAGCTGAACATCTGAGTGTATATTCTTATTAGAAACCTCTTCTAGCTTGATAGATTCAAGCCATTGCATGAGTGTAGGTCCATTGTACCAAGGCATGTGCGGCCCAGGATGGGTGACGTTGTCACCGTGAAGGGCAGAAGCAGGAGTATGACTCCAAACACCTGTAGGATCAATCTGATTAACCAAGGCTCTAAAACGATCATGGGAATATTTAACGAGATCCATTTTGTTCACGACGATGCATATGTGCTGAATGCCCAGAAACGTCGCCAAATTTAAATGTCTTAAAGTTTGCTCTGAAATTCCGACGGCTGCATCAATTAAAATCAAAACGGCATCAACTTGTGTGAGTGCGGAGAGGTAACTTCTAAGGAATTCTTGGTGTCCGGGAGAGTCCGCTATAATGAATTTAGTCTCATTCTTTTCAAAGTATCTGAAAGCCACGTCAATAGTTATCTTTTTTTCTCTTTCTTCACGTAATCCATCTGTAAGCTCTGCCAGATTTTGTTCAACATCCCCCAATGCTTCTAAAATATCGGTTTTTATCAATCTCTCGTCAAGAAAGAGTCTTCCGATGAGAGTGGATTTACCATCATCGACAGAGCCAGCGGTTGTCAGACGAAGTATCTTCTTCAAAAATACCCCTGGCGTTTGCGATCCTCCATTGAGTACTGACCAGACTTATCATCGAGTCGAGACGATCGTTCGCTGTTACAAGAAGCCTCAAGCTCTTTTATGACTTCCTGTATTGTTTTTGCTTTTGATGGGAAAGGGGAGGAGCAGGTCATATCGCCTACCGTCCGAAATCGCACCTCTTCATCAATAATCTTCCAGTTCTTCTCTATTTTGATATAACTGGATTCAGGTAGCCAATATTGATCAGGTGTGATTACGCACCGTCTTCTATGTGAAAAATACAACGAGGGAACTTCGATAGATTCCATTTGTATGTAACGCCAGACATCCAACTCAGACCAGTTGTTGAGAGGGAATACTCTTATGGATTGATCATCTAGAAGATGACCATTATAAAAGTTCCAAGCCTCCAGTCTTTGTTGAGCGGGGTCCCAGCCCCCGGATTTCTGGCGTATTGAGAAGAACTTTTCCTTCGCCCTGGATTTCTCTTCGTCCCTTCGACCACCACCGATGGCGGCGTCAATTTTTAGTTCTGCAATCGCATCCAGAAGGGTCTGAGTTTGTAGAGTGTTTCTACTTGAATTGGATGGATCCTCTTTGACTCGGCCTTTACGAATAGACTCTTCTACTCCTCTCACGATTAACTGCATTCCAAGTTTTGTTGTAACATTGTCACGAAAGGCCAGGGTCTCTGGAAAATTATGTCCAGTATCAATGTGTAAGACGAGAAAGGGTGAATTAGAAGGCAAAAATGCTTTTTGGCACAGATGCAAAAGGCACATAGAATCTTTGCCACCTGAGAAGAGTACTGTTGGCCTTTCAAACTGAGCAGCCGCTTCTCGCAGAATGTAGATCGCTTCTTCTTCAAGTAGAGATAGTGGTCGAATCACACTTCTACCTTCCAGACACGTCTATGACTCTAGTCTTTGCACCCATATCGTGTACGGCCAATTTTTTCTTAGTAAAATTAATAGTGAAAATTGAAACGAACCCCAAGAATGCTTTCAAGAGCTCTCTCGAAAATATCTTTAAAATAGAGAATTTTTTAGATCCATCTGTGGTTATAACTTTTAGCTTCATTGCTCTCTTGCCAATTGTTTGCCCAGATTTATTAAAACTAAAGTAATAATATGAGACTGTAATCAGGATACAACTACAAATAAGAGCGATAGCCGTTTGTAAATCTGGGAACTTTAGCTTGGGCAGTAGCACGATAGGTATTTTAAATAGAATATTTAGAATGACATTATCAATGCCCACAGAAACAAAGCGCTTAAATGTAGAGGCGGCAGGATAATCATCATAGGATTCGGTAAAGTTTTTCAGTAGTTTTAGCGGGCGTGACTTCTCGGGACTTTTTTCTTTCGAATTAGCTTTAGTTGAATGAGCTATTACAAGATTGAACTGCTCATCACCAAGCTTAATCGTAGAGTTTTTTGTGACGGCTACCTTACCACTTATCTTTTTACCATCGAGGTAAGTTCCATTGGTGGAACTATCTTCTATTGAGACATTCCCTTCTTCATCTAAAAAAATAGTGAGGTGAATACGGCTTACTTTGGAGCTCTCAAAAGAAATAGTCGCTGTCTTGCTTCTTCCCAGGGTCATGCCATTTTTTAGTTTAAACGACTGTTGCGTCTTAGAGTTGATAAGACTCCCCTCGGCGCTTGTTTCTAATGCGAGTGCTCCCATTTATGCAGTCTCCTTGCTTAAGCCTGAATCCAGCTTCATGTATTCCAATATGCTATACTTGTTTTTACACTGATCTAAGATTGTATTGAAGCTGGCCTGATCGAGTTCTGCCGATGAGGCACAGATGTTTTCAATGAGAGTTTGATTCAAATCTTCATCTTTCTGCCTATCGAGCAAGCTGCATGCAAGCCTGACCGCTGAAACAGTTGCCCCTCTTTTTAGGCAGAAATTATAAAGAGTAGCTAGCTCTTCATTTTTAAAATCATCTAGAAATGGAGAGAGTGAGTAATGGAGAGGAATCAAATCAAGCGTTTTTATTATTGACTTGCCTTCCTTGAAGAACAGAGCTCTCCCGATGGCCTTTCGAGTATTAATCCTAAGCGTTTCAAAGGTTGCAGTGGAATATTTTTCATCTGCAGGTAGTCCATTCCACATTGAATGGATTAGCTTTTCTCTTAGTACAAAATTTATTGGATTTCTCTTCAGCCAATAACTCAGTTTGCTGAGTTCCTTAGGCTTGATGCTTTTCTTTTTTATGCTTGAATAGAATTCATATTCCTCTCGATAAATAAAGGGATGTGGGAGCTTGAATAATTTCTGACTCATGATCACCATAACCACTCCAGTAAACATTCCAATGATGTGGGCCATCGCTGCAACGTTGGAGGTCGCTTCTATATGGGTTAGGACGTCATTCATCACATATATGAAAGGAAAGTATGTTTTTACTGGAAGCAAGAAAGTCTTAAAGTGAACCCAGAATTTTAGATAATGACGATTGAAATACAAGTAAAACATTCCCATCGTGCCAGCGATTGCTCCGGAAGCTCCAATGAGGGGGATAGTCCCAGGACTGAAGTAGTTTATGTACCCAAAGAAGCTAACGAAACCGCAAGCTAGGTAACTTAGACCCATAAACAAAGGTCCGATCCTCGCTTCAACATAGATACCAAAAGCCAGGAGAGCGAGCATATTCCCCATAAGATGTACAAGATTTAGATGAGTGAACATGCAAATGAGAGAGTTTTCAATTGTTAGAGTTTTATCAGTTAAAAGATTTCTCTCACTATAGTAATTAATTAACTCGTTTTGGTGAGTTTGCCACATCTTCTTGTAGGCATTGAAAGATTGGAGTTCTGTGACTTCCGTGGACTCTTTTCTTAGTGCGGTTAGAAATTTATTTTCTAACATGACCCATTTCAAAAATTCCGGCTTCTTCTTATCAGATTTAACGGGTGCTCTTTCTGAAAACTTTTTACAATCCAATTCTTTTAGAGAATTTTTGAGGCAGAAGTTGTATTTGAGATTTCGATAGGCTTCAGTTTTCTCTACCTTCGTTTGAACGTGTTTTATCTTTGACTCTAGATTCTTGTTCAAATCAATGTCATTGAGAAAGTACTTCAACGTACACGTGATTACGATGGTGATAGTTATTATAGGTACCCGGTGAACGGGCAACCCCAAGCCTAATGGAACCATAGTTATCTTGTCGGATGAATTAGTGAGGGACTTGATGAAATGCTAAGAAAATTTTAAAGGCTCTATTTTGTGTAAGTACTCGTGATATCGATGGCATAACCCTTGGACTTAAGAGGCTTACCTTCAGGATCAAACAAGGTGAGGCATTTCTCCAGAATCCATTTGATTCTTCCATCAGGCATGAGCAGGCGATGAATAACTTCGTAAGGCTTCTTAGTCTGGAGTGATTCAGTGAAGGCTTGATTAACTTTTTCCCGATCTTCAGGGTGAATAAGATTAAGGAATGCTTCGTAAGTTTCTTTGAATTCAAGATGGTTTATTTCAAATATCTCAAACAGACTTTCAGACCATTCTAAAGCCTGGGTCTCAAGGTTGAGCTTCCAGATCCCGAGCTGGGCATTTTTGGTGATGGTATTGATTTCTTCAATCTTGTCTCTTAAGGCGTGCTCAGTTCTTCTTATATGCGTAATGTCCTGAAAAGTTCCGTAGATTTTGATGGCTTTTCCGTCGACCATTTCTGCAATGCCTTTTGATACGACTGAAATTTCATTTCCGAGTGCAGTGATGAGTTGAAGTTCAAGGTCAAAACCGGTACCGAAGTCACGACAATTTTCTACCGCTTCGCGAATTCGGTTTCGACTGTCTCCTTCTTTGTAAAAATTGATGGCACTTTCACAATCCGGATTATAGTCCAGTGGTACTTCATGAATCATCTTTGTAACATCGGTCCAATATAGAATATTCTCAACCAGATTAAGTTCAAAGCCCCCGACTCGGGCCACCTTGTTTACGTGCTCTAAAAAATGAATGGAATGAAGTAAAACTTTTTGCTCATTTGTAATGGTCGATTCGAAGTGAAAAATCTCATCAAACCTGAAACCCAAAGTAGAGCTAAGTTTGAAAACCTGCGAAAGCGAGGGTTCGGTCTCCATTGACTCGATTCTCTGGTACGTCCTTAAAGAGATGCCAGACTGGGAAGCAACATCAAGCTGCGTGAAGTTCTTCACACTGCGATAGTGTCTAAGCAATGTCGAAAAGTTGAAGAGAAAAGAATCAATCGAAGGAAAAGTCATGAGTTCCATTCAGCTGTTAAGTATTGGAAAATTATATATTTTTTTTGCCCCTGTGGAAAATGTCAAAATTGGCATATTGCAGCGTTTCTGACACTCAAAGCCTGATAAAGCACAGAGTTTGAGTCTTAATTGAACAGTTCTTGATTATAAAGGTGGGTAATGTCGGTGGCGTATCCACGAGAGAGATACGGATTCCCGTTGGCATCGAAAAAGGAGTGGCCGTTGCCTAAGATCACTTTTATTCGTCCATCAGGCATCATTAAACGGTGGACGATTTCATAAGGCTCTTTGGTTTCGAGAGAATGGCGGTAAACTTGATGCACTCTCTGACGATCTTCTGGATGAATAAGATTGAGGAAATCTTCGTAGGAGAAGCTGTCCGTGAGTTCGGTCTCGAAAATTTTGAGTAGAGAGCTTGACCAGGTAATTTTATTCTTTTTTATGTCCATTTTCCAGATACCGATCTTGGCGTTCTCAGTGATAGAGCTGATTTCATCTCTTGATTCTTTCAAAGCCAGTTCTGTCTCTCTGATGGCGGTAACGTCCTGGACGGTCCCAAAGACTTTAACCACTTTCCCATCAACCACTTCAGCTCGACCTCGAGAAATGACAATAATGTCTCTTCCGGATGCAGTAACCATTTCGAGCTCAACATCATAGGGAGTGCCGTCCTCAATACATTGGGCGATAGTTTTCAGAGCAAGTTCTCGAGAATGACCTTCTTTCCAAAAATTTATCACGACGTCAAATTGAGGCACATAATCGGCCGGAACTTCTACGATT
Organism: Bacteriovoracaceae bacterium UBA6166; assembly: GCA_002435795.1. Classification (GTDB taxonomy): domain Bacteria; phylum Bdellovibrionota; class Bacteriovoracia; order Bacteriovoracales; family Bacteriovoracaceae; genus UBA6166. Next base: position 1,802 of record DIUE01000010.1, on the reverse strand, counting down.
TTTTTTGTCATTTCCGTCCAGGTCAATTTCATAGAAATAGGATCCAGCTCCCATCCTCCGACTTTTGAGACTTCATTCACCTGTTCTAAAAATTTTATCGCCTGGCGCAGAATTCGTTGCTCTTCTGTGCCTTGATTTTCAAAGCGAAAGATCTCCAGAAAATTGAATTCTAAAATAGTGCAGAGTCGATACACTTGAGAAAGAGATGCTTCATTTTCACCAGACTCAATTCTTTGGTATGTGCGAAGGGAGATGCCGGTTAAAGCGGCGACTTCGATTTGAGTTAAGCCTTTTTTTGTCCGGTAGTGCTTAAGAAGAACTGAAAAATCAAAGAGAAACCGATGCATTGAGAGTCTTTCCTTCTATGACAAAAGACAAACTTTCCTTAATATTCTAGGGGCTTTCTGCCAATTCTGACATGTCAAATTTGACGTGCCAAGATTGTCATTTTTTGCCTGATTGAGCTTCTAGCACTTAAACTCCCCATCATGAAGGTTATCAAAAGGTACGTCAAAATTGTCATCTAATTCCTTAACATTTGGACCGAGAATTCTTCAAGCACATCATCGGGTAAAGGAATTATATGATCGAGGATATGGAAATTTACCAGGAATCTCTAGAGGAGATCAGCGAGCTCACCGACCAGGTGATTAACGATTTCATTAAGATCTCAGAAGCGGCTAATCCTGATGAAGTTTCGGACAAGATGTACGATCCCTTGATGAGGAACATCCATTCCATTAAAGGTGCGTTAGGTATGATCGGCCTAACCCACCAAATGACTTCCGTTCACAGTGCGGAAAGTTTTCTCATCGATACTTATAAAAAAGTAAAGTTCACTCCCGGTGTGCTGGATCTCATGATTGATTTCTGGTCAAAGTTTCAGACTTCGCTAGGAGATGTGTATAATCCGACTCTGGATGTGGCCCACTTTTCTGAATGCTATAATTGTTTGAAGAGAAGTGAATTTAAAAGTGTTTGTAAAAATCACTTCTCTGGCGGATCAAAGTGCTCAGAGCTTGTTCAAAATGTACCAGAACAGACCGAGGAGTTGCCTCGCCCGAGTCTTCGGATCCAGATCACAGCCGATGAAGTAGAGAAAAGTATCATCGTCATTGGTGCCGATGACTTTGTTTCAAGAACTTTATCTAAACATCAAAAAGATTATCATTCGTATGGATGTATTAACGAAATTTACCGGAAGATGTCACTGGCCAAGTTAAAAGGCATCAAGACAATTTTTCTAGATCTATCCAATCTCAACACCAACCCTTTCCTCCTGCTATCAGTGCTTAAGCAGCTCAAGTTAAGCATTAAGTGCTGCTACATCATCTCTGATAAGAATGATCTCACCCAGCATTTGGAAGATATCCATCAGCTTTACTCGTTTTGCGTGATCTCGAAACAGAGTCCTTATTTTGAAGCAGAGATTTTGACCCTGGCCGGTTGAAGGGTGCTTAGGATTTCTTTTTAAAACCACAGTAAACGAAAGCCTGCTCCGTTCCCCAGGGAGTTTTGTGAATGTCTTCAAAACACTTGGTGTTCTGGAAGTATTTCCCAAAAAGAGCTTTTAGTTCCGTCTCTGAATACTGAGTAACTGGAAGGCCGCTACACTTCTCAGGCCCATTTTTTGAGAATGTGCTGATGATGAGATTTCCGCCTGGATTAAGGCAAGCATAGGCAATAGAGAGGTACTTCTCTACGTCATCGATCGTGTTGAGGAAGTGGAAGGTCGCTCTGTCGTGCCATAAATCAAACTTAGCTTCTGACTTAAAAGTTGTGACATCGGAAGTAATGTAATT
>DIUE01000027.1:114505-114668 GCA_002435795.1 Bacteriovoracaceae bacterium UBA6166 | reverse complement strand
GTCGCAAAAGAAAATACTCCTACTCGTGATGTTGCTCTTGAAAAAGAAATCATTTCTAAATTTGAAAATGATATCGACCTTCTTGTTGACGACGAAGACGAAGAATAAAAATTAAAAAATAAGGAAGTAGACCATGAGTGTATCAGCTACAGATGTAAAAAAC
>DIUE01000027.1:0-114444 GCA_002435795.1 Bacteriovoracaceae bacterium UBA6166 | reverse complement strand
CTGTGAAACAGACTTTGTTTCTAAGGGTGATGATTTCCAAAATTTCGCAAAAAGCATCGCTCAGTATGTTTTAACTAACGAGCCAAAGACTATTGATGATCTTAAAAATGCAAAATCTGAAGCGGCTAACGAGCTTACACTTAAGTGTGGCGAAAAAATCGATCTACGTCGTTTTGAAATCGTGAAGAGTGAAGGCGCTGTGGGCGCTTATAACCACGGTGGCAAGATTGGCGTTCTCGTTGACGTCAACACTAAGGGTGATGTGAAGCACGCTGATTTTCAAGAGCTTTTGAAAGATCTTGGAATGCACGTTGCTGCAGCTTCTCCAGCTTTCCTTGCTGGTACTGATATCGACGAAGGCTTCAAGAAAAGAGAAGCTGATATCTATGCAGCTCAATTGAAAGAAGAAGGGAAGCCAGCGGACATGATTGAAAAAATCGTTCAAGGAAAACTCAAGAAGCTTGCTTCTGAAGTTTGTCTTCTCGAGCAAAAATTTGTGAAAAACCCTGACGTTACCGTCTCTCAACTTCTTGCTGAAACAGCAAAAAAGATTGGCGGCGAAATCGTGATTAAGAGCTTCAAGAAACTTAACCTCGGTGACGGGATTGAGAAGAAAGAAGACAACCTCGCAGAGGAAGTCGCGAAAATGACCAGCGGTCAGCACTAAGATTTTCCAAAGGGGCTTTTAAAGCCCCTTTTTTTTGTTCTTCGAGGAGCGTTCGAGTGAAATACAAAAGAATCCTTTTAAAATTATCTGGTGAAGCACTCTCTGGCGAAAACGGCGGAGGAATTGACGGCGCTATTTTGCAGACAATTTCCGACGAAGTGAAGGCCCTAACTGAGATGAAGACGGAAGTCGCCATCGTGATTGGTGGGGGAAATATTCACCGCGGAGTCGCTGGGGCGACCAAGGGAATGGACCGAACGGCATCAGACCATATGGGGATGCTCGCTACCATGATTAATTCTCTGGCCATGCAAGACAGTCTTGAGCGCAACGGTGTGATCACTCGTGTGCTCTCTGCTCTTCATGTCGCAGAAATCGCCGAGCCTTATATTCGAAGACGCGCTATGCGACACCTCGAGAAAGGCAGAGTAGTGATTTTCGCCGCCGGTACGGGAAATCCTTACTTCACGACAGACACAGCAGCAGCGCTTAGAGCGAATGAAATCGATGCCGACGTGATCATGAAGGCCACCAAGGTTGACGGCATCTATGATAGCGATCCGATGCTGAATAAATCGGCCGTAAAATTTGATCAATTGAAGTATATCGATGTCTTGAACAAGGGCATCAAGGTGATGGACTCAGCAGCTATTTCACTCTGTATGGACAATGAGATCGATATTATGGTGTTTAATATGTTTGAAAAAGGTAATATTCTAAAGGCCGTCCGAGGCGACAAAATTGGGACTATTGTGACGAACCGCGACTAAGTTCAGGGGGACATATTTATGATGACGCAGATTAAATCATCGCTTGAAGCTGGCATGAGCAAGGCCATTGATTCACTCAAATATCACTTAACAAAAGTTCGCACAGGCCGTGCGTCCGCTAATGTGCTCGACGGCGTGTCTGTCGATTATTACGGCTCACAAACTCCTATCGCTCAGGTCGGTCAAGTGAGTACTCCTGAAGCTCGTCTGCTTCAGATTCAGCCGTTTGATAAAACCATGATCGCGGCAATTGAAAAATCCATTATGGCGGCGAATCTAGGCCTCACGCCCTCAAACGATGGTAACTTGATTCGTATTCCATTTCCGGCACTGACGGAAGAGCGTCGTAAAGAGCAAGTGCGAGACATTAAAAAATTTGGTGAAGATGCACGAATTGCTATTCGAAACGTGAGACGGGAGCAAAATGATCTCGTGAAAGCGACAGAGAAAGCGAAAGAAATTTCTGAAGACGAGTCCAAAAAATACCAAGCAGAAATTCAAACGATTACTGATAGTTTCATTAAAAAAGTCGATGAATTTATTGAGAAAAAAGAAAAAGAACTTCTCGAGCTTTAACGACTAGGATTCTATGAGTGAGTTGATGCCCATTAAGCATGTCGCGATTATTATGGACGGCAACGGCCGTTGGGCACAGTCTCGCTCGCATAAAAGAGTTTGGGGTCATGTGCGTGGTTCGCGAGTGGTTTCTTCCATCGTAGAAGAAGCGGATGAACTCGGGATTGAAGCGCTAACTCTCTACGCTTTCTCTTCTGAAAATTGGGCTCGCCCTCTCGATGAAATTAAAATCCTTTTTACCTTACTCAAGAAATTTTTAATCATCGAAAAAAATCGCATCATCGCTCACCGTATTCGTTTTCGCGTGATGGGGGACATCAGCGCACTTCCCGCTGGCACTCAAGGTTTGATTCGAAACCTGGAAGAAGAAACTCAGCACTTCCAAGGCATGAAGCTGAGCTTCGCTTTTAACTACGGCGGACGCTCTGAAATCGTGCGCGCCATGAATCGCCTCAACAAAGAAATCACTGATCGCGAAATAACAGAAGATGATATTCACCGCTCTCTCTATCTACCGGATCTTGGAGATGTAGATCTCATGATCCGCACCGGTGGAGATCAGCGCATTTCTAATTTTCTCTTGTGGCAAGCAGCTTATGCCGAGCTTTATTTCACTCAGACCAAATGGCCTGATTTCACTCGCACAGAATTTCGCCAAGTGGTGCTTGATGTTCTTCACCGTGAGCGTCGTTTCGGTGGCGTTTGTGCCGCGAGTGAACTCAAACAAACGGTTTGCACTGCTAAGTTGAATCGCCAGATTCTTGAGCAGAGGTCTCTTCAATAATGACAAACACCCAATTGAGGATCGTTTCGGCCCTCGTTCTTTTAGGCCTGGTGCTTGCTTGTTTATGGTTCGGCTTTTTCTTCACCGTGCTTTTTATTGGAACGGCAGGCGTGTTGATCATCGACGAGATCGTCACCAATTTTTTCAAACGCAAACGTTTTAAGACGCGCTATTTTTTGGCCCAAGCTCTTTTTGTCGTTCCGTTTTTGTTTTTTAATCTCGTCGAAAAATCTCCGGGCTATGATTCAATTTTTATCAACGCCGCTATCGTGGTGAATATTCTGTTGATGGTTTTTCTCTTTCGTCGCCAACTCAAGCCCGCAGGCTTCACTTTTTACTCCAGTAAATATTCTCCGCTGACTGGGCTTTTTATTTTGCTTCCTATGATGGCGCTGACCTCACTTTTAAGCTCTACTCTGTGGCGCGAGTTGATGGCAGTTTTATTATTAATTAATTTCGGCATGGATACAGGAGCGTGGTTTTTCGGGCGCAAATTTGGCAAACATAAACTCTGGCCGGCGGTAAGTCCCAACAAAACAATTGAGGGGCTGATCGGTGGAATCTTTGTCTCAAGTATTGCCGGAAGTTTGTGTTGGTGGGCCTTTATAAGCCGGCCTGATCTCAAGCATTTCGCCGTTTTTGCAGTGCTCGGATTGCTCTCTCAAATTGGCGACCTGATTCAATCGAAAATCAAGCGTTTCTTCGAGATAAAAGACAGTTCCTCTTTGATTCCAGGGCATGGTGGAGTGTATGATAGACTCGATAGTCTGTTATTTCTAACGCCGTTTTTTGCACTCGCGTTAGCTCACCTGAACTGAGGTTGAAATGCTCGAGAAAATTCTCATCTTTATTATTTTTCTAGGCCCCCTAGTTTTTTTCCACGAACTTGGTCACTTTCTTTTTGCTCGCCTTTTTGGCGTGCGAGTTGAAGTCTTCTCCATCGGCTTCGGCCCAAAGCTTTTTAAGTTCAAGCGCGGTGACACTGACTATTGTATTTCAGCGATCCCGCTCGGTGGGTATGTCAAAATGTTTGGCGATGATCCCATGAATATGGAAGCGGTACCAGTTGAAGATCGTCCGATGAGTTTTACTCATAAATCAAAATGGGCGCGATTTTGGATCGTGATGGGAGGTCCCCTCGCGAATTTTATTTTGGCCTATGTGATTTTTTTCACTCTGCTGGTTGGTGGCGAAAAAGTTCCAGAGCTTAGAATTGGGATGATCCCAGAGACTTCAAGTCTTTTTCAAGCAGGCCTGCGCCCCGGAGACTCACTCAGAATGTTCAACGATAAGCCGGTCCTAAGCCCAACAGATATCGCCCTTGAAGGAACCAATCCGGTAAAATCCGTCGCAGTTATGAGGGCCGGAGAAATACTGACGCTGCCACTTAATATGACAGGAGAGCAGTTTTTAAATGAGCTTATTCAATATCCGCCGGCCCTTAGAAAACCTTATCTCGTCAACAAATCAGGGGAGACGTTTCTTCTCTCACGCACTTCCGATGGCCCAACAGTAAAATTCTCTCTTGATGAAATGTCGCTGCTTACAGGTGTTGAAGCCTATCAAGTCTTAAAAGTGCCAGCGAGTTTTTCAGAGGAGAATTTAGCTAAGCAAAATCTTGAAGTGGTGGAGAGTTTTGAGCTGACACAAAACGGTCGCGAGGATCTCTTGAGTGTTTTGAGAGAAAAAGGTTTTACTTCAAAAGACTTGATGGCGAGATCTATTTTACAAGGTTCAGCCGCTGATCAAGCAGGGTTGAAGATGAATGACACCATTATTGGTGTGAACGGTGAAGGAATCTACAGCTTTGATTCACTCGTAAATAAAATTCAGAATGAAACAGCGAGCCCAATTCTTTTTTCCGTGTGGTCAGCGGGGGAAGCGAAAGATCTGCAAATCACGCCTGTTGTGAAACTTGAAGAAGGGAAGGAGCGCAAGTTGATTGGCGTTTATTCCAGCGCTGAGTTTGTGCCTATTGAATTTATTCAGACGGAGTCCAAAGGGCTTTTCGCTTCAGTTCCTTTGGCGATGGCCCGAACTTGGGACGTAACTAAGAAAACGCTTGAAGGCTTTAGAATGCTCTTCACGGCGCAAGTTTCTTTGAAAACGATTGGTGGTCCAATCGCGATTGGACAAGTGGCTTCGGATTCTTTCAATACGAGTCTGACTTATTTCTTTCAATTGATGGCGTTGATTTCGATTAACTTAGGCATTATTAATCTTCTGCCCATTCCCGTTTTAGACGGCGGGCATATTGTGTTTATTATGCTTGAAGCGATTAATCGCGGGCCTATCTCTCGTCGGAAAATGGAGATCGCTCAGCAAGTCGGCCTTTCACTTTTACTACTACTCATGGTGGGAGCACTCTTCAATGATGTTTCCAGATTTTTTTAGAGAAGTTTGGCGAAGATGTATTTATTTATTGATTCCTGCGAGTATTTAACCCTAGGTCTTTTGAATGAAAAATTCGAATGGGTAGACTATGAGCAGGTTTCATCGCAAAAAAACTCTGAAATTTTTCACACCAAACTCTACGAGCTTCTCACCCGCGCCAACTTAACTCTCGACACTATTGAAAAGTGTTTTCTCGTCGCGGGCCCTGGCTCCTACACGGGGATGCGCCTGTCTGAAGGGATGGGGCAATTGCTTCAATGGCATAAAAAGAAAATCTATTCGTTCTATCATTTTGAAGTTCCAGCTCTACTTAATTTCGCACAAGGTGTTTGGTTGTCCGAAGCCTTCAAAGGTGAGTTGTTTTTCTATAAATGGAACTCAATCGTAAAAAGTGAATCAATGGAACTCGTCCCTAAACAAGATAAAGAAAACGAAATCTGGGTGGACGAACTTTACGGCGACTACGATCATGTCTTTACTCATTTTGCCACGGGCAATTTTGATTGTGAGTACACAACGGAATTGATCCGCCGAAGACCATCAGAGCTTTTTCCGAAAATTGTCGCTCTAGATCTTCAGCGGGAATCTTATTATTATCGCCCCCTTGAAAAAGAATTTAAGCAATCCTTTCCCATGAGTTAATGACGATATGCCAATTTCACACTTACAAAAAAAGACGCATTTATTTTGGATCACACTGATCGCTCTCTCCTTTTGGTTTCTGTGGTGGTGGATGTTTTTTTTAGGCGGCTTGATCTACGGCTTGCTTTATTTCTTCTACCGAAAATCCCATAAAGATTTTCTTGAGGCGCATATTATTTCTCAGGGCGTTGTGTTGAGTCCAGTGAACGGTATTGTCCGATCAATTCGCTCCAAAGTAGATCACCCAAGTTTTGGTCAGGATTGTCTTGAGATCTTGATCGCTGTGCCTTGGTGGAAGGAATGGAGTGTGCGCATGCCAGTGACTGCCGAAGTGGTGGACTTTCAACAACCAGAGCAAGCTTTGACATTGATGGCCCCGAATGGTCAGAAAGTATGTTTGCAATTTATGAAAAGCTTGCTCGGCATGACGCCGAGACTTGCCGTTTTGCCGGGTGACCGCGGGATGCGCGTTGCAAATTTAGGCAACTTCCCGCTTGGGGGATCGGTTTTGGTATATTTACTGGATAATTATGAGATAATGGTCAACGTGAATGATCAAGTTGTCGCTGGCGAAACACCGCTCGCCGGTGAACAGGTCTAGCTTTTAGATTAGGATAAAAACTTCAATGAATCAGTCGAGACGATTAGCCTTTTTTCTTCCCAATATGTTCACGGCCCTGAATATGGCCTGTGGATTTTTGGCGGTTTTACTTTGCACTAGAGGTGAGTTTTACACTGCTTGTTTGGCACTGATTCTCGGAGGCATTTTCGATTCCGTCGATGGCCGTGTGGCGAGACTCACTGGAACGCAGTCACAGTTTGGCGAGCAGTTTGACTCTTTAAGCGATATCATCTCTTTTGGTTTTGCTCCGGCATTTTTAGTTTATTCAAAATATTTCTCTGAACTCGGTCGCCTCGGTATGGCGGTTTCTTTTATCTATCTACTCTGCGGCGCTTTGCGCCTGGCCCGCTTCAACGCCAATATTGAAAAAGTTAGCTCTTCTTATTTTCAAGGCCTGCCGATTCCGGGTGCGGCACTTGCGATCATCGGTCTTGTACTATTGACGGAAGAATTTCCCGTCCTCAATAACGGCACCTATCTTTGGATCGTCTATGTTTTGATCTATGCATTTTTGATGATTAGTAATATTCCGTTCAATTCTTTTAAGTCATCAGCATGGGTTAAACGTCACAAGAAACTTTCTTTTTTCATAATTCTGATCATCAGTATTATGACTTTCACCTACGAAAAATACATGATTATCACAGGAATCAGTTTGTATGTCATAGGCTCGTTGGTCTATTTCTTTACTCACAAAGGGGCGCTACAGGATGTTGTGCAATGGAAAAACGAATAAACTAACGTTTTTAGTTTTCATTTCTTTCCTCATTTCTTTTTCCAGTCACGGAAGATTCGCCCAAGAGATGGACGTGAAGGAAAACACCTTTAAGCCAATAAAACGAAAACAAGCTCCTTCGCCTCATATTCAAGGTGCAGACCAACCAGAACTTAGTGCCAGTAAAAAATCTAAAAAGGCCCTCGACTCTGGGCACTTACCAAGCGCTGAAAAAGGTTTAGACGAATATAAGGGTGTTGATCAGCCGCGCTTAAACCAATCGGGCATTCAAGTGCTAGGCGAGGGCGCACGCCAAACTGAATTCACTAGCTTTGAAAATAAGCAGCGCTTGAGTGAAGTAAACCGCAAAGGAAAAACCGCTTACGGTCTTCGATACATCCACGATCAATTTAGTTATCAAGATGCCAACGACGTTTTCAGAAGAAGTTTTCAAGAGGCTTCGGGCTCAGTGCAAGGGGGCCTTCTTATGATTGGCGGCGAGAGATTTCTTTGGAGAAAATATATCGATATTTCAGCGGTGGGAAATATTGGCGTTGGATATAATAAGGGCCCAGGGATTTTTCTTGATGGCCAAACGTCAAGAGCGCGCTTTCAACTTTGGACGCTTCCAATTGACTTAGGTCTTGGAATCGGAATTCCAGTCGGTCAGTGGCTGACTTTACACGGAAGTGCTGGGCCTTCAGCTCTAGGTCTTATCCAAACCCGAAGTGACAGGCCTCGTGGAGATAGCGAGCGAGAAAAACGACAATACAGCCATGGTTATTTTGCGGAAGCTCGTGTGAAATTTAATCTCTCAAGAATTTTTCCTAAGCTTGGCTTTGATGTTTACCGCGATTATGATGCCAGCAATTTTTATTTCGATATCCTCGCGCGAAAACATCAGTACGAATATTTTAAAGATGACTTAATTATTTCGGGAGAGTCGCTCGGCATTGGATTCACCTTTGATTTCCTTTAAATGCACCCTTGAGTACAAGGGCACTCACTATCACGGCTTTCAATATCAAAATGATCAAAAGACCATTCAAGGCGAGCTGAATCAAGTCTTGCAACAAATGGTAAAGTCCGATGATTTCAAAACTCTGGGTTCCGGTCGCACCGATGCAGGTGTGCACGCACTTGAGCAAATTGTAAAAATCGATCTCCCACTTGAGATGAACGGCACGCAGCTAATGCGCGCTCTCAATGCACAACTCCCGCGCGACATCAGAGTAAAAGATTGCGTTGAGTGCAAAGCTGATTTTCATCCCATTCTGCACGCCGAATGGAAAGAATATCTCTACCTTTTCACAACTCGCAGAGATCTCTCTTGCTTTGAAGCAGACGCTGTCGTTTCTTGTCCCTATGATTTCCACTGGGAGATGATGGATAAGGTTTGTGAAGCCTATAAAGGCGAACACGATTTTCAAAATTATTTTTGTGTCGGCACTCAAACTCCAAGCACAGTGCGCACTATCTATGAATGCCAACTTGATCGTCGTATTCCTGAAGGGCGTTTTGAGCAGATGATGTTAGGTGGCGATTACTTCGCTTTTCGCGTGCGAGGCAGTGGCTTTCTCAAGCAGATGGTGCGGTTGATGGTTTCTGTTCTATGGAATGTGGGGCGAGGGAAAGTGGATTTTGAAACTTTCAAGCGCTCCTTGAGTGAGCCCATGACTCAGCATTTGGCGCCTGTGGCCCCGCCGCAGGGGTTGTATCTGGCGCAGGTGAGTTATCGGGCGGGGAAGTTTTGAAAGAAAAGTTTGTTGAAGCTTATCTTCGCCTGATGATCTTGAGGTAACTTACTTCGGATTTAGTCGACAAGCTTGGGCCTGGTAATTACCATTAAGAGATAAAACTTTTTTCAGGTGATTTATGACCACAAATGATCGACCGTGGCTAAAGCATTACGGCCCTAAAACTCGAGCAGATATTGCAGTCAATGATTTCCGAAATATAGCGGAAATGCTCAAGCATGCAGCAGAAAAATTTAAGCGTAAAAAAGCCTTCACCACTTGTATGTCAAATGGAATGAATGGCAGCTTGAGCTTTGAGCAAGTGGATCGCAAAAGTGATGCTTTCGCTTTGTATTTGCGTGAAAAAGTCGGTCTTAAAGCTGGGGACCGTGTCGTTCTTCAGATGCCAAACTGTTTAAGTTATCCTGTTGCCGCTTTCGGCGTTTTGAAAGCAGGCTGCGTGTTGGTGAATACCAATCCACTCTATACCGCCAGAGAAATGCAGCATCAGTTTGTCGATAGCGGTGCTAAATTGATCGTGATCATCAATATGTTCACTGATAAATTGCAAGAAGTTTCAAAAGTTCACTCCTTTGATGAAGTTCTTGTCTCAAGAGTCAGTGATTTTTTTAATCCCGCTGTTGGTCGTGTTATGGATCTCATTTTGAAATACTGGAACAAGCAAGTGCCGACATCGCCTTATCAAGACAATTGCTTTGAACTTGCTGTTCGCTGGGGTGAGAAAAACTTTGATCGCTCAAAACTGGAAGGTTACCTTAAAGACATTTCACCTGAGACTTTAGCAGTTTTACAGTACACAGGGGGAACGACTGGTGTGAGTAAGGGAGCGATGCTGTCGCACCTGAACTTGATGTCTAATATGCAGCAGATTTTTGAATTGATTGGAACAGAGATTGAAGAGGGAAAAGAGACGGTGATGACGGCCCTTCCTCTTTATCATATTTTTGCTTTCACCGTGAACTTGATGGGTTTCTACACGAAAGGTGGACATAATATCCTGATTCCCAATCCAAGGCCTTTGAGCAATCTGAAGCGCGCCTTTGAAAATTATCCAATCACTTGGCTGCCAGCAGTGAACACTTTATTAAATGCCCTGACTCAAGAAGTTTGGTTTTGCGATTCTCCGCCTAAAACATTGAAGGCGGCTGTGGCCGGAGGCATGGCCCTTCAGGAGACTGTTGCAGCACGCTGGGCTGAAGTGACAGGAACTCCAGTCACAGAGGGTTATGGTTTGACGGAGGCTTCGCCTGTCATTTCATTTAATCCCTTTAATGGACCGAAAAAAAGAAATTCGATTGGCGTTCCTCTCCCTTCTACGTTTGTTCGCCTCGAACTTGAAAATGGAGAAATCGCCGCACCTGGAGAGCCGGGCGAGCTGTGTTGTTTTGGCCCACAGGTCATGTTGGGCTATTGGAATCAACCAGAAGAGACCGCTAAAACTCTGAGAGAAGGTTGGCTTAAAACTGGAGACATTGCCGTCTTTGATGAAGATGGTTATCTGAAAATTGTCGATCGAAAAAAAGATATGATCGTGGTGAGTGGTTTTAACGTTTACCCCAATGAAGTCGAGGATTGCTTAGTTAAGCACCCTATGATTCTTGAAGCGGCGGTGATTGGTATCTCAGATGAGAAAACAACGGAGGCGGTCAAAGCCTTCATCGTTTTAAAATCTGGAGTTGATATGCCTGAAGTCACTGAAAAAGAAATCATGGCACATTGTAAGCAGCTTCTTACAGCTTATAAATTACCTCGTGTGATTGAATTTAGAAATGAGCTTCCAAAGTCACCAGTAGGAAAAATTCTTCGTAAAGAACTTAGGCGAGAGGTTTAGTTATGGTCAGTCAAACAGAACAAAATCTACTTGCGCTGATGATTTTCTTTATCATGCTGGGCATGGGATGCTCCCTGACTTGGCGTGATTTCTTCTCGGCTCTTAGACGGCCTTGGGGTTTATTCATCGGCATGTTTTCACAGTTTGGATTTATGCCCCTGATTGCTCTGGCCCTCGCTTTAATGCTCAAGCTCGATGCCTACCAAGCGGTTGGTTTAATTATTATGGGAGCAACACCCGGAGGAACGACGTCTAATATTTTTACTTATTTTTCCAAAGGAAATTTGGCTTTAAGTGTTTTGATGACAGTGAATTCTACGCTCTTTGCGATTATTATGATGCCACTCTTGCTCTTTTTATATGGGCCCATTTTTGCGACGGATGAATTTACTATTCCTAATAAGAATATCGCTCTGACGCTTGGAATTCTTCTTATTCCTGTGGGCATAGGTATGTTCATTCGAAAGCTGAGTGCCAATGTCGGCGCCTTGCTGGAGCTGGCCGGTGGAATAGTCGGTATTTTCGTCATTCTCTTTCTCGTCGTAACATGGATTCCTAATAACGCTGCTATTTTATCGACCACTCCTTGGCAGGTTTATTTTTGTGCTATTGCCTTAGGATTAATTGGGATTATGGTGGGATACCGGTTTGCGAAAATCTTAAAAATACACCCTCGAAGCTGTCGAACAATCGCCCTTGAAACAGGAATTCAAAATGGACCTCTGGCCATCACGATTGTTCTTTTGAGTTTCAAAGGTCCCGTTGCTGATCAGGTTGTGTTAATCCCAGCCTTATATTCTTTGTTTATTGTCATTTCTGCTTCATTTATTACTATGTATTTTAGAAAAGCGAATACCAACGAAGAACAACGCATTCCTGATTTGCTGTAGTTCATTTGGGGTTGTGAAAAAGATTTTTTATTCCTTGCTTGCCTATAAGCGATAGCCAGACGTTTTGAAATTTCATTTCTAGTTCTCATTCTTGACCTAGAATTTGCGCGTTTTACTTTCAAATGGCAGAGCGCGTAAAGCTTGACACTTTTCACGCTGGTTGCCGCCCAAGATAAGGGCTTAAGTCCATTCTATGAGTGGCGTTAAAAAGCACTAAACATTGACAACTCCCCAGCCCCTAGCTACTTTCAGGGACATTAAACACTCATTACGTTGCGTCGCAAAAATAAGGAACAATCTATGTCTTATACTCTTCAAGAAGTTAATGGCTGCACCAAAAAACTCGTTTTCAATTTCGAACAACTCGATCTCACAAAAGAAATTAAGGTTGCAGTTAAAGAAAAGCAAAAAACCGTTAATCTTAAAGGTTTTCGCAAAGGTAAAGCCCCTCTTGATATGGTTGAGAAATTCTTTGGGCCGCAAATCGAAACAGACGCCCTTAACCGTTTTATCCAAAATAAATTGTACGAAGCCATCAATAAGGAACAACTTAAAGTTGTTGGTTACCCAGCATTTGAAAATATGAAGTACGACGCTGGCAAAAGCGTAAAGTTTGATGCTTTGGTTGAAGTGTTTCCAGAAATCGATCTTAAAGACATGAAAGGTTATACATTTACGTCTGAAAAAGTTGAAGTGACGGCCGCTGATCTTGAAGAAATGAAAAAGAACTATTTGGGCTCTAAAGCTGAAATGATCGAACTCTCTGACGAGAAAGCAGCTTTGGCGAAAGGTCATTTTGCTGTGATTAATTTCGCAGGCGAGAAAGAAGACGGCGAGCGTCCTGAGTCGATGAAAGGGGAAGAGTTCCTTCTCGAAATCGGTTCAAATCAATTCATCCCAGGCTTTGAAGAAGGTCTTATCGGGATGAAAAAAGGAGAGAAGCGAGTTGTTTCTCTTAATTTCCCAGCCGAGTACCACGTAGAGGAACTTAAGAACGCGCCAGTGAAGTTCGAAGTTGATTTGATCGAAATCAAAGAAAAGAAATTTCCTGAACTGACTGATGAGTTGGCAAAAACTTTTGGTTATGAGTCAGTTGATGATTTCATGACTAAAAACAAAGAAAGCATCAAAAACTCAAAAGAGCGTGCAACCAATGAAAAACTTCACCAAAGCATCCTTGAGAAGCTTGTGAAGGAAAACTCATTTGACGTTCCACAGGCCCTTATTGAGCAACAAGAAAACTACCTTAAGGAAGACTTGAAGAAGAACCTAAAATCTCAAGGTTTCAACGATGATATGGTCGGTGAGTACTTCAATCGCTGGGCCGCTGATATGAAAGAAAAAGCTGTCTTTCAAGTGCGTTCAGGTTTGATTCTCGATCAACTTGCAACAAAATACGAAATCACCACTGGTGAAGAAGATCTCAATAAGAAGATCGAAGAAACAGCGAAGGTTTCAGGACTTAATGCTGAACAAATTCGCGCTTATTATATGTCAGATGAAAAAGTGAAAAAGAATCTTACTTTTGCGATTCGCGAAGAGAAGACTTTCGCTAAAATCAAAGAAATCGTAACAATCGTCTAAAACAAAAAAGCCGCCTTAATTTCTTAAGGCGGCTCTCTTCTTCTAATCTATTCTAATTAAAAAAGTGTTCCGAGTAGTTCTGAAACAATCATCAGAAGCGCAGATACGTCTTCGTCAGCCGGAAGTGAGCCTTCTACAAGATCATTCATAATATTTGTGAGGCTTGTCTGAGCAGTTACAACTAGATCTTGAGTGGCGCTAAAGCGAGCTTGAAGGGCAAGTCTTACAACTTCGTTTTCAAGATCAGCTGGAATAAAACCTTCCATCACAGCATTGATAAATGACGGGTGAGCATCAGGACCGACTGGGATCATGTTCACGTTGAATGATGTTCCAGCAGTTGTTGATTCAAGCTTAAGTTCAGCAAAATAAGTTCCTTGAGCATTGATTCTTTCAATAAAGCCAAAAACTGTTGAGGCCAAACCTTGAACCGCGTCTGCATCCATTCCAATTTGTAGTGGGCGAGCTTCTGCAGAAAGATTGATTTCAAGCGTTTCATTTTGAACAGCAACGCCAGCAGCAACTGTCAGTGTGCTCATCAGAATTTCGGCATTCAAAGTAGCAGCACGAACGAGAAGGGTGTTTTGGTCGACAAAAATATTGCTGAAGTTCATATTCACGTCGATTGGATTGCCACCATCGGAGAGTAGTTCAGCAATTGTTTGGTTGATAAGATCTAATTTGTCTTGTTCAAGTGGCTTTGCAGAAACTTGAAAGCTGAGGATAAGAGCAAGGACTAAGCCTAAAAGCTTTTTCATAAGGACTCCTTAACATTTAGTTGTTATGAAGCCCTTACATACCAAATCAGACTAACGTTATAAGTCTTTTTATTTAAGCCTGTAGATTATTCGCACCAAAAGCTGTCGCGATCAAATTCACACTCTACGAAAACATTGCCGTAGCTTCGAATAAACTCGGCGCTATCACAAGCAAGGGCACCGTAAGCGCCGTCATCAATGATTTCGCACTCATATTGCATTTCTACAACCTCGTAGCGTCCATCAAGTAACTGAACAACCACATCACCACTGAACACCACGCCTACGTCTGTGTAGTCTAGATCTCTATACTCACCACTTTCGTCAGCGCCTTGCTGAAAGACGACAGAGCCATAAGGAACTTTTAACTCTGCGTTTGCAGGAAGATATGGGCCTCTTGAAAAGGCGAGGGCCAGGGAAGGAATCAAAATCATGAGAGCGAATAATGACTTCATGAAAACCTCGATTGAAACAAGTAATAATGCTGTCTAGATATAACGGGTTTAGAGATTTGTGAAGGGCACAGAGCTGTCGAATTATTTGACAGTTATTAGGGACTTGTCATGTTTTCATTCGAGGTCCTCATGTAATCCTTTGATGTTACAGCAATGTCCGATGGCCCATTTCTTGCTTATTTGTTTAATAGATACGCAATTAAGTGAGGACACTATGAAAAAACTACTCGGACTTATTTTACTGGGTTTTTTATTCTCTCTAAGCGCAAACGCTTCAGAAGCACCAATATGTAGAGGAGCTAAGTTCGCGCCATTCGTCTTTCAAGAATGTATGAATAAGATCTTCGCGCAAGAGAATTATAATAAATGTTATAATATGATTGGCACGCCTATGATGTACCAGAGCTGCTTTAATCGCAACCTTGGTAAGATGGGAATGATTGCTTGTACTCAACTCACGACAGACCCATTTGCATTCGAGACCTGTGTTAATATTCAGCTTCGTAGACGTCATGATCTTAATAAAACAGTTCGAACGATCACTCCGACCTTAACTAGTCCTAAGGAAATTGAAGTGAGAATTCCACGGGAAGAAGAAAGAGTGGTGAACGATAGCGGTCGTGAAAGTGGACTGAATTTTACTCCTGCTCTCGCTCAGCAACTGAATTACTCGCAAGCGGTTTCTCGCTAATAAAGCCGGGGGCTCTTACGCCTCCTGTTAGGTTTAGGTCATCTAAAGGTGACTGGATGCTCATGAAGAAAATTCTATTTGCAGATGAAAGAGAGGCCAATAGCTTTTGAGCCGAGTTATTTTTGAATCTGGGCCTTCATCAAGCGCGCAATCTCTTTTCGATGATCACAAAGAATCCAATCCTGCCCAGCTCCTCTTCCCACCGGCTTAAATAAGTCAGTAGAGATTCGCCCTTGCTCCAGCAATTTTTCATCAATATGAACCTTGACCACTTCACCAGTAATTAATTGCCCAGCACCTGGCACGTCACCATAAGAGAGCGTATCTCTAAGTATACATTCAAAATGAATCGGACTTTCAAGTAAGCGTGGAGTTTTGATTTTTTCGGAGGGAAGTTTCTTTAGGCCTGCAAACTCAAACTCATCTTCACCGTAAGGAAGTTCGGTTGATGTGAGGTTGATTTTCTCCATGGTTTCTTCCGTCACAAAATTCACGACGAACTCACCCATGCGGTGAATGTTTTTCGGAGTGTCTTTCACTTCACCGGTAGCGGAGCGAATCAAAGGGCAAAAAGCAATAATCATAGGCTTGGCACTGATCGCAGTGAAAAAAGAAAAAGGCGCGATATTGGCACTTCCGTCTTCATTGAGTGTCGAGACCACAGCGATTGGGCGCGGAAGAATCGAGCCAATCAAAAATTTATAGTTTTGTTCAAAAGCGCCGTCTGTATCAAATGAAATCATACTTGCATCCAGCTTTTCCAATAGTTTTTAAATTCTGCTTCGGAGAAATGATGAGTCGGCTCTAGCGGATACTTAGTATCAATCATCACCGCGTACTCATCGGTTTCGAGCTTATCAACACTCTTGGCGTAGGCGTTCGGGTGCGGCCCATGATGAATTCCTTGCGGATGAAAGGTGATTGCTCCTTCGTCGATATTATCGCGAGAAAAGAAATTTCCTTGGTGGTAAAAAAGCACTTCATCATAATCAATATTTGAGTGATAGAAAGGCACTTTTAAAACACCGTGCTCAGAGCTTTCAAGAGGGCGTGCCACGAATGAGCAAACAACGAAGTTATGACAAACAAAAGTGGTGTGTCCGCTCGGTGGAATATGATAGCGGTGACTCATAATTGGGCAGTAGTCATAAATTGAAAGCTTCTTTGGATAGAGGGAGCCTTTCCATCCCATGGCATCAAGTGGATTGAAGGGATAAGTCACAGTGGTGATTTTACCAAGGCGTTTAATTTGGACTTTGTACTCTTTTAAATCCTGCTCGCTCCCAAGTTTTGCCATCGGAGTTTCAATAGCTGTTTGATCATAGAGAGCATTGGGACCGAGGAGCCCCCGTGAGGGTTCTTCAAATTCAGAACAACTTTCAAGTTTTAAAATTTTAAGTGGAGAGTCTACAAAAACTTTATAAGTGGTGCCTCGGGGAACAATAATATAGTCCCCTTTATTTAAATCAAGCGGCCCATAGATTGTCTCCATGCGGCCGCTACCTTGATGAATAAAAAAGAGTTCATCGTGATCGGCATTTCTAAAAAAGCAGTTATAGCTCTGATCAAATAAGGCGAGATTGATAATGACGTCTTTATTTTTAAGAAAAGGAATGAACTGGTTTTTTTCAAGCTTATCATCGAAAACTGGAGGCAAACAACGGGGCTTAAGTTCGCCGTCAATATGAGTCCAGTTGACTGGGGGATTTTGGTGATAGAGGTGACTGACTCTGCCGAAAAAACCTTTTCGACCATGCTCTTCTTCGTAAAGTCCCTCAGGAATTTGGACGTGAGCCTGTTTTGTATGAATGCCACTTGCTTTAAAACTTTCCATGAGTCTCTCGCTTTGAACCGACAATATTTGTAAGTTCGCCAATTCCTTCAATCTCCAGAGTGAGTTTATCTCCAGGTTGAATCCATTTATCTAATTCTAGTCCACATCCCGTTCCAACGGTGCCACTTCCAAAAAGGTCTCCTGGCATAATCCATTCGTCCTGAGCGACATGAGTAATCATTTTACAAAAATCAAAATGGGTTTCCCCAGAGTAACCGCGGGACCATTCGACGCCATTCACTTTTGCCGTCATTAAAAGATTTGGTTCGCTATCACCAAATTCATCTTTCGTGACAATCACAGGCCCAAGGATTGAGCAAAAATCTTTTCCTTTCGCAGGTCCTAGGCGAATGGCCATTTCTTTGCGCTGAATATCCCGAGCGGAAATATCGTTGAGGATGGTATAGCCGAAGATATGATCAAAAGCGTCTTCTTCCTTAATATTGATTCCCTCTCGCCCAATAATCATTCCAAACTCTAGCTCGTAATCGAGTTGATCAGTGTAGGAAGGCCAGAGAATTTCATCGCTAGGGCCTATGAACCCTTGAGTTGAGCCTTTATAATAAGCGGGGATTTCATACCAAGCAGGAGGAATAGGTTCACCTCTTTTTTCAAAGCCTTTCGCCACATGTTTTTCATGAGCGTAAAAATCGCGATAAGAGGTAATCTTGTCGATCGGGCAACCAAGCTTGAGCGAGTCATCATCGAGATGAAAAAAGATAGGAGTTCCATCTCTAAGGCTTAGATCTCCAACTTTTTGCAAAAAAAGAAAAAGCCCGTAGCTCTCTTCTAGCGCTTCAAAGGCGTCGTCGTGATAAAGCAAAAGTTCGCTAAGTGAGCTTGGGAGTTTGCGATTAGCTCGTTCGTAGTGATTTCTAAAACCCTCGCGCTCATAATCCATCGCCCAGCAAAAATTAGGATCAATAATGCGATTATCTTCAAGCAAGATGCCTAGCCGTTTTTGGGATTGGCCAAAAGCTTGAGGATGAATATAGGTACAGATTTTCATATTTAGGGTCTCCCGAATTTCTGTGTGTAAGCCGGCAGCACTAAGTCCATAGCGCTAAAGAAATGCTCCATCTCTTCCGGCGTTCCTAGAGAAACTCTGACATAATCAGGCATTTCGTTGGCTTTAAGAGGACGAATAATCACGCCGTGATCGCAAAGAGATTGAAAAAGAAAATCACTCGCCTCGGCACTTCCAGTTTTAAACGTAATGAAGTTGGTGATGGATTTAATGGGGTTAAAACCTTTATCCACGAGATATTGAAAAGTTTTTTGATAGGCTTTGCGATTATTTTTTAAGGTGCGCTCTAGATGAGGCTGGTCAGAGAGCGCGCCGTAAGCTCCAAGTTGCCCTACGAGGTTTGGTTCAAATGGCAATTTTACTTTGTGGAGAATCGAAATCAAAGCATCGTGACCAAAACCATAGCCCACGCGAATTCCAGAGAGCCCATAGGCCTTTGAAAAAGTTCTAAGAGTTAAAACATTATCATAACGATAATCCATGGAGTCTGGATAATCCGCTTCTTCTTTTCCAAATTCAAAATAGGCTTCATCTAAAATCACTAAAACATGAGGCGGGACTTTCGTCATCAAAGCATCAAACTCATTCTTAGTGATATAGGTGCCGGTTGGATTGTTTGGATTCGCAATATAGATGATTTTGGTTTTATCGGTAATCTTGTTAGCGATGGCCGTTACATCGTAGCGGTAGTCTTCTGTTAGTGGAGCCGTCACAATTTGCGCCCCCACACTGCGGGCCAAAATATAAAAACCAATGAACGTTTTTTCGCTGGTGAGCACCTCTTGGCCTTCCCCCAAAAACGCGCGCACGATATAGGCCATAATTCCTTCGCTGCCGTTGCCTAAAATAATATTTTCAGGCTTCAAGCGATAGAGGGCGCAAAGAGCACTCTTGAGTTTATAAGCGCCAACATCGGGATAGCGGTGAACATCCCATAAACCCATCGTCATTTCTTTGATAGCGTAGGGTGAAGGGCCTAAGGGATTTTCATTACTGGCGAGTTTAGAAATTTTTGTCAGACCTTTTTCTCGCGCCAACTCTTCGATTGGTTTACCCGCTTGATAGGTTTTGAGATCTCTTAAATAATCGGGAACCAGTGATTTGTGCATAGGTCTAGACCTGCTTAATTTTTTGAGTTTTCTGTAAATTAGCATAGTATAGGACCTTAAACATCGGCAAATAACACTCGGGAGATCGCCTTATTTCAAGCACTGCTTACGGTCAATTTGGCCCAGAACATTTAGCAAAAATTCAGCGTGGGCTCGAGTTGTTTAACTCTCATCATTTTTGGGAATGCCACGAGGAGCTTGAAGATCATTGGTTGGAAGACGTCGGTGATCAAGCCCGCTTGGTCTACTGGGTCATTATTCAAGTTGCAACCGCGCTTTATCATCACGGCAGTGGAAATGACACAGGTGCTAAAGATATGCTGAAAAAGGCTTTGGCGAAAAAACAACGCATGAAAGGTCTAGGAATTGAAACCAATCAGTTAGAGAATATTGGCTGGAGCCAATTTGTTCATAGGCTTGAGGCCATGCCTTTGGAACCTTCGAGGGCAGATTTTGAAAAGCTCGGTGAATTTAAATTTCAGCTGAAGAAAGAGTAAGGAAGGTCTATGAATCTTATATTTCCAAGTTTCTTTGAAGCGCTCTCTTATTTTAGAAAAGACAAATGGCTTATTGTTCTTGGGATGATTCCAGTCTTGATAGGCCTTGCTATCTATTATTATATGGGTAGCTGGATATACGGAGACCTTCTCGTTTTTGGTCAAGATTATATCCGCTCAAAAATGGCTTCACAAAGCTGGCTCAATTTTTTAACCACTATTCTGGTTGTCGTGCTGACAGTGGCTTTTTATTTTTTAGTTAGTTGGTCTTTTGTGATTGTCGTCTCTCTCTTCGCTTCACCTTTCAACGATATGATGAGCAGTCGGGTAGAGCGCTTACTTCTTAATGAAAAATCCGTTCATATCGGAGAGTCTCTCTCTTCGGCTTTTGGAAAATTCTTTTTTACGATTCTCAATGAAGGAAAGAAAATTCTTTTTATCATTTTTGTCTCTCTCTTAGGTCTTGTGCTGAGTCTTTTTATTCCGCCACTGAGCATTCTTGTTTCAAGCGCTCTAATCGCGGTTTCTTTTATCGACTATAGCTGGGGACGCCATAACCTTAAACTTGGAAGCTGTCTTAGAAGTTACCGGAAATCATTTTTGACTTACACGCTTGCAGGCGCATTGTTCCTCGTTTTTATTTCAATTCCTATTGTGAATCTTTTTATGTTGCCCTTTGCAGTGGTCTACTTCACCGTTCTTTTTGTGAAACTAGATCTGAGAAAAATTGAATGAAAACCCTCGTAAAATCACCCAGTGATCCCTTCTCCTTTATTGCGGCTATCCCTTTTTTAGACTGTTTGGCCAAAAGAGAAGACTTGAGTGAAATCGCACTACTCATTGATGAAGATCTTTTTTTCCTCTCTGAATTCCTCTCCCAAAAAATCTTCACTTACTCTCTACCCAAAACACAAAAGAATATTCTTGGTGTTCATAAATATAGTGTGAACCAACATCATATTTTTAATACCGAAACCTATTTTGACTTAGAATCAAGTTTGAGCTCTAGCTATCTTGGTTACTGCTTCAAGGCCCGCCATCGTATTGGCTTCAAAAATGGTTGGCATTCGTTTTTCTATCATCAAAAACAAGAACTCGCCTCACTTCCTCTCGATGAAAACTACCTAAGTCTTTATCAGTCTTATTTTAAAGACGAATCTGTAGAGAACGTCATTAAGGGCGAGGGGCTGACACCTAGATCAAATCTTTTATTTCTAAATCAAGTTCCAGAAAACTATATTCTGCTTTTGCTCGACCTCTCGAATGAGGAAGAAAGAGCGCTTTGGCTTAAACGCCTAAATCAATTTGAGGGCCAATCTTTTATTATTGCCGAACTCTCAGGATTGATACAACTCGATCGTTTTTACGAAGGGCTTGAGAGTCGCAATCAATACGTTTTTGAAAAAAGCCCTGAGATGTCGCGAGTGGTGACACTCGCTAAAAGAACACAAGGAGTGATCACCAATTTGGATTGGATGGCGTGGATTATGACTTTATATGCGCCAAAGGTGATCTATCTTCATCAAAAAGCCCTGACAGAACTCAAGTGTTACCACCAAGCGCCTCTTGCTCTTGAATCAAGCCCTGAAGATCAGTCTTCAGAGCTTGATAAGATTTACGACTATTTAAAACTATGATTTGAAATTGACGAGGTTGAGCTCAAGGGCAGTGATCTTCTCTTTGAGAAGGAGAATTTTCTCTTCTGACTCCTTCACCAACTCTGGCGGCGCATTTTCCACAAACTTAGGATTGCTGAGTTTTTTCTCTAGTCCCGAACACTCGGCGACTGTCTTCTGCAAATCTTTTTCAAGGCGTTTCACTTGATCGGCTAGATCAATCACTCCTTCAAGCGGAATATAAATATCTGTCAGCGCGGTTGAAGCGGCGATCGATTTCTTAGGTCGCTCTAACGATTTTGCGAGAAAGCTGACTTCTTCGGCTTTCACAAGATCTTTAAACCCCAAAATCTGCGCTTCAAGAGATTGTTTGAAATCCGTTGAATCCGTAAAGAGCACAACTTTAATAGGGTCTTTCGGTTTAATATTCACACTGGCACGCAGGTTTCTGATATGAGTAACCACTTCAATAAAATGGCTCATTTCCTTTTGCTCACTCGCAAAGTTCAGGGACTGATCGTACTCTGGATACTCTTGAATAATCAGTAAGTCTTCCCCTGAGTTCTTAAGACTGGCCCACAGTTCTTCCGTAATAAAAGGAGAGAATGGATGCAAGAGAGCAACGATTTTTCTAAAGCAAAATTTCAAAACGGTTGCACGTCGTTTGCTGGCTTCAGACTCTTCGTTTTTCAAGATATTTTTTGAGAGTTCAATGAACCAAGAGCAGAAACGATCATAAACAAAACTATAAATCGCCGAGCAAGAATCGTCATAACGATACTCTTCAATAGAATCGTTCATGATTTTTGTTACATCATTGAGTTCGGCGAGAATCCATTTCTCTTGATCATCGAGATTCTTAAGATCTAGAGTTTCATCTGCTTGATTGAGATAAGGCTGAATAAAACGAAAGGCGTTCCAAATTTTATTCATAAAGTTTCTATAACCCGCAATTCTCTCTGGATCGAGGTTTAGATTGCGGTTATAACCAGAACCCGCCGCGAGAGTAAACCTCAAGGCATCAGCACCGTACTCTTCAATCATCTGGAGTGGGTCGATACCGTTTCCAAGACTCTTGCTCATCTTGACGCCATTTTTATCTCTCACTATGGCGTGAATATAAATATGATGAAAAGGAATCTTCTCTACGGCTTTGAGTGACATCATCATCATTCTGGCGACCCAAAAGAAAATAATATCAAAGCCCGTGACAAGAACGCTCGTTGGAAAAAATTTATCAAAGCCTTTCTCTTTCATACGTTCAGGGTTAGGCCATCCAAGAGTTGTGAGCGGCCAGAGGCCCGAACTAAACCATGTATCAAGAACGTCGGGATCTTGCTCAAGAGTTTTATGCTGACACTTCGGGCAGCCTTCTGGCGTTTCAATGCTCGCGTGAACATGCTGACAGGATTTACAGGTATAAACAGGAATGCGATGTCCCCAAACCAGCTGGCGAGAAATACACCAGTCTTTCGGTTCACGAAGCCAAGAGAAATAAGTATTTTCCCAGCCCTTTGGATAAAATTTCGATTGATCAGTCTCAACGGCTTCTACGGCATTCTTCGCCATTTCTTGAACGTTCACAAACCACTGCTTTGAAACCATCGGCTCAATCGCCACTTTGCTTTTCTCGCCGTGGCCAACTTGATGGGTGTGCTTTTTTGTTTCAACTAATAAGCCTTCTTCTTCAAGGCGTTCAGCAATTTTTTTGCGAGCTTGTTTTGTCTTAAGACCTTTCCACTCTAGACCATAGTCATTGAGCGTGCCGTCTTTGTTGAGAATATTGATAATAGGTAATTGATGGCGACGACCAATTTCAAAATCGTTGAAGTCGTGGCCTGGAGTGACCTTTAAGCAGCCTGTGCCTTTTTCTTGATCGACATAGGAGTCGGCGATAATCGGAATTTCACGGTGGCAAAGCGGAACGATGGCCGTTTTTCCAATGAGGTGTTTAAACCGTTCATCTTCTGGATGAACAGAAATCGCCGTATCACCAAGGAGCGTTTCAGGTCTTGTCGTGGCCACTTCGACAACTTCATCGGAGCCTTTGATTTTATAATGAATATGGTAAAAAGCCCCTTGCACTTCTTTGTGCTCCACTTCGGCATCTGAAATCGCCGATTGCAATTCAGGGTCCCAATTGACGATATAATCGGATTGATAGATCAGGCCTTCGTTAAAAAGATCAACGAAGAATTTCTTCACCCCTAAATTGGCATCCGGGTCCATGGTGAAAAGGGAATAGTCCCAGTCAGGACTCGCACCGAGCTTTTTTTGTTGATTAACAATTCGCCCGCCGTACTCATCTTTCCATTTCCAAATTTTTTCGAGGAACTCTTCTCTTTTTAAATCGTGGCGAGTTTTACCTTCCTCATCGAAGATCATTTTTTCAACTACTGACTGAGTGGAAATCCCTGCGTGATCCATTCCTGGCAGCCACAGGGCTTCAAAGCCTTTCATGCGCTTAAAACGAATGAGGGCATCTTGAGTGGTGACATCAAGAGCGTGACCGGCGTGTAAAATCCCTGTTACGTTTGGAGGAGGCATAATGATACAATAGGATTTTTTCTGTTTGCCCGCTCGAGGCTTAAAATACTTTCCCTCTTGCCAGCAAGAATACCATTTCTCTTCGACTTCTTTTGGCGCGTAGGTGGTAGAGAGTTCGCCAGAATTTGCTTCCATGATTTATCCTTTAAGGAAATTTTCCATTCCATCGCAGTCATTGAGAGCAAAGCTTTTTTGCTCACCGGTAGCGAGGTTTTTAAGTTGAAGTTCTTTTTTTGTTATTTCATCACTGCCCATCAATCCGACAAAAGCTGCTCCTGATTTCTCTGCAGAACTAAAAACCTTCTTCATCTTGATTGCTTCAAGGCCAACGACTAAATTCAATCCGCGTTTTCGAAGAGACTGAGAGACCGCGATAACTGAAGTTAGTCCGGCATCGTCTTGGCAGGAGAGGAAAAGATCGTTAACCGGCTTTGAGAGGTCGGGCATCAGTTTATGAGTTTTAAGAAAATCAGTCAGAGTCACATCACCAAGGCCGAACCCGACACCTGGAACTGGCTCTTCATTAAAAATCTTAAGTAAGCTTGAATAGGCTCCACCACCACAAAGAGCGCGACGGTTTTCAGGATTTTTATCAAAAGCCTCAAACACGATTCCAGTATAATAATCTAAGCCTCGAACAATGGTTGGATCGTATTGCAAATAAGGGGCAACTCCAAACGCTATTGAATAATCCCAGAAACTTTGAAATTCCTGCGCCGTTTGTTCCAAATCAGTTTTTTTCAAGAAGGCTTGCAAATCGTTGATTGTTTTAAGATTGAGATACTCCTGAAATAATTCTTCCGCTTCAGTTGTTAGCTGAAGTTCTGTGATCATTTTTGTCAGGGCCTCAGCGCTTACTTTTTTTGATTTATCAATAATTTTGTAGAGGCGATAAATCACCGCTTCTTCGAGCTTGAGTTTTGTTTGAAACAGACCGTCCACAATCCGTCGGTCGTTGATGAGAATTTCAAAATGTTCTTGAGTGGCCCCAAGTTCATTTAAGATTTGTACTAAGAGCGACAATATCTCTGCTTCAGATAAAGCCGCTGGCCCACCAAAGAGATCGCAGTTTAGCTGCCAATGTTCGCGCAAACGGCCACGTTGTGGCTTTTCATAGCGCATGAGATTCGGCAGCGAAAACCAACGGATTGGCTTCGGCGTTTCTCGGTGGATCTGCGCCACCATCCGAGCAAGAGTCGGCGTCATCTCTGGTCTAATGGCGACGAATCTTTCGCCGCGATCAACAAAAGAATAGATTTGTTCGTTGATTAATTCTTCACCTGACTTGGCTTTATAGAGTTCAACTTCTTCAAGTAAAGGACCATCGTAGGACTCGTAACCGAAGCGATAAGCGATCTTTGTCATGGTTGCAAAAAGATAATCTCTTTCTCGTTTTTGAGCAGGGAAAAAATCTCTCGTACCTCGGTAAGGGGTTTTTGATAAGCTCATGGGGCTCCTAGTCAATATGGGCCGGATAAGTCTCTTTTATAACATAGAGAGAGCTTGTCGGTCTATGTTTACCCCTGTAAAAATCTGGGCGAGACTACGGGTTCCTTCAAGTTCTGCTAGAAATTTTTTGCTTGAGTGTGGGGCTTTCGGAACCTAGTTGAGCCCACCAGATTAGGCTTTGAATGGAGGTATTTGAATGAAATCCTTAATCTCTCATATAGAATTTAATGTCATTGATTATCAAAAATCTGTGATTTTTTATGACTTGGTCTTTCCATATATGGGATGGGAAAAGATAAATTCTACGAAGGAATACACAGCTTATACTGACGGCATGTCGAAAATCATTTTAACACCAACGCCAAAAGGCTTTGAGCAATATGGCTTCCATCGCAAAAAACCAGGTCTCAATCATTTAGCCTTTTACTCGCCCTCTATGGATAGAGTTAAGTCGTTTTACACTGACGTGTTGAAAGCAAATGATATTCGAACCCTTTACGAAGACGGACCATCTGGAGATGAAAAATACTACGCTGTTTTCTTTGAAGATCCAGATCGCCTAAAATTAGAGTACGTCTTTGCCCCGAATTATTGTGATAAGAACCATTGGCCAAACAATTTGGAGAATGATTTTGATCCAAATGGAGATAATTAAAAATGGACCCTAAAAATCTAGTCTTGCGTGAGCTGACTGATAAAGACGAAGAAGCATTTTTTCAGGGCTTATTAGAGTGGAGGGGGGAAGACCTCGATTGGTATACTTTTGCATGGAAACAGGGCATGTCATATCAGACTATGCTCGAAATTTTGCAGAAAGAAAAAAAGGGTCTAGACCTTGCTCCTAATAAAGTCCCTCATACAATGCTTT
This sequence comes from Bacteriovoracaceae bacterium UBA6166, assembly GCA_002435795.1. Lineage (GTDB taxonomy): Bacteria > Bdellovibrionota > Bacteriovoracia > Bacteriovoracales > Bacteriovoracaceae > UBA6166. The sequence continues at coordinate 88,361 of DIUE01000027.1, read as the reverse complement.
ATGCATTTATTGAGGGCAAAATTGTGGGTCGACTGAGTGTGCGACATGAACTCAATGAAAATTTAAAGAAGCGTGGGGGGCATATTGGCTATGCGGTTGCTCCAAAGTTTCGCCGAAGCGGATTTGCTACTGAAATATTCAAGCAAGGACTTATTTATTGCTCCTTCTTAGAGCTCAAAGAAATTTTAATTACCTGTGGAGAGGAAAATATTCCGTCATGCAGACTTATTGAAAAATTTAAGGGAACTCTTATGAGCAAAGAGTGGGATGAAAATAGTAAAGAGTTTATACGTAAGTATTCCGTGCTTGTTCAATTAGAAGAAGAATTTTTAGTGAAGGCAAAAAAAACATACGAAATTTGCTATCCCGATCCATTAAATTTAGAAGTGGGTGACACCGTAGAAATTTTAAAGAGTGAAGACAAATTGTCAGAATGGTATGGATGGTATTTTTGTCGAGATGCCTTAGGTAAAGAAGGATGGATTTCCGGCGATTTTATGGAGTTGAACTTAGGTCAGGGAAAGATTAGTAAATCTTATACTGCGCAGGAGTTGAGTGCGCTCGAAGGCCAAGTCTTCAAAGTTCTTGATGAGTCTTGTGGTTGGTATTGGTGTGAATCGGAGAAAAAAGAGTTCGGATGGCTTCCCAAAAATATTTTTACCTAGAAAAATCTACGCTCATGGACATTAGCTTGTAGTCGCTTCCATGAGCGTGAATTATTTAACGGGTACTATCAGCAAGCATATAAGCTTCCAGTTCATCAGCTGAACGATTTCCCGTAATCAGTTTTCCATCGATAATAAAGCTTGGGGTTGCTCTGAGGCCTAGTGTGCGAGCTCCTTCGATTTCTGCTGCTAGTTTTTGCTCAATTATGGGGCTTTCTAGATCAAGCTTAAGTCTCGCTAAATCGACCTGAAATTCTTGCGCAATTTCGAGCCAATGATCCTGACCCGCTTTAACCGCCTTGGGGTTTTCATAAAGATATTCTGTAAAACGAACGGCCAGAGGCTCGCTTTGATTTTTCAGTGCCAAGGTATAGCGAGCAACTTCTTTAGCAACTTGATGATGATTTAGTGGTGATTGCTTGACGATAATATTGAGCTTATCTTTCCATTTCTCCCTTAGTTCTTGCAGGTTTTGATAAGCCTTATGACAAAATGAGCACTCGGCATCTGTATAAAAAACAATGGAGTGTTCTGCTTCTTTTGATCCAAGGGTAACCCCATCCCTTAGATTATAATTTGTTTCATCCTCAATCAAAATATCGCTAACACTTTCGCTCTTGATACAATCAGATTTGCACGAAGAACATTCGGCATAAGCTCCAAAACTTAATAAACTTGCGCTGACAACTAAACTCATAAATCGATACATAATAAACTCCTTGGTTTGTGTTAGAGTTAGTATCGGTACAATAAAAAAAACTTATGTCAGCTTTGTGTAAACAGTTAAGATGGATTGTTAACTTTTAGCGACGATCAAAAAACAGGTCTTCCAAAGAGACGCTCACTTCATCAAAGACGCCGCTGTCGCAGATAACGTTTTCTAGGCAAGCAAAAAACTCTGGCCCTCCAAAAACGCGTAGGGAGCCCTTGGCAATTCCCTTGTCTATATCAAGGTCCGTGATAGTGAGTTGTGGCTTTTCTTCTCATTAAAGACTATCAAGCCAATCATTCACCGGACTTGGTAGCCAATCATTGGAAGGTTCCGGCAAGGTCGTTGGTGGCCGATAGTTGGTATCTGGCTTGGGATTGAAAAAGTCTTCTAGATCGTCTTTCGGTTTCCATTCAGAGCTTGGGGTATTAAGAGTTGTGCCTTCTCTTTGGATAATGGCTTCCACTACAGCTTCTGCTTGATTAGTTTTTTCAGACGTTGCGATTTCGGTTTTCGGAGGTGGTAGTGGACGTTGTTCAAAATAAGTGAGGTTTCCGACTCGCTCTAGCTGAAGTGAAATTCTCTGCGTTTTTGATAAAAATAAGAAATCTCTGAGTCTGGAATTTAGATTAATGAGCATTTCCATTAAGACTGGTTTAAGTTTGGTATTCGCTAGCTCGATGCCACCTTCGTTGTACCAATGAACCCAAGGTAAAACCAAATCGAGTTTTCTTTTGACCACCAATTGATCACCTTCGAGTTGGTTAGGGGCATTTTTAAAACGCAAAATAAAACTTTGATAATTCGTGGTGTTCATAAGCTCTGAAAGATCACGCAGAAGACTGCCGTAGAGAAAATGCACGAACTCTTGATTATGGGCATTTTTCGTCTCACGGTGGGCTTGAGTTAAAATTCCAATGCTCTCACGCTCGTAGTACTCGTGCCGAAGCGTAACTCCGCGCCCACCTCGAAGCAAAGCCTTATAAAGCTCAGTCTTTGGCAACCAGAGTCTATCTTCTTCGCTCACTAGATCTAGCAACTGATCTAAAATAATAATTTGTTCTAGCACGACTTTAGGAGATCGCTCTTGAATTTGCAGATGATTAAGCGCCAGTTGAAAATCTCGAGGGATATTCGACCTGCCGTGATAATAAATCAATCCTTCACTCGCAAAGACGACTGGGAGCTGAAAGAGGATAAATAAAATCCAGCTCGTGAGCTTCAAGGCGTACCCTCCGTCAGTGGGAGCGGGGGATTATTGGTTTTAGGAGAAAGTCTATCTTCTTCCGTTAAGTCACTATCGCCGATAATCACATAGTATTGGCCGCGATAAGGAATGAGTATGCGTCCATCGAGATTAATCATCTGGGTGGCATAATTTAAATCAGAGAGAACATCGATTTTTTTCGTTTGTAGAGTTACCGAAGCCACTTCATAGCGGGCATCATCGGATTTCTCTGAGGTATTTTTTATAAAATAGACTTTAGTGGGATCAGCATGACAATCAATTTGTCCCAAATCATTTAAAGCAGATTGATATAGAAGAATGCTATTTTCCAACTTCAAATCTGTTTTTTGATACTGATGAAGTCTCGTCCCAAAAGTGGAGTCGTTAATTCCGCGCTCAAGGCGATAGATAAACTGATCATTAAGGCAAAAATCAAAAACTTGGTCTGCTCTATCAACTTTGGCCACCAAAGATGATTTATTTTCTTTGCGGTTAAAAAGTAAGAGCCCCATAATTCCAAGTTCATTGAGATCTGTATAAAGAACGGTGCCACTGTCAATCATTCCCACGAAAGGTTGAAAATAGGGGTTTCTAATATTATTAAGCTTTAATTTAAAACTTAACACGGAGTTTGAAATATTTTGTAAATTAAGCTCCCGTGATTTAGCCGAAAAATAGCTGATCCATTCGTCATTCAGGTGAAGCTTTGGATCGACACCTTCAGCAATAAACTGCGGAGTTTCCTCGCCGTAATTGACGGTATAGATTTTATCCCCTTGGCGGACACTGAGGTAGTCATGGAAGTGTGCATTTTGAACAATAAGAATTTTCTTTCGGGCAGTTGTTGCACTCAAAATATAATTCGTTCCGGGGTTGCCTTGCAGGATTTCAACAACTTTATAATTGCTTGAGAGCAAAAGGGTTCCGCTTCGCCGTTGATAATAAGTAAATTTGCCATCTTGGGAGACAAAACGCAGATTACTGATCGCTTGCTTGGTTGAAAGCGTAGGCAACGTGGAACGTCTCTGCGCCATTCCCAAAACGGGAATGGAGATTAAAAGAAAAAATACGACTATTTGCCTATTGTTTAAGGCCATACATCATCCAAGCATCAAGAGGGTGTAGTTCTTTATAATGAGTGATCGCGGTAAAAACATGATTCCAATTCATAAGTCTCGGGGAATGAATGCTTTCAATCGGAAATCGCACGACCAAATTGGTTTTGACATCTTCTACTTCAATGCCATCAATAATAAAAGGCATCGGCCGGCACTGGTTGAGTGATCGACGGAAATAACGCTCAGGTAAGAGATCTTCTGCGCAGCCAATTCCATGAACGATTCCATTACCTGGCTGTTGAAGAAAAACCGTCAATTCAGTTAGGTTTCTTAAGGCTTTAGTTTCAAGCTTTAGTGTTTCTTTTAAAATATTTGCCAGTGAGAATTTTTCATTTCTAAAAGAGTTTGGAAAATAGTCAAAGACAGCTTGGCCTTTATAAGTCAGATTGGTGATTTCTTTTTGTTCATAGAGAATTTTTTTAGGACAGTGAAGTGTCGTGCACTCATTTCGATTATAAAGAATCACACATCCAGATTTAAATTCTAATAAATTGGGATTATAAGACTGGACATCGGTCATACGGCATTCGGTATTTCTTGGAAGACTATTCATTCGAATGAGAATTTGACTTACAACTTTAGTTTCTGAAAGTGGGCTTTCAGGATGATGACCTGGAACATACGAATGGCAGACCTCATCTCCCGTCACTCTGTCTTCATGACAAATCTTCAAAGGCCATCCAGATTCATTTTCAAAATTGATATTGAGTTCAGCAAATCTTACTAGTGTCGAACTTGCACAGGTCTCAGGAGTACTCTTGGTTTCTGGAGGAGAAAAATGGTTAAGAAGGCGAATGATATTAATAATGCCTTCGTTATCGATTTGCCCAGGGCAATCATGATAGTCTGTTTGTAGTTTTGCGATATTGAGTGAGCGAGAAATTGTGTCACAACGAAAATAGGGGAAGAGAGATTGATACTGTAGGGCTCCTGTGTAGCGACAGCTATCAGGATTTTCATTGAACTGAGCGGCACATCCTCTAAGGTCATCAATGGTGACAGTTGCTTTATTAAGCACATCACGACAGCGATAACTCATTAGCCAAGTTGACTTTTCACCGTTTAGAATTTTATTCCAAATATCGTCCGCTAAATAAACGCGACAAAAGTTTTCCGGTTGATCGAGATTATTACAAGCGTTTTGTAAGTAAGTGCGGTGAAAATGACTTAAGTTTTGATTGTAAAAATCAAACTGCTCAGAGAGCGATAGCAATTCTCGACGTTCCTGAAGTTGATTAGTTGTCACTCTCGTCAAGCGGGCTTTCGCCGTTAAACCATGCTTTAGAGTTTCAGCGACTCGACAAAAATAGGGCGTATTAGGATTTTTGTTCCATTCAGCGAGGATCTGCGAGCATTCATCATGTTTTTTGGGGACAGGAAAATTCATTCCCGTCAGGGTCTGGGCAATATTTTGATTACTGAATAGCATTGCCAAGTCTTTGTTTTGAAAACATTCACGGCGATAGACAGTTTCGAGAAAGTTCTCTCGAGAAACTAGGGCATGTTCAGTTTTGCCATCGTTTTCAAGGGCGATCACTAGATTAGAAACTTCGCCGCTACTTGATCTGAGGAGGCGATTTTCGATGAGTGAATAGAGCGTGCAGTTATTGTTTTGGATTAGATTGAGATATTTTGTTTCTGAGTTAAACAGCAAGCTTTTCGTGAAGCGCGGTTCAAGTTTTAAACTAGTTTGGGCCTCTACTTGACCGAGGATCATAGGGTTTGAAGCAATCTGACTTCTTAATTGTTCAAACTGTCGGCTTTGAATTCCCACCAATTCTTCGGCCGTTTGTAAAATTCCAAGGGGAAGCTGTTCTTGTGCGAAGGGCCCCATCAGGGGCCCAATCAGAGATAAGAAAAAAAATACGATTCGACTAAGAGATAGACTTTGCCAAAATCGATGCCACATCTTCAATTTCAATATTTTCAGTTTCCTTTACTTGAGCTTTTGAAGAATTAAAATTGATCAAACAAAATGAACAAGATGTTGCGAGTTTCTCAGCTTTACTCTCTCCAACGTCGTTGAGTCTATTCACCGCGAGTTCATGCCCCTCGGGGATCTCATACCACATATTTCCTCCACCCATACCGCAGCATAGGGCTTTGTCTTTGCTTCTTTCCATTTCTTTAAGTTTAAGACCAGGAATCGAGCGAAGAACATCTCTTGGCGCATCGTACTCACCGTGATGGCGACCAAGATAGCACGGATCGTGAAAGGTGAGTTCTTGATTGATCGCTTTGTCTGGCACAAGTTTTTTATTGCGAATCAGTTCCGCCAAAAGTTCAGTGTGGTGAATTGTCTCAAAAGCGCCGTCTTCAAATTTTGCGTATTCTTTTCCAATTGTATGTAAACAATGTGGGCAATGAGTGACGACTTTATCAAATTTGTACTGGCGCATATTGGCGATATTTTCAATGGCGACTTCAAAGAAAGTATATTCGTCTCCAAATCGCCTGATCGGGTCACCGTTACACTTCTCAGTTTTCCCCATGACCGCAAAATCAACGCCCGCTTTTTTCAAGAGCATGACAGTATCACGAACAACTTTTTGGTTAGCGGCATCGTAAGAACCAGCACAGCCAACGTAGTACAGATAGTCGACTTTTTTCTCTGCTTGAATCACAGGAATATCAAGACCATCGGCCCACTTGAAGCGGTCATCCTGAGTGATACCCCATGGATTTCCATTGATCTTGATTTTATTTGCTGCATCGGCGGCCGATGGAGGAATTTCTCCGAGAGTCAGCGTTTTATATCGTTTGGCTTCCATGATTAAATTAACATGTTCGATATTGGACGGGCACTCTTCCATGCAAGCCCCACAAGTCGTACAAGAATCTAATTCATTGGCACTGTAAATTGGATTTTCTCCAAAGATATCAGCATCTGCTTCGCCTTTTGTTTTTGATAATTCCGCTAGGTCCCGAGCTTTTGTGATAATTAATTTGGGGTCAAGAGGTTTCCCTGAGAGATTGGCCGGGCAAACCATCGTACAACGTCCGCACTCAACGCAAGAAAGTAAATCCAATCGATTTTTAGCGGTAAGTTCTGAGAGCTTTCCAAGACCAAAAGTTTCAGCTTCTTCATTTTCAAAATCCATCGGCTTTAAAACTGCCCCTCTGCGATAAGGAGTTAGAAGAGATCCAATCGGAATAAGAATTATATGAGAAAACTTTGAGTATGGAATGGAAGCGAAGAACACCATGGTGTTGGCCATATGAAAAAACCAGAGGCCACGATAAATCATAGCTGAAGCACTCTCGCTGAAACCAAAGGCACCATAAATAGAAGCGACTAGCCAGCCTACTGGTGACCAAAATTTCTCTCCTACTGGCATACCTGTTTCACTGATACGAATCCCTTCAAGGAGATAACCGATAATGACAAGAGCAAAAAGCATCCCGTACATAAAAAGCTCTCGCTTAGGTTTAGTTGCACTTAGGTAAGCAGGTTTTTTGATATAGCGGCGGTAGTAAGCAATCGCCAGGCCAGCAAGGATTGCAAGTCCAGCAATATCGGCTAGAAAGGAGACGATGATATACACTGGACCTTGAAATACTTTGAATGGAGTATCGTAATGGATGGCGACTAGGTCAGTGGCAATCCATAAGATCATAAACCCATAAAAAATCAGCGCGTGAAAAACACCAACTTCATTGTTTCGCGGAACTTTTCCCGTGAAGAAGATCGTATTAAGAAAGTTCTTCCAATTAAAACGGCTAGGTCGTAAGCCATCTGTACTCAAAAGATTCTTCAGTGGTTTGCCGCCAGCGACAAACATGAGTTTTTCGTAAAAACCTTTAAGAAAAATAATCCCTGCAACCACCAGCATGGCATACATGGCAATTTTGAAAGAGCTGGGAATGCTCCACATGATTTCCCGGGACGCAGTTGAGAGAGTGGACTCCATTATATCTCCTTAAGATAAGTTGAGCGGCTTCGTCTGATACTCATTCGGATTGCAGTAAAATAACATAGCAATAGGTTAAATGATTTCGAGAAGATGTTGAAATTATTTCTTAGCCTATAAAGATAATAGCCGTTATTCTCAGAGGAAATGATTCTCTTTAAATCTTTTATTCACCCCTTCGTTGGGATTTTTTTACTTTTATGGATGATTTTTCGAGACGTACAGACAGTCTCGAACGAAAAAGCCAATAGACCCAGTCGATTTTTGAGGTTTTCTTTTGGCATCCTTGGGGCCATGGCCATCTTAAGTTGGTTTGAAATAAGTTTTTTGGACTTTGTTCAAACACGCCTGCGACTTTTTGAGGCTTTTTCCCTCGGATTGGTCGCGGGCCTTGTACTGATTTGCTTCGTAGCGGTGAAAGTAGACCGGCAGCAAAAAGCAATTTCTCGCATCTTAATTAAAATCCCTCTCTTATTCGGAATGTTGTTTCTGAGTGCGACAAACTTTTTTGAATTTCAATATGCAATCTATCTTTTTTGGATCTTGGCGCTTTTAGGTTTACCGTTGATTTACCAGAGCACTTCAGTAAGGCATTGCTTTAACCTCTACGCGCTCGCTCTGGGGTTCTTTAGTTTAGCTTTTTTAATCGCAATGAATCCCATGATCTTTCTAGATTACCTCCATTTGTCATTTAGCACTATATTTGCAATCGGACTGATTATTTTGTCTTATTGCTGTGATAAGATTGAGGGCCATGAAAATTAAATTTTTTCCAATTCTTTGTCTTTTTATTTTAAGTTCGTGCTCGCGCTTTACAACGGTCAATCTCAAGGTTCATCAGTTTAGCCAGAAGCCTCGAAATATTATTTGGCTACAAATTCCTGGTTTAACGGATGAGCACTTGGCGATGATGCGCTTTACTTCAAATGATTTAAAGAAAACCACTGCCTTTGAAGAGATGGCCTGCACGGGAAAAACCTGGTCGTACAATCTTTATAATATTAGGCCAACTCCCGAGACGGGTTTTCTCTCTCAAATGTCGGCAAGTAAAAATATCACTGCCAATTGTTCTGAGTTGCCAGAGACATCTATGATGTCCTTTTTCCATGAACAAGAATACCGTATTGGCATCTATGAGTACGGGACAACGGAGCAACAGTCGTTCTCTACAGTTAAAAATTGCCCGAGTGTCTCTAGTAAATGGACTGAAAACTACGCTCTTTGGGTCTCGAGAAAAACTGCCAATCCCGATGCAAAGTTTTTTCATTACCAAGATGCTGAGCCATTTGATAAATCCGGTGAGTGGTTTGATCGCTCTTGCCAGGGGCGAAGCTGTTTTGCCGATTCACATAGTAATATTGTCTCGTTATGGGAGCGATTTAAGAGTGAAAAGGGTAATCATGTTTTTATTATCAGAGATTTTTCATTTTATAATGCGTTGATGGATAAAAAGTATTTACTGGCGCGAGAGCGATTAATTGAAATTGAAAAAACACTCTCTCGCTTTCTTTTTGACACCCAAACTCGAAAAGATAGTTTGATCCTTGTCACATCAAGTGCGGCTAGACATATTGAGTTGCCAGAAAATGGTCCTGATTGGGGGGACTTCGAAAAGAACGGGACCAAAGCTTTATTTAAACATAGCGCTTTGATTTCCCCCGTTTACTCTTGGGGCGCACGGGCGGAAAATTTCTGTGGTCTGTATGACGAGAGTGAAATCTTAGGTCGCTTACTCTTTACTCCGAGAGAAAATCGCTTACCTTTGATTTTTACAGAAGGCTTTAATCTTTAGTGCAGAGAAGGGTTGAGCGCGGTTTCAATTTCCTTTTTCGTAAATACGTATTTATTTTTACAATAATCACATCTTGTTTCGATTTCTAATTCGCCGTTTGGAAACAAGTCCTCAAGTCCGGTAGACTGAGCTAGTGATTGAATCCCGAGGCTCATTCTCTCTCTGGAGCAAGAGCATTGAAACTTGACCTCACGAGAGCCTAGAAATAAGAGGTCATGCTTCGCCATTTCATCAACAATTGTTTGCTGATCAGTAGTATTAGACTCAAAAAGTTTTTGAAAGGCGCTGGTTAGTCTTTGAACTTGAAAATCAAGAGTCGGTCTCTCGATGACTTCTTCTTTATTCGTTTTCACTTTTGGCAAATGCAAAATCATTGCACTTTGATCGACGATCGGGGAAACGATTACGTGGCCTGGGGTTTGATAGCTCTCTCGTAAAAAGAGATTGGCGATTTCATCTGCAGGTAAATTCTCTAAACTCACCGCAGAGTTGTAAGGTTCTTTTTTGTTTGGTTGAAGTTTTGTGATGCGGGCGATGCCATTTAAAAGTGAGGGAAAGCCTGTCCCATCTTCTGGCAATAATAGTGTTCTCATTAGGCCATCAAAGTTTGTTTCGAGCTTAAATCTGACAAAGGGTTGATCGATATCGAGATAGAGCCCTAAGCTTTCACCTGGCTTGAGCATGGCGATCATAGGCTGCAGGGAAAGAATGGTTCCTCTCAAGTGAGCAAATGTTTCATTGCGTAGATCATGGATCAGCGCCAGATCGTAAATGAGTTTTTGCCCTTCAAAAAAATGAACGGCAATATCAGTATTTTGATCAATAAAACTATAAAGTCGACTTTCGGGAAGGAGCATAAAACCTCAAGAAACTTGTGCTGGAAGACTTAGATTGTTAGCATGAAGCTCATATCAATGTCTCGGGGAAATTATTTTGCTTAGTGTAATTTTAATCTCACAACTGAATGATTTTTTCGATGCTCGAAGCTCCGAGCTTAGTTTAGAAAAACTGCAAATCATTACCCCAAATCCGATCAAAGCAGACGAAATTCGCCATTTTCTGAGTCAGCAATTCTCCACGATTAACGCCGACGTCGTCACCATCTCTCATTTTACAAGTGAGCTTTTACAGAAGATAGACATCGAGGGGGAACTTAAGCGCAAGTCGGAACTTCTCTTGGTGCTGGCGACTATCTGGAAAAAATACCAGCCGGAGGCAAGTGCAGAAGCATTTTTACAAGCCTTCACTCTTTTTACCGATCTTAGAAGTTATTCAACTGAAATCGATTTATTTGACGGAGTTTTTGAAACACTTGACCCCATGGTTGTTCAATCACTTAAAGTTTTCTGGAGCTATCTATCGATGCAAGGTTGGCTCGATGAACATGAAACTTATTACAAACTGGCAAGTGCGCTGAAGTCAATCTCACCAGATGAATCACCTCCCGATTTTGCACCTCTTATCTTTTGGGGATTCGGCCACCTCAATGGGAATCAGATTGATTTAATGAAATCCCTGTCTTTGTGGACTCAAGTTTGGGTGCCTTTTGATAAAGAAATTTATGAACAAAGCCATTCAAGTGATTATATTAGATGGTTTGAAAATGAGTCAGTCGAAGACTTAAGCCTTGAGAGAGAAAAACCAGCGCGAAAAATCCCGCTGATTCGTTTTGCTAAAAATCGTATGGCGGAAACATTGCTAAGCTTCAAAGAGAACGCCATTAGTGAGCAATTCTTGCTGGCCGAAAAAAAACTCAAAATGGAGCATCTTCACGAAATTCCTTACGGTAATTTAAGCTTTAAGGTCCAGTCAGAAATTTTTCAAGAAGAATTCAGTCGTTTTAAATCTAAAATTTTCGAATTGATTCAGCAGACACCTCAATTACCGATGAGCACTGCCAATCAGTTTATAGCGGATGAATTTCAAGCACAGCTTATGACAGGTAAACCAAATCATCGCTATTTGCGAGTCTTGCAAATAGCGGAAGAGGTTTTCACCAATTACGGCGAATTATCTGATTTGAATGAAGAGCTAACCCTCTATGATTATAAAATTTTGCTCGAGATAATTTTTTTAGATCTACCGAGGGTTTATGAAAAATCCCTCGACCGAGAAACGGGAGCGCCGGAGGCCATCTCATTGAACGGTATTGGGACTATTAAAAACGATCGCCCGCTTATTCTTTGCGTGAATTCAGGTCATGGCAGTATTCGCGGTGAAATGACCCAGAATTATAATTTGCGTACATTGCTTTCTCCCATTGCACCGATTCGAAGACCAGAGCTTGAATATCTGATGCTGAAAAAAACGCTTCTCAGTGTTGTGGCAAATCACCCTGATGTGACATTTCTTGTGGAAGAAGGGTTGGAGAAATCCGACCTCGCTTGGCGAGAGATTATGGATGAGCTTGAGTTTCACCCCCTGACAAAGAGTCATTATCAAAAATTTATAATAAAAGACTTTTTGGTCGCTAGAGAGCACCCCGAAGTGGCAAAAGTTTCGGCAACACGTCTTCAGTCTTACTATGATTGTCCTCGTAAGTTTTATTTTGAGACGATCGAAAAATTGGGGACCTCCGCTAAGCTTAGTAACGAAGTGTCTCCCAGTGAACTTGGAAATCTTGAACACGCTCTTATAAAAGAATGGTTCTTACTTCAAGGGCCATGTCTTGAGACTCTCGGAAAAAAGCTTTTTGATGACTACCTCAAAAAAGAAAAAAAGGATTTTTCCCTAAGCGAATACAATAAGTATTTAAAGGAAATCATCCTTTACGCAGATTCGGGAATTAAATTCGTCCAAGGAGTCGCAAACACTTTAGGCGATGGGAAAATAGAATTAGAGAAATCAATTAATGGTGTGAGCTTTAGCGGTTCTATAGACTGTCTTGTTCTCGGCTTGAGGGGCTGGGCGTTGATTGATTTCAAGCGCTCGGCTGGAAGTATTCCTTCGTCTCTAAATAAACTTTTAGACTTTGATAAAATACAGCTTTGGTTTTATTTAAATCGCTTGGACCTAAGCTTGGATGATCTTCAGTTAATTGGTTATTTGAATTTATCGGACCCCGAAAGCTCGTTGTTCATCACTCCGAACAAGGATGAGCATGAAAACTTTGCGGAAAACTGTGATTTTGAAAAAATGAAATGGCATGTTCCCAAACTTTCGTTAGGTGATTTAAAGACAAGCTATCAGGCATTAGAACAAGACCTGATCTCAAAATTAAAAGCTGACGAAGACTTTAATCCAAGTCCTAGGACTTCTGCCGTTTGTCTTTATTGTCCTATTAAAAATGTCTGTCCGAGAGAAAGTGATCAGGTGAAGCCATGAGTGGTAAAGCTAATTCTGAACAGCAACTTGCCATTGAGCACCAGGGCGGTGTTCTCCTAAGTGCGGGGGCTGGCTCTGGAAAAACCTTCGTATTGATTCAACATCTAGTCTATCTGGTGCGGACTAAACTAAATGAGTTCGCGAATCATTCTTTGGTTGATCGTGAAAAGTTTGTCGCTCAGTTTTTTTCACAAATCGTCTTGATGACTTTTACCAAAAAAGCCACAGGAGAACTCAAAATCAGACTGACTCGTGAAACGGAGAGTGAACAGTACTCCGATGAAGAGCGCAGGGCTTTTAAGATTGCTTTTAATGAAATCAGTATTAGTACAATCCATGGCTATTGTATGAAGCTTATTAGTCAAGGCATGATCTCTGGAATTGCCCCAGACGTAGAGATCGTCTCGGAGTTAAGTTTTTATCGCAAAATGAAAAAGCTTTTTGATCAATGGATAGAGTCTCAGCAAAAAGAGTTAAAAAACGAGCAGTGGTTCCTTGATATTCTTAATCTCAATCAGGAAAAGATGCTCTCGTCCTTACTTGCAGTTTTTCAAACACCAGAGCTTAGGACTTATTGGTCTAATGCTTCAAAGGAAGACAATGAGTTGGATTTGATCAACTATCTCCAGTCTTATTTTCATTGTAAGGATGTGTTGCTTCCTCACGAATGGGAGAAAGGCTTTTCACTTGCTGGTCTGGAAGATCACGAAAAACATGCTTGGTATAAAACCCTTAAAGACTATACATCGCTTGCTTCTCAGGGGCCTGTAAGCTCAATTGATCAAATGAAAAATTATATTGAGTTCTTTGATGGGATCAAACAGCTTCGCAAGCCGAGTGCAAAATTAGGACTAAGTCTTGTTGAAGACGCATTCGATCACATCTCTTCCGTTCGAAGTCTTTTTAGAGATGAATTATTTGAGCCTCTGGCCTTATATTATGAACATAAAGATCAAGGATATAGAATTTGGAGCGATACCTTCAAGTCTGCATTCGATTATATCGATCAACACTATCTTGATATTAATGGCTTGATCTTTTCTGATTTAGAATACTACGTTCTTAAGGCCCTCTCAGATCCTGAGCAAGCTCAAAGAATTGCCGCTATTTATCAATATTTTATTGTCGATGAGTTTCAAGATACTTCGATGATTCAATATCAAATTATTTTGAACTCTGCTCTAGGGAAATACGATCGCATTTTTTGCGTAGGAGACGTCAAACAAGCTATTTATGGATTTAGAGGTGGTGAACTTGGAGTCTTCAGAGATTGTGCTGAAAAAATTGGACGAGTTCTTGAGCTTTCAAATAACTACCGCTCAGAACCTACGATTATTGAGTTTAATAATTTTTTCTTTGAAAAAATTTTTAAATTAGGCCACGAATACAAAGGTCATGATCATTTCTCAGTGGAGGTTTTAAAACAGACTGTTCCACATGAAATTCATCCAGAAGACCATGGTGCGATTTTTCAATTAGATTACCAAGTGAGTTGCATTGAGGAAGGGGCAAAGTTAAGTAATGATGACCTCGCACAAATTGAAGCCGCCGCAATTATTCGAAAGATCCAGAGTTTGCGCTCTGCTGGTGACGATAAGGTTGCCTGTGTGCTCTATAAAAACTTGAAGCCTAGTCGCTATTTGGTCGCAAAGCTGATGCAAGAGAACATGGGCTTTACGGCCCAAGTAAAAGTGGAGGTTCCTGAGGAGCCGATACTCGCTTTGTTTTCATTGATGATTGATTTTGTTCTCGAAGAAAAGCCAATTACGTCCGCCCAAACTTATTTGGTTCAGGCGTATATGGCCTACCTTGATTTACCCATCGAAAGTATTGAAGAGAAGGTGAGTCACTTCTTTAAGCGCTTGCCTACAAGGGGACTCTTTAGTGCGTTTCAACTTTTAATGCGAGATTTCTCTATCGCTAATTCAAATTTTGATATTAGTATTCGTGCCATAAGAGATTTGATAGATCTTGCTGGTGGCGAATATGGAAAGATAAAACAAGGTCTTGAGTATTTTAAGAAAGAAAGCTTTTCATTTGATTTTTGTTACGGTGATAACTCTTCTCAAATTATTCTTATGACCGCTCATGGTTCTAAGGGACTAGAATTCCCACACGTCTTTTTAGGCGGAATTCATACTAATGGATTTTATATTGATGGAGATGAGCTTTTTGGAAAAATGCCAGGAAGTTTTAAGTGGAAGACTTCAGCCGCTCAGAGAAAGTACTACAAGTCACCTCAATATCTTTTAGAGACAGCGATCTCAAAGAAGAAGGATTTTTCGGAGTCAAAAAGACTTTTTTATGTTGCCGCTACGAGAGCGGAGGAGACGCTCAGTTTTGTCGATATTAAATTCAATGAAAAACCGCAATATTGGATAAAAAACTCATGGATTTGTGGTGCAAGAGAAATCCTTGCGGATTTAGATTTGGGGAGTGCGCCTTTTCAATTTCAGAAAACAACTTTTGAGTTGCCTTGGAATGACGATGAAAAAAATGACGTTGCAGTAGGTGAAGGAGCTCAAGATTCGGAATCAACTCCACTTTTTCACCGTGACACAATGGGGATTGTTCCTTTTCATGGTGATCCTAAACTGATTGGTCTTGTGCCAGAACTATCTGTAACAGGTTTCTCACAAATTGCCAGTTGTCCAAAAAAATTCTATTTAAGTCAGGTTTGTAAATTAAAGGGTGATAGTTCTTTTCAAGTTGAGCTGAAAGAAAAGGAAGAAAAGTTTGTTGAAACAGGAGAAATAAAAACGGTGATGAGTAGCATGGAGCGAGGAACTTTGATCCACGAAGTCCTTTCAAACTCATTGAAGCACAATCTTGTGATCCCGTTGAAATATCAAGATCAGCTTAAGCCTAAGGATCGTGTCGCCATTGACTGGACGTTAAAATACTTGAGTGGCCGAATTAAAAGCTCAACAGAAGTTCTTTCAGAGGAGTCGGTTAAGTTTTCTCTTTTTGGACATATGATATCGGGGACCCCAGATCTTTTATTAATAGATGAAACCGTCGAAGTCGTAGATTTCAAGACTGGCAGTGTGTTAAAAGGTCATGATGAACATTATTGGTTGCAGTTAATGTGTTATGCCTATTCTGTTTTGCAATCAGAACAAAAAACTAGAGTAAAAAAGTTTTTTCTCACTCTTCTCTACACAGACGCACAAGAAGCCATCACCAAGGAACTTGGAATCTCTGAGATAGAAGATCATCTATTTTCAAATTGGAAAAAGACAAGTGAACTAGACAAAATGAATACTTCATCTTGTGCAAAATGCTCATTTGGAAATTTATGCCTTCCTTCTTCGCAGGTTGTTGCACCACTTTAGTCTCGTGATAGAATAAGTCCATGAATATAAAGGTAATCAACAACATGACGTTGGAGAGCACCACCCATTTTGGGCCAACAGACAAAGCAGGATGCGCTTATGTTTAAAATTTTTTCTCTCCTTTTAGCACTCTCACTTTTTATTTCTCCAACTCAAGAAGCGTATGCAGACTCAGATCTCACATACAATTTCTCTTGGCTCGATCCCGATAAAGAAGTTTTTGTTCTGCAAAATCGTCGCTTTAGAAAAGCTGGCAGGTTGCATCTTAATGCAGGTGCAGGGATTACAACTTCTGGGGCGTTTGTTGACTCAACAACAATTCAAATACGCGGCGGTTTCTTCTTTAAAGAGGAGTGGGGCGCAGAATTCATTTACGCAAAAAATAGTGGTAAAGAAAACACTACCGCCGAGACTCTTCGTAATAATGGTGGTGCCGGTTCAATTCCTTTTCGTCGTATTGTCGACAATTATATGGGGGGAATGATTTTATGGGCCCCTTTCTACAGTAAGCTCAATACTTTCAATTCTATTATTTATCTCGATTGGATTATCGGTCTCGGTTACGCCAAGTTAGAAGAGACAAATAACAAAGACGAATTTCTCACAGGAGCGATTAGCCTTGATCCAATTACAGAGTCTCATAATGGCCCAATGTGGAATTTAGGGACTAAGTTTTTTATTAATGACAGGTTTAACTTACGTTTGGACTTAACGACGATTCATTACAAAGCTACGACAGCTTCAAATGGAGCGGACGAAGAATCTAGTTGGAACACAAATTATGATTTAGCTGTTTCTTTTGGCATCAATTTTTAAGCGAGAGTAATAATGTACTTTAAAATAAAATACCCGCTTTTTCTTTTTCTTGGGTTTCTTCTAACGGCCCCCGTTCAAGCCGATCTTGGTGAAGCATGGCGCTTGCTTAGAGCAAGTCGGGGATCGACGGCGACGTATCCTCAAATTGTGAGGCATTTAGTAGATAATAAACTCTATTTTGCTTCAATTCCTTATATTAAAGAATATCTTACGACGAGTACCGGAGCGACTGATGCTTCAATCGACGCCATTATTGATGAAGTGGTTTCTCAGGTTGGAGTAAAACAATTTGAAGTTCTACCTAATCGATTTCTCGCGAGATCGCGCGCTCCTATGCTTCAGTATATATTGGCAAAGAAATTCTTTAGAGCGGGAAATTATGATGAAGCGCTCAAATCCCTAAACGCCACTATTCCAAGAAACCATCCTGCAAAACCTTATGCACTACTGTTAGAGGGAAGTATTCATAGCATTACGATGAAATTTGATTCGGCCGTGAGGGCCTATCAGGAATGCGTGAGTTTGTCAGATAGTCAGATTTCTCGCGCTCGTGATGCCAATCGTAAGCGACAGATCACCACCAATAGAGATTACTGTACGGTCGGTATCGCACGTGCGCAATTTGCAGCGAGTGATTATGAGAAAGCCAACTTAAGCTTTCTTGATCTTGATAAATCTTCTTATGTATGGCCTGAAATACTATTCGAAGAAGCGTGGAATAGTTTCTACTTGAGAGACTATAATAGAACTCTTGGGAAACTTGTGACTTACAAGGCCCCGGTTTTAGATTTTATCTTCAATCCTGAAATCAATGTTCTAGAAGCTCTTTCCTATATGGAAATGTGTCTTTGGGATGATACGGGGAAAGTTGTCGATCAGTTTTATGGCCAGTGGGAAAAAGAACACGAAGCTCTAAAACAATTTCTTGTGACACAGGGAAAAAACTATCGATATTTCTACCTACTCGCAAAATCAAGAAAAGAAGGACGAGTTAGAGGGAATGATCTGATTAACACACTTCTTTATGCGATTGTGAGAGATCCAGCTTATATAGAATTGTACGATTCATTTCAAATGGGACGGGATGAAATTGAAATAGCCAATCGCGTGAATATTCCTAATTTTAAGAGAATTCTCAATGCCAATATTAGAGAGTCCCTTCTTCTGCAAAGAGATCTCGTTGGTGCTTACGTCCGAAAACAACTTGATCTCTTTTCTTCGCAAATGGCTCAAACTTTTGTGGATATGAGTTATATCAAATTAGAAGTTCTTGATCGCAGAAAAGCCACCCTCTATTCACCAGAGCTAAATATGAATAGAGGCCGGGGTGATGTTCAGAATCTAAAGCGTACAGATAAGCAGTATTTCTGGACTTTTAATGGTGAGTTCTGGGCAGATGAATTGGGAGATTATGTGTTTTCCTTGAAATCCGAGTGTGAAAAATGAAAGACAAGTGGTTACTAATTGTTAGTTTCTTTTTAATTCTTAGCACTTCTGCTTTCTCTCAAGAGAGCGTTGATCAACGTCGTGCCCAATTGATTGGAGTAATTGACCAAGAATTGAGAGAGGTAACTCGGATTAATCAACAGACAAACTCTAACAATCCGACCCTTTTGTTGAGGATGGCAGAACTTCTTCTTGAGAAAGCTCGCCTGATTAAAGAACAAGAAAACACCAGGTTCTTAGATTTAAGTCCGGAAGAGAGAACAAAAATTAACCGCAATAAATTTTTTGCGAACTCTATTTCTCATTTTGAACAGGCACAGAAAACATGTGAGTTCATTATTCGTCGTTTTCAAAATTTTGATGAAAAGGGCGATGTGTATTATATAATGGCCTATAACTCAAAAGAGTTTAACCAACTCGACAAGGCCCAGCGCTATTTTGATCTTGCCGTAAAGTCAGCAAAACCCGGCACAACTGTTAAAACACGTTCACAGCTTGCATTAGCTGAAATGCATTTCAATGCTAATAGTTATGATAAAGCTATTCCTCTTTATGAAGGTGCTCTTCTCGGCAAAAATGCGAAAGATCGTTGGTGGACGAAAGATAGTTATAACTTGGCTTGGAGTTATTTTCGAGTCAATCAAACTGACAAGGCGATCAATCTGATGAATCAGGTTCATCGTTTAAGTGGAGATTCAAATTTTGTAGATATGTCACAAAGTGTGGAAAGGGATCTCGCTTATTTTTATACTGAAGCTGGCCGCACGAAAGAGGCGATTGCCTTCTATAAAAAAGGTGATAAAGATATCGCAACAAGCCTTCTGCGTATGGCAAGAAACCTTATCAATCAAGGGAAGTTTGCAGCAGCAGAAAATGCTCTTCTTGAAGCACAAAAACATCCTATGTCAGAAGAGATGCGCATAGAAGTCAATATTGAGCTTATCGCTCTTTATGAAAGATTTGGTAAAGAAGATGAGCATATGCGTGCCGCCCAGGTACTTCATGGTGCACTCAAAGCCGGAAGTCTCACAAAAGAGCAAGTCGCAATTTTGAAATATCAATCTGCCCGAATGGCCGGACTTTTACAGCAACAAGTTGTTGGCAAAACCTATGAGAGACAGCCAAGTATTCGTCAGGCAAAGGGCCGCAGAGCTGTCACATATTTTGAAATAATGTCAGACCTTGAACCACAAGGTGCTCATCAATCGCTCTTTCATGCTGGTGAAACCCTTTTTGCCATGGGAGATGTGAATAGCTCGATTAAATATTATGATCGGGCCCTTGAGATGTCTCATGAGAGAAAAGACAAAAAGACTTTTGGATTGGCGCTTGAAGGGATGATGATGTCTCTCAATGATAAGAATATATCTAAGGAAAATGAAGATCTTTATTTGGAAAAAGCATTTAGGTTGCAGATCGCGACCAATCCTCGCGACGAGAAAAATTTAACATTTTTTCAAAGACTTTTTGCGGTTAACATGACTAAAAATGATCTTGCTGGGGCTGAGAGGACTTTGTTAGCGTTTAAGTCACGTTATCCTCGCTCTGTTGATGTTCAAGAGGCTATGATCGCTAAGATTATGGAAGTTCATCAGAAAAATAAAAACCGACCGGAATTGGCGAAGTGGGTTCAGCGAATTGAGTCTGGTGAGTTTAAAGTTTCAGAGAAGTATTTAAAGCAAACAAAACTTTTGCTTCTTACTATGCAGTTTGAAAATGTTGAAAAATTAAGCACGGAAGGTGAGAAGAAAGCCGCTTTAAGAGGTTATTTAGAGATCTATAAGAGTGATTTAAGTTCAGCAGATGCAAAAAAGAACGCCGCTTATAATATCGCGAGTCTTTTTTATGAACTTGGTAATGTCGAATTAACTTATCGCTGGACCACTAGGTCTTTGAGTTTAATGAATGAAAATGATGTGGAGAAATATGACTCAACTTTTTTAACTCTTGGTGGATTTTTCTATAATCGCCGTAAATTTCCAGAGTCATCAGAGATATTTGAGTCAACCTTTTTAAAGCTTTGCAAAAAGAAGAATAACAACAAAACAGTTCTCTTTAGAAATTCAGTCTTAGTTCATTTGGCGAGCAATCAATATGAACGTGCTCAAGCGGTGATTGATGAAAGCTTTAAATGTAATATCCCAAATCAAGTTATATCAGAGTCACAGCTGGATGTTTTGAAGGCCCTTGCCGATGATAGTCAGTGGAATGGTTTCTCTGACTATCTCAATAAAGTTGAACGCAATCGTGAACTTGGCGGAGATTTGATATATCCATTGTCGCGTTTGCAAAACGCTTTGGAGCAGGTGGGTAAGATTTCAGAAGCCAGAAATATCGATGCTCGAATTCTGAGACTTTATGGGGATGCTTTAAGTCGTAAAGCGTCGATCCCTCTAGAAGGATTGAATATCGTTGCAAAAATTAAGATGAGAGATCTTCTTAGAGAAGCTAGTGTTCTGCAAAACATTAAGCTTAGTTTCCCAGAAGAGCGGCATACTCAACTCCTTAAAGCACTTTTCTCTCAGCTTGATAAAGTGACATCAACGGCTTTGGAAATCTTGTCGACTCGTTCAGGAGAAGGAATCGTGAGCTCTTATAAAGTGTTAGTAGAGTCTTACGATTATGTTTATAAAGAAGTAAGAGGCTTTACTCCTCCAGATAAATCTCCTGAATACGTGGCTTCTTTTAAGCAAAGTATGGTTGGTTTAACTCAGCCACTAGTTGATAAATCAAGAGAGTTTAGATCTGAGGCGGTTCGGCAGATCAAGACGAGCACTATTCTTGCTGAAAACAATAATTTTTTCCTAAGAACAATTGATGTCCCAGTTGATATTCATTACAAGCCGATCAAAGGTGTCATGATTATGGATAGAGGGGGGCGTAGATGAAGGTGAAGATGAAAATGCAGTCGCTAGCTTCTCTATTAATCCTATTGCTTTTAGCTTCTTGTGCGAGTGACTCTATAAAGAAGTCCTCAAGCCAGGCAGGCCCAGATTCAAGTGCACTTGAGGAGGATTTGGCTTGGATTAAGAATGAAGACTTTGTTCCTGTCAAAGAAACTCCATTTAATATCCGTGATGATTTTTTTAGAGAAGAAGTGGCAAACAGCTCTTTGTCTCGAGAGACGATTGAGAGAGCGCCTGATGTGCAGCTTAGAAAAATTTCTAGTTCTGAAGACGTAGTCGGACGGATTGTTTCTCTTTGTTATCGAGGAAACTTCGCTCTGGCCGAAAAGGAAATGGATACGAGTTTTGAAAAACTAAAATCTCATCCTTCGTACTGGAACCAAATTGGAACTTGTTATATGACTCGGGGTCTACATCGCCAAGCTCTTCTTTATTATAACCGAGCCCTTGATATCGAGAAAAATTATGCGCCAGCAATAAATAATATCGGAGTGATGCATTTTCGTGAAGGTCATCATCAAAAGGCATTAGCAGCGTTTAAAGAAGCGAGTGAATTAAACACTTTCTCGCTGACTCCATCATTCAATTTGGCGCAAGTTCACCTTCAATATGGCTTTATTGACGAAGCTGAGCAAGTCTTTATCGCACTCAGAAGACAAAACACTGATGAGCCTGAAATTCTTCATGCACTCGCTACAATTGCACTCTTGAAAAACGATGCACCAAGAGCTGTTGGAATCTACCGTCTACTTGATCGCAATTTCTTAACCCACCAAGCGGTGGGAGTTAATTTTTCAATTGCTCTTAAGATTGTTGGTCGTCCACAAGATGCTAAGACCATCCTTTCGAATATTGAACGCACGCAAGATTCAACCAGTGATGTTTATCTACGACAAGTAGAACAGTTTGTGGGGAACTAATGATGAGATTAATAAAAGTCATTTCACTTATGTTTTTGTTTTCAACCAGCTCATTGTTTTCGCAAGACGAATTGCCTACAACGGGTGCAGGTGGGGAGCAAATAATTTATAAGTATAAACAGTATCAAAAATTTGATTTTGAAGACTTGGTGATTGAAGGTGAAACCGGAAATCCAGGGGATCTAAGTATCGCTCCCCGTTACCAGAGACGTTTTGAAAACAAGCTTCCATATAGAAAAAATTTTAATGCAGAAATACGCCGTGGGATAGAACGAGTGAGATAATCTCACCAAGGATTGGGGTTGTGCTGTGGATTTAGATGTACTCTCAAATAGAAAAATTTATGAACTTCTCCCCGTTGGTGCGGCTAAAGGACGTAAAGCCCATCCGATAAAAAAGAAGCGAGTGCTTGTTGGGCGATCACAGGCTTGTGATATTGTGATTCCTCACAATGAGGTAACGGCGATTCATGCGGTTATCGAGATACACGGTGATCGATTCAAGGTTTACGATATGAACAGTACTAATGGTACGTTCATTAATGGCAAAAAAATTATCGTGGAAATGGTGAGCCTTGGTGACAAAATTAAGCTCGGACCACTTGAGTTTGAACTCGCACTTTACAGGCCAGAGGATGTTGCTCCACCACCACTCGATCTCTTAAGACCCGAGCTTCCCCCAGCAATTTCGGGAGGCTTAACTCCACGGGAGATTCCACGAAAACCATTACCGACGGCCCCTGGTCACGATAAAGTAATTAAAGAAACTCATCCAGATATTCCAGAAGTTGTTTATCCTCTTGCGAGTGATCCGAAAGCGGAGTTTTCGGAATATATTTTTGAAGATGCAGATACTATTTATCCTATCTTTAAATATGAAATGCAGCGTGCAGCAGTAGAAGTCATTATTCTTTTCAAGGACAAAATTCACTCTGTTGATTATCTTCCACTTAAAGATGGTATGTTTCGTTTAGTTGGAAAGAAGCCCAGCGCCTCTGATATCGAATATGCCTATTTAGGTGTTAACGATAAAATTGATTTCATCGAAATCAGAGGAAGTGAAATTTTCGTTAGTCCGCTGACGGGTTATGAATGTATGACTCTTTCGGAAAACTCGAGGAAGCCCGCGGGAAGTATTCATCTAGCTCAAGATGATATTCTTAGATTCTATAAAGGCGATTTGCAGATCTTTGTGAGAAGCACAGAATCTCCGCCAGCCGTTAAGCCTGCGCCTATTTTTCGTCGAGATGACGATCTTAAAAAATACCTCTTCTTCCTCTTTTTCTTAAGTTTTGCTTTTTTAGGGGCCATGAGTCTTTATCCAGTAGACGAAACGCTGGAGCAAGAAAAGGTTCCTGAAAGAATTGCAACAATTCTCTACCAAAAAACGCCAGTGGTTTCACAAAATCCTGCCGTTGATAAAACAGAGGACAAACCAAAAGAAGTGATTCAAAAGTCTCCTGAGCAAGTGAAGCCAGAGCAGCCAAAAGAAACACCTAAAGTGGCCGAACAAAAACAAGAAACGAAACCTACAGAAAAAGCCGGTACAAAAACTGCTACTAATACTGGCGAAGTGAAAAAGGCGACCCCAAATAAAGCACCTCAAGATCGCGCTCAAGATCAGGTTCGGCCACAAAGACAACAGCCTCAAGCTGTTCAGCGCGCACAAACTGAAAGTCCACGAAAAGCTGAAATGGATAGTGCTGCTAAAGGAAACGTGGACACCTATAAATCACCAGACTTTTCAAGTACCGTTAGTTCTCTTCTTGCCCGTGGTGGCTCCACAAAAGCCGCGCAGGCACAGGCTTCTGCTTCAAGTGCTCGTTCTGAAACGGGTGTGGCAACTGGTGGAGAATCAGCGACACTAAAGCGTGCTGAAGTTTCTGGCCAAGTTGGGGCCCTTTCTGGTTCAGCTCAAGGAAGGCTTGATGAAACTCGTGGAGTCGAAGGACTTGTGAGTCAGAGAAATATCTATACTGCCGGTTTGCCATTTAAAGAAGTTGTTCTTGGCGGTATGGATCCAGATACGATTCGTAGGATCTTGATTGATCATATTCCGCAGTTTCGCCATTGCTACCAAAAAGAGCTTGATCGCGCGACCAATCAATTCGACGGTATCGTAAGGCTCGATTTTATTATTGGGGCCTCTGGTCACGTCACTCGCGCAGGTGTTCAAGCGGCTTCGGACAATTTGCCAGACAATGTAAAAACCTGTGTGGTGAACGTCTTGAAAGGGATCAAGTTCCCTGAGCCGATGGGTGGCGGTGTTGTGGAAGTTAATCAACCATTTAACTTTTATCCAAGAAGAAACTAATGAAGATCGCTCATAAACTCAGCGTTGCTCTTGTTGCCATAATTCATTTTGGTTTTATGGCCCTAGAAATGTTCTTCTATAACCATCCAGTAGGCCAAAAGATCTTTCGCGTAGATGCTAGCTTCACTGAAGCTACAAAGACGTTGATGCTTAACCAAGGTCTTTATAATGGCTTCTTGGCGGCTGGACTCATCTTAAGCTTGTTTCTGACAAAGTCACAAGGTTCGAAGGTCTTATCGACCTTCGTTCTTTCTTGTATTGTTGTGGCGGGAGTTGTGGGGGCTTTATCAGTCTCGTTAAATATTTTCTTCTATCAATCTGTTCCAGCAATCATTGCCTTAGTGATTAGTTATCTTCACCGAGAACAACAAACTTATACTGCTTGAATCCTGCTGAAGCTGCCGTGTACATGATGGATTTGAGCTCAGTATAACGAACAGTCTTATCAACAAGTAGATTTACGACACCAGAAAAGGCGATGGCTTGTGGAGCAGATTGTTCAAGCTGACCAATCGCTTGTTTCTTTTTCACTAATTCGTTAAACAGAGGAATGATTCGTCGTCCACCCTGATCTTTTGGCATTCGCCCGTCTTTCTCAGTATCAAATACCAAAACATCATCAACCCAGATCGAAGTAGGGGAGACTTGAACGATGACACCAGATGAACTCTGAGTTTCAGATTCTGAAGTTGGTAACATAACGCCCTTGGGGACATTGATAATAATCCCCGAGGAGTTATAGCTTTGAAGAAGGAATACGAGCATGATCACTAAGATATCTAAGAGAGAGGTGATATCAATATCCATGATCTCTTTTGATTTTTTTTTGCTTCTAAGTCTAACTGATCTATGTGCTCGCATGAATTCTTCCTAAGATTGAATATTTCCAAAAATAATATTATCGAAGAGTTCTCTGATTCTTACGTCTAACCCAGCATTATCTTTTTTGAAGAGAGCAGGGTCTGTTCGGCGTAGCAACCTAACAGCATCCATGATTTCTACGATTTCTTCATAAGTCAGATCAACTATCGGTTCTAAAACGGCAGTTCGTTCTTCTAAGTTGGTTTGTTTGAGATTAATTAAGAAGGCCCGTAGATCCTCAAGGTCATACTTCCCCTCTGAATTCTTCATTACTGTATGTCGAATTCGAGAAGGGACGCCTGTTGAAACTGCAATGCGATCTTGAGAAATCCTAAGCGTTAATCCAAGGGGAGGCTTCTCGTTTTTTGGAGGCTCTCCAGGATTAAGAATCGGAACCATACTTGGAATTTCATAAATCTTAATAAAGTTTGCAGACATCAAAAGAAAAAAGATGAAGATGAAAACCGCATCCAAAATGGGAATGAGGTTTGGCTTTTTAACTTCGTTTCTTTTGGCCCTGCGGCTTGGTGCTCTGTACACTTTATTCGCCTTTTTCTCGTTTCGTTCCTAGCATGTCCATTAGCTTTACTGAAAATTCATCAATCTCGTTGATGATCTTATCTGACTTACTTTGTAAAAATGTATGAAGCATCATGATTGTGATTGCCGCAAGAAGACCTAAGAACGTTGTGTTCATGGCAACTGAAATACCTGTGGCAAGTAACTCCGCTTTTTGTGCTGGATCTGCAGCAGCTACGGCAGAGAAAGACTGAATCAAACCTTGGATCGTTCCAAGAAGACCAAAGAGCGTTGAGATGTTTGCAATCAACTGCAAATAATTTAATCTCAACTCAATCTTAGGAATCACTTCAAGCGCTGTTGCATCGATGGCGTTTTGAATTTGCTCTGAAGATGATGATGATCTCTTAAGACCACTCTTCAAAACTCTTGGCAACGCGGCCATTGAGCCTGAGCAAACTCGAATTGCTCCTTGAATATCATTACTTAAAATATAGCGTTGAAGTTCATTCATGAATGAAGGTCCATCAACATCTAACTTGAATGAAAGTTTAATAAATCTTTCGAACGCTATTGCGAGTCCGACCGCCCAGATGAAGACGATAACCCACATAAAAATTCCACCGTTCTGTATGAATGCCGCCAATGTGTTGAGCGGATTAACGACGCCTGTCCCTTCCATGGATACCTCACTCCTTTTACAAAAAACCTACACTTACTAATTATTTTAAGCGAAGAATGGAATAAACTGTGAATTTTATTCAGCGAGGAAGAACTTTCCTCTAGGCATAGATAAGTTTTTTTGTCGGGTACTGGAGTTAGTAGTTCTCTGGAAACAAACTTCGCTCAATTCCTTCGATGAAGATATGAATGATTTTGATATGCACTTCTTGGATGCGATCAGTGATATCCGACTCTACAATCAAACAAACATCGGCCAAGTCTTTAAGTTTGCCGCCATTTTTGCCAGAAAGCGCGACGATTTTCATTCCTTGCTGACGGGCCATCTCGCATGCTTTGATTACGTTCGCCGAATTTCCACTTGTGGAAATCGCAAGCAGAACATCTCCTTCAAGACCGAGTCCTTCGATATACTTTGAAAAAATATGATCATAACCGTAGTCATTCCCGACACAAGTCAAATGTCCTGGTTCTGAAATACAAAGAGCTGCAAGAGCACGCCGGTCTTTTCGAAATCTTCCCGTTAGCTCTTCTGTGAAATGAGCAGCATCACACAGAGACCCGCCGTTACCGCATGAGATGATTTTTTTCTTGTTCTTGAGAGCTGTAATAAAGATGGCCGTGGCTTTAGAGATTTTTTCCTCTTGAGCAGGATTATCAATGAATGTCTTGAGAGTTGTAAGGCTTGTTTGGAGCGCGTCTGAAATATAAGACATGATGAATCCTAAGGCTTAAGGAGAAAAGAACTTCTCCTTAAGCAGTATAGGAAACTTATGCGAGTTCTTCTAGGGTCTTTTTGATTTCTTCTTTTGGTTGTACGCCGACAAGAGTTTTTGCAGCTTCACCATTTTTGAAAAAAATCATTGTTGGAATTCCACGAATTCCATACTTTTGCGCGAGTTCACCGTTTTCATCAACATTCACTTTATAGATAACAGCTTTCTCACCAATTTCCGAAGCAACTTCGTCAAGAACTGGTCCAAGAGTGCGACATGGTCCACACCATTCGGCCCAAAAATCTACGAGCACCGGCTTGTTTGACTTGAGAACATCACTATCAAAGCTCGCCATATCTGTTTTACTTACACTACCCATCTACGTTCTCCTTAAAGAGTGCATTCCAACTAGAGTAAACTATTTAATACAAAAAGAAATCCCTGTATAGGAGTTGAAAAGAGGCAAAATGACGACAAGTGCAAAATATTCCTTGTTTTACTTGCGAATTCAATAAGATATGATGCCATAATGGAGAAAAAGTATATTCTAAAGTCGGCCTTTCAGGTCGCACGTTTAGCGAGATTGGTTGCCAAGGCAATTGATCTCTTTATCGTGCTTGTTCTCTCAATCTTTTTTTATCCCGTAGGAATCATTCTCTCTATAATTTATATTTCCGTCGCTGACTCGCTTCAAAACGGACAATCAGTGGGAAAAAAAATTATGGGCTTCGCAGTCATTTCACTCGAAGACGGAACTCCTTGCAATACGCGACAATCATTCGTCAGAAATTTGCCCATCATTATCCCTCTCGGAATCGCCATCATCCCTCTTGTCGGGTGGATCATTTCTTTTTTAATTGCAGTGCCTTTATTCGCTTTGGAACTCTACTTACTTTTTAAGCTCGATTCTGGTCACAGGCTCGGTGATGTAATGGCCGATACTTCAGTGATGGCCAACGATGGAACGCCAGAGCAGGTGAAAAAAAGAAAAACCAGCTGGTTTGAAGACGCACAACCCCGACTAACGCCTTAAACTTCTTCAAACTTCCGACTTCCAGTGATACATTGAGGCCTCAAAACTAGCCTCCATCAAGGACTACTCATGAAGCGTCGATTAATTATCGTGGATGTCAGCAATTTCATCTTCAGAGCTTTCTTTGCCATTCGCCCTTTAAACGCTCCAGACGGAACTCCCGTCAATGCTGTTCACGGCGTTTTTTCAATGCTGCTAAAACTTTTATCCGACTATCGTCCAACTCATATTTTATTAGCGCGAGACACAGCGGGCGGAACTTTTCGAAATCAGCTTTACGATCAATACAAAGCTAACCGTAGTGAACCACCGCCAGAATTGGTGCCTCAGTTTAAACTCATCGATCAATTAATCGAAAAAATGCAAATTCCCGCCATCGCTGATAACGATTTTGAAGCAGACGATATTATCGGTTCGGCTTGTATTCAGTTTTGCGATTCTTTCGACGAGATTCTTATCGCGTCGGGTGATAAAGACCTCATGCAATTTGTGACTGAAAAAGTGAAAATGGTCGATACCATGAAAGACAAAGTTTACGGCCCAGCTGATGTCTTTGAAAAAATGGGCGTGAGACCAGATCAAATTGTCGATTATCTCTCAATCGTTGGGGATACATCCGATAATATTCCTGGAATGAAGGGAGTCGGGGCGAAGGGGGCGGCAAAACTTTTAGAAGAATATGGCACGCTCGAGAAATGTATTGAGATGAAAGGGGAGTTTACGGGAAAGAAGCTCATCAATGCTTTTGAAAATCATCTAGACGACGCTCTTCTCTCTAAAAAGCTCGTCCAAATTGTCGTTGATATGAAATTACCTCTCACTGCTGAAGACATTGCTTTCAAGTTTTATCCAAGTGATGAATTAATTGAATATTTGCAGAGCTTGGGTTTCAAAACAGTGATCAAAAAGCTTCAAGATATGCGCTATCAAGTGCAAAAAACTGATGACCTAGATCAGGAGCACGCTTCGGCGTTTGGTTTTGAAAAACCATCAGCACCACAAAGTTCAATTAGTATTGAAGCGGTTGAAACAGACGAGCAATTTCTCGCTCTCAAATCGAGAATTTTATCAGCTTCTGCTGTTGCTCTTTATACTGTCTATGATAGTAGCGATATGATTCTCAAAAAACTGACTCGCGCGGCTTTTTCATTTGATGGCCAAACCTCCTTTACCGTCGAACTAGAAAAAGCTGACTGGCTTAAAGAATTATTAAAAGCTACATGGGGCAATGAAAATATTGAGATTTGCTCTGAGCATATTAAGAATGACCACGCTTATGCTCTTGTAAATGGCATCTCTTTTGTCGCCCCAACTTTTGATATCACTCAAGTTCATTATAATTTAAGCTCCGCTGGTCGCCATGACCTGAGCTTTATGAGCGAAGAAATTTTGGGCCTTCCCTTAACGGCAGAAGGAGAAATCGGTGAAAAAGCGGCTTTCATCTATCTCCTGTCAGAAGAATTCAAAAAACGTTTAAAAGAACTTGATCTTGAAAAAATCTACTACGAAATCGACGATCCACTCATTTCTATCCTCGCCGAGATGGAAGTCGAAGGAATCTCACTTGATCCAGAAGTTTTAAACAAATTAGAAACAGAATTGTCTGAAACTCTCAAAAATATTGA
This sequence comes from Bacteriovoracaceae bacterium UBA6166, assembly GCA_002435795.1. GTDB lineage: Bacteria > Bdellovibrionota > Bacteriovoracia > Bacteriovoracales > Bacteriovoracaceae > UBA6166. Next base: position 58,443 of record DIUE01000027.1, on the reverse strand, counting down.
AGAAAGCATTGAGAAAATTGTCGAGACAAAAATCAATCTCAATTCTCCTAAACAAGTCGGGGAATTACTTTTTGAAAAGCTCCAATTGCCCATTATTAAAAAAACAAAAACCGGACTCTCAACTGACGTAGAAGTTTTAGAGGAACTCCAAGCGATGAATATCAGCGAAGTGCCAGGGTTGATCCTGCAGCACCGAGAGCTTGGAAAAATCCTTTCAACTTATGTCAAAGCGCTGCCACAATTGATTCACCCAAAAACCGGAAGAATTCATACTAGCTTCCAGCAGCACGTCGCCCAGACCGGTCGATTAAGTAGCATTAACCCTAATCTACAGAACATTCCCGTACGCTCTGAGATTGGCCGCAAAGTGCGACAAGCTTTTGTTTCAAAACCTGGTTTCAAATTACTCGCTGCCGATTATTCCCAAGTAGAGTTGCGCTTGCTCGCTCACTTTTCAGAAGATCCGACGATGCTTGAGGCCTTTAATACAAATCGCGATATTCACACTCAAACAGCGTCGGAAGTTCTGTCCATTCCGCTTGATAAAGTGACGAGCAACGATCGTTCGAAAGCTAAAGCCGTCAATTTCGGTTTGATGTATGGACAGTCGTCTTTTGGTCTTTCTAAGGTGCTTAAAATTTCAAGAAAAGAGGCGATGGATTATATCACCATGTATTTCGCGCGCTTCTCAAAAGTAAAATCCTTTCTCGATTCACTTAAAGAGCTTTGCGAGCAACGAGGCTATGCCATGACTCTTCATGGTCGCAAGCGTCTGCTTCCTGATATTCACTCCACGAATCGAAATATTAAATCCCAAGCGGAAAGAATGGCGGTCAATAGTCCAATTCAAGGAACGGCCGCTGATATTATTAAGATTGCCATGATCAATATTCACCGCGAACTTCGCGCACGCAAACTAAAGTCTCGCATGCTTTTACAGGTGCACGATGAACTTATTTTTGAGGTTCCGGACTCGGAAATTGAGGAAATGAAGACTTTGGTCGCTGACCAGATGGAGCATGTTGTTAATTTGAGTGTGCCGCTAAAAGTCGATCTGGGTGTTGGAGTGAATTGGTATAACCTCAAGGACTAATGTGAGTTTTTTGATATAACCACCTAATTCTCCGTCTGAGCATGCTGTAAGATTGTGCTTCAAATATGAAGTTAAAAATATTTTACTCCCCCAAACCTTGACACTGGCCCAAGCGCTCTTACTTTGTGGCCAGTTGATTATCTATTCTAAAACCCTTTAAGGAGGCACTTATGCAAGTAAGACCATTACAAGACCGCGTACTCGTGGAAAGATTCGAAGAAGAAACAAAAACAGCTGGTGGCTTGATCATTCCTGATAACCACACTGAAAAACCTGCGCAAGGAAAAGTGATTTCTGTTGGTACAGGTTATAGACTTGATAACGGCACTGTCCGCGCTCTTGATGTTAAAGCTGGCGACCGAGTTCTTTTTGGAAAGTACTCAGGCACAGAAGTTAAAGTTGAAGGTAAAGACTACCTCATCATGAAAGAGAGCGATATTTTAGGCGTTCTACAATAATCAATTAATTCAATCATTCGTTAATTTCTTTAAGGAGAAAATATCATGGCTAAGGAACTCAAATATTCAGAAGATGCCCGCACACTTATTTTGAAAGGTGTAAACTCACTTGCTAACGCTGTGAAAGTAACACTTGGGCCAAAAGGTAGAAACGTTGTTATTCAAAAGTCTTTCGGCGCTCCACACATCACAAAAGACGGTGTGACGGTTGCTAAGGAAATTGAACTTGAAAACAATTTCGAAAATATGGGCGCGCAAATGGTTAAAGAAGTCGCTCAAAAAACAAATGACGACTCTGGTGACGGCACGACAACTGCGACAGTTCTTGCTCAAGCTATTTACCGCGAAGGGATCAAGCTAGTAACTGCTGGTCACAACCCAATGGAAATCAAAAAAGGAATCGACCTTGCTGTAGAAAGCGTTGTTGCTGAACTTAAGAAGATGTCAAAGTCTATCCAATCAAGTGACGAAATCGCACAAGTTGGAACAATTTCAGGTAACAACGATACAGAAATCGGAAAGCTTTTAGCAGACGCTATGTCAAAAGTTGGCAACAATGGTGTGATCACTATTGAAGAGTCAAAAACTGCTGAAACAAAACTCGAAGTTGTTGAAGGGATGCAATTTGATCGTGGATACCTCTCTCCATACTTCGTGACTAATCCAGAAAAAATGGAAGCGGTTTTCGACAATCCAAATATCCTTATCACTGATAAGAAAATCTCAAGCATGAAAGAACTTCTTCCAATTCTTGAGAAATCAATGCAAACAGGTCGTCCACTTGTGATGATCGCTGAAGACGTTGACGGTGAAGCGCTTACAACTCTTGTTGTAAACAAACTTCGCGGAACTCTACATGTTGCAGCTGTTAAAGCTCCAGGCTTTGGCGATAGAAGAAAAGAAATGTTGAAAGATCTTGCGATCCTAACTGGTGCAACTGTTATTTCTGACGAACTCGGAATGACTCTTGAATCAGCTGATATTTCTCACCTTGGATCTGCTAAGCGCATTTCAATCGACAAAGAAAACACAACTGTTGTCGACGGTTCAGGTAAGAAAGCTGACGTTCAAGCTCGCGTTGCAACTATTAAGAAGCAAATCGCAGATACAACTTCAGACTACGACAAAGAAAAACTTCAAGAGCGTCTTGCTAAACTTGATGGTGGCGTAGCCGTAATTCACGTTGGAGCTCCAACTGAATCTGAAATGAAAGAGAAGAAAGACCGTGTTGAAGATGCTCTTAATGCAACTCGCGCAGCTGTTGAAGAAGGAATCGTCGTTGGTGGTGGTTCAGCTCTTCTTCACGCTTCAAAAGTTCTTGAGAAACTCAAGACTGCAAACGAAGAACAAGCTTTTGGTGTGAAGGTTATTAGACGTTCACTTGAAGAGCCTATTCGTCAAATCTCAGCTAACGCTGGCGTTGAGGGATCAGTTGTTGTGAACGAAGTTCGCTCAAACGGCAAAGCAACTTGGGGTTATAATGCTCGCGATAACAAGTACGAAGATCTTGTTGCTGCTGGTATTATCGATCCAACAAAAGTTGTTCGCTCAGCTCTTCAAAATGCAGCTTCAATCTCAGGCTTAATGCTTACAACTGAAACCATGATTGCTGATCTTCCAAAAGATGATTCAGCTTCAGCTGGTGGCGGAATGGGTGGCATGGGCGGCATGCCAGGCATGATGTAAGATCAAGTTTACAAAAAGCCAGAAAATCAAGAGGCCTTCCTTCGGGAAGGCCTTTTTTTTGATCAGTTCCCTCTGTCATAGCTTTGAAATACCGACGGGCTTTTGACATCTAAACATCACAATAAAATAAAATTTTCTTAAGATTTTTCAGACCAATTCACTTGGTTTGTTTCCATCAAGTTTTCCAACTTATTGAAGCTCTGTTTTGTAAGAAGATATGAGAGAGAGTTTCCCTGTCATTTTCCATCATCTCGCCTCTGAAATTTAGAGGAGTCAAAATCTCACTACACTGGTGCCACTGGATAAACCGCTGATTCGCTTGAGTTTCAATAAAATGCCCCTATGAAACTATAGGGGCAAATCGACTCCGTTACCCATCACCGCTCGTAAGCTCAATAGGTTGGCCCAGATTGAGTTTTGGCACAGCTTTAGCAATGACTTAAGTAGGCACCAAGGAAGGAGCCGAAACGGTATTCAAGGAAGAATGTTAAAGAGTGAAGGGGGAAGATTAAATCTGGGCGTCGTTAATGGGCAAGATTTCTTCACTCAAAAGATTTAAGAATCCCTCTTCACTTTTTTTAGTCAGATTTTCATGGATGAAAATCAAGTAGCAAGATCAGGAAGATCATTTAAGAAAGACTGTCGACAACGACAGTCTTCTTTAATTTCAACCAAAGGAGTTACAGATGGTTTTAGTCAATCTTATTCACGTCGCAGAAATCGCAGTCATGGGTTCATTCGCAGTCTACGTTCTCCTGAGCCTCTTTCGTTAAAAACGCTCAGAGGCAATTTTTGCCTCTCCCTTCGAAACACCTGTATTGAAGGGCTATTGCCGACGATAAGTCGGTATGAAAATCAACGGTGAATCCTATCTTTTTTTCTTACGCCTCACTCCCGAACTTCCGGAAATTTATTTTCATCTGAATCAAGCCTTTAGCCAAAAACATATTCGCCTCATCCCCGTGACACCAAATGACCTTAAAGAAATTCACGGCGGTCAGCGCTTAGATATTCTCTGCTTCACACCAGATCTCTTGAGTCGAAAAGTTTTTCTTCGTTTCAGAAGTACTTATCTCGACTACTGCATGAATGCCGGAAGTGTGCGCCTTTTTGAACTCACATCATTTAGTAAGAATACAGGCTACTATCGACAAGAAAAACGTGGCACCTATCTCTCCCTCTCTCTTCCTATCTCGTCATCCGAAGTCGTCGAGGCCATCTTTGAAAACCTCAAGAAAGACCCGGAAATCTCAGCACTCTGGCCTGGTGGTCGACGAGGAAAGCTTCCTACTGTATAATTGGTCTTAATGAAAAAACACGACTCCGAAACTCATCAATTGCTGGTCTTACTTAAACTAGATGCTCAACGCCTCTATGAAAGAATTAAGCTTCGCGCTCCAGAGTACTTAAGCGTTTTTTCTGGACGGCGGATTCGTGAGCACTTCGCAGAAGTTTTTAAAAATCGCTACGACTCGGCTTCCATTGAAGTTTTACAGAAATGCAGCCCTGAAGTCATCGTGAGCCTCGATCAGTTCTATACACAAGTCGACAATCTTCGCTGGTATCTCGATCACACTCAAGATATGCCGATGATGGTTTCAGACAAAGTCTACCAAACGATTCGCGAACTCCGCGATCATTTCGAAACTCTCAATCTTTATATCGATGCCGAGCTTGGCGTGAGGCCTCTGCCAACAGAAGAGCCTGCGACTGATTTTATCATTGATGAAAGCCCGAGCCTCTCATTTGAAGATGGCGATGACGAACCATTTACCTTATCAGACGAATCGGATTAATTCCTGCCTCTTTAAATTTTCTCGAAATTTTTTCGGATTCTGTCATACTAAAGCGATGAGAATGCTTTTCTTTTTTCTCCTTTTTACAAGCCAAGTTTTCGCTTCGAAAGACACAAGTCATCTCGATTTACTTGGAGAGTTTTCTGGGCGCATCTCTCATATCAACGAACCGGCGGCACTTCTTAGAATTAAAGTCGATTTCACGAATTTAAAATATCTCAATACTCGCGATCGTGTAGAGTTTTGGGACCAAACTTATCCCGCACAACGCTGCACCTCTTTTGTCGTCGGCAAATCCAATGACTACCTCCTGCTCAAAGTTCCGAATTACGAATTCTGCGAACGTTTCATGTTCATGGCGCTTGGAACCTATTTGCATTTTTATTCTCGCGACCTCGTGAATAATCTCAAGATGGGAACTGAAGTCTTGGATATTCTGCTCAAGCGCCGCCTTGCCCTTGAAGGCCAAGTCACTCGAGAGACTCGCGAAGTTGATATTCATATTGAAAAAGTAAACGCTGTGAACGGGCGCTTTGAGGTCTTACGCCAAAAACTTCTTGCAGAGTGGCAAAAGGAACTCAGTGACCTCGAAGAAGATCGGACTGTGAACTTGCGCAATCTGGAAAATGCGCGGGCGAAGTTAAATGAAGTTGATAAAAAGCTTGAAATCTATCGCATTGAAGATGAAAACCTGAAGGTTGATCGCTGGGCGTTAGATCCTAAACTCTATCTTAAAAAATAGAAGCTGCCCCAGTACTGTGGGGCTGAGACTCTATAACTTCCTAAAATTAATGAATAATCATAAGAAGGGATTGGGCCGCCTGATTTGTCTTGCGGCATCCCAAAGCTAAAAAGAAAATCTCAGCCCCACGGCGGTGGGGCAGTTTGTAAACTCCTTTAAATTTTGCATCTTTTAAACTATGCTGACCGCTCTTTGTTTCGAGGGATAAGAGTCATGTCAATTAAGCTTTTTGTTTTAATCCTATGGGTTTTGTCTTCTTCTCATGTCTTTGGAGTGGAGAATTCCCCAAACCAAACGCTCGGGAATCCGAACGCGCCAAAGGGCGGGACGTTCATGCTGAATCTCGGCAACGAACCGACGACACTCAATCCACTCTCTTCAACGGATCTCACTTCAACTCAAGTGCAAGAGTATATCGTTGAAACGCTTTTAAGAAGAAATTTGGATACTTATGCATGGGAAGCTAGTCTTGCGACTGAGTGGTCGATTTCCGACTCTGGTCTTGTGTATGAATTCACTCTGCGTGAAGGCGCCACTTGGCACGATGGTAAGCCAGTGACCGTTGAAGATGTGAAATTTAGTTTTGAAGCGATCATGCACCCAGATAACAAATACAAAACAGCTCACTCGAAAGCCTATTACGAAAATATCGAAAAAGTAGAAATCATCGGAAAAAATCGCGTTCGTTTTACGGCTAAAAGCCTCTACTTTAGAAATTTTGATTCAGTGGCAGGCTTAGCGATTCTTCCAAGGCACGCCTATGAAAACCCAACAAAAGAACAAGAGCGTATCCTTAATCGAACCATTATTGGCAGCGGCCCCTACAAGTTAGACCTGTTCAATAGAGGTAGAAATATTGTTTTACTCGCTAATAAAGATTGGTGGGGACACAAAGATCCAGTCAATGCTGGCTATTATAATTTTGATCGTATCGTTATGCGCTTTGTACGAGATGGAACGGTTGCTCTTCAAAGACTAACGAGAGGCGATCTCGATTTCAATGCTTTGTCGCCGGAAGAATACGAGCAAAAAGCAGTCGGCCCTCGATGGGGGAAAGATGTATTCAAGGTTAAGGTAAAAAACCAACAACCTAAAGGCTATACTTTTATTGGTTGGAATTTACAGAACCCACTTTTCGCTTCGAGAAATGTGCGCTTAGCACTTTATCATTTGATCAACAGACAAGAGATGATCGATAAATTTCTTTTCGGGCACTCGGCTCCTGCTGCAGGCCCTTTGTATTCTCAAAGTATTTATGCTGATCCAAACGTGAAGCCAGTTCCTTACGACCCACAAAAAGCTCGCGAGCTTCTAGCCGCAGATGGTTGGAAAGCCGGTAGTGATGGTATTCTTGCTAAAAATCTCAATGGTCAGCAGAGAAAACTAAGCTTCACCATCATTGTTCCTAACGAAGTTTTCGTGAAATACCTTACTGTCTTTCGTGAGAACGCAAGTCAGCAAGGTGTAGACGTGAATATTCGCTTGATCGAGTGGAACTCGTTCGTGAACCTTTTGAACGAGAGAAACTTTGAAGCTGTTACGCTCGCTTGGAGTGGTGGGGCTGTAGATTGGGATCCAAAGCAGATTTGGCATTCGGACTCAGCGACTAACCAAGGCTCAAATTTCACTAATTATAAAAATCCGACCGTAGATAAATTAATCGATGAGTCTCGCTCACTTATGGATCAAGAAGAGCGAGTAAAAAAACTTCGAGAAGTTTATCGCATCATTGCCGAAGATGCTCCCTATGCGTTTTTATTCAATACAGAACATACCTTCTATTCACACACGAAGCGTATGATGCGAAAGCAAGATACATTGAAATTTAGCGTTGGAACAAACTATTGGTGGATCGCCCCCCCGAAATAGCTGAAGGAGCTCGGATTTGCTAACTTATATTATTCGACGTTTTCTGTTGATGATCCCTACATTGCTAGGGATTACCATCGTCGTTTTTGCCATTATTAATTTGGCCCCGGGAAGCCCAGTTGAGCAGCGTTTGCAACAACTGCGTTTTGGCGGCGCTGGTTCCTCTGGCGGCGGCGGCGGTGACGGCGGAGGACGGGACAGCGTTGTCTCAGATGCCGTGATCGAAGCTTTAAACAAACAATACGGCTTTGATAAGCCCGTCCACACTCGCTATTTTATTTGGTTAAAAAACTTAACGACTCTCGATTTTGGCGATAGTTTCACTTACGAAGAGCCAGTTAAAGACATCGTGATGTCAAAATTCCCGGTCTCTTTGCAATTTGGTATCGTCTCGCTTTTTCTTTCCTACCTAATTTGTATTCCTCTGGGAGTGATAAAGGCCATTAAGCATGGCTCAAAATTCGATTTGCTCTCAAGTTTTATCCTTTTCGCCATGTACTCAATACCTGGCTTCATGCTCGCGATCCTTTTGATCGTCTATTTCGCCGGCGGCAGTTTCTTTGAGTGGTTCCCAATCGGTGAGCTTCATTCTGACTGGTATTACGAAAAAGATTTCTGGGGCAAATTGGTCGAAAGAATTCACCACTTTATTCTACCACTGATCTGTTACATGATCGGGTCGTTTACGATTCTTACTATGTTGATGAAGAACTCATTGCTTGAAGAAATTAAAAAGGACTATATCCGCACTGCTCGCGCTAAAGGTTTGGCTGAAAAAACAGTCTATCTAAAGCATGCGCTAAGAAACGCTTTGATCCCGATCGTGACTGGTCTTGGAAGTTTCTTGACCATCTTTTTCGCAGGTTCAATTCTCTTAGAAACAATCTTCAGCTTAGATGGCATCGGTCTACTGAGTTACCGCGCAATTCTCGAAAGAGATTATAACGTGATTATGGGACTGATTTTCATTCAAAGTTTTTTGATGCTACTTGGAAATTTAATTAGTGATATCGCTTATGTGATCGTTGACCCAAGGATAGATTTCTCATGATTGAGCGTTATATTGAAAATGAACTGACTCTCAAGCGTTGGAGACGATTCAAGAAAAGAAAGACGGCCGTGGCTTCGCTTTTTTTCCTAATCGTTGGCCTCTCTCTGACGTTCTTGGCACCAACAATCGCTAACAATAAACCGCTAGTGATGAAGTACCAAGGAGAGACTTATTTTCCTGTGTTTAGGAATTATCTCGCAAAAGATTTTGGGATTACCACTTCTGTGAGAATGGATTATCGCAGTATCGAACTCTCTGATGCCGATTGGGCGATTTGGCCTGTGATTAAGTGGGACCCGTTTGAATCAAACCCAAATGTGACTTCTTACCCAGCGACACCTTCAGCTCAAAATTTGATGGGAACAGATGATAGGGGACGAGATGTTCTCACTCGTCTTCTCTACGGCTTTAAGTACAGCTTTATCTACGCCTTTATGGTTTGGTTTATTTGCTTCATCATTGGAACTTTCGCAGGCGGATTGATGGGATTCTATGGTGGAATCTTTGATATTGTAGGCCAGCGTGTGGTGGAAGTTCTAAGCACTGTGCCTCAGTTCTTCTTGCTTATTATCCTTGTTTCGATCTTTTCTCCAACTCTCACCTTGCTCATCGCTATCTCTTGCTTATTTGGTTGGATTCCGATCAGCTATTACGTTAGAGGAGAGTTTCTAAAGAATCGTAAGAAAGAATTCGTTGAAGCCGCTCGTTCCCTTGGAACAAGTAATTTCAAATTGATCTTCAAACATATTCTTCCAAACTCATTAGCGCCAATCATTACTTTTTCTCCATTTGTGATCTCTTCAAATATCATTGCTCTCGCGAGCCTTGATTACCTAGGCTTTGGACTTGAAGTTCCAACACCTAGCTGGGGTGAGCTTTTGGCGCAAGCTCAACGTAATTACACCATTGCATGGTGGCTTGCGGTTTATCCGTCTATCGCTCTCTTTGGAACGCTGACCATGCTCAATTTAGTGGGTGAAGGTGTTCGAGACGCGATGGACCCGAATATGAATTAAGCCTTTCTTATCTTGAGCGCTCCTATGAGAGCGCCAATGATCACAAGAGCTCCATAAGCTAAATGTCTATAATAAGCCTCTGTCATGAAAATGGCAGAGACTCTTGTTAGCATGCCAAAAATAATGGCCGCCGTGATGGCATAAATAATCCGGCCCTTTATTTTCTCATTTGAGCCAATAAAGAGATTAAGCACCACATACAAAACAAAGCTTCCTGCGAAAGTGAAGTGCGCAATATGAACGCCGTAGTCCCAAGCGAAGAACTTTGCGAGAATCCCTAGAGGGAAGCACCAGAGTGAGAACCACCGGCACCTTTCAAGAGCATTTTTCTCTTTTGGAAACGAATAGATCTCTTCTTTTGAATTTATCAGAAGCAAGATCCAGATAATGAATTTAAAAAGCTCGGCATAGGCATGTTCAAACAAACAGCTAAAGACAAAAAGACTTAAGCCTAAATTTGAGAGGATTGAGATGGATTTTTTATTTGCAAGCTGGCTTAGGACAAACAAAAGAAGAGCATTTTCTATAAGCTGGTAGGTTGAAAAATGAACTTGCTGAACTAAAGGGCCCAGAGCACTTGCAAAGAGAAAAAAGAGAGCGATGATTTTTAGAATGGTTTCCACGGAGAGTGGCAGGCCTTCATGAGCCGATTGTGTAAGCAGTAAATATATAACTAAGAGTGCTTGAAAGCATAATGAGATATCTGGTGAAACAAAAGCCGTGATTGTTGCCAAAAAGAATAAAGGCCCAGTAAGTCTTGAGAGTTTTATGCGAGCAAGACCCATGATGGAGAAGATCACAAATCCATTAATAACGAGGACTCGGTGGTAATCTAAGGGATAGTTATCTGAACCTATAATTTGAGGCAGCCAAATGCCAAGGCCCAGCAGCAAGGTGAGTAAGGCCACGAGTGAGTAGTGAAGGTTCGTTGTTTTCATTTTATCCCTAAAGATAACATAATTATTAATTGCTAAGCTCCTGAAATCTTGTTCCAGTGATGAGGAAATCTTTACAATTTTCTGGAAACGAGGGCCTATTAACTGTATTTTGTTGCGATGCGTCTTTTTGTGTTTATTGCCCTTATTCTCCAAAGTCTTTTATCCGCTAATGCTAGTGACAAGCCTGCTCGCCGAGCTCCGTTTTATCAAGAAGTGAACGAAAATCACGATATTAGATTTTTAAACACAGGCCTTGTTGCCCTTCAAAAGCGTTTGGATTTAATTGAGCAGGCCCAGAAGCAAATTGAATTTGAATACTTTATTGTTCATGCAGATAAATCCACCCGTTTGTTATTGCAAGCGCTTGTGCGTAAAGCAAAGCAAGGGGTGAAAGTGAGAGTCTTAGTTGATTATTTATTTGTTGGCACACAGATCACTCCATTTTTTATTCACGAGCTTGAGAAAGTAGGAGTTCAGGTTCGTTATTATAATCCAGTACCTCTGGCCTCATTACCGAGCGTGCATTACAGAAACCATCGCAAACTTTTAAGTGTGGATGATCAAGTGGCCCTTGTTGGTGGACGAAATCTGCGAGATCGATATTTCGATTTGCATTCAGAGTTTAATTATATTGATCGAGATATGGTCGTAGATGGTCCGATCGTTAAAACGATTCGTGCGAGCTTTGATGAATTTTGGAATAGTTCTTTTTCTAAGGCGTTGCCTAGACCTAAAAAACCTCATCTTAATGATTTAGTTTATCGTAAAGGGAGTCGACTAGAGGCCAATCGCAAGTATCGTGAAGACCTCTTTCGTTGGAATAAAAATGAAGTCGAAGCACAAGAATTCATCATTGAGTCTAAGCAAGACTTAGCCCTCAAACAAAGAGTTGCGGCGGCGACAAATTCTGATCTCAAAAATTTACCTGGCGGCAATTGCAATAAATTAGTTTTTGCCAGTGATGTACCAGGTGTTGGAGCGTGGGCACAAGATCGAAATTTACGTTTGAGCTCTGAAGTGACTTTTGAATGGATGACAAGTGCAAAAACTGAAATTTTGAAAGAGTCAGCTTTTGTGATTATTAATAATCAAACGAAAGATTTATTGCAGGAAATTCTTGATCGTGACGTAAATATCAAGATCATGACGAATAGTTTTTATTCGACAGATTTAATGCTGACGACTTCTATTTTCTTTGACCGCGCTAGCAAGTGGATAGAGAGGGGAATAAGTTTTGCCGCTTATTCAGGTGATCGTATGCCAAACCACGAAGTGTTTGAGGATATGGTTGGGGAAAGCCGTTGGGGCATTCACTCAAAAAGCTCTCTAATCGATGATGAATCATTCATGATCGGAAGTTTGAATTTCGATCCTCGTTCATTTAATTGGAGTTCTGAGTTAGTGCTTATTTGTTACGATGAAAAACTCACGGGCATGCTCAAAGAAAGCATTGAAAAACGTTGGGATAATTCAATAGAACTGCAAACAGCTGAGAGTGTCGCAAAGCATCGCTTCGATCGAGTAGGGCTACTGAATCGTTTGGGACATTATCTCATTAAATTTCCCGCCTCGTTTCTAGATCATCATCTCTAAAAACTAAGGCCCAACGAAATTCGCCAGTTTCGACCAGGACTATTATACCCACGAGCTGTTTCATAGTCTTTATCAAAGAGATTCATTAAAGATGCTCTGTAGCTCAAGTCCTTTTTGATTATTCCACCTAAAGAGAGATTCCAAATTGAAGCACTGCCAATCGTTTGATCACCAAACTCCTTTTTAGAAGAGATAAATTGGTAATCCCAGCTCAAAGAAACTAGGTCTGAATATTTAAAATTTTGACCCGCTTGAATGAGATGACGAGGTCTTCGGATAAGACGGTTTTGCGTTACTTCGTCGAGAGTTTTTAATTGCTGAAAGGAGATGAACGTTGTGTGATTAAGCCATTGATAGTCGAGAGACACTTCTTGGCCGCTGATTTTTGCGTCTCCTCCATTAATTGTTTTGAAGCTAGTCGGATCAAAATCAAAACGATTAGTAAGTTTTGTGATGAAGTAACTTAACTCAAATCCTAATTTTTTATCGAGCAATTCAAAGCGGGAGCTAAGTTCGCCATGTTTACTTTTTTCTGAAGAGAGGAGAGAGTTGCCGTAAAGCGGATCAAAAAGTTGAAACAGACTTGGATTTTTATGGCCAGTCGAGTAGTTCGCCTTTAAGTGGCCATTTTTAAAAATGTGACCAATCGTTGTTTGATAGCTTAAAAACTCTTTTGACGAATTTTCTTTATTGAATCTTAGGCCACCACTTATAAAAAATTTTTTAAAATCATAACGATGAAAAATATAAGGAGTGAGAATTTCTTTAGAGTCATCGGCGCTCTGTTTGTATTCTTCGAAACGAGCTTCAAGACCAATTGTTGTATATTGTTGTTCACTCCATTGCTGATTTAAGAGGAGATGACCGTGGCGGTGTTCTCCTGAAAATTTAGATTTGCTCTCATTTTGTGAGACTTCTCTTGTGAGTGAATAGCGAGATACTTGAACTTCAAGCCCCGTCGCTTCTGAGAGCAGATAATTCCAGACGATACTTTGTTGATTTTCTTTTTGTTTAGTTTTGTTGTTTTTGGCATCAATAGGGTTTCCTGCAACATCGATATCATCAAAATCAAAATGATCTTGATTCAGGCGGCCTCGAAAAATAAACTGGCCCATCTTCTTTGTTTCAAGTTTATAGCTTGAATAGAGATGTAAATTCTCCCGTCCATCAGGAGTTTCATTTACAGACTTTGCAGACGAAAGTCCTTTTGCATTTGTAATATTAATTCCGAGCTGAAATTGATTGAAGCCAGTGGCAGCACTCATCTCATAAGTATCGTAGCTACCTGCAGAGAGTGAAATTAGGTTTTTTTGTAAGTCGCGAGTTTTGAGTGAGATGACACCTGAGATGGCATCTGAACCGTATAAAACCGCTTGTGAGCCTTTAAGAATTTCGATCTCTTCAATCGCGGCTAAGTTGAGATGACCAAAATCGAATTGGCGGTTAGGATTTGAGGGATCATTGACTAAGACCCCATCAATGAGGACTAAGACGTGGCGAGCTTCCGAACCTCTTAAAAAAAGGCTTGTATTACCCCCACTCAATCCTTGTTGAGTGATAACAATTCCTGGCTGTTTAGAGAGAAGCTCTGCAAGTGTTTGGGTCCCGGTGTTTTCAATATCAGCTCGTGTGAGCAGTATAACCTGACCACTGGCACGCTCTTCTGAAAGCGCTTTTCTATCGGCCGTTACTAAAATTTTTGCGATAGCCTGCCCATGGAATAGAATGGACAAAAAGAAGAGAAAATTTCTACTTGCTCTCAAGTCTCCCCCAAAGGGAGAAAAATAAATACAGCAATGCCGTATCTGATTCTTCCCGCGAAAATCAAATGCTTTCCACTTCCAAAAAGGGAAGCGAGGTATCGCAGGTCTTCGGACTTAAGGGATCAAACCTACTCTCTCGCGCTTCCCAACATCCTTGTCAGTGCGTTTAATCGAGATTTCGTACCCTTTTACCGCTGCGGGGCAGTTCTGGAATTACACCAGATTCCCTTTTAATGAGTTTCCTCATACGATATCTATCTATGAGCTTCTCGACACTGCTAAGTTATGTCAAGGTCCTTCTCTGTTTCGCATTTTTATCAATGCCGGCGCATAGTCGTCTACCGTCATGTCATGAGCAAAATTTTGAATCAGTCCCTCTCAAATATGCCAAACAGTTTCAACTACAACAAAATGTTGAAACTCTGAAAATCACTTTTCAAAATCTTTCTGATGTCATTTTTCTTAGTCGCAGCCAGGTCCCCCATTGCATAGAAGCACACACTAGAGAATCTTTATCTTCTCTTGCTCTTTTTTCTACGACCTATCTGTATCCTTTTGAAATTTTAGACGGTGCCGATGTCGTCAAGGGCTTTGCCAATAAGCAACTGATCTCTTCTGCTTATTGGAAAGAACATGGGGTAGTTGAAATGGGAGAAGGCCTTCGTCCCGAATGGCTTGTGTCGCAAAAAATCACTTCTCTTATGCTCTCACCATTTTTTTATGATGAGCAGATTTTGCAAAAGTCACGAAAGCTTGGACTCGTGGTTCTTCCGAATTTGGATTATCTAGAAACAACGCCACTGGCCCGTTTAGAGTGGATTAAATTCTTTGGGGCTATCTTAGGAAAAGAGCGTGAGTCGTTAGATTTTTTTAAAACAACAGAGAGTCGCTATTTAGATCTGAAGGATAAGTATCAAGATAAGTTTGAAGAAGTGAGTCCACTTTTAATTGGACACCATTATCACGGTCAATGGTTTGCTCCAGGCCAAGATCATGAGCTCTCTCAGCTCATCCGTCATATCGGAGGTCAGACAATATTTATGGATCTTAATGGTCGAGGCCCTTACGCATTAAACTTGGAAGAGATTTTCTTACGAGCAAAGAAAACGAAACTTTGGCTCCCGATGGCGAGCTGGACGTCCCTTGCTGAAGGACTTATGCTAGACGGAAAGCATCACTTTCTTATGAAAGATAAACAAGTTTTTTTACTCAAGCCTACATCTGGTGGCTTTGCGTATTTTGAGGAGGGACATTATCGTCCCGACTTAGTGGCTTCAGATCTGCTCGCAATTTATCAAGGAGAAGGGCAACTGAATTATTTTGTGAAGGCCAATCTATGAGGCTCATAATTCTTGCTCTTATTTGCACGATTTTAGCACTGCTCACTTTAGTGATAGGACCGATTTCAATTCCACTTTTTTCAGAGATCTCTCCAGAACAAGCATTAATCTTATCTGAACTTAGACTTCCTAAAATGATCACCGCTCTCTGTGCCGGAGGGCTTTTGAGTGTCGCGGGACTCTTCATGCAAGTCTATTTTCAAAACCCCTTAGTGGGACCCTATATTTTAGGAATTCCATCGGGTGCTTCTTTTGGAGTCGCGCTCTGGTATTTGCTCGCTGGCGGCAGTTTAAGTTTATTCGGAGTCTTTGGATTCTCAGTGATCGGAGGACTTGGAACTCTTGCTGTGATCGTGATGATCGCCCCCTTTCTCAAGCAAAAAACGTTTCTCCTGATTTTTGGATTACTACTAGGTCAACTCTTAGCAGGTCTCGTTCAATTGATGACTCTTTATGCCCCTTCCGAAAACCTGCGCGCCTTTCTTGTTTGGGGAATGGGGAGCTTTGAGCGTCTATCGCTTGAGACGGCGTTATTTCTAGCGATGATAACTCTAGTTCTCTTTTTTTGTAGTATCCTCATGTCTAAATCTCTCAATACAATGTTGCTTGGAGATCGCTACGCACAAAGTATGGGCGTCAATCTTAAGCGCGTAAGATTTCTCTTAATTCTTCTTTCGGGCCTAATGGCTTCAATTGTTGCGGCAACGACAGGACCGATCGCATTTGTAGGAGTTTTAATTCCTCATCTTGCACGTTGGTATTTCAGTGAGCATCGCCACCACCTTTTGATTATGGGTAGTTTTTTTCTTGGCGGAATATTTTGTCTAAGTATTCAGCTCTTAAATCTTCTTTTAATGCCTTATTCTCTCCCAATCAATGCTTGGTTGGCGCTCTTGAGCGCACCATTTATGATCATTTTTCTCTTTCGTTTAAGAGGACGTTCTTATGTCTTCTAAAATTATCGAATTTAAGAACCTTGCGATCGGTTATGAGGCTCCCTTATTTCAAGGACTCAATCAAAGTGTTGAAGCAGGTGAAGTGATTTGTTTGATTGGAGAAAATGGAGTTGGAAAGACGACATTTCTCAAAACTCTCTCAGGCCTAATCCCTTCACTGAGCGGAGAAATAAAGATTGCGGGCCAAGATCTTAAAGACTTCACAGCTCAAGAACTGGCAACGCAGGTTTCAATTGTTCTCACCGAAAGAGAATTCCCCTACGGTCTGACAGTCCTAGAAGTGTTAGAACTTGCGAGATCACCTTACACAGGTTTTTGGGGAAGGCTCGGTCTTAAAGATAGAGCAGCACTTCAAGTTGTGATCGAATCATTTCAATTAACAGAAATGACGAGTAAAAAAATCTCTGATTTAAGTGATGGGCAGCGACAGCGAGTCATGATTGCTAGGGCCCTGGTACAAGAAACAGATATTTTAATCCTCGATGAACCCACGACTTTTTTAGACTTAAAAAATCAGATTGAAATTTTTCTATTGCTTAAAAGAATTGCTAGCCAGTTCAAAAAAACAATTTTGCTCACCAGTCATCATTGGGAATTAATGTTAGAGCTTTCTACAAAGCTATGGCTACTTGATCAACAGAGCGGAAGTATGTCGGAGATGTTAGCTGAAGACCTTATTTTGAGTGGCGATTGGGAAGCTGTTTTTGGAATTGAGTCGGCTTATTTTGATTTAAATCAAGGACGCTTTCGATTACAGGCCTGCGAAATTGTACCAGTACAATTGGCGTTTGAAGATCAGACTAAAAAACGTTGGTGTTTGAATGCTCTTGGGAAATGGGGATTTTATGAATCGAGTGAGGCTGCTCTTGTGATTCGTCAACAAGGGCGACAGTACGTATTACAAAAAGGGAGCGACATACTTCATCGCTCCCTTTCACTTTTAGAATTGATTAATAACTTGAGATCTCAGTCAAAAGAACTTTAGTCTTACGCTCTTTTCCGTCTCGAACATAAGTCACTTCCACCGAATCTCCAATTTTATAATTTTCGAGCGCATGGTAAATATCATCAAAGGTATTTACTTCAAACTTATCAACCGCAGTGATGATATCTCCGAGTAAGTAGCGATTTCGGCGATCTTGATGAATTCCTTTGATCCCAGCTTTGGCAGCACCTCCATTTGGATCGAGAGTGGTGACTATAATTCCTTTTTCCACACCGAAACGACGACGATGGTGATCTGGAAGCACTCCAATCCCAAGACCTGGGCGAACAATTTTTCCATGCTTAATGAGCTCTGGAACAATCTTTTTGACACTATCAATTGGTACGGCAAAACCAACACCTGAACTTGTTCCCGAATGCGAGAAGATCATGGTGTTAACGCCAATAACCTTTCCGCCGGAATCCAAAAGTGGACCGCCTGAGTTTCCGGGATTGATCGAAGAGTCGGTTTGAATCATGCCGTGAATTTTCACATCACCAATCCCTTGAATTTTTCGATTGGTGGCGGAGATGATTCCGGCCGTAAGCGTGTGATCAAGTCCGAAAGGATTTCCAATCGCCATCGCTTTTTGTCCCACTTTTAATTGATTAGATTCTCCCGGCGTGACGGGAAAAAGTTTTGCAGGTCTTTCCTTGAGCTTCAAAACAGCAATATCTTTTCTAGGTTCGGCCCCCACCAGCTCGGCTTCGTATTGTTTTGTATCGGCATGAAAAGAAATCAAGAAGCTATCACCTCCCGCGATCACATGGAAATTTGTCACGATATGGCCTTGCTCATCCCAAATAAATCCCGTTCCTGCACCGGCGGGAACTTGCATGGGGTCCATATCAAAAAAACCTCTACGGGCCATTCTAAGATTGGAAACGTTAACGACGGAATTCACATTTTTTTCAAAGACACTGATGGAGTTGCGCTCATTTTCAAGCAGCATTTTTGTTTCAGTCGTCTGGCCATGGGCCAGAGGAAAGCACAGAAAGAAAGTGAGAATCAAGTAGGGGAGAGCAAAACGAATCGTCACAGGAACTCCTTGATTTTAGAGGTGAATTTCTTGTCTGTAGAGACACTTCTAGATATAATCCCTAGCGAAACTTCAATCAAGCTAAGTTTCTGTCAACTCAGCGTCAAGCGAGGAAAAGTCCATGGAAATCAAATACTTTAGTCGTGAATCTCAAGACCTACAGATAGAAAAAGTCTATGGAGATGCGGCTGTCCGTTGGATGTATGAAACCTCAAGCGGCAAAACTTTCTCAGAACTTTTCGTCAGGCCTTTCGTAAGTAAAGCCTACGGTGCGCTCCAAAGCTCGAGCTTAATTTCAAAACGCAAAATCAAACCCTTCATCCGCGATTTCGCCATCAAGATGGATGAGTTTGATCCAACGCCAGGTCGTACCGAAGAGGACCCTTACGCTCACTTCAATGAATTTTTTATTCGCCCTTTTAAAGCTGGGAAGCGCCCTTTCGTGAGCGATGAACATCTTTTTCCTGCCCCATGTGAAGCGCGATACTTTGGTCACGCGGGCCATAGCGACGATCTCAAAATTCCTGTGAAGGGAGTTCATATGAGGCCACGTGATTTAGTGTTCAGTGAAAAATGGGCCGAGACTTTCTCAGACGGACCGCTCGTTGTGGCGAGGCTTTGTCCGGTCGATTATCACCGTTATCACTATCCCGATGCTGGTGAGGTTGTTGAGAGCTACCGTGTGCCAGGGATTTTACACTCTGTGAATCCGATCGCTCTTAAACAAAAATCCGAAATTTTTCTTCAAAACGAAAGACAAGTCAGTATTCTTGAAACCAAAAACTTTGGCAAACTCGCCTATATAGAAGTTGGTGCTACTTGTGTTGGAAAAATTGTTCAATCATCAAAATCGAAACAGTTTTCTCGAGGCGAAGAAAAAGGATATTTTCTCTTCGGCGGTTCCACTGTCATTTTGTTAGGAGAGAAAGGCGCTTGGACACCAAGCCAAGATATTCTCGATTGGACAGCTAAGGGGACGGAAGTTTATCTTAAGCTCGGCCAAGAGATGGGACACAAGCTTTAGTCAATTGTCGTGCTCAAAACAGCTTTGACGGGAAAATGATCCGAAGGATAAATCCCATTTTTATGAGATTTATCTACGAAGATATCAAAGGGTTTGAGCTTGCGATTCACGAGTATCCAATCAATACGTGAACCTTCTCTGCTATTGCCTTTAAGGTCGTGATGGGTGAACTCCTCCGGCTTATCTAAAATAAACCAAGGATCGTAGAGATTTTCAAATCCATCATGCAAGATTTGCCTGACGTCTTCTTGCGGACTTTCGTTGAAGTCTCCAAGCAAAACAAAAATATCATTTTCGCTAACAAGTGGCTTTAGCTCTTGAACGAGAATTTTAGCTTGTTGTTCACGAGTTCTCGATTTTAAGTGATCTAGATGAATACTTGCGGCGACGAAACTTTGTTTGGTCTCTTTGAAAATACCTTTCATCCATGTAACAAGTCTTGGAAAGGCGCTATCAAAGGATTTGCTGCCCGCAACTTGGGGAGTTTCTGAAAGCCAAATATCTCCAGAGTTTTCAAGTTCAATAAACTTAGGATCAAAAAACAAGCAGGGATACATACGCTCTTCGATCCAGGAGCGATGAGAAGTCGCGAGTTGCAGCTCTGGTAAAAGCATCTGCTCTAAATCTCTAAGCTGTGGTTCTCGTCCCTCTTGCGTTCCTAAGATATGCGGGGCAAAGGAGCGAATAGCATGCTCCATAACAGACTTTCTGTGGGGCCACGCATGGTCTCCGTCTTCCGGATTATCAAAGCGTATATTGGCGGTCATTAGTTTTATTCGCATGTTCTGATTATAGAACGAGATGTTCCGGTTTCGAAACGAAAAATCCGAAAACCCGACGTTTTTTCAAGGGTTTAAGGTTAGATTTCTTTGGCCCAGCTCCTGCTTTGCAAAGATGAAACAGCACTGGAGGGTACAATGCAAACACAAATTCAATTATTAAAGGCTTACCGCGATCTTTATGGGTCCATCTCATTTCGCCAAATTTCAGAACAAACGGGCATTCAGCAAACGCGGGTATTTCGTATTTTCAATGGACACGAAATGAGAGTCAAAGAATTCGACATCTTCAAAAAGCTTATCACTATCAAAGGCGAGAAACACTCAAAGCTTTTTCTGTGTTTACAAGAAGCGAGCCAAAAACTCTCTAACGAATATTTGATGAGTTTAGAGCGAGAGCTCGAAAGAAAATTAGAGCTATGGAACCTTCAAAACGAAATTCAAATCGAACAAAATCTAGCAGCATAAGGAATAGAGAAAATGAAAAAAACAAATTTGCAAATGGTAGAGAGACTTATTTTAGAATCCCTTTCTCGTTCGGAGAAAACTCTTCATGATTTATTTCAAGATACTTCTTTGAGCTATGGTCTTTTGAATAATATTCTTTCTCAGTTAATTTTCTCTGAGATGATTGTTTATAAGTCTGGAAAATACTCCCTTCATCCGGATGCTCCACAGAAAATAAGTCTTTCAAAAGAATCACTCCAAGAGGAAATCAAAGAGCTTTTTGTCACATTGGTCAATCAGCACTATGAAGATAAAGAAAAAGGAGTGATTAAAGTTCAAAAAGTGTGGATGGATGAGAGCGAAGAAAAAATCTTCCAATCTTACTTAATTAATTTGGAGAAATTTTTGGAAGGTCTCAAGACAAGCAGTAGAAAAAATAAAAAGACTCAATCGACAAAAGAGCAAAAGGTTGTTGTTTGGGGACACTCTGAATACACAAATCTTGTGGGACAAACGCTAAAAGCTGTCTAGCCTTTTGCCGCTTCAAATCCATATTGCGAGAGCATCTCTAAGAGGAGCTCTCGCAAACCTCTTTTCACTCCCTTATTCCCGGGAGATTCAGAACAGCACTGAACGTAACCAAGCATAACGAGAAAAGAGGCAGATTTTTTTTGCTCTTTTAAATAGCTGTCAAAGGTACTGATAGTCGAAATCCACTCTTTGAGAGAATAGTTCGATTCATCCACTGCTTTAAAAAAACTCTGACAACCTCGACCTGGGTCTGGTTGTGTTTTAGAACTGAGGTAGAGATACTTGGCGATGAGGTTGAAGTCTTCAACTGTTTCTGAAGCCTCTGCCAATTTTAAAAGAGAGAGGTCAGAGAGAACTGTTTGAGAGAGGGAGCTTCTCGCGAAATCGAGAGACTGACTCCACAGCTGGTAGTTTACGGGGTTGTTCGGACTTTTCTTTTGCGCGAGGCTTTTAAAGAGATCCATCTCTTTATTATCACCTATATTCGATATTAGAAGCGAGCCATTTTTCAATTTCTTCGATTTTCATGCCTTTTCTAGCGGCATAATCGTCAACTTGATCCTTTAAAAGACTTCCAACCTGAAAATAACGGGCCTTTGGGTGGGCAAAATAATAGCCACACACAGAAGCCTGAGGAGTCATGGCAAAGCTCTCAGTGAGTTCAACGCCTGTGTGAGCTGAGGCATCGAGTAGCTTCCAGAGTTTTGTTTTTTCCGTGTGGTCTGGGCAGGCGGGGTAACCGGGGGCGGGCCTGACTCCACGGTATTTTTCCTTGATGAGATCTTCAAAGCTTAAATTCTCATCTGCGCCGTGACCCCAAATTTGTCGCACCTTTTTGTGAACCAGTTCCGCTAAAGCTTCGGCCAATCGATCGCCAATAGCTTTAACGAGAATTGCCGAGTAGTCATCGAGATTTTTTTCAAAGCTGCGAGCGAATTCATCTACTTCTTTTCCGGTTGTGACGACAAAGGCCCCCATGAAATCTTGTTTGGCAGTTTCTTTTGGCGCAACAAAATCAGCTAGGCAGTAAGAGTTTTGATCTGCGCCGGTTTTGACTTTTTGCTGTCTTAAAAAATTTAAAGTCGAAAGCTCCTGTGTGCGTTCATGATCTTGGTAGAGAATGACATCATCTCCAACGGAATTGGCCGGCCAAAGGCCAAGCACGGCCTTAGGTTTAAAGCGCTTCTCCTGCTGAATACGTTTAAGCATTTTTTGAGCGTCATCGAAAAGAATTTTGGCTTGCTCTCCGTATTTTTCGTTTCCTAGAATATGCGGGTAAACGCCTTTGAGCTCCCATGTCCAAAAAAATGGAGACCAGTCGATATAAGGGATAATTTCTTCGAGAGGTATTTCACTTAAAACTTGAATGCCGGTAAAGTCAGGCTTCTCTTCTTGAAAGAGGCTCCAGTCTGTTTGAAATTTCTGCTCTCGCGCCTTTACTAAAGGCAGCGCCGGAGCTTCTTCTTTGAGTGATTGGTGATAATACTCAGCGAGGGCCTTTTGTTTATCAGCATGCTCTTGAATGAATTCTTCACGCATTTTTGAGTGAGTGAGTTTAGAGCATACTTCAACGACTAAAGAAGCATCACCGACATGAACAACAGGTCCCGAGTAATGAGGTGCAATTTTAACGGCAGTGTGTGTTCGGCTTGTTGTGGCCCCTCCAATCAAAAGAGGAATACTGAGTTTTCGGCGCTCCATTTCTTTGGCATTCGTAATCATCTCATCGAGAGAAGGCGTAATGAGACCCGACAATCCGAGGATATCAGCTTTTTCCTCAGTGGCGACCTTGAGAATCTGCTCAAGACCGACCATCACACCAAGATCAATCACTTTGTAACCGTTACAAGAGAGCACCACAGAGACGATATTTTTTCCAATATCGTGGACATCACCTTTGACTGTGGCGATGACAAAAACTTTTTGATTTTCATTGAGATCGGGGCGCTTGCGCTTTTCCTCTTCCATAAAAGGATTGAGGTAAGCGACCGCTTGTTTCATAACTCGTGCGCTCTTCACTACTTGTGGGAGAAACATTTTTCCCGAGCCAAAAAGGTCTCCGACAACTTTCATGCCTTCCATTAATGGCCCTTCAATCACATCAAGTGGGCGAGGGAATTTGAGTCTGGCCTCCTCTGTATCTTCTTCAATATAAGTGCCGACGCCTTTTACGAGCGCGTGAGTGATACGTTCTTCAAGACTGCCTTGACGCCAAGTTTCGTCGTTTTGGATTTTTATTCCGGCTTTGCCCTTCACTCGTTGGGCGTATTCTAAAAGGTCTTCCGTGGATTTCGGTGACTTATTGAAAAGCAGAGCTTCCACTTTCTCTAAAAGTTCAGGTTCAATTTCTTCATACACCGCGAGCATTCCAGCATTCACGATCGCCATATCAAGGCCCGCTTTAATAGCGTGATAGAGAAAAGCCGAGTGCATGGCCTCTCTGACAATATTATTACCACGGAAAGAAAAGCTGATATTGGAAACACCACCGGATGTCAGAACACCTGGGCAGCGTTTTTTAATTTCGGAGACGGCTTCGATGAAATCAAGAGCGTAACGATTATGTTCTTCGATTCCTGTGCCGATGGTGAGAATATTCGGATCAAAGATAATATCTTCGGCCGGAAAATCGAGTTTTTCACGAAGTAATTTATAGGCGCGTTCACAGATTCGCACTTTGTCTTCTTTACTGGCCGCTTGTCCTTGTTCATCAAAGGCCATCACCACAACGGCGGCTCCATACTGGCGCACAAGTCCCGCTTGTCTTAAGAAGCTTTCTTCACCCTCTTTCAAACTGATCGAGTTAACAATAGTTTTTCCTTGGACGCATTTAAGACCAGCTTCCAGCACGCTCCACTTACTGCTATCAATCATCAAGGGAACGCGAGAGATGTCTGGTTCAGAGGCGATGAGATTGAGAAAATGAGTCATACAAGCTTCAGAGTCGAGCATGCCTTCGTCGAAATTAATATCGAGTATATTGGCGCCATTTTCTACTTGCTGGCGAGCAACGCTTAAAGCTTCTTCAAAGAGACCATCTTTGATGAGCTTGGCAAATCTTGGAGAGCCCGTCACATTGGTTCGCTCTCCCACCATCAAAAAAGTTTTTTGTGCGGGATCGAGAATCAATGGTTCAAGACCCGAGAGTCGCGTTTTGCGAACGGTCTCAGAAAATTTTCGAGCGGGCTTGTCGTGCAGTTTTTTTACAATAGCGGCAATATGTTCAGGTGTCGTTCCACAGCAACCACCAACGAGGTTGAGAAAGCCCGCCGTCGCAAAGTCTTCGAGGTAATAAGAAGTGTCTTCAGGCTTTTCATCATAGCCCGTTTCAGAGAGTGGGTTAGGCAAGCCGGCGTTGGGATAACAGCTGATATAACAGTCAGCGATTTTGGCAAGCTCAGCAATATAGGGCCGCATTTCTTGCGCGCCAAGAGCGCAGTTGATTCCAACACTCAAAGGTTTTACGTGGCGAACGGAGTTCCAAAAGGCTTCGACTGTTTGGCCTGAAAGGGTTCTGCCAGAAGCATCGGTGATGGTCACAGAGATCATCACAGGAATTGGCAACGTTCGTTTTTTATTAATTTCAGCAAGAGCGAATAGAGCGGCCTTTAGATTGAGAGTATCAAAAGTTGTTTCCGGCAAAAGGATATCAACGCCACCTTCGATAAGAGCAAGAGCTTGTTCGGTATAATTTTCAACCAGCTCATCAAAAGTGACTGCACGGTACGCGGGATTATTGACGTCAGGGGAGAGAGACGCAGTCCTATTGGTCGGCCCAAGAGCACCGGCCACGAAACAAGTTCTCTTCGGGTCTTCTTTCATCACCTGAAGGCAGGCTTCTTTTGCAAGCTTTGCAGCCACGCGATTGAGTTCAGGCACGATGGATTCAAGTTCATAGTCGGCTTGTGCTAAGCGGGTGCCGTTGAAAGTATTGGTTTCAATAATATCTGAACCTGCTCTAAGGTAGCTTAGGTGGATATCTTTGATCACTTCGGGTTTTGTCAGCGAGAGAAGATCGTTATTGCCTTTTAAATCTTTCTTGTGATCTTTAAAACGCTCCGACCTAAAATCCTCTTCTGATAATTGATAGCGCTGGATCATAGTGCCCATCGCGCCATCGAGAAAAACAATTCGTTCTTTGAGGATTTTTTCTAATTGCAAGAGAGTCGTCACAGGTGATCCTTCTAATGAAACTTTTTCACGACCTCAAGCACGCTCGTCGTATCGTTCATAATATAAAAATGTAAACAAGGTGCCCCTTTTTGCAGAAGCTCTTCTGATTGTTTCACGGCCCAGCGAATGCCGATTTCGTTGGCGTGTTTCGGGTCAGCAAGGATTGATCCTACTAATTCATCAGGAAGATCGATATAAAAATTCTTCGGAATCGTTTGCAGTTGTGAAGCGCTTTTTAAAACCTTCATCCCTGGAATGATCGGAACCGTAATGCCAGCGGCACGGCATTTATCTACAAAGGCAAAATAGTGTTTATTATCAAAGAACATTTGAGTGGTGATATAATCAGCGCCGCACTCCACTTTCTTTTTTAGATATTCAATATCAGTGGCGAGGTTTGGGGCTTCAAAATGTTTTTCAGGGTAACCGGCCACACCAACACAAAAATTTAGTGGAGCAGCACCAGAGATTTCATCAAGGAAAATCCCTTTTTTCATATCGTTGATCTGAGAGACGAGGTCTGAGGCATAGACATTCACACGACGTGATTTATCGATTTTTTTATTATAATTGAGTCCATCACCTCTCAAGGCCAAAACGTTTTCAACGCCGAGGTAACTGAGCTCAATCAATGCATCTTCCGTTTCTTCTTTCGTGAAGCCAGAATTCAGCAGGTGAACAACGGTGTCGATTTTAAAGCGGTTTTGAATAATGCCGCAGATACCGATTGTCCCTGGGCGTTTTTTGTAAATTCTTCTTTCGATAGAGCCGTCGGGAAGTTCAGAGTAATAAGCGCCTGCAGGATGTGAGGTGACATCAATCCACGGTGGTGAGTATGGCACTAATTCCTTAACAATCGCGATAACGTCTTGAACGCTTCTGCCTCTTGGTGGAGGGACGATTTCATAGCTAAAGAGGGGATTTTTGGCGCGAGAGAGATGTTCGATAACTTTCATTTTGGATGACCCTTGAGATAACCCTAGATTTAAAAATGAAAGTATAACGTTTAAGAGATGATGTGGACAGTCCATGTCCACGAATTGTGCTAAGGATTAAGCACAAAGACTGAGAGACGGGCGCAGAGCGTGAGTGGCAGGCCTTGATGGTAGGGGAAGAAGAATTGTGACTGAAGTGCCTTGTCCTAGACACGATTGAATAAGAAGTTTGCCGCCGGCTTGTTCGATTGCCTTGCGTGCCTGGTAGAGTCCTAGGCCTTGGCCTTTTGTTTTACCGAAAGTCGCTCCTGCATTTGTGAGAAGTGGGATGCGATCGGCAGGTATTCCTTTGCCATTATCTTCAACAGTTAATTTAAGAAAGCCCTTAGACACGTAGAGTCTGAGAGTGAGTAATTGATATTTTTCACTCTCATCCATCGCCTCAAGGGCATTATTAACGAGGTTGATAATGACTCTTTGAAGTTCTGTTTCTTCAATCGAAGCAAAAGTTGATTGAGTCTTTTGATCAATAAAGAAGCGCAGGCCAATATTCTTAGCGTCAGCGCTCTGCTTAAAGATTGGCAAAAGTTTTTGGATGAGTGAGTAGGGTGAGCTAATGGCTTTGCGGTTTTCAGTTTTTGGAATTCCGAGGGCCGGGATTTTAGCGATCATGGCCTCAAGCATTTCAAGACTCTGACGAATCAATTGATCAGCATCGGCGGGAAGGGGGAGTGAGGACGTTGTCAGTTTCAATGCCGATAGTGGGGATCTTAAGTCGTGGGCAAGAGTGGCTGCGTCTAACATAATCAATTCTCCTTCAAGTTCAATCTTTCAATAAAAGCCTTTTAATCGGTGACGCTGAGCTTGAACAGCCAATCCCGCCATGAGCCAATATTCATCCCATCTTGGTGTGATGGGAGGCCGGGATTTTCCGGCCCAACTTGGAACAATTGTCCTTACAATTACGAGGGGATAGGTTATGATAGTCCCTTATCAGAGGAATCAACCATGAATGTCGTCCTATTGCATGATTGGCTCACCGGCTTTCGAGGTGGCGAGAGGGTGCTGGAAGTTTTTTGTGAACTGTTTCCTGAGGCGCCTCTTTATACCTTGATCCATCGTCCGGGAACGACGAGTGCGACGATTGAAGCGCGGAAAATCCAAAGTTCTTTTCTCGATCAAATGCCTGGAGTGGCAAAACATTATCGCAAGTACTTGCCTCTTTTCCCTCGGGCAGCGGACTCGCTGAAGATAATCGAAAAAGCTGATCTTGTTTTGAGTAGCTCTCATTGTGTGATTAAAGGCGTAAAGAAGCCTGCAGGCTCGACTCATATTTCTTATATCCACAGTCCTATGCGCTATCTCTACGATCAGTACGACGCTTATTTTGGCAAGGGCGCGCCTCTTTATCAGCAGTGGGGGGCGCGGGTTTTTAAAAACTCTCTCACGAAGTGGGATAAAGACAGCAACCAGAATGTAGATTTTATGATTGCGAACTCACTCTTTGTGCAACAAAGAATTGAAAAATACTATGGTCGTACGAGTGATGTGATTCACCCTTTTGTCGACTTGATTGATTTTGAGCAAGCGCCACTCAGAGAAAAAAAAGCTTTTTACGTCGTGGTGAGTGCTTTTGCCCCGAATAAACGAGTCGATCTCGCGATCAAGGCTTTCAATGAACTAGGCTTACCTTTAGTGGTGATTGGCTCTGGTCAAAAAGAGCGTGAGCTTAAAGAGATTGCAGGCCCGTCGATTGAATTTTTAGGAAATGTCTCACGGGCTGTTGTTGTTCAAAAACTACAAGAAGCCAAGGCCATGATTTTTCCTGGCGTCGAAGATTTTGGGATTACTCCCCTGGAGGCACTGACCGCAGGAACACCTGTCATTGCCTACAAAAAAGGCGGAGTACTTGAAACACTGAATGAAAATGTCGCGGTCTTTTTTGAAGAGGCCGATGTGGATTCACTTATTGCCGCTGTTAAAGGATTCGAAGCGCGGAAGTTCGAACAGAAAATTCTCAAAGCTCGCGCGCGAGATTTTTCTAAAGAAATATTTAAAGAAAAAATGAAAACCTATATTGAGCAGAAGGTCCAAAAGAAATGAAAGAGATGAAAGTTTTGATTACTGGTGGAGCTGGTTATATCGGCTCTCATATCGTCACACTCTTAGGACAGCAAGGTTATGACCTTGTGATTTATGATAATCTTTCTACAGGTCATCGACACGCGGTACATTACGGGAAATTCATTCAAGGTGATCTTGCCGACCACGATCATCTCGATCGCGTGATGAAAGAAGAGAAAGTCACAGCAGTGATTCACTTTGCAGGAAGTATTATCGTGCCTGAAAGTGTTGAGAAACCAATTGATTATTATCAAAACAATACGGTTAATTCGCTGAACTTGATTAGACTTTGTACTGAAAATAAAATTAAGAATTTTATTTTCTCAAGTACGGCGGCGGTTTATGGCATGCCGGCTTCTGGAGTTGCGAGTGAAGAAACAGAGACGATCCCAATTAATCCCTACGGTCGCAGTAAATTAATGACAGAATGGACGCTTGAAGATGTTGCTGCAGCAACAGATTTTCGTTATGTGGCCCTTCGCTATTTTAATGTTGCAGGCGCGCACGTCGGTGGACTTGTAGGTCAAAATTCTCCGCTTTCTACTCATCTGATTAAGCTCGCTTGTGAAACGGCATTAGGGAAGCGCCCGGCCCTCACGGTTTTCGGTGAGGATTATGAAACGCCAGATGGCTCTTGTATTCGAGATTTTATCCACGTGGATGATCTTGCTCAAGCCCATCTTGATGCACTTCTTTATTTGAAGAATGGTGGTGAATCACAATTTATGAATTGCGGTTACGGCAAGGGCTTCAGTGTGAAAGAAGTGATCGAAGTGGTGAAGCGAATTTCGGGAGTGGATTTCAAAGTTATCAAGGGACCTCGTCGCGCCGG
This sequence comes from Bacteriovoracaceae bacterium UBA6166, assembly GCA_002435795.1. Taxonomy (GTDB): domain Bacteria; phylum Bdellovibrionota; class Bacteriovoracia; order Bacteriovoracales; family Bacteriovoracaceae; genus UBA6166. The sequence continues at coordinate 29,273 of DIUE01000027.1, read as the reverse complement.
AGACCCGCCTGTATTGATATCAAAAGCTGAAAAAATTAAGAGAGTTCTTGGATGGAAGCCACAGTATCAGGATTTGGATTTGATAGTGAAAAATGCCTATGACTGGGAGAAGAAGCGATGATGAAGTGGATGCTTTCATTTAGCTTCCTCTCAATTGCGGTGGTTGCAATAAGCTCCATGACTTCTATTAGCCTTGGGGCCATAAGCCATCTTTTTATCATATTGCCTGGCTTATACTTTTTTGCCAAAGCCCCTCTCAAATTTAGAGAGCTCTCTCTGAGTCAATGGTCATTGCTAGGCTTAATTGATGTTATCCTCCTTTCAGTGATCGTGAATTGGACAAGTCTCGGAGACCCTGTTTCAAACCTCGTAAAGTCGAAATACTTTGTTCTGACTTTCTTTGGAATGTATGCCTACCGAGAAGTTTGGAAATCAGCTTTTCTTGATCCAAAGAAACAAAAAATTCTACTTTATCTTTTTTTGGCGTCGACGACTCTTGCCACTTTGTCGGGACTGATAGGTCTTGCGACGGGATTCAATCCACTTCGTTTTAAAGAAGCTTGTCATGAGACGCGCGCATGCGGTTTGTTTGGCATGTATATGACATACGGTTATGGAATCGGCCTTGTTTCCATTCTAATGGTGGGACTTTTTATTTATAAAGAAAGAATTCAAAACTTGGTCTCATTGCCATTTTTGTATGCTTGTACTCTCATCAACATAGTTGGACTTTATCTGTCTTTTGCCAGAGGGGCTTGGATTGGGTTTGTCGTTGCTCTTCCTTTTTTCTTTTTTAAAGAACACAAGAAAGCATTTTTAGGTCTTGTTGCTGGCGTCTGTGTTGCCAGTGGAGCGCTGCTTTTAATCAGCCCAACGGTACGTGAAACATTCTTTGCGGCCGATAGATTAACGTCTAATGATATGCGGATTTCAACCTATCAAGCGACATTTGCGGCTTTCAAAGAAAAACCTATTTTAGGTCTGGGTTATAGAAATTTTGAGTCGCAATCAACTCGCATCAAAGAGCAATATGACCTCGCTTTTCCAGATGTTTCAGGGCATGGGCATAATAATTTCCTTGAGCACCTAGCTTCAACAGGCTTCTTGGGCTTTGCCATGTTAGTGGCCTTTCATCTTTTTTGGTTATTAGAAATGTACCGCCGCGATGATATTGTTGGTAAAATTGTCTTCCCTTTTATCATTAGCTTTGCAGTCTCTGGCTTATTTCAATATAGCTTCGGCGACGGAGAAAATCTTTTTCTCATCATGATGGTTTACGCCCTCTCTCAATTAAAGCCGGAGGAATATGGCCGTCTTTGAAATTGAAAGCCAATATTTAAGTGCCAAGATTTCGCTGATTGGAGCGGAGCTTATTTCCTTATATGATAAGGAACTGCAAAGAGAGTATATCTGGCAAGGGGACGAACAGTATTGGTCGCGCCATGCTCCTATTCTTTTTCCCATTGTCGGAAAGCTCAATCACGATCGCTATCGCGTAGGGCATCGCTATTTTAATTTGTCTCAACATGGTTTTGCTCGCGACCGCGAGTTTGAATTAATCTCGTCATCATCAGATGAACTGCGTCTTCGGCTTTCTTGGGGCCAAGAGTCTTTTAAGGTTTATCCTTTCAAGTTTATTTTGGATGTTCATTTTAAAATTTACGGACCCGTTCTCACTGTTTGTTATGAGGTGAAATGCCCCGAAAAAAGAGATATCTTTTTTTCCATTGGCTCTCATCCAGCCTTCAATATACCTTTTTCAGAAGGACGATTTGAGGACTATTTTTTAGAGTTTGAGTTCAACGAATTCAGTGGCCCTCATTATTTGGAAAACGATCTAGCTGATTTTGATCAGAAGCCTAATATGACGGTTTTTTCGGGAAAAAAACTCCATTTTACGGAGAAGCTCTTTGAAAAAGGCGCTTTGATTTTCAAAGATGTGAAGTCAGATAAAATTACGCTAAAAAATAAAATCAATGATCGAGAAATCGTCTTTGATATTGGTGAAGCTCCCTATCTTGGTATTTGGAAGCCAGCGGGTGCGCCTTTCGTCTGTGTTGAGCCTTGGTTTGGCGTGGCCGATGTTGTGGGAGCTAGTGATGATTTCTTGAAAAAAGAAGGGGTTATTCACTTGGACGTGGGTGAAGTTTTTAAGAGTTCTTATTCGCTTCATTTTAAGTAAGTCGACAATCTGTAAATAATACCTAACTTCAAGCAATTTTTTTTCAGAATGCTAATGTCCTGCGAATGAAAAATTTTTTATTCGGCTTCGTACTATTTATCTCCTTTCATCAACTGGCTTCAGCTCAGTGGTTTAAGCCCAGTTCAAATCAAAAGATCTTTTCGGAACGTAAGATATTTCCGATCACACAATCTGGAAAAATAGATGGGATGCCGGCCAATACAATTATTATAAGTATTGATGATGGCCCAACGATTGAGGCTTCTGGACGAATTCTCGATGTCCTTGAAAAACATCAAGTCACGGCGACATTCTTCTGGCAGGGACAGTTTGTGCGTATTCCTTCGAGACGTGGGGTTGTGGAGCGGGCTTATCGCGATGGTCATGTGATTGCAAATCATACAATGAATCATGAGCTAGACTTCAAGACTGATAGGGATCTCACCCGTTCTTTGATGCAAACACATGAGCTGTTAGTTCCTTACAGCGGTAATGCCAATATTCAACTTTTTCGCGCACCAGGTGGCGTTTGGAATAGTTGGCGTGCCGATGTTGGAAACTCACACCCGGTTCTGAGGGATTATGTGGGCCCCATCTTTTGGAATGCTGGCGGAGGGGACGAAGCGGATTGGCTTTGTTGGAGAAATAATATTTCATCAAAGGCTTGCGCTGATGGATATCTTCGAGCGATTAGAAGAAATTTTTCTAATGGAACGGGCTCTCTAGTGCTCCTTCATGATCTCAACACTAAATCAGCCGAGTTGCTAGACCTCGTTCTGGAGGGCTTGATGAACGATCATATAGATTGGGAATTCAAGTTAGTCGAAGATATTCCAGCAGTTAAAGAATTAGCTCGTTAAGAATTTCTTTGGATTGTTTAATTTTTTGACGCTTTTTAAGATGGCCTGAGATTTATTCACTAACCTTGGAACCGCTGTATTTTTCCGTAAACTACGAGAAAACATCTTCGAGGTTATGTAAATGAAAAAGGCCATCATTCTTCTTTTAAGCACCATTATAAGTAGTGCCAACGCCATTGATCTTCTGATCGACCGAGAAGGGCCAGAAGCCTATTTTAGAAATTTTGAAACGCGGTCACAAGGCATTATCTCGGCCGTGGTGATTGGCAATCGCAGTACTGATTTGGGTCTGTACAAAGAGGGCGGAGATAATATGGTTAATAAGGGCAATCTTGCGTTGAAAAATGCAGAGCTCGCGAATATTCGTTATGTGCGCTTTGAAAGAATTCTTGAAGCTAACGGTAAGTACGATTTGAGAGTGACTTACGGAAACGACCCTAAAGAAATGCTTACAGGAATCAAGGGAACGGATACATGCTCAAAGTAAAAAATAGAGTAGTGTAGAACAGCTAAGGTCAATACGATTTTTAATACTGATGGAATTGCACCTTTCGATGTCGATGGGTGCACCTGAAAAGCACGGCGCTTGTTTGAAAAATTCTTTCCAGCTTGGGTCTCCAATGAGGTATTTCTTTCGAAAATATCCTTTGTGGAAGGCATAATCAAAATTAGAATGTTCGCCAATTCTTCGACTTTGGAGATTCTCAAGAGAAACTCCCGTGATCTTAGAAAACTTCTCCTCGAATTCATCGAAAAAATCATCTCCCCAATCTGCAATAGAATCCTTAAGCCATTCTGGAGTCGTGTTGCCATTTGTAAGTCCAATAGACATATTAAAATGATTGGTCATAATATTATGTCGAGGCCACGAGAGAAGAAGCTCTCGATGGACTGTATTTTCTATAAAATCTGGAGAGAGGTAACTGTCTCCGAAATCACGTAATACAATTCGACCTGTCGGCTTATAGTTGAGATCTAGTTCGACGAGAAAGTTCTGCGAATGAGGAGAGTCATAAGTAAAGCCAGTGTATGCAGCAAATTCGGCGAGCGCGCGCGCCAGAGGACGGTTGAGATTTTCATTCCAAAAATCAGCGATATTTTCAGCTCCATTGAGCTTAGCGATTCTTGCACCTTCTGCTTCGTGAATGGCGCTAAAGGCCGGCAGATAGAAAAATTTATTTTCAGGCACATCATTGAGTGAGCGAACCACAAAGGCTTGTTCGAGCTCTGGAATCCCCATCGCCATGGGTTCTTCCATAAACACAGCGGTGGTGAGTTTCATTTTTTCTGTTACAGTTTTGGCCATATCGCTGATTTGGCGGATCTGTTTGGCATCATCCCAGCCTTGTCTTTTGTCGCGCCAAATTCCCGCTGTCATATTGGTAGACACTTTCAGTGAGAACTTCGCGCCATTGGCCGGGTTATGAACAAGGACAGAGCGACTTGCGGTGAGGTGACCTTTGAAATAAGTGTGATATTCAGCGCTGAGATTTTTAGCCCTCAAGAATTCCTCAATATCGTAGCGCCAGACGGTGTCCTCTGGATTCACCACCCATCTCACATAGGCTTCGCCGTCTTTTTCAAAAATCAGCGAGTCGCGAATTCTGGGATCGAGTCCTTCTGCTAAATCTTGAGATAAGTAGCGCAAAGGAATTTCGTAGTGTTCGAGATCAAAAAGTTCAGCGCTTCTCTCTCCTGCTCCGTTGGCTGTCGTTTCCCACAGGGCGAGTTGAGTAAAAGAGTCGGTTGTATCAAGAGAAGCCAATTGCCTTGTAGGCGCAGATAAGTGAGTGCACGAGAGCAAAAAAAGAAAGATAAATGGAAGTATTCTCAAGGTAAAATCCATTGAGACTTATCGACTGATCAAAGCTTTGACCTTAGTTTGCAGAGAGTTCAGCTAAGAATAACCGGGCATTATAGGACTGGTTTTTCTTTGAGGGATAAATCGCCCAAATAGGGATTTCCTGTGGCATATAACTCTCTAGTAGTGGAACCAGCTCTCCGCTTTCTAAATAGGTTTTTACATAGATGGTTGGAAGTCTGCAGATACCCACTCCTGCAAGAGTGGCTTTGAGCAGCGCTCGGGCATTATTGCAAATGAAGTTCCCTTTTACGGCCTGAGAGTTTTGCCCACCCTTGTGATAAAACCACCAGTCTTGGGTCGCGCCTTTTAAGCAATTATGGTCTCGCAGGTCCTCGGGAGTTTTAGGTGTTCCGCGAGTTTCTAAATATTCGGGAGTGGCACAGAGATGCTCTCGTCTTGTGGAAATTCTTTTGGCAATCAAAGTTGAATCTTCGAGTTGTCCCACGCGAATTCCAAGATCAAAATTTTCGGCCACTAGATCAACGATTCGTTCGCTGAATGAAATTTCAATAGTGAGTGCTGGGTATTGTTTTGCTAAGCGAGCGGCGAGTGGAGCGATGACTTCTTCGGCAAAGGCACCTGCGGCCGTAATTCTTAAAAGGCCTCTTGGTGTTTCACTATTGGCTTTAAGATCGTGATGAGCTGCACTCATTTTCGCTAAGGCATGAGCGCAGACTTCAAAATATTTTTCGCCTTCGAGAGTGAGTTTCACCATTCGAGTGGTGCGATGAAGAAGCTTTTGTCCGACCTCGTTTTCGTGGTTTTGGATCAGTTTACTAAGATAGGCCTTAGAAACTTTGAGTTCCCGAGCCGCGACGGAAAAACTACGAAATTCCGATACCTTAAGGAATGCGAGGAGGCCATTGAGGGATTTTATTGTTTCCATGCGTGAACACAGTATTCGTTTTGGTTGTTATTGTAAACCATGTGTATCCGACATAAAATAACGCCAAATCATGTTTAAGGAGATCACAATGAAAATTAAAGCCGCAGTTGCTTGGGGTCCAAATCAGCCACTCAAGATTGAAGAAGTGGATTTAGCACCACCTAAAAAAGGTGAAGTTTTAATTAAGGTCATCGCTTCTGGCGTTTGTCATACGGACGCTTACACATTGTCTGGTGCCGATCCTGAGGGACTCTTTCCAGTGATCCTAGGTCATGAGGGTGGAGGCATTGTAGAAGAGGTTGGAGAAGGTGTAACGACTTTAAAAAAAGGCGATCACGTGATCCCACTCTACACGCCAGAGTGTCGCGAGTGTAAATTCTGTCTTTCAGGAAAAACAAATCTTTGTCAGCGCATTCGAGAAACTCAAGGCCGTGGTCTGATGCCAGATGGGACGTCGAGATTTTCAAAAGACGGCAAACCCATTTTTCATTATATGGGAACATCGACTTTTGCCGAATACACTGTCGTGCCAGAAATTTCATTAGCGAAAGTTGATGCAAAAGCGCCACTGGATAAAGTCTGTTTGTTAGGTTGTGGTGTGACCACTGGGATTGGAGCTGTCTTCAACACGGCAAAGGTTGAGGAAGGAGCGACAGTTGCGGTCTTCGGCCTTGGCGGAATTGGCCTCTCTGTGATTCAAGGCGCGAAGATGGCGAAAGCATCGCGAATCATTGCCGTTGATATTAATGAAGACAAATTTGAAATGGCGAAAAAATTTGGAGCGACTGATTTTGTGAATCCCAAAAAATACGACAAACCTATTCAAGAAGTCATCGTCGCTTTGACTGAAGGTGGAGTTGATTATTCTTTTGAGTGTGTGGGGAGTGTTGATCTCATGCGCGCGGCCCTTGAGTGTTGTCACAAGGGTTGGGGAGAGTCGATTATTATTGGTGTTGCGGGCGCTGGGCAGGAAATTAAAACTCGTCCGTTCCAACTTGTGACAGGGCGAGTGTGGAGAGGCAGTGCCTTTGGTGGAGTGAAAGGGCGCACAGAACTTCCAGGTTATGTGGATCGCTATATGTCGGGCGAAATTAATCTAGATGATCTCGTGACTTTTAAAATGCCTTTGAGCCAAATCAATACTGCTTTTGATTATATGCATGAAGGAAAAAGTATTCGCACAGTGATTGATTTCACGATGGAGTCGTAATGCCCTTATCAATTTTAAAGAAGCACCGACATTTTGAAGGGGAGACGCGCTTTTACGAGCACACGTCTCCTTCCACTAAAACCAAAATGAAGTTTTCTGCTTTCTTGCCGGTGCCGCCAGAGAAAATTGAGAACGCGATTATTTGGCTCTCTGGTCTCACTTGCACGGATGAGAATTTTATGACGAAAGCCGGAGCGCAAAGAGTTCTCGCTGGAACCAGAACAATGATCGTGTGTCCCGATACTTCTCCCCGTGGTTTGAATTTACCCGGTGAGCATGACTCTTATGACTTCGGTTCAGGAGCAGGTTTTTATGTCAATGCGACGACTGAAGGCTATAAAGATCATTATTTAATGTATGACTATATTAAAAAGGATCTGACTTATCTTCTTCGAAGTGAATTTAATCTCTCAAAATTTTCAATCATGGGCCATTCGATGGGTGGTCATGGCGCCCTTGTCTTGGGTCTGCGTGAACCAACCCTTTTTCAATCCGTATCGGCTTTCTCTCCCATCGTGAATCCAATGGCAGGTCCTTGGGGACAAAAAGCCTTGCGAGGATATTTAGGAGACGATCAGGCTGAGTGGAAAAAATATGATGCCACTGAATTGGTGCTGGCGGGAGCTCGCAGAAGTGATTCTTTATTAATTGATCAAGGTTTGAGTGATGAATTCTTAGAGAAAGAATTGATGACAGAAAACTTTGTGAAGGCTTGTAAAGAAAAGGGTCAAGAGGTCAAAGTTAATTACCGCGAAGGTTATGACCATAGCTATTATTATATCTCAAGCTTCATTGAAGAGCATTTGCGCTTTCATCACAGAGCTTTGAGTTTCTAATAAGCGTTCTTGTTAATAAATCCTTTCCAGAAAGTGAGGAAGAGGATTTTGAGATCAAAAACGAATGACCAGTTCTTAATATAATAATTATCACATTCAATGCGTTTGGCGATGGAGGTATCTCCTCGCCAACCATTGACTTGCGCCCACCCTGTAATTCCAGCTTTCATTTTATGGCGAAGCATATAACCGGGAATCTCTTGGCGAAATTTCTCTACGAAATAAGGCTGCTCAGGTCTAGGGCCGACGAGGCTCATGTCACCCACTAAGACATTCCAAAGTTGTGGTAGTTCGTCCAATGAGGTCTTTCTTAAAAAAGTTCCAAAAGCCGTTCTGCGCGGGTCATTTTCAACAGTCCAGCCGGGCTTTTGTTGCGCTTCCGTTGCGACTTTCATCGAGCGAAATTTCCACATTTTAAAATGCTGTCCATCGAGACCCATTCTCTCTTGCCCGTAGAAGATGGGACCCTTAGAGGTCGTTTTCACGAGCACGGCAAGGGTTATCATCAATGGGGAAATAATTAAGAGGCCAATCAGTGTTGCAGTGAAATCAAAAAGGCGTTTTAGAAAAAGTTCAAAAGTATTTAGATTCGGTTGATTAAGAGAGAGAAGAGGAAGGCCTGAGAAATCTTCAATCTTGTGACCGACAAAAGAATAAGTCAGGTCTGGGAGAACCTGAATAGGAAAAAGAGCATCGTAGTTTTGCTTTAAAAAGAGATCAATTTTTTTGCTGTCTTCACTGACATAACTTAAAACAACTCCATCAATTGTTTCCTTAGTCTCTTCAAAACTTTTATTGAGTTCAGGAATACCGTGTTTTGAGGCGAGCCCCGCAGAATCTTGCCAGCCTATAAAGCGAATTCCCGAGTCTTTGAAGCCGCGAATTGTATCAACATACGCTTCTAGCTGTGTGCTATTGCCAATCAAAAGGTAGTGCCTGAGATTCATTCCCTTGCGTCTAAGTACGCGTAAAAAATTTCTTACGAGAATGCGAGCAAGAATCAAGACGAAAGAGGAAATGAGATAGAAATAAATAAGAGTTAGTCGGGAGAGTCTCTCGCCTGCAAAAAAATAAAGGATCACAACCAAGCCTAATAGTGAGAGCGTATTGGCTTTGAGGACGGCGAGGATTTCTTGATAACGAGAGCTAAATCGCAACGAGCGATAGAGGCCTTGATGATGGAATGCCCATGAAGTTAAGAAAGCGATAAGAAAGCTGAGCTGAACGAAGAGAGGGGCCAAGCCTGATTGAGCGCCAGATTGAAACTGAAAGCGAAAAAGATAAGCTATATACCAGCAAGCAAGAACCAAAATAATATCAAGACTCTTTTGCAAGAGACTAAAAGTTCTTTCGTGAGATTTGAAATAAGAAATCATGATTCATTTTAGATTAGAACTTGCGAAAGGGGAAGTCAGGGATTGAGGACTTCGAGGATTATGGGTGTTAGTCGGCGAGCAACTTCTTCGTGCCAAGCAAGATTGGGATGACCATCGTCTGGAATGAGATAGTTTTGGTTGTGATCATCGGGAATTGTGACGGCGACAGTTGGTGGAACAAAGTCTAGAGTGCGCATTTCTTTAAAGAGGTTGAGTACCTTAAAACTGAGGTCCTTAGCGAGACCCTCAATCGCTTCGTGGCGAGCAAGTGGACTTTCATAGCGTGAATCCATGACAAGAATGATGGGGATATTATGTTCTTCTGCCATTTCGGAAATAGCATTGTAAACTTCGATCAAATCTTCAGGCATAGACTCAGGCCATTGGTGAGTTCTCCACTCTAAATGTTCCGTACTCGGAATTTCCCCTGTGATTTTTTGAAAATTTAAGACGAAATAATTTAGAGCGTAGCTGATTGAGGAAAATCGTTTCTGGCGATTTTTAGCATTTTCTGATTCCCAGTCGTTTCCAACGTAGGTCATGACAACTAGGGTCGGTTTGAGTTTTACAATTTTTTCACGGAACAAATGGTAGAGATGGTTAGCGGCGTATCCCGCCATACTTAAGTTCATGACTTGCAAGTCGAGTTTGTTCTTTGAATTGATTCCATTGACCGCTTGATGCAAAAAATCCTTTTGATCAGCAACACCCCAGCCCATTAGGACAGAATCACCAAGGCCCACGATTAAGGGGCGATCCTTTTTTATAGACCAATCGGCTCCGCGAAAGCCTTCAGAATTGGAGGTAATTTCACTACCTAGAAGCCGAGCTTTAAGACCTCGGCAAAAATGAAATTGAATTCCAGGATGAGGGTGATGAACGAAAGTTTGATTGAGGTTTTTGAGTTCAGCGTCCTTTAGATGAGAAGAACAATTTTCGAATTGATGGGCGTAGAGGCGAAAGCCGAGTTCTGTCGCTAAGAGAGGTGCTAGAATCAATAGGAGGGCTTGGAGTGCTTTTTTCATAACACTATCTTAATCTGATGAGTTCTTGCAGGGAAGAAAAAAGACCTGACTCGAGGGCGTCAGGCCTTTAAAGAAATTAACTTACGATGATTTCAGCACCGATCACTTGGTCATGAAATGTTTTGCGATCAGGATTGATGAAAATCCAGAAATGACCAATACCCATCATAAAAAAGCTTAGGCTACTTAGAATATACCGTAGAGCTGACTCTTTAAGAGTGAGATTTTGATTGTTTCGGCTCACAACTCGAATGCCCATGATTTTCTTACCGATTGTTCCTTGCCAGTCCGATGCATGGAAGCAGACGAAATAAGCGATTGAGAAAAAATAATAGAACATCAGGCATAAGTTCAACATAAAAACTGATGTCATCGCTCCAGTTAAAAATGGAAGGATAATAATGAAGTAAGAGGCGAGTACAATGGCCAAGTCGATGAAAAAAGCTTTAATTCGAGTTTTTAGATGAATCATTTTCTACCTCTTATTGGTTGGCGATCATTGATTGATTAAAGCTTTGCGAAGGGTAGAAATTATAAGTTGATTTGTATGAACGAGTACTCTCGGTCATTTTGGCCAATCGACATTCAGGTTTTTCAAGGTCAGTTGCTAGGCAATCGTGGTGGTAGGTTGTTAAAAAGCTAAGCTGAGATAAGAGATAAATTGTCGTAAAAATCACTGGCATAAAAACTCCCTAGTTTTGTGGTGTGCGCTTCTATAGACCAGATTTTGGACCAGTGAAGGGTTTCGGGCTCTAACAAGCTAGAATAGTTCATATTTGAAATGGACAGCTCTTGAGAATGAATTGAATTACTAAGGCCTTAGTATTGCTCGGGAAATAATTACTCACGATGTTATTTTTACAGCGATGGGAAATAAAAACGATTCATAAACGGATTTTGCGGTATGAGGTTTTCATGTTTGAAGAACTTAATACAACCACAACTCCTGCGACTTCGCTGACTGATGTTTACCAGTCGGAGCCTTCAGGTGAGCTTTGCCTCATCTTGAGAGATCGAATTCGCGACTATAAAAAGAAGCATCCACGCTTGAGCTCTCAGCAAATCGCTAAGCGATTTAATATGGCTTCTTCAACATTTAATCGCATCGAGAATATGGATATTAAAACTCCAAGTCTTGATCAGTTGATTAAGGTTTTGCGTGGGACTGGGAATTTGGGGGAGTTGTTGGGGTTCTTAGAGAAATTTTATCCAGAGATTTCAAAAACCTATTCAAACTATTATAACAAGTTTCCGAATACTCAAGGATCTGAATCATACAATAGGTTTATTGAAAATCCTAAGTACTTCAAAATACTTTTAATGATTGTGACAGGTGGTCTAAGTAAGACAGAGGTCGCCGATTACTTCGGTAGAGATGGTCAAGACCAGGTAGATGAATTAATTGAGAGTGAAGTGATTAGTTTCTCCAATTCTGAAAATAGATATGTTGTAGCAGACGAGAAAGTCGTTATGTATGATGATACAACCTTAAAAGTATTTATTTTATCACTTCAAAACTTTTTAAGTGATTATGTGAAAGGGGACCCGTTAAGTTATTTGTCTTACGAGACGTGGGAGATCGATAGCAGCCTGGCGATGCCCGAAATTAAAATGATTTTAGAAAAGGCAAGAAGCGAAATTTGCGATTTACTTCTACAAGATAAATACAAAGGTAATGATAAGGTCTTTATAGGTTTTGCAGCAGACAGCTTTTTTAGCGGTAGGAAGTAGTATGAAATTATTATTTTTAATGTCTTTGATTTTAGTTTCGACCTCTTCTTTTGGAGGGCCGGGAACAGTTGGTGGCGGTCCAAGAGATCGTTTTGCTGAAAGGATGTCATTAAGACAGTTCGATTCAGATTTAATAGTTAGAGGTGATTTAGGCAGAGATAGAGGTTTATTAAAAGTAAGTTCAGATGAGTTGGAGAGCTTGAATATTATAACAACAAATATGCCAGTTTCAGAAAGCATCAATTTCTTTGTTTCTGAGAGCGATAATTATGATAGTGAAGAGCTCGATATTAAGATTTTCACTGGAATAAAAGATATTCAAGAAATTAAATTGATTGATGGTACTGTTATAAAAGTAAACTCGGAAGGTTCTGAGTTCAGATAAGTTATTTTAGCTGAATGTAAAAAACATTTTTGCTCTGGTACACAGAGAGAACAGTGTTTTTTACATTTAAGGCTTCAATTTCTTCTGGCGTAAGCCGTTTAATTAAACCTTTCTCCTGAAACTGGGAAAAAGTGCTTCTATTGTGCTCTATAATTCCAACTATTTCTCCGAAATTGCTTCCCTGACTGACTAGCATAAAAATTTTGTTATCAATCTCTTGATTGTTAATTAGTGAAATTGTTGTGATTGACCTTTGATTTTCAACGATATTGATACTTTTAATATTCATCGCATTTAAAGTAAGTTTAGTAATGAATCGAAGAAGCTGTTGCTCATTTTCTCTTCGTTCATCTGAAAGTGAGCTTCTAAATGTAGAGATAAATGTTCTGACTCTATCTTGGGCTTCTCCGAGTAAGTCAATTGCATAGTCTCCATCACTGACTTTTAGAGGTCTGTAGAAATAGTACGTTTCTGTTGGTGGAAATATAAAATCCAACACACTTTTGTCAGGTCTGCCAAAAGGATCTGTGCGATGATGTAGTCCGAGCAGCTGTTCAAGTTGCGCATTTGACCTTATGACATTTCTCATAGCCGTGAGTCGATTATCTGCACTTACTATCTGTAATGTTGGTATGTAATACTGATCATAGAATTTGTATTGTAAAAAGGGTGAGTTGATAAATATAAAAGGTCTTCTTAATTCATACTCATTTAAATCATTTTTCCAAATTTCAATACCAATTTTTTTTAACAGGTTTATATATTCGTAGTATTTGCTAACATGTACCAAAAAATCAGATGATATCTGGTTGATTGTATTTATTCTTTTTTCAAGTTCCTGAAGACCCTCAAATTTTTCATTTTGTAATTTTAAGCTGGCGATATTATTTTTGATTGAGTCCAATTCTTCATTAAATGGTTGAAGATACTTTTTGAATTCTAAGTCGTGTTGCAAACCGATTTTCGCTATTGCGAGTCTCGTCCCCTCAAGTTCAGCCTCATTCAATTTTTCATTCAGTTCATATACGTGCGCCTGGAGCTCACTCACTTGAGCCTCTAAGGGATCAACTGTGTTTACATTTTCGTACTTGCCATTATCGATTGCGTCTTGCGAACTTTTTGGTGGAGGTGAAATCGAAAGTGCAGGCTCCTCACGCTTTTTGCAGCCGCTGAGTGCTATTAGGCCCGCCAGAATAATGGGTAGCAGTGATCTCTTGTTCATAGGTCAAAAGTATAACGAAGATTTTGAGTAGCAGTGGCGGTCGAGTAAGAAAGGATTGAGCTGTCAAAAAAATAGACAAGCAAAATTCAAATTATCGACATGAAAACGAGCACTTGAAAGGCAAATTGCATCAAAGCGCACCAAGAACTTCTAGTCGTTCTACGGTGCATCTCGTCATTTGAGCTGGCATATTCCATTCAACAAAAACACAAACGACAAAGGAGTTCCCGTGAAAATGCTTCTGTTTATTCCTCTCTTGATCACAAATGCACTGGCCGGTGGAGGCACTGGCTTTTCAGTATTGCCTGAAGTTCAAAAACCAGAAATTGTCTGTGACACTTTATCAAAAGATGATCGCTTTCAGCGAGTCCATTTTGTTATGGGTACAGATAAGAATGGTAAAGCATTGGGAGAAATCCAATTGCTTGAAATGGAATCTCAATTGATTTTTGAGAATATTTCTGCACCCGTTATTGCTGCTGTTTTGCTAAAAGCAAAAACGAATGGGATCGCTCTCGAAGCAATCGCTAAAAATACACACCAAATGACTCTTGAAGGAGTGCCAGATGTGCAAGCAAGGCTCAATATTAAAAATCAAAATTTGGCCGTGAATCCGGTAGATGCCTTTTTTGTGATGAGTCCGAGACATCTTGATCTTAGCTTACAAAAAGTTGAGGCCGTGTTTACGATTAATGGCGAGAGAGTGGTTTCTGCCTGCAATATTTCAGGCAGTGCTATGAAGAGCCTATTGAAACCAAACCTTACGATTCAAGACCTTTTAAAATAACGTTAACAAACAAATATGGAGAAAATGATGAAAACACTTATCGCCCTCGCCCTAATCACTCTTTCAGTTAATAATGCACATGCTGGAGCTATCTCTGATGGAATTCCACTTAGAAACACTCTTGAATGTGTATCACTCGACGCAAATAGCGAATTGAAAAAAGCAGTGTTTCAAACAAATGGTTTTAGTGAACAGATGCTTTTTACTTTTGAAACTCTTCGAACCACAGCATTTGCAGCTGAGATGAGAAATTTAGGAAGCTCACGTGCGGCTCTAGTCCCACTTCGTATGAGCTTTCGTTTTGATCCAGTCGCAAGCTTTCACCTTCCACTTAATGGTGGAAAGGGGACTGTGACACTGAAAGAAGTTGGAATCGACCAAGAAGATTCTGATCTTGAAGTGGTGAATGTAAACTGCCGCAGACTCTAGTTCTTAGAGCGCAACCATCCTATCTTTAAAAGGCCTAGGGGAAACCTTAGGCCTTTCCTTTTTTAAAACATATATGTAATAGCGACCTGACTGAGAACTTCATCAAAATTGAGTTTACTAGCGCTCGTACCTGAGAGTGTTCCATCGATCACGAGTTTTCCAAAAGTCAGGCTCGCTCCTGCGGCAACCTCAGTTGAGTTCGATGTGGTGAAGGATTTATTATTCACGATTGCGGGGATCTGGCTTGTGCCTGCGATTTTCGTTTTATTAACGAAGACCGATTGAGAGAAAGATCCACGCCATGTTAGCCAATCGGTCGCAGGCGTTTCAAAGCCGGCAGTCAAGATGAGATCATTATCTGTGCGTTTCCAAGATTGAGTGGCGATGGCCCCGAGATTATTTTCATTTTCCCATTTTTGATGGCGATAATCGACAGCGCCAAAGACAAAGGCTACAGTTGAAATTTGTTGCTTGTGAGCAAGACCTAAAGTGGCCATAACTGTTTCGGCGGCATTTCTACCTCGAAAGCTGGATTCGCTGTAGTCAGCACCTTGTTTTAAAATATCTAAGAACAAAGTAAGAGAGTCAATTTGATAGCTGCCGCCAATTTGCAAACCTAAGTTGCCAGCATATTCTTTGCTGTTCGCTGGAACGGTAAGGTCTTCTCGTTCATCTACTAAGTCGAGGTTTAAGTAGGTTTGAAAGCCTTCAAGGATAAGACCGAAACCCAATCCTATAATTTGCGTTTTCTCTTTTTGGTTTTCGTCCTCACCGGAGGAGTAATTTCCGCGAATACCCCAAGCAATGGTTGAGCCACCAGCAAAGAAGAAATCGAGTTGATTGCCCGGGCGGTAGGAATTGTTTTGTGGCGTGAAGTCGGCGGTATAGGAGAGGGCTTGGTTATTGACGAATTCTTTGAGGGCGGGAGTTCGATGATCAGCTCCTAGATAGAGGCCGTAGTTGAAGGAGTCGGTGCTAGCAAAAAAGCCACCTTCTGGAAGAGGGGAGCCTGCGCCGAAATCTCCCCATTCAGTGACGACAGAGTTTTTTATAGTTGAGAGAAGGCCTGGGTTTCGGAAAATATTTCGTGAGTCATGAAGGTACTGTGAACCACGCAAGCCATCTTGACCGAGGGCCTCCATACGCGCCTTGGTTGCAAAGGTCTGGCTTGAGATGAGGGAAAAAAATAAACTTAAAGACACTGTCTTTTTCATGGGGTCCTCTCAGGTCATAAAACTTAGTCTTTCAGTTTAATGAAAAGAGAAATTTTTGAATAGTAAAATAGATGTTTAACGCTCTTTTAGATGGAAATGAGTTTGGCTTGAAGATCACGCAATCTCTGGCGTGGTCGCTCGTTTTTTTGAGCGTCGAGTAGTTCGAGATGAGCGAGAATTGTGTTGAGTAAGTCGAGATTGAGCCAATCTTTCTTTTCCAATTCGGGTTGCATATCAATATTCAAAGGACACAAGTCTTGCATCCAAGACTGATCGAGTTTGAACGTAAGGGGTAAGCCTTGGCTGCGGCATATGAGAGGTCTGACCTCGTAGATGGTGCAACTTTCTTCTTTGAGGAAGGGGCAAGCCGAGGTGTTTTGTTGAAAGAAATTTTCTTTAATGAGCGTTGGTTTTTTCCATTGTTCTTTGAGTTTGGCTTGCTGATCGGAGGGAAGATTTTGGAACCAATTTGTGATAGCGTTCGCTTCAATTTCAAAGACACTTAGGTCGACATAACAGCAGCGAGAGCAGCCTTGTTGGCATACTGATTTTGTTTGGGCGCGTTCGGATATCTGCGATCCGAACTCAGTAATTTTTTGATAAAGACTCTCTAAACTCACGGTGTTTGCCTGTAAAAATGACTAAGGGAGGGGCGAGATTTATCTATCATGGTATGAGCTTTTTATGAAATTATTTAAGCTTTTTGTGATGACCTCGAGTGTTTCTCTCGGCTTGTCTGCTGCTGCAGATGTTAAGCCAAAGGCACTTTTTGGCGAAGATGGACGACGAGATATTTTTGAAATTGCGGATGAACTCAAACCATTGTCTACGGCACTTGGGACCTGGGTGACTCCTTATTCTATTGAACAGCTTTCTGAGAGTGTTTCGGAACTTTTATTTCCAGTGATGGGCGAGAACTGGGGGCTTTGTCAGGGTGAGCGTTTTTACGATCAACCCACGACAGAGATCGCCTGCACTGGTTTTTTGGTTGCTCCTGATCTCTTGTTGACGGCAGGTCACTGTATGGTGAATGTGGGTGAAGCAAGAGATCAGGTCACTCCACAGTGCTCGGATTTTCGTTGGGTATTTGATTATCAAATGAACTCGCCTGCGGGCGTTGATTTGAAGAATCATCCGAACACAAGTATCGCTCATTGTGAGAAAGTGATTTATGCCATTCATGATGAGAAGGTTACGCGAAAGGATTATGCCCTCATTCGTTTGAGCAAGCCAATGGATGATCGATTTGTTTTTCCTGTCTCGGAGAAAAAAGTTCAACTCGGCGATCAGGTGGCGGCGATGGGTTTTCCAATTGGTTTGCCGCTCAAGTATTCAGGACTAGCGGAGGTTCTGCGTTACTCAGACGGGGCAGAGTATTTTGAAGCCAATCTTGATACGGCCGGTGGAAATAGTGGCTCTCCTGTATTTAACTCTGATTTAGAGTTGGTGGGAATTCTTGTCAGAGGGAATGACGACTTTGTGCAAACGGCTGATCGTTGTGAGCGTTGGAATCGTTGCGAACTCGACGGGCGCAATTGTTCTGATGGTGTTCAGGAAGTAGATTATAATTCAGGCATGCATGTCCAATTGATTAACGAAGAATTGAGGGAGTTGATTCGCGCCAATTCTCGCTAATTAAAAAATGGAAACTAGACTTTAGCGTTTTCTCGAATGATTTCTGATAATCGAATTATTCCGCGCGTCCCAAGCATTCCGTGTGTGATAAGGTGGTCAAACGCCACGCCAACACAAATAGTTTCAATATGGTCATTTGGGCTTTTTTCAATGCTGCACGAACTGATGGTGAATGTGGTCATTCCATATGCATTCATCGTTACTGGGCAATCATCTTTGGCCAAGTTTAAGAGAGAGCTCACACAAATTCCACCGCCACGATTTTTCAGATAAAAATTAGGAAAGTTTGAATAAATAAAGTGAAAAAGACTTAGCCTGATCTTCTGCCAAATCCTAAATTTTCCAAGGTGAATGATTTTGTTAAGAGGCATTTGTTCAAAATTCGTGGGCCTTTTCGTTTTTACCTCTTCATGAATTTGACTCAGTGTTTTTTGATAGGCGTTCTCAATCGTTGTGGCAGTGACAATACTTTTGCCATCTATATTGACGACCATGGGGATATTGACCACATTGTAAGTGGGTCTGATTTTCCTGAGACCATAAAATGTATGGAAGCAGGCTTGATTGATTTCTGGCATTTCATTAATGAGCTGGGAAGACGATTTAATAAGGAGAGCGGTGAGCGGCGGTCTCGAATTTCGCTCACGATAATGGTTTAAAAAAACCGTGATGTCTGCCTTAATATTATATGGCAAATGAAGGCCTTTCTTAATATTTCTAAGTTGTTTAGCTAGAAACCATTCGTCGATGCTTAGCGGACTTATTTCTGACATGGTAGACTCCACTCGGAAATGGGTAGCTTATTTATTCGATCGACCAAGTCTAATATGGATTTATCTTTCGGTGAGGGATTCGCCAGTTGAAACCTCATATGAGGAAAAGCTTTAATATCGTCGTCCTTAAGAATGGCTAGGACCAAAAAAGAAAAAAGATAAGTGAAGAGTCTTTTGAGTGGGGCCAAAGGACCAGTGTATTTGGGAACAACACAAATGATATCTACAGAACTTACTCCCTCTTCAAGAGGAGTTGCTCCCCAGAATAAATTTATCGTCGGAATTTTAAATCCATTCCCCCTGAACCTGAGATCGTTCCCATAAGTGAGAGTGGTAATTGTTCCTCCTGCAAACAGAGCTTGATAGCTAAACACTCCTCCCGTGAGCCAATGTCCAAACTTAAGAAGAAGGCTTGTACGTGGGAGAATCCCTTTTAGAGACCAGCAATACGAGTGCTGTGTTTTCTCTATGACATCATAATCAAATTGAATATCTAAACTGTGAACGCTCTTAAAATGTTGGAGATCTATCGCACCGGCCATCATGACGTGGTGATGAGCATAAAGCTTTCCTTGTCTTATATGCCAGCTTTCAATGTCTTTCCCTTCAAGACCTGGAGGATGAGGAACAGGGTGATCAGGATTTTTACCGGCATAGACCCAAATCATGCCGTATTTCTCTTGAGTCGGATAACTATTTAAACTTTGTTTTTCTGATAGGTGAGAGCATTTACCGTTTTTATCAATGGCGTAGTGGTGAAAATAGCAGCGGATTTTTTCTCCGATGACTTCTCCGTTGCCTAGATCTGCCCCCATATGAGGACAAAAACTATCGAGGGCATAGGTATTACCGGCTGCCGTTCGATAGACGACTATTCGCTGATGTAAAATTTTAAACGAGCGGGCCATGGCCTTTTTGAGTGATGAAGATTTGCAAACAGGGTACCAGCTTTCAGTCAGTATATTGGTGCGATTAAAAACTTTTTCGGTTTTTATGGGCTGAGTTGATAAATTCTCGCGAAAAGGATGATCATCTTTTTCAACTTTATTTATCTCACTTTGATCCAGCATCGTGACGACTCCCAGGTGTTAGCAGGTGAAAGATGAGTTGAGATTTTTTAATCTCAATGAGATCGTACTCCTCTGCAACGAAAGGGTATTTTTTCAGAAATTCTCTAAGCTTTTTGTCATACATTCCAAAGAGGGTTAATAAATTGAACTGTATCGTTGTGAGAAAAGTGACAGCGAAGTATCTTGGATGGCTTTTGGCCTCACCTTTATCATAAATGAGGTGAGAAATAATTCCGACGACGTAGAAGAAAAAGACACCAAGGATATAATACAAAAAACTCCAATAGCTCCATTCGATAAAAAGCATCATAAAAAAAATTGTTCCTATAACCATACCGATAGAATGGACATATCTTTGTGCAGGATCGATATGGATGAAGAAAAACCAGTCTTGATATGATTGGAATTTTTCAGGTGGATTGTTTCTGACAGTAGACTGGGCTAAAGTGCGCGTATGTGAGCTGGGAAAGAAGGTCGAAATTCTTGGAATCAAGATATTTTCAATCAATTAATCGCCTCTATACTAGATTCTTATTTAAAAGATAAATTTAACATAAATTGATAAATTAAATAGACTCTCAGTTTTTACCCGAAGAAGAGATGAGTGATTTCCAACTCTTTTTGTCGGAAAACTTATTTTTACCCTTTCGCCTAAATAATTAAGATATGTTAAATTGAAAGACTGTTGAAGGGTGGTAGAGAATGATAATCGAGAAGCTCCAGTGCATTGATGGGTTGAATAGATTTAAGATTTTAGATCTATCAGAATTTGGAGTTACAAATAAACTGGAGCTTGACTCCTTCTTCAAAAAACATGCGGTCATTATTGAAGAGTATGTCGCAACTGGCGGAGGTCTTTATTTCAAAAACCTACCCATAGAGACCAAGCAAGATTTTTTTAACTATATGTCTATTTTTAGTTCGAAATGGCTTGAGTACTCAGGGGCCAAGGTGCGGTCTGAAGCAGAAGATCAAAGATACTTATACGCTCCAACTTCAACTCCACCATTTATTAAAAACTATATTCATAATGAAGTTGCTTATCAAAAGAATATCCCTGAAAAAATTTGTCTCTTTTGCGATTTGCAATCGGAGATTGGGGGCGAGTCTTTGATCTCTTGCCAAGCAAAAATGGTTGAAGAGTTACCGAAAGACTTGTTGGAAGAATTTAAGCAGAAAAAAATTAGTTTTCATCGAGTCTTGGTTAGTGAAACACCTTTTCAGCGTTGGGTAACAAAAAACTTCTCTTTTGCAGCAACTTTTCCAAGTTGGCAAAAAAACTTTGCGACAGAAGATAAAAGCGTTGTGGAGAAGAAGCTCGCCGAACAAGGGTTTGATTGGGAGTGGACAGAGAAGAATGATTTGATTTCAAAAGTTGTGATTGATCCCTTAAAAAAATGTCCTACGACGGGCAGGGATCTCTGGGTGAATAATGCTCATCTTTTTCAGCTGAATAAAAAAGTCTATGGTTTTTTTCTCTATAATCTTTTTAAGTTATTTTTCATTTTTTCAAAAAAGCCCAAAACTTCGAGCTATTACGGAGATGATTCCGAGATCCCAGAATTTAGGATAAATCAGATATTAGAGGCAACAGAGAGAGTTGAAATCCCATTAAAGCTTACTCAGGGAGACGCCCTCTATTTTCACAATTGGGCTTTTGGACACGGCAGGTATACGTTTAAAGGAAAGAGAAGATTGTATTTTGGTTTACTTGAATAAGGTCTAAACTTCCAACCGCTTCGCCATCTTTTCAATTTTTCCCGACAGCTTCGAGTAAAATTTCGAGCGCCCGAAAATGCGCGCTAAAATCAGCTGATCGATCAAACGAACGGTGGGTAAGGCAAAAACGAAAATGAAAAAAGTGACGGCCAAAATCATCACGACATAATGAGTGCCGTTGGCGTTGCCTGTAAAATAAAGATTCTCAGTATTGATTCCAAAGAAACCCACGATGAGATTGAGCGGCAAGAAAATAGTCGAGACGATCGCCAAAAGATAAATATTCACGTTCATGCGCTCTTGTTTGAGGGACTCAAAATATCTTTGCATTGTATCGAGGCGTTGAATTTGGTGAGCGGCGCTCTTGGCGTGGGAGTCGAGTTTATAATTCATCTCTTGAAAAGCAGAACGAGCTTGTGAGTGTTTGCGGGCGAGGTGCATCTCTTTGATGATCAGGAGACGTCTGGATAAAACTCGTTCGAGTTTTGCGATATCGCGCTTTAAGCGAAAGCTCAGCCCTAAATAATAGCGAGGCATACGCCGCTCGTAGAGCATGTCTTCAAGCTCGTCGACTTCAAAGAGGTAGTTTGAGAGCAATTCGATTTCTTGGTCTGAGCGGTGGCGCTGACGAGTCCAAAATTCAAGTTCGTTTGCAAGCTTGATCTCTTCACCAGTCAGATGATTGATTTCGGTGATTTCACTGCCAGCAAAAACAGTACTGATTGAGTACTCAGAGAGTCCGTCTTCGTTCAGCTTTACGTAGCGTAGAATGAGGATTTGATAATCGGCTTCTTCGGTATAGAGGCTTGGAGAAACCGATTTCGCGAGCAGAGTCTGGTGGTGTGGAAGAAGAGAAGTCATGCTGTCGCTTGCTTGTTCATTGAATTGGAGTAGGCGTCAACTTTCGTGTTTCGAAATTCGTCCACGGAAATGAGTCGCTGATTTTTTTCATCCCAAAGTAAATATTTAACGGAGTGAAGAATGTCTCGCAAGCCGATGCGTTTCACCATGGTGAACTCGTGTCTGAGCGCTAGATGACAAGCTTTCAGTTGGTAGTTTGGCACTGAGGTTGAGAGGTGGTGAATATGGTGGTAGGCGATGTCAGCTGTGAACCAGTTTAAGAGTGCAGGGAGTTTGAGGTAGCTCGTGCCATAGAGAGCCGCTTTAAAATAGTCGGTCTCAGCAGTGTTGGCGGCGTAGGAATGCTCGAAATTATGTTGAACTGTGAAAAATAAAATCCCGAGTCCTCCGGAGAGGGAAAGGGCCAGCACGTAGGCTTGAAAAAAAGTCGAGGCGCCGAGCCACGAGATCATCAGCGCCCAAATGGAGAGGAGGGCGATATTATTATAAGTCTGGTGGCGATATTCTTTGGGGGTTTTCCATTTCTTCGACGGGCATTCGAGAACGAGCATTTTTGCTCGGGCGAAATTGCCAGTCAGGAGGGCAGCGCAAATTTGGCCCGCGAGTTTGATTGAGCCGACGATCCAATTGAAGCGCGGGTTAAAGAGGACGTAGATGAAGCCGCCGAGAAAAACGAAAGCGAGTGGATGGCGAAAAATTTGGTAATTGCGCTGCTGTTTCGGTGTGAGGGCGGCGAACTCGGTGGTGGTGCGGGTGTTGAGGGGGCCGTGGTATTTTTCCCAATTGCCGTTGGTGGTGTGGTGGTAAGCGTGGTGCTTCGACCAAACATATTGAGGCATGCCGGTGATGACGCCGAGGGCGTAGCCGACGATTTTGTTGGCGCGGTTTGAGTCGAAGAGCGAGCCGTGTCCGCAGTCGTGCATCAGCACAAAAAAGCGCAGAACGAAAAAGGCCATGAGGACGGCGATGGGAATAAAATAATCAGGGTAGAGTGAGTAGAGGTACCAGAGGCCCGCGTAGAGGACGAGAGTGGACAGCACTTGCCAGGCTGCGACGGTATTAGACTTTTCGGTAAAAGGTTTTAGTCTTTCGTGCCAGTATTTTTTGTTATCCATGGGAAACAAGCTAACAGGTTTGATTTTATTTGTCCCTAGATTAACCTTGCGCACCGAGGTGTGTCACATCAAGGGAAACCTCTAGTCACAAAGTCGCTCATTTGGCATAATCACGAGATGAAAACAATTCTTGTCACAGGTGGTGCGGGTTTTGTTGGAAGCCATCTTTGCGAGCGGCTTGCAGCGAATCCGCAAAATAAAGTCGTTTCTCTTGATAATTACTCCACGGGTAGTGAGGCCAATCACGTTCCCAATGTTGAGTATATTCGCGGAGAGACTTCGCAGATTAAAGACCTCGTTAAATTTAAGCCGGATCAAATTTTTCACCTCGGCGAGTATTCACGGGTGGAGCAGAGTTTTGAAGATCTGGAGATTGTGTGGAAATCAAATAAAACGGGCACTTTTGCGGTGCTGGAATTTTGTCGCGCGGTCGGCGCGAAGCTGATTTATGCCGGCAGCAGCACCAAGTTTGGCGACGGCGGCCTTGGTCGCAGTCAGAGTCCCTATGCGTGGACGAAAGCGAGCAATACGGAACTAGTCGTCAATTACGGGCATTGGTTTCACCTGCCTTATGCGATTGTTTATTTTTATAATGTTTATGGACCGCGAGAAATTTCCACAGGCAAGTACGCCACTTTGATTGCGCTCTTCCAAGAGAAAATGCGCAAAGGCGAACCGTTGACCGTCGTTTCTCCGGGCACACAAAAAAGAAATTTCACTCATGTGGACGATATTATCGACGGCCTCGTGCTCGTAGGTGAGCACGGTCACGGCGATGAGTTTGGGATTGGAAGTCCTGAGGCTTATAGTGTGCTTGAGATCGCCGAAATGTTTGGGGGCAAAGTTGAAATGCTGCCCGAGCGCAAGGGCAATCGTATGACGGCGGAAGTGTTGTCGGCAAAAACGGAAGCACTTGGTTGGAAGCCTCGTTGGCATGTGAAGGATTATTTGGAGTCGTATCGCTCTAAAGTTTGAGCGTGGTACCCTTTCGTGTGTCTTGTTTCCAAAACTCAATTCTGTCATAATATAAAAATTAGGTGAGGACGTGCTGGTTACACGCCCTCTAAAGCCTACTTAGTCATTTCTAAGACCACAACAATGAGTTGTAGAATCAGAGTGACTAATGTCAGCACCCTAATAAAATCCTCCATGAAATATCCTTTTGGAAGGCGCCCATCAGTGGGCGATCATGGAGATTTTTGTTAGGACTTGCTAAGCAGACTTAGGGCCAGTGTCGTTTTGTAGAAGTGAGTGAAATCTTTCGCAGATTTTTTTGAGATAAAGTGAGTTTGAATTTATTTGAAGATTTTATTTCTCAAGAATGAATTTAAGAGTTTGAGTGGCACTCTTTCGTGTGTCTTGTTTCCAAAACTCAATTCTGTCATAATATAAAAATTAGGTGAGGACGTGCTGGTTACACGCCCTCTAAAGCCTACTTAGTCATTTCTAAAACTACGACTATGAGTTGTAGAATCAGAGTGACTAATGTCAGCACCCTAATAAAATCCTCCATGAAATTCCTTTTGAGAGGCGCCCATCAGTGGGCGATCATGGAGTTTTTTGTTAGGGCTTGCTAAGCAGGCTTGGGGCCAGTGTTGTTTAGTAGAAGTGAGTGAAATCTCTAGTCATTTTTTTGAAAGAAAATGAGTTTGAATTTATTCGAAGTTTTTCTTTCTCAAGAATGAGTTTTAGGGTTTAAGTGGTACCCTTTTGTGTGTCTTGTTTCCAAAACTTAATTCTGTCATAATGAAAAAATTAGGTGAGGGCGTGCTTGTAACACGCCCTCTAAAGCCTACTTAGTCATTTCTAAAACTACGACTATGAGTTGTAGAATCAGAGTGACTAATGTCAGCACCCTAATAAAATCCTCCATGAAATATCCTTGTGTAAGGCGCCCATCATTAGGCGATCATGGAGTTTTTTGTTAGGGATTTCTAAGCAGACTTTGGGCCTATGCTGTTTTGTAGAAATGATTGAAATCTCTCGTTAATTTTTTTGAAAGAAAGTGAGTTTGAATTTGTTCGAAGTTTTTATTTCTCAAGAATGAGTTTAAGGGTTAAGTGGTACCCTTTCGTGTGTCTTGTCAGCTATGTGAATTGCTCTGTAATCTCTAGGAGTCAGGTTGGACGAACTAATAACTCGTTCATTCAGCACCCTGATAAAATCATCCATGGGCGCCTCGCTAAAGGGAAATCTTTAGTGGGGCGCTTCTCCCAAATTTAACAAAAATTGATTTTCCATTTAGTCGTGCTTTGACTGGCCTTCCTTGTGAGAGAATTTATCTAAGTTATTATTAATTTGTTGAGAAGCAGATATTTAGGGGTATTTTTAAGCCCGTGAAGATGATTTATAGGGGTATTTTCCTAGAAAGCCTTCTGTACATTTCCTTCCGATGGTATCTTCTCGTGTGCCTTGTCAGCAAATTAAATTCCTATGATCATGCAATAGCGATTTCTTTAAAAGCAAAAAGGATTCAAGTTGAAACTGACTTTTTTTTCGGACACCCATTCAAAACATGAAGAAGTGAAACTCACGAGTGGGGATGTATTAATTCATTGTGGGGATATTTCTAGTCGTGGCTCATTAGACGATATTCAAAGTTTTTGTGAGTATATCCAGAAACAAGACTTTCATCACAAAATCATTATCGCGGGAAATCACGATTTCTGTTTCGAAGATAATAGAAAATCAGAAGCGGAAGTTCTCTTAAAAGAGTATGGAATTATCTATCTAAATGACAGCGGTATAGAAATCGATGGGATGAAGTTTTGGGGATCACCCATCCAACCAGAGTTTTTTGACTGGGCCTTCAATCGAAAAAGAGGAAGCGATATTAGAAAGCATTGGGATTTGATTCCAAGCGAGACCGATGTGTTGATCACTCACGGACCACCTTTTGGCATCTTGGATAAATGTATGAATGGACAAAGGGTTGGTTGTGAAGATCTCTTAAAGAAGGTGAATGAGTTGAAGCCGAAAGTTCATGCATTCGGACATATTCATGAGGGTTATGGAGTTAAGGTTTTTGATCGCGTCACCTTCGTGAACGCATGCATTTTGGATGTGAATTATAAGGTAAAAAATAAGCCTGTTAGCTTGGAGTTATGATTGTATAATTACTTGGCCTCGGGTCTTCGATACTATTATTATTGATATTTAAAAAACATAATCGAGTACCAATTCATCTTTAAACTGGTTAAAGATAATATCCAGAGTATCAAATGAAATATTATGTTCGGCCCTCTCTATACTCTTATAGGTTCCTTCGCTAACATTAATGACCGTGGAAAATTCCTTTTGAGTTTTTTTTTGTTTTTCTCGAAGGTAGCACATGACGATTGCAAGCTTTTGTTTGCGATTAAATTTAAGCTCGTTAAGAGCAAATTCAAGATTTTTTTGAACGGCTTCAATTTCATAGCCGATAATTTTTTCTTTATTCGTTTTCGAGACGAACTTAGAGATATCTTCGTTCGTTGTAGGCATTTGAATATTAGCGACTCCTGAAGCAAAATGAATATACATAAAATCAGTATCACTATTGTATTTGATAATCATTTTACGCCTCCGTTTTTTTTCTCGTAAAGAATATTTCCGTTCTTGATGTATGTTGTTTCATAGGCCGTTTCCATTTTTCCTTTACCTTCTCGTATAACACCAACAATTACGCAAAAATAAATTTTCCCAAAGTCAGGATCATTTTCGATTTCTAGGTTGTAGAAGAGGCAAACTCGATTGTTTCTTTTGCTCTGGACGATCTTAACCGGATCAGTGAGGGCCATACGTATGCGCTCAATTGTAACCTCGGGATGTCCATCAAGAGCATGTTGAAAATCTACGTCCCATATCTCAACTTTAAGCCCTTGGATCGCCTTAGTTTCTTCGATCAGGTGCTTAGCTTCCTTATCGGGATTATAGTCGATATCTTTGCTATGGTCAATATATTTAACCTTCTTCATTTGGTCAGCCTATTAATTACAGTTGCTTAGTTTGCGCTGCAGAAGCCAAGCATCTCTAGGATAAAAATGAAGAAGTTAACTTGTGGAGTTTTAAAACTGGAATGAGTTTCACATTCAGTTTCTAGTTGGGCGAAGATCATTTAATGGGGCTTTCTGAGTTGATCAAAAAGGTCTTTCTCGCTCCCGAAAAGTTTTGAAGTTACTCAAATTCATATTTTAAATAAAAATTCTCAGCACTTTGATTTTTTACATCGACAACTATTGCTCAAATTTTATTTTTCTTTTTTAGGCTTGTAGGGAGGTGAGAAAATTCAACAGAGCTGCTACTTTGATTTTTTGAGATAATTATTTAAACCCTGCTTGCTTCAATCAAATTTTGAACGGTCAAATTTTTTACTAAAAATTCACAAAGACCCAACTCATCTATTTATGCTTCTTCTTAAATTCGCTCCTGGCCTTCTTAAAAGCGGAATTTCTGTCTGGGGCTGCGAGCAAACTTTGCACAAAAACATCTCTCTCCTGATCGTTTAAAGTAATGATTTTTTCTTCATACTCATTCTTTGGAACGAGTATTTGAGGTGTAAAAATAATCCTGCCACGTTCATCAATTTCACGTAGGAAGTAGGTTCCCTCAACTTCAGGACCAGCCGGCAATCTGTTTTTACTGTCCTTGTTAACTAGTACACTCATAAGTAACTCCTTATAAATAATATTATATGCTATTTGCCTAACTTTGTTAAAGTGGGGGGCCTTATTTTATGATGGTCTAGTTGTGTGTATGCGCTCAATGATAGTGAGTACTGAACTTTAAAGAGTTTGCATTTTTTATTTTTCAAGAACGAGTTTTAATAAGTGCGGGTGGTACCTTTTTGTGTGTCTTGTTTCCAAAACTCAATTCTGTCATAATATAAAAATTAGGTGAGGACGTGCTGGTTACACGCCCTCTAAAGCCTACTTAGTCATTTCTAAGACCACAACAATGAGTTGTAGAATCAGAGTGACTAATGTCAGCACCCTAATAAAATCCTCCATGAAAATTCCTTTCTAAAGGCGCCCGTCATTGGGCGATCATGGAGATTTTTGTTAGGACTTGCTAAGCAGACTTAAGGCCAATGTCGTTTTGTGGAAGTGAGTGAAATCTCTCGTCATTGTTTTGAAATAAAGTGATTTTGAATTTATTCGAAGTTTTTATTTCTCAAGAATGAGTTTTGGGGTTTGAGTGGCACGATCAAGCGCTCGATGGTGATTTTATGAAAGACATGAGAGAAGTTTTGCGTGGGCTTCGATTAAAGATGGATCTTTCTCAAGATCAATTGGAGGAGCTGACTGGGATCGCTCGTCCCAATATAAGTGGACTTGAAAATGACCGAATTGCAATGACTTCTCATTATGCAGAAATCTTTGCTGCCGTTTTTAAGATTCATCCGTCCGAGATTCTTTACCCTAATGGCCATGTTAAAAAATCCCCTGCTATTTTAAAACTTGAAAAGAAAGCAGAAGCCTATTTTAAAAAGAATGCAGTTGGATAATTCAAGGCAGATATTTAGATGGGTCTCTATCTTCATCACGTTATCGTGTTGCTTCTGAGGAGTTTTTAAAAAAATTCATCTGAGTCAGGTATTGAAAGTTCTCCTATGCCGATCTCTTCTTCATCGCCTGATCTAAATCCCAAGTACTCTGAAAATTCATCCAAAGCTTTGCCGATGTTCCAAGCACCGAGGCGAGATCAAGGGCCGATTCTGCGGTAATCCCACGCTTGCCGCGAATCAATTCATTGAGTCTCGCTTTCGTCCAGCCAAGCTTTTCGGCAAGCTCCACTTGAGTCATGCCCATAGGCTGAAGAAACTCTTCAAGAAGAATCTCGCCTGGATGAAAGGGGTTTACTGGTTGTTTATGTTTCATCGTTACTCCTAATGATAGTCTATAATAGAAACGTCCAAGGCGTTTCCTTGCTGAAATCGAAAAACTAGCCTCCATTGATCGTTGATTCGAATAGAATAAAAGCCTGTTTTGTCTCCTTTCAAGGCCTCAAGCTTATTTCCTGGAGGCACCTTTAGATCATTTAAATCGACCGCTTCATGAAGATATTGCAGCTTTCTTCTTGATAAACGGCGCAGTTCTGGCGGGAAAGATCTCG
>DIUE01000061.1 GCA_002435795.1 Bacteriovoracaceae bacterium UBA6166 | reverse complement strand
AAGAACTATGCACCGATCATCCAAAACTTTTTGCCGAGATGGGAGCACCGAAGTTACGAAGGACGAAGAGGAACCAGCACCGGACAAGGTGAACTCAAACCATACGCTAGAGATCCGCTTTTTAGCATCAACCACACCCTCGCCATGTTTAGAGCAAATATCAATCGGCTCTTTCGACGGACTTGGAACACGACCAAGGATCCTGCTGCCCTGATGAATCACTTTTGGATCTATGCAGAGTTTCATAATAGTCGATTAGTTAAGCCTTGATTATCAAATCGGCAACTTAACTCCAGCACCATGATTAATGAATATAAGTATTTATAGTTTAGAGAAATGATAATGAAAGAAAATTTGTCGAAAGGTCATATAAATTGCAACAGACAAAGGGGCCAGTTCATGGACAGCCTGGGCAATGGGCCTTGATCGCCTCTCTCAGAGAGTTGGCTTTCTTGTAGAAGTAATCTACCGCTTTTTTGCCACTCTCAGTTTCAATCAACCAAAGAAAAGGCTCAGAATGAGGATGATTTTTCAGTAAATACTCAATCGCCTCGGGACCTTTTAAAACATTTAAATTTTCGTCAACGAGGTGAAGCGTTTTTTGCGCCTCTTCTTGGGTTAGAAATGAATAGGCTTGATAGACGCTCTCGTCAGTGAGCGGGATAAAATTTAAGGGTGCCTTAGTTTGCAGCCTTTCAAAACTTTGTTTAAAGCGCACGCAGAGCGGACAGTCGGGATCAAAAAGGAGAAAGGGATGTCTGTCCAGTTTAGTCCTCGATGTTCATAGGAAGTCTATTCCACGCAGACTGCCGGTAGCGATGAGAAATAATATCAAAGATCAAAGTGTCTGGACGAGTTGTGATTTGAGCGCTTCTTTCGGCCCGTTCAGCGAACTCAAGTACATTGCTTGGCCCTCGCTCACCTTCGGGATTTTGCTTAAATTTATCGAAAGGATTAATGGTCTCACTCGTTTCAGTTGTGGGTGAGTATTGAAGCCCATACCCGCCACTGAAATAGAGCGATCCATCTCGCGAGCCACCACGGTTAGAAGCTGAGAAGTTGCCAAAGCCCGCCGTATTAAAATCACCTGAACCACTAAACAGACCTAGGTTTTTATCAGACCCTGGAACATTTGGCTGAATCGCCATAAGTCTTGCCACGGATGGACTCAAGCCTGAGCCGATTAATTTATCATAGTTTTCTTTCTGCGAGCCAGTTAGAGGTCTAGACTCAAGCAATTTTTTTATCTCAGGACTTCTGTCTAAACGATTACCAAGGGCCCCAATATTTCTTTCGGCACTATTAAGTGTCCCTGCAGATAGACTTCCTCGTGACATTTCTTGAATTGGACGGATCCCTTGCATTTCAAGATTACCAAAACCGATTCCTCGCAGATCATTTTCAATTTTTTTATCGAAGCAAGATTCTGTTTCAAGACAACGACAAGCGGGGTCAGTTTGCATTCGGTTATCAAGACAAGTCATAGTCATATAAGCATTTTGGTTTATATGATTCTGTCTCATCTCATTTATACAGTGTGTGGGGTCTTTCATCGTTTCTGGCTGGGCACAGTAACAAAGCCTTTCTGTGATTGGGTTACAATCACCTTTGCCCGGTAGCATGTCGGCAATTCCACGAATTTTATCAGCGAAACCTTCATGACGTTTAATTTCACTATGAAAAAAACCTGCAAGTAGTGTTGAGCCACCAATTTTCAAACCTAACTGCCAATCGAGTTGCGCAAAAGCAATCATTGTCCAGTAACAAGCCGCCGTTGCCCCCCAACCGATAGTTTGAGTTTTGGCCTGCTTTGCTCTCTCTTCGTGACTGATCGCCGCTTTAAGCAAGGTGTCTCTTTGTTGAGTGTCGGCGTTTGTGGGCATATCTGTTAAGCCGGCTTGGGCAAATTGCTGTTGAAAAGTCGCGAATGTTTCCGTTCCAATGGCCACAAAACGACAGTAATCGTTCATTTCCTTATCTTTTTTTTCTGAGTCGCCTTTGCCGCCATTATCAGCAGTCTTGTCTCCACCTTCTGCACTTTTCCCGTCTGAAGAACCTTCAGCTTTTTGTGCGCCACCATCCGCTCCACCTTCGGACCCACTACCTTTCGGTTTGAGTTTACCACCGGCCATTCCAATCACCATACTGTAGGCTTTTGCCAGCGCTTGGATCATCATCGATCTTGTGGATGGATCTTGACCACGACAGAGGAGCGCATTATCGCCTTGGCACTCTTCTTTAACAATTCGATTGGCAAGCCCATCATGAATGAAGTTTTCGGATAATACTTTTTCCGCATCTGTGAGATTAGTCGTATCTCTCTCAACACCAGTCGCGGTCATTGAGCCGGTTCCCGAAGTGAAGTCGATGACTCTTTTCTGATTTTTTGGCTCTGCTCTTTCGAGTCTAACGATCCCATCCGCCTTTTGGACTAGGTCTGCGTGATTTTGTTGTTGAGCGGCCTTTAGCTTTGCCGCTTCAGCAGTTGCCTCACTCACACCTTGAGGCATGGTCATCGGCTGCATTGTTTGGGCTTGGACCTCAAAGCCACTACTAAGGAGGGTACCAAATACGATTAATTGAAATAAGCCCTTAATAGACACTGAGAATCTCCCTGCAGATGACCTCATTTATTTTATCACGAAGCGCCTTTTCTCCAAGGCATGGCAAAGTTGACCGTCAGACTACCATTGCAATATCAAGGACTTAGCTTGTGACCCAGAGAATGTCTAAGCAAAAATAATGCACCAAATTATTGTCGTTTGACTGGCCCAAACACTGATGTTATTGATGAAATATGGAAAAAACATCAAATGTCCCAGAAAATGATTTATCTCACTCAATGGTTCACTACCTTCTGACCATCCACAAGCTTAAGGAGGGCAGAGGTTTCGCCAGAGTGACCGATATCGCAAAAGAGCTAGGCTTGACCAAAGGAAGCGTCTCAACGGCGATTAATAATCTTAAAAAGCGAGATTTGGTGGTTGAGGAAGAGGACTGCAAGTTTTTGATCCTTACAGAAAATGGTCATGACGAAGTTCATCGCATTCTTTCTTCTCGAACATTGTTGTTCTATTTCTTAAAAGATTTTGTGGGCGTTTCTGAAGAAATTGCGGAAAGAGATTCTTGTTTGATGGAACATCTCATGAGCAAAGAGACCAATGAAAAATTCTTTAAATTTATGAAAGACCTCGCTTGTACGTGTTCTGATATCAAAAAACGAGGCGGAACTTTACCGGCCCATTTTCAATTTGAGACGGCCCTTGATCTTTGTGATTTTGATAGTCCGGCGCAATTTGTTGACAGCCAAATGGGTGATCGCCACTTATCAACTGAATCAGAAAGTTAGGCTTAAAAAACCTTCTCAAGTTTTTCGAGATCGATTTTAAGATAAATCATCTGATTTGAACTAAACGCCGTAGAATCTCGGAAATTTTTAATATCTAATTCTAAGCTCGGGACTTCCAGATCGTAAGAATAAGTCTCTCCTTGAAAGCTTCTACGTACGATATTGGCAGGCACTGCATGGTCAGCGGCTATCTGACTTAGTGATAAAGACTGGAAAGGCAAATAGATCTTAACTTCTGCATGGTGAGTGAATGAATGAGCCAGCGAAAGTTTTCCCATGGCCGTTTCAATGTCCTTAGATTCAGCGCTAACTTTACCCTTTAGAAAAATCTCGCTCCCGATAAAACGGGCGACGAATTCCGTTTCGGGATGATGATAAAGGTTTTCGGGGGTGGAAACCTGATGGATTTTTCCTTCGCTCATGAGAGCAACTCGATCAGCTAAATCGAAAGCTTCCTCTTGATCGTGAGTGATAAAAAAGCCCGTGATACCCTCATCTTTTAGTAACTTTTTTAAGTCAAAGCGCAGTGTTTTCCTGAGAGCAGGATCTAGATTTGAGAATGGTTCATCAAAGAGAATAAGCGCAGGACTGGGGGCAATCGCTCTTGCGATGGCGACTCTTTGTTGTTCTCCACCTGAGAGTTGATGAGGGAATTTGTTTTCATAACCGATGAGGTCCACAGTTTTTAAAAGAGAAGAAAGTCTTTGTTGCTGTTCATTTGAAGGGAGATGGTGGATTCCAAAACAAATATTTTTTCCGACAGTCATATGAGGAAAGAGGGCATAGTCTTGAAAGACAAGTCCAATCCCTCTTTTTTCAGCGGGAACTCCTCTGAGGTCTTGTTTCTTAAATTCGATACGACCTGTTTTTATTTCTTCAAAGCCGAGCAAGCACTGTAGCAGTGTTGATTTTCCACAGCCACTCGGTCCAAGCAAACAAAAAATTTCTCCCGCTTCAAGATTTAAATTAATCCCAGAGAAAGTCGAATGCTTCTGATTAGAGTATTGGTGCGAAAGATCAGTCATTTTTAGAAGCATAATAGGCCCTTAAGCATTTTGTTTTTGTCCAAACTTTAAAAGAATATAGGAACCGACCATACCTGATAGCAGAATAAAGAGACCAGCGATAGAGGCCCTCTCCCATTCTCCTTCAGCTGTTAATTCATAAATCTTGACTGTCAGAGTGTTAAACCCAAGAGGTCGGAGCATTAGAGTCATAGGCATTTCTTTGAGGATTTCTAAGAAAAGTAAAATGAAGCTAGTCAAAAAAGCAGGAGTTAAAAGAGGAAGAAAGACTTTCCTTTGAGTTCTGATAAATGATGAGCCAAGGGATTTCGCCACTAGATCATAGCTCTTCGGAATTGATTGATATGTATTCTGTTGAGTCCTATAGCTCACGGAAAGATAGCGGATCATGTAGCCCGTGATGAGAAAAAGAAATGAACCCTGTCCTAGCCAATTAAAGCTGGTGTTTTGAAACACAACTTGGAGACTGACAAAAACGGCAACGGCAATTAAACTGCCTGGCAAAGCATAGCCCAGCATTGCAGCGATGGTCAGACTATCTGCCATTTTGCCCGGCCGTAGTTTGCGTAAACTTATAATGAGTAGAGAAATGAGTGCTGTAATGAAGGCCGCGACCAACGAAGTTAAGAAAGTTTGATACAGAAGTGTCCAGTAAGATGTACTCCACTCACGGCTGAAATACTGACTAAACCAAACGAATAGTTGGAGAGTCGGCAAGACTAGACTGAAAAAAACTACGGCGACGGCCAGTGCTAGAGACAGCATTTGACCGGTCAACGACAAGCGATGAAATTGATTGTGCTTGAGGCTTTTGCCCATGGATGTGAAACGAGTTTTCTGAGAAAACTTGATCTCTCCTAAATAAAGCAAGAGTGCGAAAAGGATGAGAAAGCAACTTAGTCGCGCGGCCGAGCTGATCGAAAAAAGACCGACCCACGCGCTGTAGATTGCCGTTGTAAAAGTATCGTAATTGAAAACGCTGACTCCGCCGAAATCGGCGAGCGCTTCCATGATGGCAAGACTTGTTCCAGTTAGAATCCAAGGAGCAGAATAGGGAAGAATCAATCGGAAAAAAGTTTGCAAAGGAGTGAGTCCGAGGCTACGGGCCACCATGCCCATTTTGTCTCCAGACTTTAAAAAAGCCGACTTCGCGAGAAGATACACATAAGGATAGAGGGCCAGCGTGAAAACAAAAACCACTCCTCCAGTTGATCTCATCTTGATCCAATCGTGCAGGGGAATACCCAAATTGCGAAAACTAGTCATAAGAGGACTGCTGAATTCAAACATTCCAACATAAATGAAGGCCAAAAGATAAAGTGGAAGGGAGATGGGAATAATAAAAAGATAATCAAATACTTTTTTACCTGGCAAGTTACAGAAAACGATCAAATAGGCCAGCAATACGCCGAGACTGCTCGTCGTGAGGCTCAAGAGAGAGATCAGCACAAAAGTATTCTTAAGTAATGTTGGGACGAGGGAATTCGAGAGAAATTCCCAGTGATGAATTTGGTCGGCAGGAATTTCTAAACTGATCCAGACCAGAAATAAGATTGGCCCAAAGCAAATAAGTGAAATTAGCCCTAAAAGACTTAGAGCAGTGGTCGAAGCGAAAATTGATTTAAATCTAGCGGTACTGAACATGATGCATAAGTTTAATTGCATCTTGCTGAAGAACGCCAGCTTTAGATAGTTGAAAGCTCGTATTCTGTTTAAATTTTCCCCAAGATTCAACAAGTGGATCCCAAGCAGTTCCAGATAAAACGGGGTATTCCATATTGATCGCAGCAAAACTATTCTGAGCTTCACTTGAAGCGAGCCATTCTAAGAATTTTTGCGCTTCTTCAGGCCTTTTACTTTGTTTGAGAACACCCGCACCTGAGACGTTGATATGTACGCCGGTCGAATCTTGATTCGGCCAAAAGAGCTTGAGAGGAAGCTTTGAATCTTCTTGCATCAGTCGCCCGTAGTAGTAAGTATTCACTATACCAATATCACATTGACCAGCACTGATGGCTTTCATCACGGCATTGTCATTAGCAAAAATATCGACGGCATTTTCAACCCAGCCTTTGACGATTTGTTGAGTTTTTTCTTCGCCGTGTTGATCAATCAACATGGCCACCAGAGATTGATTATAAACTTTCTTAGAAGTTCTCAAGCAAAGTCTCCCTTTCCATTTTGGGTTTGCGAGGTCTTCGTAGGTAGAGAGTTCTGAAGTTTGAATTTTATTCGGATTATAGACAAATGTTCGCGCTCTGAGAGAGAGGCCAAACCAGTGATTATCTGGGTCCTTTAAATGAGTGGGAATGGTTTTGTTGAGGATTTCTGAATCAAGTGCACGAAAAAGTCCTTCGTTTTTAGCAAACCAAAGATTGCCAGCATCAACCGTCAAAAGAATATCAGCAGAGGAGTTTTCTCCGCCTGCCTTCAGGGCTTGAATCAACGCTCCTGGCTCACCAGTTCTGTAGTTAATCTTCACGCCGGTTTTCTTTTCATATTGTTGGAAAATATCTTTGATGAGATGCTCATTGCGAGAAGTGAAAACCACGAGCTCGTTGGCGAGCAATGAAGTAGAGAAAAAACTGAGAAGTAAAACTAGGATTCGCATAATTTTCAACCTGTTGGGAGTCTAGAATGGGTATACCTATAGCAGTTTGGCTAGTCAAACAATGACACTCATACAGACCTTTATCAAGGCTTGGCAGTCCTTTGACTACCAGAAAAAACAGGATCTTAGCTTGCTGAGTGGAGTGATGTTTTTTTTGTTGATGGGGTATCCCTTCATTCGCTCTACCAGTACAGCACTTTTTCTCGAAGCCCACGGCGCTAGTCAGTCACCACTGGTTTGGTGTCTCTCTGTTGTCGGTCTTGCAGGGGCGATCTCGCTTTTAAATTATTGGCAACAGCGCCTAAGTCTCCACAGGCTTTTTCTAGTGACGAGTGCCTCTTCGTTGATGCTGATGAGTTTTTTCGCGATAGGTTTTGAGGGCAATCCCAATTTTGCTTTTGGTCTCTATATCGTCAAAGAAATTTTTATCGTGCTTCTCGTGCATATGTGCATTGGTTATCTCAATACAATTGTAAGTCTTGATGAAGCTCGAAAGCTTTATGGCCCCTTCGGTGCCATTGGGAGTTTAGGAGGAGTGATTGGAGGAATGGGCACAAGCCATTTCTCTGGGATGTACTCTGTTATAACGGTGCTTGGCATTGGACTTTGTCTCGTCGTTGTGGCGAGCTTTTTGTTTTATAAAACTAGCCGCAAGTACAATCTCAACCTCATAGAGAGAAAAGTTCAGAAATCTCCACTGGCATCACTTAAAAATATCAAAGGCTATGTTGCGTGTTTGATTTTAATTATTTGTTTTTCACAATTTGTGATTAATCTTGCCAATTTTAAATTCAATTTGCTCTTCAGTGAGCTGATTGTAGGTGCAGAAAAGAAAACTCAATTTTTGGGTCAGCTGTACTCGGCCCTCAATTTTGTCAGCTTGCTGATTCAGGTTTTTGTGGTTCCTTTTGTTCTCAGTCGACTAACAATTCCTGTTCTTCATCGTACTGTGCCGATTTTTTATCTTATCGTCTCTCTGATTTGCTTTGGCTTAATGGGGCACCTCCTTCTTGGTGTTGCCGCGGGTTTCATGCTCTTTAAAGCCGTTGACTACTCTTTATTTAGCGTTCTCAAGGAGCTTTTGTATTTTCCCCTCGATATCCATCAGAAATACGGTGCTAAGTACTTAGTTGATATGGTTTTCTACCGCTTTGCAAAAGGACTCATCTCTCTGTATTTGGTATTTATGCAGAGCCATTTTATGGTCAATCTTTTACTCGCAACCAGTATTGTCCTCTGGCTACTGACTCTGGTTCCACTCATTCACTTAGGCCAGAAACTACAAGCGACAAAAACTTAAGGAGTTTTTATGTCTAATCCACTCATGTCCGAATCTTTCAATACACCTTTTGAGGCCACGCCTTTTGATTTAATTAAACCGTCACATTTCGTACCGGCAATTGAGTTTCAAATTGCTGCCGCTAAAGAAAAAATCAACAGCTTAAAGACAGTATCAAAGCCAAGCTTCAAAACAATTATTGAGCCACTTGAATCTGCTGAGCATAGAGTTGGATTGATTGCAGGGATTTTCTTCAATCTCCACTCTTCTGAATCAAGTGACGAATTGCAAGCAGTGGCAAAAGATTTTTCTCCGCTACTCACGGCTTTTAGCAATGATATCAATCTCGACGAAGAGCTTTTTGCTCAAGTGAAAAAAGTTTACGACCAACGTGCTAGTGAAGACCTCAATACAGAACAAGCTCGTTTGTTAGAAAAAACTTATAAGGGCTTTGTCAGAAATGGTGCTCTTTTAAAAGGCGAGCAAAAAGAAAAATTGCGTGCCGTCGATCAAGAACTGTCACAACTTTCACTGAAGTTTGGAGATAATGTTCTAGCCGAAACAAATCAATACAAACTTTTCGTCACTGATAAGAGCGAACTCAATGGTCTTCCGGAAAGTGCACTTGAAGCGGCTGCTCAATCTGCTAAGGAAGAAGGCAAAGAGGGTCAGTGGCTCTTTAATCTAACTTATCCAAGCTATATTCCTTTTATGACTTATGCAGGTAATAGAAAATTGCGTGAAACACTCTACCGTGCGTCTACATCAAGAGGCGCAAAAGAGAATGAGTATAATAACCGCGAAATTATCAAAAAAATTGCAGAGCTTCGTTTTGAACGCGCCAATTTGCTGGGTTTTAAAACTCACGCGGACTATGTGCTTGAAGAGCGCATGGCCGAAAAACCAGAGTCAGTGCATAGCTTTTTAGAGAACCTTTTAACTCATGCACTTCCTGCCGGAAAAAAAGAGAGTCAAGAACTAGAGGCATTCGCCAAACAAACTGAAGGCGTCGAAAAGCTGATGCCTTGGGACACGGCTTATTTCTCTGAAAAACTAAAGCAGAAAACATTCTCATTCGACGAAGAGTTATTAAAGCCTTATTTCCGCCTTGAAAGCACCATCGACGGAATTTTTATGGTGGCGAAAAAACTTTACGGACTCGAATTCAAAGAGCGCAAAGACATTCCTGTTTATCACAAAGACGTCAAAACCTACGAAGTGCAAAACGAAAAAGGGGAGTACGTTTCTCTTTTCTACGCAGACTTCTTTCCACGTCCTGGTAAACGCAGTGGCGCATGGATGACTTCCTTTCGTTCTCAGTCTATTCAAAATGGAAAAGATCAGAGACCGCATATTTCCATCGTTTGCAATTTCACCAAGCCTACTGAAACCAAACCTTCTCTTCTGACTTTCAATGAAGTGCTGACTTTCTTCCATGAATTTGGCCACGCCCTCCACGGAATGCTCGCCAACTCTCAGTATGAAACTTTATCGGGCACCAATGTTTACTGGGACTTTGTGGAGCTTCCATCGCAGATTATGGAAAATTGGGCTTACGAAAAAGAATGTCTCGACCTTTTTGCGAAACATTACGAAACAGGTGAAAAGATTCCTGCGGAGTATATCCAGAAAATTAAAGACGCTTCAAACTTTCACGAGGGAAGAGGAACTCTAAGACAGATCAGCCTTGGTCTCATCGATATGACTTGGCATTCAACTGATCCTAAAACACTTCCAGATGTTTTTGAGTTGGAAAAAGAAATTCACCGCAAGACAAATCTTTTTGAACCAGTTGAAGGCTCTTCAACCAGCTGTAGTTTTTCTCATATCTTCCAAGGTGGGTACTCTGCAGGTTATTATAGCTATAAATGGGCAGAGGTTTTAGACGCTGACGCTTTTGAATACTTTAAAGAGAAAGGCCTTTTCAATCAGGAAGTCGCCAAGTCGTTTAAAGAAAATATTCTTTCTCGCGGCGGTAGTGAGCATCCGATGACTCTTTATAAGAGATTCAGAGGAGCAGAACCAAAGCCCGAAGCCCTGCTTCGTCGCTCTGGTTTAATCCAAGCTTAATCTTTATTTCCCACTCAGAGACTAAGCGTCTTTGAGTGGGATCATTGCTTCATAAGCCGATTTATATTCACTCATAATTCTTGAAATAATTTGTTCCGTCGATTCCACGCGCTCCACAAACTCAATCGAAGGACCAGCACACCAAACGGTCTTATAGCTGGCTGAGAAAGCAGCTTTTTCAAGCAGCTTCATCCCTTTATAGTACGTCAGCATTTTTGCGTATTTTTTAAGTGACTTATTATGATTTAAAAACGACTCGACAAAATTTTGTTCAAGACCGATTTTTTTCACATACGGCGTTTTGATCACGGTACACGGCGTGCCTGAAATCTTCGTCGTTAAAGCAATATCACTCGCCCCGTAATCAACTACAGCTTTTTTATAATCATCACTCACAGGGCTCTCTGTTGTTGCGATAAAGGGGCTCCCCATGGAAACTCCAACGGCACCGAGAGCAAGAGTGGAAAGAAGGCCTGCACCTGTGCCAACACCACCGGCAGAAATTACCGGAAGCTTCGTGGCCTTTAGAAGTTGCGGAATTAAAATCGAAGCAGGGATAGGGCCTGCGTGTCCTCCAGCACCTGAGTTAACTGCGATGATCGCATCAGCACCAAGTTCCTCAACTTTTTTTGCGTAGGCTGTATCTGTGACATCACAAAAAACCTTGATTCCATGGGGCTTACAGGCATCGATCACTTCTTTTGGACTACCAAGAGAGGTAATAATAAAGTCGGGTTTATATTGAACGCATAAATCAATTTGCGCCTTGAGATGAATATTAGATTTATTGACAATAAGATTTACGCCAAAAGATCCCTGACAGTTTTCCTTCAAATTCTTCAGCGCTTTTTCAAAACTTTGAGTGTCTCTATAATTAAGCGCCGGCACGCAACCCATAATCCCTGAGCGTGCAGCTGCAATTAGCATTTCTTCATTCGAGACCAAAAACATTGGTGCCATGATGATCGGATATTTGAGCGAAAAGCTTTTTGTTAACCAAGTTGCAATAGTCATAAAGACTCCTTTTTAAACATCATAATATTGCTAAGCGGAAAAAGCACTCTTCAAATGACAGAAAATAAGAGGTGAGTAAAACACCGATGTCCCTCATCATAAAACTATATAGAAAGTTAAAGGATGAACTTTTCTTATGGCCAACGGAGGGCCTCCTTATGAAGACATTAACCGTCTCGTTATTATTTTTTTTATATCTTCCCGCTCTAACTGCGGCCATTGATAGCTCCCCACCTGTCACATTGAGTATCGGGACTGATGTCCTTGAGTTTGCCAATAAAAAATTTGGTCAGCGTTTAGAGGTGTTAGAGAAATCTGCCGACATAACGCTCGTGAATTTAGATGAAGCTGCAATCCCATGGCTTTCGATGCTCGTGCATCAAGAATTCGGTCGTTGCGGCGGATTTATGAGACACGACTCGGAAGAAGAAGGTTTTCAATTGCTCGATAGTAAGGAATTAAGAGAAGCAGGACAAAAAGCCCGCTTCCTTGATTATGAAATCAATCGCGAAGACATCGTTCGCTCAATGATGTCTGAGGCACAAGCACAGCCGATCGCAAATTTCATTCGCCTCCTTTCTAATTTTCACAATCGTTATTACGATAGTGAGAGTGGTGTTGCCTCAACTAATGCCATCGCTGATCACTGGCGAGAGCTTACAAAATTCAGAACCGACGTGAGTGTTGAGCTTTACCGTCACTCGGCTTGGTTGCAACCGACCGTCATCATGACAATCCAAGGCCAAACAGATGAGAGAATCATCGTCGGTGGTCATGCCGATTCAATCGCAGGAACATTCTCTAGGGCCCGCGCCCGCGCACCGGGAGCGGATGATAATGCCTCTGGAATTGCCACCATGACAGAAGTGATTCGAGTGATTGTTGAAAGCGGATATCGTCCCTACAGAACAATTCAGTTTATGGGTTACGCTGCCGAGGAAGTGGGCCTTAGAGGTTCAAAAGAAATTGCGCAAAACTACCGCAATCAAGGAATTGATGTGGTTGGTGTTCTCCAACTAGACATGACTAATTACCCTGGTGCCGACAAAGACATCGTGCTGATGAATGACTTCACAAGCGCGCCGCAAAACGCCTTTATCGGACAATTGATCGGTCATTATTTACCAGAGCTTCGTTGGGGTTATGATCGTTGCGGTTATGCTTGTTCAGACCACGCCTCATGGACACAAGCTGGCTTCCCAGCATCAATCCCATTTGAATCAACCAACCGCCAACGGAACCCTCATATTCACACTGATCGCGACACCTTAGAGCGCTCATCTGTGGATGCTAGCCACGCCGTTAAGTTCGCCAAGCTGGCCCTCGCCTTTGTGGTCGAGATTGACGAACCCGTTTTACCTTAAGAGTCCACTGGGGTATGATATTCTCATACCCCGACCTAAGGACATGTCTAAGTGGCCAATAACGATCTCCCTCAACTTCCCGAGTTCGACCTCATTCATTCAGTTCTCGACGCCGAAAGAAAAGCTTTACTTAAAGTTCATTCTTACGCGGACGATGACGAATATGTGCGAGATATTGAAGGCGCGGCAGTTGTTCTAAATTTCGTTCAAAAAGTCCAAACCCATCTTCATCACTTCTTCAAAGATTTCCCGTCCCTTGTTGGGCTCTTCAATGACGAGTTTTTGAGCTTCCACCAATTTCTCTCAAAAGAATTTGTACTGGATCTTTGCTTTTTAGATGATTGTTTATTTCCAGAAAAAGAAATGTTTTTCTTCGGGCATGATGGAGCGATCAGCCCCACGGTTTTAGAAATCAATTTAAAATCCATCCTTCAGTGGAGTGATGATAAACGTCAAAAACACTTAGACACACAAACGCTTATTAAAGAGCATTTTGATTTTAATTTAAAGTCTGAAGAGTTCTCTTGCCAGTGTGTTCAGTGTGTAGCCGATTATAGAACACAACTTCGAGAAATGATTTTTAAGGACTGCGAAGATAGAATCAATCAAGGCAAGCAAGAGCTTGAAGATCTATTTGCTAAAAATGAAAGCCTCGATGAATTGAGCGAGTCTTATAAGCGACTTCAAAAAGATTTAGATAAAAAGTTTTATAAAATTCGCTTCCGCCTGCGTCGCTCTTCACTTAATCGTCTTGAAAATCAGGTCAAGTCTCTTGTGAAGGACACGTTTCATTATCCCTCAGAGCTTGCGAATAAATTCACCCACAAACTCAAACCGCTTTTTAAATCTCACCTCTATGAAGTGGGATTGCCAGACGAACTCATTACGGACGACGAATACCACCGCTTTTATTTACAGCTCTCAAGCAATATTTGGCGCAACGATCGCTACCTGCTAACTGAGTTCACCAAACAGGTAAAATCTCTTCTCGTCTTAAAAAAGAAAGATCTCTCTTCAAAAATTTTGACCGAATACCTCGGCGCTTTTTGGACTCACTCGCAAGCACGCCAAATCAAACGCCGGATC
Organism: Bacteriovoracaceae bacterium UBA6166; assembly: GCA_002435795.1. Taxonomy (GTDB): domain Bacteria; phylum Bdellovibrionota; class Bacteriovoracia; order Bacteriovoracales; family Bacteriovoracaceae; genus UBA6166. The sequence continues at coordinate 5,619 of DIUE01000061.1, read as the reverse complement.
GTCTATCATATGGGGCCCACCAACTCTGGCAAAACCTATCATGCCATCGAAGCATTATGTAAGGCAGAGAAGGGCTGCTACCTCGCTCCTCTGCGCCTGCTCGCCGGCGAACTTTACGATACGATGAACCAAAAGGGAGTGAAGACAACTCTACTTACGGGCGAAGAAGTGATTGAGCTCGATGGGGCCACTCATTATTCTTCCACAATCGAGATGGCACGTTTCAACGAAATTTTTGACTGCGCGGTCATCGACGAAATTCAAATGCTCGCCGATCCACAAAGAGGCTGGGCTTGGACCCGCGCCCTCGTCAACCTTTTCGCGACAGAAGTTCATATTTGCGGAGACAATAGTGTTCTCGAGTTAGTGCAGAAGATTGTCGAAATCTGCGGCGATGAACTTGAAATCCGTCACTACGAAAGAATGACAAAGCTCGAAGTTGAAAAATCCGCCATCAGGCTTGCTGACTTAGAAAAATCTGATGCCTTGATCGTTTTCTCCAGGCGAAACGCCCTTCGTAACAAAAGAGACCTCGAACGTCTAGGCTTCAAAGTTTCGATTGTTTATGGAATGCTCTCGCCGGAAGTTCGAAGAGAGCAAGCTCGCAAATTCGATCAACAGGAAACAGATATTATCGTCAGTACTGATGCGATCGCCATGGGAATGAATTTACCCATCAAACGAATTGTTTTTTCAACACTCACAAAATTTATCAACTCTCAAGAGCATCCCATTACGGAAAGCGAAATCAAACAAATCGCCGGTCGTGCCGGAAGATTCAAGCGCTTCCCCGTGGGTTATGTGAACTGCCTCACAACTGTTGATGATGGATTGCACTTAGTTCAAGAGGCCCTCAAAGCTCAACTCGAGCAAAAAACAAAATGTATGGTCGGCCCTGACTTAGATATTTTCTCTCGAGTGAATAACGCACTCTCATCCAATGGCTTGCCAGGTCTTAAGCTCTCAGAGTTTTTGCGCCTCTTTAACACCATGACTTTTCAAAAGCCTTTCTACTGTGTCGAATTGACTGAGATGATTGAACTCGCCGAGATGGTTGAAGATGCTGATCCAAATGGAACGCTCTCCGTGCCAGAAGTTTTTGGCTTTGCGTGCGCTCCTGTGAATCTTGGCCTTATTGATCACGTTCAATATTATGTTTGGATTTTAAATAATTTCGTCAGCGCTCGCCCAATCAAGAACGATAATATCGATAGCACTTCAAATGATATCGATTATCTGGAAACAACAATTAAATGCGTCGAGCTCTATCAATGGCTCTCTCGTCATTTTCAAAATAAAAACTTCGAGTTCGATGAAAATCAACTTCAAGAAAATAAAAATAAAGCCGTCGAAAAACTCAATGAGCTTCTCTCCGACAAAATCGTCCCTACCTGTAGCAGCTGTGGCGCCAAATTAGCAGACAACTCGAAATTCGCTATTTGCGAGCCTTGTTTCAAGAGTCGCCGATTTGCTCCACGCAGACCTGGTGGAAGTGGCGGCGGACCAGCAAGTGCTGGCAGAGGTCCTGGTCGCGCTCCTGAAAAAGGTGCTAAATCCGCTGATGGCCCGAAGCGCAGCCGCAAAAGAAAGTTCAAGGGACCTAAAAAGAAATGATCTGCACTGAAGTTCACGAATTCGCAAAACGTGTTCTCTTTGGTGAGACAATTGAGGATAAGCTCACTAGTCCTCGTGAGATCATTTGGCAAAAAACAGATCGTGCCCACTCTTGTCTACCTTTACCCAAGGAGCCAGGCCGAGCACCTAACTTGAAATTTTCCTCTGAGACAATTAAATTTCCTCGCAAAGCTTCTCTTGGTGACAAGCAACAGAAGGCAAAGGCCCTGCATTTTTTCGCCAATCATGAATTGCTTGCCATTGAAATGCTAGCGGCAGCCCTTCTGATATTTCCAAGTCAAACAGATGAAGAGATTGGCTTCAAAAAAACATTAGTCGCCACTTTAGCTGACGAACAAAGACATTTTAGTCTTTATTGCCAACGCATGAATGATTTTGGTGTGAGTTTTGGCGATTTTCCCATTAATGATTTTTTCTGGGACAAAATGCAATTTGTTCAAACACGCTCGGAGTTCAGCTCTCTTCTCTCCCTCACTTTTGAGTCAGCGAATCTCGATTTCTCTCTTTATTATTCCAAACTCTTTCGCTCCCTCGGAGATGAAAGTACCGCGAAAATTTTAGATGAAGTCTATAAAGATGAAATCAGGCATGTTGGAGCTGGAGTTCATTGGATGAATCAATGGCGAGGAGATAAGTCACTCTGGCATTATTATTTGGAAAATCTTCCCCAACTCGTCACTCCTGCGAGGGCCAAAGGCATGGAGTTTGATCATAACTCCAGAGTTCGCGCAGGTCTTGACTCAGACTTCATTGAGCTTTTAGAGCATTATCGCGATGAGTTCGCCATTACTCAGAGAAGAGAATGGAAAAACACCTAGGAATTGCTCGCACAAATTTCGATTACGAATTTTCACTCTTTTCAGACAAGATCTCTCCCGAGTTCATAACAAAAATTAATACCGACCTAGAGTTCGTTGCCCTCCTTTGGGGATCAATCGAAAAACTCAAAAATTTTCAAAATTATGACGAGCGCTATCTTTCAAAACTTGAAAAACTTCAATTTTCTCTTCCTGAATTCACTGCATCTCCTCACCATTATTGGTTTTGGGGAGAAATGAAGAATCTCCCTCTTGAGCGTATTTTGAATTCAAAGGAAACCTCGTTCAAGTTCGCGAAAGCTCAAAAAAATTGGACTTCTTCAGAAGAGAGACTAATTTATCCAGATGAAAATCTAGCGGACCTTTGTCTTGAAGGTAAATGGGTTCTCAAGCCCATAGACTCAGTTTCTTCGAGAGGCTTTTTATTTTCTGATACGAAATCATTTTGGAAACAACGTGAACAGAAAACTTATTGGCTTGCTCCATGGTTCGATAGAGTTTGCGATATAAGCTTTTTGCTAAGACCTGACGTCGAAGAGTTTTTGATCAACACCAATGACGAAAAAGGAAGATTTAGGGGAGTCATCGTGGGTGATCGAAAAGATATAGAAACCTACCTAAAGCAAAGATATAACTTTGACCTAAGTATTGCGGTAGAGACGTCAACGGCGATCTGGAGCCACTATAAGAATCTTGGCGCAAAGCATTTGCAAGTAGACTCGTTTCTCTATCGAGACCCCAACTCAGACTCGATAAAATATTATCCGCTCTCAGAAGTGAATTACCGTAAAACTCTAGGCGAACTTGGAGTGAATCTTTTTAAAAAATTCAATTATTCAGGACTTGCCCAAATGACTTTTGGCAATTCGGCAAATGAGTCTGGGATTTTGCTCTCTCCTGAGACTTCGCCATTTAAACTTTTCTTTAAATCCCTTAATGATATTTAAGGTAGAGCTCTTCAATTAATTTTCCGCATTCATCTAAATTCGTCGCAAAAGCAATAATGCCATCTTGATGCCCTTCCATCGCAAAAAGCCCAACTGGTTTCTCCGCAAAAAGTTTTTGTACACAAAGGGCCATTTCTTGCGTTCCGTAAGGAATTTCTTTCGGAGTTCTGATCGCTCCATCACGCAACATGCACTCCCAGAGGTGTCGGTGATGCACATGAAAAATAGCTTGGATTGCTTTATCTAACTCATAAATAGCAGCGTGGGTAAGTGATTCACTCGATGCTTGCACTGGCCCCATTGCGGTGACTCTATTTAGGCAGAGGTCGTAATCAATCACTCTCGTATAATGATCGCCTGTTAAATCACTGAACTTACCAGTCTGCGTACCAGAGATAAGAAACTTAGGTTTTGCTGACTCAGAATAGCGTTGATAGTCCTTGCGTTGGCTTAAATTACCAAATCCAACTTTCTCTGTCGGATACTCTCCAATCAATTCCATGGCGAAAAGTTTTTTCCTCCAGTTTTCAAGATCCCTGTATTCATCGGCTCCCAGAGGGGGGCTCAGTTGAAAACTAGAGTGGTCAAATTTTATTACGCCATCATCTATCAAAGACATATAAATAATTTCTCCATTCAGTCGATAAGTACCATATATTACGATCGCGACTTTGTCCAAGCCACGGAGAATCATCATGTTAGATGAGCTTTTAAAAAAACTTAAAAAGTCTTTGCCCCCTTCACTGCAGGCAAAGCTCTTCGGTGGAAAAAAATCAAAAAGCAAAAAAGCAAAAGACAGCGAAGATGAAGATGAAGACGAAGATGAAGACGAAGTTGAGACTGAAGACACTGAAATCGAAGAAGATGCAGAGAGTGACAACGACGCCACTGAGCCTAGAGTAAAGAAGCCTTCCCCAAAGAAAAATTCATCTGAAGATGATGAAGAAGATGAGAGTGAAGACGGCGAAGAGGCAGACGAAAACGAAGATGAAGAAGAGGAAAGTGAAGAAGAACTAAAGAAAAAGAAAAAGCAAAAAATAGTCAGAGGGGCCATCATCGCCGGGATTGTCCTTTTTGTCTTATCCGAACTCATGCCCGGTAATGATGAACTTGCTGAAGCCCCTGAAGTGACTGAAGAAGTCCCTTTCAAACGTCCAGGAGGTGTTCGACAGGCACAAGAAACGACAGAAGCAGCTCCTGCCGAAAACACCGAAGTCCCAACTCAACCTGAAACAGAGTCAACACAAGAGCTAGTCACTACTGACTCACCTATCATTGAGCCAGTGCCTGAACCGACTCCGATAAATGAACCAACTATAACCGAAATGCCTCCAATTGAAACACAACCGGAACAAGTTCCAGTCCTGGAATCGGAGCGAGTAGTGGTGGAAACTAAACCTGCACCCACAACACTTGGAATGCAGGAATCAACTTCACCTATGGAATTTACTGAAGTGGAAGAAAAGCCCGTCGAAAAACCAAGAAATCTTTTAGAGAACATCGCTGAAGAACTTAATAAAAAACTTGATTACACTCCACCACCTGACTACCTCAATTCTGGTCGTGGCCTCGTTTATAATTGTAAAGGTAAACATTGGGCGTGTGTTGATAGAGAAAGCTATTTTCAGTGTCGTTCGAATTTTAGATGGAGTCAGCAAGAAAAGAAGGAGCCAGAGTGTGGAGTTAGAGATGTTTATGAAACTTTGGAGGACTGTAGGGTCATTCAGGTTCATTATATAAATATGTCTGAACCAACTGACTTCTGCTCCCTTTAAACTGCCCCACTACCGTGGGGCTAAAATCCAGAATAGTTCACCACAATTTTTAATTTCTCTTAAAATGCGGGCGTAGATTTAGAGATTATTCTTTTGAAGATACATCGACTGCCAAAAACTAATAAGCCTTCAACACCTGATTATGAAACCAAACATACAGATCCAAATGCTGCTGTAGTTTCTCTGCTTTTTTAGTCGTGCACCAAGTCCTTCGAACCAGCCGATTAATATTCGCCCTAAACATGGCGTAGATATGATTGATCGCAAACAGTGGGTCAAAGCCCAACTTCTTAAGTTCTCCTTGCCCAGTGATACACCCTCTTCCCCCTTTGTAAGCCTTGTGAGTGGCTTCCGGAAAAAAGGCTTTCACAACCGGTGGATAGCCGTAATGCTCATCTGATTCAAAGAGCGCTTGAGGATGAACAATACTTTTGATCTCATCAA
>DIUE01000053.1 GCA_002435795.1 Bacteriovoracaceae bacterium UBA6166 | reverse complement strand
TTTGGGGTGATTTTTTTATTCAAAGTCTTTAGACCTCTTGTCGAGCACGTAAGAATTGGTCATCATCATTCAAGGACCAAGTGGGGAATATGTCAAAACTAATTATCGTCGTTGAAAAGAAAAAAGACTGGGGGCCTTATTACCCTAGTAAAGAAGTCATGACTTTTAAGGAATATATCAATCTTCCCATGACAAAAGAAAACGAACGCTGCCAAGTGATTAATCTTTGTCGCGATTATCGCTATCAAGGACAAGGTTATTATTGCTCTCTTTTCGCTGAAGCTGTCGACCATAAAATTATTCCTTCCCTTCGCGCGATCAACGATCTTTCAAAACGATCGTTTTACTCTCTCGATATCAAAGACCTCAATAAAAAGCTCGATAATACCCTACTCGATCGCAAAAGCGCCGACCGCAATGTCTTTTTGATGCCCATCTATTTTGGGAGTACTCAATATGAAGAACTCTCAGAACTTGCTCGAAAGTTTTTTGAACTCTTTCCCTTTCCCGCCCTTCAAGTAAAATTCGTCAAAGAAAAAAATTGGTCTATCGAATCTCTTAAATACTTATCTCTTGATGATCTCGAAGCTGAAGAACAAGACCGATTTGCAGAAGGGCTTGATCGCTTTAGTTCAAAAGTTTGGCGCAAACCTCGGGCAAAAAAATCCTATCGCTTCAGCATGGCGATTTTGCAAAACCCAGAAGAGAAGTTTGCTCCAAGTGATGCTCCGGCGCTCAAGCAACTTATCAAAACAGGCAAAACTTTGGGTGTCGAAGTCGATTTGATTACCAAAAACGACTATGCCAGACTCTCTGAATACGATTCCCTTTTTATTCGCGAAACAACTTCACTTAACCACCACACCTATATGTTTTCAAAAAAGGCCGAAAGTGAAGGCCTTGTTGTGATGGATGATCCGACCTCCATTCTTCGCTGCACTAACAAAGTTTATCTTCACAAGATGCTAGAGTTTAACGATATCGATCGCCCAAAAACTTTGCTCTTAGAAAAATCCATTGCCGATCTTCCCCAATACGTTGAAAAAGAATTGGGTTATCCTTGTGTCTTAAAAATTCCAGATGGTTCTTTTTCAGTCGGTGTTCACAAAGTAAAAAATGCCGAAGAACTCTTAGAGAAATCTGGCGAGCTTTTCAAAAAATCCGCTTTTGTCCTCGCGCAAGAATACCTCTACACCGAGTTTGATTGGCGAATTGGCGTCTTGAATGAAAAGCCACTCTACGCTTGTAAATATTTTATGAGCCGAGGCCATTGGCAAATTTATAATCATCAAAAAACCCGCACAGAGTCTGGGACTTTTGAAACTCTTCCTCTGCATCAAGTTCCAAAAAAAGTTTTGAAAACTGCTGTTAAAGCCGCCAACTTAATTGGGGATGGACTTTACGGAGTTGACCTCAAAGAAGTGAATGGAAGAGTTGCCGTGATTGAAGTCAACGACAATCCCAATATCGATCGTGGAGTCGAAGACGCTTATCTCGGCGAAGATCTCTACACCAAAATTATGGAAGAATTCATTCGAAGAATGGAACTTAGAGGGCAGTGACCAGTTTCTTGGGCACTCCCTAAATTCCTTATCCAGTCCACGTCTCCCTAAAATCCGAGTTTTTTAGTTCAACTGCTTGAGATCTTGAATGGGGTCAATTTTGCCTCTAAAAGCACAGCTAAACCCTATAAAATAGGAAGAGTCAGACTCGTCCTGGATTCAGCGATTTTCCGGACTTAACCCCTCATCCCCCACTACCGAAAAGGGTGTTGGAGTTAAAGGAAGAACTTGAAAATAAAGAACACGTCCCCACTATTGATGATCATGCTTATGAGCTTAGTCTTGCTCTTAAGTGCGTGCGTCGCTGACAAAGGCGGAAACACCAGACGTCGAACAACTGCGACTAATTTAGATGGCGGAGAAGGTGATCCTAATAAACCCAAAGATCCGGTTTTCTCTGGTGCTTCAGAAGTTGTTTGGTTCAGTGAAAAAGAAATTCCAGGCAATCTCATCATCAACGAAAACACTGATCAAGCGGTCTATCTCAGAGGGCCTGCGATCAATCGCTACCTCTCGCTCTCAAATAATTTTAACCGGCTTTATTGTCTGGTCGTTTCTTTCAACGATGTGAACCCTACCTCAAAAAGAAATTTGCGCGCTCGAGCTCTTCCCATCACCATCACAAATATTTCACAAGGCTCGATTGAGCGTTTGCTTCGAATCGATGTCTCACAATCCGCTGACAACCAAGCGGTATGTGGCGGGCAAGCTTACGCCCTCAACTTAGGTCAGCTGAGTCCCGATCTCACCTCAACCGTCATTTCAAGTGTGCAAGCGGCTTTTACACCGCAAGATTTATGTCCTACTTGCTCAGGGCTCATCGTTTCAAGTCATGTGGCCCTCTATCAAACACGAGCGAAAATTCCTTCTGGTTTTGAAATCGATACCTCCACTTTTATTCCTCTCTCTTCAATCGATATGCGAGGCTTGGGCCTTCGAATTGATACTCAATCAAATGTTCAAGACGATGCTGGGTCTTGTACGAATGCAGGTTGCGCTGCTAAAGGTTTTGACTGCTGTCTTGAAGGCCAGTGTGTGAAAGACCGCACAGAAAAACCCAACGCTCCCTTCAACTCCCAGTACCTAACGGCGATGGAAGACGTGCGAGTCAACCCTGCCCGTTTTGTGAACTATCCAGAAATTTTTTATATCTGTCCTAATATCGTCAATCCAACTCCGCCGGTCGAACCTATTCCTGATCCTGAGGAAGAAGCTCGCCGACTTTTTGAACGAGATCGAGATGATTATTTATGTCTCGAAGAAGCGAAAAAAGAACAGCCAGAGTTTGGAACCTTAGGCCTTGATCGCTGTCAAGATCTCTCTCAATACATCACTGTCCGAAACCAAGTCTGGAAACGTTGCGGCTGTCGAGCTGAGCCTTTCCCGACACGACCAGACGAGCCAGCTTGCCCAGACTTTGGACTGAGAGCTCTGTTGGATGAACGAGGCGATATCAAACAAGTTGTTTGTGATGTGCCCGATCCAAATATTGAACCCATTCCGTTTCAATTCCTCAACGTAAGAGTTCCAAATAGAACTGCCCCACATCGCTTTTTTGATTCGCTTGGAACACAACATGACGATCTAGAAAAAGCTCGCCTCTTGTCTCCACAACCAGTGCAAGAAGGTGAACCATTTAGCTATTTAGACGAGAGTGGAAAGACCGATCCCATCGACGCTCCCTTCAGTATGAACGCCATCATGGGACAATTCACTTTGACTCTTAACCGCGCCCTTCCGGCGAAAGTCATTTACGTCGAATTCGACCAAACCTATATTATCGCCGCTCGCTCTGGTTTCTACACTCCTTGTCCTCAGTGTGCTAAAGACAGTTGGTTTGAGGCCTTCACCGCTCATCCTGCTTCACAAAGAGGAACTGGATTACAAGCGACTGGTTATAGTACAAGCCGAGATACCTATAGCAATAATAATACAAATGGAAATTACGAAGATACGATTTTCGGTCGCGCCTGTTGGGTACCACCCACCATGTTGCCTTTCACTCACAGAAGCCTACCCGATTTGAATGCCCAAAGACGTAATCGAATGGAAACTCAAGCGGCCCTTTATGTGAACGGCTACCAAAGAGATTGGTTTGGATTTAATAAAGGCGCTTTGATTGGCTCATTTGACGGTGTGAAATGGTTCGCCATTGGCAAAGGTCGTAAAGTTCAGGCCACGAGTCAAAAACTTTATCTCGCTATCAACGCTCCCTTTGCTGATTTAACAGAAAACACCGACACTATTGTCGAAGTGATTGCCGATCAAAATAATTTTGATGCCGTCGCTGAAATGGATTATGACCCCGAGCTCGCTTTGAGTGATGCTCGTCAAAATAGTGCCGGCACTTGTCAGCACTATCACCAATGTAGTGTTGACTCTGACTGCGTTTCAAAACTTGGCTGGGAATACGCCTGCGCCGACATCCAACAATTTCGCACCAATTGGCCGAAGTTCGATATCAACGGAAGAGAGCTTGCTGGGGATCAAATCTCGCTAGCTAATTTCACTCAATTTCTGCAAGGACCTTTCCCACAAGACAATGGAAAACGCTGCGTCTACCGTGGAGCAGGGGCCCCATGCAAGAGAGATTATAATAGTAATCTCGACTCAAAAATGAAGAAGCAATTCACCTGTGCTCCAAATTTCTACTGTGCCAGCCTTGGTGATAATAGTTTTAATAATCGTCTGGTTCGAACTCCAAACTTAGTTGAGTTTATTCTCTTCGGCCAAGACGCTGATATCCTCGGGCGTCCGCTCAATTATGTTGGCGCTCAACAAAACCTAACTGATAATATTAGAGCGAATATTGAAGCGAATGGCGCAGCGATCTCTTCTCTCTCAAGTGATTTTGGCGTTTGTCGTCCAGGCCGCTCCCTCGCCTCAAGTAACCCGATCGAACAACATCGCTCCAGCGATATTCAACAACGCACAGACTATATCAACCAGATCGCCTCTTGTGATGCCTCCGCCCTTGATTCTGCCCGCACTCAATCTTGTCCGGCGATCGAAACTCGCTCAGGACAGGCCCAGCCGGTTGGAGATTTTATTTTAAACAACTCGGCTACCGATCTTCGCATGCGCGCCCTACAAAATATGTGTGGAAAGGAATCCCAGAGACAAACACCCACAGGTCTTTACGAATCAACTTTTAAAGCGATTGAGGCCCTGCCCATTCGCTCTCTCGCCGACCTCTTAAGCCCAACACTCACTCAAGATGCGTGTCTCAGACGTGCAGGCTCGATCTGCCACACTGATCTTGATTGTTCACCTAATAAACTTCACAGTGAACAAGCGCTGTTTTTTGGCATCAATGCTTTTGGAAATACCTCAGCCGAGCAAAAATTTTGGAGCGAGTCTCTGGTTTGTTCACAGGCGACACCTCAACCATTCTTACAGAGCGAAAATTATTTTGACTATGACTTAACTCAAAACCGCTGCTGTCGCCCAGTCGGCCAAGAACTGTCCATGTACACCCAAAGTAATAATCTCACCATCACTCCAGATCTTGGAGCTGAAAATTTAGGTTTAGTCACTGATCGACTGCCAAGCACTAACCCTCGTGCAACTGGACGTTATTCTCGTTATTCCGTGGTTGATTTAGACACTCCGGCCAGCTTCCCAGCTCCAAGAGTTCAGTCCACCGTCAACCCGAGATCAAATCAATGGAAGACCATTAATAAAACGGGAGAACTCAATTGTTGTGGCGGTGGCTTCATTCGTAAATTTGCCGATGGTACCAACGATTGGACACAAACAAATCGTTTTAATATTTCACCTGAGAACTTCACCTGCTTAAATTATTCAAACCCACAAGTGTTTGGTTATAACGGTGTCGGTAATGTTAATAACTTTAATCGCGATTATGATCGCCTCTGTCGTGCTCCGGCCGATGGTGGTTGTGTCCAAGTTCCCATTCCACAAGCAAGTGGCTTTGAAATTCAATTTCCAAGCCTCTATAACCCAAGTTTTGCCAGCATCAGCACTCGCCCGATTGGAGACTTAAACAACAGTTCACAACAAGTCAGCAATTTTTCTCCTTTCCAACCGACACCTTATATTCCAATCGCTCCTCACAATAGAATGTCCGTCACGCAGGGACCCTTTAATTATTTGGGCAACCCCACTTTTCTCCCGGCCACTAGCTTTTATTTACCACTCTATATCACTGGCCGAAATATGATTGCGCGAGTTTTCGTTGAGTATGTTTTTGGAGATGGCTCGGTGGTCAATATCCAAGCAAATCCCTACGCAGGTTCTGGCGCTTGTCCTGGACCTCTGACATTCCCATCTCCTGCTGGGCCAAGTGCTGTTAAAAACCCGCGCGACGCTCTTGCTCCTGATAATAATGTTTGGTGTGTCGATAGAGATCCAAATGGGGCATTCGATCTTTTCCACTTGCGAGGGGACCCAAATTTCACTTCAGGTGGAGAGCCGTGGGTTGTTGCAGGAGTGAGAATTGAATATCTCGCCCCGGGAAGCACAAACTACGTCACTCTACAGCCGGCAACGCCGCAAGCTCTTAATCCTGGGAATGATTTTTATTATGTAACAAAGCTTGGACGTCTTGAGCTACTTGGGATTCCGCAAATCTTCTATGAGCCGCTTTATTGCAATACCGATCGCAATCGATTGGTTCCAGGTCTATTTAAACAAAGCACTCGCCTAGGTTTTGAAGCCAATTCTTTAGTCTACAACCCGGCAGTCAACGGTGGTCGTTTCTTAGAAGACCTCTATCATGTTGGGGCCGCATTAGGATTTGATCCATCAAATACCGATGGCAGTCTTAACTCACGGGTTGTCTACCAAGATCAAATCAATCTGCCACAAATCTTCTCCGGCCATGAGTTTAAATGCTGTCAAAAACTCGGCCAGAAGGTCGCAAGTCAAGATCAATGCTGTAGTGGCTACGCTCCAAGAGAAGGGGACGATATGATTTGTAAACTCCCAAGCGGAACGAATCTGAATGTCTACTTCAATCGCTTCGTCTCCAGCGAAGGTGTCGGCGAAGAAGCTCCCGGTGGCGGGCTTGTAGATGACGACTTCATTCCAGAAACAGGAGAGCCAAAAGCTCGCACAGCAACCCTTGAAAAACTCAGTGCACTCGGTTTCGCTCACTGTGAACTTGAAGAAATTAGACGTGGTTCTTCCAACGGTAATTACTACGGCGAGCCCTTCAGTGGTTTCTACCAGCAAGACGGAGACGTTGAACAAAGTAGAATTTACTCGATCGTCGACTCCAATTTAGATGCCGACCCGGCCAATGACACTGGCCATTTGCGTTTTCTCGAGGGTTTGCGCTGGTCTCACCATCTTTACTGTGATTAGGCCATTTCCAAACCTATTGTAAAACGCTAGATTAACGCCATGAAAATCTGGGTTTACCTTGTCTTCTTATTTAGTCCTTTCTGGTCAATACAGGCCGGTGAAACCATTGCTTGTTCACATATCAAAGTCTGCCATTTGATCAACGAACTGCTCGAAACCGAGCACCAAACGAAGCTGCCTTTTACCTACCAAGGGGACCCCCATTTTTTTGAACCCTCCCCAGAGGCCATTAGAAATTTTCTGACTGTGAAAACCCTTATCGCGGGACCTCGTGAGCTTCACCCTTGGATTGATGGCATTAAGAACGGCCGGCAAGAAGGACAATCCGTATTTTTAGAATTGCCACCGAGTTTAAAAAAAGAATATCCCAAATCAACAGAAGAGGGCCTTTCTCATTTTTGGTTAGTGCCAGAACTCTATTGTGATTATAGAGAGAAGGTTTTTGCGGCTTTAAAAACTTGGGGCCACCTCACAACAAAGACTCAGTTGTCTCTGTGTCATGATCCAACACTGAATCTCCTAGAGGCTCGGCTCAAAAAAGCAGATCGATCTCTGCCTCTGATTCTCGCTCACGACGCACTTGTTCCCTATTTGCAGAAACTTGAGTACCCCCATTTTGTTTTAAGAGGCTCGGGCCATCACGATCAGGTCTCACCTGAACTGCTTAAAAATCTTACTGATTATCTGAAAAAGAATCCCAAAGTCATTTGGATTCTTGAAGAGCCCATTCATCTCCCTCCACGAGTTCTGGCCTTCAAAAGATCAGTTGATAGCGAAATTAAAATCAATATTCACGGGACACATGGAGAAGCAACTCTTAATGTGCTCAAAAAATTTCAACGATTATTACTGGCCGAACTCTCTAAGTCGAAAGGAATCAAATGATTCAACTCGCGGTTAAGGATTTGCGTTTCGCTTACCCAGGAGCGAACTGCCTTTTTGAAAATTTAAACTTCCAAATTAAGTCCGGCGATTATTTAGGGATTATTGGACCTAATGGTGGAGGAAAAACCACTCTGCTGAAACTTTTAGTCGGCGAGCTTAAACCAAGTAAAGGCAGTGTGATTTGGAGTGATGAAAAAGGGAAATCCCTCTCTCAATCGGACATTGCCTATTTGCCTCAATCAAGTGCGATGAATGATCTACTTCCCATAAGACTTTGTGACCTCTTAGATTTTGGACGTTTAAAACATCCAAACCAAGAAGATTTCCAAAGCCAAAAAAACTCACTCTTAAAGCTTTTAAAACTCGAAGAAAAAGAAAACGAATGGATCAAGAACTTTTCTGGAGGCGAAAGACAGAAGGCGCTGCTCGCCAAAGCTCTCGTGACAAAACCTAAAGTGCTTTTCCTAGATGAACCGACCAAAGGACTCGACCGTCGAAGCCTAAATGAGTTCTATCATTTACTTAAAAAGCTCGCCGCTGAAACACAAACACTCATCATTATGGTTGATCACCATCTGCAAGCGATGATGCATTCAACGGATTTCTTACTCTGTCTCGGCAATGGAACTCATTGGCATGATCGGAGTGATTTGGTGAAAATTGCGGAGCTTGAAAAAATTTATCAGTGTGAGATTATGCTCCATCAACATGGCCATCACTCATGAGCTATATTACTTCTCTGGGCGATTTTTGGACTTATAGTTTTCTAACAGGCGCCTTGCTTGCAACTTTTGCTCTGAGCTTCAGCTGTGGCCTGCTCTCGCCAATGATTGTTGCGAAAAGATATGCTTTTTTAGGATCGGCCCTCTCCCACTCAACTCTGCTAGGCATCTCTCTCGCCGTCAGCTTTTTTGCGGCAACAGGGCCACTCGGGCTGTTTCTAATTACTCTTTTTGTCACTTTGCTCCTGACACTTTTTTTGGCCGAAGCAACTTATCGCCAAACAACCCCCGGCGATTCACTCATCGGGATTTTCTATACCGTCACCATGGGCCTTGGAATTATTGTGCATGCCAAGTTTGCGCAGAACCAAGGAGACCTGATGAGTTATTTGTTTGGAAATATTCTTTTAGTTGAAAAAATCGATCTATGGCTCGGGGCCCTGTTATCTATGACCTGCTTAGTTGTCATTTGCAGCAAGTTCTCTACTTGGTCCTATTTCCTCTACGATTTTGAAGGCGCTAAAAGAGACGGGCTCCCCACTAAACTCTATCACTACCTAATCTTTATTCTTATGACTTCAGTTATTGTCAGCTCACTGAAGCTTGCCGGCACAGTGCTTGTGAGCACATTGCTCATCATCCCCGGTGTTTTTGCCCTCCAATTTGCGAAATCCATGAAAATGCTTTTCATTATTTCTGTCGCCTTTTCTCTCGTCGTCTCAGTACTTGGACTATCTCTCGCCAATTTCTACAATCTCCCAAGCGGTGCAACTTTGGCCGTCTGCCAATTTGCGGTGCTCGTGCTTTCAAAGCTATTGATGCTTAAAAAAAGCTAGAAACTGGCCCCTTTGTTTGTTGCACATAATCTGACTTCATCCTAGGTTTTTTTGCTTTTGAGTTACGTCATAACTCTTTTGTTTTAAAGAGTTGCGTAACTCAATCTCGTACTCGCCTTTTGCAGTGTCATTCGAATGAATCATCGCTGCCCTCGCTGCCATTCAGATAAAACTCGCGCTCACGGCTTTTATAAAAGAAGCTCGGATTGTAAAACCGTCACTCGTCGTTATTGCTCACATTGCTTTCGATCATTCTCTAGCG
>DIUE01000045.1 GCA_002435795.1 Bacteriovoracaceae bacterium UBA6166 | reverse complement strand
GAGTGATCGCCAACTCCAAAGATGTGGAACGCAGCTTGGTTCAAGGCAACGAAGCATGGTTTCCAAAAGAAAAGGTCACCATTATCTACAATGGTATTGATACTTCTAAGCCCATTGATCGCACGACGAAGATGTATCAAAAGCAGAGCAATGAAATCGTCATCGGAAATGCCGGTCGCCTGACTGAGCAGAAAGGCCAAAAGTACTTGGTTGAGCTTGGAAAGCTCCTAGCAGCTGAAGGGGTCAACTTCAAAATCCTTATCGCAGGCGAAGGTGAGCTTCGAGAGTCTCTCACCAATCAAATCAAGATTGCAGGGCTTGAGGATCGAATCAAGCTCATTGGACACATGGAAGACATGAGTCCGTTTTATAATTCACTCGATGTCTTCGTGTTCACCTCTCTTTGGGAAGGTATGGCCAATACACTAGTTGAAGTGTTGTGGCATGGGATTCCTACGATCGCATGGGATGTGAGTTCAAATGCCGAAGTGATTGAGGATGGAGTGAGTGGGTGGTTGGTGAAGTTGGGGGATGTTGAGGAGATGAAGAATAAATTAACAAGAATCAATGGAGAAAAAATCATCCAAGCTAAAGAAGATAGTATAAAAATGGTTACGGCAATTTTCTCAAAAGAAAAACTAGATCTAGAATTATTCAAACTACTCGATTAAAAGAAAATACTGACTAAATCATTTTTATCTTCCAAAAATTAGTAATAAAAAGATTATTAGCACCATTTAATTCCACCGTTTCAGAATTATAGAAATAAGGTGTAGTGGCATGAAAAAGTGGAATAAAGATATTTGATTTGAGCATCAGCTCTGAGATCTCTTTTAAAAGTATCGTTTCTTCCTCTTGATCATCTGTCTCTTGGTATTCGAGATATCTTTTGTTAATCCTGCCAGATGGATCATTCATAAGTCGTTCCGGAGAAATAAATTCAAAATTTATTGCCTCCTCTGGAACTCTATAATCAGTGGACATGATATTCAAAAAGACTGAAATATCCCCAGACTTATACTTTGCATAAAACTCTTCCGGCTTTACATTGTTAATGACTTTAATATTCAAACCTTCAATATTTTCAAGGATATCAATTAATGGTTTTGGAGTAACTTTGAATGCAGTTGTATAAGTTTGAATCACAATCTGTGACGGGAAATCATTTGGCTTTACTAAGTTACTATATTTGAAGATTTTTTCGTACTCAGACATTGGGAGATAAGCTTTTGATTCCTCTGGAAAATATTGCCAAGTCTTTCTACTAATTATTGAAAGAGGCTTAGGTATTTCAAATTTTTCATTGATCACCTTTCTTAACCAATGGACATGTTCTTCTTTCAATTTCGATTTCGAATTTGGATTAAAAAGAATGTAAGTAATTGCATCAGAGGATGATCCCAGTAGTCTAAGGCTGCTCTTTCTCAGTAAGTCCTGTTTCGCAATAAAGTCTTCTAGTGGGAACTCACCCAAATCAACCTCTCTAGAAATTAATTGGTCTAAAGAAGAATTCCTTAATGAACTAACAAACTGAACTTGATCAGGATAATCACTTTCACGTGAGACAAAATATCTATTTCTCAAAAGAGAATTACCATCACGAGAAAGAGAGTAGGGGCCAGAAGTAACCTGATAATCAGAGGCTAAAATCGAAGTCTTCGAGTACTGACTGCTATGAAGGACTCCAAGATCAGGTAATGATAAATACTTTAGAAAAGATTTACATCGAGTGTGAAAATCAAAAACTAAATATTTACCTTCAATGGATATACTTTTGATGAATTGGGAAAGTTGCACATTTGTAGTTCCTTTAAGTGAGCGAGAAAATGACATTTGTACGTCTTCAAGTGTGATACTAGAGCCGTCTGAGTACTTAGCATCTTTGATTGAAACAAGAATTTTATTTGGTTTTTTATGCAGTATCTCTGAGGCTAGATCGAGTTGATAAGTTGAATTTGAATCAAGGGAGACAAGTTTAATAGTCAAATTCTCTAGAATTTGAAATTCATTTGAATATTTTATTGTAAGAGGGTCTAGAACTTCTGAGCTTTTTTTTGGGGTAAGAGCAACTTTAAGTACGGAAGGTTGTTGGCAACTGCAAAGAAATAGTAACAGCATGAAAAGTTTAAACATCAATAACCCTTACTACTGGAAGAAGACGTTAACTAGCCGGAATATCGAGTTCAAATTACACTAAAATCGTTCAAAGAAAGGAAAGTTAGTAAATTTTTCCCATTTAGGTGAGCCTCCCCTGTCTTATAGTATATTTCCCGATAACTGGGATGAAAGTTTTGATTTCAATAAGTAGATTAGCCCTCTTTAGATCTTTAAAGATTGGACTCTTACAGTCTATTGGCTTCACAATTCTGTTCTCTATGATGTCCTTTTGGACATATGACCAATCCATTGAGCATGAATTGAGAAGGAAAATCCAGGGATTCTTAAATAATTTAGAAAGTAATATCAATGAATTGAAGACCTCAGAAATTTTCAAAAAAATTCAGTCTGAAGGAGTCGCCGAATTAATACTCATTGAAGACAAATCTTGCAAAATAATATCTTCTTCTACTCCTCTTCTTGAGCAAGATGGATGCAAAGTTCGAAGTAGCACACACTACAAGAAACTAGACTTACACTTGCAAAATAAAAAAGTAACTCTCCTTTACTATTTCACAAAATCGAAGTTAGCATTTTTTAAAACTCATGGGTTGTTAATATTAAAGAGCTTCCTACTTATACTCGTAATTACTGTTTTGACGTCTTATTTTTTCATCAAGCACTCAATTTTAAGGCCAATTGAAAAATTGAAGAGCGAAGTAATTGAAGGAAAGGAAAGTACCTTTTCAGAATTCAACTTTCTAACAACTAAGTTGGCAGCACTTAAACGAGAAATTGAAAAAAGAGAGCATCAGAAATCATATTACGAAGCAGCTAGGATCGTTTTGCACGATATCAGGACTCCATTGCATCACCTAAAGATATCCTTTGAGAATAGCGGTCAGAAGGAAGCTGTTCAAAGCAAAATAGACGAGATTATCTCCTTGGCAAATGAATCGCTTACTGACTTCAGTTTAAGACCTAGCTCTGAACTTGACATGCTTGAGCTTTTTAAAGTTTTAAAGAATGAGTTTCAAGACAAGATCGAAGTGAAGTTCCGAGAAGCTACTTCAATTGTTACAACGTTGCCTATACTAAAACTTAAGTCAATCCTTTCAAATATGATTAACAATGCAATCGAAGCAAGTGCCTCCCAAGTTCACCTTAGTTCTAGTGTCTATGAAAATGCGTATGTTTTAACGATATCTGATAATGGGAGCGGATTTCCTAAAAGCCTTGAGAAAGATATTTTCATAAAAGAAGTAACTACAAAGGCCAATGGCCACGGCATTGGTTTATTTAGTGCATCTACAATTTTGAAAGAACATGACTCTAAAATCAAAGTAAACTCACATAAGGTAAAAGGCGCTGAAATTGAAATACATTTCAACAATCCTTTAAAA
>DIUE01000017.1 GCA_002435795.1 Bacteriovoracaceae bacterium UBA6166 | reverse complement strand
AATTTATGAATAAAAGAGAAGAGTCAGGCCTAGTCTTTGTTGCTCCCTTCGGTTTAGATACCCCACAGGATCTCGATTTCAATGAATCGACTCCTTGGATGAACGATCTATTGAAAGAATTGGAAGAAGATCTCGATTCCGAGGACCTTAATCATCCGACCCTTTCAAATCGCTCTCTTTCTTTTAGCGGCGAAGCCGTGAAGAAAACCAACCCTTCATACGATGATTATGTCCTTTTGACTGGTGTCTTAAAATCTGAATACCGAACTTACTGCATTACCTCTGGAGAGCTGATGCAAGATACTTTAGAAGCAGAAGTTAAGGCAGTTTTTTTAGCGAAAGCATTGAACGAAAAACTCGAACTTGCTGATGAAGTAAGTTTTTATATTGATGAAGATGAATACGATCTTTTCTATTTTGAAAGTCGCCATATAGACCTCAAAGCTTGCCTTCACGAATACTTGTTCTTAAATAAAAATCAGTATCCTAAAATTGAGGGTGCAGTGGTTCCACAAATCAAATAGGACCTAAAAAAGTGGTGGGGGAGGGGCTTGTTTGAAATACTCAATCAAGCCTTTGACGACTCCATCGGCGTAAGCCTCTTGAAAATCTTCTGCTAGAACTTTGTGTACTTCTTTATCATTTGAGATAAAACCCGCCTCAAGTAAAATGGCGGGTCTTTTTGTCAGGGCAAGGACGAAAAAGAGCGCCGGCTTCACGCCACGATCATTAATCTTAAAGGGCTTTTGAACTCTTGTGGATATTTCACTATGGATAAGTTCCGCGAGTCGCTTTGACCTTGGTGCCGTTCGTTCAATCACAAGGTCAGTGAGTATTTTATCAACTATCGTCATTTCACCGGTGGAGTCGCGGTTTTCAATTTCTTCAATTCTTTTAACCGCGGCATTTTGATGATTGTTCAGATAAAAGGTTTCAAAACCATGAGAGCGAACATGAGCGGAAGAATTAATATGAACAGAAATAAAAACATCGGCCTTAACGAGATCCGCCTGCCTTGCTCGGTCGTGGAGTGAAAGATCCCTGTCGATGCTTCTGGTGAGATAGACCTTAAAATGTGGGCTGAGTTTTTTTTGAATTCGTTGTGAGATTGTGAGAGCGATATCTTTTTCGCAAATTTTTTGTTTTTTATCGAGCACCGTGCTTGCGCCACAATCCTCTCCGCCATGACCTGGGTCAATCAGGATGACCTGCCCATGCACTGTAAGTGAGGTGAGTGTGATAAGTAGCAATAAGAGCTTTTTTGCCATAGAAGAAGTGTATACGANNGCCCAAAGCGAATGACTTTGGGCTTAGGTGAGCAATTCAATAAAAACGTATCTAGAGTTAGCCCCAGCGAACTTGGGCGTTTTCTCTTTCAATGGCCTCAGCCGCTTCGATCGAGAGGCGAGTCCAAGGCATTTTTTCAAGACGTTTTTTGCCAATTGGCTCCTCAGTCTCTTCACAAATTCCATAGGTGCCGTTATCGATACGTCCAAGGGCCGCTTCGATTTCTCTCAGGCGTCTAATTTCTCTTTCTCTGAGCCCAAAAGACACATTTTGATTGAGGTAAGTTTGCGCCTGATCACCATCTTCGACCGTTTGATCTGGTGAGACGTGAATATCATCATTAGTTTTTGTTCTCATGGCATTAAGAAGTTCCTGCTTCAAGTGAAGAAGTTTTTCTTTCTGATTTTTGAGAAATTCTGCTGGATACGGTGATGCCATAATTTTCACTCCTGTGGGGTCTCGCTGCCTGACCGAATTAATGGCGCAAGCCATTCTGATCATTATGAAACAACAAATGTTATCACAAAAGCGGGAAAATCAATCCACTCTTAGACTTTCAATATCTTACATTAAAGATTNNATTGAGAGCAAAATCGTAAGCTGTCTGGCCCTCAACGGTCATGAGAGATCGATCTGCACCAGCTGCCAAGAGTTCTCGTACGATTTCTTCTTGGCCCATATCGGCTGCATAAATCAGCGCTGTCTTACCCGTTTCATCCTGACGATTTACGTCGGCTTTATGTTTGATGAGAACCTTGAGTGTCTCAGTCAGNNAGAGCGGCATTCATTAGAAGTGTGAAGCCACCGCGATGAAGTGGCTGATTAACATCTGCCCCACTTAAGATCATACGCTCTGTAAGTTCTGCTTCGTCAGACACGGCAGCGAGAGCAATCGCAGTCATTCCTGTTTTTGTCGTAAGATTTGCATTGGCCCCGCGCTCGAGTAGCCATTTTGCTAGTGAGAAATGATCGTTGTTCAGTGCTTGATGGAGAGCAGTCATTCCCGCTTCATTTTGAGTGTCGATGGAGAGGCCTTGTTTGAAAAGTTTATCAAGAGTTTCTTGATCACCATTCCAAGCAGCTTCCATCAATTGCTCTTGAGCACTCCCTTGATTGGTCCACTTCGCCGCTTTAGTTTCTTTTTCTTGATTAGAACTCGCCGTTTGATTTTCAAAGGCATTTTCTTGTTCTGCCTCGTAATCCTCAGTCGTAGCAGTTTGAGTTCTTTCTTCTTTAAGTCCCGATTCAAGCTCAACCAGATCAGGAGATGAATCTCTCAGAAGGAGATAAACTAGACCCAAGACGGCGACGAAAACCAGTGCGGACGCTTTTTTCACTTACGATCTACCTTATTTCGCGACTGGAAAGAAATATTCAGGCGAGTAAGTGAAAGTCTTAGGCCCGCCGCCTTGATCAATGAGAGTTCTGACCATTTGATTTTGAATCAGGTTTGCATTGGCCTTAGAGCCTTGAAGTTGATGGAAAATTCCAAAATATTGCACGCCTTTCTGAGTGCTCACAAGACCTGCAAGCGCGCTGGTATGAAACAGAGTTCCTGTTTTTGCAACAATGGAATTTTTGAGAACTGGAGAGTTAAGCCTCTTCCTAAATGTTCCACCGTCAGCAGCAGGAACAGCAGCAATTTTTTGAATAACAGAATCAAGTTCTTGCATCTTTTCGTCTAAGACCTCAATCAATTTTACGATGATGGCGCAACTTGCATAGTTATCAACTCTTGTGCCATTGCGATTTGTATTTAAACCACTTCCCGTAAACATTTTGAAGCTTGGCTCTTGCGAGCTAAAGCCTGTCCTTTTCGTTTCATAATCTTTAAAGTGCTCATTCATAAAGCTTTCAATGTATTTGTCAAATTCGGCCTCTCCGCCTAAATTTTCAAATGTCTGATCAGCGATAAAATTATTTGAAACAATATTCATAAATTTCATATAATCTTCGATGGCCGAAGAAAGGAGAGAAAATTTTGTGACGCCAGATCCATCAACATCAAAAGGTGCTGTATTGCTTGCACTGACCTGCCCGATATCTAAGCTAAGTTCCTCTAGTGCCCGTAAGCCGTAGCGGTCGCGAAGTGAAGCTGGCGTTGAGTTGATAAAATCTCGGTAAACTGGCTTAAGCACGTTCCATTCTTTTGTATGAAGAAAGTCTTTAAGGTTCGCCGCTGTACGAGTCGGAGTGATTGTTAAAACTTCCCCCACATAATCTTCAGCTGAGGCGAGGGCGATAGTTTTGTCATCAAAAGTAATAGAATCAATTTTTTTAATTCCTTGCTGATTGAGTTGATTCACCAAATAGAAAAGTTTTCGACGACTAAAGACCGTATCTCGCGAACCTTTGATATGGAGGTGGCCGTCTTTAAAATAGAAAAAGGTTTCATATTGAAATTGCGGAGTTTTCTTATCGATCGCCCAAAGAGTAGTGGCCAGTTTTGAAACAGAAGCAATACGCACCTTTAGATGTGGATTCGCCCCAATCAATTCACCATTGGAATCAGTAAAACAAAAAGCATGCTGATTCGTGGAGAGATTGTACTGCGAGTGGAGTCGATTCCAAGTCGGAGTCGCGAAACCCGCAGTAGAGGTGAGAAGAGCTGCTGTAAGAGCGATTTTCTTAATCATGGGCTAAATCCAAGTTTTTATGTGCTTTTTTTCCCTCTTTATATCGCACTGCGCACAAAAGTCGAGCCGATTGTAATTCTTATGTAAGTGGACGAACTTGGACGGAGCGAGCTATGCTTCTCATAAGAATTTTCACTATTTAGTACGTCTAAATACTTGTTTGTGCCTTTTGGAGGATCTATGAAACAACTCATTCTGCTTATTAGTCTAGTCTTGGGACTATCTGCTTGCGCCCACAAACAATCTCCGAAGCCATGGATCTTGTCCAAGGGGTTGCCGGCCGACCAAGCTTTAATAGTGATCGATATTGATCTCAACCCGGGCACCGAAATGGGGCCTCAACATGAATGCCATATTCACGCCCGTTATTTCGATGGTGCAGTTTTCAAACTGGCCATTCGCCCCGGCGCCAGGCGATATTTTTGGTCAGCGGCCCCTGGCCGTTACGAATTAACCCATTTGTCATGCGGCCTTTTCTCGCGCTTTGATTTAACGGACTACCCAAACTTCAGCCTAAAAGCCGGACAAAATTTTTATTTTGGAGGCCTTCTGCTCTCACTTGAATCACGAGAAAGCCTCAGCTGGACAGCAATGGATTTACCGCGAGATAAATTTTTATCTCAATACCTATCAATTCCTGATCGTTTGAAAGCCAATCTATATTCACCGTTCACGGAGAAAAAAATCACTAAAGAATTGATTGAAATGACTCCAACAGGACCGAGCGTTTTTTTAGGAGCAGGCAAAGAAGCCTTGGCCCATTTTCAAACAAATTGGCCATTGAATGATTGTTTGGCGCGCGAGCAAAAAATCAATCCTCTTAGAGGTGGATTGCTACATTTCAAAGCGATCTGGGAAACGGGGCTTTCTCTTCGGCTTGAACCTTTAGTAACGACTCACCTTTACTCTGCTGAGTTTGTGGCCTGTGTTGAGAGAGTTCTTGCCGAAACAGGTCCGAAGTCTGCGAGTGCTTGGGCCGAGTTTCAACTTTAAACTGGCCCCTTTATTTGTTGCAC
>DIUE01000066.1 GCA_002435795.1 Bacteriovoracaceae bacterium UBA6166 | reverse complement strand
ATATGGCGGCATCTGTATGGTTAGGGTCAAGCTCTAGCACTCGCTGAAAGCCTTTAACAGCTTTACCAAGCTCCCCTCTTAAATGGAAAACATTCGCCAGATAGAAATAAGCTTCTGTGGAATTCGGATTCTGCTCGATAACTTCATTCAAGAAGAGACTGGAAGTTTTAAGATCATTCTTTTGAAAGGCATCTTTGGCTTTTTTTAACAAATCGTTCAATTTAACGTTTTCCAAAGCTTCACCTCTTTTAAATTTCCTTACTACATTCGCTCTTAATTGATTTTATTTCTTTTTGAGCCTCTTTATCAACCTGTTGGTTAAACTTTTCAATGTAATCTAAACAGGGTTTCCACTCTTTTAGCTCGTAAGTCGCCAAGATTGTTCTTAGCATGGCATGATTGCGGGTTTTTTCATCCTTATGATTTTCCAGAATATCGAGGTACCAGTACCTGGCCGGTGAATAAGCCTCAGTTTTAAAGTAAAAATCTGCAATATACAGATCCTTCTGTCTGAGCATTTTCTTAGCTTTTGAAATACGGGACTCAGCATCCTTACGGTAACTGGAATCAGGATATTTAGTGACTACTTCATCATAATACTTAATGGATTCAAGAGCAGGCTCGAGGTCCCGGTCGATAGTATCTGGAATTTGCTTAAAGTAGGACTCAGCAATTCGATATACTACAAACGGGATCTTTTCATGTCGTGGATGAAAATCTCTAAATAAAAGATAGGCTGCAGCTGCTTCGATATAATTCTCCTGAAGGAAGAGAACATCTGCCTGCATGAGTTCTGCGGGTGTAGCGTAGAAAGAATAAGGATGCTGGGTTTTAATCAGATTAAGCTTTTCGGTGGCAAGAATAAAGCGTTCAGCGTCTACCAATTCCTGAGCTTCCTTAAATAAAACTTCGGCTTCAGTACGTCCGTCCGGTTTATCCGAAGAACAGGCAGCTAAAACGAGAAATAGCATCAAATAAATAAATGAGATTTTCACAATTGGACCCCTAGGTCTTTATAGATTTCTTTAAAGAGTAATTTGAAAAAGGCTATGAAAGGAATAATAACGATCATGCCCACAATACCACCCAACTCTGATCCTACAATAATGCTGACCACCACAATTATTGGGTTGAGATTTACAATTTTTGAAACCAGTAGTGGGAAAACTAAGATCATATCAATCAGATTAGCAGTAATGAAAACTACCGACATGGCCAACATTGAAGTATTGGGATGCTCTGAAAGTAAGGCGACAAGGAAGGCAGGAACATAGCCAATAACCGGTCCAATATATGGGAGAATGTTGGTAATTCCAGCAATAAATCCTAATATAAAAGGATATGGAAATCCGACAATGAGCAGTCCTGCCGTTACAATCGATCCCAATATGGTGGCTTCGATAAACTTTGCAATGATGTACTCCCCAAACTTGGTATTAAACTGAGAAAAAAGAACATAAGTTTTCTCAAATATCTGATTCGGAATTTCCCCCAGGAAAGTTCTGCCAAACTGCTTACTTTGAATGAAGAAAAAATAAAGAAACATAGGAACCAAGAGCGCCCATTCAAAAAAAGAAGAAATGAAGTTCGGGAACTGACGAAGGATGATTGAGCCGATTGATTCTAGTTTAAGGATGATGTAATTGATTGGATCAATGTTGAGTTTGAATCCGTATTTCTCAAAAAGAAATATCTTAAAGTTAAAATATTTATCATTCAAAGCTTTTTGAATTTCTGGAAGTTGAGAAGAGAGTTGGTTAAAGTCTGTATCGACATTATAGAGTGTGGCAAAAATCGGTAAAAGCGAAAAACAAACTCCAAGGGTTAAAAGACTAAAATAAAAAGCTCTTTGCTTTTTCGATCCGGTAGTTAAGAGAGAAGTCAGGGGCTTGGTCATTAAATAGATAATGTAAGCAAAACCAAAAGGAAGAGTTAAGCGCGGAAAGCGGATAGCAAAGACAATGGCCGCAACAAGAAAGAAGAAAAAGAGATAGAGTTTTATCTTTAATTGTTTTTGCATTTGATCAAACTCTCTGCTCTAGCTCTTTAACTTTCTTTTTTAAAGAGATAATTTCTCGCGTTAGCTGTCCCATCCTGTTTGCCATAATCAGAGCTGTCTCTCGCAAAAACTTTGCTCCCAAAACGGGATGCAGCTCAAGCATCATCTCGAGATCTGGCTTAAATATACCCATTAAAACCGTATTTTCATGAGCAATAATGGTGGCACTACGACGATTAAATTCTTCCAAAAGACCCATCTCCCCAAAGTACTGCATCTTCTCTAAACGGATAATAAACTCACCATTGCCTTCCATGTCATTGGTGTGATTTGAAAAAATATCGACTGAACCAGAAAAGATAAAGTAAAAGCCGTATCCAGAGTCACCTTGTCGAAAAATGACTTCGTTTGCAACAAATTCGCGCCGATGAAGAAACTTGGTAAAAATACGTATCTCGTTGTCCGAGAACGAATTCAAGACTGAAATTTTCTTAAAGAAGTTATGGTAAT
>DIUE01000015.1:2002-15753 GCA_002435795.1 Bacteriovoracaceae bacterium UBA6166 | reverse complement strand
GCATCATATTTTAAGGCATCTGTCTCTTGTCTCGCTTTAAAGAAGTTAAGCTCTATCTCTTCATCTAATCGCTGTCTTGTGCGATTGAGATAAAATGTCGCTCGCCCGTGATTTGGGCTCATTAAGAGCGCAAAGTTAAATTCTTCAATCGCCCGAAAATAATTCCCCTCTCTAAATTCTCGCAGCCCTCTATGAAGAACTGCATTTAACTTTACTTCCATCTCTCTATCTTCTTCTCTTTGAGGAGTCGCCCCCCCAGGAGCAAAAACAGCTGTATTGGCGACCTTCGGATTGGCGACTTTGTTTTCTTCTTTCTTCGTTTCTTCACTAGGCAATAGGACCAGTCCCACTAGTAATATTGCCGCACCATAGATAAGTACTTTGCGATTTCCCGCTTTGTCCTTTTTCTTTTTTTTTCCTTCTTTAGACTTCTTTTCCTTTTTTCCAGAATGAGGAGAAGGGAGTCTCTTTACATTCGAGGATTCAGTCTCTTCGTCATCATCATCTTCTTCATCGTCATCATCACTATCATCATCTTCCACTAAACTTAAAACATCTTCGACTCGTAAAACATTAAATTTAAAAACAGTTTGGCCAATAATAATCTTGTCACCGTCTTCGAGTACGTGCTGGCTGATTTTTAGATCATTGATTATGACTCCATTCTGCGACCCTAAATCTGTGAGAACATAGGCTCCATTAACTAAGGTTAACTCGGCATGCTCCCTCGATGACTTTGCATCAATAACCTGAACATCAACTTCATCACTCCGCCCCATGATGGCGCGCTTGCCTTTCAAATAATAACTCAGACCCTTGTTTTTTCCTGTCATGCAAAGCAGACGATAATGAACACCAGCCGCCTCGGGTGGTTTCAAATCTCTGGTAATCTTTACATTCGCAGTACTCTTCATCTAATTCGCTAACTCTTATTGAAAGTAATATAAAAGGCTTTTGCAAAATTATCTTTTCCCATCAATGACGTCGTACAGACTCGATAAGGATTCCCCTGCAACTCATACTCTCCCTCCTGAAATGTCCCTGAGTTCATCGCCGAGTTATCACACAATTCGATAACCGTCGCAGCGAAACCTTTTTCTCTTGAGACATCAAGTAAGCTCATTCCTTGCGAGGATGACTCTCTAATACCTGTTAAATCTTCGGCCTCGGTATTGAGTGTGACCAGGTTCTTTTGAGAATCAAGAATCATCACGGGAGTACCCGCTCCCATCATAAATTCTTTAAGTGTTGAAACATAACCTTCATCACTTTCTTCCTCGGCAAACTCCCCCTCATTATTGTCCTGGAGTTCTCGGAGCCTCTGCAAGAGCGAGTTAATTGAGTTTCTAAGACCACTTAGTTCTGACATTAAGTATTTTGATTCAAGACTGCGCCTTCTACCACGAAGGGCCTCTTCAATTTGAAACCTCATTTCATCAATCGGTCTTGCAGTTAGGTAATAAATGAATCCAAATAAAAGAGACGCTACTGCAAGTGATTTCACTAATGACTCTAAGTAGGAGCGTTGGGCCCTTACTCTTTCAAGTTGAATCGATTCAGGAATAAAACGAAATGCAATAATCCCTACGGTATCGGTCGTTCCAAGTCGTGAGTTATAAGCAGTGATCTTACGCCCAATTCCAATTTCGCCGTTAGGAAGACTGCGGGTAAAAATATCATCGGCCCCTTGATCAGTCATCTTATTAGCCCAGTCTCTGGTTTGAATAGAGAACGTATCATCAATATATTCGTTTAGCTTTTCTCTCGGTCTAAAAATTCTTCCTTCGAGATCGAATAACTCGTATGACTTCACACCCGTTCGAGGGTCATCGAGAAAATTCACAATAATTTGGTTAAGATTTTTTTGTTCTAGAGCTCGCGCGTTCGTACGGGCAAGCTCATCTGCATAGTAGATACCTCGTAACTGAATCTCATCGAGAAGAAGATTCTTATTATCTCTGAGAACAGGGAGAATAGTTAGAGTGATGGTTAAGATTGTTGCGATACTTAGAAGAATCCCAAAAAGATGTCGCCACTCATACTCTTCGTTAATACCGTGAAGAATGGGCATGATCTTATATTTAAAGGCATGAAGTAGCTTACCTGGAATATGATTAGGGATGTCACCCCCTTTATAAAATTCGTCCTCACTTTCATCGGCACTTTCTTTTTGCACTTTCTTTTTGACGACTACTTTCTTTTCCTCAACATAGACCACTTGCAAAATACTATCTGGCAGAGCAATTTTATCGCCGTTCTTAGCAGTCGCTCGTTTAATAATTTTTCCATTAAGAAAAGTTCCATTAGAACTACCTAAATCTTTAATATAGGCAACATCATCGGTAACCGTGATCGATAGATGTTTTTTCGAGACACCTTGAACTGGAAATGGAATATCACAATCATCACCTCGACCGAGAATATTTTCACCTGCATTAAGCGTGTATTCCTCACCTCTTAATTTTCCAGCAACTACGACTAATTTATACATATAACCTCAAGTTTGTCTCCCTCTCGGATTTCTTGATGAAGTGTTCCTCCCTCCAACTCAAGAACTTGAGTTGACGTAAAATAAATTAACGTCATTCTCCAAGGCTTAATATTTCTGATAATTTTTTTTATCTTCATTTCATTATTCATAAAAACAATATCTAGTGGATACCGCATAAAAAATGTATGAATACTACGACACTGCTTGATAAGAAGACCATCAAAGCCATCCATTTTTTCTTTAAACATTAGTCCGATCAATCGCTCAAAAAAGCTCTCCGCAATTTTTAATTGCTGACTAACTGTAATGTTTTTTTCTCGTACCACTAACTTCAATACTACCCCGCCACAAGCTCTAACATAATTGGTGCCGCGACTATAATAAATACGGCCGGAACAATCAGCATTAACATTGGAAAGAGAATTTTTGTTGCTGCTGTAGCGCCAGCCTTTTCAATATCGGATGATCTTTTTTGTCTAATCTCTCCAGACAAGGCTTTTAGGATTGGACCAATAGACGCACCAACTGAGTCTGCCGCAATTAAAGTGGCGCAAAAGGAAGACATATTAATCAAATCCACTCGCCAAGCAAGATTTCTTAAACTTTCTGCACGACTGGCCCCAATACGAACTTCTTTGATCATAATCTCAAATTCTTCTCGTAGAGCACTCGGCTTGGCTTTTTCAATCACCTTTGTAATCGCTGCCATAAAATCAAGACCGGCTTCGACAGACAAGGCCAACATATCAACAGCAAAAGGCATATTGGAAATAATCTCTTTTTGACGTTGCTGTACCTTGCCGCGAATCCAGATATCTGGATAAAAGAAACCAACAATCGCAATCACTGGAATGAGCTTCAGTGGCCATGTTTCTTCCAAGAATGCTCTCAAACCGACAAAGACTACCGGAAACCCAATAATCAAAAACAGTTTAAACGAAAAAAAATCTTCCGGTGTTAATTGATCTGTAAGACCAGCAGAAGCCAATTTTCTTTTGTACTTCTCTTTAATCTTTTTCTTATTCTTCATTGAAGAAACAATCGGAGTAATATAACGCCTGAAAAATGGCCTTGAATATTTGAGGACAATTCCGCTGGACGCAATTTGCTCTTTATTTGAGCTCTTATCTTCTAATTTTTCGGAGGCTTGATATTGATCTTCATCTTGGAAAATCATCATGGTAACGAGAAAAACAGATAATCCAATCAGAAAAATTGAAGCGTAATACAGAATAGCTGAACCTGTTTCTACGGGATCAGTTAAAGCCTCACAGGCAACCTTCTCTCCGCCTTGGCAAGCCTTCTGATAAAATTCTTTGGCCAGTTCCTTGTCTTTAATTTCACGATTTTTGTTTTCTAAATCATCGTAAAGCATACCAACTTGATAACAATTCGCCATCGATCCAGCATCACAACCTTGCTTATAAAGTAAGAGCATTTCGTTAGCCGTTTTATTTTCGTAGTCACCGATCCCAAAAACTTGGGTGGCGCTCAAAAAGAAAAAGAGCAGAAATCGTAAAAGCAGCAACATAGTAATACCTCTGTACTATCAATAATATCAGAGGATTAGATGTTTCTCCTGCAGGTCATTACTGCCTAGAGTCGGCAGGTAACTGAGTTTTTTTATCAGCGATGAGTTTATTCAAATCACTGAGAAATCTTTGTGAGCTAGCGAGCCCCAAAGACTTAGAAATATCCGGAATATAATTAGGTTTATACTCTTTTAAATAAAGCTTTTTTGCTTCAAGAATGCGATTAAGCTTTTCTGTGACAGCTGTATTTTTTAATTTTTTTGTTTTAGAAGCCTCTTTAAGCGCTTCTAAGGCCCTTTGAGCATATTCCATATCGCGATACTCAATTAAATCCGCACCTGCAACGATTGCTCTAACAGCTGCTTCTTCCACGGAGAAATGATCTTCAATCGCCTTCATCTGCATATCATCGGTGATGATAAGTTTATTATACTTAAAGTCACGTCTAATGATCTCGTAGGCCTTTGGACTTAAGCTCGTCGGCAATTCTTTATCAATAGCATCAACTACAAGATGGGCCATCATGATCAACTCAACCCGAGCTTTTACGGCTTTAATGAAAGGTTGAAATTCTTGCTGCTTGAGTTCATCAAGTGATTTCGTCACATAAGGAAGATCATAATGAGAGTCTTTACTCGTATCGCCGTGGCCAGGAAAATGCTTGGCGCACGAAAGTAACTCATGAGTTTGTAATCCCCGAATCATAGCAGTGATAAATTTTGAGACAATCTCTTCAGTGCTGCCAAAAGCACGATCACCAATCACTTTATTTTTGGGGTTAGTGAAAATATCGCAGACTGGGGCGAGATTGAGGTTAACACCACAAGCCTTCAACTCCATTGCAATGATTCGAGTCATCTCAAAACAAAGCTTTGGTGAATCCGTAAGTGAGATATCAAGCATTGAAGGAAATTGAGTGAAGTGAGTCTTGAACCGAATCACCCTGCCACCTTCGTGGTCGACGGCGATAAAAAGAGGATACTCTTTTCGAAGGGTCTGAATTTGATTAGTTAACTCTGCTAATTGGGCAGGAGACTCAAAGTTTTGTGAAAAAAGAATGACTCCGCCGATGTCTTCTTTTTCAATAAAAGTTTTCTCTTCTGGCAGGAGGCTTGTTCCTTTAATACCAGTAAAAATAAGTTGTCCGAGTTGGTTCATAACTATCTATTATACTCTTCAATCAGACATTTGAAAAAATTCTTTTATTTTTTTAGCCCTGAGGATCGAGATAATCTCTTAGTCCATCACCCATAAGGTTGAGACCAATAATAAGACCCGCCATACAAAGACTGATAAAAATAGTCACGTATGGGGCCTCCAAGAGAACAGACTTAGCATCTGCCAACAATGCCCCCCATGAGAACTCACTTCCCCCGAGTCCTAAAAATCCTAACGCCGCTTCAGAGATCACGACGCCACTTAAACCCAAGACAAAATGAATCATAATCTGGGGAAGAATATCTGGGATAATGCATTTTCTAAAAAGCCTGAATGGCCCCACTCCAATCGCTTTAGCGCTTTCAACGTAGGAAAGTCCAAGCACCCGTTGAGTTTCACCTCTAGCAATTCGTGCATATCCAGGCCATCCGGTAATGATCAACGCAAAAATTAGACCTTTTAATGATTGACCGGTCACCGACATCACTAAAATCGCAATTAAAATACTTGGAAAAATAAAAACGATATTTGTGATTAAATCAAAAAATACTTTAAAAAACCTAGGGCCCACGACTGTTAAATAACCGACCACGATTCCAATCATGAGGCAGCTCGCGCTCACTAGCACTGCTAAACTTAAAGAATAGGAAAGACCTGCGGACAAAACTTCAAACAATGAGCGCCCAAAGAGATCTGTTCCAAACCAAAAGCTCTCAAAACTTGGCGCCACAAGCTCCTTGGTCATATCTATATCTGGTGTATACGGTCGACTCAAACTTCCCTGAAGTATATATTTTTGAAATAACCAGTAAATAAGCCAAAATAAATAAATACTTAAAATGGCGGCACCCCATTTCATTTCTCGATTCATTTTTTTTCTCATCAACTTCATGACTGGATCCTCGGATCAATCCATGAATTGAGACTGTCGACACAGAAGTAAATCAACATATAAATGATTGTTGAGTAAGCGATCACACCTTGAACCACAGGATAGTCGCGGTTTTGAATCCCTTCAAATAAAAGCATTCCCATGCCAGGAATATCAAAAATTGTTTCCGTAATCATCGTTCCAGCGAGTACAACAGAGAGTTGAATGGCGACAACATTTAGCAAAGTCGGCAAACAAGCTTTGAGAACGCGAACTAAAATCGCCATCTCTCTTAATCCCTTTGCATGCAAGACTGTCACCCATGGGGCATGAATCTCTTCAAGAAATCTGTTTCTAGAAACCCGCGTGAGTATGGCGGCGAGTGGAACAGTTAAACTTAAAATCGGTAAAACACCATGAGAAAAACCTCCCCATTCAGATACAGGCAGCCATTGCAACCAAATCGAAAAAATCAACACAAACAATGGAGCTAGGGAGAAGATTGGAAATGATAAGGCCAACAGACTCAAAACTCTAACTGCCCCATCTCCAATTTGGGATTTTCGAGCACCGCTATAGATGCCGAGCATCGACCCCAAAAAAAAGGCGAGAGAGATAGAAAAAAAAGCAATGATGATCGTGGGAGGAAGATGAGTCAAAATTAGAGATGATATTTTTTCAGATTTAAAAAGAGAATTGCCAAGATTGCCAGTCATGATACCTGTACAGAAACTTAAGTATTGCTCCCAAACAGAAAGATCAAGCCCTAACCGCTGGCGAAGTAATTCAATATCTTGAAGCCTTGCCTCAGGTCCTAAAATACGTTCGACGGGATCGCCCGGAGCGAGTCTGATAATAAAAAATAAAGAAGTGAGACTCAAATAAATTGTGAGCAGAGCATAGAGCCCTTTTCTAAGGCCCTTCACTTTGACTCCCTTTCCTCACAACAGAAAGTCCCTGTGCTACCCAAAAATGGCGATCGTAACGCCCAGACTTAGTCACAAAATAGAAAATAGATTGTCCGGCAAATCTTAAAGAAAACCTCAATCCTTGGTCCTTTGTTTGACCATCAAATTCGAGCACTGCTCTAGTGAAAGCCTCTTGTGGTATTTCTGGATACTGTTGCATGAAAAAAGGATAACCTTCCCACAAGATAATCATGTTCATCGAGCCCGCTCGCTTCTCAATCGCCTTCTCGATAAACCCTGTAATAAAAGCACATTCAATAACTTGAGAAAAATAACAATAAACGGCATTATCATCTGGAAATGGAAGAGTGCGCTGACCACTCCATTCAGGCTCTGGCGAAATCATATTAATCACGAGAGATTTTTTTTCAACATCCGTCTTGATCTCAGAGAAATAACGATCTCCATCAAACCAAACGGTATACTGGGAAAGCGCAGGTCTTAAAATATCAATTTCTCCTCTGAGTTTACCTATTTGCGAAAAAGAAATTGATTGCTCTACCACCTTACGATCTCCGTCAGGGACACGAATTTGTTGTTTGACCACATAGCGATTATCGGGAGTTTTGCCACTTTCACGATTAAAATCAAAACGTCCTGACTTATCCGTCATTTCAAATAAGGTGGTTTGGGGTGAAAACAAGACATTTAAATTTTTGCTACCAGATGATTTTTTCCCCGGCAAACTCGCGCAAGCCCCAACACAAAAAAGTAGAAAAAGAGAAAGACTAAACTTTAACAAGATCACTCCTACCTAAAATGAAATTTTCAAATTCGTAGCACTTGCTAATTGTTGTTTGATTGAAATCTAAGAAAGTCACGATCTTTGTTTTTAACTCTTCTGGGATATCAACAGACAACCCCACTTTAAACATCGGTATTAAGCGAGCTCGAGGATTCACATAACTTATGGAGTGAACATATTCTATTTTTTTTAAGTAAAAGGAAGATTCATCAAACATCAACGTGCCGTTCGCTGGTCTCTCCTGAAAACTTTTAAACAATTCAAGTTCTTCTTTATTAGCAATCAATGAAAGACCATTAAGAGACAAGTCTAAAACTCTAAACCCTACAAGTTCGTCACTTGTCGCTGTTTTTGAGAGTTGTCTTTCAAATTCTACAAATTTTTTCAAGTCTGTTTTAAAATGGGGCAAAGGTAAGACATTACTCGGCACATTCTCTGCTTCAGTTTTTAAATAAAGATAGACTTGATGATGAGGGATTGTGAGTAATCTCTCCTGATCTCTCTGCTCCATGGAATAAACTTTCCCAAGCGTTTTTAGGTCTAAGTTGAGAATCTCATCGTGCGTGAAGATTGTAATTCCTTCACTGAAATAGTGAACACCATTTATTCCAAGATAAAGATAGTTTTTTCCATTTGTGTTTGGCTTTTTTTCCTCAGGATTTTTCAGCTCTAAAAGCCCTTTCTCTGAGCAGCTCACGACCTCAAGCTTAAGCGCCTCTTCAGGCTTGGCTTCGTTCCAAATATAAATAAAAACTTCGCCCGGGCTTTTTAAACCTAGGCGAAGTTTTTTTTGAAATTCTTCATTTGCTAAAGATTGAAATTTGACTCTCTGACCATCACTCATGCGAGACTTAAGACAGCGTCGTAACTTGACGTAAAAGGTGAATCGACTCAAGAGCCTTTCCACAGCCACGAACAACACTTGTTAATGGATCTTCCGCTAATGAAACTGGAAGGCCCGTTTTTTCTTTAATCAAAACATCGAGGTTCGCAAGCAATGAACCACCACCTGCTAAAATAATTCCGTTATCAACGATATCCGCTGCAAGTTCTGGTGGCGTTTTTTCAAGTGAAACTTTAATCGCTTCCACAACTTCTGCAATAGGATCAGAAAGGGCGTCACGAATCTCATCAGAGGTGACTTCAATAATCTTCGGAGCCCCAGCAATCAAGTCGCGGCCCTTCACTTCGTAAGTTTTAATTTCGTCGTCAAATGGATAAGCGTTACCAATAGAAATCTTAATCGCTTCAGCCGTTCTTTCACCAATAAGAAGAGAATATTTTTTCTTAATATACTGGGCGATCGCTTCGTCAAACTTATCTCCAGCAACTCTCACCGATTTAGAGAAAACAATTCCCCCGAGTGAGATCACGGCGACTTCAGTTGTTCCACCACCAATATCAACAATCATATTTCCTGAAGGTTCAGTGATAGGAAGACCAGCACCAATAGCAGCGGCCATCGGCTCTTCGATCAAATAAACTTCACGAGCACCTGCTTGCTCTGCCGATTCCTTCACGGCGCGCTTCTCAACCTGAGTAATACCAAAAGGAATACAAATAATAATTCTGGGCTTAATGAGTTTTGAGCCCGAGAGAGATTTTTGAATGAAATATCTTAGCATCGCTTGTGTGACTTCAAAGTCAGCAATGACTCCGTCTTTCATTGGGCGAATGGCTTTAATTGATCCTGGAGTTCGTCCCAACATTTCTTTTGCTTCTTTACCGACAGCAAGAACTTTTGTGACACCCTTAGGCCCTTGGTGAACGGCAACCACTGAAGGTTCATTGACAATGATTCCTCTGTCCTTGGCATAGACGAGAGTGTTCGCCGTTCCGAGGTCAATCGCTAAATCATTTGAGAACCAATCCAGCACTTTCTTAAACATAAAATCTCCTTGAGCTCCCGCGAGCTCTTACCACTGATAATGACGAATTTTTTCGCCTCTTTCAGCAATATCTGCCATGGCTTCTATGCCGAGTTCGATATGTATATCAGTATATTTCTTAAAAACAGATTTGGCCGATTTTTTTGTCTTGATTCCACCTTTTTTAAGAGGGCAATCCGAAACTAAAAGAAGGGCTCCAATATTAACTTTACTCACAAAGCAAGTTGTAAACAATGCGGCAGTTTCCATCTCTACCGCCAACACCCGCTCCTCAATTAAATTCAGCTTAAACTTTTCGTCGAACTCCCAAAACCGAAAGTCAGTCGAATGAATGGTCCCAGTTCTGTACTCATAACCGTGTTCAAAAAGGATCTGGGAAACGAATTTTTGCACCTTAAAAGTCGGAAGTGCCGGAACTTGCTTGGGCATAAAATGCTCCGTGACCCCTTCCGCCCGAATAGAAGCGATCGGCAGAATGAAATCCCCCACCTTCAAAGAGGGGTGAACCGAACCACAAAGGCCCAAAAACAACGCTGCTTTAGGCTCAACCACAGCAATCAACTCACCTACTAAAGCCGCCATCGCTGCCCCCACACCGAACTCAATGATGGTGACTTGAGCTTTTTTTGAAGTTGAGGCCTTGAAAGCGGACCCTTGAGTGAAATGGGCATCGTCCATCAAGGCATTGAATCTCTGGGTATAGTAAGAGAAATTCGTCAGAATGATCTGCTTTTGAAAATCTTCAATATTATGACCGGTATAGCGCTCAAGCATGTCAACCGCGATTTTTCTTTTGGCATCATTCCAATGAATTCGCCTCGCACGAAGCATGATCTTGCGCTCTTCTAGCGAAAGATTTTCTGGTAAAACTTCTTTGGGGCCTCGCCGACTAGCCACCTTCTTCTTTGTGACCTTGCTAGCTTTGGCGCGTGGCGATGCTTTCTTAGTTACGGCTTTTTTCGTAGCAGCCTTTTTCTTGACGACCATGGTCGCAAAATCCTTTTTGAGTGTTTGATTTCCTTATCAGAATAAAATTTATCACTTAGCTGAATTTATTGACAACTTTTAATCTCTTGAATTGGCCTATGTCTTGTCACGGACAGCGAATTTGATTAAGATGCCCTACGTTTTTAAACGTCTCAAAACGCATTGCATTACAGCTGGAGCAGATCATGGGAATGGGAAGAAAAAGAATTATCTTAAAGATGAAAAGAAGAAAAAACCAAGAGAAGAAAAAAACTCGTCTCAAAAAACTTATCGCAGCTTCAAAGCCAACAAAAAAATAATCAGGCTTCGCTTAGAGATTTAATAAGTTGTGCATCTTTTTTAAGATCACAACTTAGCTCTAATTCATAAACTTCAGACTTCTGAACCAATCTAAAAGCCGTCACCATTCTTGAAATGGCGATTTTCGTTTTTGTGAAAAAATCTCTTATTCCACTCTCCCAAAAATACTCCAAGATAATCGGAAGCCCTACGCCAATCAAAAATGGCCTGAGTAATAAATAGTACGCTCGAAAAGATGAAATGGACTCAAGTTTAGGCTCGTTAGTTTTTCCCTTATGGCCAAAAATTAAAACTATTCGATCGTATTCGAAGCCGGGTTTGGCATGAGGAAAAGCTTCTGCACAAAGAAGTTCTTTCAACCCATATTTTCTGCGTGAAAGGGAATAGCGCAAATTTTCTGGATAAAGCTGTGCTTCTTCCAGTGTTTTCTCACTCAAACCAAGCCTGATTGGAAAAGAGGCAATTGTTCCCTTCTTTGTGACAACAGGGCAGTCATCTGAGAGAAATTGAAGACTCGGATTCTTTAGGATCTCTAAGAGAAGTGTACTTTTTCCTTCCCCAGACTCCATACTTAAAACCACTGCTTTGCTTCGATAGGCAAAAGACATAGCGTGGATTTTGTGAAATCCCGCCAGCTCCATTTTTTTTCCAGTGCGAGACAGGGCCATAAGATAGGCAATTTCATGGGCCAAAGATAAATTTTCAGTCGTGATCTCGCCGCTTTCCAGTGAAAAATCATAACGACTTAAAGCTTGCTCTTCATAGAGATTATATCGAACAAAATCCTGATCACAGGTTTTGAGACGGTTGAAATTCCATTTCCATTTTAAGTGTGTGTAGACTGGTTTTTGTTTGAGAACCTTAATTGTAATCGAAGCGTTTTGAGAACCAACTGAAAAAGCTTGAAAATCTTTTTGAATAAGCTCAGCGATTTCTCTCCATGCAGTTTCAAAGCGAAGAATGACGCCGTAGAAAAGATAATGGTTTTGATAGGTCAAAGATTCGCCTTCGTGAGAAGTTTTTAGCTAGTCATTCTTAGTTTAATTTGAAAGCCTAGGTCTGTGAAGATCACCATTGTCATCGTCAGTTTTAAGCGCTCAAAGCTCCTTTCTGAGTTATTAGAGAGTTTATCGCAACAAGACCCTCACCATTTTAATTTTGAAATCATCATTGTTCTAAACGGTGAAGATCTAGAGACCTTGTCTTCTTTGATTTCCTACGCTGGCCCTCTTCAAATTATTGAGCTTAAAAAGGGCTTATCTCCAGGAGCAGCTCGTAACCTGGCCATCGAAAAAGGCACTGGTGAGTATTTGGTTTTTCTTGATGACGATATCACTCTCCCTCATTTTTACTTTTCCTTGGCGCAACAGGAGCTTAAAACCTCGCTCGACATGCTCGGTGGACCGGATATCACGACACCTAACGGAAGTTTTTTTCAGAAAGCCTTAGGATTGGCCCAACAATCACCACTGAGTTCTGCTCATACTCGCTACCGTCACGAAGACTATGAGAATATTGGTAAGAATCAACCTACAAATTCAAAACGAGGAAGTGAATTTATTCTTTGCAATCTATGGATTCGAAGATCGTTTTTAATCCAGCATAATTTAAAATTTGATGATCGTTTTTTTCGAAACGAAGAAAATGTCTTGATTCATCAAATGAGTCAATTCCCTCATTCGTTTAATTTTCAACCACGACTTTTTGTTTATCATCAAAAAAAGAAAAATATGACACAGCTGTGTCGCGCTGTTTTTTCTAGTGGCCATCATCGCATAAAAAGCTTTGCACTCTTTCCAGATAGCTTTGAAGTGATCTACTTGACTCCTGCAGTCTTTGTCCTTTATTTATTTTCGTTGAGTCTTCTTCGACAATGGCCTTATGCTTTTTTACCTCTGCAAATATATCTCATTATGAACTTAATGCTTACCTATCGCCTAACAACGAGAAAGGAGCAAAACTTGCGTTTCGCTCCTCTCGTTTTCTTACTTCAAATAATGATGAATTTATCCTACGGGGTTGGGACTCTTTTTGGCCTTGCTCGTTGGGGCTTAGAGAGATTGAAGTTCCGTTGATCCTTCAAGTTCGTCACTTCCTTCATTTAAGCTTTCTGCCGGAGCAACCAACTCTCTGGTGCCAAGAAGGCCCGCGATTTTCCCTCGGCGCATTCTATAGGTACCCATTTCTTTAATCCAGATACCGTCTTCTAAGTACCACTTCCCAGTAATCCCTTTAAGCGATTCTGTTTGGCGAACATCTAAATTAAATTCTTCACGAGTTCCATACTCTTTTCTTGAAAGAAGCTTATGAACTTGCTCAAAGGAATCGAAAGCTCTCATTTCGATCAACTGAGGATTTGCTCCATAAATTCTTTTGAAACGGTTGGAAAATTCCAAGCCTTCTGAGCTCAAATTGTCCCCAACAAAATTCAAAACTCCAAGTCTTTGACCTTCGCTCGCAAGCGACTGACTTCTCCAACTAGGTCCACCCCAAACATTCAAGTTAACGGCGTCATAATAAGAAAAATAAGGAATCAATTGCAAAGACTCTCTTGGAAAAGAAGCGAGAAAGACCCAGTCAAAATCAATCTGTGGCTTTAATACCTGAACTCTTCTAGCTGAGCGACTACCTTCAAGGGCATACATTTCACTCAACAATTCATGCTCTTCTTGCCTTTGTCTTTTGTATTTGAGGCCCAAAAGATTTTCCACTGTTCCTCTGTGATCGGTGGACTTTGGATCGTAAGAAACTAAACCAGTGACTTGGACACCACTTTGATTGGCCCTTCTCCAAAACTCATTCACGTACGA
>DIUE01000015.1:0-1970 GCA_002435795.1 Bacteriovoracaceae bacterium UBA6166 | reverse complement strand
ACTTTATGAGTCTCAATCAACTCTTGCACTCTATAAGATCCCTGGGCCGGGCTGCCTTCCGAATCTTTAACAATCAAACGATAAGGCCAGAGCTTTTTTCCTGCTTCAGGACTAATCAACCCAGCGTAGTTTTGTAAACTGAGATCCAGGCCTTTCATTACTCTATCGCCGAAAGCTTGCTTTTCTCCCGATAGCGGAAGGATTACCCCGACGGTGTATTGATCCATCTGAGCAAAACTTTCAGTCCTAAAGAGAAAATTCTTAAGAAGAACGGCTACCTCGGAATCTTCTTGATATCTTCTCTCTAACCAACGAACCAAACCTTCTGCTTCCTTTTTTTGTCCTTGAAAATACAAACGCTCAACCGTGAGGTAAGCCAAGTAACCGACGACGAATAGTTGATCGCGATCAAATTCATTGATCACTCTGAGTTGATCTCTGCGCTCAAGTGCGAAAAAACGATCCGTTAATTCCTGAAAGAGAGGTTCATCTCTGAGTTCGTTAATTGATTTTTTGTCAAACATATACCAAATCAACGAGTTCATTTGAGTGTTCGGCTGGTTGAGAATAGTCGCCAATTGATAGTTTAATCGATGAAATTTCTTGGCCTCATCTGGCTGTAAAAGTCTAAAGTCGGCCTGGCTTAAGGAGGAGTAAGCACGCTCGTTCATCTCAAGACGAAAATAACTGCTCGCAATATTCAGATATACTTGAGCCGTTAGAGGTCGATCCAATCGTGACGTCGTTAAAGCAATATCAAAGTTGAGAATCGCTTGTTCAGTTTTCCCTTGTGAAAAGAGAATCACACCAATCAAATTTCTTCTCAATGCTCTTTCCGAAGGAAGAAGATTTTCTTCTTCCATTCTTTGTAAGTCCTGTAAGGCTTCTGCTGAAAGACCTTGTCCGTATTTCGACTTCACAGCTTCAATCTCAATCATGAATTGTTCGCCGTAAAGATTGCTCACATCTCCACGCCCGAGCATTGAAATTCCGCTGCAACTGCAGCTGAAAACGCTAAGAATGAGGATCAAATAGATAATGGGGTGTTTCATGCAAGTTCCACTGGTTAAAAAATAAGCTCAGGTTATTTTAACCAGTGGGGCTTGATTATAAAAGGGCGCTATTGGAAAAGATCTTTCACTTTATCAAAAAAACCGCGACTCATAGGGTTACTAGAAGAAGCATTCTCCAATTCCTGCAGTCTTTGAAGCAGATCTTTTTGCTCGGTTGAAAGTTTTGTCGGTGTTTCGACGTGAACATCGAGGATTTGGTCGCCGTAGCCATAACCGCCGAGCTTCTCGATCCCTTTAGACTTAAGCCGCATCTTTTTACCCGACTGNNAAGCTGATGGGAAGTTTGCAATAAACATCAAAGGCATCGCGCTCAAACATTTCATGGGCAAGCACATTGACCACAACATAAAGATCGCCATTAGGTCCACCACCCTGGCCGGCATCGCCTTCATTGGTGAGTTTCAAACGCTGACCAGTATCGATTCCTGCTGGGAATTTCACAGCGAGGTTTACTTTCTTTTTTGAAGTTCCCGCTCCATGACAGGTTCGGCATGGATCAGAGATTGTCTGACCAGAGCCATGACATTTTGGACAGGAAGTGGCGACTGTAAAAAAGCCTTGTTGGCGACGAACTTCACCCATGCCACCGCACATATCGCAGTTTGTAGGTTTCGCTCCGTCTCTGCCCCCAGTTCCATGACAGGTTCCGCACGTCACGTTTTTTTGTAAGCTGACTTCTTTTTCTACGCCGAAAGCGGCTTCAGTAAACGTAAGATCGACTTGCATTTGCAAATCGTTCCCGGCTCGACCTCTTGACCGACCACCGCGACGACGTCCTCCTCCACCTAAAATATCTCCGAAGATGTCTCCAAAAATATCGCCGAGATCTCCAAAGTCTCCTTGGAAACCACCACCACCGAATCCTCCGCCTTGCTGTCCATTGACTCCGGCGTGGCC
>DIUE01000067.1 GCA_002435795.1 Bacteriovoracaceae bacterium UBA6166 | reverse complement strand
CCGCTGTTTTTAAAACTTTTTTTGGAACTTGATGAAGAGGAAGAGTCTCAAATGTGCCTGTTTCTGTGCGAGATTTTTGATGGTTGTAAATTTGCCAATGACCGCGACTCATAAAATATTTGCAGGCGAATAAAGGCTTTTCATTAAGGACGCCAATTCGCCAATCAAAATCCGTGTAAAGATATTCTTGCGCTAAAACAAAAGCCGATTTTTTAAAAAGCTCTCCTGTTTTTTCCATTAACTCTTCAGCATTTTTGACTTTGTGAACCCCAACAGAAAAAGAGCCATCTGGAATTTTAAGGACGCAAGGAAAGCCCAGTTCTTTTTCTACATACTGAGGTAGATCTGCAATAGATTTCTCTAAAAGCAGAGTTTTTGGTCGATCGATATCGTTAAACTCAAGCATCTTGTGGAGATAAACTTTATTCGTACAACGAACAATAGAGGTAGGATCATCCATGACGACGAGGCCTTCACTCTCCGCCTTTTTTGAAAACATATAGGTGTGGTGATTGAGGGAAGTCGTTTCCCGAATAAAAAGTGAATCGTATTCAGAGAGTCTGGCGTAGTCGTTTTTTGTAATCAAATCGACTTCGACACCTAAGCTTTTGCCAGTTTTAATCAGTTGTTTTAGAGCGGGAGCATCACTGGGTGCAAATTTTTCTTCAGGATTTTGTAAAATCGCCATGCTGAAGCGATAAGATTTTTTTGCCCTGGGTTTGCGCCAAACTTTTGAACTAAAGCGGTCGAGTCCTTCGGCAAAGCGGTCTTGCTCTTCAGCTTCAAGATCGTCGAGGGAGAGATATTTTAGCGATTCGATAGACCAGTTTTTTTCTTTGACGAATTTTACCTGTAGCGCCGGGAACGGGAAGAGTTCAAAAAACTTGCGAGCAAGTTCGGAGAGTTCTTCGTACTGGGTGCTCCCGAAATAAATCGGCATTAAAAACACATTGCGATCATCACTCTTGCGATCAAGGAGGGTGTTATCCAGTTTTTTATTGAGGTCTTTGATATCGAGAGAGTAAAACGATCGTTTTGAAAGATCGTTAATTGCTCGAAGGGACGGAATGATTTTGTGGTCAACGGCTTCGGCGAAAAGTGAACAATAATAACCTTGACCTTGATAACGATAGTCGCGACAAAGATTGATGACTTGGCAGCGTTCGTTTTCTTTGGTCATAGGAAGGTTGATATATTCCTTAAAAGTCATGACTTCTTTACTAGGGTAATAAGGCCCCCAGTCTTTTTTCTTTTCAACGACGATAATTAGTTTTGACATATTCCCCACTTGGTCCTTGAATGATGATGACCAATTCTTACGTGCTCGACAAGAGGTCTAAAGACTTTGAATAAAAAAATCACCCCAAATTTTCGTCTTGCCATGGTTAAAGATATTCCACGTTTGGCAAAAATTGAAGAAACTT
Organism: Bacteriovoracaceae bacterium UBA6166; assembly: GCA_002435795.1. Lineage (GTDB taxonomy): Bacteria > Bdellovibrionota > Bacteriovoracia > Bacteriovoracales > Bacteriovoracaceae > UBA6166. Next base: position 27,900 of record DIUE01000067.1, on the reverse strand, counting down.
GTTTCGAATCCGATCGTCTTTCAAGACGCAGTTTCCATCGTTTAATTAAAAATGGCCATGCAAAATTTCTCTGTCTCATTGTTGATAAAACGATTGCCGGCTACGGGCTGCTTTTCTTTCGCCGAGGGACGTCACTGGCCAGGCTTTATTCCCTCGCTATTGACCCACAATACCAAGGTCAAGGGCTGTCTCGCCTTTTGATGGATGAGCTGGAGAAAAAGGCCATTGAGGCTTCAAAATCATCGATTCGTTTAGAAGTCAGGGCCGATAATCAGAGCGCTATCCAGCTCTACGAAAAGCTGGGCTATAAACGCTTTAAAGTGAAGCTTGATTATTATGAAGATCATACCAAGGCGCTCTGTTATGAAAAGCGACTCTTGCGCCCGCAAAAGCTCTTTAAAATCAAAGTTCCGTATTATTCTCAGACCACCGATTTCACCTGTGGTCCATCGAGTTTGATGATGGCGATGACTGCCCTTGAGCCCAAAAGAGTGATGTCACAGTCTTTGGAGCTTGATTTATGGCGGGAGGCCACAACAATTTTTATGCTCTCAGGGCATGGGGGCTGTGGCCCCAGAGGACTGGCCTTAGCTGCTTGGCGCCGAGGATTTGCGGTAGACGTTCATATTAGTCGTCGAGACGAGCTTTTTTTAGACTCAGTTAGAACGGAGAAAAAGAAGAATATAATCAAATTGGTTCATCGAGATTTTACGGAAAAACTCAAAACGGCCAAAATTGCTGTCTCCCATACGCCGGTCACTTTAAAACAAATTAAAGACAAGATGAAGGCGGGGATTGTTCCCATTATTTTAATTAGCTCTTATCAAATCACTCACACTAAAACTCCGCATTGGGTGGTTATATCGGGGCTTGATGAGCATTATGTTTATCTTCACGACCCAGATGTTTTAGATGATGGAAAGGATCATGAGGAAAGTGGGCTTTCCACAGATTATGACGGCGTTTATATTCCCGTCCCACATCAAAAATTTCTAGAGATGGCCAGATGGGGAACAAAAAAACTTGAGGCAGTAGTTTTCATCAGCCGCAAAAAACCGAAGGTTTCTAAAACGCGAAAAACTTTTAAGAAGAGCGTGAAGGTGCAGATTAAAAAGGGCATTAAAGCGGGCATGAAAAAGAAAACTAAAAACTAATGTTTTGAGTTCCCGTTACTGTCGGCCTAAAGAGCGGACTGCCGAATCCACCAACAGGGGCGACCAATCCACCAAATCCACCGTAGCCACTGAAACTGCCGGGATGATAATAACTGTTTTGTAAGTACAACCAGTTTTGCTGTTGCATGTAGGCTTGTGTTTTTTGCGCCATCGCAATATCGCGGCTGATAGGTATCATCTGATTTGTTTGCCAATAATTAAGGCCCCAGCCCAAATTATTCACAAGGGAAGATCCAATCGCGTTAGCAAACATCATTCCCGTGCTGGTGCGATTCACTCGACGTTCTTCTCCGGTGCGAACATCTCTTTGAACAGCAGTGGTGCGGTGGTAATCGAGAAAAGCCTCGCGCTCACGATCATCAACGGTCGGATTATTTGTCGTCACATAAAGGCCCGTGATTTCATTACAGAGAGTATTATAGCGTTTTTGATTGCGCACGCAGTAGCGGCTCATCAAAGCGATCTCATCTGGTCTTGAACGAGAGCCGTTTGAAAGACTCACGTGATACTCAGAAATGATTTTTCCCGTCTCATCAGCAAGGCGACTCACTTGACGGCGTTCTCCCAAGCTATCTCGGCAAACACCGAGGTTCTCAAGGACCACTTCTCGGCTTTGGCAGGAAGACGCGACTTTGTGGCCGAGATAATTTTGAAAGGCCTGGGCCTCCTTAAAGGCATCAGTTTGGGTAAATCGGTGCATCTCTTGATGATTGCCAGATTTCTCTGCTTCGAGACGAGCGATTTCTTGATTTAAAGCTGCACTGGACGTTGAGTTTTTTAAGCAGTCGGAAAGTTTTTGACGGTTTATCTGCAAGTTTCCGCCATTTCCTTCAAGGAACTGGCGATCTCCACTACAATTGAGTTTTTCTGCAACGATCTTTTCCGACTCTGCTTTTAAAAAAGCAAAATTATCTGTTCGCATTTCGCTCGTCATCTTCGGAACGGCCGCGGCACTCGCCTCAGAGCGGGGAGTACTCAGGTTTGGAATTTCAAGTTGAGTTGCTAGCGTCGTTTGAAATGAGCTGAGTGCTTCTTGAAACTTCTTTCCTTCTTCAGCGTTTGCATCAAAGGAGCTGATTATTTCATTGAGCTGCATATTGGTCATATCAGCAGCAGTTCGCAGATCATGAGACTCAGTGATATTTTGAGGAACAAGGGATTTTAATGTCTGATCCACAAGAACAGTATTCATATACTGAGCTCTTCTTCTTTCGACTTCTTGGATGAAGTGGACCCTTTCTCGAACGCAGGCCTGTTCAGTATTGCTATTATTCAATGCGCGAGCTTCCGAAAGACAGTTTTTGATAAGATCAATGCTTCCGAGATCAGAGGCCAGCAATGATGAGGGGAAATACGCATTTTTCGCTTGAGAGACAATCGGAGAATCTTTTTTAGTAATTTCAACCAGCTCAGAAATCACTGCCGCGTTTTGGGCACCACCAAGGGTTTCACGGTAGTCGATGACTTGTTGAAGCCGTGCTGCTTGGTTAGGCTCAGCTTGACCAGCGTAGTAGTAAGCTTCAAAAAATGCGCCTAGGAACTCGTCGCTTGATTCAAATTGAGAAGCGCCATTTCTTTTAGTATTGCCTAGACCTAAGCCTTGGCAAACGACTTCACTTCTTTCAGACAGGCCAGATTCATTGCATCTGCTCGTTAAACGAGATTTGAGATCATCAACGGATGTGGCCGAACGCAAAGCTTCGCTTCCTGCAATTTCCTCAATTGAGGCATGAACTGCGTGGAGGCGACTGATGGTTTCTGTTTCTTTTTGAACCTCGTCTAATAATGTGTTGAGGGCCGCGCCTTCGCGACTAGGATCTAGCAGGCGCTGTTGAAAATCTTGGTAGTCATCAACCAATTTCTTTAGACCTTTCGCCATCGCAAGCTTTGCGGTGATTTGGTCGTGAGACTGTTGAAGATTGAGATAATTTGATGTGTTGGTCCCGCCACCAGTTCTCATGGCGAGAATTTCATCTTGGACAGATTTAAGTTGCAGCGTAAGTAAACAACACTGTCTCTCGTGATCGCCGAGTCCATCACAATAGCCCGCTGTACTCGCCATCGTATTGATTGATGTGAATGAAAGACCAAAAAGTAAAAAACTTTTTACTAGTGATTTGAGAAGATAGTTTTTGTTCTTCAGTCTAAAGGTTTTCATTTCCATCCATTATCGCTGGTCTCTGAGCAAACTGATCGGCTAAAAAACAAGTCTTCTTAAGGTTTTCTTAAAAATTCTTGATTATTCAAGGCCTTCCACTGGCACTTTTCAAGCAAGGTAGAGTTTGATTTTTGATTTGTACTGCCTGAATTTCTTGGCAGTTTGGCCTAATGACGTTTTAATAGTTCCCTAACCATGGGAGGACTCTAATGGGCCAAATTTTTTCTACTTCAGTCATTGTAATCACAAGTTTCTTTGCCCTCTCATGTGCGCAGATTCCTAGCTCGTCCACTGAAAAGACTGAGTCAGAAAAAACATACCAAGGCATAGGGCTTTCAAGCGTGAGTCCTGAAGATCTAGAACGCTTTTCACCTAAGCCCATCGATAAGGAATTGACCTCGCGAATTGAATCGTTGATGGATATTAGAGCGCCCTACGGAGTGAGAGTCAGTAACGACGGCAAAACGTCTTTATTTCAATGGACTGTTTCCGGTGTGCCTCATATTTGGCGTCTTCGTGAAGATGAGCCCTTCCCTGTGCAATTAACAGGTGGTGTGGAGTCGGCGCGGTTGATTGATTTTTCAGCCGATGAAAAAACTTTTTACTTCGCTCGCGACCGCGGTGGGGATGAGTTCTACGGCCTTTATGAAATGGACGTGACGGGCGGTGCTCCTCGAGAAATCTATCGCAAAGAGAATGTGAATATTAGTCTTCAGCACATCACAGATGATGGAAAATTTCTCTATTTTATCGCTAACGATATTGATCCATCTTGGTATTCGCTTTATCGCCTAGAGCGAAAAACGGGAGCGACAACTCTTTTAGTTGGAGAAGCGGGTTATTGGAGACTTGCTGATCGACAAGAGAATGGCCTCCTTTTGGTTTCAAGAGTGAAAACTAATATTCATTCGGAGTTTTATCTTCTTGATGAAAATAATCTGACAGAAGGCTTAAAACCTCTTTTAGGTGTTGATGAAAGCGAAGACTATCAAATGAGTTTCAGTCATTTGCCTGATCATTATTTTTTGCGCACAAATAAATTTGGAGAGTATCGTCGACTCTTTCTCTACGGCGCCAAGGATTTAAGTTTTGTTCCTGTCACGAAAGCCCGTGAAGGAGATATCGCCTCTTTTGATTTTGATAAAAAGAGCGGTCGCTTATTGGTCAATAGTAATCGCGGCGGTTATTATGAAACAGAAGCCTATGAAACTCCTTCACTGAGAGAAATCGCTGTTGCGAAGTTTGAACTGGCGGACTCGACGGTTTACCGCGGTGGCTCTCGTAACGGTCAATTCGGTGTGTTTCAAACGGAGTCTTTTGATGGGCCAGGTGTCTTCTTTCGCTATCATTGGCAAACAAAACGTCTCAAACAATTAAGTTTTTCTAGCTTGCCAGAAGTAGGGCGGGATAATTTTGTGCGTGATACTCTTGAGTACTATCCGTCCCGTGACGGAGTGATGATTCCGATGTTTGTGAAGCGCCCACCTGCTTGTGAAAAAAAACTCTGCCCAGTGATTGTGAATTTTCACGGGGGTCCTGAGTCTCAAAGCACACCTGGCTTCAGTTCGATTGAGCAGATTTATTTGGACCATGGCTATATTTATGTCAGACCAAATATCAGAGGCAGTTCTGGCTACGGCAAGACTTGGCTTGATGCCGATAATGGTCCACGTCGACTCGATGTTCTTTCAGATATTGCAGACGCAGGCCTCTTCATTAAAAAATCTTGGGCACGTGATGGAGTGGAGCCAAAAGTCGGAGTGATGGGCGGATCGTATGGTGGTTACGCCACTTTTATCGCCATGACAAAATACGCTGGCGTTTACGATGCCGGTGTTGCCAGTGTTGGCATGAGCTCTCTTGTGACCTTTTTAGAAAACACCGCTCCTTATCGCCGCGCCCTGCGAGAGAGTGAATATGGTTTTCTTGATAAGGACCGCGAGGCCTTGATTGCACTTTCTCCCATCACTTATATTGACAGGCTAAACAGGCCCCTACTCATTATCCAGGGAGCAACTGATCCCCGTGTTCCGGCCGGTGAAGCGGTTCAGATGTATAATTTGATGGCTTCAAAAAAGATTGACGGAGATTTAATTCTTTTTTCTGATGAAGGTCATGGCGTGAGAAAGCGAGAGAACCGAGTTCTCTCGAGCGGCCATACGCTTTTATTTTTTGAACGTTTTCTTAAAGAGTCACAGTCTCAGTAATAATAGTTTTTGCTGAAACGGCCGGTTCAAAGATGAGGAGGGTTGTGCCTTCTTCATCTTTGAGAATCAATTTGCCATCGAGCATTTGATAGCTTTTCGTTTGATTTAAATACTGCATAATTCTCTGCTCAATCCCACTATCAGGACAAAACATTTTTGAGCTTCCAAGACCTGAGAACGAAATTTCCCCGCTGGCCTCATTGATTTTCATTTCCCCGCGCAAACGATTGCATCCCCCAAATCCCGACATCTCAGTTTCAGTGAGTTCAATCATGGCAGGTCTTTCCATTCCTTTTAGAGAGAGATCTTTCGCTTCAGTCAAGGCCCAAGGTTGAGTGCGCAGCGTGAGTTCTTTTAAGATCGTCTCAGTTTCACTTTTTGAGTTCTTTGAGACCATTTTCTTCAGCTGGTTTTCCTGAACTTGAAAATACTCTTCGGTTTGGTCGATTTGAATAATCAGTCCCGACTTATCAAAGCTGAATTTTCCAGTGCTGGTTTTTTTCTCGCCATTCCTCTCGAGAGTGCGAGTATAGGTAAAGTCTTGATTCAAAACCAGAAGCTCTGAATCATTGATATAGGCCCCGTCCCAGTCGAGAGAGTTTTGACTGGTGTGATGATCAGGAGCTTGGTCACAAGAGAGAGTGAATATTATTAAAAGACTTAAAACAAGATTTTTCATTTTTTTCCTTAACCGTGCCCTGAAGTCATAAACGCTTCACTGGGATCGATGTCTTTGCTTTTGTTTTCAAGAGAGAGAAAATACTGTCTGGTCAATTCCATCGTCGGCTCAAGCAGAGTTTGATGAAAGAGCGAGGCGCGAAATTGACTGGCCCCCGGGAAGCCTGCGGCAAACCACATAATATGTTTTCGAAGCTGCACCACTAAAATTCGGTCTTGATAATGAGGGGCCATGAGTTCGGTTAACACTTCAATCACTTCAAGATAATCTCGCGGCGTGAAAGGCGACGCTTCACCTTCACGCAAAAAACTATCACAAAATAAAAAAGGATTTCGAAGGGGGCCTCGACCGAGCATCAAAGCTTGGCACGACGTTTTCTGCAGGCGATCTCGCACTTGAAAATAATTATGCAAATCTCCATTGCCAATCAAGGGCAACACCGCGGCCTGATTAAGTCCTTCGATATAATCCCAGTTCGCCTGACCTGTGTATTGCTGAGTGCGAGTGCGGCCGTGAATAGCGACAAACTCCACGCCTTCTTCACGGGCTATGCGAATCACTTCTTCAGCGTTCAAACTCTCATCATCCCAGCCTGTGCGAATCTTGATCGTTAAAGGACAGGTGAGTGCTGATTTAATTGTGCGAAAAAATCCCCCGAGCTTCGCCGTCTCTTTTAAGAGTGCGGAGCCGCCGCCTTTGGTGACAACTTTCCTGACTGGGCAGCCCATATTGATATCCACAAAATCAGGCCCGAAGCTCTCGGCGATGCGAGCGGCAGAGGCCATGGACTCGGCGTCTTCACCGAAAAGTTGTAGGCCGGTATGGCGCTCACGAGGATCGAGCTCCAGCATTTTGCGGGTTCGTTCATTGCCGTGATTGATACCGTGGCAGGAGATCAATTCGCTGACCGTTCCTCCAGCTCCAAGCTCCATCATGAGTGTGCGAAAAGGAGCGGTGCAAATGGCCGACATGGGAGCGAGCAAAAGGGGAGTGTCAAAGTCGATTCGGCCCAACTTGATTTTTGGCGCCCGCGACTTTAGTGTATCAATCTTAGATTTGAGTTCTGAACTCAGCATTGTTGCCACGATCCCCGCCTTTATTAACCATCCATGGTATAGCGAGCGTCTTGGGCCTTTTCAAGTCTTTTAAGGAGTCGGAGCAAAAATGACAGTTAGCGCCACCAGTGAAAACGCCAAAGGGGCGATCGTTTTTGATTGCGATGGCACCCTCGTCTCCTCGCAGGAGTCTGTTCTGCATGCCGCGGGCGTGATGGTTTCAGAAATCCTGGGCCGCGAAGTCAAAAGAGACGAGATCCTCAAGCTCTATACCCCCAATATGCTGGATTTCGCCAAACGCTTGGGGTTGGATATCAATGATCAAGAGCTTTTAGTGAGGCTGCAAAAGCGCTGGATTGAAATCCTACAAACTCAGAAGGAGCGCCAACGGCCTTTCGATGGTATTCTCGAGCTGCTGCAAAAACTTCAAAAGGCCAATTTTGAACTCTATGTCTGGACGGCGCGAGACCGAGCGTCTACCACCAGAATTCTGACTCATTGGGGACTGATGAGTTATTTTTGGGATATGCGCTGTCTCGATGACACAACTCCTAAGCCTCACCCCAGAGGAATTGAAGAACAAGTCGCGCATTGGGAGGACAAATCCCGAGTGGTTGTGATAGGTGATAGCTATACGGATATGCAAGGAGCGAGGCTTTTTGGAGCGATCCCTGTCGGGGCTCTTTGGGAACCTTCGGCCCGAGAGTCCGATCTTGTGCGAGAAGGAGCCAAGCTCTGTGTGAAGACACCGCTGGAGTTTCAAGCGTTTTTAGAACAGCATTTTCAACTGACCCTTTAGGAGAGATCCATGTTTGATACTTTAAGTGAAAAATTCTCTGATGCTTTCAAAAACTTGCAGGGCAAAGGAAAAATCACCGAAGACAATATTGAAGAAACACTCAAGCAAGTGCGAACCGCCCTGCTTGAAGCGGACGTCAATTTTAAAGTCGTCAAAGACTTCACCGCCAAAGTGAAAGAGAAGGCCCTCGGCGAAAAAGTCATCAAAGGCGTGAACCCAGGCGAGCAGTTTATTAAAATCGTGCACGACGAACTCTCAGGCATGATGGGAACGGCGGCGGAAGAAATCGTTTTCAATGATGACAAGCTCAATGTCGTTTTGATCGTGGGCTTAAACGGTCAGGGGAAAACCACTTTCTCTGGCAAGCTCGCTCTGCATTTGCGCTCGAAGAAAAATAAAGAAGCTCTCTTGGTGCCGGCCGATACTTTTAGACCGGCGGCTAAAGCTCAGCTGCAAACTCTCGCCAAATCCATCAATATTGAATGCTTTGATTCCAACCTCGAACAGCACCCGAAAGACATCGCTCGCGAGGCGATCGCCTACGCCAAAAGCACGGGCAAAAAAGTTGTCATTATCGATACCGCTGGTCGCTTGCACGTCGATGAAGAGTTGATGGGACAAATTGTTGAAGTTCGAAAATCCCTCGAAAACGAAAAACCAGAAGTCCTGCTGGTTGCCGATGCGATGACAGGACAAGAAGCCGTCAACGTCGCCAAAGCTTTCCACGAAGCGGTGGGGCTGACTGGCGTTGTGCTTTCAAAAATGGACTCCGACGCTCGCGGTGGAGCCGCCCTTTCGATTCGCTACGTCTCCGGGGTGCCGATTCGCTATATTTCTACTGGCGAAAAAATGAAGGATCTCGAGCTCTTTCACCCTGATCGTCTCGCCGGCCGCATTCTCGATATGGGAGACGTGGTTTCCCTCGTCGAGAAAGCGGAAGAGCAGATCGATCAAAAAGATGCCGAGCGGATGATGAAGAACCTTGAGAAAGGAAAATTCACCGTCGATGATTTCCTCAAGCAAATGGAGATGATGTCATCTCTGGGCTCTATGGGCTCGCTCCTAAAGATGATTCCGGGTATGGGCGGGCTTTTGCGCCAAGTAGGGGACTTAAGCCCAGCAGAAGCTGAAATGAAGCGCATGAAGGTGATCATCTCTTCCATGACTCAGGAAGAGCGCCAAAATTATAAGCTCGTGAAAGAATCGAGGCTCAAGCGCATCGCTCGCGGTTCGGGCAATACCGACGCTCAGGTCAAAGATTTTTTGGCCAAATTCAGCCAAATGGAAAAAATGATGGGCGGCATGATGCAGATGATGAAAGGCGGAGGTCTCCCTGGAATGGGAATGCCGGGCATGCCAGGTATGGGCGGAGGCGGCGGTCTGCCGGGCTTTGACGGCGGCAAAAAGAAGAAGCCCCGCAAAAAAGGTGGGGCTTGGGGCGGCGGGTATTTTGGGAAGTAAGTTAAATCGCTGGAATTCCAGCTTGTAATGATTGACTTCTTGGGCCCCGTGTTTTAAAAAACAGAGTCTAAATGAAGTAGATGTTGTCACTAATATACAGTTGCAGGAGTTTTCATGATCAAAATTAGATTGGCCCGAGGCGGAAGAATTCATAAACCCGTTTATACAATCGTGGCCACCGATTCACGCAATGCTCGTAACGGCGGTTTCCTTGAGAAACTCGGTCAGTACGCGCCACTTAATAATGAAGCAGTTCTTCAAGGTGTAAACCCTGAGAGAATTACTGCGTGGATTAAGCTTGGAGCTGAGATGTCTCCAACAGTTCGTACAATCCTTAAGAAAAATAATATTGCAGTCTAATTTTTGGCCGTGTTGTCACAAGTGAGTCGTTAGAGATGAGTGAATTAAAAGACCTGATTGAGTACGTGACAAAAGCTCTCGTCGATATGCCTGATCAAGTGAAGATCAATGAGATTACAGGGGAACAAACAACTGTGATCGAAATTGAAGTTCATGAAACAGATCGTGGAAAAGTGATTGGCAAAAAAGGCCGCACTGCTCGCGCTCTTAGAACGATTTTGAATGCAGCTTCAACTAAGCTCAAGAAACGTTCAGTCCTCGAAATTATCGAATAATAAAAAGGCCCGTTGATCGGGCCTTTTTTTTTGCTTTAAAATTTCTACTTCGGCTTTGATTGATCGTCTGTCTCATCAGGAATTTCTTCCTTAAGACCTTTCTTAAAATTTACCAATGATTTGCCGAGCGCACTGCCTAGTTGTGGAAGTTTTTTTCCACCAAACATTAATAAAATCACGGCCAAAATAATCAGCGCTTCCCATAAACCTAATCCAAACATAAAGGCCCCTTTCGCTGCTAATAAAGCTTCGCGAGATCAACGCTGTACTTGCCTGGTGCATAGTTGAGCATTCGATCGTTTTTGAGTTTTTTAAATTCTGTTTCTTGATTACTACAACTGGCGTAAGGAAAAATCGCAATGCCCCCGCGGGGAGTGAATTCACCGACCACTTCTAAGAATTTTGGCTTAATCAAGCTCTCAAGCTCGTTGCAGATTTTTTGAATACAATCTTCGTGAAAATCGCCGTGATTTCTGAAGCTAAATAGATAGAGCTTCAGCGATTTGCTCTCTACCATTTTTTTGTCGGCGATATAATTAATAAAGATTTTGGCGAAATCAGGCTGACCGGTCTTTGGACACAGAGACGTAAATTCCGTGCAGATGAAGCTGGTCCAGGCAATCTTTCCTGGGTGCTTATTATCAAAACTCTCTAAGAGATCAGGATTATAGTCGGAACTATAATCAGTGCTCGCTTCGCCCAATTTGAGATTTTTAAGCTCTTTGGCGTCTCGAGGGGCGCGTGCTGGTTGGGCCGCCGACTGTCGAGACTTTGTCGGCTTCTTGGCGAGTTTCAATCGTGCCATGAATCTTGTCCTAAGTGATGAGTTTCTGTTAGATTGTATCATACTTTAGACTCCACCATCTGAATAGAACCCTCTGAAAAGGTCATCCTATGAGCTCGAATTTGCCTATGATTAAAGCGCTCGGTCGTCGCAAAACGAAAATCGTTTTAGTCCAACTAGGCTCGCCGAAGAGCCCAAAGGTCTCAGACGTCAGAAGCTACCTCAAAACATTCCTTGGCGACCGTCGAGTGGTGGATATCAATCCCTTCTTGTGGTGGATCATTCTCAATCTTTTCGTGCTGCCTTTTCGCCCCAAGCGCTCGGCGGCGCTCTACTCGCGAATTTGGGATGGCACGAGCTTTCCTCTGATCACCATCACCAAAGCCTTCGCCGATAAAGTCCGCCGCTTCTTGCCAGGTCCAAACGCTGAAATCAATCACGCCTTCTTGCTCTCTCCACCCAGTGTCGCTGATGTGTGGGACGAGTGGGAGAGAGATATCGATCTCGATCAAGAGCCCGCGACAAAGCTTTTAATTGTTCCCATGTTTCCTCAGTACTCGGAGAGCACTATCGCCAGTGGTGCCGATGGGTTTTTCAAGGAACTGGAAAAAAGAGTGAAGCTCCCGCCTTTTGAGTTCATGACCAATTTTCACACCGCTAAAGTTTTTATCGACCACAGCGTGGCCCAGATCGATCGCCTTTTAACTGAATTCAAAAAAACCGCCCCAGTAGATGGATTGATTATCTCTTTTCACGGCATCCCCAAAAGACGAGTGATTCAAAAAGGGGATAGTTATTTTCAGCATTGTTTTGAAACTTATTGGTTGATTCGCGAGCGAGTGCGGGAAATTCACCAAGAGCAGATCGTGATGACTTTTCAATCGCGCTTTGGCAGCGAAGAGTGGCTGACTCCTTACACGGAAGATGTGATGGAAGAGCTGATTGAAAAAGGACAGAAACGACTGGCAGTCTATTGCCCGAGCTTCGTCGCTGATTGTTTAGAGACGATTGATGAAATCGGAACCGAGTTAGCGGAAGAGGCCCATGAACTGGGCGGGGAAATTCTTTTTATCCCATGCCTCAATGATCAAGATGAGTGGTGTCGAGATTTTTCTCATTACCTCTATCGCCATGTGGAAGAGTCTGCTAGCGTCAAGGCTCAGGATTATTATACGCTTAAACTTGAGGATTATCAGCATATGCCAGAGCCTAAAATGAGTCAGCAGCCACTGACGGCGGAATCGAAGTCGACGCTTAAAATTGTTTTTCTAACCTTGTTTTTAGACCTCGTAGGCTTCTCGATCATCTTCCCCCTTTTTCCAGCACTGGCCGCTCATTACTTGGCCGTGGATAGTGAGAATATTTTCTTGCGCGCGATCTTTGATGGCGCTCACGCTCTTATGGCCCATGGAGGAGCGAGTTCAAGTTTAAGCTCCGTCGTTCTTTTTGGTGGTGCCCTCGGCGCCCTTTATTCTCTCTTGCAATTTATCGCCGCTCCCATTTGGGGAAGCCTTTCAGATAAATTTGGCCGTCGCCCGATTTTACTGGTCTCAGTGGCGGGGCTAGCTGTCAGTTATATACTCTGGTTTTTCTCGGGCTCTTTCACCGTCCTGATCCTGGCAAGACTTGTAGGGGGATTGATGGCCGGAAATATTTCGACCGCCACTGCGGTGGTGGCCGATATTACGACCAAGGAAAATCGCTCAAAAGGCATGGCCATTATTGGAATCGCTTTTGCGCTAGGTTTTATCATCGGGCCTGCGATGGGTGGCATCCTCTCGATTTTTGACCTGACAAAAATAGCGCCTTCTCTTGTCGCTTATGGCGTGAATCCGTTTTCCATGGCAGCACTGGTCGCCTTCGCTCTCTCGGCCTTTAATTTTGTCTACCTCTGGCGCTCGTTTAAGGAGAGTCTGCCCGTTGAAAAAAGAGGCAAGAGCGAAACAGAGCGCTCCATGAACCCCATCAAACTTTTTAAACCTCTACCTTATAAAGGAGTGAACCAAACCAATTTGGCGCAATTTCTTTTTATTGCCGCCTTCTCGGGAATGGAATTCACGCTGACATTTTTAGCTTTTGAAAGATTGAGCTACACGCCGATGCAAAACGCTTATATGTTTATTTTTATCGGCGTTCTGATCGCTCTTGTGCAGGGGGGACTGGTGCGCCGAAAAGCTCAGCAAGTCGGTGAGCGCAAGATGGCGGCCATGGGATTGGCCCTTCTTATTCCGGGGTTAATCGCTATCGGTTTTGCTGAATCGTCTTGGCTTCTTTATTTCGGACTTTTCTTTCTCTCCATCGGCTCTGCCATGACTATTCCGTGCCTAACCACGCTGATCTCTCTTTATTCTCCAGCGGAAAAACAAGGCCAGTCTATCGGCATCTTCCGCTCACTGGGAGCGCTTGGACGAGTGGTGGGCCCAATCTTTGCCTCACTTGTGTATTGGCGTTACGGATCGGCGAGCCCTTATTTTATTGGTTCGGTTTTGATTTTATTGCCGCTCATTTTGGTGGTGAGGTTGCCGGAGACGCCGAAGGGTGAGGGGCATTAGTTTATGATGACTCTTTTGCTTATAATTGCTTAATAAAATTGTTAATAACGGCAATTATATTGGTTAGAGTCTCTGCTTCGAGATTTTCTTTTCTTATAAAACGATTCCATTTCTCTTGAATTTCTTTAATGAAGTCTTCAGAAATGAGCACAAATTCAGTCTCACGTGTCTCAAAAGTTTCTTTCAAAGCCATTTTTAAAAGATCAGGATTTAAAATATTATTTTGAATCATAAGGTAGCAGTCATAATAATCTTTCATGCGACTATTAAATCCGGCCAGACTTATGATTGCTTGATATTTTTCAGAAAAGATATACTCAGCAGTATAGCTATTGAGTTGAATTTGATCTTCAAAAAGAGGTTCTCCTTGGCGCATTAGTTCGATTTCAAGAAGTCTAGGTCTCACCGCGTCGCCAACCCCTAGGTCAATTGAAACTCTCGACTTAATTTGTCCTAAATTCACGTCTACTTCGATACGGAGGCCAGGATATTTTTTGTTCGTTAACGTTAGTTCTTCAACTTTAGGGTCTGAGAAAGTCATTCCGTCATTAGCATCGATTTTAGCAATCTCTTCAAAAATACTTTTAATGTCTTCAATTTTTGTACTTAAGCCTCGTGCTAAAAAATCTATGTCCACCGTAGTTCGGCGAATATCAAGCAACTGATTTAGGCACATGCCACCTTTGAAAATGAGCTTGTCTTTATAGGCACTTTTTGAAATACGAACCAGAAAACGCTCAAGAAAAAGCGTATTTAAAAGTTTATTAGTATCAATGCCTGTGGCTTTTTTGATTTCTGCTAGCTTGGCCTTTACTCGATGTTCGATCGCTACACTCATGTTATGATTGTCTCAATATAGGGTGAAATGTCTTGACGCAACTTCTTTGAATACTCTTTGAGCTTTTTAAGATTCGGCTTAACCTTTGAGCCACCAAGATACGCCTTTAGCGCTTTTATCGCCAATTCTAGATCAAGTAACCTAAAGCTATCTATGATCGTTCTTTCTGGATCAAAAACTTGAACCTCGATGCCAGAGAGTTTAATTTTTTTTACTCCAAGCTCGGTATCGCGCATTCTAACAAAACGAAATTTATCATTACTTTTACGGTTACGGGTTTGTGGGATGGCGATCCAATACTCGTTGAGAAAATCATCACTAAGTCCGTAATAGACCAAAGCCGAAGTTAAGCAGATTATTCCATTCTTCACGGATTTTGTAGCTATAGCGAGGTCGTACCAGTTGATATCGACTTCTGCAGAGGAGTCTTTATATCTATAGAGGCCATGCTCAAGTCTTTCGATTGTCCCTTTCTTGACGTAATAGCTTAGCATACGCTGAGATAGACCAGCATCTTCAGCTTCTTTTACTGTAAAATATGGTTTTTTCTTAAGTCCTGTCATATGTTTCCTATTACACTCACTGCTGATTGTTGAGTGCTTTTTGTTACATTTTAGCATAGTTTCATGAAAAACACTCAAGGTTTTCCGATGGGTGTTTAATATTACACTGTCTGGTAGAATAATAAGTGGTTTTGAAGTCTTAGGTAATATATATTAAGCGAAATTTATGAGCATTTTAGCATTATTTTAGCTGGTTAGACTGTCTAAAATTTAGACAGTTCTCACCTCGATAACTCTTTTTTTCAATCCCCCGTCCTCCTTTTGAAGACAGTGTAAGCTTAGGCATTCTTTTACGGAGTTCGCTATTATGAAAAAGTCTTCACTTGCCCTTTTCCTTTTGGGTTCAGCTGTTTTGATGCAAGCGGGTTGTGGCCCTCAACAATCAAGTTCAACGGCAGATGAAGTTGTGGCCTCGGGAATCGTCGCGAATAATTCAAAACTCTGGGAAAATGGGAGCCGTTTGCGCGTACTTTTTCTTGATGGGTCCGCTGCCCGCCGTGCACGTGTCACGAGCTTAGCGAAAGAATGGGAAAAATACGGCAATATCCATTTTGATTTTGTGGAGAGCCCACCGGCGGAAATTCGAGTCACTTTTCGAGACAGTGGAAATCATGCCACTCTTGGAACCGATGCTCTTCGTCGCTCAGACCAAAAGATTCATACACTTTCACTTTCTGCCTTGAGCGCAGATCAAGTTTTCTCTGATAAAACCATTCTTCATGAATTGGGACACGCCCTTGGAATTGAACACGAGCATCTCTCCCCAGTGTCGGCCCTTGAGCTTGACCGCGAGAAGATTTTAAAAGACTGCTTCTTTCGCTACGGCTTAAAGCGAGATGTTTGTGAGCACGCTATTTTTCAAGAACTCGACCGCGAGGGAGTGACAGCGTTTGATTTTGATCCCCACTCGGTGATGGGCTACGATTTTCACGACTCCCATTACAAAGATGGAAGCGTGAAGGTGATGCATATTGGAGGTCTCTCTATCGGTGATCGACTTGGAATCGCCAGAGTTTATCCGGGCAAAAAAACGGAGTCCGAGATTTTGATTGAAGAAGTAGAGTTGAAGAATAAAGTCTCACAAACTGAAAAATGCCAAATTTTGAAAAACGTCTGCGCCCGCGAGTCTTATATGGTTCAGTACAATACGGTTTTTGGAAATAAGAGATCACTTGGTGTTTGTACGAAGAATTTTTATGAAGCACTCTCAACCATGGTGAACTCTTCAAAATGTAAGTAAGAACTTAGGCCCTGAGAAAAACTCAGGGCCCAAATCATCAGGCTATTCGCCGAAAGTTTTATCCATATCAATTTGTGTTTGCAGATAGTTTTGCTCGCCGACTTTCTTCATCAAGTCTTGCTGAGTTTCTAACCAATCCACATGATGCTCTTCACTGGCAAGAATGCTCAAGAATAAATCCCGAGTGACAAAGTCTCGCTCTTTTTCTGCAAGCTCGATCGCTACTTTTAGACGGGGGATGGCTTCGTATTCCACATTCAGATCGCACTCAATGACTTCTTTCACCGTTTGACCGATGCGAAGTTTGTCGAGTTTTTGAAGATTAGGAAGTCCTTCGAGAAAAAGGATTCTTTTAATCACTTGATCGGCGTGTTTCATTTCGTCGATACTGGCTTTGTATTCAAGCTGACCAAGTTTTTCAAGGCCCCAGTTTTGAAGCATACGTGAGTGGAGGAAATACTGATTGATTGCCGTCAGCTCTCCCGTTAAAACGCCGTTGAGAGCGTCGATGATATTTTGGCTGCCTTTCATAGAGGACTCCTTCGCAAAAGAATTACCCCTACACTATAAACGTATGAAAGATGAAGGCAAGAAAGACCTTTGATTGAAATCTCAAACTTTAGAAGGATTGAGCAACGGAAGAAGGGAAATTATTTTTGTTTCGTTGCGCCAGAAGAAGCGGAAGATGTTTGAAGTGAGAGACCTTCGAGGGCATCGATCAGACACACGCCGCAAGAATCGCCAACGCCGAGTTTTTTCAGGATTTCCTTAGGAGCGAGTCCTGAGTTTCCCAATTGGCGTAGATCGTCTTCGGTAATGGCTTTGCAAACACAGATGTACATAAACCCTCTAAGCCCATTATAACTGAGTTGTTTGAATAGGCAAACAGTTTTTCGGCATGACCATCAAAAACTTGAGTGGGCGTACAAATACTTGAAAGTCCGTAGGGACTTAGGGGGTGAGAGTCGTAAAAGGCAGTAAGAGTTCACGGGCAATATTAAGGCCTGTCAATTCTTCGAAGGACTGAAAGCCAGGTGTGGCGTTGATTTCAAGGAAGACAAAACGCTCGTCAACTTGAACAAGATCAATTCCGGCGGTGCTGAGACCTGAGTTTTGAAAAGCTTTGAGACCTAGTGTTTGCAGTTCCAGCGGACATTTGGCAAATGGCACCAGTTTCCCAAGATGATAGGAGCGATTGCCCCGTACGTCTTTTTGTTCATCAATGCGCTTTTTAAGTACTAAGGGCTCTGTCATTCTCTCTGGCGTGAAGAGTAGCCGCCACTCAATTTTTTTATCGAGGTAAGGCTGGACTATAAACCGCTCGTCTTTCCACAGGATCAGAGCTTCCAGTAATGTTTTGAGGCTGCGTTTTGATTCGACAAAAACGATGCCTTTCCCCTGGAGACTGCGTTCTGGCTTAACGATATAAGCGCCTTCTTTGAGAGAACTCAAGCTCTCAAGTGCCGCCTTAACGCCCAAAGTTTGGGGATGGGGGAGTTGGTGCTTTTGAAAAAATTCGGCCTGACGTTCTTTACCTCGAAGCTTTCCCATCATAACTGGATCGGGATGGACAAGGCACGAAAGACCCTGGGCCCAAATCAAATCTTTATCGTGATAATTCAGACCAGTATGGCGCAAGTAGACGGCATCAGCTTGCAGTTCAGGAGGTTCATCTTTAAATATCATTCGCTCTGGGTGAAGTCCGGCCTTTTCGGCCTCCAGCGCGAGACGATCTAAGGCCTGGCCTTGATTTGTTGCTGTGATAATGGCCAATTTAATCGACATAATAAGTCTCTGCAGTTTCGCCTTTTGATTTCATTCTTTTCCAAGCTATACTGTTATCCTAACGCTTCACCGCCTTTTTAGAAATGGAAATTTCTTTTGAAAAATCTTCTTTTGAGTTCTTTCATTCTTTTACTCTCTTCGTGCTCGTCGTTTTCATGGTTAACTGAACCATTAGTGCAGTCAGAACAATCAGCAGAAACTATCAGCGAAAATGAATTAGAGAAAACGGAGGAAGTCATAGCTACAGCTGACTTCCAATCTGAAACTTCGGAAGATTTGCCACCCTATTTTGATGCAAAGGTGGCCAAGACCAAGCACACTAAAAAAATGATCGATTTTTGCCGCAAAACCGATGAGCGATTTCTCCATTGGGGTTGGGGCTTAAGTGGTTGTCGCGATTTTGAATGGCTTCACGTTCGAGATTCGGTTAATGGCGATCCTTTAATGTGGACAGTCTTTGGTGATGAGAAAAAATCAAACGTGAACATGACGTTAATTATGTGCGGAGTTCACGGCGACGAAATAACTCCACTTAAATTTTGTTACGATATTCTTCATTATTTGAATGCAAATTTTAACCGACCAGAATTTGCCAACTCGGTCGTTGTCGTTTTTCCAAATGCTAATCCGGATTCCTTTTTTATCGATAGGCCGAGTCGCGTGAATGCACGTGGAGTAGATATTAATCGCAATTTACCTACGACCGACTGGGGAAAAGATGCCGTCAGACTTTGGAAGACCCGTCACCGCTCAGATCCTCGGCGCTTTCCGGGAGATAAACCTATGAGTGAGCCAGAAACTCTCACTCAGGTGAATATGATTAAGCGCTATGCTCCCCAAAAAATTATTTCTGTGCACGCACCACTCACTATTCTTGACTATGATGGACCAGTTGAACTGACCCCTCGTTTTGAAAAGGTGGGAAGTCGCGCCAGCGATCTCTTAGTTCAAATGTCTAGGAAAGCGGACGGTTATGAAGTGAGAAACTATCCTTTTTTCCCGGGAAGTCTCGGCAATTACGCTGGCAACGAGAGAGGAATCCCGACCTATACTTTGGAGCTTCCAAGCAGTGATAATCGGAAACATAAAGAGTATTGGGATCTTTTTAGAAAGGCCATCAAGACCGCTATTACCCAAGACCTTAAGTCAGGAACTGGAGCGGTAGTACCTGAAAGTATTCATTAAACAATGCCTTTTTTTTATGGCAGTTTTCTAAAGTTCAAAGAGTATTGACCGATAAGTCCCTAAGAAGTGATTACTTTAAGGAGTACTTATGTTGGCAAGCTTTTCGGAATTTAAATTTTATCAGTCTTTCCGAGTTCCCGTTGAAGAAGCCGATGACTTGCGTTTTTTGATTCAGCAAGACGACGAAGTAGGTAAGCTCGTTTATATTAACGACGCCAAACTTTTAGATATTTCAGTCACAGGCTTTGGCTTTCAAACTAAAGAGAGAATCTCTGTCGGAACAGAAATGACGATCTCTTTGCAGTTTAAAAAAGTGCATATCGATCTCACTGGCACGGTGGTGCGCGCTTTTTCTCAGTCTATTGAAGATGAAGATCTGATTTATGGTGTAGAAATTGATGAGGATAAAAGAATCCATAAATTCTTAGAGCAATATATCATGAGCTTCTCAGCAGAAAGACTAAAAGAATGTTTGGTCGACTCTGTTTTGAAAGAGCGATACAACAAAGCCTCAGATGGTTTTGAAATGTTCTCTCTTTTGCTCTCACTTTTTAAAGACATTACTCATTTTGGCGATAAAGACGGATTCATCGATAATATGTTGGAAGAAGTGGTTCGAGTGATGAATGCACAGAGATCATCTATTTTTCTAATTAATCCTGAAACCAACGAACTTGAAGCTATTAATGCCCTTGGGGTTGATAAGAATAATTTAAAATTTGATTATCGCCTTGGTGTCGCGGGTTGTGTTTTCACAACTGGTATTGCTCTTAATATCGACACCATTAACGACAAAACGCGCTTCAATAGTGCATTTGACAAAGTTTTTAATTTTGAAACTAAGTCAATCATCTGTCACCCCATTCATAATCGTGAGGATAAAATCATCGGTGTGATTGAAGTGATCAATAAACGCAACCAAGACCGCTTCACCGTCGAAGATGAAAAAACGATGAAGGTTCTCGCTCTCGTGTTCTCTTCAGTCTTTCATAAATTCAACCCGATGTCAGAGAGCTCACAAATTCGTCGCTTTTCAACACCGTTTGACCGCGAGCATGCCTTAATTGGAAAAGCTCCTCATATTGCACAACTAAGAAGCACGATCATTAAAATTAAAGACATCGATGCTCCTGTCCTTATTACTGGAGAGCATGGAGTTGGAAAAAGCCTTTTTGCTCGTATTCTTCATCATGAAGGCAAGCGTGGCTTGAAAACTTTTGAAGAAATTAAGTGTGAAGAAAGTGATCTCGCAAAACTTTCAGCGGAGCTTTTTGGACCTGATGAAACAGTTTGTAAACTAACTCGTTGCCAAGGGGGAACAGTTCTCTTGCACGAAATTGGGAAAATGAACCTTGAATTTCAGAGACGCCTCTTAAACGTTCTCGAGGCCCGCGGTCTTCCAGAAGGAAAAGTTTCAATCGATATCTGCTTAATGGCGACGACATCGCAAGACTTAGGAAAAATGGTAGAAGAAGGGGATTTCGATCGCGAGCTTTATCATTATATTAATAAAGCTAATATCGCTATTGAACCACTCAGAAAACGTATTGATGATGTAGATCTTCTTGTTGATTATTTTCTCAAACTTGAATGTAAAAAACAAGGCCTGCTACTGAAGAGCTTTAGCACCAAAGCGATGGAAAAATTGAAAGACTACGATTGGCCAGGTAACGTTCAAGAGTTAAAAACCTGTATTGAACGAGTGGTGCTCTATAATCCAAAGGCACATATTATTACTGATGCTGCTCTTCAAAATGAAGCCGCACCTTTACTGGACGTCAATGCTAAAAAGAGAATGTTTGGAGACACTCCATTTGTCGCCGATTACCATCTTCCTTTGAAAGATCGAGTGGCGATCGTAGAAAGAGAGATGATCCTCGCGGAAATCAAACGCAATAATGGAAATAAATCCAAAGCCGCCAAAGAAATGGGCATTAGCCGTGAGGCCTTGCGCAAGAAGCTTCTGACCAGTGATGAGGTTCTAGCGGAGCTTGGAATTGTCCATGAGAAGATTGAATACGAGGGTGAAGAGCTCTTTGAAATCGTTGCTGATGACGAAAAAGAAGCCGCCTAGAAATGGCCCAGTTCGTGATAGATTGATTTTTTCTTTGAATGGCCAAGTGAAAACTTGGTCATTTTTTTTATGTGTGCTCACAAGCCCCATTTCTCTGGGGCATTTAATTCCGGGACAGAGCGAGAGCGGTTTTTTTTAAGAAGTTCCTACTTCCTCGTCGATAAGTTACTAAGATTTATCATTTTTTGAGTGAGAGCCTATGGACGTCTTATTGACCCTATGGAACCAGATCGGCTGGAAAGACCTAATAGATATCGGTATCGTGGCGATTTTGATTTATCAAGGGCTCTTGATTATTCACGGCACACGCTCCGTACAAATTGTTTTAGGCGTGGCCTTTTTGATGATTCTTTTTTGGATTGCTCTCTCGTATAAACTTTATTCCCTTGGATGGGTTCTTCAACATTTCTTCGACTCATTTTTCATTCTTGCGATTATTCTTTTTCAAGATCAAATTCGCTCGGCCCTCGCGTCTGTGGGGGGGAGAAATCTTCTTGGGTTCAATTCAAGTGAAGCGACTGAGGTTGAGATCGAAGAAGTGGTTGAGGTCTGCGGAGTTTTAAGTCGCGAGCGAGTGGGGGCGTTGCTGGTTTTTGAAAGAACCAATGGGCTTTCGAATTATATTGAAACCGGAACGAAAATGAATTCAGACATTCACTCTGATGTTTTGTATGCGGTTTTTCAATCAAGATCTCCGCTACATGATGGCGCGGTGATTATTAGCCGCGGAAAAATCGCAGCCGCAGGCTGTTTTTTGCCTTTATCGAAAAATATTGAGATCGATCGCCATTTAGGGACTCGCCACCGCGCCGCTCTTGGACTGTCGGAAGTTACTGACGCTGTAGTTGTGGTCGTGTCGGAAGAGACAGGTTCGATTAAGCTTGCTTACGAAGGAGATTTTTATCTTTGCGAAAGCGAGAAACAGCTAAGACAATACTTAAAACATCTTTGGACTCATGCTCAGATTGATTCGATTCTTGGGCCTATGAAAATTGAGGATATTCAGTAGTGACAAAAGAAAAAACGGCTAAGCTAAATTTTACGCGAAACTTTTTTAAGGTCTTTGCCCTATTTTCGGCAGTGTCTCTTTGGTTTTATGTTCTCAACTCTGAACCTCTTGAGATGGTGAAAGAAGTTCCATTGAGTTTAATGACTCCTCCGGGTCTTGCGGTGGCAAATATTGTTGATCAGAAAATTAAAATTAAAATCCGCGGCTCCCGTGCGTTTATGCAGAATCTTTTTCAAAAAGATGAAAAGGTTTATATTGATTTGCGAGATCCGCTCTACAAAGACAAAAAAAGTTTTGATGTCCATTTGTCGGCCAGTAATATCCAAGTGCCCTTTGGTGTTGAAGTTTTAGAAGTGAATCCACATCAACTAACGGTGACCCTCGATCGAGAGATTTCAAAAGAAGTACCGATTCGTTTGCAAATGGTTGGTGACTTAGGTCAAGATCTGCGATTGATCAGACAAGAAGTGGAGCCTTCCAAGGTGATGATCACGGGACCTATCGAGGTTTTGCGAGGTTTAACACAGCTTCGTACCACAGCGGTTCAGATGAATCTTCTCGACGGTGATGGGGAATTGAGACTGACTCTGCAAGATTTAGATCCACGAGTGAAGCTCAGTCACGAAGGGCCTTTGGTCTTCCGCTATTCGCTGAAAGCACAAAACGCCAATCTTACACTCAAAAATATTAAGATTCGCTTTTTGGCCAGTCGTCAGGATTTCAGCACGCGACAAAGAGACGTCTCGATTGATGTCTTGGCGCCGGAAGGAAGATTGATTCGTGAATCAGAGGTTCAGGTCATTGCGGATATTCCAGAAGAGGGCAGAGGAAACTTGGCGGTAAAATTGCGGGCCATGCTTCCTGAAGGTGTGCATCTTTTGCAAATTCATCCAGAAACGATTAATGTCAGAGTCCGCTGAGGATGTCTAAAGACGTATTGAGGATATAAGTTATGGGTCAAAGAAAATTATTCGGAACTGACGGGATTCGCGGAAAGGCCAATCGTTATCCGATGACCTGCGAGGTGGCGACAGCTTTAGGTCGAGCTGTGACCCATTATTTTCAAAGCCGCGACCACGGACGAAAGCCATTGATCATTGTTGGGAAGGACACTAGGCTTAGTTGTTATATGTTGGAACAGGCTTTTGCCGCCGGAGTTTGCTCTCAAGGGGGCGAAGTGATTTTAACTGGCCCGCTTCCAACCCCGGGAATTGCTTTTTGCACCCACTCCATGCGCGCTGACGCCGGGGTGATGATTTCGGCTTCACATAATAATTTTGAAGACAACGGAATAAAAATTTTTGATTCAAAGGGTTTCAAATTGCCCGACGAAGTCGAAATTGAATTGGAGCGCATGGTTTTAAATCCAGAGGTGATGCCACAGATGGAAGGGGAAGAACTCGGGCGCGCGCAGAGGCTACGGGAAGTTTTTGGGCGTTATATCGTTCATGTGAAGTCCGGTCTCTCGCCCGACACTGATCTTGAAGGCATGCGTATTGTACTCGATTGCGCCAATGGCGCAGCTTATAAAGTTGCTCCGATGATGTTCCAAGAGCTCGGCGCCGAAATTTTGCCTTTAGGTGTAGAGCCGAACGGGATGAATATTAATAAGGCCTGTGGTTCTTTGCATCCTGATTTGGCGCAAGCGCAGGTTTTGAAATACCGCGCAGATATTGGAATTTGTCTCGACGGCGATGCCGATCGCTTGGTGGTGATCGATCAAAATGGTGACATCATCGATGGGGATCGTTTAATTGGTTTATTTGCCAAATTTCTGCTCGATCAAAAACGTCTCAAAAAAGGGGACACAGTGGTTGGGACAGTGATGAGCAATTTAGGCCTTGAGGTTTTCATCCACTCACTAGGCTTAAAGTTTGAAAGAACTCAGGTGGGTGATCGCTATA
The DNA here is from genome assembly GCA_002435795.1 of Bacteriovoracaceae bacterium UBA6166. GTDB lineage: Bacteria > Bdellovibrionota > Bacteriovoracia > Bacteriovoracales > Bacteriovoracaceae > UBA6166. Next base: position 3,797 of record DIUE01000067.1, on the reverse strand, counting down.
TAATGGAAAAAATGCGTGAAACAAAAGCCTGTTTAGGTGGAGAACCATCGGGCCATATTATTTTTAAAGATTTCGCGACGACAGGGGATGGCTGTCTCGCAGCATTAAAAGTCATCGAGTGCACAAAGTTCTATCAAAGACCGCTGCACGAATTGGTTGAATGTATTGACCTCTACCCGCAAGTGCTTAAGAATATCACCGTGCTGGAAAAACGTCCTTTTGAAGAGATTAAAGGCTATAGTGCAAAGCTTAAAGAAGCGACCAAACAGCTGGGTGACCGGGGAAGAATTTTGGTGCGCTACTCTGGCACGGAGCCCCTCGCAAGGGTGATGGTAGAAGGCGAGAATAAGGCTCTAGTTCAAAAGGTTTGTGACGATTTGGCGGAAATCATTGAAACCGAACTGACGGGAAAAAAGAAAAAATCTTAAGCGATCAGAAAACGCAATTTAAAAGGACAGTGATGTGAAGATACGGTTAGGTGTCAATATTGATCATGTGGCAACTCTCAGGCAGGCCCGTGGTGAGAGCTATCCTTCGCTTGTCAGTGCGGCGCAGATCGCCTTTGATAGCGGAGCGGATCAGTTGACCATTCACCTACGTGAAGACCGTCGCCATATTCAGGACACCGATGTCGAGGCCTTGCGTTTAGTCACAAAAAAATACGGCAAGCCGCTTAACTTTGAAATGGGCTCGGCCGATGAAATTATCGATATTGCCATCGCCACAGCACCGGACTGGATTTGTTTAGTGCCTGAAAACCGTCAAGAGAAAACGACAGAAGGCGGCTTAGACCTATTGAACAAGACGACGGCATTGAGGATTGCTCAAACTGTTGAGAGATTAAAAAATGCGATTAAGCCAGTTAAGATTTCGCTTTTTTTAGAGGCCAATCTCGATGTTCTCTCTGTGGCTAAAGAAATGCCAATCGACGCCGTTGAAATTCACACTGGAGAGTATGCTCGCCAGTTTCTGCACGGGGAAGATACGAGTGGTGAGCTGGCCCGTTACGCCGCTGCTCGAGATTATCTTCGCACCCACCGAATCGCCCCTCACGCTGGTCACGGCTTGACCAGAGAAAGTGTCGAGGCGTTGCTTGATGCAGGGCTGTTTGAGGAATATAATATTGGTCATTGGATTATTTGTCAGGGGCTGTTTGACGGCATGGGTCCTGTGATTAAAGATTTGCGCCAGTTATTTGATCGTCACCCATTGGCCTAAAAAGGTCATCTTCTTCCGGAGTCATAATGAGAGTTGTTGATTACAGCGAAATGAAAGAGATTGAACGTATCGCCATCACGGAATTTGGTTTTACGGAAGATATGATTATTGAAAACGTTGGAATCCACGGGGCTTATTTTATCGAAGAGAATTTGCTCAGAGAAAATGACTTCGGTGAACTGGTTGTTCTCGTGGGACAAGGAAATAACGGCGCCGATGGCTTGAGTATCGCTCGCCACCTGCGAAATCGCGGTCATTCAGTTCGAGCTTTTTTACTTTTTCCCGATGAAGAGTGCAAACCAGAACTTAAAAAACAAATTAAACTTGCCCGCGCTTTTGGAGTGAAAACCACAGAGCTTAAAAACTTTGATCAGCTTGAAGCCTATTTCGCTGAAACTCATAGCGAACATTTTATTATCGATGCGATTTTCGGAGTGGGTTTTCGCACCCCACTTTCAAACTATATGTTTGATATTATCAACGCCGCTAACGACCACGCTTCTTTTATTGTTTCTATCGATATGCCTTCCGGTGTGACGGGGGACACAGGAGCGGTGAGCTCAACGGCCATCAAAGCTGATCTTACCCTTGCGGTCGGTCTACCGAAGATTGGACACTACGTCTCTCAAGGGGCGATGTATGTCGGAGAAGCAGTCACTTTAGATGCCGGTTTTCCCATCTCCCTTTTAGAAGGTGGAGATAAATTTCTTCTTTCGATGGAGATGATCGCAAGCTTTTACGAGCCAAGAAATAAATTTGCTCACAAAAATTCTTTCGGTCATTCTCTTTTAGTTGGTGGCTCACAAGGACTCACCGGCGCGCTTATCATGGCCTCTATGGCGGCCCTTCGAGTGGGAACGGGACTTGTGACTGCTTGCACTTGGGGCGAGAACTACGGAGAGCTGGCCTCTCGAATCGCGCCAGAAATTATGATAGGCTTGATCCCAACTGAAGAGGATGAAATCGAAAGCATCTTAAAAGACCTTGGCCGCTACCACTCACTTGTGATTGGACCGGGCCTTGGACGTTCACCTCGCGCCCGTGAAACAGTCTTAGATGTTTTGAATAATTTTTCAGGCCCCGTGGTTGTCGATGCCGACGCTATCAAGGTGCTCTCTTTAAAAGAAGACCGCGATCTTCTTTCTCGCCGGAAATTTCCAACGATCCTGACCCCTCATATGGGAGAGTTCGCGGCATTTTCAGGACTGCCGGTTGAAAAGGTTTTAGAAGATCCGATTGGAAACCTTAAAGCCTTAGTTGATCAAACGAATTGTACCGTCGTCTTAAAAGGGCCTTGTACCTTTTTAGGTTTTCCAAACGGAGAGATCCATATCAATTACTCACCGAACGACGGAATGGCGACAGGGGGAAGTGGAGACGTTCTGGCGGGTATCTTGGGCGGCTTGCTAGCGCAAATTCCTGTCGATCGAAAACGCAGCACGATGTTTGACGACAAAAAGAAATTCTATGAGTTCTTGCGTTTAGGAGTTGCGGTTCATACTCTTGCGGGCCGAATCGCTGCGGATAAAATCGGCGAGCGGGCGATGAGTGCGGGAACAATTATTGAACATCTCACAGACGCCTTCTCAGAGCTGGAAGGTCGTCATCAGAGTGATGAGGAATAAATGGGAAGTTTGCGGGCTTGGAAAAAAGTTTACGAAAATGATTTAGAGAATATCATTCATGAACTGAAAGATGTGATTTCCTTGCCTGCCGTTCTAATTTTATCAGGCCCAGTTGGAGCGGGTAAGACCACCTTCACAAAATATTTTGTTGGGAAAAGAGAAGAGATCACTAGTCCCACCTATGCTTTGATTCAAGAGTCGGGGGCGATTGCCCATGCTGATTTTTATCGTTTGAAAGATAGTGAAGAACTGATTCATCTCGAACTTGGTCTCTATCTTGAAGGAAAAGATTTTTTTCTGGTTGAGTGGGGGAAGAATTTTGTCAGAGAACTCAAGCGCCATGTTCCCGAAGATTTTATGTATTATGAAATTGATATCTCTATCAACGAACCGTCTGAAAAGAATCATTTTATCGAATCTCGCAATATCCAGCTCAACCGTTTAGACTGAGCCGTCTAGTCGGAAGATATTTCCGACCAAAAACTTTTTGTCTGTTTTATTTTTGGAAGAATTTTTGAGCTAAATACTTAGCTCAGATATATAAGTTGTCGTATTTATTAGCGATTTTTCCATTGTTAGGATCGAGTTTTCAAGGCTCAAGAAAATTTAATGTGTTTTTTTCTGTTTTTTTACCCGATTCAAGTTGACGGCAATCTGGGAATCTTGTCATACTATTCAAGAATAGAATGTTTAGGAAAACATTTTATTCAAATGATCACGGGTGAGCCGGACGCACACCCAAGAACGGCACACAGTTTAGTCAACCAAGCTTTTATGCACTTTGGATTTATGGAGGAAGACCAATGAGACTTACATCGAAAGGACGTTACGCAGTACGGGCCATGCTAGATCTTACTACCCATTCAAACGGGAACCCAGTAAGACTGCAGGAAATTTCAACCAGACAAAACATCAGTTTGCACTATCTCGAGCAGCTTTTCAGAAAGCTTCGTA
>DIUE01000009.1 GCA_002435795.1 Bacteriovoracaceae bacterium UBA6166 | reverse complement strand
CAAGGTGAACTCAAACCATACGCCAGAGATCCGCTATTTAGCATCAATCACACCCTCGCCATGTTTAGAGCAAATATCAATCGGCTCTTTCGACGGACTTGGAACACGACCAAGGATCCTGCTGCCCTGATGAATCACTTTTGGATCTATGCGGAGTTTCATAATAGTCGATTAGTGAAGTCCTGATCATCAAATCGGCAACTTAACTCTAGCACCATAATTAATGAATATAAGTATTTATAGTTTAGAGAAATGATAATGAAAGAAAATTTGTCGAAAAGGTCATATAAATTGCAACAGACAAAGGGGCCAGTTTATCAATTCTTTAACTTCTTAAACCTAGTTTTCTCCCGAGGCGATGTTAATCTAAAAGCCTCAAGAGGTTTAGGATGAATGTTGAGAAGATCAAAGACTTAATTCACGATAGTAGTAATCGATTAACGTTAATCGATTTACAGTTTCAGCAAATTGAAAAAGTCTATTTAGAAGGAGCATCACACGCTCAAATGGTTCAACAATTTGCGACTTATAAACAGTCTCTCAAAGCATTGAACCTAATTTTTACAGCGATTAATTCGCCGGCTTATGGACCTGATTGTTGGGTTGAACTTAATTCTTGCGTGCTTGAGTACAAACAGCAGCAAGTTAATCTCGCTAATTTTAAAATTATCGTTATAGAGAGTTTTAAAGAGACTGTTATCTATGGGTTAACAAATATTGTTATTTGGCGATTACTAGACAACTTGCTTTTGAATGCGAGGTTACAGGGGAGTGATTGTGTCGTTATAGAAGTGACAGACAAGTTTTTATGTTTCACTGATAATGGAGGGGGAGTTGAGAATTCGATTCTTCAGAAATTGCAGAAGGGAGAAAAGGTTTCTATGAAAGGGCCGAGTGGGGGCAGGGGGTATTCACAAATCATTTCTTTGTGCAAAACACTTGGTTGGAGCTATGATGTTCAAAATATTGAAACTGGACATGGCGTTGGACTTTCTGTTCGCCTTAGTTTTAATGGCTGAAATAGTCCTTAGCGAAGGAAGGGGAAATGACAAAAAAGACACTTTATCTCCTTCATGGATTATGTGCTTCATCTCATGTTTGGGAAGCTTTTACAAAACTGAAATTCATAAATGAACGCTTTGATATTTGCGTTTTGCAGTACCCGCTTCATCTTGAAAAGAGCAGTTTTGATATTTTAATTGAATATTTTCAAAAGCAGATTGAAAGCTATGGTCAAAAAAATGGAATTCTTTGCGGTCATAGCCTCGGTGCCCATTTGGGAATTCGCCTTGGTGAAATTTTCCCTGAGCTTGATCTCATTTTAATTCAGTGCTCTCCGGCCCTTGATCTACAGGACTTATTTTCTTATTTTAAACCATCTAGGGCGCTGGAGTGTCTTTATCAAGAGAAGTGGAGTGGTCAAGAGCAAGAGCTCATTGAATCGCACTTATTCAGTTCTTTTGGGTCTGGAAAACTCCGCTTAGAAAATGAGAGCTGGGAATTTCTTAGGCGTGATCTTGCGCAAGATCTCAATCACGGAATCTATAAAAATGAAATTGAGATGTTGAATAGGCGTTCGTCAAAAACGGCTCTTCTGATTTCTGGTGGCGACAAATTAATTGAGACTGATCGAGTCTTTTATCGATTAGCGGAGCTTGTGCCGAGTTTGAAAATTCTTCAAACGCAGGGGAGTGGCCATTATGCTTTTTACGACTCGCTAAATGAATGGTTTGGAACAGATGTGAAAAAATGTTTTGATTTTTAATCTCTTTTTTAAGGAAGAAAAAATGACTCAAACTAAAGATCAGTATTTTGAACGAACAAAAAGAAATCATTATTGGATTGGAGGGCCTGAGACTCAATTAGAGATCTCTAAGCTTAGAGTCGGAGTTGCAGGACTGGGTGGCATGGGGAGCGGTGTCGCTTTGGCGCTCGCACGCTTGGGGGTGACAAGGTTTCACTTGGCAGATCCTGATCATGTGGACGTTTCTAATTTCAATCGTCAGGTTATCGCAAACACTGAAACAGTTGGTTTGAGTAAAGTTCAGGCGACTGTGAATGAGCTTCGAAAAATTGATCCTAATATTGAGATTCAAATATTCTCTGAAGGTATTACCAAAAGTTCAGTAAAAGATTTCTGTCATGAGCGTGATGTCATCGTCGATGAAATTGATGTGTATCCGCTCGACGCACATGAGCTTCTACATCAGGAGGCGGTGGCTAAAAATTTAAGCTTATACTCAGCTTACGTTATAGGTCTTGGCATCCATCTCTATCGCTTTTCAGGTGAGCAATTTAGATTTGCGGATTTTATTCGTCCCGTTCGTGAGAACTCAGAGTTTACCTCGGGATTGATGGATACTTTTCTAAGACCTCGTCCCAACTATCTTGGAGAGTTGGGCTATGACGGTTATCATGCGCAAGTGAAGTCAGGAGCGGTGCCTATTTTCGGGCCTAGCTGCCTCCTCGGGCATTCTTTAGTCGCCATGAGAGTGGTGCTTGATTGGCTCTCGATTCGTGGGGCGAGCTTACCTTTTGAGCATAAGTTAACACCAGTGATGCCAAGCTTTCTCGTTGTTGACCCAATTGGAATGAGCATGAATATTCATACTTTGGAGGGTTAATTTTTCTTATACCTAGTTTAAGAAATTAACCAAAGACAAGCGAGGCGGCGTAAACATGCATAAAAGGTGCTTTCTTTTTCTATTTTGTTGAAAAATATCGTCAAGGAGAATTTTTTTCCTTCGTTCAGTATGTCATAAAGAATTGCCGGCAAGATTTAGCATCATCTTAAACTCACATCGAGGTTATGATGAATCTAAAAATTGTTCAGCTCAATTCGCCTTATGAAACACTTTCGCAACTTAAAGCACGAGATTATTTTTCTCGTCACTTGCACCAAAGGATCGAGTCCTACAAATCACGTTATGGCGGGGATACCTTTCCATTAGGTGCTGAGGATTTTGTTAGTGATCATTATTTGATTGTGGAACAACAAGGCCAGAATGAAATCATTCAAGGTTCATTTAAGATCATCGACTCTAGGACGTGCAAGAGGTTTAACCTCGCTTTCCCTCTTTTGCATACACTTGATGATGAAGTGAATTGTCCAAACTTACGTGAGCAAGTTTGTCATTATCTGAAGACTGATGAAAATGTTAGCTATATTGGTGGCATGACAATTTCTCCCGAAATTATTCAGGATCCTCTTAGACGAAGAACGGTTCGTCACTTGATTTCAACAGCTCAAGTTTATTCAGTGATTGAAAGAGGTCATCCTCGTCTCTTGGTAACGGGCTCTATCCAAAATAAATCGTATCACTACCTTGAGTGGATGGGATTGCATAAATTTTCTGAGCAATCAGTTCGAGTCAGAGATTTGGGAGAAGTACAAGCTTATGTGATGAAGCTAGATCAATGGTCAGACTCTGTAATGACGATGGCAAAGAAGTTTCGCTCTGTCTGGGAAGAGAGAGAAGTTATTGAGGATAAGACGTTATTGGAAAATAGGATGGTTGGTTAAAAACTGTTAAGTCGACAACGAACTCTGAGAATTCATCGTCTTGATAGAGGCAACGAGTTTTCTTCGTGAGAGGAAAAAGACCATTAGCGTAGTATCCAACGCTAGAGGTGAAGCCTAGTGAGTAGACGCAAGATTCGTGGTTGCCATAAATCTTTGAATGTAGCAATTCTTGCATTAAAGGATTTGGTCTTTTTCGAAAGATCACTTCCTTTTTATTAAGGCGATAGAGTTCATACTGATAGGACTGTTCAACATAAAGTGATATTTCTTCAAGGTATTCAGCATATGCTTGAGTGTAGGTGAGACCATGGTAGCGCTCTTTCCAATGAGGGTTTAAGTCTGTCATGGTTGTCTTTTGACCAATCCAGTACAAATCCTTTTCGCTTATTCCAATCTGTGTTCTTAGGAATTCGTACATATGGGAGTAGAGAAGTGTGCTGACTTTATTTTGTGAAGAAGTCGTACTGAAAAAATCTTCGCCAATTTGGAGAGACTTAAGGAGATGTTGTTTGGTTTGTTCGCCGTAGTTTTTTTCAATAATGCTTAAAAGTGAGGCGCCGATTCTTTTGCTAGAGAACGCTCCAATTTTGTAAAAATCTGGTAGATAATTTCTTTGCCCCTCAAGATAATCCACTACCAGCGACGGCGTAAAATGCTGTTGTTGTAATGTCAGTTGGTTTAATCCTAGTTGAGACAAGTAGAAATTCAGGGCCCCAACCTCAATTGGCTGTCCATTCAGAAGACGAGTCCATTGGCTTTTTTTAATTTCTAGCTGGTCTCGGATGGAAGAGCCGTAATGACAGCGCAAAAAATGGTAGAGATTCGCTAGACGCTCTCGCGGATCTATCCTCTGATTGCAGTAATAAGCCATGACTGCTTCTCCTTTTCAAAAGTGAGATAGTGAGGACCGTGAGAGATAGCTTTGAGAAGACCGCAGACCCACGCAGGAAAAAAATCTTTGAGGATCGGATTATGAAAATAAAGCTCTTGCGGGACACTCGCTTTAGGGATGAGTTTGATTTGCAAGGATGAACTTTGCGAGGACAATTTTTTAGTAATGACCTCATGATTGAGTGACCGATCTCGCCACTCATTTAAACAAACATCAAATCGTTCTTCTGCCCCTAGCTCTTGAAACGCGGGCCATTTTGATCCCCACCAATCCTTAGAGAAAATCACTTGCTGAGCAAAAGTGTTAATTGAGGGCTGGTCGTTAAGGAGACCACTGAGTCTGCACCTCTCCACAACTCTAAGCCATAAAGCATAGGGGTAAGGATTGAGAGTATTATTGAAATAGACTGCTGGGATATTGAGAATTTTTAGCAGTTGATGCCATTGATTCTCATCTGAATGTTTGATTAATAATTGTTGAAAAATATTTCCAACTCTGTAATTCACAAAAGCTTGTCCACGAATCTCAGAGGGCAGCAAGAACTGAGCGTGAGCGAAATCAGGAAAAGCTAGGCTACGTTGTAGCTGAGGAAAGCGACTGCCTCTGATGAAGTTCGCCCATTCGTGGTCACTTGGATTGTGTTGACCCTCTTCAATTCGTCTATAGCGCAAACGATGGCAGCCAATGAATTCTGCCATTTCTTGATGGGTCAGGCGGCGCGTCTTCCTATAGTAGATAAATGTGTTTTTGTAATTTTCATTTTCCAACATAATTAAGCCTAGCATTGACCGACTGAAGAGATCAATTTCTAGATGAATAATGAACAAAATGGGGGTTTTTTTCGTCTGAAAGATCTTAATCTCGAGAGATTATAACTGAGCTGTATAGTTATCTATATGACGAACAATTATGAATACGGCTTCTCTCTTAAATCGATAGCGCTTTTGCACAGCGAGTCAGATTATTTCTTAGAACTTCACAGAACCCTTGAGAAATTTTATATCGTCCATACTTTTGACTATATGAAAGAGCTTCAAGACCATTTGGCCATTTACCCAGAGAGTATCGACCTCACTATCTATCTTTGTGATATGGAGTGCGAGAGAACTCTCTTCAAGCTTTTGGACTCTGCAGCTTGGAAAAGAATTAGAACCATTCCTTTTTGGGCCGTTCTCGAGTCCGATGACTTAACTTTAATGAGATATCTTTTTCATAACGGAATTGATGAAGTGTTTTGTTTGCCAGTTCATATAGGGGAGTTTTTGGTTAAGCTCGACAGGGCTTTATCTCGAGAAAACCACTTTGAAGGACTGGATTTATTTTGTGACTTGAGTGAGGAGAGTTTTAATCAAGATGATTTCACTCGAACTGAGTTGAGGCTCTTAAGCTTATTTGTCTCAACAAAGGGCAAAGAATTCACTCGGCACGAAATCATAAAAGCGATTTGGGGACGTAAGGTTTCACACCACCAGAAAACGCTTAATGTTCATTTGCATAATCTTCGTAAAAAACTAAAGAACTATGGCTACACCATTTTAAATACTTCTCGTGGGGAGTGGGCAATCGTTAAGGTCAAAATCCAACCACCAATGAGGCCCGCCGCTCTTTGTGAAGAAACAGTGATAGAGACGCAGTTTATTGAACATCATCCCTAAAAAATGGGCAGTTTCTTTGTCAATTTGAGCTTAAGTATTTGAAAACTCTATAACTCATCGCTTATGGGATTCATTTCCTAAATCAGCTAACTCTTTAAAAATTGATGATTTGATTGTTTGCGCTAGAATAGACCGATTAAGCAGCGGCACGTTTTCTGGGGGGGACTTATGAGTAAGCAAGTCGTAAAACAAATCGAAGGCTTTGATCAAGCAATTGAAGACTTTTTAAAAATGAATGCTGATGATCTCAAGAAACTCAATCCCCATTTTAAAGAGAAGACCAAGAAAAAATCTTTGGAAGCTGCCGGGACTGGCGTCGCTTCCACTCATAAAAGCTAATGACGCTGTTAAAATCTAGAATAAAAAAAATCAAAAAGGCCATCGTTCTGAATATGATCAGCTGGTATCCACCGTATTGGGGGACAGGCATATGCGTGAAGAGAGAAGGTCCAGAGAAATTGGATTTTCATGTCAGCATGAGGCATCGTTTTTATAATACAAACTATGTAGGCGTTCATTTTGGAGGGTCCCTGTACTCCATGGCAGATCCCTTCTTTATGCTCATTCTGATGGAGAAATTAGGGGCGGGCTATCTGGTTTGGGACAAATCGGCGACGATTCATTTTAAGAAACCTGGGACTGGTCTTGTCTCGACAATCTTTAGAATTGATGAAGAGCAAGTTTGTCAGATTCGAGACATTGTTGAGCGAGAACAAAAATATGAGCCGGTGTTCATTGCAGAAATTAAAAATGAAAAAGGCGTTGTCGTGGCGATTATAGAAAAAACATTATGGGTTAAGAAGAAGCCTTGAGCTTCAACTCGAGATGGTATTTAGTTGAGAGTTCTTGAAGACTCTGAATCATGATTTTTTGGGGAATGAGAGAATCAATAATACTATAGCGATTTTTAAGTCCTGGGACATACTGACAGTTTGTGCATTTGAAATCCGCCGTACAAACTTCAACGTACTGAATAGGTTCGATGTTTTTAAAGCCTGAGTACCACTCAAAGAATTCCTCGAGTTTTAGACGAAAATCCTGAATGATTTTTTCACGATTATTTGACTCAAGATTGAAAAGAAACCTACCAGCATCCATTTGTTTGCTGTTGATAATCAAGTCAACGACCCCGCGATTATTGAGTGCGAGAGTGGAATTAAAACATTTTGGACAATACACCAGAAACCTCTTGGGATTATTATACACAGTTTTCGGTTCACCGCGATTGGAAATAACAAGAGATTAGAGATATAGTTGGCTTTTAAAACATTTCCAAAACTTAGGGAATTTTATGCTTTGTGAACATAGTTTTTTTCGGACTTCAGATGGCACCGAGCTCCACTTAAAGTACAAAGAGCATGGCTCTCCTATATGGTTGATTGCAACTCACGGAATTGGGGAGCATCTTGGTCGGCACCATTATTTGCCCGAACTTTTTGGTCACGATTTTAACGTCTTTCAATACGATCTAAGGGCCCATGGCCGCTCTTCCGGGGACAAATCTTTTGTGCCTGATTTTGGGCGTATGATCAGTGATCTAGATGAGATCATTCATTATCTTAGAAAAAAATATAAAATGCAGCGCTATGTGCTTTTTGGTCACTCCATGGGAGCACTGATCACCGCCGCTTATGTCCAGTCGCTAAAATCGAATGATCACTATCCAGAACGAATTGTGCTCAACGCTCCTCCCGTCGCCTACACAGGCCCAGTTGGTCCATTATTTAAATTGACACCATTGGGGTTTTGGCAAAAGCTCGCAAGAATCCCTGGAAGCGTAAAGCTTGGTGGGATGGTCGATCTCAATTATCTTTCTCATTACCATGAAACGAAAGCTTCATATGAAGCGGATGATTTGAATTGCTTGAAGCTACACACGAACCTTCTGCTCGGTATGGTTAAAACTTCCAAAGAGGTTTTTTCTCGACCTATCAGGCCACGCTGTCCAAGTTATGTGTCGGTGGGCTCTGATGATCGGATCGTTGACGTTGAAGCGTTAAAAAACTATTTTACCTTGGTTGATAAGTCTTTTCAGTTAACAGTCTTTGATGGTGCTTACCATGAAATTCATAATGAAATTGATAAGTACAAGAAACCCTATTTTGATTATTTAAAACAAGTCCTACTCGAGTGTCGCTATGATGATTAAAAATTCCTACCTCCAATTTCTTTTGAAGGATCTCCTAGAGACACCAGGACTTGAAGGACTTTCTCTTAAGCATGTAAATGGCAAGACAATGAATTTCGGTAAAAAGTTTGATGAAAACTCCGACTGTGAAGTTCTACCGCTTTTTTTTGATTATCAATCGATTGGGACTCTCGCTTGGATTGGAAGCGCTACTGAAGATTTAGCAAATTTAACAAATTTAAAAGATGAAACCTATCAACAGATTCAACTCTCTCTCGCCCCCGTCTTAAAATTATTCGAACTCTCAGAGCACGAAAAAGGACTTGAGTATTATGAGTCCGTTTGGGAATGGGTAAAGAAAGCCCATAACCTCGCTCCAAGTCTTTGTGACTGGACAGGAATTTATTTTCACGAGTCTTTTCTTTTTTCTGATTTAGGCACCAGCCCAAACCTTATCGTTGGTCCTTACGCAGGCGAGGGCACTGAGCATATGAAAATTCCTATTGATAAAGGACTTTGCGGCTTGGCCTTTCGAGAGCGCCGAGTGATTAATATGGCCGACGTGCACGCTGATCCGAGACATATAGCCTGTAGTTTAAAGACTCGTTCAGAGCTCATTCTCCCTCTCTACGATCAAAACGGAACCATGGTGGCGGAGCTTGATATTGATAGTCATACTCCCGGGGCTTTCACCGTAGAACTCGAAGAAATTTTTACGAATTTTGCAAAAACCTTTGTGCTTCCAGCGTCCAGTTTTTAATCAGCTCCATTCCCGACTGGTAAATCTCAGGACTAACAAGTTCTGGTTTTGAAAGATTGGTGGCCACAAATTTATCCGTTGCTTCGGGATGGGCCTGAAAGCCGACATAGGGTAGATCCTTGTGAGCGACGCAATCATAAAGACAATCGGAACTGCTACCAACCACCACAAATTCGGAGGGTAGAGTTTTGAGTTCGAAAGAATGATGAACAATAATTTTTTTCTTCAATGAATCTCCACCGACGCCCCAAAAATGCTGATGGAAATTGACCTCTCTGATCCCATCCCTTGGAGCTTCACAACGGCCGATCTCGGCACCGAAGCCATGGGCCATAAGTTGATGACCAAAACAGATGCCAAGAACTGGGTGGCGCTTCAGGAGTTTGCCCTTTGCGAATTCAAGCAGTTCTTTATGCCAATCGAGTTGGTCTTCAATATTTGAATAGCTGCCAAGAATCATATAGGCATCAGCTTCTCTTTTTAAAAGCGATTCAAGTCCGTATTTTGCAGGCCAATGGTAATGAAGCTTCACTGGCAGCTCGTCGACTAAGCGGTTGAAGCATTGATGAGAGGGCTCGAGCATGGCACAATCAATAACAGCAAGTTTCATGAATTGAGGTCCTGATGGAAAAATTAAATTGGTCTTCTAAAGAATGGCATTTTTCGCTGACATGTAGTGAGCAAGGCCTAACTTCATTGGACATAAGTTGCGAGCCTATCATCGCTCCAAAAAGAAATCATTGTCCAGCAAATGGCTTTTTAGAGCAGGGACGAAAGCAAATTGAGGAGTTTTTAGCAGGCAAACGAAAGGCCTTCGATTTACCGCTTGATCTAAAAGAATTAACGAAATTTCAATTGGGCGTGTTACAGGCTTTAGCAGAAATTCCTTTTGGAGAAACTAAAACCTACGGAGACCTGGCCCGTGCCATTAATAATCCTAAAGCGGTGCGAGCAGTGGGTGGAGCGCTTGGAAAAAATCCCCTTCCTCTCATTTTGCCATGTCATAGAGTCCTCGCAAGCAACGGGCCTGGAGGCTTTTCACTTGGTCTAGAAATGAAGCGCCAGTTTTTAAAAATGGAAGGAATTGAAGCCTTTTAGAGTGAACTTACTCTTTTTGGCGGAATTGGACCGATCCCACCAGGACCTTCATCATTGAATGGAGGTCTTTTAGGGCCAACCGAAGATAAATAAGTTTTTTGCTCTTCAGTCGATAACTCAAGGCGATTTGATTCAAGTTTAGATTTTGGTGCTCTAGTCGAGAGGGCGTTATCGAGCATTTGGATCATAGTAAGTGAACCGGCTACAAAAAAGATGCTGATAAGAAACTTCATAATTAAACCTCTGTTGGAGAACAGGCTTATTTATCCCTCGTTCAATTTAAAAAATCAAAAAGATTTTAGGCCCATGGCGTAAATTACCGAGTTTTCGCCGAATTTGTAAGAAATAGTCAAGATTGGGGCTTAAGAGGGGTGTATGGCGGTGTCTGAGTGACACCGCATCGTACGTTTAGAGCTTCTCTAGATGCTGGACGCGAATCAATGCCGGCGGGTGAGAGTGATAATAAGAGGAAAAAAGCGGGTCAGGAGTCAGGGTGCTGGCGTTGTCTTTATAAAGCTTTACCAGTGCCTCGATTAAGTCCTGGGCGTTTGAGTGCTCGGCTGCAAATTGATCGGCTTCAAACTCATGCTTTCTTGAGGTCCAGGCAGACAGTGGCGTCATCCAAAAGGTATAAATTCCTGAGACCATCGAGAAGAGTAAAAGGGCAGTATGATCACTCATCGTCTCGACTCCGTGGCCGAGGTAGAAAGGTTGCCAGTTCTTAAGAAATCCTAAAATCGCGAATCCCACAAAACTCAAAACCAAACTTTTTATCAAACCCTTAACGATATGCTTTTTCTTGAAGTGACCTAGCTCGTGGGCCAGGACAGCTTCGATTTCAGAGGGAGTGAGCGTTTTAATTAAATTGTCGAAAAAAACAATTCGTTTATTTTTACCAAAGCCTGTGAAGTAAGCGTTGCCATGAGAGCTACGTTTAGAGGCGTCCATGATGAAAAGTCCGTCACTTTGAAAATCCGTTCTTTTCAAGAGCGCGAGAATTTTTTCTTTGGTTTCTCCTTCTTCGAGAGGAGAAAACTTATTAAAAAGCGGAGCGATCCAAGTGGGGTAAATCCATAGCAAGAGCAATTGAAAAGTCGTTAAAAAACCAAAAGCGTAAACCCACCAGAATTGACCGAGTTTTTCCATGATCCAAAGTAGCCCCATCAAGAGAGGAAGCCCGAGAACAACCCCAAGCAAAATGCCTTTCAACATATCGACGAAGAACATTTTGAGGGTTGTTTTATTGAACCCAAAACGCTCTTCAATCACAAAAGTCATATACAAACTTTGGGGAAGGCTTAAAAAAAGTGAGATGATTCCAAACAGGCCAAAAAAGATGACACCTGTAAAGAGGGGACCAAATTCGAATGAGCGCGCTAGATGATCAAGTGCATTGATTCCGCCCCAAATTGTCCAGAGAAGGAGAATTAAAACGCCACAGAAATCAAACACAAGAGAGATACTTCTTTTGGCCAAGGTATAATCTGCAGCTTTTTGATGTTCTTCTAAAGAAATTTGCGAGCTAAAGCGCGCTGGAACTTGGTGGCGATTTTTAAGGATGAAGTTCTTATTTCTCATTTCGAGAAATGTTTCGACGAGTCCTTTTGCGACCAGAAAAAAAAGAAAAAGCTTCGTCACTACAGATTCCACAAATACAACCCCGTGTTATTGTCTAGCCCGATTCTAGATGTTACTGATGAAGAATAACCGCAGTTGACCCAGATTAAAAGAGAGCCCATGGAAATTCTTACTCACAGTGTTCAAAATTCTCTGCGCAATAGCAACTACTTGCTCAAAACTCGTAGCGGAGAGATCTTCTGCGTAGATCCATGGGATGCTGAAGAACTCGCGCCCATGATTGATGCTTTGGGCGGTCAATTAAAAGCCGTTATCAACACCCACGAACATTTTGATCATATAAGAGGCAATGAAGAACTGGTTAGGCGCTATGGTTGCGAAGTTTGGGTCCATTACCATGCCATTCAGAAAATCCCAAAAGCGACACGAGGTTTGCAGGCCCTCGAAAGAATCGAGCTTGGGAACGGAGAAAGTTTATTGGTCTTAGATACTCCTGGCCACACATCAAGTCATCTGTGCTTACTCGTTCAAGAAAATGATCGCGCTATAGGCATTCTGTCTGGGGACACGCTTTTTAATGCAGGGGTTGGAAACTGTCACAACGGTGGTGATCCGGAAACATTGTACGAGACAATCGTTGAACAGATTTACCCGCTTGCTGATGAAGTGGTGATTTATCCTGGACATGATTATTTGTTGAATAATTTGCGTTTTACAATAGACCGCGAGCCTCATAATCTTAGGGCCCAAGAGTTGTTGAAGGAGATCGTGTCCCTAGGTTCCGAGAGCAGGCAGACTTTAACCACCATGGGTCTTGAGCGAGAGATAAACACTTTTTTCCGCTTGGATTCGCTCGAAATAAGAAGTGGTTTGAAACTTTCCGCGGAATCCTCAAACAAAGACGTTTTTTTGGCCTTGCGAAAACTGCGCAATAATTGGTAAAAATTGAGAGGTGAATTGATGACAACAGAATCTAGCTTTCCCAAAGTCGGCTCTAAAGCGCCAGCTTTCACAATGCTTAACCAAGACGGAGAAAAAGTTTCGCTCAAGGATTTTGCGGGGACAAAAAATATTCTTTTTTATTTTTATCCGAAAGCCATGACTCCGGGTTGTACGACACAAGCCTGTGGTTTGAGAGACAGTTTAAAGGCCTATGCTAAACTTGATACAGTGATACTTGGAGTGAGTCCTGACGAGCCGGTCAGGCTTGAAAAATTTCGAGTGAAAGAAAAACTCAATTTCGATTTGCTCTCTGATCCTGATTTCGCTATTGCAAAAAAATACGGAGCTTACGGCCTTAAGAAATTTATGGGACGAGAGTATATGGGAGTCTTGCGCTCTTCGTTTCTAATTGGAAAAGATGGCAAGATTAAAGCGGTCTTTGGAAAGGTAAATACAAAAACCCACCATGACGATGTCTTGGTCGCATTGAAAGAAAGTCTTAAATGAAAAAACTAACCAGCTATCTCTTTTTACTCATCATACTCAGCTCTTGCTGGAGCTGCAGTTCTGTTCAACCCTTCCAAAAGGGACAGACTGAATTTCTCTTTGCGGCCTATAACGTAGAGAATCTTTTTGATAATGAGCACGATCAAGGCAAAGAGGACTTCGCCTATCTTCCTAAAGACTCGCCGTTTAAGGCGAAAGGCTGTGAGCAGGTTGAGTCTAGCTACTGGAAACAAGAGTGTTTCGCCATTGATTGGACTGAGGAAAAGCTCAGGTTAAAACTAGAGCAAATCAAACGAGTTGTTTTGAGTTTACCTGGAGGTCTTCCGGAATTTTTGGCCCTTTCAGAAATTGAAAATGAAGTCGTCGTAAAAAAACTCGCCGAGAGTCTAGGATATAATCATTATCGCTTGAGTGATGGTCCAGATGAAAGAGGAATTGATACTGCTCTTATGTGGGTTGAACGCTCTGATTTGAAATTTATTTCAAGTCGTGAGATTCCTATTGCTTCAGCCGAGTTTCCAAGGCCTACAAGACCAATCTTAGAAGTTGAATTCTTAGTTGCCGATATCCACCCCCTGACTGTTTTCGTGAACCACTGGCCCTCGCAGGGAAGTCCTAATGAATATCGTCTTCTCGCCGCTAAAATTCTCAAGGAGAGAGTACAGGCGCTCAAACGAGAAAACCCGAGACGGGCCATGATCCTTGCGGGGGATTTTAATGTTATTGATGCTAATAATCCAAATGCCATAAACGATGTCCTTTTATCTTCCACCCCAGTCTTTGATCTTCATGATCAGGTCGAAGACAAAAGCCTTCTGGCCCCAGGAACTTATTTCTTCAAGCGAGGAGGGAGTTGGAATCTGCTCGATCGAATCTTTGTGAGTGAAAATTTTAAGGGAGTCACAGGCCTTAAGTTGAGTGAAAACTCTTTTGGAATTCATCAACGAGAGTTTATGACAGAAGAGATTTTTTTAAAGGATGATAAAGCGGGCGAGAGAATTAAGGGCGTGCCTAAGCGCTATAATTTTGAAGCGACAAAAGCACGTGATGCAGGTTTCTCAGATCATTTTCCCATTTATTTTCGTTTTTGGTACTAGCTCCCTTTATAAGGGAGCACACTTGAAATCAACGAAGCGTATTTTTGTGCCCGTCACAAGCTTCGAGTTATTTTCACCATACTTGGGATTGCGTGAAGCAGCGGTATTTGTTTCTTCTTTAGTGATCTTATAGCCTTGTGGCTTGCAGACATCGCGCATTCTCTTGAACGCTTGATTTCTTCTTTGATCGACGATCTGCTCTAAACCGAGTGCATTATAGACAACGGTTCCTCCAACAACTTTCCCATTTTGTGATTCAATGACTTCCAAATCAGGGGCGGCAAATTTGGTGGTTGCACATGAACTCAAAAGAACTAGAACAAATAGATAACGAAGCATACTCACCACCTTGTAAATTATTTTTTTAACCATTCAACATTGATTGATTGACCTAAGAACTCAAGTAGTCTGCTGACCTCATCCTGAAATTCATAGGCCCCGCGGATATCTAGATCACGGTAGGCCTGTCCTTCTTCGTGGTCAAGTGTTGAATAGAAACAGAGTCCCTCATTGGCTTCGAGTTGAAAATAAACGAAAGCCGAATCGGATTTGGAGACTCTAATAATAAAGTGAAAGACTTGGTTGTTCATGCTTTGACCTTATATCATTGACTTAAATATGCAGTCTATTAGAATAGAGGAACAGGAGTCTATTTTCTATCTGTCATGGAGGACAATGTGAAAAGGCCATTTATTGCTCGGCGACTTACAAAACTTAAGCCGATTGTAGCGCTTTTAGTTTTATTACCGCTAGTAAGCTGCTCGTGGCTCTCTAATCGCAAAAGTCTTTTTGAAGCAGAAGAAGCGCCTCCAGTTCAAGGAACACCAACGAGTGAGAGTGTTTCAAAAGCAGAATTTGAAAGGTTGCAAGCTCAGTATCAAGAGCTCGCTGAAAGACATCGCCTTTTACAAAATGAATTAAAAATTCAACAAGTCGACCCAAATCTTTTGGGTCAGCTGAGAGGGGCAAAGCAAGCTCCAGAGCTAGCCGAAACAGTCGATGTTTTTTCTCCTCAAATTACAGCTCCACAAATTCAAAGCACCACTACGACACGTCCAGTTGTTGATGCCATCGATCTAGATAGTAGTCTAGTCGAAGAGCAAATTTTGATTCTTAGAAATTCCTCAAAACTGATTAGTGAAAATCGATTCGATGAAGCTTTAAGAGAAATTAAAAAAATTGAAAATTCTCCGTTGAGACAAATTCGCGTGCGAGCGAAATTCAATTTAGGCGAGATGCTTTTTGTTCAAGGAGAGTTTGATCTTGCTATGCAAATCTTTGAAGAGATTATTAAAACTGAAGCCTTTTCAGGAGTGGTTTTAAAGACTCTTGGCAGACTGATCGTTTGCAGTGAAAAGCTGAATTTAGAGCAGAAGAAAGAGAGCTATTATTCAATCCTACATGATTTTTTTGAACAGGCTTAATGGATACAAACACTAAAAAAATACTTTTAATCTTTTGCCTATGGGCCTCCTCGGTACCTGCTTGGTCTCAAGGAATGAGAGATCTTGATTTATTGGATGCTCAAGATCTCGAGGTTTTACAAAATAGTAATGAAAGTTTTAAGAGAAGTACCAATCTTGATTTAAGCGACTTGGAGGAGATTGACGATCTTCAGTCTCTTAAAAGCGATATCGGTGAACTTATTCTTGATGAACCTGGTGCGCGCCCGAAACAAACGGGTGTCCTTGAGCTACGTGAAAAACCTAGTCCTAGTCTGCCAAGACCTGTGCGTGATTTTGATCGACCTGCGGTGAATGATCCGAATTTTGTCGAAAGAGGAAGTGTTCAAGCAGGGATTCCAACAGATGGCCCTTTAATTTTTGATGTCGGCGATGAGGAAAAGAATCTCTTAGAGCTTTCGAAGTTTGTAGAAAGCAAAATCCCAGAAAATGAATGGAATGAAATCGCTTCAGCATCAAGCCTTGATAAATATGTCGTTCAGTCAGGGGACTGGCTTTGGAAAATTTCACAGAGGCTCTTCGGTTCAGGGTTCTACTACTCGAAAATTTGGGCCCTCAACCCGCAAATTATGAATCCCCATGAAATTGAACCAGGTATGACTCTTGTTTTTGATTCTGGTTCTTCTGTTTCAATGCCAAACGTACGGGTCAGTGATTTTAGAGAGCAGCAGATTAGTGATACAAAACCTACGGAGAATTTAGATTTCCGTGAATTCGGTCAAGGCATTGAACCGCCGTGGCTAAGAGAAAGACAAGCTCTCATTGATCAAGGTGTTTATTTTCAGTTTGCCTCTGATGAAACTTACGAAGATCTGATGGCGATCGGAAGAATGTCTCTGCGGACTGATTACGAACAATACGATCCACCTCCAAGTGAAATCATTATTGCTGAGCCATCTGACGCTTATGATAGTACTGGTTTTGACCGCGATTCAAGAATCACTTTTAATGTGAGAGAAGGTTTTTTCCTCAACACCTTTGTCACTACAAATATCGTGCAAGACTTAGGGGAAATCGTTGCAACACCTAATGAAAGAGTTTTTATTCAGCAAGAAGACCAAGTCTTTCTGCGTTTTGATAAAAGTGTCAGGGTTAAGCCGGGTGATATGTTCTCTGTTTATGGCCCAGGTGGAAAAGTTTCACATCCTGTTTCTGACAGGGCCGGTTATCGTTATACCATTTTGGCGCAAGTGAAAATCGTCAAGCAGATTAATGATATGTGGGAAGCGAAAGTTTCAGAACTCACTGGGATTATTCAAAGACGAGATCGTTTGACCGTTTACACTCCTAAGATTAATCGAATCGTGCAAACTTTTAATCGCCGATTAATTGAAGCCGCCATTCTTGACTCTCACCGCGAAACCGCTGGCAATTTATCTTACGGTGAAGTGGTTTATATTGATCGCGGTCGTGCTGATGGAGTAGAGCTTGGAAACGTCTTTGAGCTTTATTCTTTTATTGACCGTGGAACAGGTCGGCGGATTACAGTTGATCCGAGTTATAAGATTGGTGAGCTGACCGTTATTACTTTGACCGATAATTTTGCTACCGCTCTAATCTCTCAGTCCAGAATGGATATTCCCCTTGGGACGATTGCGTTGACAAAAACAGCGGAACAAGCGGCCATTGCCAGTCAGCTGCGAGGAGAGAAATCTCTATCGGAAGTGAAACTTCTTGAAAGTAATGCGTTAGAAGAATTGGATATTGAATTAAATCTGAATGATTTAAGTCGCGATCTTTTAATGCAAGCGGATAAAATCCAGCTGACTGATGATGAACTTGAAGAACTTGAGAGACAAGAGCGTGAAAAGTCTATTATTCAAGATCATGAAAAAGATCTACGAGAACTAGAGAGACTTGAGCGAGAAATGCTCGATGCTGAGCGCTCACTCAATGAGGCTCGAGTAGACGAAGACAAATTCCTAGAGCAACACGACTTGAATAAAATTGAGTCTGAAACGAAAGAACCAGATCCAAATGCTTTCCGCTCACTCGAAGAAATAGAGCGTGAAGTCGGACGGCGTTATCTTGACGAAGATCTCAACTCAAAAGACAATCCTTTCGGTCTCACTGAGTTTGACCTTGAAGAAATAGATGAGTTGTTGAATACTGGCAAGCAATAGATTCTGACCCTCATCTTTATGAGGGTCTCCTCTCGTCAGCGCCTTTCGACGCGCTAAGAGAAATTAGCTAAAAGGTTGGATTTGTGGACAAAAAAAAAGTTGTGAAAAAATCGGCAGCTAAAAAGAAAACTTCTAAAGTTAAGTCGGCCAAAGAAGCGGTTTCCAAACCAGCGAAGAAGGTCGCAAAGAAAGCGGCAAAGAAAACGGCAAAGAAAGCTGCCAAAAAATCCGTAAAGAAAGCTGTTTCAAAAAACACACAGGCCGAAACCCCTAGCGAATCAACCTCGTCCAAGAAATCGGCTTCAACAGGCAGCATTCCATCGACACCCTATGATCTAGTTGTGGTCGAGTCTCCTTCAAAAGCTAAGACCATCAAAAAATATTTAGGTAAGGGCTACCAAGTTGTGGCCTCCAATGGCCATATTAAGGATCTCCCAAAATCAAAACTTGGTGTGGATATCAAAGACAATTTTTCAATTGATCTCGTTCCTATTACCGGAAAAAAAGACAAGATTGAACGCATTCAAGAGCTAGCGAAATCAGCGACCCTTATCTATCTCGCACCGGATATGGACCGCGAAGGTGAGGCCATCGCTCATCATTTAGCTGAAGAAATTAATGCTCCTAAAAAAATTCACCGCGTAGTTTTTAACGCGGTTACAAAGGCGGCAGTGAATCACGCGATTGAAAATCCTTCAAAGCTTAACTCGGCGATGTACGATTCGCAGCGGACACGCAGAATTCTCGATCGCCTTGTGGGTTATAAAATTTCCCCGATTCTTTGGGATAAAGTTCAACGTGGAATTTCAGCTGGACGGGTTCAGTCCGTCGCTTTGCGGGTCATTGTCGACCGTGAAGATGAAGTGAAGGCTTTTGTTCCTGAGCAGTGGTTTTCAATTCATGGTGAGATGGCCAAAGACGGAATTGAATTTGAATTCAAATACTACGGTGATGACGCGCAAAAAAAGCGAGATCTCGTTACGGAAAAAGAAACGAAAGAGATCGTAAACTCGGTTCGTGGCAAAGACTACAAAATCACGGAAGTGAAAAAGAAAGAGAGAAAGCAAAATCCAACTCCCCCTTTTACGACTTCAAAACTTCAGCAGGAAGCTGCTAATAAGCTTGGCTTCACCGCTAAACGAACGATGATGGTGGCGCAAAAATTGTATGAAGGGATTCAACTGACGAATCACGGATTGCAAGGTTTGATCACTTATATGCGTACTGACTCTGTTCGTACGGCACCAGAAGCAATGGAGAGTGTCAGAGAGTTTATTCTTGCTCGTTACGGAAAAGACTATCTTCCAGAAGAGCCGATTGTTTATAAGAAAAAAGGCAGCAATAAGGTTCAAGATGCCCACGAGGCGATCAGACCAACTGCTCTTCTCTACACTCCTGATGAAGTGAGAGGAGATCTCGATCCAGATCAACAAAAGCTTTATGAACTTATTTGGAATAAATTTATTTCAAGTCAAATGAGTCAGGCGGTTATAGATCAAACGACAGTCATGCTTGAAAATCAAGGCCGTTATTTTAAATCAAATGGTTCAATTATTAAGTTTGCAGGTTTCAGAGCAGTATACCTTGAAGCTTTAGCTGAAAAAGCCTCTCGCAAAGGCGGAAACGAAAATGAAGATGACGAGCAGACGGAAGAGAAAACAGGATTGCTTCCAGAACTCGTTGAAGGCCAGAGCTTAAAGGCCAAAAAAGATGCAGAAGCTGTTGAGCATTGGACCAGTCCACCTCCGCGCTATAATGAAGCCTCGCTTGTAAAAGACTTGGAAGAGC
Source organism: Bacteriovoracaceae bacterium UBA6166 (assembly GCA_002435795.1). Classification (GTDB taxonomy): domain Bacteria; phylum Bdellovibrionota; class Bacteriovoracia; order Bacteriovoracales; family Bacteriovoracaceae; genus UBA6166. The sequence goes on along the minus strand of DIUE01000009.1, from coordinate 20,958 downwards.
AGGGAATCGGTCGACCATCTACTTACGCTTCAATTATTTCCAATATTCAAGACCGCGGTTATGTCGAAAAAATTGAAAACCGTTTTGTTCCAACAGAGCTTGGAACAGTGGTTTGTAAAATGTTGATTCAAAGCTTTCCGGGTATTATGGACATTAAATTTACCGCTGGGGTGGAAGAATTACTCGATAAGATCGAAGAAGGTGATATCTCTTGGAAGAAAGTTTTAAAGGACTTTTGGTCTACTTTCGAAGTGACTCTCGCGAAAGCCCAAGACGAGATGAAAAATCTCAAAAAACAATTAATTCCAACAGGGGTTAAATGCTTGAAGTGCGAAGGCGGCGAGTATTTCATTAAATGGGGACGAAACGGACAGTTTCTAGCGTGTTCAAATTATCCCGATTGTAACTCCACTCAAGATTTTAAGAAAGACTTAGAGGGGACAATTCATATTCTCCCTAAAGAATTTTTTCATGATGATTGTCCTACTTGCCAAAAACGCCTAGAAGTTAAGAAAGGGAAGTACGGGCGATTTGTTCGTTGTGAGGATTATCCTCAATGTGACACGACCCTGCCTTATACTCTTCCGATTGTGTGTCCAGAATGCAATATTGGGAAATTCGCTGAAAAGAAAAGCCGCTACGGTAAATTTTTCTACGGCTGCACTAATTATCCCGCTTGTGAAACGGCCCTTTGGTCAATTCCCTACAAACATGATTGTCCATCCTGTGGTTATTCAATTATGGGTGTAAGAGAGACTAAAAAAGAAGGCAAGCAGCTTCAGTGTCCAAAATGTAAATTCAAGGTTGATTGGGAAGACACTAAGTATGGCAAAGAAGAAGCGAAACTTTTAACTCAAGAAGAGAAAGCGATCCGCGAGGCTTCACATTGATGAGTTGGAAACAGGCTTTCTGGGCCAGCCCCGGTCCTAAAAATTTCAAAGAAGCCGGCTTGCTTTTCAGTAAAGGTGCTTTGATGGGGGCAGCGGATTTAATTCCAGGAGTTTCCGGTGGAACCATTGCCTTTGTTACAGGAATCTATGAATCCTTTTTAGAGGCCATCAGTTCTGTTAACAAAAACCTCGTACAAAATATTTTACGAGGTGAATTCAAGACGGCCCTTGCCGGACTTCATGTGCGATTTTTAGCGATCATTTTTGGCGCGATCTTACTCACCATTTTTACTCTCGCCCGCCTCATGCATTACCTGATGACCGAGCACACGGTGCTGACTTGGTCTCTCTTTTTTGGTTTGATTTCCGCCTCGATAATTGTGGTCTTTAGACAATTGAAGAATCCCTTTAAAGCGCGCAACCTCTTTTTTATTGGGGTCGGTGCCATCTTCGCTTATATTTGTGTCAGTCTGATTCCTGTGCAAACCCCTGAAGCCAATTGGTTTATTTTTCTCTGTGGCATGATCTCAATCTCGGCGATGATTCTGCCTGGTCTTTCTGGCTCGTTTCTTCTCTTAATTCTAGGCAAGTACGAGTATGTTACCGCCGCCGTTAAAAACCCTTTTGCCGATGGTCAGTTTGGAATTCTTTTAACCTTTTTCCTCGGTGCTGTGACTGGAGCGATTGGTTTTTCACGGATCCTTAATTGGTTTTTAAAACATTATAGAGCAGAAACCATGGCCTTTCTGACGGGCATTCTGATTGGCTCAATGAAAAAGGTCTGGCCATGGAAAATGACGGTCGAGTCAATTATGGTGAGAGGGGAAGAGCGAATTTTAAGAGAGGCCAACCTGATGCCTAATTTAAATTTCGATACGGGCACGGCCATTGGACTGATGCTTTTAGGTTTTGCTTTGGTCTTAGTTTTAGAATTTCTTTCACGCCAAAGACAGTAGTTTTTCTGCCTAGAGTTATGACAGGGATATTCTTTATTGTTACTCTCAAGGCTCACTTACAGCGCAGGGTTAGCTCAGCTGGATAGAGTAGCTGGCTTCGAACCAGTTGGTCGGGGGTTCGAATCCCTCACCCTGCGCCATTAGTATCCATTTTATTCTCTTGTCATCTAGCTGTTCACGCGGACTAGCTTGTTAATCCATTCCTAAAGAAACCCTGACTTTACTGTAGTCGAAGTAATGACTATTTTGCGCCCTACAAACAATACAGGAGTCAATTATGAAGAAAAATTTTATTGTTCTCGTCATCAGTTTATTCTCACTCAATCTTTTCGCCGCGACTGAAGTACAGTTGAGCGCGCGCCATTTAGCGAAAATCAAACAATCAATCGCTCAAAAATGTGCGCTTAGAGGAAAGTTTGTTCAAATTTCTACAGTTGTTGAAGAAGTGAGAGTCGATCAAGGTAAAACAGACTTCAATTACCAAACAGTATTTAAGCACAGAGACTGGATTGACCAAGGTATCTTTGATGATTACTCAGTAGAAGTGATCTCACATTATGCCGATATGTATGATCACGCAGAAGCTGAATGGGGATATTACTCTGTAAGTTCTGTTGAATGCATCATGCTTAATTAATTAAATAAAAAAAGACCGCATGAAGCGGTCTTTTTACTAGGTTAAAGTCTGCGAAGCTCACAAGTCGCAGTCCCATAATATGGCAAGTTGTAGATAAGCGTTTCGCTATCTACGACTTCAAGAACAACTCGTTGGTCTTTGTAGCGTGATGGAACGATACCGAAAGCCCATGCCGCCTCTTGCGTGATGAGTTTTTGCTGTTTGAAAATATTGCGTTTATAAATGATTGCACTTAATGAATTATAGCTCGTGTATTTACGGGTATTGACGTCTTTAATGGTCTCGGAGCCATATTCATTTTCTAAACCGTGGCGAATACTTTGTCGTTCATAACTTAAAACAACATCATCACCAATGACTTCAAGATTAAAACTCTTGAGATTAACACAAACGACGTCGCTCGTGTCTACAACTTCATACTGACCTTGAAGGGCTTCAAGTTTTCTAAGTCCGCTGTTGGCCATACTTATATTCATTGTTGCGAAAAGGATCATACTCACTGCTGCGATTTTTTTCATATTATTTCCACTTGGTTAAATTTTTTCTGATTATAAAGGAGAATTATTGCCACGATGCGCTATGTGGAGAAATACACATAGTCTGTTGTTAACGCCCTGAAAACAGAGATTTGAGTGTTTACTGGTTTATTGAGAAACTTAGGCGTATATACTTGATTTAATGATTAGTTTCTAAGGAACCCCTATGAGTCTTAACTCGCCAGAGCGTGAAGATTTGAAAGCCTACTCACTCACTGCAGACCCTCTTGAAAGTTTTTTGAGCTGGCATGAATCAGCTCTTAAAATTGAGGAAAATGCCAATGCAATGGCCCTCGCGACGGCGGCAAAGTCTGGCGTTCCCTCTGTCAGAATGGTTTTGTTCAAAGGCTGTGTGGGGGAGAAGTTTTCTCTCTACGGCCATAATGATTCGCAAAAAGGTTTGGAGCTGGAAGAAAACCCTTACGCATCGTTAGTTTTTTATTGGCATCGCTCTTTAAGGCAAGTGCGGATTACGGGTGCTGTTGAGAAGATGACGAAAGAGCAGACACTCAATTACTTCTCTTCTCGTGCCCTAGAAAGCCAAGTGGCCTCTAGTGTTTCTAAGCAGAGTCAGCCGATCGCTAATCGCGAAACATTAGAGAGCAATTTTCAAAACGCATTAAAACTCGCCAAAGAAACAGGCGGTGTTTCGATGCCTGAAAACTGGCAAGGATATTATCTTGTGCCTCAGGAGATCGAATTTTTCCTCTATCGAGATTTTCGATTGAATGACAGGTTTCTTTTTAAAAAGAATTCAGCAGCTCGATGGGACTGGCAGCGATTGCAGCCTTAAACTATTTTTGAAATTGAACGCCAATCTTAAAAGTCTCAGGGTTATCTGGTAATTGCCTGACGGAAACGACTTTGCCTTTGATGCCTTCCTTCAGTGGTTTGTCGTCGATATAAAGCACAACAACTTCATCACCAATCACAAACTCTGCAGGGTCGTAGACTTCAAACGCCATTCCCCCTTGGGAAATATCATAAAATTTATAAATAAGCACAGAGGAAACTTCAGAACCTAGTTGGCGCCTAAGTCCAATAATCTGATCATCATTTGCTTGTTTTCGCGGAGCTTTTCTTTCGTGAGCATGGGCCTGTTCATTTTCTTTTTCAACTAACTCCATATTCTGAAGGAAATCACCTTGAATGAAATTTAATCTCGCTGGAATCGCGAGCACTAAAAAGTCTTTTTCGCATTCTCGCATCATACATTTGAGAGCGACTGATCTTTTAGTTGAATAGAGAAAGAGTGGCTCTTTCGGATTTAACTTAAAGCCGGTTGTATTATTGGGTCTGATTTCGATGAACTTCTTCACACCGTCGATCTTTTTCACTAAGCCATAATGAACAATTCTCTGCGCTCCGGTGTCTTTTTTTTGCCATAGCCAGAGTTTTTCTTTTCGCTGCAAGAAGGCTTTAAAGATTCCAATAATCTCTAAATCGTCAGTGATGACGTGGGAGGGGGTTTTTTCGGAGGCTTCATTTGACATGAATCCTTATCGTGAGAGTGCAAAGAAGGCTTTAGTGCTTTGATTGATCAGTTTTGTCCGTTGTTTGAAGGGAACGCAGATAAAGATTAATTGACTCCGGTAATTCTCTGAAAAAGTCATCATCTCTAAAGGCAAGTGGAGGCAGTGGTTGCTGGCCTTTAGCGATGCCATCGCTGAAATAGCGATTAAGACGGTGCAGAGGGCCCGCGATACGGTGAGAGTAGAAGAGTGCCCAGAAGCCAATGACGAGGCATAGACTCAGACTTGAGACAATAAAGATATTGAGCATTTGAATCTGTTGTTCTTGTAAAAGAGCAAAGAACACATGGTCAGCTGCGAGTCCTAACTCCTGACCTTTTTCTTGAAAGACATGAAAGAAGTACTGTTGTGAGGCATAGATCACTGTGAGTGAGAGCACGACACAAAAAAGCACCGATGCCATAAAACGAGTTTGAAATGCCGGATTAATGAAAAAGACCTTTCCTTGAAAGAGTAGTCTCCAGAGAGCAGAGCGCTTAATGTTTTTTGACTTCATGGTTATTACTCGTTTTTAATAGCGGATAGGTTTATTTGTATGTCCGTGGACTAGTTCTTGGATTTGATAGGGTGAGTACTTAACTTCCTTGAGTTGTTCTCGGAGTGTCGTTTCAGCGGCTTTTGAGAGTTGGTTTAAGGCGAAAGTCGTATCCTCCATGGTCGTTCCTTCATTGTATTCATCCATATCTACATAGCTTGTTTCATCGAATTCTATTTCTTCTGCCTCAATCATATCAGTGTCAAAGTCAGATAGAGTTTCTGCTAATTGTGTCTTGAAATCTTCTTGATCAGAGAACACGAGTCCCGCTGCAGGTTGATGACGATCTATATAAGCTTTTAACTGCGCCATTTCACCTTCATCAAAGTCTAGATCTGCAAGGCTATTCAAATCATTAATCATAGAAAAATCATAACTCAATTCTTTTGTGAGATAATTAATCAGACTCATATTCCAGGTTTCAGTATTAACAAGAGGGATTTTTAATTCAGCTTTAAGTTTGATGATCTCTTTTTGTAAGTCAAACTTCTGTTGGTCCGATTTATCGTCTTGATAAAAAGCAGCTTCATACTCTTGCAAAATACGTGGGAGTAGATTTTGCGCTAATTCAGAATCTGAAATCATTTCTTCTGGTGAGTGAATAAGGGCCGAGGGCTTTTTAGGCATCAGCACACTTAGCTGGTCTAATTCTCGAATACTTTTTTCTCTTTGTTCAAGATTAAACACAGTCAGCTTTTGCGGTCGTGATTCTAATTGAGTATTGAGATCTCTATAGCGATAGCCAAGGCTAATCACGAAGCTTAGGAATGTGGCCAAGGATAGAAGTTTCATCTTAGCCATCTTATCAAAATCGGCATACCAGAATCGTCAGACCGTAAGAATAGTCAAACTTCCCCAAATTTCAGTTGCTTAGATAACTATTTTCCCTATGCAGTTTGCCGTTTAATGCCAGAGAATCTGCCTTTATTTTTGGTCAGGCTTAAGTATTTCTTTCGTTACCGAAAGCTTGCCATCAATTGGTTCTTTGATCTCAAGACCTAAGATCTTCGCCACTAGTGGGTAGACGTGAATATTTTCAAACGATTTCATCGTTTTTTCAGTCACCAAAGAGGGGCCTTGCGCCATAAAGATTCCTTCCATGTCTTTAGAGCGACTTGGATCAAAACCGTGCATTCCTGCAATGACTCTTAAACGATTTTTCGCCCCAATAGTATAACCAGGATCTGCAATGGATACCATTTCTCCCATTCGCGGATTTTTATTGAAATTTAAGTGTTTGGGGAGAGTGCCTCTTTGATAAGTCTTAAAGTATTTTGCGCGATTCAGAGCTTTTAGCACTAACTTAAGATCAGACTGCTTTTTAGATTTCTCACCAGTGTGATGATAAAAGATAAAAGGCCCACTGCCGTCAACTAAAAAATTCTTAAAAGCTTCTTTCTCATCTGGCGTTTTCATCTGATCATCAATGACTTCTACTTTGTCAAAAGAGAGAGCAGTCATTCCGTGATCTGAGACGATCATAATGGTTAAAGGAAGATTGAGTTTTTGAGCTTCTGTCACGAGTCTTTCGATATGTTTATCAACTTCTTGCACAGCAGTTGCGACTTGCTCAGAGTTTGGTCCGTGAGCGTGACCAGCAGAGTCCACAGCAGAAAAATAAACAGTCACAAAATGAGGGCGATTTTTTGCTGGAAGTTTTAGCCAATTTAGAACTGTATTAACACGGTCATCATGGGGCTTATCGTGGTCATACTTTAAATAATAATGGGGTCTGACTCCTGCGATCTCTGCTTCTGAGCCTGGCCAGAAATAAGTCGCACTGACCATTCCTTGTAAACGAGCTAAACTCCAAAGTGGAACTCCTCCATAAAATTTTCCGTTTGTCACGGCTTCGCTATCTCTGAGTGAGTAGTGCAAATCCAAATCAGGGGCGTAGAAGACGTTTGAAACGATTCCGTGATGATCAGGATAGAGGCCTGTCACGAGCGAGTAATGGTTGGGAAAAGTGTTCGTTGGGTAGACCGGAATCAGTCCCTTCGCCTGCACACCTTCTTTAGCGAACCGAGAGAGAAATGGGGGCTTATAGAGTTCATTATAATCGTGACGGTAGCCATCGATCGAAATCATAAGAACAATTGGTTTGCCTAAATGTTCAGGAGAATTGATTCCTAGTTGTGACTCCGGTTTTAGACCGAGCTGAGTACATCCTAGAAGAGAGAAAATAAGGAAAAGGAATTTCATGGCATACCCCAACAAATGCTTAGTTGAGTGCTTAGTATGCCAGTCCGTCAGTTGACCGTGAAGGGCCTAATCTAATCCTTTTTAAAATAAAAGAAAACTTCAACTCTTCTTGAACCTTGACAGTCGTATTGGCCACAAGCACTTGAAGCTTGTGCTGGAATTCGCGCAGGCATCGGCTCACTGAAGCTTTTTCCAATCACACTCGTTCTTTGTCTTAGAAACTGCTTATGCGGAAATTCCCCAAAACTCTCGCCAAAAATAAATTCGGCCAATTGTCTCGCTCGCTCCAGGCTGAGTTTTAAATTATGCTGGTAAGCTTCATCGTTTGCCGATTTTGGGTCAGCTAATTTTGATTGATACCAAGGAGAAGCATGTCCCACAAATTCAACGGAAATGAGTTTATCTCGCAAGTCTTCGTCATCTAAAATCACTTCGGTGTAAAGTCTAAAAAGAGAGTGAAGTCGTGCTTTGTTAAAGTCGGTTAGATGTCCTTGTTCATTTTCAAAATAAAACTCTTCGTTTAATGAAATACTGACCTGCCCGGGAATTTTACTTTCAAATTTTTGATCAGGGTCATTTAAAATTTTATTGAGTTTCGCTACGATCTTTTCCGTATCTACAGACGCTGGGTATCGCCCAAGACCTTGAGGCTTAAATGGCCTATTTTGATTTGCCTCGGCCAGTTTTGCTTCAAAATAAAATTCTTGTTGGCGAAAAAAATCTTCTTGTCCTTTTGCAAGTCTATCAAGCTCTTCAATCTCGGTGTTTTTCTGCGCTAGGGTAGTTATTAGTTCACCATTTTCTTTTATAAGGTAATCAATTTTTTGCTCAGCTTTCGTAAGTGCCATACTTAGATCGCGGTTGACGAGAATCAATTGTTCAAACGACTGATCCTTAAGATGGAGTTTGTCCTTCAAGGCGGCAACTTCTCGAATTTCATTACTAAGTTTATTTTGTAGCTCTCTTAGGCTTTCCATCTTTTCATTCAGGTGAAGATGTAAATTGTCACCTTTAATAACGGCGGAATTTGGGGCCGATGGTGAGACCCGTGCGAGGGAACTTGAAAGTTGTTTGACGTGTTCAGTGAGTCTTGAAACTGTGAAGTGGTAGGATTTCTCTTGTTCTTTGAGTAGTGTCTTTAGCTGATTGGCCTCAAATTCTGATTTGGCCAATTGGCCTTCAAGCTCGATCACTTTTTTATTTTCGACATCGACAGTGTCTGTCAGCTGTCTTTTTTGCCATTCATATTTTAAGCGTTCTGTAAGTTGAATTTCATTCTTGCGGGCCTTCTCTTGAATCTCTTTATTAAGTTTCATATAGGCAAAAATCGTTTCATTTTTTTGCTTTAAAACTTGGTCAATATGCTTAAGAACGGCAGTCTTTTGTTCTTCAAGTCCATTGATTTTTGAGAGAGATTCTTTTTTTGCTTGTAGGTTCGCAATCACTTCATTCATTACTCGAGATTCAGCTGCAAATTGCTCTTGATAATAGGCTTCAGTTTGCTGCTCTGTCTTTTCAGCGATTTCACTAGGTGAAAGAGCAAAGAGCGCAGGGCTTGCGAGAATCAAGGCACTGGTAAGAAGTGTTGATTTGAATTTTGCCATGAACTATCCCCAATTACAGTTAACCGTTGATCTAACTTGTCGGTTAATGAGGATAAAAGTTGAGCAAAATAATTAGGTGGTGTGACGTAAAAATGGGCACTTCCGTGCCCATTTAAGAGAAAAAATCTTAGCCAAGGTTCTTGTTTACGAAATCCCAGTTCACCAAATTCCAGAAGGCCTGAACGTATGATGGGCGAGCGTTGCGGTAATCGACATAGTAAGCATGTTCCCAAACATCACAAGTAAGGAGTGGCGTTACACCTTCAGTCAGGGGGCAACCAGCATTACTGGTATTGTGAATTTTGATTTCCCCGGCAGATGTTTTTACAAGCCACGTCCAGCCTGAACCAAAGTTGCCAATAGCACTGTTAGTGAAATCAGTTTTGAATTGATCAAAGCTGCCGAAAGTTTTTGTAATCATGTCAGCGATTTTTCCTGTTGGTGCTCCGCCGGCCTTTGGTGCCAAACAATGCCAGTAAAAAGTATGATTCCATATTTGAGCAGCATTATTGAAAACGCCACCAGAAGATTTTTTAATAATTTCTTCAAGAGAAAGTTCCGCAAACTCCGTGCCCTTAATCAACTCATTAAGTTTTGTGACATAAGCATTGTGATGCTTGCCATAGTGAAACTCGAGTGTTTCGGCAGAAATATGCGGAGCCAGTGCGTCTTTTGAGTATGGTAATTCAGGTAGTTTGTGCTCCATGTTGTTCTCCTCTAGTTTAATTGTCAGGTAAAAGAGAAACTAATCCGTTTCTCATTCGTTAAGATTGTCGTAAGTTTAGGAGGGTTGATCGATTTAAGCAAGGTGTGACCGGTTAATGTCAGGTTTAAACTTAAGTCGTGATCAAAAAATTCGTGATTAGTTTTGAGAAACCATGGATAATCCTTTCGACAAAGATAATTTTAGCTTGGACGTGAATCTTTGAGACGAAAATTCATAAAAAAATATTCATTTCTTCTCATTTCCGTTTTTCTTTCTCTTCATTTTACACTCATCGCTAATGATAAGCCTGCGTGGCTTACTGACCCACAAAGTGCCTGTGCTCGCCATGAATTGTGCGCCGTCGGTGAGGGGACAGGTCATCTCAGCGCACAAATTCGTGCACGCCAAGTCTTGGCAGAAAACTTTGAAGTTAGTTTGAGTGCTCAAACAGTTCTAACTCAGTCGGCCTCTCACGAAAATCAGAATCAGGTTTTGACAGGACAATCATTGGAAGAAATTCGCACTCGCTTAGAGCAGACGACAGATATTGTCGTCGCTGGTGCCGTCATTAGAGAAACTTATTTTGCCAAAGAGAGCGTTTTTGCTCTCGCCGTTCTCGATAAAGGCCACAGTTCTAAAGTGATTAAAGAAAAAATGAAAGCGATCGATGACCTCAACCAGAGTTTATGGAATAAAAGGTCTCGCTCCGATCTCTATAAGATACTTCAAAGTTTTGCTGAAAGAGAAAGGCTTGAACAATTCTATCACTTTTTAACTGGAGTGAGTTTTTCTTCACCGATTTCTCGAACTGAAATTTATCAAGCTCGAGATAAGCTGCGAAGCCGTCCTGTCACTATTTATTTATCGACGGAGGGAAGTACTGAGAGTGATGTGTTGAAATCTTTAAAACATGAAGTTATTAGAGAGCTATTGGCACAAGACTATAAAATTATCACAGAAGACAAACCTGAACTGCTAAAAAATGCGCAGTACAGACTTGTTCTTTCCCTGGTTGAAAATCCACTTTATTTAAATATTAAGGGTTTTGAACGAGTATCCTTTGAATTGATTGGCACTTCATATCTTGCGAATGACTCCTCTCAAAGAGGTCAGCTAAAATTAAAGTCAGAGCAAACCGCACGCAATAAAAAACAAGCTGGTGAACGTGCCTTGCAACCATTGTTAAAAGATCTACGTCAACAGATATCGGAACTTAAATTAGATTAGGGAGGCCTTATGAAGCAGCTACTATTATTAGCTACAGTGTTGAGTTTTGCGGTGGGGTGTTCCTCATCAAGTCATAAAGATCACGAGCGCAAGCTTGAAGAGCGTGAGCACGAAGGTATAAAGAGAGATTATACAGTCACTGATGCCAGCTCAAATATACGCCCAGGTTGGGTTGAAGATGCAGAGGTATGGGCAGCTCAAAACCGGATGGATAGTAAAACTATGCGCTATTTTTCTTTTGAAACGGAACCAAAAGTTTCTAGACAAATTGCCTGCGAACTCGCTCGTGCCAATAGCCGTGCTGATATCGCCGCAGAAATTACAACCTTTATCAATCGTTCGCTCGCGGATACTTCAGAGGGCTCTGCTACCATTGATATGAATCAACCTGCTCCAAAAGCACTTAAAAACTATGTTGAAACAACTCTCGTGGAAAAAGTTCAAGCTTTGATTTACGGTTCATCAGTATTGAAAACTTACTGGGAAAAACGTCAATACACTGAAAAACTGGGAGCAAAAGCTGATTTCACTGGTTATACTTGTGCTGTCTTTTTACAGATGGATAGTGCCAGACTTTCAGAAGCCGTTGATCGCGCTGCTGATATGGTTTTGCAAGAAGCCGCTGATCCAGCACTCAAAGAGAAGGTGAAAAAAGCTCTTGAGCAGGCCAGTGAAGATTTTAATAATTTACGTAAGGGTCAAATTTAATCAAAGGAACGCATAATGAAAAATTCAGCACTCATTTTACTTTTTGTTGCACTATCACTTACTGCTTGCTCAAGCTTCAAAGCAGAGCGAGTTGACGCTGATAAAAGTGACGAAAGAGCAATGACGATTACGGACAATTGGGTTATCAGAGATACGGAAAAAGTTATCGAAGACATCGTGGTGGCAATTGATAATCACCGCGGTTTTCGCCGTTTTATGACAGAGCATGGACGCACTCCAACGGTCTTTATCGGCGAAATCAAGAACATGACGAGCGAAGCTTATTTTCCAATTTCAGAAATTAACGATGAACTTTTAAATCGTATTTCTGCTTCAGGTGATTTTATTTTAGTAGACGCGGCGGCAAGAGAATCAATTCTCAAAGAGATCACTTACCAAAATGACGGTATGGTTGATCTATCAACGGCGAAAGTTGTGGGACGTCAGACGGGAGCAGACTTGATGATTTTTGGAAATGTTCATATGAAGCCAGAGACTCGTGATGGACGAACCATTAAGCAGTATTCTGTGAATATTCGAATGACTGATATCGAAAAAGCGGTAGAAGTGATGAGAGCGAGAACGACTCTTTCCAAATACTCCGAGCAAAGCAAGAGAGGATGGTAAGACCTACCCTTCATTTTTTTACTATCCTTAGTTTGAGTGTCCTCTTAAGTTTAAGTGGTTGCTCAACTAAGGGGCGTAGTGACCGAGAGAATTTGCGCACCCTTGTGGCCTCGCAAAACTGGACTGCAGCTTTAAAATTAATTGAGACCTCGGATTTCTATAAAGAAGAAAACTCCAAGCTTTTAGGGCTCCTTGAAAGAGGGGCCATAAAACATTATCAAGGCCATTATTTTCAATCGATTCAGATTCTCAACCAGGCCCGGGATCTCTCCCGTGAACTCTATACTCGCTCTGTTTCTGCTCAAGCAAAAACATTAGTCGCCAACGATAATTTTGATGATTATTTTGGCGCTCCCTACGAGCGCTCTATGATTCATTATTACTTAGGACTCAATCATTTTCTCCTTTATCAGACTGGAGTTAAGGAAGAGATGCAAGTTGCAGAACAGGTCATACCTGCAGAAACTCTTAGTCCACAAGAGAGACAGCAATCTCTCCTCTCGGCAAGAGCAGAGATGCTCGCTTGGGATGGCCTTCTGAAGATGTTTGTGAACTCACGTGAAGGAGCCGTTTACAAAGAAGATCTTCTCGGGCGTGTTCTCGCGGGACTTATTCATGAGGCCATTGGAACGCGGGACGAACTGCAAATTTCGCTGCAGCTTTATAAAGACGGCCTTGGAATTCTGACAAAATATTACGGGGCTTATCCAAGTTTCAATCAACAGTATAAGAAATTTGTTTCTGACTATAAGAAGCTTCCCACTCTTTCAAAAGATAAATTACAAGCAGAGTATTTACAGACCACTGAAAATTATCAAGCAACGGAGATCTATTTAAAAAGAAAAGTTCTGCAACTTACTCAACAGCTCTATCCCAAAGATTTACCGACCGTTCGAAAGCAACTAGACCTTACCCTCGAAGAGCAAAAACAAATTTTAGGTAATATAAATGGTGCTAGTAATATCGTGCTTGTTCTTAACGAGGGTTTAGTGCCTGTCGTGGAGCCGGCCACTCAGTATTTTGGTTTGGATTATGCACAGTACGATTCTGAAGCCGCTCGGGTTATGGCAGCGGTAGGCTCAGTCGCTCTAGGTTTATTTGCGGCCAATACTTTAGGACTGCAACCTGCTCCCCAAAATTGGAATCCAGTAGGGGCGCAATTGGGTCTTGAAGTCGCCACCACAATGGCGCGGGGACTTGCCATTTCATTTGAACTTCCTGTTGTGAGGCCAAGCCCACCTCCGAGTTTGGCAGAACTCGTGATCACGACTGAGGCCACTAAAGAAGAACAACGACTCAAACTACCTCTTGCTCAAGTCATCGGTGATATTTCAAGACAGGCCATCGCCGAAGATTCTGTTTCTCGCTATGGGAGAGTGGGGCTGCGAGTGATTATGAAACATCTCACGGCGATTGTGGCGAGCTATGGAACCTATAAATTACTCGCCAAAGAAGACGATGCCACTTCAAAATTTTTGGCCCGCAATGCAGCTGTCATTCAGTATTTGGCGGCTTCGAGGGGAATCGCAGCGACAGAGAGGGCCGATACCAGGCACTGGTCTAGTTTGCCTCAAGCGGTGCGATTGATTGATTTGCATTTGCCCCCTGGTGAGTACTCACTTCGGTTAGAAAGCAGTGGCCGAGTGATTCACTTAGACAAGTTAGTTGTTCCCGAATCTCAATCAGGAAAAATGCTCCATTTATCCCATTTAAACGGTATCGAATCCTAAACATTTAAGGCCTAACTGCGACTACCCGATAACTTCCTATGAAGTTAGGTATCGCGCTTATTTTTTGTTTTTTTTCACAGTCACTCTGGTCCCAGGCTTGGCAAAATCGTAAAGCTCAAGTGCTTCACACTGAGGCTCGCTGGCAAAACTTAAAAACATGGACCGATCTTGGTAAAACGGAAGAGCAGGCGGTCGCGGCTTTAGTCGAAATCCTTAGTCGATCTGAAACGGGAATGAAGATTCTACGAGAAGCAAAACAGAAAGCCTCAGAGTCGGGGCAGACTTTAAGTGATGTTATCACTGCTGCTGAAGGCTCGCTAACTGACACCACACTCATTCGTCGTTTCTCTCCAGAAGCCCCTGATCAAGTGATGTACGAAACTCGCTCGAAGGTGACAGTCAATCGCAACTTAAGAGTTCGCGAGGCCCTTCTCGATCTCGCTCACGAGCTAACCCATTTCACTTACCGCACTCCTTTCAACCCCTACACACATCAATTTACCTTAAAAAGTTTTGTTGAGTCGACCGTTGAGGGGCAAGGCGGCGAAGTTGAAGCTTTTATGGTGGAGTGCCAAGTGTATTTCGAACTTTTTCCCCATGAAAAAGATCCCGCACATCAGTGTCGACAAGTCATTGACAAGCAGACGGGGGAAATCTCTAAGCGCCTAGGCATTGAGCATTTCTATCGTGTCGGCACGTACCATAAAAAATTCTCTGATGAGCTTAAAACCTTTGAACTTAAGCCTGAGGATTTGCCACTTTTGAGTGAACACGACCCCTTGTTTATTTCATCTGCCTGGGGCTTGCCGTATCCCATCGCTGCGTTTCGAGAGTTTGTGACCATAATGGGTAGGGCCTGCGAAAATGATTTACGACGCCTCGAGCTCCTCAAGTCGTCTTCGCTGCGCGCTCCGGCGTCGCTGGAATTGACCAATCGCTATCAAAAAATGAATAATGACTATGAGAGTCGTTGCCAAGGTTTCCGCTCAGATTTGCATTCGCAAAATATTTTTTAATCCGGTTTAACTCTAGATTTTTCCTGAGCTTAATTGACGGAAACACAGCTTAAAGGTACATTTTCTACTCAAGGATACACCCTAAATTAATGCGGCCTGCTGTGCGTGGGCCTGCTCACCAAAGAGTTGAGGTAAGACCATGCAAGATGGCGTGATGCTGATGAAAGTCGATGACTTTCTGAATTGGGGAAGAAAAAACTCCCTCTGGCCAATGACGTTTGGACTCGCATGTTGCGCGATCGAAATGATGGCGACTGGAGCTGCGAAGTACGATCTTGAAAGATTCGGTTGTGGGGCTTTTATGGCAACCCCGAGACGTGCCGACCTGATGATTGTGGCCGGAACTGTAACACTCAAGATGGCGAGCAGAATTAAAACTCTCTATGAACAAATGCCAGAACCAAAATATGTCATCTCCATGGGCTCTTGTGCCAACAAGGGTGGACCTTATTGGCAGCACGGCTATCACGTCTTGAAAGGCGTTGATGAAGTTGTACCAGTTGATGTTTATGTTCCAGGTTGTCCACCACGTCCTGAAGCCCTTCTTGAAGGGATCATGACTCTGCAAAAGAAAATTGCAAACGAAAGACTGCTCAGAGATAAGTGGGTGAAAAATGCTTAAAGAAATTGCAGACTTCCTCAATCAAAAAATTCCTGCGGCGAAAGCGCAAGCAGTGGAAGTTGAAGTTGGTACAGGGCATGTGAAAATTGAAGCTAGCGAATGGCTTTCAGTGGCGAAGCTTTTAAAAAATACTCAGCCTTTTGATATGAATGTTCTTGAGGTCGTGAGTGGCGTTGATTTCAAAGACCGTATTGAAGTGAATTATATGCTCGCAAGCTTCACGCAAAATACTGAAGCCATGATTAAGATTTCTTTGCCTAAAACGGGCGCTCTCGATTTAGTAGAAGTGGATTCAGTTTGTGCGCTTTGGAAAGCCGCCAATTTTCAAGAGCGCGAGTGCTTTGATATGTTGGGCGTGAGCTTCCGCGGTCATCCAGATCTTCGACGGATTCTTTGTCCTGAAGACTGGGAAGGATTTCCTCTCAGAAAAGATTACCAAGTTCAGGAAACCTATCAAGGTATGACTGTTAATCCGATTGAGAAGGTGAATCAAAGAGATCACCATTTCTATAAAGAAATCCAAGCGAAGTACGACGTGAAGCAAGTTTCTTTTAGTTGGAAAGGTGATTCCGAGGGCGGCGACGACGAAGCTGCGGATGCTGAAGCATAATTAAAAAGTTAGGAATAATAAGGATCAGAATATGAGTTCAAGTCCAAAACATATTAAAGACGAAAATGAAGACACGCTCACTCCTGCTGCAAGGCCTAGAGAAGCGATGAAGTCGGAGTTATTGACCCTTAACATGGGGCCACAGCATCCGGCGACTCACGGAGTTTTGCGAGTCGAAATTAAAACCGATTCAGAAGTCGTGGCAGAAGCGACACCATACTTGGGTTATCTTCACCGCTGTATGGAAAAGCACTCTGAGAACGTCGATTACAGAGGGGTGATTCCTTTTGTTGATCGTATGGATTATCTCGCCGCCATTAATATGGAATGGGGTTATGTTTTAGCCGTCGAAAAAATGCTTGGAGTTGAAGTTCCTAAGCGCGCTGAGTATTTGAGAGTGATTGTAGGGGAGCTTCAAAGAGTCGCTTCTCACTTAATGTTCTTTGGAACCTACGCCATCGACCTCGGGGCCTTCTCGCCGTTTCTTTATGCTTTCCAAGACCGTGAACAAATTCTTCGCCTTTTCGAAGAGCTCTCAGGAGCGCGCTTACTTTATAATTATTTTTGGATCGGTGGGGTATGGAATGATGCCACTGACTCTCAGTTAAAAAGAATTGAAGAGTTCTGCGATACCATGGATGAAAATCTCAAGAAGTATCACTCTTTGGTTGGTGAGAACTCCATCTTTATCGGCCGTACAGCAAACGTCGGAATCATGGACACTCAAATGTGCTTAGACTTCGGTGCCACGGGGCCGGTTCTTAGAGGTTCAGGTTTCGCTCGCGACCTTCGTAAAGCCAAGCCATACAGTCTCTACTCTGAGCTAGATTTTGATATCATCACGGGAACAGGGGCCAAGGGCACACTCGGTGATTGCTGGGATCGTTATGATGTTCGTATGAGAGAGATGCATGAATCTTTAAAAATTATTCGCCAGTGTCTTGCCGGTATTGAAGCGGGGCCTGTGATGGGTAAAGTGAAAAAAATCATTAAGCTTCCTGAAGGGGAAATTTTTATGAGCACTGAGTGTCCTCGTGGAGAGCTTGGTTATCATATCGTTTCTGACGGAGCAGCAAAGCCCTATAGAGTGAAAGTAAAATCATCATGTTTCACTCACGTGGGAATGTTGCCTGAAGTTGCCCCAGGACTTTTGATCGCGGATTTTGTGGCCACAATTGGTAGTATCGATATCGTTTTAGGAGAGGTCGACCGATGAGCACCCCAACTATTTCTCAAGAGAGCAAAGCCCACTATATCGTTCAAGAACCTCTGACATTAACTGGTTGGTTTCGAAACGTATTCGGAGCGATTAAGTCAGTCACTACTGGAATGGGCATTACATTCAAGTATATTTACGGTGTGAAGCCGGTTTCAATTGAATACCCAGAAGTCAGAGAAGTCTTGCCTGAGAATTCTCGCTCGAGACTTTTCAACGATGTCGAAAATTGTATTTCTTGTCTTCAGTGCGCTAATGCTTGTCCAGTCGATTGTATCTATATTACAGCAGTGAAAAGAGGAGCTGATGCCCCTAAGATCAAAACAAAAGACGGCACGCCTATTCGCTTAGACCTTGTTCAGTACACTATCGATACCGCCCTTTGTTGTTACTGCGGTCTTTGCACGACTGTATGTCCGACCGAGTGCCTCACACATACCACTGACTACGAATTTGCTTCATACACCATTGGTGACATGAAATACGATTATCTTGCCCCAGATATTAGGGCTTGGAGACATCGCATAGTTAAGTGATAATATCCTAAAGGGGCTTTTGAAAAGTCCCTTTTTTTTGCCCAAGTCTCTACCATGGATCGGTTATGACTCAGGCTTCACGAGAAGCAATCATTGACGTGAAACTCTTAAGCAAGTCCTTCGGTGACGATGTGCTTTTTTCAGGCGTCAGCTTTAAAGTTTTTCAAGGTAGCTTCACCACTATTCTAGGCTTAAATGGAATTGGCAAATCGTCTCTCCTTAATATTTTAAGCTGTAAAATTTCTGCTGATAAAGCAGAAGGAACTTTGCTAGGCGAACCCTTGGGGATCGACCTCGCTGAGAAGCGCCAGTCTGTTGCGCTTGTCTCGGAAAACTTAAATTATGAGTTAGGCGCCTCTGCCAGAGAGTTTGCTTTCTACTATGCCCAGCTTTATCCGACATTTGATAAAGAAAAATTCCTTCATTATGTCAAAGAGCGCCGCTTAGACCTTTCAAAACATTTCACCCAATACTCCCGCGGCCAAAAAATGCAGTATTGTTTGATTCTGGCCCTCAGCCAAAATCCTAAACTGCTTTTCATTGACGAGATCACTTCGGTTCTTGATTACAAGGCCCGGGAATTTTTTCTTCACGAACTGACTCTGTTTTGCCAAAACGGAGGCACCGTTGTGCTGACCACTAATATTATCAATGAAGTCCAGCAATGTTCAACGGATCTTGTCATCATCAAAAGTGTTGAGGAAATCATCTGGGGAGAACAAGTTGAGATCTTGAGTCGTTTTGTTAAGCTTCGTTTGAGTTCCCTCTCCATGTTAACAGATGAGATTCGAGAGAAAGCCCTTTATTTAGGAAAGGATTCAGATCATTTCCATCTTGTTTTAATAGAGCGTGAAAAGATTAAAGATCTTCCTTCACAGCAAGACCAGAACCTGACACATCCTAATTTACATGAAGTTTTCAGTTATTTAACGCAGGCACAGTAGGTAGATTAATGTGGAGATTAAGTAAATTATTTTTACTCAAACTTTCCTTCACTACTTTTTTAGTGAATATCGTTTTGCCTGCAACTTTTATTCTTAACGATCGAGTTTTAGGTTTTGAAAAAACAGGCTCGAATCAACTTTCATTCTTAACTTTGTCACTTCTTTTTAACCTTATTATAATTCCTAGTTATTCTTTGATTCTTGTTTCTCAAAATTTGAACTGGCTCATCATGATGCCAATTTCTCGTTTGAAACTGGTGCTTTTTAGTTATGTCTTAAGAGTCTGGAGTTTCTCTCTGGGGTTATTTTCATTAATAGCAACTCAGTTCTTAATGGAGAAGTTTTACTATAGTAACCTATCGAATGTTCAGGCCAAAAATTTAATTCATTGGTCTCAGTCTGTTCTCGAATTCCGTTGGATGGCCGATATCGATTGGAGTTATTCAAGTTTTGCTCTCGTCTTTAGTATTATTTGCATTTTCTTAAGTGGTTTCGTTCTCAATTTCGATATGGACAGTCGTAATTATCGTTTTACTGCCACCCCTCTGCTTTTTCTTCTCAAGGGAAAAATAAGAGCAATCATTGGTCTTTCACTCTTAGTGCTTTTCTTTGGCTTTATCAGTCTGTCTCGGGCAAATATTTTTATTATTTTATCTCTGTCTTTACCATTTTTCATGATGATCTCATGTAATGTTTTTGTCCTCGGACGAAAGGCGGTAAACTTTGTTAAAGTCGTTGCACTCCTAATTATTTTCGTTCACGTCAGTTTCATCTTTTTGGCCAGGGAAGAACTTAAAAGTGATAAAATCACTCTGAAACGAACTATAAATAATTTTGAGTATCTTGAAATCTATACGCCAAGCCCTGATCTCATTGCTGGAAAAATTTTAAATAAAATGCTTGAGCAAAAAAAAATAGATACATATTTTATTAAAGCCTATTTTGAAGAACTCGATTCGCAAATCCTTTATGAACTTGTCAATTATCCATTGCAGACTGAAGAGTTAGACAATCTAACGAAATTCGTTCCTCAAGCTAAACTTGATCCATTCTTCTTTGACCCAATATTGAGTCTATCAAATAAAAACAGTGCTGATTCTAGTTTGAGAACCCTTTCTTTTTTTAATATTGGTGGGCTTTCGACGGATCATATCCACGAGGTGTTAAGTTTACTCTCTAGGCGATTTCCATCGTCGATTTATTATTTCTACCAAGTGATGAGTAAGAGAAAGTTTCAACCAAATGAAATTTTGAGTTTTATCAATAATGAAGACAAAGCAATCGTAAAATTTGGATTGATTTTGCTCCGATATTATCCGGAGGTCAAGGTTACGGCCACGGACCTTATGGATCTGATTCAAAAAGATCCACTCCTTATTGAAGACACCTATAAAACGGTCATCGTGAGAACGGGTGAATATATCGATATCAACCGTTTAATTCCTACGCTCCCAAGCATGGATTTGAATAGAATAGGGGATTGTCCTACTAATCCTCGCGCCTTATTTAACTTGGCCGGAGATAAAGGTAGCTATCTTCTTTACACCATTTGCCTTCGCTCTTATTTGGATGGAGTTGTACAACCTCCTTTAGAGCAAATGGAAGTGATCGAGAATCCTTTCTTTGGAAATCACTTAGACATGGCGAAATCTATCTTACGGATCAATAAATAACAGGATATAAAAATTCAATGAAATATTTAATCTTAGGTCTCATCCTTTGTAGCACTCAAATTTTTTCCGCGGAGTCCACTCTTATGAGCGAAAGACACGAGCGAATCGTTAAATCATTTAACGATTTTAATATAGATCGAATGGATGTCCTCGATCAATTCTATCATCCCGAAGTCCGCTTTCTCGACCCGCTTGGAGAAATCGCGGGCCTTGAGCCGCTCAAGGCTTACTACAAAAATATGTACCAAAATGTGAAAAGCATCCGTTTTGACTTCGCTCACTCTGTCGCGAATGGCGACAATCATATGGTGACATGGACCATGATTTACGCGGTTGATGCCCTAAACGGTGGTGAGCCTATTTCGATTGAAGGGACTTCAGATATTCGATTTGATCCAGCGACGAATTTAGTGATTTATCACCGCGACTATTTTGATATGGGAGCGATGGT
>DIUE01000037.1 GCA_002435795.1 Bacteriovoracaceae bacterium UBA6166 | reverse complement strand
TTAAGACTCACAGTCTGCGTTTTTATCGGACTGATTTGCTGATGAATACGACGAGTCGGTTTGCCAAACTTGATGACGATCGCCTTCAAGATCAAATCACCGGTCAAATTTTCATTGCTAATCATGAGCTAGGCTATTTCGAAGAAGCTAAGACAAAGGCACGGCTGGCGCCTGGATTCTCCACCATCGTTGGCGGTCAAAACTTTAATCGCCTGTTGGCCACAGATGGAATTCGTACATCATTTCTCCAAGTCTTTACATGGACACTACTCTGGGCGGGCATTTCCGTGGCCCTCTCCTTTAGCCTCGGAATCAGTCTAGCTTTATTTCTCAATGACAAAAATCTGCGATTCAAGGCGCTTTATCGCAATTTACTCATCATGCCCTACTCGATTCCATTTTTTATTTCAGTGCTCATTTTCAAAGGTCTTTTGAATAAAGATTTTGGACAAATTAATACACTCCTAGGCATGATTGGCATAGAGGCCATTCCTTGGCTCGAACACCATCTCTGGGCGAAGGTCAGTTGTTTGCTGGTGAATCTGTGGCTAGGCTTCCCTTATATGTTTTTAGTCACGACCGGTATCTTGCAATCAATTCCCACTTCGCTTTACGAGGCCTCGGCCCTTGAGGGATCGACTCGACTTCAAAACTTTCGCTATATCACACTCCCTCTTGTTATGAGTGCCGTGGCCCCGTTACTAGTAGGCTCCTTTGCTTTTAATATGAATAATTTTGTCGGCATTTATCTGCTCACTGGGGGCGGTCCACCGATGCAAAATAGTCTTACACCCGTGGGAGAAACTGATATTTTAATCTCCTACACTTACCGCTTGGCCTTTGAAGGTGGACAGGGTCAAGACTTTGGTCTGGCCAGCACGATTGCCATTTTTATTTTTGTCCTCGTGGCAGGATTGACCGCCTTGAATTTTAAACTCATGCGCAAAAACAACACAGGGCTATCCTCATGAGTCGCGCACATCAAAGAAATAGACAGGCTCGCCTTTTGGCCAAACATTTAAGCATCGTCGCTCTTCTGCTTGTGATTCTCTATCCTATTCTGTGTATTATTTTGATGTCGCTTAATCCCCATGCTTCACTCAACGCCAGTGTGCTTCCGAGTGAGTTCTCCCTTCAGCATTGGAAATACATTCTCTCGATTCCCTACACCGACTCAGTGAGTGGTGAGGTTGTGACTTCTCCATTTCCTATCGCTCTATGGCTTTTTAATAGTTTAAAAATCGCCTTTAGCGCTTCCTTTTTAATGCTTTTTTTATCAACCACTGCTGCCTATGCCTTAAGTCGCTTCCCGTTTAGAGGAAGAAATGCCAGCTTGTTGACCTTGATGCTCATTCAAATGTTTCCCAGTATTATGGCCATGGTGGCGTTTTATTTAATGCTAGATAAACTTGGAAATACTTTTTCAAGCCTTGGCACCGATACCCATTTAGGTCTCATTTTGGTTTATCTCGGCGGAACACCATTCAATATTTGGCTGATTAAAGGCTATTTTGATACCATTCCCAAATCAATTGAAGAGGCGGCGATTATGGATGGCTGCACTCGTTTTCAAGCCTTCCTAAAGATCGTCTTACCGCTCAGCGCTCCTATTTTGGCAGTTGTTGGATTATTGACCTTTATTGGTACTTTCTCTGATTTTATTTTGCCTTCTATTCTCTTGAAGAGTCAGGACAAATTAACTTTCGCAGTGGGAATTCAAATTTTTATTTCAGAATCTTTTTCATCTCGATGGGGACAATTTGCGGCAGCTTGTGTGCTAGGCTCAATTCCTATTAGCGTCGTGTTCTACTCGATCCATAAATATATCGTCTCTGGGCTATCTATGGGTGGTGCAAAAGGTTAAGCTCGGTTTTTACATCAAAGAGCTGTACGTGATTAAGATTAAATTCTAGCTCCACAACATCTTCTGGGTTTGGGGCATGCCTGCCCATAATCTCGCCTACTAAATCAAAACCGCCAAGCTTCCCATGAATATAAGCGTTCTTACCTAAGGTTTCTACAAACTCAATCTTCAAAGTTGTTTGCCACTGCGGATTAATCGGATTGATTTTATCCGCCAGCGTGATATCACTCGGTCTAACTCCCACAAGAATTTCTTTTCGATTATTAAGCTGATCGCACTTCTGGGCAGTCAAACTAAAGAAAGTATCATCACCGTTGATGCGAAAACCTAAATTACCACTTTCTTGATGAACACTCGCCTTGAAAATATTCATCATAGGTGTACCGATAAAAGTTGCTACAAAAACACTTCGCGGTCTTTCAAATAACTCAAGCGGTGTTCCTCGTTGTTCAATCTGACCATCTTTTAACACCACCAAGGTATCGGCTAAAGTCATGGCTTCAAGCTGATCATGAGTGACATAAATAGATGTAGATTGCTGCTGGCGATGAAAGCGTTTAATTTCTGAGCGCATTTTAGTTCGAAGCTTCGCATCTAAATTTGAGAGGGGTTCATCATATAGAAAAAGTTTCGCATTCTTCATCACCGCTCGTCCCATCGCGACTCGCTGGCGCTGTCCTCCAGAGAGTGCCTCAGGCTTGCGCTCAAGATAACTTGTGAGATCAAGCATCTCGGCGGTCTTGATAATTTTATCAGCGATAGTTTGAGGATCAATTTTTTTGAGTTTTGAGCCAAAGGCTAAATTTTCTCTCACTGTCATATGCGGATAGAGTGCATAGTCTTGGAAAACCATGGCAACATCCCGCTGACCTGGTGGTTTGAAAGTACACTCTTCCCCAAAGAGAAAAAGTGAACCATCACTAAATTCTTCTAGGCCTGCGATCAGACGCAAAAGTGTGGATTTACCACAGCCTGAAGGGCCAACAAAAACCACAAAGTCGCCCTCTTGAACTTCAAGATTGATATTTTTTAAGACTTCGACTGGTCCAAAATTTTTGACAACAGAACGAAGAATGACGGCAGTACTTTTATCAGTCATGGCCTTCCCTTAATACCAGATTTCAGCTTGAACACCGATCGAGGTTCCAGCCAGTTCATCACTATAAACCGGTGTGCCCACACGATTGCGATTAGACTTTGACCAAAAACTTCGAGCGTAATAGGCGCGAACGATAGGTCTACTCCAAATGGATCGGGCCCAAGACACTTGAGGGGCCAGAGCAATTCTCGCCAGCTGACGGGATTCACCTCGCATAGGATTAATGCTAGAAATACCTGCCACTGAAGCCAGTTGAAAATGATCGCTAAAAAAATAAACGGGATGCACACCGAAGCTCATCCAGCTCTCTTGTCGCTCTTTCGTTCCACCATCTCGCCATTCAAAAGTTGTCGCCGCATGCATGGCCCAGTTTTTAGCGAAATCAAATGTCGCATGCTGAACAAATCGCAAACGATGAGACTCTTTTAAATTTTTTTCTTCGACGGAGCCTTTAAAATGACTGACTCCTCCATAAAGATTTAATCCTTCCATCACGCCTGTGCCGTAAATCAGGGCGTGATGAAGAAAACCTCGCTTCAAGCTAAGCTCATGAAGAAATCCCAAGAGCGCTCCCTTAGAAATCGCGTATTCTTTCATAGTCTCGGGATCTTTACCGCCAGAGGACTGACCAAGCGCCGCCCACACATTTAAGCGCTGCTTGGGTGTTAATTCATAGCCCATCAAACGAAAATCAAGCACATTTAAGCCTATGTCTCCACGATCGGTTGAGGTCGTGCTCACTTCACGCAGCCAGGCCACCGCCAATTTTCCACCACCGACAGCAATATCACCGATGCCGGCACCATTCCCGCTCATATCAGCGAAATAATAAAAGTCATTCATATAGACATCATGAGCACGATAGAATCTCTTCCCTGCCCAAAAACTCAGCTCTTTTTCACCAACGCCCCCAACTTCCCCATAACTTTCTCTCACGGCAATAGGGTTGGCATTATTGGCGCCTTCCCAATTGGTGTAACCTTTAGGCGCATAGGCCAGGCGTATTTGAGTTTTAGCATAAATTTTTTGTTCTTCTGGGCGCCAAATTGAGAACAAGGCCAGCTCACCATAAGTGCCACATTCGTTGCCCAGTCTAAACTCGTTGCCTGGCGTGCCCGGGTTGGAAAAACACACATGCTGGCCGCCCTCAGAATTCACTCCAGTGCCGGAGCGCAAATAAACTGAGCTACCAAACGTCATGGCATTCAAAGGTGTGTTGAAGAAATAAAGGGCAAGGAGAGCGATAATTTTTAGCGGCATGAGTCTTCATATATCTTTGACAAGAATCAAACAATCGAAAAATACTTTGCATCACACACAAACGCGCCTCTTGCTGAGGCCCTTCACACTTAATAGAGTGTTCCAGTGCTAAGGGAGTAGAACCTAGAATCTCTGGCTCTTCACACTTAATGGTGTGCTCACTGCACAAATCTAAACACAAACGGGCATAAGAAATCCACCGGTTATAATTGGTTTACCACAACTAACTGTAACAAGGAGATCCTCTTATGCCCGATCAAAATCTTACACGATTCATCCTTCTTCCGAAACTCCAACTTGCCCGCATGGAGCGCCTTTCTGAAACAAGAACGATCATTTTTCATTGCACGAGCAACACAAAAAAGGCGTTTTGCCCTCATTGCGGTCTTGAAACCGAACTCATACACGATCATCGAATCGTTAAAATCCTAGATGCTCCTCACGCCGAACATAGAAAATTACTCAAGATTAGAAAAAAGAGATTTAGATGCATCGGGCTTGGTTGCAAAAAAGTTTTTACCGAATCCATCGGTGGCATTTTAAAGCACGGAAAAACAACAGAGCGCCTCAAGCGAGAAGTCCTCTACCTTTGCGATCGCTACGCCAATATGAAAGGTGTACGAGATCATCTTAAAATCGGAAATAAAACAATCTACAAAAAGCACTACGAACAACTTGAACTCAAATGGCGTATGCGAAAAAACGATCCATGGCCTAAGACCGTCGGTATCGACGAGCATTCGTGGCTTAAACACAAGCAACTCGGCCATCGAGAGTTTGCCACCATCATCGTTGATTATAATAATAAAAGAGTGCGGGAACTGATTCCAGGGCGAGTCTCGGGTCAATTACAAATGGCACTCAACTATATTCCAGGCAGAAAAAATGTAAAAAATGTTGTCCTCGATCTCTCAAAACCCTATAAGTCTTTTGCCAAAGATTTTTTTCCGAATGCCAAATTAATTGCCGACAAATTCCATGTCCTACGGCTTCTTCATCCGGCCATCAATCGTTACCGAAAAGAAATTACGGGCGACAAAAGAAAAAATCCCATCAGAAAACTTCTTCTCAAAAGTTCCATCAAGCTCGACTACGACACTCGAAGAGTAATCGAGAAATGGTTAAAAGATCATCCCGAGTTAGAAGCCATTTATTACGCTAAAGAAGCGCTTCACAAGCTCTACCGATGCAAGGGCAGAAGTATCGCCAAGAAATGCCTAATGAAGCTTTTAGATGGGCTGGCCCTTCATAAAACAAAGGAACTTCAAACATTAAGAAGAACTCTAATGGAATGGCGCGAAGAAATTTTGAATTATTTTGAAAATAGAATCACTAATGCTAGAACTGAAGGATACAACAACGTCTGTAAGCAGCTCCAGAAGCGGGCTTACGGATATAGGAACATCAATCATTACCGGTTGAAAGTCTTGAATGTCTGTGTTTGAAAGGATGAGTGCGGTGCGCTCCACCACTAAGGGAGTAGAACCGAATCTCTATTTGGAATATTTGAAT
>DIUE01000049.1 GCA_002435795.1 Bacteriovoracaceae bacterium UBA6166 | reverse complement strand
CACGTTAATGGGATGACTTCAATTGAGTAGCAAATCAGGGTCATGTCGAGTCATACTGAGAAGAAAAAAGCTTAAAAATTAAGTAGCAAGATATTGATATTTTATTTCACCTAATCCAGTTTCCATATAGCACTCTATTGAAAAAAAATCAGTGAATTCAACAGATAGAATGGCGATGTAATTATAATCACAAACATCAATATTTTGAACTCTACATTCTATCGTTGGTTCTGATCTCAAAAAGAGTGAAAGTTCTTGTCTCTCATCATTATTAAATATTTGAAAAAAGTCTTTGTGCAAAACTAATTGATTTTTTACACTATGAAGTAAGTATATTTTATCAGAACCTCTTTTAATCTTCGTTTTAAAAACTTCTATATCACTTCTTGAATAGTTGATTTTATTATTTATCAGTGGCGAGATCATATTTTTTTAATTCATGTTTATTTGGTGGAAAAAGATCTTTCTAATTTAATATTCGGAGTTAATAGTAAAGTCCATAGATGAGGCAGCACTTAAAAGATGCCCCTCCCAATAATTAACTAGATGAACTTCGGCATCTTGACTATTGCAATCAGAGTAGCCTTTTATCTCATGCATCCAAACTGGAAAGAAGTTTGCTCCATTAGTTTTAATTTTCAACTTTGTTCTAATTATTGTACCGTCATTACATTCAATGACTCTTTCGTATTCAGCTACAAATTTATACTTCTCGAAAATCTTTGCCATAATTGAGCCTTGTTATTTTACCAGTTACCAGATGAGTGAGTAAAATAAGTTTAGGCAAGGAGGCTTTATTATGCAAGGCCTTTTTCACGAGCGAAATTACTCAGTCGTTAATTTGAGAACTTAAAAAAGTTGAACTATTAAAATTACAGTTAAAGGCGACCAAAGAATTCAACTTAAAAAGCTGACTTCTTCTAAAAATTCACTGACAAAAGGCCAGTCTTCATCCTCTAAAAAAATTAAGGAAACAGGAAATTCCTTCCATGTGTATTTATTCGCTTGATCTTTCTTCGGCCTATGATCGTGAGAATAAACTTCTATTTTTTTCTTTGTTCCATCAAACTCATGTCGATGAGGTTTATCATGCCAAGGAGCTTTGGGATTATAAACAGGACTATGAGCTGAATGATATCTCAAGTGATACTGACCTTTTAAACTTAAGCAATTGTAACTGAAATACACCGTCATAGCACTTTCGAGGTCAAATGAAGAGATAAGGGTCTCTTTTGTAATACTGATCAAATAACTATTAGTCGTTTCAAAGGATATCGAGTGTCTGATTTTCCTCTGACCTTTGTCGTGTAGGTTAGAGATATTGTATTCAGTATCACCTGATTTAATTAACCATGAAAACTTTTGAATAACATCGTTATGAATTGCAAGATGGCTTGAGAGATCAAACCACACACCATGTTTTTGTCCCATGAAAAAACCTAATTAAGATTGGTGTCTTGCAATGAATGAGTATTTATCTAAGATATCGAAACACTCTCTAGGCTCAAAAGAAAGCTCATCAGCCCTCAACATAAGGTCTTCATGATTTTGAACATTATATTTCTTGCAATAACTATCAAGATCAGATCGGTACTGCTCAAGAGCATCATCAATGTTAATTACAGGAATATTTTCAAGCATTTCTAAAGCTGCTCTTTTGTCTTCCTCAGTAATGTGAATCGTTTCCGCAGTGTTCATTATTTTCTTAGCCTCACTCATCTATCTATCCTTTTTATCATAGTTTCACTCCAGACTGTAAGGGATTGAAACTTATACCACAACTTAAACTATTGAAAATACGAAATGGGAGGAAAGAACCATTAAGATCAGTCCTCCCATTTCGTTCTAGCGTAACTTTAGCACATTGTCAGTTAATCCCAGCTCAGGCGTCACCCTAAAGTCATCCGTCACCCCCTTCACATCAACCCCCGCCATGCGGATATAGATTTGAAAGGTCTTAAAATCAGCCCAGCCTCCCATCTTCATCACTTGCGTTGGCTCTGCCCCCGAAGCGAGGACATGAGTAGCAAAACAGGCCCGTAGGGTATGAAAGGTTACATACTTTTCGATACCAATTCTTTTGAGAAAATTCCTCAAAATGAGTCCTGCCGAACCTTGTCGCCAACCACCGAGATGATGAAAGACAAAGACTGAATTTGGATTGTCGCGCTTGATTTCTAAAAGAACCTTTTTGAGGTCATCAGAAATGTGAGCGTTTCTCCATTCCGCGTTCTTGGTCGATTTAATCGCTTTTATTCGAGAGCTGTAGGATTTTGTGATTCTGATCAGATTATTTTCAAAATCGACATCTTCCCACTGTAGAGCCAGCAATTCACCTGACCTCATTCCAGTCAGGACGGCGACAGACCAAACGTGTCGCCATGGGTGTTTTTGCAGCTCGGCCTCCAACAAAAGCTTTCTGATCTCTTCTATCGTGAGGATAGGTTTGTAGTTGTTCTTAGCACCTTCAACGACAATTCCTTGAACAGGGCTTTTGTCACTTCCCTGAATTAGGCCTTCCTCGACACCCCAAGACCACACTTTACTGATTGAGGATTTAACACCCTTGATCGTTGATGTGGTGTAGGACTTATCTAAAAGAGAGTTGATGACGTAGCGACCATCAGAGCGTCCTAAGTCTTTAACTCTTTTATCAAGCCATGTCGGTGTATGAGTGTAGAGTCGGCAAACGTGGTCAACAACGGATTCGCGTGTGTACTTCCTACCTGCTAGTCCGTGCTTGGCACAGATTTCCCAGCGATGGATAATTTCTTTCCACGTAATCCCCTTCGATTCCATTTGCGCTATCAACTCATAAACATGTCTTGTTAGCTTTTTTTCTTCTCGTCTTGCCTCGACTATCGTCGTTATGCCGGCTTTAGATCGTTGAATACGAATATTGGAAAAGGTTTTACTTCGGTCTTGAACATAGACTCTAAAGTACGTCTTTCCATTTTTTTCGTAGGTTGTAATTGCCATGAATATCTCCTTTGTTAGTAAAAAGAAACATCAAGCAATTGATCTAATTCCATCTTCTTAAAATACAGGCGTCGATTAAATTTGCGTGCTCGTATTTGACCACGACAAACCATCTGTCTTATCGCATCTGTAGATTTTCGAAGATAAAAAGCCGCTTCGGCTGTTGTCATCCATTCTAAATTGTTAAAGAGCTTCACTTCTTGTTCAGAAGCCTTACCATTATAACCGCTTGGGCTAGCTTTGTAACCAGCGTATTCATTAACAAATTCTTTCAGATTATCCATAATAAGCTCTCCTTAGATGCCTTTGGGAAGACCAATTAATCTCGCTTTAATCTCTTCGATTTCACGAGTTTGACCTTCTTTGTCGATATAACTACGGCGCTGTTTTTGGCCCTGCACAAAAAACTCAACGCCTGTTTTGAGTCGAGAATGACAAAACTCCGCTTGCTCTCCCCACACAATCACTCGATGCCAAGTTGTGCTTTCTTGATCCTGTTTATTTTCCGCTACATCGAGAAAACACATCGGCACTTGCTTGTTTTTTGAATATTTAAGCTCTGGCGTTTTTCCGAGTCGTCCACAGATCACAATATTTTCTAATGCTTCATTCATTTAAGTTCTCCTTCTTAATTAATATTGAGCTTCTTGACGAGAAATTCGCCAAGAGTCAGTTTGGTATTGTTCTTCCTGTTGTATTCAAGAAGTGTTTTCTCCACCTTTTGCATTTCAGTTAGGGAGTCTTCCTGAATCTTCTCAATGTCTTTAGCTGTAAGCTTGCCTAGAGCAGGAATCACAATGTCCTTAAAGGTAACTTCGCGACCATGCTCTTTATTGTTGGCGTTCCTTAGTAATTCAAAAATCAACTCCTGAGATGATTTTTCCTTCGAGACATCAATAAAGAATTTGGTCTGCTCATTATTTATTGTGAATGCCTGCCTCTGATTTTTTGTTTTTCTTCCTCTTTTCTTAATTTCTTTCTCTGTTGTTATTTCCATTTCCTTATCCTTTTTGTTATTCCCGCCAACCGCTTATTAAACTCCTCCCGCGTGTAGAAAGTGACTCCCTACACTCAAACTTGGTTGGGGATGGGGAGTCACTTTCGGAGCGCGGATTTCCGAAGGAAATTAAGCGGTTGGCGGGGGCTAAAATTATTTGGGCCTTGAAGTCCCAGCAAAGCGACCTCAAAGGGATGGCAAAGTCCCTGCAAAAGCCAACCGTTTTATTTGTTAAAAATATCTTTAAGCTGCACCTCCTTTCCCATAAAGAAGACAAGACTTTCTTCAAATTTGGGGTTCTTGTTGTTCATATTTGTGTTTAAAGCGAGGAGTATCTTTTCAAAAGACTCTGCACCATAGGCACCTTGAACGTGCTTCTTATAGGAATCCATCACGCCTCGATCATTGAAAAAATAAAGGACGTAATCGTAGTAGTTGGATTTCAAATAGAAGCTAATCTTGTCTAGATACTTACTCTTGGACTTACGGGTAAGCTCCAACTCAAAGGCCATTTGAAAGGCATCACCTTTGTTTTCAAAGTAAACTAAGGCATCGGGCGTGTACTGGTTTTTGCCCTTTTCCAAAATGATCTCATGTTCTAGCTCGATCTTCTTAATTGCCCTCAGATCAAGTAATGATCGGCAAACTTGAGCAACCTTTAGATCATGTAGCAGGGTTTCCGTTGAGATATTTAAAGCAGCTGAGTCAAGGCCTACCTGTGCACCACCTCTCTTTGTTAGGTAAACATATTTGCGTCTTGATTCACCAAGACGAAAAGAATTGAGAACATCTCTTTTCTCTAGTTTTTGAATGAGCTTCTTAAAACCCGAGTATGTGCCAGGGTATTGACTCTCTCTTTGCAGAGAATTTAAATCTAAAAGCCTCCATTTCTTTAAGGGGTAGAGATAATTTAGTTGCCCCCCGTCCATGATAAAAATTGTGTCCATAAGCTTCTCCTTAAATCTTTAAAGACCCTTTTTTACGAGGCCGTGCCACTGGATGAGTGTGCAGTCTCTTAGTTAATTCACGATTTCTGATATT
>DIUE01000047.1 GCA_002435795.1 Bacteriovoracaceae bacterium UBA6166 | reverse complement strand
AGGAAATTTGTCGCAGACTTAAGCCAAGAAGACGAAGAGCGAAGATTGATTTTTGAAATCCTCAAGAAAGCAAATGATAAGCCCCAAGGCCGCGAAGTGACCTTCAAGGACTTGGTCCTTATTTCGATGTCAAAGATCAATGAAAAAGACATCGCAAAACTTCAGGAATTAAGTCTCAGCAAGCAAGAAAAGCTACAGAAGGTTGTCGATGAATACAACCTCAAGAACGGAACCAGTCTTTCTCTTGAAGATTATTTCATGATGAAAGCCGGAATTAATTAAAGGAGCAAATATGAATAATTCTAACTATGAAGTGCTATTTGGACGTTTAGGAGCAGACCCAGAATTGAAATACACACGTAAGCAAGAGCCAGTCTGCTATTTCTCAATTGCAGAGAACAAAGAAGGAATGGAGAAACCTGTCTGGCATAAAATTGCAGTCTGGGGAAAGCAGGGAGAAGACTGTAAGTTGCATTTAAAAAAAGGATTACCTGTTTTTGTGCGAGGCCAAAAAATTCAGAAAGAATTTGAGGGCAAAGACGGGATTAAAACCTATCAAGAACTTAGAGCAGATCAGGTTGGAGTTACATTAAACACAGGTCAGATTTTATGAAAAAGATCTCTTTCAAAGATGATTTACAGTTGTATAATCACAATGGGACTCCTCACAGAGTCTCATTGTTCTTTGACAATTTGATATGGTTAACAACAAAAGAAGCCGCAGTTTATCTGAGAAAATCTGTAAATGCGATTCATCTACTAGTATCGCGTGGTCAGCTTAAAGCAAGGAAGTTTGGTAATAGGCTTTATTTTAAAAAGCAGGAACTAGACTACTTAATTGAAACCTCTACACACAATGGAGGTTAAATATGGCGATCAAAAAATATACAGAAAATGGAAAAGATTTGTTTCAAGTTTATATCAACTTAAGAAGTCCAACTTCTAAGATGAGGATTCAACGGAAAAGCAAAGGTTTTAAATCAGAGGCTGAGGCTAGACGAGAAGAAAGAAAACTCACAATTGAGGCAACGCGAGACCTTGAGAGAATGGATGGTAGGGGTATTTGGTGGGGAGATCTAGTTCATCTTTGGGGAACAGAGGTGAAAATGGGTTATCTCGGTAAGATTAGCCCAAGATCGGCTGAAGGTTATCTGAGCATAATTCGTAAATGGACTGCCAGTTGGAATGAATTACCTGCTCGTGAAATTAATCGCGCTTATGGTCGAGACTTAATTATTAAGCTTGACCGTGAGGGAGTAGCTAAGACCTACCAAAAAAAGATTAAGAACATTATTGGTTCTGTTTTTGATTGGGCAGTCCAAATGAAGCATCTTCCATTTGAATTTGAATCTCCTTTTTTAGGAATTTATATCTCTAAGGGAGAGGAGAAACCACCTCAGATATTAAGTTTGGCAGAGATTAAAAAATTTCTACATGCTGCAAAATTACTTGATCACGTTTGGTACCCAATCTGGTCTTTTGCAATTTTGACAGGGATGAGAAGTGGTGAACTCCACGCACTTATTTGGGATCAGATAGATTTAGAAAAGGGAACAATCCTTGTCGATAGATCTTATGATTCAAATACAGGAATAGTAGGACCGACTAAGGGTAGGTACTGGAGGACAGTTCCGATTAACTCTAGTCTCAAAGATTTAATTATCGAATTGAAATCAAAAGATATTAAGTCTTCGGGCAATCAAGTTCTCCCTCGATTAAAAGAGTGGGACAATGGAGATCAAGCTGTTTCCCTTCAAACTTTTCTAACATCCTTAAAGATGAAACCAGTAAAGTTCCATACTCTACGAGCCTGCTTTGCAACACAAATGCTCGCTAACGGTGTCTCTGCTCCAATTGTAATGAAAATTGGAGGATGGAAGAAGTCTGCGACAATGGATATCTATCTTAGGTTGGCCGGTGTTGAGACTAAGGGAGCCACTGATTGCCTTGAATTCCTTCCAGAAAATATTTCTTTTGGCGACAACGTCGTCAATCTTAATGACAGGAGGGGCACATGAACCAACTTCAACTTTCAAAAGTCGAAGAAAAAATTTATGTGATTCGAGGATATAAGGTTATGCTCGATAGCGATCTAGCTGAACTCTACGGGGTCGAAACCAAGCACCTTAATCGGCAGGTGGCCCGAAACCCGGATCGCTTTCCTGAGGATTTTGCCTTCCAGCTCACAGAAAATGAGTGGGAATCTTTGAGGTGCCAATTTGTCACCTCAAACGAAGGCAGAGGCGGCAGACGCTATTTCCCATATGCCTTTACAGAAAATGGGGTAGCCATGCTTTCGAGTGTCCTCAAGAGTACTCAGGCGGTTCAGGTCAATATTGCCATTATGCGTATTTTTACTAAGCTCCGCAGCTATCTTCTATTGGAGCAAGAGTTGAGACGCGAGATGACTGATCTTAAGAATGGACAAAACCAACTATTTAGGGTGGTTTTCGAACGGTTAGATGGGATTGAAGAAACCCTTGAACCACGCCTTCCCAAGAATCGCCAGCGCATCGGCATCAAGCCCAAATGATCAGAGTTTTCTTTCTTTTCAGTGTTAATAAATTAGCTTTTAGTGTTACCATGTCAGAGGAGCAAAATTTGGCTTCCGCCATCTTTTGTCCTTCTTAACTTATTAATAATTGAGGTTTCCTAAAGAAACCTCCAAATAATTTCTAGGGTTCT
>DIUE01000079.1 GCA_002435795.1 Bacteriovoracaceae bacterium UBA6166 | reverse complement strand
GAAGGTTTGAAAATCGATCTTTTTGAGTCGGTTTTATGGCCAAGGTCTTTTGATTGTTTGTTACCTGAAAAAAAACATCTTCTTTTGCACCTCCATAAAGAAAGCTCACAATCTCAGAGTCAAAACTCAGGGTCGTTAAAAGCTGAAGGCTCAAAAACAAGGTTGTTATTTGATTAGCGATTATATGAAAGGTCACGGTCTTCCTCCTTAATAGGTAGTTCGTCAATTTGGTTGAGTTTGTAGTCAAAGGGATAGAGATAGCTTTGGGTTAGGGCCACTTTGAAAGCTAAGAGTTTTTCTTCACTTAAAACAATAATCTTACAAGCTCCATGCTCAAGGCTTTGAAGCTTTAAAAGCTTATCAACGGGAACCTTAAAGTCTGCACTTTGCAAAAGTTTAATAATTCCCTTGGTCACAAAGTGAGGATTGGGTTCGCCTCGGGTAATTGATAAGAATCCTTCTTCACAAATTTTTGTGGTTAATAGTCGCTCTTCAAAGACTTCACCGCCTTTATAAATAAAGTAACTCTTTTGAGTCAGAAGCATGGCAAAGATCGCAATTGAGATGAAGAAACTCGCAATAAAAAGAATCTTGAGTTTTCGATTCTCTTTAATCATTTGATGTTCAAAATCAGCAAAGCTCATTGGTTTTTCTCCTTGGTCTTATTTGTGATTTAGTGCTTGGGGTTACTGGTGGCGTCGTTTTGGTCTTTGGGATGCTCTTGTTCATAATCTCTGGTGAGAGGTAACGAGATGCCATAAGATTTGTGTCTTTACGCTTAAGCTTCGATGAGAGATTTTCAGGAGCTTGCTTTAGACCTTTTGGTGTTGTGTACTTAGTAGCAATCTCAGCAGGCTGCATTGGGCGATTAGGAAGGAACTTCTTCGTGACCGCCTCAGCATTCTTTTGATGACTTGTAACTTTATTAGCAACTCCCTGATTTCCATTGATCGCCTTTTCAGAGAGAAACTTCGACATCGGGCTGTTTGTGCTCTGGTTTGATCTCTTACTGTTTGCCAGCGAGTTTTTAATTTCAGAAAAGCTCTTTTGGGCGCCTTGAAAAACTCTACCTCCTGTCTGTGCTCCGCGATTGATACGACTGTAGGAGTTAGCCATAAAATGTGACGCCATAGCTGGATAGATCATCATCTTTTTCGCTCCCATAGCACTCATGGCACCTACTTTTGAGCCAAAGGAGTGAATCCCATCTCCTTGAACCATTCCATAGGTCATCATGGGTGAAGCTAAGAGCAAGAAAGTTATTCCGAAAAGCCAGATCAGATTATCTATGCTTGAGGCGGCGACTCCAGCGGCCTCGATATTTTCTGAGACACTATTTCCGACAAGGGCAAGCAGGGCGACAACGATATAAGGCTGAAGAATACACCAAATAGAAGCCCTGACGGTTCCTTTAAGTGCATCTTTTGTCCATCCAAGAAAGTATAAGACGGCCGTAATGCCCGAGAAGACATAAGTCAGGTGATAAACGGTAGAATAAATGAGCTTGAGAATCCAAAGAAGGATTTGAGCGATAACAAAAAGTGTTGTTCCGATCAATTCATTGACGTTTGGGACAAAGAAAGACTTTGCCCATCCCCAGGTCGATTGACCCTCATACTTTGTTTTTACCCTTCCTTCAGTCCATCTCTTTTGAAAGATATTGTTTGGGCTTACTCTTGCTAAAGTTTCACTGGCCGAGCGTAGCGAGAGATCAACGGCTTTTGTGTGGAACTGATAAAATGAGCCTGCAAAAAGTGTGATGATAAAAAGCTTTTTCACAACTTCGGGGAACTGAAAGTCCATCATGTACTCAACTAACAGAGCAGTCAAAAATAATGGAATAACTAGAAGACTTGCTATGTCCATCATCTCTTTATAGAGGATAAAGACGGATGCCTCCTCGATTAAGAGCATATTTTTAAGAAAGTTCTCTCTCATTTGCTCTCTCCTTGATTGACACCAAAGGCCTTCTCTTTTTGAATTTGTTCAATGCGCTTTTCTTCAAGCTGTTCAGCTAGGAGCCTGTTAGTCGTTGAGACACGCTCAAGAATCTCTAGCTGAGTATTATGAGAATCGACTTGCGCCTCAAGAATGAGCGCCGTGTTTTGGGCGGTTAATTGGTTAGCTCTTGCCTGAGTAGGGGCATGAATAGATTTCTCTACTTGAGAGGATGCCTGCTCGGATCTTTTTTGATTGAGGTTCTTTTGAATCTCCACTTGCTGATGAACAACCTTTTCATCTCCTCGAATCTTGGCATACTCAATCATCAGTCGATTGAGTTCATCCATATTGTACTTAAGATTTCTAATCGCCCAATTAAGGGTGCCCAAGTCTTGAACGCTCTTTTTAGCAGCGACTCTTTCCGCAACATAAAGAACTCTCTGTGCTCTAAAATACTCATCTTGCATCAGAAGATTGTATTCTTGCATCCGCTCAGTAAATCGCTCAGAATTTGAGACTAGCTTCTCTAATTCATTGAGCTGACTTGCTGTCGTAGTCACTAATTCTATGAGAACCGCAGTCTCTGTCCCAAAGCCTATGAAAGCATGAGTTCTCAAGGTCATCATAAAGAGAATTAGTCCCTTAGTGAGAGTTTTCATA
This sequence comes from Bacteriovoracaceae bacterium UBA6166, assembly GCA_002435795.1. Taxonomy (GTDB): domain Bacteria; phylum Bdellovibrionota; class Bacteriovoracia; order Bacteriovoracales; family Bacteriovoracaceae; genus UBA6166. Next base: position 1,687 of record DIUE01000079.1, on the reverse strand, counting down.
ATGCCTCCAGTGGGGGTACTTAAGCTCGGTGAAATTCACGATCGCTCGTTGAAAGTCCAGATACTTTCCACCTTCATCAAGATAGTGCTCAAAATGAGTCATATCGACTTTATCTGAGGTAAATAGCTCATACTCTAGTGGTGTCGGGTAGTAGCAGGCCGTCTTTCTTATATTTTCTGAATAGATTAAGAACTGACTGTATTCGCCTTTGATGGATTGAAGAACTTTGACCCTTTCGCTTATATCAAGGTCAATAAACTGATCGAGTTCTAGGTTTTGACGAAAGAAAAACTTAAAAAAGGTGTTTTGGATGATGACTCGACCAAGTTGAGATTGAGATAGATCATCAAGGTTTTGAGAAATGGCAATCGCTGAGGCGTCATGCTTTCTAAATGTTCTGAAGCTCTCGGCAATATAATCAGCATTTTTATTTAAAAGATGCCAACACTCATCAATGACAAATACCTTACGCCCTGAAAGCCTTTTGAAATACTCAATCAAGTAAATGATAAGAGGGGCCTTAATAGCCTCGGGGTATAGGGAGAAGTCGCAATAGGTAAAACTAGACTCAGGCCTTACCTCATCGGTGAAAAATTCTTTAATCTCTGAAAAGTAGTGTTGAATCTCTGGAAGCTCATAGCTTAAGAGAGCAATCAACTCATCAAAGTTTTGAGGATTGTGTTCAAGTGCTTTAACAATTGCCTCAAAGAGCTTTCCTTCCTCTTTACGAGATAGAGTTTCCTCCATACAGGCTACGATAAATTCTTTTAAATATCGAGGGCATCTAAACTCAAGTGGATTAAACTTCTCAGAAAAGATTGTCCCATCATGGTAGAGAGCATTTTTTCTAAAAGAGTTTCCAAGATCAAGACACAAAATTTTTGAACCTAATTTGATTTGTTCATAAATCAGTTTATTGGCCATCATGGACTTTCCCTGTCCTGATGGCCCCGTAATTAATAAATTGTAGTTGTGGGCGCCTCTTTGAAAGAGATCAAACTTAATCTTGTTTCCTGCAAGTGAATTTAGACTTGCTCCTTCATTCATTAAAGCGTCTTGGTGATAGGGAATGAGATAGCTTAGATAGTCGCTTGGAACCTCAATTTCTCGTTGAAACAAGGGAGGGACTCCCATAATCATTGAGCGATAGATCACAGGAAGTGCACCGGCTTCAATAATCGCCTTAGCATCAAAGTTCTTCAGTCGCTCCATGAGGGAATTTGTCCGATTGTTTAGGTCGGATAAGCTCAAGGCCTCTACGATAAAAAAACACTCCATCTTGAAGAGTCCTACATCTCCCTTGGTTACACCTTCCAAGAGTCCCTCAGACTCGCTATAAGCGTTTTCGCTCTCTATGTCCTTAAGAGATTTGAAGAGCCCTGAGAAGTGCATTTTTCGTCTTAAATTGAGCTTCTTTTTGGCATTCATCGTTTCCATCCGCTTGAGATGGAGAACAAAAGAACACAGTCCCTCAGTCATCTCTTGGAGAAGATTTGGCATAATCTCTTGAGGCGCTCTCGTGAGGGAGGTGACTCTCAAGAATTTTCCATTGAGAGTCAAATAGGTTGGGTGAAACTCTATATCTGAATAGAGCTGAGTTCCAAAAAAGGTCTCTAGGGGATTTGGGTCTGGTATAAGTCCACAATCCCCTAGAGAGGCCATCTCGCCAGCATTAAGGTAGCACAAG
>DIUE01000002.1:20616-51453 GCA_002435795.1 Bacteriovoracaceae bacterium UBA6166 | reverse complement strand
TCTTTGCCACCATAGTTGAAGGTATAAACTTTTTTGTTTTCGTTCATTAAGAACTCCTTTGAAAACGTCCCTTCAAATTTTTTTTGGGGGACCTGTATGAATAAAAGGAGTGTTGAGCTTTTTGGAAAAATTTAAAGAATATTTCAAAAATTAAAAACACCTTCTGAGGTCTCGGTGGTTCTTAAAATTTCAAATATCCCCCAAATTTTTCTTCCTAAGCGAAACACTCAGATAAATTAAGTTAAGACTAGTTTAGGAGGAGAGAGACGAAAAAAAAAGGGGAATTCGTTCGAATTCCCCTGAGATTTAAGACGCTTATTTTCTTAAGCCCAATTTCTGGATGAGCTCTTGATATTTCTCTTCATTCTTCTTTTGCATATACTTTAAAAGTGATCGACGTTGACCAATCATCTTCATCAAACCTGTGTTTGAATGATAATCGTGCTTATGAGCTTCAAAATGTGTTTTGAGTCCATTGATACGAGCTGTAAGAAGAGCAACTTGCACTCCTGTACATCCAGTGTCCGTGGCGCTTGAGCCGAAAGTCTTTCCATACTCGTTGACGATAGCAGTTCTTTGATCTTTTGTTAGTGATGCAGACATAGTTCCTCCACTTACCAGAAACCCAGAAAACAATGACATATTGCATCCAGACTAAAGGCGCTGATTTTATTAATCTCTTTTAACGAATAAATTCCGACATGTAAACCTTCAGGTTGTTCATCAGGCGTTCTTCAATCTGTCTGATGCGTTCTCTTGACACACCGTATTCATCGGCGATCTGTTGAAGCGAGGGCGGAACTTCTGATAACAGGCGCTTTGTGAAAATATCTCGGTCTCTGGGCTTTAGGCCGTGAACGAATCCCTGCAGATTTTCTTTAAGGATTTCAAGGTCTTGAAGATCGGCTAACTGTTCGTCTAGGGCCTCTTGCTCGCTATCACTCAGGACATCGGCGTAGGATAGGCCACTGCCTTCAATTCCCAGCGGGCGGTCGAGACTAAACTCTCCCCCGCCTGAGCCAATGCGCTGGTCCATTAAAACAACCGCTTTCTCAGAGACCCCAAGGTTTTCAGAAAGGGTTTTAGCGTCGGGATTCACCCCCATAGAGAGCAGCCTATTTTTCTCTTTCATAAGATTATAAAAAAGCTTCTTTTGCTCATTACTTGAACTCATTTTTACGAGGCGGAAATTATCGAGGATAAATTTAAGAATATAAGAGCGAATCCACCAACTAGCATAATAAGAGAGCTTCGCCCCCTTGCTGCTGTCGTATTTAGAAACCGCCTTCATCAAACCAATATTTCCTTCTTGGATCAGATCTAAAACATTGGCATAGGCCGAGCGATACTCCATGGCAATCTTCACGACTAAACGCAAGTTTGAAACCACTAGTTTTTTGGCAATTTCAATATCACCGGTTTCAGCGAGAGCTTGAGTGAGGGCCTTCTCTTGTTCGATAGACAAGAGAGGGTACTTGGCAATTTGTTTTAAATAAACTTTGAGTGGATCATCTAAGCCTGCAGGGATTGTTAAGTCTTGGCTTAATGAGGCAGGAAGGAGTTCCTCGGTATCAGGAGAGAGAATGGGAAGAAAATCGTCTTCATTTTCACCCTCATTTTCAATTTCCAAAACCTCTTCGATCTCGGTCATTTCTTGAAATTTACGAGCAGGTTTAGTCTCACCTTTTTTAGGAGGGACACCATCAACAAGTTCGGGAGTAAGGGTTTTTTTACGATCTGACATAAGGGGCTTTTAGCACAGATTAGGGCAAAGAAAAAGCTGATTTGACCATCAATCCACGTCTTGCGGGAGCTCAGTTTTGGTGTCCCCTAAACGCTCTTCTCTCAGGCGCTTATGGAGGTTTTCAAACTCAAGCTGACGGCGTTCGTTCTCTTGAGTCTCATAGCGGTAGCGCATATACTTCAAAGCATAGGGCCCAAAATTCACTTCCACTGGCAACTCAATTGTTTTTAAAGATTCATCCTGAAAAAGTGCTGGGCCTTGATAGAGATTAATTTGTTTCATCAGCTCTTCTGCGATCAATTTTTCGAGCGGCACTGACCATGGGGCGAGACTATAACTTTGACGGGCTTGCTCCACATCATCTGCAATCACAGTACTCAAACGTTTAATTACATCAGAGCGAATCTCATCAAGCTTTGGCATTTCTTGAAACCAAGTCCTCGTCGCCCAAACCATAAATGGCCTTGGAACTTTTACTTTGAAAGCAGTTCTAAGCTTTCCAACCCGTTGATTGATGCGATCAAACTCTCCTAAATTAACATCAATTGAAACGCGAAATTTTGGTTGGTAACGATTAAAAATCTGACTGGTATCAACAAGCTCAAAAGTCAGTGGTTCTTCGTAGAGAAGTTCTCGGTCAAAGGAAGAGAGTTGATCTTCCGACCAAAGATCCCAAACTCTGTCCATTGAAGATCTCGCTGCGAGGTGAAGATCATTAAAACTTTCGGCGTAAAGCACAAGGTCAGGAATTCCTGTGACAAGAGACATGAAATGGCCGGCAAAAAAATTCTGCTCATCAAAAGTCCATGCGCGAATCATTTTTTCGATCTTAGGCTCTTGCCCACGGGTTACAAAGTCCACGTCTCTAAATTCGCTACAATAAAGTCTGCGCAAATCATCAGCGACAGAAGTCGTTCCGACAGCGCGGGGAAAAAGCCGATCAAACTGGCTTGGAGTTGATTTGCGACAAATTCGGTTTTCACAGACAACTTGCTCAGTTTGAATATCTTTTGTTAGCACAATGAGATTATCTTTTTGAACCCATTCAAGTTTTTGATTGGAAAGCTGTCTGATCACAAACGACATAATTGCTGGGTTTCGCAGCAAAGGAACGAGCAATCGTTCATTTTCAGCATCCCCACCCCATGAGCAGGCCGCTTGAAACATTTTCAGTGATTGTTCCATTTGTTTTTCGAGTGCTTTTTCTTTGTCAAAAATGGCCATCAAGTTTTCAGGAAAAAGTGGATTGCTATCAATAGTCGGCAAAACAAAAGAATTTTCGCCGTTAAAACGCTCGATCATATTTCGCTCTAATTGCTTGAGCGAGATTAGAGAGAGATTCGCCGAGCAATAAGAGCCCACCAAATTTTTCGTGAAATTTTGATATTCTGTTGGAGTGAATTTTAATTCCTTAGCGTAACGAGCAAGAGAGCGCACACTAAGATCAAGAGTGAGGTATTGAAGAGTTGCAATAAAAGATCGGGTCGCTTGTTCTTTGGCAAAAGAAGTTGGATAAGCGATTTCGGGTCGACGACGACAGAAATTATCTAGATTCTCCCCTTCTTGATAAAAGCCGCGATAAAGGGCGAGCTGTTCTTTAAGTTTGACAAGATCTTCAGCGCTAACTTTTCCGTGCCCAATCTCAAGTGCACGAAAGACATAATTTAAAGGGTCCGCTTTTTCTGTGGCGTAATACTCAGAGAGATCTCCAAGCAAGAGACTTTCCATTGGCACTAAGGCTTGAGCTTTGCCCGAAAGTAAACCTAAGAGAATCATCAATTTCAAATAACCAAGTAAACGCGTCATCTTTTACGAACTCATTTCTTTCTCTCACTACGTCAATAGGCTTAACCCATCGGTAAAAGAACCGATAAGGATTAATGAAAAGGACTAAATGATAGGGCCCACCATGAAGAGAAAATCTTTGCCCGTACTGATTGCATTCTTTGCCTTGTTTTCATGCTTAAACTGTCACGCCCTCGAAGAATTGCCTGAGGACTGGACTGACTTTAATATTGAACAAGTCAATTTGCAGCTGATGATCGACGAATCGTTGAAGAGGCAGAGCGATCTAGATAATTTGAAAATCGCTAAGCATTTTTTGATTGGTGGAAATCTCGAAATGTCGAAATTTTTTCTCGATCGAATTGATCAGAGAAATAAAGCCCTGGATAAAATTCGAGACCGCTACTTGGCACTCATCGATTTCATTGAAGACCGTCCAACCACATCTTTAGAGCGCCTTGGAAGACCCGAATACAATGACCTCAAAAGCTATCCCCATATTTGTTTGCTTCGCGTGCTCAATCAACTAGCAGGTCCTGCTAATCAGATGCTAGAAGATGAGATGAATCGCTGTAAGACCGCAACACTTAGCTCATCCAAAAATGGACAATTTTGGCTTGAAAATATTCAAAAACTTAAATTTCAACGTCAGGGTCAACTCCGCGGAGCCTTGATGTCAGACGTCAGTTTTTTAATTGAGAGCAATGAGATCGTGCGTATTTGGCTCAAAACAGGACTTTATTTCAATCAAGAAGAGCTGATCTTGCGCCATCTCTCCACTATGCCTCAAAGTGTTTATGCCTCTCCCAGAGCGCGGGAGCTCTTGGGACTTTTGTACTATCGTCTTGGAGACGAAAAGATGGCGCTTGAATTTATCGAAGGTTTGGAAACGCCAAATAGTGAAAATATTCGAGGCAATATTAACCTCAAGGCCCGTAAATATGAAATTGCTTTCGGGCATTTTCAATTGGCGCTGAAACTCAAGGCCAACTCTCTCAATGCACTGGAGCGCAGTCTGCCTCTTGCTTGGAAGCTTGAACAATGGGCGGAGGGAATGCGCCTACTTGATAAATTGATCGTCAAAGAGGGTGATAAAAAGCTTCAAGAGGCGCTTAGAATTGCCTTCACAATCCGCCAAGAGAAATATGAATTCGCTCAAGATCGTTTGAATGCGCTTGAGCGGGCCTATCAAACCAAATTGCCCCTTGAGATTGAATTGATGAAAAAAAATACTTCGTTAAAACTCGGTCTTAAAAATCAGGTGAAGAACTCGGCCAATCGCGCTTGCCTGCGCTTCGAGGGCGTTTCATGCTGGGTGGCGATGAGTGAGGGTCTATGGGAGAACTTTGGAAAAACGCTTAACCGTGAAGATCACGCCGCCCTATCACCGACACTGAGTTTTCAGCGCTACAGAACGCCCCAAACAATAAGTCCTTTAGAAGAAGCGTTATCTGTCGATCAAAAAGACATTGAAGAGCTTGATGAACAGCGGATGGAGCTTCGAGTTAATCAATAGGTATAGCTTAACTCCAGCAAACCACCACTCGAGCGTCGCTCTGTATGCCACTCGGTTTGACCTGCAACAACCTTTTGATCCATCGATTCAAGCCAGGGGCCGACAGCAATCGCCATATCAGGCTTCAAAAAATACTTGGCCTTTAGTTCAAAATAAAACCCAAGAGCGCTCTGAGTTGTCAGGCTTCCGCGTTCTTTTTCAAAATGATATATAAGCCCGCTTAGATTCTCCAAACGAAAGCGCCCCGAACGAATCAATTGCCAATCAAGAAGCGCCCGAATTTTAGTGCTCGCGACCAACTCTAAAGACTGCTCAAAAGCCGCTGTCTCAGGCAAAATTTCTTTGAAGTGATTTTGATCAATACCAATTTCAAGCAGCGCTGAAAAACGTGGGCCCAGGTATTTTTTCAAACCAACACTTAAACCAAAAAGAGTGTCTTTCTGTGTATCTAAAATTTGAGCATCGAGAGTTTGCTTGAAACTTAGTTTTTTAAACTGGACTTGGTGATAAAACTGCCAACTCTTGGATGTATGATAAAAATGGCTTAACTGATAATTCATTCCAAGATCAGATTCAAATTTATCCCCCTGCTTAAAACTTTGAGAGAAAGGCAATACTCGGAACTGCCATTGAGATTTAGTGAAAAATTCTCGCTGTGAATACTGGCGCTCCCCCGCTTGCGCCACTAGCTTTAGACCACTCTTATAAAGAGATAGATTCAAACTTTCATTTAAGCGGCGAGCTTGAGTTGCTAAGACCTGTCGTCTAGTCTCAGGCATATTCTGTTCGCGGATGACAAAACCTCTTTCTATTTCCAGCACCAGGCCCTCTGGGCTTAAATAGAAACCTGTTTCTTCATCGATTGTCCCAATCGCTCTTGGCAAATAAATCTGGTTATTCTGATCAAAACTACTATCAAGCTCAGGAGCGATATAGTGACCGGTCAAAAAATCAAGTACACCACCGCTCTTGAAGGCCAGTTCCTGCTTGGCCACATTTAAAATCCCCTCGGGCTTGGTGGACGCAGGTCCATACGGGACAACAGGTTGAACGCTTTGATTTAAACTCAACTGTCTGCGCTCTTTTGGGTCGAGATTCGGTCGAACTAATTCTGTGTTTTGAAATAATTGATTAAATTGAACTGGCGAAATAAAAACCGGGAGCGTCGGCTTGCTCCAGTGAGGAAGCAACATCGAAAATTGTCCAGACTTGAGATCCACTCGTCTTTTTTCATGAGTGAGCGTTCGCAGTTGAAACAAACGCTTCATCCCTGCTGGTAAGACATCCCGCACCTCAACTTCACCAGAGTTTCTTCGTTCAACTTGTCGTTGAGCAAACTGACGAGTGGCCTCTTCTGAAACTCTTTTCAGAAGATCGTGATCAATTTTCGCAAAGCCAAGATTGCCCTCATACACCAGAAGCAAATGACGATCATCTTTTGGCAGGGCGAGATGAAAATGGGCCTGACTAAACCTCATCACACCTTCTTTCGTGCTTAGAAAATGGGCCTTTTCTCCATCAGTTTCATTAGCGTTAACACGCAAAAAACCTTTCTCGAGATAAAAATCATTAGGTGCCGTCGCTGCAGCTTGATAAATAATCAATTTCGAATGGCGACCTAATATCAGTTCTGTTTTATTTGGTAGTCTGAGCACCACGACCCCATCACCGCCTGTTTGGACGGTTACACCATTTGAAAAGCGATCTTCTAGGGTCAACACTCTTGGAGTCAAAGCACCTGCGGAGAGATGAGTCACTTCACCGCGAACTCGTTGCACTCGTATTTGATCGGCAAGGCTTGGTGTACTTGCCATAAGGGAGAATAGGAAGATGAGTGCTACGCGCGAAATCCTCATTTGAACCTCAAGAAAAGAATCAATAAACATTATTCTCTCTTGAGGTGGTACTTGGGTCAATGGAAAATGAGTCTTAAGTTCTGGTTTTTAATTCTCTTCCATCGAAGGTGTAAATGAGTTTTTTGCCTTCTTGGATTGTCTCAAGATTGACCGGTCTTTTCCAGAGAGCAAAGATATTGCGAAGAGTGTCACCAGCGTAGCCACCATCGAGATCCACTCCTTGATGAACATGTTCAAGCAAGAGTTCAGAGCGATTTTGATCATTGGCGGTTTTGACTTGAATCAGCGGAGTACCAAAGTTGGTAAGGCCCGCTAGGATTTTCTGTTTAATGGTTTGAAATTCTCTGGAGTCGATTTCATTTCGGCCCGTTCTTGGATTGAATTTATAGGTGAAGAGTTGTTGGCGCTCACAGAATTCTTCAGTGAAGAATTCATCGATAAAAGTAATATCATTATGACTCTTTCTAACTTCAAAGATTTTTTGACGACCGAGATTTGTCTCCCGATTCCACGCTTCTTTAACCGCCATATCGGTGCATTCTTGATAATCTTTTCCAAACTTGCCCGTATCCCAGCGATGCTCGATATCTCTAAAAAGCTCGATCCCAATTTTATAGGGATTGATATTTTGGCGACTCATACCCATCACACCAGAATGAACGTCGGCAAAATCGATAATCTCAGAAGACTTACAGGCCTTTTGAGTCATGATTTTTGAATGCCAATAGCTGGCCCAGCCCTCATTCATAATCTTGGTCATGCGCTGTGGAAGAAAATAATAAGCTTCTTCACGAAGAATCCCAATAATATCCGCTTCCCATTCTTGCAAAGGAGCGACGTCCATGAGGAACTTCATAATATCCCGAGTGCCACTATAGCGCTGATCAATTTCACGAGCTGGCAGAAGATCTTCAATTTGTTTTGGAACAGCCGGAGCTTGGTCTTTTCCGCGCAAATTGCTCTTCATAAAAGAGCGCAGTGAAGAAGAGCGCCCATCGTCTTGATCAAGATGCTTTTCGTCTTCTTGCATTTGAGCGAATTTCTGGCGATTGCGTTCAATTTGAGGAGTGTTGAAAAGGGTGTTCACATCGAGCAAGTTCTCAATGGAGAGAACTTTATCGATAAAGATTTCCACTCGGTCCTGACCGTAGCGTTCCATATAACGGCGAATCTTAGTGCCGTGATTGGCCATCACATCCATCATCTTTTTGTCAGTGGAAGCGAACCAGGCGTTATTCTTAAAAAAATCAGCGTGGCCGTACACATGGGCCATCACAAGTTTTTGATCGACGATGCGATTTGAATTGAGCAGATAAGCGTAACAAGGATCAGTATTGATCACGAGCTCGTAAATTTTTTGAAAGCCGTAGATATTTCCTTTCGAGAGTTGATCGTAATCCATTCCAAAACGCCAGTGCGGATAGCGGCTTGGAAAGCCTCCTTGAGCGGCGAGAATACAGACAGTGTCATAATTGCAGACTTCAAAAATCACAGGATAAAAATCAAGACCGTAATCGACGGCGTATTGATGGATTTCTTCTTTGAGTCTGAGGAGTTCCCCTGAGAGCGGTTTTGTTCGGTTCATTCCTTACCTTTTTACTTCCTTGTATTTCCTATTTTCCCTTACCGAGAAAATCTTTAATGGAGTCAAGAATGGCATCTTTATTTTTGATCTTTGACAAAATCACATTATCACTGCGCTCACCGTATTTAGTGTGCAGATCTTTATAAAACTGACCCGAACCGTAGCGACTTTCCACTTGGCCGTAACAAAACACATTGGAGTTAGGGATAATGTCTTGATCTAAAATATCGAGACAGAGTTTCGTGTCGTCCGTCGACCAGTTATCTCCATCAGAAAAATGGAAAGGATAGATATTCCATTCACTTGAATTATAATCTGCTTGCATGATTTCACGGCAGAGTTTGAAGGCAGAAGAGATCAATGTTCCACCGCTTTCGCGGGTTCTGAAAAAAGTCTCTTCGTCGACTTCCTTCGCCGTGGCGTCGTGAATAATATAGCGAACTTCAATATCTTTATACTGAGACTTCAGCCAGAGATTAATCCAAAAACTCTCTGTTCTCACAATCTCTTTTTGCTCGTCACCCATGGAACCCGAGACGTCCATCATATAAATCACGACCGCCGAGTTTTCAAACTCGATCTTGGCGTCGGCACTACGGTAGCGGAAATCCGATTTCACGGGCACGATCACTGGGTTGTCTGGATTATAAACGCCAGAAGCAAGTTGGCGTTTAAGTGCTTCTTTATAAGTGCGTTTGACGTGTCTTAAAGAGTCGGGACCGACGGTGCCGATACTTGTGTATTTATCAGTGGTCTTCTGCATCGCCTTTTTACCTTTCGGCTCAATACGCGGCAGCTCTAACTCTTCCCCTAAAATGCTCGCAAGCTCTTCAAGGCTAAGTTCAACTTCTAATTCTTTATTTCCTTCCCCAGAGCCGACTTCCCCTTGACCTGGTTCACCGTCTTGACCGTCAACAGGATCGCCGGCTTGACCTTCACCTTGGCCTGCGCCACCTTGTTTCTGGTCGCCGAATTTAAATCTTGGGGTATCGATAGAGGGCATGGGAACACGAAATTCTTTATTTCCTTTAGGGATTGGCATCTCCCCTTGAGAAACATACTTTCGCAAATTATCACGAATACGCCCCTTCACGATTTTACGAAAGCGGGCGTGATCTCTTTTTATCGGATGATCCATGAAGTCCTCAACTAGCTTTTTGCGCTATCACCTTTTGCAAAAATACTGGCCACATAATTAAGCGCATCCGTTGCCGAAATCTCGCAATAACCATGATTCTTGATCAAGCGGGCCTTAATAATATCGATCTTCTCTTGGGTTTCTTTATCAACAACCTTCGAAATAATCGACGTGAGCTTAATAGAATCTTTTTGATCTTCAAAAAGCTTCAACTCAAGGGCGCGGTGAAGTCTTTCATTCATCTTATAATCAAACTGCTTGCCTTCGATCGCAAGGGCACCGATATAGTTCATGATCTCGCGGCGGAAATCGTCTTTGCGAGAGTCCGCGATATCAATTTTCTCTTCGATACTTCTCATGAAGCGCTCATCGGCGTCTTCGAGCTTGTTTGAGTATTTATTGCGCACTTTTTCTTTCTGAGTATAGGCTTTGACGTTATCGATATAATTGGCACAAAGAGTTTCAATCGCCGACTCATCAAGACTAATGGCTTTTTGCACATCATTTTTCACGATGTCTTCATACTCTTGACGAGCAATCGCCAGCATTTCTTTATAATGCTCAAGCTGATCCTGTGCGTTCACAAGACTGTGGTGCTTAAGACCAGATTCAAGTTCATTGAAAACCATAAAGGGGTTCAGTGAGCCTGTGATGCCGTATTTGACGAGAGCGTTTGAGAGTTTATCTTGAATATAACGAGGAGAGATTCCCTCTAAACCTTCTCTCACCGCTTCTTTACGAAGCTCTTTCACGTTTTCTTCGTTATAGCCTGGCAAAGTTTTACCGTTATAAAGTTTAAGCTTTTGAAGTTTCGTCAAATCCGCTTTCTTCGGTTCTTCAAGACGAGTGAGAACCGCCCACATCGCCGCCATCTCTAGAGTGTGAGGAGCGATATGCACATGAGGAATTTTATCAGCGTTGAAATCTCTCTGATAAATCTTCACTTCTTGATCAAGGCGCGTGATATACGGAACATCGATCTTGACGGTTCTATCTCGCAAGGCTTCCATGAATTCGTTATTTTGAAGTTTTCTAAATTCCGGCTCATTGGTGTGGCCAATAATCACTTCATCAATATCAGTTTGCGCGAATTTTTTAGGTTTGATCGATTGTTCCTGAGAAGCACCGAGAAGATCGTACAAGAAAGCCACGTCGAGCTTTAACATCTCGATGAACTCGACGACACCGCGGTTAGCGATATTAAATTCACCGTCGAAATTAAAGGCGCGCGGATCAGAGTCAGAACCGTACTGAGCGATCTTTCGGTAGTTGATATCCCCGGTGAGTTCCGTCGAGTCTTGGTTTTTCTCATCTTTTGGTTGGAACGTGCCGATCCCGATCCGGTCTTTTTCAGACAGCACTAAACGCTTCACTCGAATATGATTCATGACTTTCGTCCAATCACCATCGTACTTCAGCATATATTGTTTTAAAATATAACGGTCAGCAGGGTTCACTTCCCCTTTAATATTGATTTTATAACCGTCTTTGATTCCCTTATTGATCTCTTCAAGAAATTTCTTTCGGACTTCGAGTGGAATAAGTTTGAGCGGATCTTCATGCATGGGGGATGCGAAGAGCTTAGCTCCACCTAGAATATCTGGCGCGGAATCATCTACCCATTCAAAGGTAAACAAACGCCCGTCATCAGTTTTTGAATAATGCTCAAGTCCTTTTTTAAGGAGGCGAGCAATGGAGGATTTCGCAGAACCCACCGGCCCGTGAAGAAGAAGAACTCTTTTTTCCGTCCCGTAGCCCATCGCCGCTGACTTGAAAAAGTTCACGAGTTTCATTAAGTGAACGTCGATTCCAAAGACCGCGTCTTTGCCACCGCCAATCACATCATCAAAAAATGTATAGCGTGTGATTTCTTTTTTATATTCGGTGTAATTCTCTACTCCGAAAGTCATAATCATATCGTAAACTCGCTGGAACGCGTTTCGCGCCACTCGAGGATCTTCCGATACAATATTGATATAATCTTGGAAATTTCCGCTCCAATTGAGGTGCGTGAAATCGGAAACACGAAAATGACTTTGCATAAAGTCGTCGATCTTAATCTTTGCCATGAATTCTTCCCCCGTCCTTGAGAATCGAAATAAGGTCTCTTTCATTATTATACACTTAAGAGTTGGAAAGTTTAAAGCAGAACATCCGACACCAGGTCGAATATTTCAAAACACCGAATACCTGACTGTTTTTCAGCGGTGATAGCTCACTAGTGTTCAATCATTTGACAAAAATCATATCTCTCCTGACAATAATAGGATCATTATGACACCTCCATTTTCAAAAGGCTTCCATGGGTCTCATTTCAGCTGGTATGTGCGATATAGGACAAAAGCGCAAAACTAACCAAGACTCTATTTATATGAATCCTGAAAAAAACCTTTTCATCGTCGCCGATGGAATGGGAGGACATAACGGTGGAGATATCGCCTCCGCACTGGCAGTAAAATCTGTTCCCGAATACGTGATTCAAAATCCCGATCAACCCCCTGCCACTCTCATCTCGAATGCTGTTAAATACGCCAATAAATCCATTAAAGATCGCGGCAAAGCTGACCCCCAGCTCGTTGGTATGGGGACCACTGTCGTCAGTTTCTATTTTAAAGAGACGACACTTTTCGTCGCAAATGTCGGCGACTCTCGGGCTTATTTAATCAATCGCAGTCGCTTATTTCAACTTTCAAAAGACCATTCACTCGTGCAAGAAAAACTCAATATTGGGATTTATAATCGCGAGCAAGCGCAAAAAGATCCACAGAAAAACGTGCTCGTTCGCACCGTTGGATTTGAAGAAAATGTCGAGGTCGATGTTTTTAATTATAAAGTCTGCCGCAATGATATTTTTCTCATCTGCTCCGACGGCCTGCATGGCAAAGTTTCCGATCCTGATATTCTCTATATTGTGAATAAATATATTCCAAATCCTGGACTCGCCACTGCGGATGCGGTTAATGCGGCCGTGAAAATGCTCGTGCACCAAGCAAATGCCAACGGTGGAAACGATAATATTTCGGTGATCTTAGTCGTTGCGAAATAGCACCTATTTGCCATCTCTCAAAGGCGACGGTAAGTTTGTTGGATGATTACAGGAATCAATCACATCACTCTGAGCGTCCGTTCGTTGTCTGAGTCGTTTGCCTTCTACCAGAATGTTCTGGGCTTCAAGCCACTTATGAAAAAACAAAAATCCGCCTATTTCTTGGCGGGAAACCTTTGGTTCTGTATCGAAGAAGACCCTTTCGTGCGTCAGAGAGAACTTCCAGAATACACTCATCTTGCTTTTACGGTCGCCCAAGCGGATTTCCCATTAATGTGCGACAGATTAAATGCTGCCAACGCCAAAATTTTCAAGGAAAACAAATCCGAAGGAAATTCAGTCTATTTTATTGACCCCAATGGTCATAAATTGGAGCTGCATGTGGGAGATTGGCAATCCAGACTCACCGAGTACCGCGGTCAAGAGGACGCAGAATTTTTTGTCTGAATAAATCTGTTTGAGCTCGCAGTTAGGGCTCTTGGTCAATTGCAAAAACATTTTTTAAAGATCTACCCGGCTATGAAAACAAAATAAAATCAGCGAGTTTATCTCTGCCTAACCCTGTTTATCTATTGTCAGCTCTCCCCGCGCCCCCTAAAATATCCTATGACTTAAGCTCTCGAGGAATGTTTGGATAGATATTATACTGTCATGATTGTGCCTGAACGAGATAAAGGCGTTCGCTCTGTGCGATTGCCCCGAGTTGTATTTCGGGCGCTAAGCTTTTTTGTCTTTGTTTTTGTCGCACTCTTGTCGATTCTGATTTTTGATTATTGGAAAATTCTCAAGCAAGTCCACGTCAACAAGCATTTGACGATTGAGAACCGCCAACTCAAAGAACAGATTCAGCTCAATCAAATGAAGATCAACGCTGTGACGGAAGACATCGAACGAATCCGTACTTTCGAACGAAAACTCCGAATTATTACCGGCCTCAAAGAAGTCGATCTCACAACACCAGTCCCAGGTTCTGAACTTCCAAGTGATACCACGGAAGAGGTCCAATCGAGCGTTCAAGCGAAGCCCAGCACTGACCGTCTGGCCCCCTTCAAACGAGTTCCTTCGACGAGTCAGCAAAGCCCGCTCATTCAGCTTGATCAATTTCAAAATGAAGCCGAGTACCAAGAATTAAAAAACCTCTACGAAAAAAAAATCGCCACCACTTTTGGTCTGCAGACCGGTTATACCTACACTCGTGAGTGGAGTGATTTGATTAAACAAAGTTTTACCATGGCCGATCAGTTCGCCCGTTTCGACTACACTTTTACATTTATTAAAGATCATGTTGAAAATCTCGAACTCGATGTCCATGAACTTGATCAATACTTATTGGATAAAGAATCTTTCCTGCGGTCCATGCCGACACTCATGCCCTCGCAAGGTTGGATTACAAGTTATTATGGCCCCAGAATTAGCCCGACTTCAGGTCAACTGCGTATGCATGAAGGACTTGATATTGGAGCCCCTCCTGGCACGGCCATCTCTGCCCCCGCTGACGGCATCGTCACATTCTCTGGAAGCAAGCCTGGATTTGGAAACTTCATTCAAATCGATCATGGCTACGGTCTTGAAACTCTCTACGCCCACGCCAAGGGTTTAGTCGCAATCAAAGGCCAACGCATTACCAGAGGGGATCTGATCGCCACCGTCGGCTCCACCGGCTACTCCACCGGCCCTCACTTGCATTATGAAGTGAGAGTCAACGGAACGCCGGTTGACCCATTTTATTATATCCTCGACTAAATAATTGGAGATCACCCTATGTTAGAAGCAATTAAAAGATTTATCGGCACTAAGCATGATCGCGATATCAAAGCTATGTTGCCGACCATTCGTAAAATCAATGATTACGAAGCGCAGATGAAACAATTAAGCGACGAAGAACTGCAAGCTCAAACGCCGAAATTGCGCCAGCGACTGGCCAGCGGTGGAACGCTCGATGAAATTCTCCCTGAAGCCTTCGCGACCGTCAGAGAAGCGTCGGTTCGCGTGCTTAAAATGCGCCACTACGACGTTCAGATGATGGGTGGAATGGCGCTATACCAAGGGCGCATTGCCGAGATGAAAACCGGTGAAGGGAAAACCCTTTGTGCCACTCTCCCGCTTTATTTAATTGCTCTTGAAGGCAACGGCGCTCACCTCGTGACGGTCAACGATTATCTCGCCCAAAGAGATGCCGCTGAAATGGGCGAGCTTTATCAGTGGCTGGGCTTAAAAGTTGGATGCATTATTTCTAATATGAGTGATCGGGAACGCCAAGAAGCTTACCGCGCCGATATCACCTACGGAACAAACAACGAATTCGCTTTTGATTATCTTCGAGACAATATGAAGTTCTCGATAGAAGACTATGTTCAGCGTGGACATCGCTTCTGTATCGTCGATGAGGTCGACTCGATCTTGATCGATGAGGCCCGTACTCCCCTCCTCATTTCAGGGCCAAGCGAAGGCAGTGCTGAACTTTATCATATCGCTAACAAAGTTATTCCTCAGTTGGAAAAAACAAAACACTTCACCGTTGATGAAAAAGCTCGCAGTGTGATGCTGACTGATGAAGGCATTACCTTCATGCAATCGATTCTTAAAATCGATAACCTCTACAACTTAAAACACTCCGAACTTCTGCACCATTTGAATCAAGCACTCAAAGCCCACTCCATCTTTAAAAGAGATGTGGACTATGTGGTGAAAGAAGATCGCGTGATCATTGTTGATGAGTTCACTGGACGTTTGAAAGACGGCTCACGTTGGTCAGACGGGCTTCACCAGTCAGTTGAAGCGAAAGAAGGTGTGCCGATTAAGTCGGAAAACCAAACTCTCGCCTCTATTACTTTTCAAAATTATTTTAGACTTTATGAAAAACTCGCCGGGATGACGGGAACGGCCGATACTGAAGCGGAAGAATTCCATAAAATTTACAATCTTGATGTGGTGGTTGTGCCCACCAATGTTCCGATGGCCAGAATCGATCAAGCCGATGTGATTTATAAGAATAAAACGGCAAAATACCGCGCCATCAGTGATCTCATCCAAAGCCTTCATAAAAAAGGTCAGCCGGTATTGGTTGGAACGATTTCGATTGAGTCTTCAGAGACATTGAGTCGTCTCCTTAACGAACTCAAGGTTCCCCATGAAGTTTTGAACGCCAAACAACACGAACGAGAAGCCAATATTATCGCCAACGCTGGTCAAAAGGGCTCTGTCACCATCGCCACCAATATGGCCGGTCGAGGGACGGATATTAAGCTCTCGGCCGATACGAAAGCCGTAGGTGGTCTCTTTATTCTAGGGACTGAAAGACATGAATCTCGCCGAATTGATAATCAGTTAAGAGGTCGCTCTGGCCGCCAGGGAGATCCCGGCGAATCGAAGTTCTTCCTAAGTCTTGAAGACGATTTGATGAGAATTTTTGGCTCTGATAAAATCTCTAAATTTATGAATACCCTTGGCATGCAAGAAGATGAGCCCATTGAACACAAGATGATTTCAAATGCCATCGCTAAGGCGCAAAAGAAAGTAGAAACCCATAACTTTGAAATCCGTAAGCACCTTCTAGACTACGATAACGTTATGAACGATCAGCGCCGCGTGATCTATAAACTCCGCAAAGACATCCTCGGCGACGAAGGCAACCTAGAGTTTATTCAAGAGATGATTGAAGATGTCTCGGCAATGCTCGTAGACCTCCATACTCCTGAGCGCAAAACATCCCTTGAGGCGTGGCCATGGCCTGAGCTCGTTAAAAGTTTTCAAGTCACCTTTCATACTGATTATGTCGTCAATGTCGATGAGTGCAATAGAAAGTATGATGGGGTTTTACATCAGTATTTCTCTGAAGTGGCCAAAGAGATTCTTACTGCCAAGTTTGCTAAATATGACCCTGAACAAGTGAAGATGGCGCTAAGAGAAATCTTACTCTCCATTTTTGATCAGCACTGGAAAGACCATCTCCTTGCGATGGACCATTTGAAAGAAGGGATCAACCTTAGAGCGTATGCTCAGAAAAATCCTTTGACTGAATACAAGAGTGAATCCTTCACATTATTTGACCAAATGAAAGAGACAGTAAAAAAATCTGTGGTTCATACCGTCTATAGTGTAAAATTACATACGAAGGAAGAGATTGAAGAGCTGAAGAAGCGCCAACAGGAAATGCTTGAAGCGCAACTTGAGGCCCATAAGAGAGCTCAGCAACAGCAAGAAGAAGCAAAAGCTCCTTTAAAGCGTCAAGACCATAAAGTGGGACGCAATGATGTTTGCCCTTGTGGTTCAGGTAAAAAGTTTAAGCAGTGTCACGGCAAATAGGCCTGACACTATAGAGGAAGGATCATCATGACAGATAAGAAGGATCTCACAAGGATTGAGGATCTTTCGGAGTTCATCCATCAAGATGATCCCGATGTGGATCGGGCACTTGATGATGAAAGCGATGAAGGTGATGATGATGCCCTCCCAAGCCTCGACGACCTAGAAGACGAAGACCAAGCTGTCCTTGATGCCCATATCCCTTTTCCAAAGGGTGGCTTAGACACAGAGGTTGAAGAAGAAACCGAAGACTTCTTTCAAACTGAAAGTGAAGACGGCGAAGGGGAACAAGAGGAAGAGCAA
This sequence comes from Bacteriovoracaceae bacterium UBA6166, assembly GCA_002435795.1. GTDB lineage: Bacteria > Bdellovibrionota > Bacteriovoracia > Bacteriovoracales > Bacteriovoracaceae > UBA6166. Next base: position 34,175 of record DIUE01000002.1, on the reverse strand, counting down.
GACGAAGAACAAGACGAAAGCGACAATGCCTCTTTCTTCTCATCAAACTTCTCATCAAATGACTCAGATGAATCTAACGACGCCGATTTCACCCAATCCGATGACGATCCCTTTAGTTTAAGCGAGCCCGAAGAAGAAACTCCCGAAGAATCGGAAGAAATGTTTGGAGCAGAATCCAGCGACGACACATTTGGCGACGGAACGGCCAATTTCAGTTTTGATCCCACGGAAGAGGAAAACTTAGATGAGACTTCAGACTTCGAACTCTCAGAACCAGAAGAAAGCCCTGAAGGAGAATTTGAAATTGAAGCGCCAGCGCCCGTCGTTGTAAAAGCCCCTAGGCCTCAGCCGGAAAAGTTCGAAGACGTAAAACAATTCGCACAAAATATGACCTATGGAAAAATCGTCAGTGGCGGCAATCCTCCATACTCTTTGATCGTAAAAAATATTGTCTACGAAGAAGACGCCGCCGATATCTTGGCCCTACTTGGTGAGCACGGCCTTTTAGACGCCTCAAACGAAGCGACCTTTGCCCAATCTTTAAAAACCGGTGCACTCCTTCTCTCTCACTTAAGCGAGTACTCCGCCATTTTTCTGGCCCATAAAATGCGTCGCTATCGCCTCGATATTATGGTTGGACTCTCAGAAGAATTACACCCTTCAAAATCCTATGATTCAAAGGAGAGGGGCCTTGTTCGCAAAGAAAACTTGCGCCAAAACAAAGCAGAAACACTTCATTTAAGCACAACCCCAGTCAGCCTCGAGCAGATTTTGATTACGACTACGCCAACTCTTGAAGGCCACCGCATTCATAAGTATCTTGGCATGGTCTCAGAACATCAAAGCATTGATTCCGACGAGCTAGAGCGGCTAACAATTCGCTCCCTTAATCAAGAGAGCGACTCAGAAAATCAGAAAGAAAAAACGAAAGAAAAAATCCCTCTCTCTTTCCTTGAGATACCCGCAGAAGAAGAAGACGAACTCATTCAAAAATACGCTCCAGGCCTGCAACAACTCTATCACTCACTGGCCGAAGAATTGCGAGGCCAAGCCCTTAAGCTTGGGGCCAATGCCATTGTGGGAGTTAATTATCAAGTCACGCCCCTACTTGAAACCAGATCAAATCAACCTCAACCAAAATATATGATCACTTGTACCGCGACCGCTGTCTGGGTCAGTGGACTGTCTGATCTAGGATAAATTCATGAAGCTTCAGAATGAGTATGACTTAGTTGTCGTCGGTGGTGGAATCGTCGGAGCTGGAGTTTTTCGAGACGCTGCCCTACACGGACTAAAAACTCTCATCATCGACAAAAAGGATTTCACCTCACAAACTTCCCAGTCTAGCTCTAAAATGTTACACGGAGGAATTCGCTACCTCGAGACAATGGATTTTGAATTAGTCTCCGAATCCCTTCATGAAAAAAACCTTTGGTTAAAAATCGCCCCTCACCTCTGCCAAGAGAAGTCTTTTTATTTGCCCATTTATGAGACCAGCAAAAGGCCGATGTGGATGATGAAAATCGGCTTCTTCCTCTACGATTTTCTCTCGGGCTTTCAAAATTCTCCCCATCGTATGCTCTCAAAAGAGCAAGTCCTTAAAGACTTTCCAAGCCTAAATCCAATTGGATTGAAAGGTGCCGGCGTCTATTATGATGCCATTGTCGAAGACGCTAAACTCACTCTTGAAGTCATCTACGACGGGCTGAAAGAAACAAATTGTCACGCTCTCAATTACTGGGAGCTCAAAGACCTAAAGCCTATGGGTGAGAAACTTTGGGTCTCACTAGTCGACGGCCTAACCGGTGAGACACAAGAAGTCCTTACAAGAGATCTCGTTTTCGCCACTGGCCCTTTTACAGATCAACTGCTGGCCAAATGGCCGTGGCTTCAGTGGAGTCCGCAACTTCTTCCTTCTAAAGGAAGTCACCTCTGGATTAAAAAAGAGCATCTTCCCATTAAGTACCCCATGGTCATGACTCCCCCAGATGGCAGAGTCATTTTTGTCATCCCACAAAGAGGCAGTGTTTTGGTCGGCACAACGGAAGTTCAAAATGAAACATCCAATTACTTCGATCTCACTCCAAGCCAAAAAGAGATCACTTACCTACTAGATAATCTCAATCAAAATTTCCCCAACTTGCTAAATGGTCCCATCACACAAAACCAAATCCAATCGGCCTTTGCCGGCATTAGACCGCTGGTTAAAGATGGGAATACTCAAAACCTTGGAAAAACTGCTCGCAATCACAAAACCTATTGGCCTAAATCTAATATTGGAGTGGTGATCGGCGGGAAATACACTACCTTTAGAGTGATGGCCCAAGACATCTTGATGCCCATCATGAAGCGCCATCAAATAAGTTATAATCCGGAGGCAACTAAAAGGCCGTTGCGCCAAAGATCTTTGATCTCTCCTTTTAAAAAGGTCACTATTACCAAAGAATTGATGACGGAAATTAGGCGGACCGAGCTGGTGCGCACCCCACAAGACCTGTGGGTCCGTAGGCTTGGGGTCGCCAATCAGAACCACTGGCAACAATCTGACGAAATAGGACCTTATATCGACCACGGTCTTTCGCTTTTTTAGTAGAATTCAAAAATTTCAAGGGCTTATAGCTTTATCTAGGCTCCCTTTCCCAGCGAAATTTCTGTTCAGAAAATGGACAGTCTAGTAAACCTTACAGCCTTTGTTACGCGCAGCGCCATCAAATGTTATAACCTGTTGTATCTGTTTACCACGTCCGAGGAGTCGAAATGTCAGCCAAATCGATAATTTCCCCAATCATTGCTCTCTTATTCAGCGGTAGCCTACACGCTTACGAGACCTATTACTGGGATAATCAAAGCGGGTTAACGGACGCAAGTCATTGTAAAATCGCCGCTCATGACGAGACCAATTTCCGCATCTCTGAATATTATGGAACTGGTAAGAGCATTACGGAAAACCTCCGAAACAGTAAGGGCGTGAGACAGTCTTATTTAAGAAACGGCTCGCTGGTAAAACTTATCGAAGGCCGTGGAGAGAAAAACTTTAGCGCCATTCACGTTATCGGTGTTAATTATAAAAATGAATCTGAACTGACTCAAAGATGGCAATCAGCGCGAGGGGATGAAGGATTTCTTTTTAAGCAATCTCTTGCCGCTTTGGAAGATAGAATCATTCAAGTTAAATCACAGCAAGACGTCAAAGAACTTAATGACAGCCTTTGGAAAATTCCACGGGGCGAGTCTTATCTCAAATTAGATTGTGCTGAATTTGAAGGCTCAAACCGTAACTACAACCTGTTTGAAGTTTTTTCTCCAAGTGATCTCTCAGCTCCCCTTGCTTATATTGGTGTGAGTGAAGAAGAAACGGAGATTTTTAATAAAATTCAAACTTTCACAATCGATGAAACACAAACCCTTTTTCCGGGCTTAATCGATTACGAACTGAATATTGATGACCTCGAACAAGAGAAATCTGCTGATGAATCAACGGCAGGGTCGTCACTCCTAACTCAGGATCTTGAACTTGAATCTGGCGAAGGTGAACTACACGAAGAAGAAGGCGGAGAAGAGGACGAAAACGCTGATGCCGATGAATTCGTCTCTGGACTGAATGCAGTAGTGTGCGTACCACAGACAACATTAAATGTTCGAGATGACTCACTTGAAAATGTTTTATTCCAAGCTAAAGTTGGCGAGAAAGTAAAATTCTTTCAAGGGTGGGAGCAAAACGAAAAAACTCAGACAATCGATAATGTTGAATATGAATTTGTTCGAGTTCAATTTATGGATCGTGAAGAGCAAGATCAAAATATTGGTTGGGTTGCCAAGGGTTATATTAAGGAAGAGTCTGAATGTGCTCATTTAAGAGTCAGAGCGCAAGTCACAAGAAACTCTGATACAACAATTACGGGCCTTGATGATCCAAACTGCTGTGAATTTCCAACGATCGCCAGAGTGACACATGCTTATACTTCTGGAATGAGAATGTTTGGAGCAAGACGTGGCGGCGGAACAAGATCTCACGGCGCAACTGACCTCTATCGCTTTCGTGACGAGCCTATTTTATCTGTTGCACCAGGAACTGTAGTCAGAGATCGTTATTTCTTCTACCAAGGAACCTACGCAGTGGAAGTTGCTCATAGTGGTGGATTTATTGTAAGATACGGGGAGATTAATGCTAAAGTCCCTACAAATATTAAAAGAGGCGCAAAGGTAAAGATGGGTGATCGAGTTGGAACAATGGGTGTTGTGAATTCTGGGTGCTGTCGCCCGATGCTTCACTTTGAACTTTACCGCGGAAATGGTAAGGGAGCTTTAACTCAAACCAGAAAGCCGTATAACCGTCGCTCTGATTTAATGAATCCAACCCCATACTTGCTACGATGGGAAAATGAGAAATTTCAATGAAAAAACTTGTCCCTCTCGTCGCAGTGATCATCGTCGCTGCGACTGCTTTTGTCCTGCTTCAGAGAAATAACAACGTCGCCAAACATGAAGAAAAAACTGAAGCGACAGAAGAGCGCGCGAGAACAGAGGTCGGTTCACCAATCGATCATGAGGATACAAAAGCCATTGAAAGCTCAATCAACGAGCAAGAAATCAAAGCCGCTAGAACAAGTGACGTCAAAGTTGACCCGGCCCTCTCAGAAGACATAACTCTTTTAGATGAATTCAAAGAGATTAGCGCCGAACACAAGACTTCCCTACTTCAAATGACTCGCAGAATTTTTCCTTTGGCGACTGAAAAAACTGAAGTCAAAGATATCGTTCAAGCTTTAAACAAATATAAACTTGAACCAAAAGTCGGAGTAGATAAAAATCCTTTTACCGGAAGCATGAGTGTGATTCGCACTAATAAAACTTTGCCCGGCACAAGATATTTTCACACTCAGTATTTTGATGAAGAGCAAGGCGGAATCGTCCAACACCTCTCATTTGAATTCAAACCAGGCACGCAATCATTTGAAGCCGTGGTGAAAGCAGTTGCAGAAGGCCTACCCGCGCATGCTGAGGTTACGGTTAGCAACTCTGGCTATCAAGGCTGGAGAAATATCGATGGCTATATTGTATGGGTAAAAAAACTTGATGAAAGTGATTTGAGTCCAGATACCCCTTTTAATGCTTATACAAAAAATGATGTTGGGACAATTAGAGTGGTCAAAGAAATCGATATTCATGATCACGCCCCAGCTTTCAAAGCACAGCAAAGGGAAGAAATTCAAGAACAAGAAAAAGAAAACGAGCCTATGATTCACGACTAAGTCGGAGTCTGTTTATCGTTTATTTACCAAAATTTACCAACGATAAGAAAGTCCGACCTGTAAACGAGGACCCGCAAGTGAGCGGGTCAACTGCTCGCCTTCTTCAAAATTATAGGTTTCACTTGTGCGGTAATAATCAAGCAGTGCCCGCATCCCAAAACCATTGCCAAGATAAAACTTTGAACCAAGACCAAGACTAAAGAAACTACTGCTGCCATCAACCTGTGTGGTGACAGAGTCGTCTCCACCGACTGAGTTCTGAGCAGTGACTTCGGAGTTCACACTCCCAATACCGAAAGTTAAGGTACCAAACAACACAAGATTTTGTGGTCGCATATGATCGCCATAAAAATGGTAATTAACTCCCCCACCATATTCAAACCAAGAGTTCTTCACCGCCACAGCATCACCAGAAGACTGAGAACGAGAGTGAATTAATCCCACCAAAGAAACATTTCTTAAATACTGATTTTGTGTTGAAAAATACATCTCTGCGCCGAGAGAAAAATCAATACTCGACTGGCTAGTTGAACCTGAAGTGTCATCTGTTTGATCAAAAGACCCACTCAAAAGATTAAAATGGGCAAGAGACCAAACTTCCCAATCTCTTTGTGAAAATCCTCCGCCGTGAGAGAGGATCGCTGAACGGTCGAGACCTAAACTCTCTAACTCTCCACGCTCAATATCAGAAAGATCACCTGGCATATCGTCCGCACCACTGGCGAGGGGAATCGTAGTAATTCTGTCTGAACCTACTGCTGTTGTTGGAACAACACGAATGGCCTTTGATGGATCTTCAGTCAGCCTCAGTGGGGTTGAAATTTTAATATTCAAAACTCTATCGTCCACAATTTGATCGGCATCAATAATTCTATAAATAGACCAAATAGAGCGTGAGGGAGCGACTTGAACAACCACTCCCCGTGCGATCACACCTGTTGTCAGAAAAAACTTAGCGTGCTGATCAACGACAAGTCCATCTTCGAGCCCTCTATTAACGAGTACCGTCTTCTTTGTCGCCGACGTTTTTAAGATTCTCACCGTAATGGTTTCATCAACCTCCAAGACGGCGTGAGCATCAACTGCAAGGAGTAAACAAAAAAGAATCGGAGCCAATAACTTGATCATAAATAGCCTCGTTAAAAAAACAAACTCATGCCCACTGAAAATTTATTATCTTGCACCACAAACGAACTCTCCACGCTTTCAAGAGGAGCGTCCACGGTAGTGAATCTTTTATTTTCAATGGCAAGCAGAAAATTCACACCAAATCCCAGTTTCACATCATCAGAATAACCATCCCCTGCGCGGAAACGGTACTTCGCACCTAAATGAATCGCTGGGGCCGTGACCGATTGATAACGATAAGTGCTTTGTTGCTCCAATAAGTCAGAGCCACCATCGGCATTACCACGTTTGAAAGCGAGGCCAATATAAAAGGCTGGAATATTTAATGAGAAAGGTTCGTTATAAAAATAATAATTCATCCCAAGGCCGAAGCTTCCTTCCGAAAATCGCCCATTGATTTCTGGGGCCATTTCATAGAAGCCAATGCTTCTTTGTAATTCGGCGTCGAGTGTAACCGAACGGGCCCAGCGAAAAAATCGCGCCAATTGATATTCGTAACCAATGGCAATCGAATAACCCGAACCTTGAAAATTAGGATCTGCCTCCGAACCAAAGCGAGAAAGTGAACTCGCGAAACGAAAGAGAATTTCATGACCTTGGATCTCATCCAGACTCTGTCTCTTGCGACGATCTTCCTCAGCAATTCCACTCTCAAGCATAAATTCTCTGAGAGAGCGATCATCTAAGTCCGCAGACCACAACGGCCCATCGCGATCAACTTTAGCCTGTGCCCGTGGATGAATAGTCACGATCTCCCGTTTATCGTTGATATACTTATCATAAGTATTTTCGTAAACCACTGAGCTTCGAACAAGCTCAGATGATCTGATATTCAGGTCTCTTTCGTAGAGACTGTGAAGACCATGAGTCTGAGAGTTGATCTTTTTTACGATTGATTGCACATAACTATCAAAAACGTCTCTTTCTCTCTGTGCTAAAACTTTTTTTGCATCGACTTCTTGATTATTGGCATCGATAAATTTCACTTTCAAATCACTCATATAATCAGTCACGAAACGCAGACCTTTTTGCTTGAGCCAATAATCAAAACTCGTAAGCTTTCCGTCGTAGTCCTCAGAGAATTCTTTTTTCTCTGTGCCTTCAACACTTTGATACTTTTCTTTATCTCCGTGAATCAGCTCTGCGGGCATCCCTTCATTTTTATCCTTGATATAATCAAGCATCGTCTTGCCTTCAGTGAAAAGCACTCGTTGCTGCTCGATCTCAAGCGGCCTAACACCTTTGAGAGCGCGATCTTGCAAAATATAAACAAGTTTTTGTCCTTTGCGGATCGCCTCAGCGAATTCTAATTCGTGCAAAAGCCATAATGAGCTTCCAGGATCAACTCGAATGACTTCACCGTAAGCGACCGTTCGAAGCACTGGTCGATCAACCTCTCCCGTCTGCAATAAAAGCCGGGCCTTCATCCCAGGTCTTAATCCTGCAAGTGAGCCGCGATCGAGATGCATGCTTCTTCCAGTGGAGCTGATATTTAAAATGGTAAAGGGTTCAAGCAGTGGCAACGGCTCTGCCGCCCATAAAGTGGGAGCACAGAGAGAAAGTAAGGTTAATAAACCTACTCTAATGGCTGTTCTCATCCTTAAGATCAATGGCCATTCCTTCTTGTTTCGGACCTTTAAATAGTCTAACACAATCTGCCAAAGCGCCCGTAGGAAAATTCTTACATCTGAGAGGATTTAAGCGACGAGCCGCAGCACGGCGCTGATAAATTGAATTAAAAAGGACTAAGACTTGAATGATTCCGAGAATTTAATTATAAGAGACTTAGGTTTTCCTTTCACACTGAGGCTTCTGTGGCAAAAAAATTCAAAAAACAAATTTTCCGATACGAATGCACATTAACAAATGAAGCATTTAAAACCACTCGCCAAGCGCCGAGTCCAGAGGATCTCGTTTCTGTAAAAGGTTATTACGATATTCATCCAGAAGAAGATGACAGGCCAGAACATATTAAGAAGGCCCTTGAAGCGGAGTCATAAGCGATATGGAGACAAAAAAAATCCTCATCATCGGCTCTGGTCCTGCAGGTCACACCGCCGCTCTCTACGCTGCACGAGCTGATTTAAAACCTATCGTGCTCGAAGGTCATGAGCCAGGCGGACAGCTCACGACAACCACTGAGGTTGAAAACTTTCCTGGCTTTCCTAAAGGCATCATGGGTCCTGAGCTGATGCAAAACATGAAACAACAAGCCGCTCGTTTTGGAACAGAGTATGTTTCAACAACTGTGACTAAAGTTGATTTGTCCAAGCGTCCGTTTCGCGTTACCACTGAGAAAGGTCAAGAATACCTGACTGAGACTCTTGTGATCTCGACTGGGGCTTCCGCTAAATACTTAGGACTTCCAAAAGAGCGTGAACTCATTGGCCGCGGAGTTAGTGCCTGCGCCACATGTGACGGCTTTTTTTACCGTGATAAAATCGTTCATGTTGTTGGCGGCGGTGATACAGCGATGGAAGAAGCCAACTTCCTGACGAAATTTGCCAAGCATGTTTATGTGATCCATCGTCGCGACACTCTTCGCGCTAGTAAAACCATGCAACAGAGAGCTTTTGATAATCCCAAAATTAGTTTTCTCTGGAATACGGGCGTTTCAGAAATTCTTGCCAATGAATCCGGCGTGACTGGAATTATTATTGAGAATTTAGAGACGGGCGAAAAAACAGAAAGAGCGACTGATGGCTTTTTCTTAGCGATAGGGCACACGCCAAACACGAGTTTTTTAGGCGGTCAAATTGAAGTCGACTCTCATGGCTTCATCAAAACCCGCGCGCCTCACCCTGATACCAATATCCCAGGCGTCTTTGCTTGCGGCGATGTTCAAGATTCTTATTATCGCCAAGCGATCTCAGCTGCGGGCAGCGGTTGTATGGCGGCTATGCGAGCTGAACGTTTCTTAGAAGATCAACATTCGTAAAATCATAAATCCTTGGAAAGACAAGTAGTGCCCATTTTTTGTGGGGCTACTTGTTTATCTCAAAGCGCAAGATATTAGGCAGATATTGCATCCTTTAATAACAATCTTCTCTCAAATAAAACAACAGACTATACTTACAGTGTCCTAAACCTTAACGATACAGGTTTGATTTGCGACAACTGATTCATCTTATTTTTCTCCTTTCATGCTTCGCTTGGTTTACCGGCTGTGAAACTCCTCAGAGCGGCAGCGGTAGCGCGAGTACGGGAGGCGGTGCGGATAGTTTTCAGGTGCAAGATAATCCTCTACTCACCAATGTCTCGAGGGGCGAAGATGTCGGCAAAAACCTCAATCGCTTGATGGAAGGTCCGACAGTTGATCACTGCCCTAACTGCCCCATTCCAGATTCTCAACCAGAGGCCAGCGGCGCACGAGTCAATGATTCAACTTTAATGAGTAATTATACAAAACTCGGTGGAGATCCCGTCGCCCTTGAACAAGCTTTATGTTTTGCCAATAAATACAAAAGAACAAAATTCAAAACCTCTGGTGAAGGTTATTCCAATGGTATTGGAATCGATAATCAACGCTATATCACGATCAATGATTTGAATAAATCTTCAAACGAAAAACGTCTTTTCATTCTTGATACTCAGACCGGACAAGTGAGTGTTTATCAATCGGGACACGGCTCGGGAACCAAAGGTGGTAAATCTAATTCAAAAGAGAGATCAACTCATTTCTCTAATACTGATGGCACCAGCTTAACTCCATCGGGATTTTTTATTACTGGAAACAAGTACACTTCAACTAAGGAATGGGGCACCGGAATGCGTCTGCACGGATTGCAACCTGGTATCAATGATAACTCCATGGCCCGAGGAATCGTTTTGCATAAAGCTCCCTATGTTGCGGCCGGTGTTGCAAGAAGTAGTGACTCCTCAGTAAAAATCGGTGGCTCGACTGCTGGAAGATCAAATGGATGTACGGCAGTTAGCCCATCTCATGTTGGGGAGATCATGGGGAAACTCGCCTCTGGGACCGAGGGGAGACATCCTTATCGCGGTGGAAGTCTTTATTATAATTATAGTCCTGCTGAAAAAAATAAAGGCCGCTCCTATTGCGGTAATCCAGTGGGGACCAAGTGATGAAAATAGTATTCTTATTTTTCACTTTGCTCATTTCTTTTTCATCATTTGGTGAAATCGTTGAGAGCTGTCAGCACTCCATCTATATTGAAAGAAAATATTTACAAGAAGACTTTGTGACTTACGATGTCCAGCGACTTCCTATTCCGGAGATTTGGTCTGAGGCCCTTCCCCCATTCGGTCGACTCTCCTATTGGACGAGGGCCGAAGGCTTGAAAGACCTTAAAGTTTCCCTCGATTTTGTAAATGCACAGAACAAATCTCTCAAACGACAGGTCGTCGATCTCACAAATTTCCAAGGTACCTGGTCACCTGCTTCAACTTCAATGAAAGGGTTTGAAGCCTCTATTGATTTGCAGGAAATTATTTCGGAATTCATCAAGCAATATCCCCGAGGTGTGCTTTCAATTAAAATCACTAACCCCAAGGGGACTCTTTGCGCCTCAGAGATTCGCCTCTTCCGCGAAGATCCATAGTAAAACGAAAAGCTCAACTTTATCCCACCACCTGCCGATAACCTTTAGAATCTTCATTTAGATTGGGGCCCAATAACTATTGCTGTTAGGGGGTGCCATAGATAATTGCTAGCGATTTTTCTTGAGGTCAAAGGCCAATTGCCTGAAATTTCATAAAACTCGCTGTTTAACAGGGCCTGGCCCTCAAGAGATTTTATAATAGTGGGTAGAGGTATTCTATGAGAACGCAAAATTCCAAGAACCTATGGCAGAGAGGGGTGCAGATCTTTAGCACAATGCTTTGCTGCGTTTTACTGACCTTCACTATGGTTGAGACAAGTTACGCTCAAGGTTCAACCACGGCGATGATCAATCTTTTGCGCTCGCAAGGTGTAACGGCAGCTCAAGTTCGCCAACAAATGGCCCAGTATAATATTACAGCCGAGGATCTCAAGAAAGCTGGTTACTCAACGAAAGATTTAAAAGATGCGGGCTTCAATGCTCAAGAACTAAGAGACGCAGGTGTTACCGTTGCTGAACTTCAAGCGGCGGGCTTTACGAGTAATGATTTAAAGGCCGCGGGATTTACGGCGCAGGATTTAAGAGGGGCAGGATTTACAGTTCAGGATTTAATCTCGGCCGGATTTACGGCACAAGATCTGAAAAGCGCGGGCTTCAGTATCACTGATCTTAGAAATGCCGGTATGACATTAACTGAACTTAAAACTGCTGGCTTCACCGCTACCGAGCTGAAAAATGCAGGGGCGACAGATAGAGAATTGCTCTCGGCAGGATTTACAGTCGCTCAACTTAAAACAGCTGGCTCAAGTGCCGAATCACTCAAAGCTGCAGGGGCGACAACGGCGCAACTCAAAGCTGCGGGTTTCACTAATGCCCAACTTAAGGCGGCTGGATTCACGGCGAGTGAACTCAATTCAGCAGGTGCTTCTTTCAGTGAACTTAAACAACTTGGTTACTCCGCTCAAGAATTAAAAGTGGCCGGCGCTAGTGCGCGAGATCTTCGCTTGCTCGGCTATACGACTGTTCAACTTAAAAATGCTGGCTACTCGGCCGCTCAACTAAGAGATGCAGGCATTAGTCTTCCTGAACTGAAATCCTCTGGACTCACGGCCAGCGAACTTATGCAGGCAGGTTTCAGTGCAGCTGAATTAAAGGCCTCTGGCTATACTATTGCTGAACTAAAAGCTGGCGGTGCTTCTTTGAGCGATCTTAGATCGATGGGAGCAACTGCTGCGGAACTTAAGGCGGCAGGCTTCGCGGCTTCAGAACTTAAAAGTGCCGGTTTGACGGCAACAGAATTAAAAGCCGCTGGCTTTAGTTCTAATGAATTAATTCAAGCCAATTTTACTTTAAGCGAATTAAAAATCGCTGGGGTTACGGCCAGTGAATTAAAAGCTGCTGGCATAAGTGCGAGCTTATTACAAAATGCTGGTTATTCTGCTGAAGAACTTTTAGCTGCGGGTTTCAACCAATCAGAACTTATAGAAACAGGTAAAACAATTCAAGAATTGATCGCTGGTGGGGCCAATCCAAAACAATTATTAGATTCTGGACAAGCAACTGTTTCTGATTTGTTAAATGCCGGTGTCAGTGTCACTGACCTTAGAAGTTTGGGAGTCACCGACAATCAACTCCTAACCGCAGGTGCAACAGTTGGACAATTATTAGCAGCAGGAGCGACACCGAAACAACTCATCGAATCCGGCGCGAGCCTTAACGATTTGAGAAATAACGGTGTTAGCACGCAAGACCTCATCAACGCAGGAGCAGATCCAAAAGCTCTCCTAAATGCAGGAGTTAGTGTTCCTGAATTAAAAGCGGCTGGTGTCTCTACAAAAGAACTTGTAAAAGCCGGTGCTAGCTCTAGTTCACTCTTAGCCGCAGGGATTGAAGTCAAAGACTTAGTTGCAGCTGGTGTAAGTACAAAAGATTTATTATCTGCGGGAGCGAGCCCGAGAGCACTCTTGAGCGCTGGTGCCAGTGTGACGAGCCTTAAAGAAAATGGTGTCTCCACTGCTGACCTGATTAGTTCAGGTGCAAGTGTAAAAGATATGATTTCTGCAGGAGTTCCCGCTACCGAACTTATCAGCGCTGGCGTTCCTCTGGAGTCACTCATCAATTCTGGTGCTTCCATAAAGGATTTAAAAACAGCGGGTGTCACAGCTGAAGAGCTAAAAAACAACGGGGCCAGTACAAGAGATCTTGTTAATGCTGGCTATAGCGCGAATGAACTCACCCAAGCAGGTCTTAATGCCAATGAACTTTTTAACGCTGGAATGTCGGCGGAAGATTTATTTAAAAACGGCGCGTCTGCTCAAACACTTTTAGATGCAGGAGCTTCAGTTAGAGAACTACGTGAAGCAGGTGTTACGGCCTCAGCGCTAGTCAGTGCCGGTGCGACAGAAAATCAATTAAGACAAGCAGGTTTTAGCGAAACTGAAATTGAAGTAGCTGTGACAACACCATCAACTCCAGGAGATCCGACAGATCCTCCACCGAATATCGATGATCTTATCCGCTCTGAGTTGATCGGGAAAATTTTAAATGACGGTGAAGAGTGTAGAGCTGCCACTAGCGGTTCAAGTGACGCCAATACTTGTCGCACGAGCGGTAAGAT
>DIUE01000002.1:0-20538 GCA_002435795.1 Bacteriovoracaceae bacterium UBA6166 | reverse complement strand
AGATATCGCCTCAGGAAGTCTTTGTGAAACCACAACTCCAGAAGCAATTGCTTGTGCAGGCTCTGGCAAAATCTATAATTGTAATATCAAACAATGTTTGACGGCTTCTCAAAATCTTAACCTCACAACTCAGGTTGAAGCTTGTTACAAAACAAGTGACGTGGAAGCACGTAATGCTTGTATGAAACAAACTGAAATTAACGTTGCGGTTGATCTCATGAGTAATTGTGAAGCCCAATCCTCCCCTGCTGCTGTCGCCTGTCGAAGAGATCCACAAAGAAGTTTTAACTGTATGGCCAATACCTGTTTAGATAAAACTTATAATGACTCCATCGTCGATAGCACAAAAGAATGTATGCAGTTCACTGGCAACCAACGAGAGAATTGTCTAAGCGATATTAGAATGGATGTTGTTAAACATATTGCAAGTGGTGCCTCTTGCGATAAAACAATTCCCGCGGCAAAAGAATGTAGTGCCAAAGGAAATATCTATAATTGTAATGTCGGATATTGTCTTACAGAAGCTCAAAACAATGAATTAGTAGACAAGACCATTCAATGTGAAGTCCAGTCAAATAATTCTGCAGAGAAAGAACAATGTCTTTATGACCTGAAAAGAGATTCCGTTGCACGAGTTGCGAGCGGTGAACTATGTGATAAGAAAACCCCAGAGGCCATGAGCTGTTCGGCGCAAGGAAAAGTTTTCAATTGTAATGTCGACACTTGTCTAACAATCGAAGAAAATCTCCTTTTAACCAATAAGATTGTCGCCTGTGAGTTAGACACAGCAGATCTCACTGCCAAAGATGCTTGTTATAAAACAATGAAAGAAGATGTGATTAAGCATGTGGCCAGCGGAAAGAACTGTGTGAACACCAGCGAAGAATCCCTCGCCTGCGAAGCGGAAGGGAAAATTTGGAATTGTAATGTAAACTTCTGTCTGACTGAAGAGCAAAACAATGTTTTAACAGACGAAATTTTCACCTGTCAGGTCAAAGAATCTAAACCCTTAATTGATGAGTGTATGGCAGGCCTTGAAGACAAAGCGATTGATTACCTCATGCGCTCATGTGATATCTCAGATAATCCTGCGGCAAAAACCTGTCAAGAACGAGGCCGAGTGTGGAACTGTCAGGTAAAAATGTGTTTGAGTGAAACAGATCATCAGCGTTTGGTGACAGCGGTGAAAAACTGTAATGCTATGCCCACCAAAGAAGAACAAGAAGCTTGTCACGCAGAACTTAAAGAGTTCGAAGCAATGGCCGAAGGTCCAGGCCTTGATTCGAGCAAAGTGAAAATGCCAAACAACCCATCGAAGATTGTTCATGGTGGTGCTGCGGCCCTAGGTCTCGCTTCAGGGATGATGGGATGTTATTCGGGTTACGCTATTAGTGCCGCAGGTGTACTCGCGGTTGTGAATGAAATGAACACAGATAAGACTGCGAACTCTTCTATGAAATCACTGCAAGAAAGAGTGAAAGCAATGGAAGAGCGAGTGAAAAAAGAAGATGCGTCTTTCGAGTTGCAAGTTGAAGTCTTCGATTTTTCACTGCAGGCAATCGATGAAGGGATAAGAATCGCTGAGCAAAAAGACAGCGGTTATGGAATGGTTCTTGGAATGTATGGTGTCGCATTAGGTATCACGGCCATCGAACTTGCCATGTGGTGGGACCCAAGCAAGATGATTTGTGGGGCGATGAACGTAGGGACATCAGTCGCTGGGATGGCAACTGTCGGAATGATTAAAAGCGCCATCAATAAAGGGATCGCCGATCTCAGGGCCCAACGAGCGCGCATTCAAACCATCAAAGATCGCTTCCTCCACCACTTTGGCGGACATGGTGCCCTTGCCTCTGAAAGAAATAGAAAAGGCGAAGGCGGAGGTGATTATGAAGCTGGTGAACAAGCTCTCGCCACTCTCGGTTCGAGTGCTCAGAAGCCAAGAAACAGGGCCCAGTCTCAAGACCTCACTGTCATCAATTCTGCCGGTGAAGTTGCTAGAAGTTGTATCGACGGTCAGTCGAAACCTGATAGCGCTTGTGATTGTGCCAAAACAAAAACTTGTCTTCAGGTGGAAGATCTCATGGGTAATGCTCAAAGTACGATGAGAGATTCAAATCTAAATCAATTAGTTAGCGGTTTACCTTCAGAAGCGATCTTAAATGACACAAATCAGATTCTAAAAGGTGAATTGTCTGCTGGTGAGTTGAATCGTTCAGCTATTAACTCCAGAAATGAACGCGTAAAAGAGGTTACAGATAAGCTCATGAAGCCAATCAATGAAAGTCTGGCGAAAAGAGGCGATCCTAAAATTGGGCCGGTTGATGAGGCCGGTGTGATGGCCTTCATTGATAAGTTCGCTAAGCCAGAAGATATCAGCGCCATGGCCAATAGAAATGCCACTCGTTTTAATGTGGATGATCTCATTCAAGATGGAAAACTTGAAGGGATGGGAGAGGATATTAAGTCTTTGGCGACAAGCGCTTTAAAGCCAGGTGCCGGTATTCTACCTAGCTTCAATTTTGATGCCTTTAAATTTGAAGGCCTCGGGGATGTAAAGCTTAAAAACCAATTGAGTTCTGATGATAGTGGGTTAGAAAATATGGTTTTAAGTAAAGTAGAAAAAGATACTTCACCTTATGACTATAACTCGACGTCTGTTGATGTTCATAAAGATCCAAATATGAATCTCTTCAATATTATTTCTAATCGCTATAATATCTTGAGATTCAATAATCGACTGGGAGCAGGAGCCGAGTAGAAATTAATCGAGTTCATTGACCTTTAAGAAACTTTCTTAAAACTTGCGGAGGCTTGATAATATTGTTCAAACTCCGCAATTGCACCTAACAAGTCTTGTTTCGTTCCCTGAAAATTTTTGATGATTTGTGTAAAAGATTTTTTCTGTAGCTGATAACGATCAAAGATGGGAAGAATCATAGGTGGCAATTCGCTAATAAGATGTTGCCCTTGATAATAAAGAACAATTCGCTCAACAGCTCGCTTCAATTCTCTCGTATTTTCTGGCCACTCGTAGCTCAGAAATTTCTGCATTACTTCTCTGCTGATTGATTTAGTCATAAGCCCTCTCTGATCGCACTCTTTTTTAATAAAAATGCGAACGAGGGCCGAAATATCCTCTGTCCGTTCTCGTAGAGGGCGCAAATAGAACTTAGGAACAGATTTATCAGAACTCACCCCAAGCTTAAGAGCAAACTCTAAACTTAGTCTCATTTGCAAATCAGCGTCACTACAAGAATATGTAAAGAAATAGCGAATATCGGTTCGACGGCCCATGATTTGACCCAAAACATTCTGTTGCTCTGGATTCAAAAACTCTAAACCTTTCAATATAAGACTTCCACCGGCATAGAGATCTAGTTTGCCAACCGACTCTTCTCCCCCACAGAGATACTGAGTCAGCTCATCAGCGGCAGGCATGTCTCGACTATCTAAAATTCCATATGGCATTTTTCCATTCGGGCCTTCGGTGTGTAAGACCCGCGCAAGCAGTTCCTTACCAATTCCAACTTCCCCCGAGAGGAGGATTGGGCCATTATAATTCTTCATTTTTTGGATAAAAGCTCTGACTTCACGAATATGCTCACTCTCACCGATCAACGCATATTTTCGAGGTTGTGTAGGAGCTTCAAATTTAATTCGCTCAAATACTGGAGCTTGCTCAAACTGTTCAAGTAACGAAATAGTGATAAAAGAAAGAAATCGCGCCATGAGTTTATCAACAAGGTCGAAATCCAGACCTGACCTTTTATTGATATAGTCAACAACGCCAACAATCTCCCCTTGATTATTAAAAAGTGGGGAGATCAAAACATTTTTGATCTTAATTTTAAGGGCGTCTTCTCTACTTTTATAAAATGGATCATCACAAAGTGACTGAGAGAAACGATGAGATTTAATTCGCTTGGTACTTTGTACCTGTTCGATTAGCGAACTATCATAAGAGAGATCGCGATTTTCAAGATCGTGATAATCAGAATGGAGCAAGTTTAATTTATCTCTCGAGCCAGCTTCGAAAAGATAGACCCCCATATTTTCAACGTTTAGGTAGCGTCTCGCCTGCTCAATGAAAATTTTAAGAAAGCTTTTTTCATCTTCAAAATACTTAAGGTCAGTGTATAAGCTTTCCATCACCGCCATAGAATCATTTAAAGTCGGCAGGTCTAAAGTCACATCTTTTACAAGTAAATGAACGAGCTCTTTCTTTAATCGTTTTGAAGAAAATGATTGAATTAAAGATTCTAAAAATTGTCTGGAATTTTCATCATTTGATTTATTAAGTTTTACACCGTAAATCAAGAAGCCTGGTTTTTCATGATGCCTAACGGCCCTCACCAAAGTTCCATCGAACTTAAACTGATTTTTTTTAATCGTTACGATCGCTTTCACTTTACGGTCTAGCTCAATCACTTGATCGGTCTCAAAGGCCAGACCTGAGAGTGATAGGTTGATGAGCTGGAAGCTCTGCATCCCTTCTTCACTGGCGACTTTTGTACTATTTTGGTCAACTACGGCCATTGTCAATTGAACGGGATCTTTCTCAGCAAGAGATAAGCGAAATGAGCGAAAATACTTAAGTGCAGAAAGTCTGGAATCGGCCATGATAACCACCTTGGCTTACTTATCGGCACTGTAAATTAAAGCTTTATAAGCTCTCATCTCTGCTAAAAAAATGTCGATAAGTAAGTTGTATGAAAGAAAAATCACATAATTTCAATTTCTATCGCTCGTTTCTGCTAAAAGTGCAAAGTGATGACGATATCGAACTAACGGTTTTTCGCTGCTTTGAAACGGAAGAGCAAAAAACAAAAGGCAAGTTCAAGCTTTTTGAAATTAATATGAATTACCTCTCTATTGTTGGGAAAGATCTTTTAGAAGACGACCAACGAGTCTGTCTTAAACTTGGTATAAAAAGTTTTCTTAGCCGCTGGGATATCTATCTCTACGGTAAAGTAGTCAGAAGTTTTGAAGATGTGGATGGGACAAATTACGGTATCAGCCTTGAAGCAAACCTCGAACTCACCTATTTTTTGAAAGAATTTATCAATCGTTTCAGTTCGAATCGATTGAAAGAATCCCTTATTAGCTCCTCTTTGTCAGAGAAAAATTATTCCATTCACGAAGGCATAGAGATCATTTCTACTCTTGGTGATTT
The DNA here is from genome assembly GCA_002435795.1 of Bacteriovoracaceae bacterium UBA6166. Lineage (GTDB taxonomy): Bacteria > Bdellovibrionota > Bacteriovoracia > Bacteriovoracales > Bacteriovoracaceae > UBA6166. Next base: position 15,362 of record DIUE01000002.1, on the reverse strand, counting down.
CTATCAAATGATCGCACAAAACATTCAAACACTCGACCTACAAGAGTGCCTGAGTGAGGTTTCAAAAATAAGTGAAGCCACAGAAGCAAATTTATGGCTGATTAACACGGCCACCGACAGGCTTGAGAATATTCACTCCACTCGTGGTGAAAAGTATAAAGACAAAGATTATCGAGAAGGAAAACTTGGGCAAACATTCTGTCATCAAGACATTATCAATACCCACGACCATCAAAATTCATATTTAACCTTCCCTTTTAAAAACTCTTATAACAAAACAATTGGAGTGATAGAGCTTAAGCGTGAAAATAACGAAAAGCGCTTCAGCTATACTGATGAAAGAAATATTCGACTGCTTTCAGTTCTATTTGGAAGTGCCTTTCATGATTACGACCCTCTTTCCGGCAGTAGTGAACTCGAGGATTTTAACCTGCATTTGATTGAAAAAAGACCATTTATGGGCCAATCACTCAACTCACAAAAAATCAATCATATGATTCGAAAAATTGCTCATTCAAGCACTCCTCTGATGATCATTGGGGAAAAAGGCACAGGGAAAACAGTTTTTGCAAAAATTTGTTTGAAAAAAAGCCCCCTTCATCACTCACAGACGGACCAATTAGATTTCGCGAGCGTTGCACCAAATGAAATAGATAAAGTTGACTGGTCAGAACCGGGTTCAGTCATTCTTGAATCCCTTGATAAGCTCCCTAAGATTTATCAACGCCATTTATATGAACGAATTGTTTTTGGTCGAAAAAGAATTTTCACACTGTGTACGAATGATTTAGCTCCGATGACTTTATCAAATCAATTTTACCAGCCCCTCTATCAATATTTGTCTCAAGCCTATTTTATTTTACAGCCGCTCAGACAAAGAAAAGATGAATTGATTGGGCTGGCTTCACAAATTCTTAAAAACGAGTGTCTGAGACGGGCCGATAAAGTCACAAGAACCTTTTCCCCTCAAACACTTCAAGATATTGAAGAATATGATTGGCCAGAAAACTTCACCGAAATGGAAAAGCTCGTTCGTAAAGCACTGTTCAAATCTCCAAACAGCGAAATGATTAGTTTAGAAATCCCAAAAAATACACTCTCAAACGCACTTAGCGAGCAGATGATTTCATACTCCGACCACACATTGGACAAAAAGACTCTGCTAAAAATGTTAAAAGAAATTGTTGAAGAGCATTTCTCTGAAGAGTCTGAATCATCTAAAGAAGACAAAAAAACTCTGCCATCTAAAATTGCAATATAGACTAGAATACTTGGCATTCTGATCTATAATAAACTCACGTCTTATTTGCGGAGCTTTATATGAAGAAACTACAATTTTTACTTCTCTCGACAACTCTCACATGCTCCGTCGCGAGTTTTGCTCAAATCAAAGAATGTCAAAAGACTGGACTTGAAATCATGCAAGAGATGGAGAAGTCTCAAAGTACAAATTTTGAATATGAACTTCAAGAGCTCACCTTACAGGACTTAAAAACTAAAAGTGAAGAAAAGAGGCAGATGCAACGGTTTTCAAGAGATCAAGAAAATCAAAAACGCACACTTATAAGTTTTATGGCGCCAGTTGATATCCGAGGAACGGCTTTACTTAACTGGGAAAATGAGTCTAGAGAAGATGACCAATGGCTTTACTTACCGGCCTTAAAAAGAACTCAACGAATCGCAAGCAGTGGCAAAAAGAATTACTTTTTAGGCACTGATTTCACATTTGCAGATTTAGAAAGTGAGTCTCTAGCAGAGTATAATTATACATGTGAGTCGATTTTTAAGTGCGGCAGAAATGAATGTTATAAAATTATAGCCCTGCCTAAAACACCACAAATCCAAACCAAAACAGATTATTCAAAGCGCATTTTCACCATTCGTCAGGACAACCTGACAAATCTTCGAATTGAATTTTATGATAACCGAGAACAATTATTAAAAACCTTGAATAATAGCAATTGGAAACAGCACGGTTCAGTCTGGCGTCCAGATAAATCAGTGATGACGAGACATGATATTCATGAAACAACGATCAATGTTGGCGAGAGAAAAATCGGTGAGCCAATTGATGACGTTACATTTACAGAACGTTTTTTATTAAATGGCATGCATTTAAGATAAGTTTTTTTGTCCTAGGATGGGCCAAATCAGAATTCTTGCATATTTCATTTTCCTAAGCTTGACTCCCGTCCTCCTCTCGGCACAGGAACGCGCTCTACCTGTTAAAATTACACAGATTCGTGGTGATGCTTATGTATTCACAAAACCTGGTGAAGAGATCTATAAAGCCGGGCCGCTGACGATCCTTCGAAATGGTCATTTCCTACTGACTGGAGCAAATTCCACAGTATTGCTCGACTTCACTACCAATGGCATCGGAGTTTTAGGGCCTCGTACACTTCTCTATATTGGTCCCAGATCCAAAAGAGGACTCAGGCACGTCAATTTAATACAAGGAAGTTTTTACTACCAAACGAGACCTGATTTTCTCAATCGCCCACCTGCTGTTATCACTACAATTCGAGACAATCCGGAAGGTTTTGTAGGTGAAAGATATAAAATTATTTTCACTGAAGAAGAAAAAAGCTTAGAGGTCTTATCAGGAAGACTCCAAAAAATTCCAATGAAACCTATTGATCGCACAAAACAACCAACGGCCGATGAAGACGAGTGGGGAGATAGCGGAGATAGTTTTGATGATCCTTCTTCCCCTACTGATTCTTTGAGTCCAGATGAACTACAAGATCTCTATTTCTCTCAGCTTGAAGAACAAATTCGAGGGCCAAAACGGGCCGAAAGATTTGAAGTGATCGTTGAAAAAAAAGCTTTTGAAGGAAAACTTGTCACCCGTGGAATTTATAATATTGAAGAGACCAGTGTACAAAGACAAGATGAGATCACCATTATTCAAAATGATGGGGAGCCAATCGTTCAAAATTTTGATGAAATCCGCCAATTCAATCGACCGAGAACTGCCTACGATGTGCGTTTAGAATTAAAAACCGATCGAAAACTTGGTGAGGCCCATTTATTTGCTTCCGGCTGGCTTGAATACGGAAGCCCAAGTTCTAACTATCGCAGTCCTCTTCAGATTTTCAATACGAGAAAAGAAGGTCGGGGCCCCATTGAGTTGAATGAAATCTACCTCACAAATAATTGGACCAATACAGATCTCTCCATCGGAAAGAAGATCTTCAAAACAGGCACAGGGCTTATCCTCTCACCCATGGACCGAATCACTCCGAAGGATTTGTACGATCCCCTAGACTTCAAAGACCTAGGCAACTGGATGATTCAATTAGATCATTTTTTTGGAAACAGCAGCTTAACGTATGTCTTGATTCCCTATTTTTTAACTAATAAGTCCGGCGTGACGTTCTTGACTGAGATTGAAGAAGAAGTGATTGAACCAGAACAAATTTATCCTAAAGGCGATCAAAAAAGCTTCACTCATTATCTTCAATACAAAACCATCCTCGGCGGCTGGGACTTAATTGCGGGCCTTAAATACGGTCCCAATCTCTATCCAATTTATACGCAAACGATTGATCCTGATATACCGCGAGTTTTTACATTCAAAGAACATCCAAATGTCATGAATGCTCTCTTTGGTTTCTCCACAACCTTTGGCCCGAGTAATTTCTACGGAGAAGCAGTCTATCAATATGCTCCATCGGCCAATGACGATACTTATTTAGCGACCTTACTTGGGATGAAGTATCGCAACACTGGTTTTGCTAGCAAACTCGGTCTTGAAGCGATTGAAGTCTTTGCAGAGTTTTCCAAGGAAGAAATTTTAGAAAAACAAAACTCTGTTGCCAGAGTCTCACCGACAGATGTTATAGAGAATCCTGATGATTATAGTGGTGGGAAAAATAATATCCAAAGTTCGATTAACTGGCGTTCACAACGAGACAATGGAATTTTGAGAGTCGTCTTCCAAGTTGATAACGATCTAAGCTTCAATACCAGCATCAATCAGAATTTCACGGACGGCTCGCGCCTCATGATCCTTGGAACAGAATATCGACTTAAGGAAGGTCTGACTTTAAGGCTCAACTATGAAACCTATTCACTAGATCTGGCCCAATCGACTCGTGATAATGAGATCCTGCCCTTCGGCTTTGAGTTTCAATCAAACTCCACTGAGTCAGCTCGTCGAGATTTTGCCCGAACAACCCTTCGAATAGACTATCTTTTCTAGCGGGTAACCTCCCTTAAACACTCAAATTTAAAATCAGCAAAATACTTTTTGACATCTGGTTCTGAAAGCTGAAAAAATAGATTGAGAGCTACAAGGATACGTAGCTTTTACTTACTTAGGAACCAAGGAAGGTCCCCAATGAAGAAGCCCACACAACGGGATCATTTAAAGATAATGATCGCCAAGAATCTCTCTAATCAACTCTTCCAATACAAATGCCTAAAAGTAAATCTCGAGCCTGATACAAAATCTTTAACGGTTGAAATTCAAACCACAGGCCGCTTCGATCAATTCCCGCTAAACTTTGAATGTCTCTTTGAACTTGAATCCCTCATGGCATGGCTCAATCAGCATCTTGAAGTTAAATCAGTACAAATAGAATTCGATGTTGAGTACCAATCTTTTTATCCTGAACAACTCAAAGATCTCGACCAGGCCTATTTAGAAAAAAACATGCTACAAATCCGAAAGACCTGTCACTCCCTTCTCAAACTTCCGCAAACTGTTATTTTTAATTTAAAAAGAGGTCTTGAGGGACCGATGGCCGAGCTCGCACTGGCCGCTGATCTAAGAGTCGCCAATAGAGACTGCGAGATCGTTTTTAACCACCTCTCCCTAGGCCTTGTGCCAATGGGTCTTGGGATTGAGTTATTAGGCTTAATCGTCAGCCCAGGTAAGGCACGAGACTGGATTTTGTCAGGTAGAAACATCTCTTCCTACGAGTTGGCGCAATCAGGCTTTATCGGCCAATTAATTGATAACGAAGAAGATTGTCAGCAAATCAAGCAAAAGCTTTTCAGTCACTCTGATATGGCCCGCATACAGGCCAAAGAAGCGCTCCTTCATCAAGTGCGAGGCTTTATTACAGACCTAGGTCTTGCCATTCAAAAAGAAGCGCTTAAAACTGGCGACCTCGCTCTTGCAATTGAAGCACGGGCGAGTGAAAAAACGATTAAGTTCACCAACCCTAATGAATTTAAGGCGCGCTTAAAATCAAAGCTAAGTACTGCTGAGCTTTAGAAATAGAAAAGTGGACGAATCTCGTGATGGGCAAGCTGTTTTCGAGCGGCATCGAAATCACGAGAGATACCAAGTAAGAACCCACCACCGCCAGCTCCACAGAGTTTAAGAGCAAAATCATCTGACTCAAGACCTAGTTGCCAGAGATCCTGAAATAGTTTGGGAATCATGGCACTCATATGACTCGACTGAAATTCTGATAGTCTTCTAAACTGATCAAAAAGGGATTTTTGATCACCCTCTAAAAATGCCGCAATACAAGCGTGGGTCGCTTCCGTCAGCGGTCCTCGGCAAAGTTTATCAAAGTCTTCTGATTTACATTTTTCAAGAAACAAATTTACCAGCGGCTCTGTTCGACGAGCGCGACCGGTGTTCAAAAGGAAAAGACAACTCTCCCCTGTTTCGTATTCTGGGATAAAGACCTGTTTGAGATCCTTTTTTGAATCAACCAAAATTGGGCAATTCAAATAGCTGACCAACGGATCAAATCCCGAACTAGAGCCATGAAAATGAGATTCTAAGAGCGCAAAAAGTTCTCTGAGCTTTGGGATCTCCATCGTCTTTAGATCGACACGAGAGTAGCGTTCAGCAATCGCAGCACAGAGGGCCCCGGAGCTGCCAACGCCAAACCCTTGAGGAATTGAAGAGTCAAAATAAAGACCTTGCCCAATATCAAAGGCCAATGAATTTTCGTCAAAATTCTCAAGGACTTCGTCTTCCACACATTTCTTAACAAATTGCCCTAGTGCCTTGAGCTCAGAATCAATAAGGGTGCTTTTAGAGCGCTTAAATTTAAGACGTCCTTCAAAAAGCGGATAAGGGATGGCCAGTGCTTGAGAATATTTAATAACGCTATATTCGCCGAATAAGAGAATCTTAGAGGTGAAGCTTCTTTCTTCTTTCAAATGAGCTCCTCGGCATTTTCATATCGCGCACCAAGACCTGCATGATCATTTAGATAACGACCATTTTGACACAAAGGTTTGCACTTCTCTTCGACAAATTTTAAAACTTGTTCTTTTTCCTGAGCTGGATACAGCAAGTGCAGATTCGCTCCCGCATCTAGAGTGTAACAGAGTCTTAGACTCGTCTGTTTTCGAAACTCATGAACTGCTTCAATTGCGGCCAGAGTATTTGGTCGAATCAAAATATAAGCAGGACTAGAAGTCATCATTAGGCCATGGAGTTCGAGGGCCTCCGCTTCGCAAATTTTTGCAAAGTTTTGCCAGTCTCCAACTTTCAAAATTGTTAAAAGCTCTTCTGTGTGTTGGCGTGCACGCTCGAAGCGCAAAGAAGCATACGGATGTTGCTCCATTAAACGATGTCCTTCTGTAGAAGAAATTTGTTTTTCACCGCCATCCAGAATCAGAACAGTATCGCACAGGTTTTTAAAGTCCGAATGAATTTCTTTTATCTCTGTACCAAAGATTTCACTCCCAAATGAAGGCCCTAGCTCTCCCCATAAAATAAAGGGACCAGAGATAGATCGACAGGCACTTCCTGAGCCCAGACGAGCAAGACTACTCATCGCTTTATTCTTTTCATCTATTGATGGAAAGAAAGACCTTTGAAAAATTTGATCACGCATCTCAACAAGGCAATAAGCGAGGGCGGCCATACTGGAGGCCGAAGAAGCGATCCCTGCCGAATGAGGAAAAGTGTTTTTAGAGCGAATAATAAGATCAAAATAGCGCAGAAAACTCCACTCATCGTTCATGAGAGAAGTTAAAAATTTTTTAAGTTTTGCTTCAAAAGCAGGTTTCGGTTCATTTTCGAAAAGATACTCAAGTTCTACGCCCTCTTTTTCAAAAGTGCGGCCACGCCATTCTAGAAAAAAATAAGATCTGGCGTTTTCTAAAGTCATTGAGAGAGAGGGATTGCAAGGCAGCTGTTTGCCTTTCTTGCCCCAATATTTAACGATAGCAATATTGGAAGGAGCACTGACTGAAACCTTACCCAAAGACATTAAATGGTGAGTCTCTACTCTTGGATTAATGAACAAGCTCATCCTTAGTCGCGCCTCCTATCGATTTGGGAGACAATACAAGTTCAGAGAATGGCATAAAAACGGGGTAACCCTTTTCTGTAAAATAAGCTTCAGTCTCAGCACGTGATTTCGTAGAGGAAACTAAAGCGAAATCCCCTCCCCATGCACCAAGGGACTTAATCGCACCCCAAAAATCACTGAAGTATTTTTCCTTTAAAGGAGCGGCATTTAATAATGAGCCGATAATCTCTTCGTGCTCTTCCATCGCTTGCTCAAAAACCTTTTGGTCTTGAGTATTTAAAAAAGTATCTGTGATGGTCGAAATTTTCTGAATAAGCTCTGGAGTGACCAGATGTTTTTGGCCTTGATAGAAAGCCACAGCATCCCGAGAATTCTGCTTCTTTCCGAGATAAATCAAATAAAGATTCTCTTCAAAGGGCGGCGAAAACAAAGTAGGTGACCAATTAGGCCCCGTAGAATTATGAGTGTAAACAATCGGCCCATCAGATTGAGCGCAAGCGACGTCATAGCCCGAGCCACCGAGAGTTTTAAATTGCAATTCAAATGGAGAAACATACGCCCACTGGGCCATATTATAAATCAAACTAGAACTGCTCCCGAGTCCCCAATCTAATGGGAAGCCAAGTTGTGTCTCAACCAAGACATCCCCTTCATCTCTTAAAAAATGTGTGTTTTGTTTTCTGGCTTCACGAAGAATTTTCTGTAGCTCTAAAACGGCCGGACTTGGATCAGCGTCAAGACTATTGAAACGCCAAAATTCAAAGCGCGCCTCCAACCAAAGTTTTCCATCTTGATCATAACTTTTCCATGTCAGACTTGGGCTGAATGAAGACGAATAAGTGACAGTCATTGACTGACCTACTTTTAAAGGAACGGCGAGTGCTCGTGCCCCATCAAGAACTAAATACTCTCCACTCAGGAGAAGTTTTCCACGACCGTAAAAGAATTGATTTTTTTTATCTTCATTCACATTCATAGTCCTAAGTACAGGGCGCAAGTTTTCGTCCCCACGAACAATCGTCATTGTATTCATAACACCTTCTAAGCTCATTATTGATACTTCCGAAGCGAGCTCAAGAATTCTCGAACGCCACTATAGGAAATCAAATTATTTTCAAAATGCTCTTTGGCCTTTAAGACCTCTGTCTCATTCGCTTCAAGATGCTTTAGAATATTCATTAAATGCATTTTCATATGTCCCTTCTGAATGCCAGAAGTGGTCAAAGATTTTAGTGCGGCAAAATTTTGCGCTAAACCAATCACCGCCAAAACTTCCATTAATTTCTCAGCACTTGGTCTGCCAAGCAGATCGAGAGAAAATTTCGCCATTGGATGAAGACCTGTGAGTCCTCCAACTGTCCCAACCGCCAAGGGAATATCGAGAGAAAATTTAAAGCGACCGCCTTCCAAAGAAACGTCCGTTAAACCGCGATACTGCCCGTCACGAGAGGCCCAAGTATGTCCACAGGCCTCGATGGCACGAAAATCATTCCCCGTCGCTAGCACAACGGCATCAATCCCATTAAAAATGCCTTTGTTATGAGTGGTAGCGCGGTTGATATCAATCTTTGAGATTCTGACGGCCCGTGCGAATTTCTCAGCGAACTCGGAGGCCTCCATTCCAAGGCCTGCTTCATTTAATTCTTCAATAGCACACTCTACTTCCGCTACCACTCGGCACTCTGGCGTATAATTGGAGAGGATCGACATCACAATTTGAACTTCACGTTCGCTATCAGTTAGCGAATCTTCAACCATCAAACCTTCTTTCAAAAGTTTGGCGAGAGTCTCTAAAATGGTATTGATAAAGTTCGCCCCCATGGCATCACAAGTTTGAAAGGTCGCCCAAAGCTGGAAATAGCCTGGCTCTTTTGTTGTGAGGTCTCTGAGTTCTAAGTTCTTAAGTCCGCCTCCGCGCTCAACCATTTTTTCCATTAGTGGAGCGAGTTCGCGGACAAAATGTTCTTTTTTAGAGTCAAAGAAATTCTGTAGTTTTTGAGTGTCACCTTGCCAAATAAAATGCACTTGTCCAATTTTTTCGGTACCGATGATTCGCGTTTTAAATCCGCCGCGATCAAACCAAAATTTCGCAGCTTTAGCACAAGCGGCAACCACGGAACTCTCCTCAATCACCATCGGCACCATATAGAGCTGATTATTGATGAGAACATTGGGGCAAACCCCTAGTGGGAAATGGAAATTTGTAATGGTATTTTCACTGAACTCATCCATCAAATTTTGATCTTCAGGGTTCTGTGCCCAAAAGCTCAACAGTGTTTTTTTCATTTCACTTGAGCCGTGAAAATGGTTCTTAATCAAATAATCAATTTTTTCGATTTTTGAGAGTTTAGAAAAACCGGCCAGAGGCTTTTGTGAGTTTGAATTCTCGGCCGCAAGCTTTTCGGCAATAAGATAGTTGTTGGTCGTTTTAGATTTCATAGAATCCTTCATCGTTTTAGACCGCTGTTATTGATAGGTGTCGTAGCCGTCAAAAATTCGCTCGCTATCGCCAACCCAGTAAGTTCTTGCTCAATAAAAGTATTTAAAGACTGCTCTCCCAGATTGGCGGCATCTAAAAATTTCTTAGCGTAGCCATAAATTGCTTTTCCCTTGAACCGAGAGAGCAAATAATGACCCTGCATAAAAGACTGAATCCCTCCTGATAAAATAAATTCATTCACCAAGCACTTAGGTCCAAGTTCAACCATCAGCTCATTAAGAAATTCTACCATGGACTCGGCATCGTGACCGACTTGGGTAAGCTCGACAAAGAATGATTTTTCCGGCGATTGCTGTCTCATTAATTCTAGTTTGGAAAAATTCGTCCCTCCGTAAGCGCCTAAATCTAAGCCGTACAGAGGTAATTGCAATAAGGCTTTGAGAGAGCGAGGTCCCATTCCTTGTCCAACTTCTTTGACAATCAAACGGATCTCGACATTTCTTAGTAGTTCTTCCAAAGTTTCAATCGCAGGTCTAACAAGCAGATCGCCCTCTGGTTGAAACCATTCTTGGAGTGGGTTGAGATGAACGATCAAACCATCTAAATCTAACTCTCCCACCATATCGGTGATCGCCTGAGATTTTTTTTCTTTTAAAAGTTTTTCAATTTGAGCAATTCCCAAATTCCCAAGCAAAGGGGCCTGTGACCCGATCAGAGGTCGTAAATCAAAATCAGCTAGGTTTTGTTTTGGGTTTTCAAGATAGGCGCGGCAAGATCCAAGTCCCATCCCAAGGCCGTACTGTTTGGCGGCTCTCGCCAGACGTTGATTGATAACACCGGCCTCTTTCGTTCCTCCAGTCATGCTGGAAATCCACAAAGGCGCTCGCATTTTTTTGCCGAAGAATTCTCCTCCCCATTTTTGATCCACGAGCTGCGCTGGATTTTCAGGATGTCGACCAAAAAGCGGCTCGTAATGAAAGCGCTGGTCTGCTTTTTGTCCATGGGCCTGGGCCTGGTCTGTCAGCTGAATATGGTCAGACTTCCTAGCAGAAAGTACATTCTGATCTGGCATAGAATCCTGTTTTTAAGGGGCTAAAACTACAGGGATTCTTATCATGTAAGACCCATGAGGTCATGAACTTTTTTGTGATGCTAAGGGCTTAAAATTATTCGCTTAATCGGCTTAAAAACTCAAATTTTGTCGAGCACAAGCACAAATTCTGCTTTCTTATTACGGACCGCCTCTAGTAGCTCCAGCGCCTTCCCACGCTTGAGCCATTGAGTTTCGTGGCCCAAATCCAGCGCTAAAAACAGCCTGCGCTGATTCAATTCTGGATGACGGGAGAACTCTTCTAACAATCGTTCCAATCGATAAGGCGTCTCCATTAAAATTTGAACTCGCTTCTCCATGGCCAAACGAGAGAGCTCTTGAGAGCGTTGCTCCGCCTCTCTTGAAAGAAAGCCACTAAACACAAATTGATCGCAGGCAAAGCCCGATAAGATAAGCGCCATCATCAAAGAATTTGGAATGGGGGTGCAGGTCACAGGGAGTTTGTTCTGATGGCAGAAATCGACGAGTTCAACACCGGGGTCACAAAAACAAGGGAGCCCGCCATCACTCATTAAAAAAACTCTTTTGTGATTTTTAAGCGCGGCTTGAATTTCCGGAAAAAGCTCTTGGCGATGGTGTTCGTTGAAAGTCTGAAAATGAGCAATGCTCTCACGGGGAAGACCGAAGGAGAGCCAACGTCTACGAGCGGGTTTGAGGTCTTCCACCAGAATCAAATCATCAGGAGTGGCCTCATTTAATAGCTTAAAAGCTGTTTGTTCTAAGGGTGAAACTTCATCAATGGGAGTGGGAATCAAGATCAGTGGCATGGGACCTGCTTAAAATCAGTGACTCAGTGGAGCCCCAACTTCTTTTGAGAATTGTGTGATTTGCTCCTCACCTTTTCTCAAACTAAACTCGAAACGCAAAGTCCAAAACCAAAAAAACTCACTTGGCATTGCCCAAACGGGGGCCAGGTTGATTTTTTCAAACTCGATTAGCGTCATGTCTTTTTTCATTTTTTGAGTGTGCTTCACGACTGGCTCTTCTAACCAGACACCAGGCGGTGTTAGACCATGTGATCCGTGACCATCTTCGCCACCCATCAACCGATAAGGCGCGCGGTAGGCATAAATCTTGAGGTCAACTTCTAGCTCTTCCGTCTGACATTTGCTGTCGACTTTAAGTTTTGTACTCACAAGGTCTGGTAGATCCGGTGTGAACTTACTAATCTCTGGATAAACCCGAACCAGTTTCTTTTGCTCTGGATCCCAATCTGTTGTGCCCGTTGCATCGATCAACACAAAATCGCTTAATTTACATTCGCTAGACTTTGCGTTTGCAAATGTTTGTGGAAAATAAATAAGGGATAAGAGTAAGACTAATTTTTTCATTACTGATTCCAGCTTATATGAATATGATCATCGTGCCCAGGACATGGTCTTGAAATATTAATATCTCTCCCCGTTGCCTTTTTATAGTAGGCATTAATATCAGCACGAAGTTGGTTATCGTTAATAAAAATCAAACGCACATTAGTCGGATCGACGTCAATTAGGGCCTTAACCATTTCGTAAGTTTTTTCACGGTCAAAACAAGAACGGTCTCCAGAAATATTACAGCGCGCGGCCATCCCAGACGGACTAATGAATCTTAAGTCCGCATCAACACCGTTCTTATGAGAGACGTGAGGCTTTAATGTCCCCCCGCCCTGAATACTAATATTTCCTACACCCATAGTAATATTTTTTTCCGCTAAAATTTTCCCGGCGGTCTCAAGTCTCCAAATCGTTCTTTCCGTCCCATACTTGGTCTCGGCCCGGGTATAAGTATAATAACCGGTTTGTTTATACTCATCACTTCCCTCTGCAATCGGCTTAAGCTGTTTGTTAATTTTCCCACCACCGACAGGCATTTTTTCCGATGCCTCTTGTGGAACTTGATAGGCCTCTTCGCTTGAAACATCTCTTTGAACCGCTTCAGCTTTATCAACCCATAAAGCCTTTTTCTCCTCTTCATTAAGCCTAGAAATATCATAGTCCATTTCATCTTCTAGTTTCAATCCGTCGACATCCACAACTTCTTTCGGAATTTTAATTTCATTAGGATTTTCGTTCTCACTGCTTGTCGTATTATTTGCTGTCGGATTAACTTGGCTTAAATCATCTTGAATCGAAGACTCTAAGTTTTTCATATCTTTGCCAAGTCTATCAAGCTCAGCTTCTTCTAGAATTTTTTGCACAATACAGTACTCGTTATTCATACCTGGTGATGAGACTGCTTTTGAAAGCAGGCGCATACATGGAGGATAGCGGTTATTGCGATTACAATAATCAATCATCAGACGCACTAACTCTTTGTGGTTTTGCTGAAATCTTGATCCGCTAGACCTTTTATAAGTTTCATAAAAACCTTTCAAAAAACTTTTGCTGCTGTTTAAACAAGCCTTACCAAGAGTCTCATCCTTCCCTTTGGCCACACATTGACCTTTACCTGTATTCCCAGGTCCAAAAAGAGTGGGATTGCAGCGAAATGATCCAGACTGATTACAGAAATAGCTGGGATTATAAGTTGCGTGCTCTTTTAACTGCGGACCATTTGCAAGTTCCCATGGCGCACGACAAGTTCCATCCACACCTCTAACACTAGGCCATCCAGCATAAAGACAAACGGAACTCACTTGCGATTTAGCGTGGGCCTCTTCGATAAATAGGGCCTTAAACAATTCTTTCATGCGCTCAAAATGAAGTTGTGTTTCGTAGTGCTTAACACCCTCTTCAGGCGTTGCACGGCCATTGAGTTCTTCTAATTCAATCGCAATTGAAATTTCGATCATGAGTTCTTGAAATTCAATAAATGATTTTTCATCTTTTTCGTAAGGGGCTTCATCAGCTTTAAGACTTGGAGATCCTAAAGAGAGGACTCCAATTAAAACCATGATGAATAATCTTGTGAGCAATCTAAATTGCTCACTCAAGTGAAGCTTCATTGCTTCTATTATCGGTGAATAAGGCTAAATACCTGAGCAGAAAGGTCTTAAGAGGCGTTAATAATGGAGATTTGAGGACTTAGCAGGCTTCGCATCGACTTTGCTAGCGCCCAGAATTCTTGGCAAATCCTCTTCGCCTCTTCTGGAGAAGTTGAATTCAAGAATAGTTTAAGGACTTACAAAATGGCCAAACATAGATGCACTTGAAAGACTTGCAGTGCCTGAATTTGTCATGAAATAGGCCTCTAAATAATCAGTTGTTCCATTCATATAAACCAGAGTGGAGATTGGCAGCGTTTGTCCGAAAGACCCACCGTAATTAATAAGGTGAGTATTCAGCTTATGTTGCGTTCCGTTCTTGTAAATACTCGCATAAAGAGTAAAGGCACCTGTGCCAACCATACTAATATTGATATCAACGTTAACTTGATAGTAGCCAGCTCTGTTAGGAATAAAACGATTGAGAGTCGTATTAAAACTTGAACTCGGATCCACTGTTATTGTGTTTAAAGGTGCTTTAACATAAACAGAGCCACTTGAAGTCACTCCGCCACAACCTGATGTACAGTTGGCCGAAAATATTGGTCCAAAAGCCGACGTTGCCTGAGTTGTACCGTCCGGAAACTTCACGCCGCCTGAGCTGGACTCAATTGTTCCTGCCACTGTTAGTTTTGCAGTGGATGCGCTCGTTCCAATCCCTACATTTCCAGAAGTATCAATTCTTATGCCTTCTGCATCACCGTCACCAGACAACCAATGACTGCCCAAAGAAATATTTTGAGTTGCGATATGACTTCCAAGATCATCTGCACTGCCTCCACCGCCACTTGCGATAGTGCCACTGAGTAAATAACCCTGTGCATACGTTCCTCCTGGTAAGCCGTCTAGCGTTCCATGTCCATCTACACTGAATTCCAAATAATCAGTCGTTCCATTCATGCTCACAATATAAATAGCAGAAGAATGAACATTGATTGTTGTTTGTGGACTTCTGTCAAAAGCAAATGCTACCTGTGTTCCATTTTTTAAAATTCTTCCCGCAGCAAACTCTGTATCAGAAAGTCCAGTTGCATAAATGCTGAAAACGATAAGATACTTTCCCGGAGTATTTGGTTGAAAACGATTTGTCGCAAGATCAAATGTCCCTGCGGTATCATACAATTCTGAATCCCAATCAACAACGGCAGCCACTCCGATTGCTTGATTCGTCGTTTTGATGACATGAAAACTTTCATCGGCACTCGCAGCCACTGGACTCCAAGCACCCGCTTGAAAGATAAAGGCTTTTTCGACTGTGGTATCGAACACAATCAAACCTTCGGCTGGAGAGGCAATCGCATTACGCTGGCCCGAGGTCATTCTCGGCGGTAAAAATCCCTTGTTCGTCGAATTCATTTGTACCAATGCTGAAGGATCTACACTGCTTGTGCCAACCCCTAATGCTCCATTATTCTGAACTGTCAGTACGGTTCCCTCAGCTGAATTCCAAAATCCTAAATTATTTGCTGCTCCAAAAATATCTGAACGCTGAGTAGCGATCAACCAATTTGCATTTGCACTGCCCCCTATAAGATTTAAACCTGCAGCATTCGTTCCAGTGCTCGTAGTCTGCGATCTTAAAACTGCTGAGTTCGCAGAATAAGCGTGAAA
>DIUE01000091.1 GCA_002435795.1 Bacteriovoracaceae bacterium UBA6166 | reverse complement strand
ATGGGAGAAGCGAGATTAGTAGATACAATCGTATTTAATAATAATCCTCGATAAGCTTTACCTGTTTGAATCTTTGAACGCTGGTCCCAGATCACAGGCTCCTGACTTCTGCGCTCTAAAAGCTCAGTCATCTTCTGATTGTTTTCAATAAGCCTCTTTAATAAGGCTTCATCAGTTCTTGACTTTGGCTTTTCTGCCTTCTTAACAGGTTTATCTTTTAATAGATTCACCCCTACAGCATGAGCATTTTGAGACAAAACACTCCCTGCAATCAAAAAGATCGCTATATCTTTCATTTGAGACCTCACTCTCTCGTTAGTTTAAAATTCTTTTGCCACCGTAAAGAAGCGGCACGCCTTTTGAAAAGTGCTCTCGCCTCTCAACCTTTACTCCATTTATGACAATTTCTTTTTTCTTCTTATTCACAATTAAAAGACTTGCTCCTCCCTCTTTTATTTCAAAATCATCAAATTCTTTTAAATTTTTATAAGCATGATTAATAACTCCATCCCTTACCTCGATGAACTCGTGAGGATTGGTTTGGTCGTAATCAACCTTGAAATAATATTTTCTTCTTTTGGTCACGATCATAAGATTTGAGAAGCCACTTGATCTCTGGGGCTTCAAAACCAGGGTTTTGTTGTTATTTGTGACCTGAAAGAATATGTCATCCTTCCCGCCCCCATAGAGATAGCTTTGAATCTCAGAATCAAAACTCAAAGTGGTTAAAAGATTGAGACTTATAAAAAGTGTCGTTACTTGATTTAAGAGAATATAGAAGGTCATAGCTTCTCCTTATCAACAGAGATTTCATCAATCTGAGCGAGCTTGTAGAAAAATGGAAACTTATCATTCTCAATGAGAGTCAGCTTCAGGCCATGAATCTTGCCTTCTGCTTTTAGAACCATCTTGCATTGATTTTGCTCAATCGATTTAAGGGCCAGAACTTTTTCCACTTGAAGCTCATAAGGCTCTTTATCAAGAATTGCTTTAAGCTCACTTAAAACTAAGTCTGCGTTAGGATCACCACGCAAAACCGATAAAATTGATAGTCTACAAATCTCACTTGAAAGGAGTCTTTCTTCAAAGATCTCTTTTCCTTGATAGACGTAGTACTTTCTCTCGCCCCACATTAAGACCAATAAAATCGTCATAACGACAAGTGAGCCTGTGACTAATAGCTTCATCCATCTATTTTCGACTTTAAGCCTCGCTTCATAATCACTGAAGTTCATGTCTTTTCCTCTCTGTTTTATTTCTTTGGTTTCTTGGCGAAATCTTAACTTTTGATTTGCCTCGATTGTTTCTATGCTGATGATCCACCACCTCACGGCCGTTCATGTTTGAAGGCTTATTCATTGAAGGTTGCGCCGGACTTTTAAATGATTGGTCTTTTCGAGATGGTACAGAGGTGGTGGCAAAATTCCTCAGTCCTTGCGTCACACGACTAAAACCTGAACTGGCGAGGCTTGCCTTTTGTCCATTTGGCTGGGCATTACTCAGATTCACTCCATTATTTCTTATCTCTCCATTATGTTGCTTTGAATTCTGACCACTTCCTGCTCCCTGAGACTCTCCACGATTTTTAGAAGAGCTTTGTGAACGCTGATCTCTATTCGCAACTAAATCCCTATAGGCAGCCGCTTTTTCCTGATATGCAGCTGCCTTTTCTCTCAGTGCAGTTAACTTTTTCTTATTTTCTTGAGACCTCTGAAGCAATGTAATCGCCGAAGCACTATAAGCAGCTGTCTTAAGCCCAGTGCTAGTGACCATGCTCCCAAGTTTTGAGCCTACAGACTGCATCCCCTCACCTTTGACGAGTCCATAAGTGATTACAGGACTCATAGATAAAAGAAGAGTCACACCAAAGAGCCATGCCAGAGTGTCAATCTGACTGACTATGGCACCAGAGTTGGCCTTATCATCAAAACTATTTCCAACAAGTGCCAAAATACTCACGACCACAAAGGGTAGAATTAAGCACCAGACAAAACTTTGAATTGTTCCCTTGAGTGCATCTTTCGTCCATCCAAACAAAAAGAGCACAGAGGTGATTCCAGAAAATAGGTATGTAAAATGATAAACAGTTGAATAAATGAGCTTTAGAAGCCACAACATTATCTTTGAGATCAGGTAAAAGGCGGTCGCTACAAAATCATTAACGTTAGGAACAATAAAAGAATCAAAAAAGCCTGCATTAGTTGGACTCTTTGGCTTAAACTTGGATTCTTGCCATTTTTTCAAAAATATATTTCGAGGACTTACCTTTTGAAGAGTCTCTGAAGCCAGATTAAGGGCCAATGTAGAAGATTGAACATGAATCTCATGAAAGAAATTCATTACAAATGTAATGATAAGAAGTTTCTTTGTGACTCCTAAAAAATCAAATTCCCCAAAATACTCAAAAATAAGAGCAAGAAGAAATGCAGGAGCTAAGAGATAGCGAGAAATCTCTAAAAATTCTTGATAAAGCCTATAAACACTTGGCTCTTCAATCAGAAGTAGTGATTTTAAAAGATCAAGCTTCACTTTAGCTCCTTGATGCCATAGCTCTCACGGCGAAGTATCTCTTCACGACGCTTCTCCTCCATCTGCTCTGCGAGAAGTCGATTTGTGGTTGAGATCTTTTCAAGGATTTCAAGCTGAGTATTATGGAGGTCAACATTGGATTCAAGCATGAGAGCGGTATTCTGTGCTGTGAGCTGTTGTGCTCGTCCAGTAGTTTGTGCCTGAGTAGATTTATTAACCTGCTCGTTTGCTAGTCTCTCTTTTTGAGAGTTAAGTCTCTTTTGAATCCCTACCTGATCTTGGGTTTTCTTCTCATCACCTTTAATTGTTTGGTAATGCTTCATCATTTCTTCAAAGTCAGACATCGAATACTTGAGGTCTCTAATGGCGTAATTCAGAGATCCAAGATTCTGCACCTCTTTTTTTGAAGACATATTTTCAGCTAAAAATAAAACCCTCTGCGCCCTAAAGTATTCATCTTGTGCCAGCTCATTATATCGCTGCATCCTCTCAGTATGTTTCTCTGCTTTAGTGACAAGTTTTTCTAATTCATTAAGTTGGCTTGCTGTTGTCGTTACAAGCTCCACTAAAAGAGCAGTGTCTTGCCCCAAAATCGCAAAAGAGCTTGATGTGGTTAGTAAAACAAATACCAAGCTTAAAGCTGTGTGTTTGATGAAGGTGAAATTCTCAATGGCTTTCTTAAAGGAGATGAATCGCCCTTTCTCCTCCATGTAGTAATTGAATTCTCTTTTATCCACTGGATCAGAAGTGTATAGCTCGTACTCAAGAGGAGAGGGTCTAAAACGTATTATTTTTCTTTGTCGCTCGCTTAAATACAAAAGTTCACTATAGACTCCCTTCTCTGACTGCACTGACTCCAAAAGCTCAAGTGCATGAGAATCAAGAAACTCAGAGGCTCTTGCATTTTGTCTAAAAAGGAACTTATGAAATGTATTTTGAAGAATCACTCTGCCAAGAGCTGTTTGTGCGAAGTCATCAATGTTTTGAGAGATCGCAATGGCACTGCCATGGTGCTTTCTAAATGTTCTAAAGCATTCAGCAATATAATTGGCGTTTTTTTCTAATAGATGCCAGCACTCATCAAAAATAAAAATCTTCTGCCCTTCAAGGTTTTTGAAGTATTCAATCAGATAAATAATAAGAGGGGCCTTCATGGCCTCAGGGTAAAGACCAAAATCACAATAAGTGAGATCTTTTAACTCCTGATGTTCTTCCGTGAAATAATCTTTAATTTCTGAAAAGTAGTGCCCAATTCCAGAAAAGCTCGCTTCTAGAAAACTTAAAAGTTGATCGAAGCTCATTTTAGAATTTAACTCAAGGGCCTCACGAATCTTTTCATAAAGCTCACCCTCTCTCTTTCTTCCAAGCTTCTCCTCCATTGCTGCTAGAATGAACTCTTTTAGATAGCGAGCATTCTTGAACTGCATAGGATTAATCTTTTGAGACAATGATGCCCCATCAAGATAGATGATATTCTTCTCAAAACTATTTCCTAGATCAAGAATAAGACCTTTGGCACCACTACTATGAAGTGAGGAGAGAATTTTATTGGCGAGCACTGACTTGCCCTGCCCAGCACTACCAGTAATAAGAGCATTAAAGTTCAAATTATCAGGGTGAAAGAGATCAAGAAAAACATCTTTTCCGCTAAGAGCCTCTAGTTTCATGCCTTGATCGTGAATAAAGTCCCTATGGTAAGGGATAAGATAAGAGAGGTACTGGCTATCAACTTCAAGTGCTCTCTTAAGTGTTGGGGCAACTCCAGGAATGAGTCCTGCAAAGAAATAGCTTAGCCCCCACTCCTCAGTGATGACCTTGGCCTCTTTGAATTTAAGAAGCTCTAACGTCTCCTGAGTTTTTTGATCGAGATCAGCTTTGGACTCTCCCCAAACTAAAAGCATCATCTCAGTTTTGAAAAGACGGATTTCATCCGTTGTAATGCCTTCTAAAATCCCTTCTGCGTCTTTATAGGCGTTTTCTGACTCAATATCCCTCATCCCTTTAAACAGTGATGAGAAGTGAATCTTGCGCCTCATATTGATAGATTTCTTAGCTAGCTCAGGCTCAATTGATTTAAAACTCAAAATAAAGTCACCAAGCTCTTGCACCTCTAAGGGGTGAAGTTTTGATGGGTACTCCAAAATTGTGAGAACTCTTAAAAACCTTGCCCCTACAGTGAGGTAGTTTTCATAAAATCTAACCTCACTCTCCGTGGGAAAGACTTCTAATGGATTAACTACTTCAATCATCTCAAAGCCATTAAGAGTGACCTCTGAGAAAGCATTGAGATAAACCTTTCCCTCAAGGGCATAAATCTTAAAAAGCCCAGACAGGTTTTTAAGCTCGATGCTGAGCTTCTCAAGACTCAAATTTAGGTCATTTAGACTCATTCCTTCTCTATCCTGTGGGATGAGTTCAAAAAAGCGAGACTCCTCTCCCTTAAGGGATATGAGCTTTTCTTCTTTTGAAAGTAGAGGAATCATTTATCTCTCCTAATCACTATTCTCTGAAACCGAGGGATAAAAAAACCGACTAGATCAATTCTCTTTGCTAAAAACTTCCATCCAAATGAAATCAAGACCGCAAGTAGAAGTGGATAGAATGGTGGCAACTTAAGCAAGAGTGCCAATACTAGGGCCACACCAATGATGATGAAGTCTTTTGGATTGAATCCTAAAAAACTGGGCATTGATTTTAAAAACTTTGGATACTCTTTCACAAATCCTCCTAGCGAAGCGCCATGAAAAAACCCACGATGGAAACACTTGTGGCGCAAAGAAATAGCCCCACAAAATTCTTAGTGATCTTTTCACCAGCATCATTTTTTCCAGACATCAGATAAATTGAAGCGACCATAAGACTTATGACTCCAATCCCAGCCGCCACTTGATAAAGCTCTGTCCCGATACGATCAAGACTAGGCTTTATTGATCGAGCAAAGGCATTGGTTGATAAAAAAACAAATAAATTTAAAATAAAAAGCTTCATAGATAATCCTTAGTTAAAGTAGTTTTCAATTGAACTCATGACCTGAACTGAGAAAGGAAATGAGTAGTGTTTACGCTGACCAAGCTTGATTTTGTCCCAGTGAACGCTTGTTCTCCACTGACCAAATTCTTGTGATTCATCACTTATGGGGAGATTTGAGCTCATAGCAAAATCAGTGGTAACAGCAGGACAGTAGTAATACTCCTTGCCTTCCATCTTTGTGAGTTTGATTCCATTAAAGGTATTGCCGCTGGTCGTTTTGACTTTAAGCTTAATGACGTTCTCATCTGTGGGTTTGATCTCAGAAATAGTGTTCACATCAAAGATTGTGATATTAAGGCTCTTATCTAACCATGAAAGTGAAATCAGCTTCTTCTCTTTAAGGTCTACTAATGAATACTCATCTCGATTTATAACGAGGGAGAGATTTTCGAGTTCCTCATCGAATTTTGAGCTGAGGTCAAAAGTCTCATGGCGAATCTCAAATTTATTCACATCCCAATAACAATGAATATCTGAGTTTGAGCAGTTCCCACGACATCTGGCTCCATTAGAATGAAACTCTTCTTTAAACTGAGTAAGCTTATCCCCCCATCGCATTCCGCCTTTAAGTTGAATGTTGATCTGAGAGTTAGGATTGATATTCCCTAGGACATACTCCATTGAATCATCAAGGCCTGTTGCTTGAGGATAGAAGGCATAGACCTTCTCATCTACTTGACGAGCAAGTTCACTCCCCACAATGTAAGATAGAGAGATCACATCACCCTTCGTGAAATTATGATCTAGGTAGTGACGAAGTAGTTTGTTGGTAAAGACATACCAGTGCCCTTTTTTATTTTCATCTCTCACCTCTTTAAGTTGATTAAAGCCTGAAAGATTATTTTCAAACTGCTCGATTTTCGTGAGTTGATTATTCTCTATAGTAAATTTTGAATCAAAGAGACGAGCTAAAATGTCATGTAAGTGTGACTTTCCTTTCAAGGCGACATAATAGACTTCACTTTCGAGCGGAGTTGAATGAAGAACGGGAATACTTTTATTTTCTACCGAACTTATGAGAGTTTTATAATTCACTCCAAGGTCTGGGATTTCATAATCTACAAGCTCTGAGATGATAAACTCCCCTTTACGGAAATAGTTATCTTCAATCAAGCGCCATGGAACATTTTGAATGACAACCTCTATAGTCTCATTCACCCCTGCCTGTAATGTGCGCTCAATGGTCTCTTGGTGAAGTAGTTCATAGCTCTCCTTGGTATAATCGTAATACCTGAAAGCAAGCGTCGGGTTCTTGATAGTGCGATAGCGAGACTGTGGCATGAGCCTGATCACGTTTTCAAGTTTGATCGTGATATCTCTTACAGGAGTCTCAGATTCAAAGAGGGCCTTATATTTAAGCGACTGAGCATGATAGAAAGCCTCATCGACCTGAGGATATTTGATCCAGCTCACATCATGCTTTTGATGTTCTCCCCAACTATGAGATTCAAACCTTCCTACGCTTGCAGCTTGTTTAAAGCTTAAATCTCTTAACATCACATCCCCAACGCGATACTTGAAGTCTGGATTAGTATTGCGAATCCTAGTGTCTATGAGTCCAGACTGAGAGTTTTCTGAGAATCGTCCTTGCTCATTCCACTTGAACTCAATTGAGTAGTTTTGGAGGAACCTGACTCGAACTTTTGGAATATCCGCTACAAATGGGTTTAGCCCCAGATTCAGCTCTTCACCATCAGAAATCATGTCACCATCAGAATCCTCTTCAGGGTTAACAACTACTGGCCCATTGCCTGTAACAATTTCTGTTCTAGTGGCGGTTTTAGATTCTTCTGAGCTTTTGAAAGAGCACGATGAACAGATTAGAAAAATTAGTACAAAAACTAGTTTCATTTTATATCCTTTAAAGTTGATTTAATTTTTTGAATTGGTATCTTTCGACAAAATCTTCTCTGGCTTCCTCAAGTGAGCAAGAAATCCAATTCAAGAGAGATATTGTTTCAAGAAAAGCTTCGGCAAAAATTAGTCTTGTCCCTAAACTAGAGATTGATGTGCTCGAGGCGGACCTGACCAATAGATCTAGAAACATGCTTCCTTTTTCTATGGCCGTCTCAAAATCTTCTTCTGGGAGAGATCGCCACTTTCTCTGTATAATTAATTTACAGACAAGAACCTCATCACAATCTAGCCCTGAAAAGTCATATTTCTTTTCAAGGATAGAATTGATCTTGTTTTTGACTGATAAATACCGAATCTCTCTTTCAATCAGATTTATTAAAATTTCAGTCTCATCAACAGACTTCTGCTGCATGATTTGAATTGCCGATAATCGCGGCTGGCATAATGTGATCTGCATATCTCCCCTTTTTAGGCCTGACTCCAAGGCCGTTAACAAATTTTAGAGATTTGGCTTTTAGGGAAATGAAGTTGAAGCATCTATAAAATCCCGCAGCGGGATGACATCATCCCACCGCGGTGGGATGATTTTGGG
>DIUE01000082.1:159-40225 GCA_002435795.1 Bacteriovoracaceae bacterium UBA6166 | reverse complement strand
AAAAACAGGATGTTTTTTTGGAATTTTCTTTTGATCCACCCCCAGGAAATGATGCGAGCACGTTAGCTTCTGAGAGACTTAGAAAAGCTATCGAGCGCAACCGAGCAAAGCAACAGAAACGCCCGCTGCCGAGTGAGCCTTTTAGATCGTCACAGAGTGCGGGGCCTAGAAGAAGTGTAGCGACTGTTCAAAATGTAGAATTCACCACTGATCTTGAAACCATTAAGCCTAAGCCACCTGTTCCTATTAGCTACGCTTCGGCGAAACGCAAAGTCACGACAAAGAAGCGCAGCTCACGTATTTCTGTTTCTCAAAAACCACTCGATTATTTCGTTAAAGCTTGTTGGGTTTTTGCTTTTATTTTATTTGCGCGACTGATTTTCTCTAGCGGTGGTGTGGTTGATTATTATTCATCTAAACAAGAGCTCGCGGATCGCGCATATGAAGTCGAGCAGATTGTGAAAGACAATAAAGCGATTGCCTACGAGATTGAAGCGATCCGTACTGATCAAGCTTATCAAAGAAAGATTGTCAGAGAGCATTTAGGCTTTATTTCAAAAGACGAATTTTTGATCCTCTTTCATCAAGAGAAGGCTGTGACTTCCATTTAAGTTGATCCCCAATTTTAAGTTTCCTTGCAATGGGTGAAGCAGCCTTAAGTTCCAAGACATGATGGGCCATAACTATGCGACTGCGAGCAATATTCGGTGGCTCTTGCATACCAGGGTGAGCGGCAAGATTTCTTTCAATATCAATAATGGTGAGAGTTTCATCCAAAAAAAACAGGTCTAAATTAAAATAGGTATCCGGCATCCAAAACTGCCGAATGCCCCGGCTACTATAATAGAAAAGCATCGCTTCATGGTCGCCGAAATCCGCCTCTTGGATTCCACTGAGACCTTGAGTTTGCGCTTCAATGCTTACGGCCAGTCGTGTCTTTAGGGTTTCACCTGAAGGCGTCTCTAGTTCACCATTTTTAAGCGCCGTTAGGTCTTGCTTTGCACCAAAGCAAGAGAAACAGCTTAGGACAAGCAAGATTTGTAGTTTTTTGATGAGGTTCGGTTTGAGATACGCTAACATCAGGACAGTGTAAACGACGATAGCCAAAGGTGTAAATCATGATTCCAGGACTAATGCGAACCCATCATTGTGGCGAGTTGACTAAAGCCCATATCGGCCAAAAAGTCATTCTCTGTGGTTGGGTGAATAAAAATCGCGACCTCGGACACCTGCATTTCATCGATCTTAGAGATAAGTACGGCTTAACTCAGTTAGGCTTCGACAATTTTTCAGATTTGCCACTTTTAAAAAAATGCTCCCTTGAGTCCGTTTTACAAGCTGAAGGAACCGTTCGCGCCAGACCTCAAGAGGCTCAGAACTCAAAAATGGCGACCGGTGAAGTTGAAGTTCAAGTAGAGAAGCTCACTATTTTATCTCAGTGTGAAATCAACCGCATTCCCTTTCTTCCACACGGAGAAATCGAAGCGACGGAAGATTTGCGTTTGAAATACCGCTACCTCGATTTGCGCTCACACCGTTTGCAAGACATCTTACTTCTCCGATCAAAAGTCACAACTCAAGCTCGTTCTGTTTTAGTAGAAGAAGGGTTCATTGAAGTTGAAACGCCGATTCTCTATAAATCGACTCCAGAAGGCGCGCGGGATTATGTCGTTCCTTCAAGAGTCCATCCCGGTGAAGTTTATGCGCTCCCGCAATCACCGCAAACGCTGAAGCAGCTCTTGATGATTGGTTGCACGGATAAGTATTTTCAAATTTGTCGCTGCTTTAGAGATGAAGACTTAAGAGCGGATCGCCAACCAGAATTTTCACAAATTGATATTGAGGTTTCGTTTCCAACCACGGGCTATATTAAGGGCCTGGTTGAAAAAATGATTAAGAGACTTTTCTCTCTACCAGAAAGTTTCACGCTTCCAATGATGACTTTCAAAGAGGCGATGGATCGTTACGGCTCAGACAAGCCAGACCTTCGTTTTGGTTTAGAGCACTACCAAGTGACTGACCTTTTTGCAGACTCTAGTTTTTCAACATTTCAAACTGTCGCTAAGAATAAGGGTCTGATCAAAGCTATTTTTGTCAAAGAATCGGAAGGACAGTTTAGCCGCAAAGACACTGACGCCCTCACTCCGATTGTGAAGCCTTACGGCGGTCAAGGGGTGGCGTTCTTCAAGTTAGGAACAGATGGCTTGAGCGGCGGGATTTCAAAATTTATCGATGAATCAATGCTTAAAAAAATTCAAGATAGAGCTGGTGAAACAGGGTTTGGAACTTGGTTTTTTATCGCCGATCAAAATCATGAAGTCGCTCACGCCAGTGCCGATGCCGTTCGCCGCCACCTAGGGCAAAGCTTAAACCTCAAAGAAGAAGGCTATAAATTTTTGTGGGTTTATGATTTTCCACTTCTTGAATGGAGTGCCAAAGACAATCGCTTCGCTGCTCGCCACCACCCATTCACTATGCCAAAGCTTGATCAAGTGGAAAATTTCTTAGCTGCGGATTTAAACTCGGAAGCCTCGCGCACAATTTTAAATGATATGCTCGCCGATGCGTATGACGTTGTTTGCAACGGCTACGAACTCGGTGGCGGTTCTCTTCGAATTTATCGTCAGGATATTCAAGCGAAAATGTTTGAAGTGCTTGGAATGGGCGAAGAAGAAGTGAAAAGACAATTTGGCTTTTTCATTGAAGCTCTTCGTTTTGGAACTCCACCACATGGAGGCTTGGCCTTTGGTCTTGACCGCTTAGTGATGATGCTCGCGAAAACCGATTCCATTCGCGATGTGATCGCATTCCCGAAGACGACTTCGGCGACCGATCTCATGGCCGAAGCACCGTCGAAGCCTGCGGATGCACAGATTAAAGAACTGCATTTTAAGTGGGATCTCAGCAAATAATCTCAATGGCCTTTAGGCCGCCAAATCCTCGTGCCCAGAAATCAGGAGCTCGAGGGTTTGGAATTTTTTCGTTTTCAACTCATTTTGAGAGCGAATAAAAAACTCCGCCTGCTTCCATTCCTCATCTGAAATGACTTGGGTTCCCGAAACCCAATCAGGAAGACCTTTTTGCGAAGGATTGAGAATGGGAATCATAAATAAAAATAAACCAGTCATATAACAAGTGAGATAAGAAAAGCTCCGTGCAAAAGCTTCCCACCAATAAAGCTCTCCCGGATTATTTTTAGCGATCACTTTAAGTCCAAGAATGGTTTTGCCTAAAGTTTTCCCTTGGGAGAGGTAGAGACTGAGAAAAAAATAACTGACGAAGGTGAGTAAGAGCGCGCTGACTTCCATTTTATTATAGGCATTGAACCAATCTGATTGGGCCTGCATATAAACAGGAAGTGCGAATTTTTTCATGAAGAGTGAATAGGAAACCAACATGCCTTTAGTGGCAAAAATAATCGCAAAAAGATCGATAGAAAAAGCGCCGATTCTTTTTTTGAGGAGATTTTCTTTTTTAAACAGAGGAGTGAATTTTGCGACTTCGTTCATGAAGGCTTATCGGCAAAAAACCTCGGGCTTTCGAGAGTGATAGGCGTCTTCAAAAACTCTGGGTCAGAATTGCCTAATGGCGCATCTCTGAGCTGAACTGCTTGAGATCATGAAGCTTTTGCATGGCCTGCAGTGGAGTCATGGTCAAAATATCGAGAGTTTTAAGTTCGTCTCTGAGTTTAAGAAAAGAGTCAGGTATTTGAGGAGCCGGCTCATCTGAGAGAAAGCAGAGTTGATTACCCTTGAGATTAAAGGCGGTGTTCGCCTCTGTCAGTTTCTCGGAAGGCTTGGTGGGCTGATCGGCTTCAAGCTGAGTGAGCAGAGTTTGGGAGCGATCAAGCACTGATTTAGGCAGGCCCGCAAGCTTTGCCACATAAAGACCAAAACTTTGAGAGGCCGCTTGTTCAATCAGGCGATAAAGAAACTGAACTTTATCCCCTTGGTTTTGAGTTTCGACCGTGAGGTTTTTGGCCTGTGGAAGCTGATCAACCACTTCAATCAATTCATGATAATGAGTGGCAAAGAGAGTGATCGCCCGAGTTTGTTTAACGAAATGCTCGACTAGTGACCACGCAATTGAGAGACCATCGTAAGTGGATGTTCCTCGGCCGACTTCGTCTAAAATAATCAAAGATTTTTCTGTGGCATGTCTGAGGATTTCAGCGGTCTCGCTCATCTCAACCATGAACGTACTTTGTCCTTTAAGAATATCGTCGCTCGCTCCAAGTCTTGAGAAAAGATAATCGCAAAGACTTAAACGGGCCCGCGCTGCCGGTACGAAAGAGCCGATTTGCGAGAGCAATTGAATGATCGCGACTTCTCTCATCACTGTCGTCTTACCGGCCATATTGGGGCCCGTGATAAGTCCAAAATAAACGGACTCATCAAGCAGGAGATCGTGGGGAACAAACTGATCTTTGATGGCGGTTCGAATCAAGGGATGCCAAGCGCCTTTAAGAGAGAGCAGTTTACCACGGCTTATGAACTCAGGCTTACTCAGGTTTTCCTGATGGGCCATAAAAGCGAAACTCTGAAAGCAATCAAGATAACTAATCGCCTGACTGAGTTGGCGCACACTGGCCGCCATCATGATCAGCTCTTCACAGAGGTTTTTAAAGATTTCCCGTTCGAGTTTTTCGAGTTTATCTTTGGCGAGCAGGACTTCTTTTTCAAATTCAAGAAGTTCTTTCGTCACAAATCGCTCAGCATTCACCAACGTTTGTCGTCTTGTGAAGGTCTTCGGCATTTTATCCGATTGGCCTTTGCTGACTTCAATAAAATAGCCGTTTACATTATTGCTTTTGATGCGAAGTTTAGTGAGTCCCGTTTCCTCGCGGTAGCGGGTTTCAAGATCAATGAGTTCGGAAGCGGCATGGTTCGCGAGGCGGGCCAGCTTGTCTCGCTTGGGATTAAATCCTGCGCGAATAAGATTTCCCTTTTCAAGAGAAGCGCCGATTTCATCATTAAGAGTTTTTCGAATTTTATCTGCAAACTCTAAAAGTTCGTTGAGTTCCGTTTTTTTGAGTTTCGGCAAAACTTCAAGTGGGCCATCTTTTAATTCTTCTAAAAGAGCGTGGTAAATTTCAATGGCACTAGCGGTTTGAATAAGATCCGACGCGGACGCCTTTCCTGTGGCAAGCTTGGCAAAAATTCGCTCAAGGTCTCTGATATAAGAGAGGGATTCGCGCATCTGTTCGAGCTTTTCAATATCTTTGAGTAAGAAACTGACGAGGTTTTGCCGTTGAAGAATTTCTTCGATGTCCATCAACGGACTTAAGAAAAAGGCCCGCATCTGTCTTGAGCCCATCGCTGTTTGAGTGCGATCAAGAAACCCCAGCACAGATGATTTATAATTTTCCCGCGCTCTTGGAAGAATCTCAAGTCCTGAGAGGGTTGATTGAGTGACTCGCATGCGCTTTTCATCAGAGAGCAATTTGAAAGGTTGAATATGGCCGTAGCTCTCGCGGTCCTGAGTGGAGCAGATATAATAGGCGAGGGCTCCGATGGGAGAGAGAATTTCGGGATTCAGTTTGAGGATGCGATCTCTTTTAAAGCCTGGAATCATTTTTTCCGTATAAAGATCTGTGAACTTCGCTTCGAAGTACTCGGCCGAAAGGTAAGTCACCACCACTCCGGCTTGTGCCAAATAATCATTCAAAGGCTTGAAGTCGTCCCAGAGCCCAAGACCGGAGAGAAATTCCCGAGGGGAATAGAGCTTGAGTTTTTCTAAAAAACTTTCAGCGTCATCATGGATTGAGCCCATAAATTGGCCGGTGGTATAATCGATGACAACCAAAGAAAACTGAGTCCCATGTTTTGAAGCGGCTGCCATATAGTGAGCGTGCTTAGGATCAGCTTTTTCAAGATCAAAAGGCATACCAGGGCTTGCGATTTGCGTGATTCCTCGCTTAACAATTCCTTTGGCTTCTTTTGGGTCTTCGATTTGTTCGCAGATCGCGACTTTTTCGCCGAGTGAAGTGAGTCTGTCGATATAAGCATTAGCGGCGTGGTGAGGAATGCCGGCCATGGGAATAGGAAAGTCGCCGAGTTTTCCGCGATGAGTGAGGGTGATATTCAGAAGCCGTGCGGTTTTTTGCGCGTCTTCAAAGAAGACTTCGTAAAAATCTCCCATGCGAAAAAGCAGGAGAAGATCGGGAACGGTTTTTTTCAATTCATAGTATTGCTCCATCATAGGGGTGAGTTTGACGCCCGATTCGATGATGGTTTCAAGACTTTTTAGTGACACTGAGTCGTTCCTTGGAAGCAGAAGAAAAGAAAGACTAACATAGTCAGTTTTTAGTCGTAAAGAAAGTCTAAGCATCAGAAAAGAGAGAGATTTTCTCATGGGGAGGAATGGTGGTATAATGTTTGCAGATTCACCCTAGGACGAATTGCGCTAAATGCTCGAATATAAACAAACTCTACTTCTTCTCTTTTTTTTAGGCCTGACGACGGGAATTGCCGTCATGGGTTTTGGGTTTCAGTGGGAGGGAAAGTCTCCTTTTGTGAATCCAGTGGTGGTCGGCAAAAGACAAAACACTGAAGAGAGCTTTTTTAAAACAGTGAATCTGTATTTACTCGAAAATCAAAAACCAAAACTTCTCTTGAACGCCGAGGAGATGGCGCTTCATACTTACAGAGACCAGACGAGTTTTTTTAGACCTAAAGGCACGGCTTATACGGAAGCCGGTCAGCCGGTGGACTATATGGCACGTCGGGGTTTTTTCGACGGCAAATTGCAAAGGCTCTCCCTCTTTGAAAACGTCGAACTCAAGATGAATAAAAACTGGATCAAATCGGAGATGATGACTTATCTGATTGAACAGGACCAGCTTGAGGCGACGGGAAGTGTGCGGAGCTATCATTATGATGAAGTTAATCGCGATCGCCTTTTTGCCAATGCTAACCGAGCTTCTGGGCAACCACGTGCCGGTGAAATGGAGTATTTTGGCGATGTAAACGGCCGGATTGAGCGTCTGCGGGCCTATGAACCACCAGTCTTCTACAAGGCCCAGCAAATGCGCCTATCTATGCCTAAACTCATGATTCATTTGATTGATCAGGTACAATTGAAAAAACAAGACCTTACGGCCGATTCTCGCTCGGGAGAAATCTTTCTCGATAACTATAACAAAAAGCTCAAGTATTACGTCTTAAATGACGATGTGAAGGTTGTGGAAAAAGTGCAGCTTGGGAAGGACTCTATTATTAGAAGATCCTTTTCTGAGAGGCTCGAAGGATTCGCCCTAGAGAGCAAGATCGTTCTCACCGGTTATCCCAGAGTGTTTCAGAAACAAGATGTGATTAAAGGAAATAGAATTACACTGCGAGAGAATACTGAAGTTGTTGAAGTGGAAGATTCGAATACGCAGTTTTTGTTAGGGAAATAAATGATGGCTACGTCCCAGGTCCTCGAGGCCCGACATTTACGCAAGTCCTACTCCGGGCGCATGGTGGTGAAAGATGTTTCACTCACCGTCTCTCAAGGGGAAGTTGTGGGTCTACTCGGTCCAAATGGCGCTGGAAAGACCACGTGTTTTTATATGATGGTGGGTTTAGTGAAAGCTGATTTGGGATCGATTCATTTATCTGAGCAAGATATTACGGATCAACCCATTCACCTGCGCGCTCTAAAAGGCGTTGGGTATTTACCGCAAGAGGCGTCGGTCTTTCGCGACCTCTCTGTTGAGGCGAATATTTATGCGGCCCTTGAGAATCGCGATATTCCCAAGGTGAAAAAAAGAACTTTGTTAGATTCATTGATCAAAGACTTTGGTCTTGGACATATTGTGAAGTCAAAGGGATCAGCGCTTTCAGGTGGAGAGCGCCGCCGAGTCGAAATCGCTCGCGCCCTTGCTCTTGAGCCAAAATTTATTTTACTCGATGAGCCCTTTGCTGGCGTTGACCCGCTTGCAGTGAGTGATATTCAGCAAGTGATTACAAATTTGAAGCTTAGAAATATTGGCGTTTTGATTACGGATCACAATGTTCGCGAAACATTGGGGATTGTTGATCGAGCTTATATTATGAACAGTGGGGAGCTCCTCGTGAGTGGAACTCCAGATGAAATTATTAATAATGAGAGAGCAAGGAAGTTCTATCTCGGCGAAGAATTCAGGATGTGATTCACCAGTTACTTGTTAGTTAGTTAGTTAGAAAAAATAGGTGGATTATGGCAATTAAACTTTCTCAGAGTCTTAAGCAAACGCAAAATTTGATGATGACTCCTCAGCTTCAGCAGGCGATCAAGTTGCTGACACTGACCCATTTAGAAATGACCAATGTCATTGCTGAAGAGATGGTAGATAACCCCATGCTCGAAGAGATTGACACCGATCCAGCAGACTATAATCTCGAAAAACTCGAGATGCAAAACCAAGAAGCGAATACTGAAAGTTTTGAGCAAGCACCAGCTGTGGGTGGCGATGATTTTGATTGGAATAGTTATGTTGATAGCTATAACTCATCTTCAAGTAGTGCCCCGAGCATGACGAGCTTCGATTCGGAAGATACTCCGAATTACGAAAATATGGTTTCTCAAAGTCTCTCTCTCGCCGATCACCTTGAGTGGCAACTTCGCATGGAAGAGCTGACTGAAGAAGAAATGAATATCGCAAGCCTCATTATTCATAATATTAATGATGATGGTTACCTCGCCACTTCCATGGAAGATTTGATTGCAGAATCAAAAGCCGACCGCGAGCTTTGTCTTGATATACAGCGAATGGTGCAAGAGCTTGATCCCGTGGGTTGTGCCTGCGAAACATTAGTTGATTGTTTATTGGCTCAAGCTCGAATTGCAGAAGAGCGCTCGCCTTTGCTTGAGCGAATCATTCGCGATCACTTAGAAGATCTTAAAAATCGCGATCACAAAAAAATCTCAAAAACCATTGGGGTTTCTGAATCACAAATCATGGCCTCGGCAGAACTCTTAAAGAACTTTCACCCAAAGCCAGGGCGTTTGATTTCTCCTCAAGAAACTCATTATGTCGTCCCTGATATTTACGTCAAAGAAGTGGGCGGAGAGTTCGCAGTCCAAGTCAATGACGAAGGGATTCCAAGACTCAAAGTCAGCCAGCTCTATCAACAAATGTTGAAAAAAGGAGCGGCGAAAGACTCCAGTGCCGAAGACGACGAAGCGTCTAAATACGTGCAAGAGAAATTGAACTCGGCGCTGTTTTTAATTAAATCTATTCAGCGTCGCCAGAGCACGATTACAAAAGTAGCGAAGGCGATTGTGAGTCAGCAGCAAGACTTTTTTAAGAAGGGCCCAAAATACTTGAAGCCCATGGTACTTAAAGATGTGGCCAATGAAATTGGCATGCACGAATCAACGGTCTCTCGGGTGACGACAAACAAGTATATGCACACGCCGATTGGACTCTTTGAACTTAAGTACTTCTTTAATACTGGTGTAGGCGGCAAGAATGGCAGTGCAGATATTTCCAGTGAAGTCTTGAAGATTAAAATCAAGGCGTTAGTTGAAAATGAATCACCTAAGCGTCCGTTATCTGATCAAAAAATCGCAGAGCTTTTGAGTCGCGATGGTGTTGAGGTGGCTCGTCGTACAGTTGCCAAGTACCGAGAAATGCTCGACATCGATTCTTCTGCTCGCAGAAAAGCAAAATAGGAAATCTCAAGCACGTTCTTGAGTTATAATACTAATGTCCGTGAACCATCCTCGTTAGGAGTCCACTATTATGAAAATCACTATCTCTTTTCTTCACCTCGAACACACACCATCACTTGATGAAAGGATCCAGGAAAAATCACAGAAGCTGAATAAGTATCTTGGAGGTAAATCTCATCTCAAGTGGAGCTGTTCGGTGAAAGACGGAAAACATATGGCCGAGGTGACTTTGATTGGACCTCATTTCGAGTACCGTGCAACAGCGGCGACAGATAATCTCTACAAGACGATTGATGTGGTGATGGAGAAAATTGAAAAGCAATTATCAAAACGCAAAGACAAAATGAGAAACTCTCGTATCCACAAAGTGGAGGCACCAGTGGTGCTTGATATCGAGTCTGCATGGGCCGATTACGACGAAGAAGCCTTTGCTGATATTGATGCTGCAGTAAAAGCCGCTTAATTACCTATAGTAAATATAGTATAGGCTCCCACCTTTTAGGGAGTCTATGATCCGGCGACTATGACGAGGGTCAACCGCCGGACAACCTTCACTCAAACCATTCCGCCCGCCATTTTCAGCAATATACTGTGGTGTCATATACTCAGCAGGGTGAACGACAACCGCTCGTCTGCGGGCCATATTATTGGTTCTCTCAAGACCGTCTAAACGCAAAGAATAGCCATTGATGCCGTAATAAGTTTCAGCCGTTAAGTACAAACCAAGACTACTCATAAGGGAATTGTAGGTATTAGAAAATCGCACGGCATTTCCGTAACCATCATCACTGCCAATTCCATGTGAGATGTAAAAAGCCTCTGAGGCACCAGTGCGCATATTGATCAGAAAGCCTCTTTTTGTATCAGAAGAGAGAGTGAAATCCACGAGGAATGACCAGCTGGTTGAAGAAAATTTTCTTCTCTGCATCCGCCACGCTTTTTGTAAGAATTCTTCTAAAGCTTCTGTCGGAAGATCGCGACCGCAAGGATTTCTGGTGCAATTCATATTGGGAAAATAATCTCTCCAAACTTCAACGGATTGATTGGCATAACTTGCTTGAAGAGTTGTGACAAAAAGGAAGAGGGATAAGAAAATTTTTTTCTGCATAGACGGCCCCAGCACTAAACGATCAAAAGGTCTTTAATATCGCGGACCTTAGCGATGAATAGGTGAAGCTTCAATCAATAGTGGCGAGGGCCGTAAAAAGGTATAATGAAACGCGTTAATATACCCCACTTGAAGTGGGGTCGTGAGAGCGGGATTAGAGATTCTTGTCTTGATATTCCCAGTAAAGCGAATCCACTAATTTCGAATAAGCCGCTTCGGAGATCCCTTGATAATAAGCTTCCGCACTATCAGATTCCTCTGATTCACCAGAGCCAAAATTCAGCTGTTCACAGAAGTTTTCACCGATGGATTCTTTAATAGAAGAGCGCGCGAAAATGAGGAAAGCGTCGCTGGTTTTTTCAAGCATCAATTCTTCACATTTCATATCAAGATAATAATAAAGAGAGTGTTCGGACTCAGAGGCCAAGACTCTTTTTACATTTTCAAGAGATTTGATTTCAACTTGTTTTGGTCGACAGTCTTTAGCAAATGAATTTAAGGAAAAAACGAGGCAAAACATCACACCAAAATAGCTTTTCATTTTTAGGCTCCAGTTATCGATTGAATTGAATTTTCACCAGAATTCAGAGCAAATTTAGCGCCAGTTTTTTGGACAAGATAGCGCTATTTAGCCTGCTAAATTGTCTAGAGTCTAAACAGTCCATTGTTTAATAAACAGCTTGAGAGCAATTTTGCGCGGTTTCTGAGGGGTTGGGATTGGCCTCTCTTTTGATAAGTAAAAACCTATGAAGTCTTTCATAAGTCGTTATTCATTGAGCTTTTTAGCTGCCATTTTATTGAGTTGTGGTGGGCCTGAGAATCCTTCGGGGACTCTGCTTTTTTACCATGATGGTATTCCGGGGCTTCATCTCCATCAATTGAATTGTTCATCTGTTCAATACGGGGAAGATCCTTTGATGGTTGAGATTGATGAGTTGATTGAATCTTCTAAGCATTTAATCGGAGCTTATACCGTCTTGTCTGGAAATCAGTTAGTGAGTCGAGAAGGAGTTGAACTTAATTCTCCTGAAGTACCACTTAGAGCTTCAAGTTTACTTTTAAAAGATGATCTCAAGCGCTTAAAAGAAATGCGTTGGAGGATTTTTCAGTCTGAAGAAAGAGATCGAGAACAAGCCTTTGTGGCCATGAGTGGGCAAATGGAGCGGGTGCTAGAGGTTGAAGCTTCAGAGGTAGAGCAGTTTTTTAATGAAGTGAATGTACTGGCGCTTAGAACGCAGCGCTGGAAGAATAGTGTTTGTCAGCAAGATCAGTACGCCAAACGGGCAGAGTATGATGTTAGGCCTTTTTTGCGCTTAAAAAATGGCACCCAGCTGAAAAGTCAAAAATTTAAAGATGCTATCAAGCTTTGCGAAAGCTTTCATTCCACCAGTCGCTGTCTGAGCGAGTGGCATATCTATAAACGCAATCGGCAAGAAGATCTTTTTGTCACGGCTTATCAAAAGCGCTTCAATGTGGACAAGTTTCAAACGCTTTTTAAACTTAGACCAACGGCCCCTAAATTCTCCTGTCAAAAGAATGGTGAAAAACGAGTGCTTGAGATCGAGATAGCTCATAATGATTTTTTGAAGAATTATTTTCCTGCCCGTGAAGAAGCGGAGCTGAAAAACGTTGCACGTTATTGGAGTGGTGAAAATTTTGAGTTGAAGTTTGTCTTAGTTGAGGCAGACAAAATTGGTGAACGAACCCTGGTTTTAAAGCAGGCGGAGCGGGGGCTTTCCCATGTCAATTCCGAAACCCCATTTTTGATTTATTTGCAGGCCTTTTACCCCCAAGAACAACGGGTGAAACTTTTGGCCCATGAGTTAGGCCATACATTGGGTTTTCCTGATTGTTATGTGGAGTTTTACAACCGTCAAAGCGGGGAACTCACCTATTATGAATTGCAGCGAGCAGAGGGCAATCTTATGTGTTCGCTGGAATACGGACGACTGGTTCCCAAGGATTATCTCGATCAGTTAATTGAACGGTCATGCTCTAAGAAGTGAGAGTTTTTCCTTGTACTGGGCGCGAGCGGAAATGAAATACTTGTGTTCAAGCTGCAGGCTCGCAGTGATGAGCCTAATTTCTTCTGTTTCTTCATGGCCGACCTCGCCGTCACTCGCCGCAATAGCAAAAAGGGCCAGCAAAAGATCGTATTTCTGTTCATTGTTCATTAGTGAGTTAAGCGGGTAGCAGTATTTATGGTTTTCAAGTCCTGCCAGATCGATGATTTCGCTAATCGCCAGTTCCGTAATGGACTCGATCAATTCTTCTTCAATATGACCGATTTTACTCAGAGCAAGTTTCATTTGTTTTTTTTCGCTAGGAGCAATATGAAAATCACAATAAGCGACTCGGGCGAGAAGGCCTGCTAAGCAAGCGATTTTGACGATTTCTTCTTCATGCTCGGGGTCTTTGTCGACAGTGGGAAAAAGTCGACGAATTTTATCGTGCAGGCGACTTAATTGGTCTTTGTCCGAAGGCAATGTATTCTTAAAAAATTCCCAAAAACGCATAAGGTAATCCCAGTAAAAAAAAGAAGATAACTAAAGGTTAATTCTTGTGTAACTGCTAGGCAAGGCGGACAAGGGCATCTAAAATTTGTAAAGTAGAGAAATGACTCAGATTGTGATTTGAGTGATATTTTTTAATGAAGGGAAAAAGAAATCATGAGCACACTTGACCATAGTAAAAAAGCTCCCATCTTATCTGCAAACGGGTCGGACACAGACGAACAAAGTGGTGTGGCGACCAAGATTAAGAAAAAGGTGCAACGGCCTAAAAAATACAAGGTGCTATTACACAATGATGACTACACGACCATGGAATTTGTTATTTACGTTTTGCAGAAGCATTTTGGAAAGAATGCTGATGAAGCCTACGCAATTATGCTCAAGGTTCATCATGAGGGAGTTGGAGTTTGTGGGGTTTACACCTACGAGATTGCTGAGACAAAAGTGCAAAAGGTTTCTCGGGATGCCCGAGCTAATGGCCATCCCTTGCTATGTACAAGTGAGCCCGAATAAAGGGCAAAGGAACACCAAATGATGTCTAAAAAACTTGAGATGATCATGAATTTGGCCATTCGTCGCGCCAATGAATTGAAACATGAATACTTGACCCTTGAAGGTGTTTTACTTGCCATGCTTGAAGATGAGCAGGTTGTTCACGTTTTGAAAAAGCTCAATATTAATATTGAAGAAATTCGCCAAGAATTGACGGAGTTTATTTCAACTTCCGATAATTTCTCCATCCTCTCGGACCAAGAAGTTCAGGAATTGTCTGAAAAACAATTTGTGGACGAAGATCTGCGGCGAATGGCGCGAGAAAGTGGAATTCTTTATCAACCAGAAATCAGTCTCTCACTTCAAAGAGTTATTCAGCGCGCGGCTATTCACGTCCAATCATCTGGCAAACAGCAAATTTTAGGAATCAATCTTCTTGTGGCGATGTTTCAAGAAAAAGAAAGCTTTGCTCTGTATTCTTTAGAGAAAAGAGGGGTTGAGCGCTTCGATGTTGTTCAATTGATTTCTCATGGAATGGAATCAGAAGGAGAAGATGCTTCGCAAGCTGGGGAAGCAGGGGCAGAAAATGGAGCTAATCAGAAAAAGCGCAAAACAGCAATTGATGAATATGCTTTGAATTTAAATGAACAGGCCAAACTTCTCCGAATCGACCCTTTGATTGGTAGAGAACATGAAGTGGAAAGAATCATTCAGGTGCTCTGTCGCCGCCGCAAAAACAATCCATTGCTGGTTGGTGAAGCGGGAGTTGGGAAAACGGCCATCGCCGAAGGCTTGGCTTTATCGATTGTGCAGCAAAAAGTCCCTGAAGTTCTCGCCACGGCAGTTGTCTATAGCTTGGACATGGCTTCCCTTCTAGCGGGAGCGAAATTTAGAGGGGATTTTGAGCAGCGTTTGAAAGCGGTTATCCAAGATTTAGAAAAAATGGAGCAAGACGGCCAAAAAACCGTTCTCTTTATCGACGAACTCCATACTGTGATGGGGGCGGGAGCGACAGGTGGGGGCAGTCTTGATGCCTCTAATCTTTTAAAGCCGGCCTTATCAGCAGGGCGTATTCGAATTCTGGGTAGCACGACTCATGATGAGTATCGAAAATTCATTGAAAAAGACCAAGCTTTCAGCCGTCGCTTTCAAAAAATCGATGTGGATGAACCAAGTCTTGATGATACCTATAAAATTCTTCTGGGACTTAAAGAGCAGTTTGAAAAACACCATGGAGTAAAATACTCGGCGCCGGTTTTGAGATTGGCAGTGGATTTGAGCCATAAATATATCAGCGATCGTAAAAATCCAGACAAATCCATTGATGTGATTGATGAAGCAGGGGCGGCGGTTCAGTTAATACCGGAAAATCGCCGTAAAACTCAAATCAGCAAAAAGGATATTGAACAGGTGGTGGCGAGACTCGCGCGAGTGCCACAAATTTCGGTCGAATCAACAGAGCGAGAGAAGTTGAAGTCACTCAAAGAGAACCTTTCTCTCTTAATTTTTGGCCAAGACCAAGCCATTCAAAAAGTGACCGATGCTATTTTGATGTCGAGATCAGGACTTGGGAACGAAGAGCGTCCGATTGCCAACTTTCTTTTTGCAGGGCCTACCGGCGTCGGTAAAACAGAGCTTGCTAGACAGCTTGCCATGGGCCTTGGGAGTCACCTAGAGCGTTTTGATATGTCTGAGTACATGGAGAAGCATACCGTTGCCAAATTGATCGGAGCGCCTCCTGGCTATGTTGGCTATGATCAAGGTGGCCAGCTGACTGATGCTATTAAGAAACACCCTCATTGCGTGGTTTTGCTTGATGAAATCGAAAAAGCTCACCCTGATATCTATAATATCCTTTTGCAGGTGATGGATCATGGAACTTTGACCGATTCTCAAGGCCGGGCGACTGATTTTCGCAACGTCGTTTTGATTATGACCACCAATGCGGGGGCAAAAGAAACGGACGCTGGGAATATTGGTCTTTCAAAAGGCAGTGGAAGTGGAGAGAACACTGGCAAAAGAGATCAGGTGATCAAAAATTTCTTTTCACCAGAATTCCGCAATCGCTTAGATGCTATCATTCATTTTAATCGTCTTGATGATAGCTATGTGTTGAAAATTGTTGATAAATTTTTGATGGAGTTGGAAGAGAAGTTAATCGCTCGCAATATTGAACTTGAAGTAAAACTTGCAGTAAAAGAGTGGTTAGCGAAAAAAGGATACGATCCAAAGATGGGAGCGAGGCCTTTGGCGCGTTTAATAGATACAGAAATCAAAAAACCCCTTTCTCAAGAAGTCCTTTTTGGAAAACTAGAGAAAGGTGGCAAGGTGATTGTTGATCTCGACCCGAAAAAAGATTCTTTAAGCTTCAATTTTGAGTCTAAAAACTAGGTCTGCCTTGAATTATTGCCGATTAGTAGGAAAAATCTGACCCATTTTTCCTACCGGCACCTCCTTTAAAAAACTTTTTTTCACTTTTTTTTAGCCTCGATTTTTTAAAAATAGGCCGGCCTCAAAAAGATTTTACCCTCCCTCTCTTTTTCATAAAAACGCTAAACTCCTTTACTGATCGAGGTCTGCAAAAGAGAACCTTCTTTTTTAAAGGTCGTTTAAGGTGATGGCTTGAAAAAGAAGCTTAAGTTTCTTTGAAAATATTCCGCTAAAGGGGAGAGAAAGAGTTTTTTTTTGTTTGCGTTGAAACAAAATGTTGTTTAAGCTAAAAATATAAGTATTGAAAACCGGGAGGATGTCAATGGCAGTTAAGAAGAAGGCAACTAAGAAAGCAGTTGCAAAAAAAGCTACAAAAAAAGTAGCAAAGAAAGCTACGAAGAAAGCAGCAAAGAAAGTTGCTAAGAAAAAAGCTACTAAAAAAGTAGCTAAGAAAGCGACTAAGAAAGTAGCTAAGAAAGCTACAAAAAAAGCAGCTAAGAAAGTAGCTAAAAAAGCTACAAAAAAAGTAGCTAAAAAAGCTACTAAGAAAAAAGCTGCTAAGAAAGCAACTAAGAAGAAAACAGTAAAGAAAGTTACTGCAGCTCTTGTTTAATTGCTAAACTAGACCAAATCTAGAAAAAAAGCGGCTTCCTTCGGGGAGCCGTTTTTTTTTGCCCTCAATCCCACCTTTACAGAGATTCCTAAAATTGATAACTTGCGCTCGCCCATGAACCTTTTTAATGGAGTCTCTTTATGGCGCAGCAACCTTCAGGCCTTGGCTTGTCCGAACTTCCTTTGGGCGTTCAAATTCATAAAGACCCACTTACTGGTCAGAACCTTATTCAAAAAGGGGACCTGATCTTCCCTCCCAGAAAAGTTTGGATGAAGACCTTCGGCTGTCAGATGAATTATCACGATAGCGAACGCATCCTCTCTCACCTCAAAGAGCTTAATTTTGATCAAACGGAGGAGCTTGAGGCCGCCGATTTGGTTCTTTTCAATACATGCGCCGTTCGGGATTTAGCGAACCAGAAGTTTTACTCCCAATTAGGGGAGATCAAACACGCCAAAAAGAAGAAAAATGGTTTGGTCGTGGGGGTTGGCGGCTGTGTCGCCCAAACAGAAGGCAAGGAGCTAGTTGAAAAATATAAGCACCTGGACTTCGCCTTTGGCCCCGACACAATCGACATGATCAACGATATGGTTTATCGCACATACGCAGGCGATCACAAATTCACCATCAACTCATGGGATCGCAGCGAAAATTTTTCTATTGAAACAAAAATCACCCATGGCTCACCTCAAGCCTTCGTCAATATCATCAAAGGCTGCAATAAATACTGCACATATTGTATAGTTCCCTATACACGAGGCAAGGAGCGCTCTCGCCGTAAAGATGAAATCGTGCAAGACGTGAAGCGCTTAGTAGAATACCAAGGGATTCAAGAGGTCATGCTCTTAGGGCAAAACGTGAATTCCTTTGGCCAAGAAAATGGCGAAACATTGGCGGAGCTGATTCATGATCTAGACCAAATCAATGGTCTCGAACTTCTTCGTTATACAACCTCACATCCTTATGATGTCTCAGATGAATTGATCGCGATTCACGGGACTGCCAAAAAATTGGCCCCCCATCTTCATTTACCAGTTCAATCAGGCTCGGGGACAGTACTTCAGAGAATGCACAGAGAATACACTCCAGAGCATTACTTGGGTTTGCTTGAAAAACTTCGAAAGGTCGCCCCCCAAATTGTGATTTCGACGGATATCATTGTGGGCTTTGTGAATGAAACAGAGGAAGAGTTTCAAGATACATTAAAGCTTTTAGACGCCGCTCAATTTGATTTCATTTATTCCTATGCTTATTCAGAACGGAAGAAGACCCGTGCTGCCAAGATGGAGGATTTTTTAACGGATGAAATTCGTATGGAGCGTTTGCGCTATTTGCAAGCCTATCAATTAAAGATTCAAGAGAAAATCCGAGCTTCCATGGTCGATCAGACTTTTAGAGTTTTGATTGATGGTCACGGCAATATGGGAGGTGTGAAGAAATACAAAGGGCGCACTACTTGCGGTCGTTTGATTCATTTTTTACCTCCAGAACCTGAGAAAGATTATCAGTGGCATTGGGCCGATTTAAAAGTGACATCGGCAAGTGCCCTGAGTGCTCAAGGAGTTTTAGTGAGAGATCTGGGTCGTCGCCCGTAAACTATCTCACTGAAATAACATCTTTTACTAGGAAGGGTTTCCCCACTTATTCACTATAAGAAACTCCCGTATAATGCGGATAGGGAGTCTCTTATGATTTTACTTAGACTTTGTTTTTTGAGCTTTTTTCTTCTTTCGATGCCAGCACGGGCCATCGTTGAATTCACCGGTAATTTTGGCTACGACAAAAAGGTTTACGGAAGCGAAAGACAAAACGACCAAGTTCGAAGAAGTTATTCTTCAAGCATCGCTTTCTATTTCACTTCCCGCATGGCTTTTGAACTCAATTATTATCATGGCAAAGAGACCTCAACTGAAGTCACGAGACTAAGAGTGCAGGGCACGGACGTCGACTTAGTGGGTTTACAAAATAGAGTTGAAACGAATGTTTACGGGGCAGGTCTTAGGCTCGCACTTGCTGATCGCAACGCTTTTTTAAGACCTCTCGTGAGTCTGGGCTATGCCAAACAATTTGTGAGTGACCTTACTGAGTATAATTTTGAAGGACCGGCCGGCAATGCCACTCTCAATGGCGGCTTAACCAAAAGGCGATCGGATTCCGTTTTTGGGGCCTTTACTTTGCAACTCAAAATCACGGCAGGCCTCTCTTTTAATGCTTCCGTCAGAACTTTGTTTCAAGCCTTTGAATTCAACCGAGCGGGAGATGATCTTAGATATATGTTCGGTTTCTCATGGATCTTTTAAGAAAACTGCTGCTTTTTCAAGCGTTTTTTCTTCTGAGTGGCTGTGCTAAAACAAGTTATTTAGTCAATCAAGGCCTAGGCCAATTCTCATTGCAAATTCACGGTGTTCGAAACGACAAGATTCTGAGTGATCCAAGCGTTGATCTTAAAACGAAAGAGCGAATTGAATTGATCACCAAGGCCAAGGATCATTTTTATCAATTCTGGCAAAAGCCCCCAAAAGATATCTACTCTAAAACCACTCTTCTTGATCAAGAAGAGGTGACGACACTTGTAATCGTTTCACCGCACGACAAAATTGAGCCGCAGAAAGAGTGTTTTTGGTTTATGGGCTGCTTTCCCTATTTGGGTTTTTTTAAACGTGAAGCGGCACTTAAATATGCCGCTCAAAAAAATGAGCAAGGTTTTATTACTGTGACTCGTCCGGTTTATGCCTATTCCACTCTCGGGTATTTTTCTGACCGCATCCTTTCGTCATTTTTTGTTTTCTCTGATGAGGACTTAATTGATCTCGTTTTTCATGAGCTTTATCACACGATTTTTTTCATTAAAAACGAAGTCGATTTAAATGAGAATTTGGCGAATTTTTTCGCTCGGGAAATGACTAAGGATTATCTCAATCTCACTGCCGATGACCTTAAGAAAAGAGCTGTTTTAAGAGAGCAAGACCGGCTTCTGAGCCAAGCGCTTGTGAAGTTGACGGCTGAGCTGAACGAGCGCTACGGGAAACTTGAAAATCCAAAACGTGAAGAGACTGACCGAGTCTTTTCCGAGTTTATGCAAGAGCGTTTTAAGCCTGAAATTAAACAGGTTTGCGAGCAGCAGAAAATAGAAAAAGAGCGCTGTTTTCCACTCAACCGAGAGTGGAATAATGCTTCTTTGGCGGCTTTTTTAACCTATGAAAATCGCGCTCAAGAGATCGAAGAATTGTATCAAAAACTTCAACTAACGCTGCAGGACTTCCAACTTTACATTGAAGATAAATACACGCAGTATCTAAAAGAAAAGACCAAAGACTCCTTTGAGCGCTTTCTGTTTGCCACTCTTCTTTGATGTCTTTTTAGGGAGTTTAAATGAAATTTTTGCACACCATGATTCGAGTTTATGACTTGGAAAAAGCCTTAACATTTTTCGTCAAACAATTGGGCCTTGTTGAAACTCGCCGCCAAGAAGTTGAAGCTGGACGTTTCACATTGATTTTTTTAGCGACAGCGAAAGGTGAGCCCGAAATCGAGTTGACCTATAACTGGGATCAGAAAGAGCCTTATACGACTGGGCGATTTTTTGGTCATATGGCCTTTGCTGTTGAAAATATCTACCAAAAATGTGCTGAACTCGAGGCCTCTGGAGTTGAAATCCTAAGACCGCCCAGAGATGGGTATATGGCGTTTATTAAATCCCCTGATGGCGTGTCTGTTGAGCTTTTGCAGAAAGGAGGCGCTCTTCCTCCACAAGAGCCATGGGCCAGTCGTGAAAACTGTGGGAGTTGGTAATGAGAAACCATTATTTATTAATTGATCCAATTGAAAAGCTAAACCCTAAAAAAGACTCTTCGCTTTTGCTGGCCCATACTTTGAAAGAGGCGGGTCATAGTGTTCATTTGCTTTTTGAGCAGGATTTTTATCTGACCAATGAAGGCGCGCCCTATTTTCATGTTTACGATTTTGTTTCAGAGCAAAAGCCGGACAGCCAATATCTTTCAAAATTTGTTCTCGGGGGTGAGCGAATTTCGAAACTCGCGGCTAATGATATGATTCATATGCGCCTCGATCCGCCTTTTGACTCTCGTTATTTGCGTATCTGTTGGATGCTCAAATCCCTCAAGGCTTTCGGCACAAAAATCGTCAATGACCCCGAAGGGATTATTCTGTTTAATGAGAAGCTTTTTGCTTATGGCCTACCGGGATCGATTCCAAGTTTCGTTGGTGCCAGTCGTTTAGATTTTTTGAGCTTTGTGGAAAGACAAAAAGAGAAAGGTGTCACGAGTTTTATCTTGAAGCCACTGGATCTTTTTCAAGGAATCGGCGTAGAGAAAATGGAGGCCCATGATCCAGATCTTGGAGCGAAATTTGTGAAGAAATGCCAAGAGCTGCAAGGGCCATTGGTGGTTCAGCCGTTTATTAAAGAAGTCGCGCAGGGTGAAGTTCGCTCGATTTACTTCAAAGGCGTAGAGCTTGGTTCTATTCTCAAAGTTCCAGTCAAAGGGGAGTTCCTCGCCAATATCGCGCAAGGGGCAAGTTATCATCAGATAGAATTGAATGCAGTTCAGAGGAAGCGCTGTGAAGTGGCTTGCGCCGAACTCAGTCGTTTCGGAGTTGATTGGGTGGCCTTTGATATTTTAGGTGATGCTCTGTCAG
The DNA here is from genome assembly GCA_002435795.1 of Bacteriovoracaceae bacterium UBA6166. Taxonomy (GTDB): domain Bacteria; phylum Bdellovibrionota; class Bacteriovoracia; order Bacteriovoracales; family Bacteriovoracaceae; genus UBA6166. The sequence continues at coordinate 18,774 of DIUE01000082.1, read as the reverse complement.
AAATTAATATTACGTGCCCGGGTCTTTTAGTGGAAGTTTCTGAAGCGATGAAAACGAATTTAGCAGTCAAGATTGTCGAGCAATTATAGTCAAAAAAAAAGCCCCTTTAAAAAGGGGCTCTCTAGGCTTAGAAATTGTATTACATTCGAGGTCCAGGAATGTCTTTCGTTTCATCTGTTGAGAATTGAAAGTCAAACTTCACACATTGAGTGTCCCATACTGGAGCGAAGGGGCAATAGCCAGCAACGTTTTCTCCGTAGTACACGCAAGTATAATCCCATTGCACATCACGAATTTCCACAACGAGCGGATCAGAAGTGACGGGAACAGTGAATTCTTTCACTTTGGAAGTTTGGTTGAGTGGGACTTCCGTAAAAGTCACTGTATTAAAATTATTACAAGATCCAGTTCGGCTTCTTACACAAACATCGATCTGTAGTTTTTTATAAATACTATTAGCATATCGACATGAAACTCCGCGCACGTCATTGCTGTTTTGTGCCGGGCCTGGTCTTGGAAGAACTCTTAAGTTGAAGCGCGAGTTCGTACTGAAAATATGTTCGTCACTGCTTGGAAAATTCACTCTCGAAGACCAAAGAATTCCATTTGGTGGGGCATTTCTATTTGGGTTTCCGGTTCCATGAACAACGATATTAGAAACTGTATAATACTGAGTCGTTTGTCCGCCGTCAGAAATTCCGGCTTCACTGCCGTTACCATAACCTTCGCCTGCACCTGTTTGACCGTTGTTATTGTTTCCACCACCACCACCGCCATCCCACGGATTAGGAATCACGGGAGTTTGAGGTTGAGTATCAGTCGTCTGTTTCTTTTTGACTGATGATTTCTCAGCACAAGCAGATCCTACAACGAGAAGGAGTAGTACCAGTATGTGAGAAAAATATTTTTGACGATTCATAAAGATCCTCGTTCTTAGTCACTAATCTCCTGTATTTATCGGTCATTATGTTAAAAACTTTAACAGTGCAAAGAAGTCGGGATTTAAAAGTTTGATATTATTAGAATTCCCGTACTTCAGACAAGTTGCGGGCCGATAGAATCAGGCCTATGATGAATTGATGAGATTCTACTTAAAAACAAAACAATGGCTAACGGATCAAGACTTAAAGGAAGGGCATGGATTTGCCTTTGCACTCAGTTTCTCTGAAACTGTTTCTGAACAGCTGGTGATGGAAGCGATTGGGCTGTTAAACCTTCGAAGAGCGGAGTTGTCGGAAGTTTCTGGAGCAGAATTAAGGCTCGCTTTTTTTCAGTCTATCTATAAATCATTCTTAACTTTAAAAAGAACTCCTACGACGATTCAACATCAATACTTACAGGGAATCGATCCTCTTCGCCGCGCCTGCTTGTTTTTGCGACACAAAGTTTATTGCGATATCGATGAGCTGGTGAAAATCTTTTCTCAAGATCGCCATCTTTTGATGAATGAACTCAATCTTGGCAGACAAACACTTATTGAAGCCATGGGCATGGAGTTTTAATGGATTCAATTTATCTCTACGATAAACAACATCGCGATCTTTACTTAAAAAGTTTCAGTAAGCCTCATTGCCCTCATTCTAAAAAGATTTTGGCCGTACTTGATAAAGGTTTTTTCGAAGTGAAAAATCACGAACTCAGCTCTCATGTGCAAAAATGCAGCGAGTGCCGAGATCAGCTGGCGGCCATGTCTTCGAAGCTTCGTGAAATCGAGTTTATGATTCCTCATGAAAAGCCCAGTGAAGAAGTTTTAAAGCGTTATCACGGAAAGCTCGCGTCTTATGAAGAGCGCCCTTGGAAAAAAGGCTTGAGAGATTTTTTGATGACAGATCTTAAGGTTTATTTAAAGCCTTGTGTGAAATCCATGCTCGATCCTCGCGTGCAAGTGGTCTTTCTGTGCATGCTAACGGTCTATATTCTGCAGGCCTATCTTAATTAAGTTTTAATTGATAATAAATCACGAGCCGCCTAGAAGTATTCAGGAGATCGACTGGAGGATTTGGCAGTTGGAGATTTTTTAAAGTCGTTTCAAACATCAAATTGATATCGGGATAATCAGTCGTTCGAGTGATTTTTAAGCCGACCACATAACCATCTTCATCAAACTCCACGCGCCCAATTAAATGATGGGTTTCATTTTCGAGATGTCTTCTGACGTGAGGCTTTTGAAAAACCAATGTTTGATAATTTGAAATGAAATTTGAAACATAATTTTGAAACGTACGTCTCTGAAAACTATAAAAAATCTTTTCAACGGAATTCAGCTCATCCTCTGGAATGCCTTCTGGTGGATCGAATTGAATATTAAAACCCGTCGCTTTAATGATTGCGGCGTTCTCTGGAGACATTTGCATTTCTCGCAAAATACTTCCTTGAATTTGTTGCTGCTGTCTTCTGATTCGATCCGTCTGATCTTGATGGCGCAGCCTAATTGCAGCGGGTGTATCGGCAAGGGGTCTTTCCATTTGAGTCGCAGGGGCCATTGGTTTTGGAGTGGGAGCGAGCTGACCTAATTGCAAACCACTTTCGGTTGGTGGTTTTTGTGCCGAACCTTCCGACGGTTTTGCTTGTGGTGGGGTTTTTTGCGCTTCGACTTTTACGGGAGCGTTAAAACCATCACGGCTGCCACCTCTAACTCCAGCTTGGCGGTAGCGATTCATCTGAGCGGGAGAAACCTGAACAATTTCAAATGATTCCGGACTCTGATCACTGCTTGCGACGGCTCCGCCCTCGATGGGCGCAGGTGTGCGAACTTGGCTTAAAAAAAGGGCCAACACGAGGTGAGCGAAGGCAGATAACAAAAACGGCAATTTAAGACCATTCATTTTCATGGGAGCAGTTTAGTCTAGTTTTTGGGAGTTCACTAGCTCCGAAAGGCATTTTTCACCGATTCTTGACTGAGTTGGATGAGCTTGTACACTTAAGTCTAGTGCCCGAGGATTGGGCGTATAAGGATAGTGAACATGGATTGGACACAAATCAAGAATTTCGGTTTGAAGAGAGTTGTTATTAGCGCTTTTCTCGTTGCCGGTATGGCGTTTACGGGAAGAAATGCGATTGAAACCTCTCGAGAGGCCCAACGAATTACAGTTTTAAACGACGGCATCCAAACATGCTTTGTGCGCGTTCATCAAAGTTTTACTGCGCGAATGCTTGGGGATCTTGGCAGTGAGTATTTAACTCAAGGCTTTCAAGAAAATACCGGGCGCTGTTTTGGTGAGGCGCTGAATCTGATGGAAGCTCAGTCAGCGGCTGTTTTTGGAGCGACAACAAAAACTCTCAATACTCTGGCGACAGAGGTTCATGTTTTTCATGATCGCGTGAGTCCTAAAGGGTCGGCTTTTTCTCAAAATCCCAATCAAGTGGTCTTAAGCAATATCAGTTCTCGTTTTGAAAAATTAGAAGCTCTTCGTGATCAAGTTTATGATGCGATTGAAAGAAGAAGGACTGAGCTGGTTGACACTCAAGCAACTCTTAGAGGGGCTTTTTATGTTCTCACTTTCAGTCTATTGATTTTCTTTGCCCTTGAGATTTCGCTGCTTTCAAAAGAAGCCAAAGAAAAAGCGGCGATCGAACTCGAAGCAGAAGTTTTACTGACAAAAAATGATATGTCGTCTCTTCGTGTGCAAGAGGTTTTGAGAAAAGCCCTTGAGCAAAAAGATTATAAGAATTGCTCACAGCTCTTTACTCAGTTTCACTTCTATAAAACAAATATTAAAAACGATGCCGCAGCCTACGAGCAGTACCGTACTTTCACACCACTTAAGGCAACAAATGAAGAATTGATCGAACAAGTCTGGGGTGCTTCAGAGAGACTTGAGAGTGATCTCGTGGTTTATGATGATATGTTCCGCCCCGAAGTCGAAAAGAAGATTTTAGCGAAAAATCAAACCTTGATTCCGGGTCTTAAAGGCTTGAATCTCGATCAGTCAGTTTCGCGCTTGATTGATCATTTAGGCCAAAAGTTTTTCACTAAAGGTTTGAGAGTTGAAGTTGAAATCGATGAAGCGATTTATGTTCAAGGGCAAGACGAAGCGTTTGAACAGATGTTTTTTCAATCATTAAGTTTGCTTGTTGATGAAAATACCCAAGAAGGGGCATACCTCACCATTTCTGCCCGTAAGCTTGGCAATGTCGTGATCCTAGAGTGCGAAGTGGATGGCTCTGGTTTTGAAGAATCACTGATTAAAGGGCAGATCGGTTATCGTTCATTCAATGACGATCAAAGACCGCTCGAGATGAGAATTTGCGAAGAGATGGCGCAAGAAATTCACGCCAAGCTCAGCTTTGATAACCTCTACGATGATCAAGGCACTATTGCAGGCCGCTCGATTAAGATGACCTTGAAAGAGGGCTCAGCGGAAACTTCGAAGCGTATTCAGCAGTTGGGCAAAGGCACGAAGAAAGAAATTTTAGAGCGGTTGAATCAGACGGCTGAGAGTTAAAAACGAAGAGATTGTTTTTGAGTGGCTTTCTACTGAAAACGAATCAGACGTTTTATTTTTACAAAAGACTCTATTAATATAAATTTAACATGAGTTAATTTCTTAACCAATCGAACTCATGTGTTTTTTGAAGCAGGCTGAATGCATGATCAATGCTGGACTTCAGTCATCCTTATCTTCGGGTAAAAATTAAAAAATAAAACCATTGTTACTTCAAAAAAAATTAGGTTGTTGACGTTATGTTTTTATTACCGTCATACTAAAAAAAATAAAAGCGTCGTGTGGAATTTAAAGCGATAAAACGATATGTTTCTGTCCTAGAAGCAGCTGTAAGTTGAGCGAGGAAATAAAAATGAAAAAAACAATTCACAATACTCTGTTTATTATCACGAGCCTGTTTTTCATCTCAGGCTGCGCAACAACCACCTTCTCAGGAAAGCCACATATGACCCCTCCCGAATGCGAACTTCAGTGCAGAGATTGGGGAATGCAACTAGATGGGATGGTGGCGATGGGAGAGTATAGCAGCGCCTGCATCTGCAAAAAAAACAAGTCTTCAAGAAAGCAAAGCTCAACAAGAGAACTCACAGGCCAAGAGGGAAGTGTTGCAGCAGTGGAAACAATTCTTAGAATGATGAGGCAAAACGCCGCAGCTGCACAACAGAGAATGTAGACAAGCAAGGCCGCTGTTTACCGCAACGGCCAAAAACTAAAAAATCCTCTTCTTATACTCTTTATAACTCTTCTCAGGCATCACTTTCCTGAGAAGAGAGTGAAAAAGCTCCTCTGAGAAATCAGTACTAAAGAGAGTTTTAAGCATCTCAACTGTCATGCGAGATTTTTTACTGAGATGGCGATCATAGATTAAATCCCCAAACATATGACCAATCTGACTGGCACTATAATAAAGAGTAATTAAACTTTTACTCTTTAAGTGCTGGGAGAGTTTGGAGTTTTTGAGATGGGTATCATCAATGATTTTTTTAATCAGCTTGGCATTTTTCGCGGTCAACGCCGTCTGGCCAGGCTTGATAAGATCAAGATAGAGATCACACTTTCTATAAGGATTAATAATCTTGGAAGCGAGATAGCCAATGGTAAAACGGTAGGTCAGAAAAATAAACTTCTCTGACTGAGTACTACGACTCCAAATATCTTCATAGTCCGGATTTTGCTCCTTCAAAACAAAATCGAGCAAATGAATACCGGCCAAATAAGAGAGGCGGTTGATGCTATAGCTTGAGCAATAATAAATTTGCTGCGAAGGGATTTTAAACATCTTGCCTTTGTAGAGAAATTTTTGATGAAGCTGCCTAATAGAAGTCGATTTGATTTTGACGATTTCTTTTTCCACGTATTTAAGTTTTTGATGATCGTAAATATTAAAGTCTTCCAGATGACTGCGCTGAATTTTAATCCCGAGAGCTTCCGCAATCTCTTTGCAGAGATAATCAAAATTATCAGGCACACTACTATTGAAGGCCATATACCCAGTGGTCAGCATATACTGATGAATTTCAAATTCAGGATCTTCAATCAGATTTTCGTACCAATAAATCATAGATTCGTACTTAATCCATGGCGGAGAAGTCTGCAGAGAGAATTCATAATCGTTAAATTGTATAAAAGGGCTTTTAGGGTTTGCTTCAAGCTTCCAAAAAACATGATCCAGATTCTGATGAATAATTGTTTGAATTAAATTTTTATTCATGAGCTTCTTCACACGGGCCGGAAGTTTATTAGGACTTATATGATACTCGCCAAAGAGAACCAGCATAATTTCATTTTTATTATTGTGAAGATAATCGGCAATCATCTCAGCGGCATTTTGATCTCGAACTTCAAGCCCACCATCAGTGTTGAGAGCGATGATCTTAAAGTCATTCTCTTTGGCGTGTTCAAAGAAAACCTTGTAGTAAAACCAAGGAAAACGCCAAGAGTCTTTATATTCGATTGTTTCTAGAAATTCGAGTTCGGTGAGATGACCATCGAGGTATTGATCAATCGCCAATTGGTGCCTTTGATGGATGAATTCAACTCCAAGAGAGAGCTTTTTCTTTTGAGACATCAAAATTTTGATAATTCGCTCTAAGTTTTTTGAATTTTGATCAAAGGTGTGAAAGTCGCCAAGATAAACCACATGGGAGCGGTTGATGGCCGAAATGACTTTTGTCTGGGAGCAGTGATTGAAGGGGCGCTTGCTGAGCCTTTCTTGATTTTTTCTGTAAGAGCTAAGCTCTTTCGTTAAAGGCCCTTCGTAGCTTTGGGCCTTTTTCTTCATATAGAGATAGATCGATTTTTGTAAATCGGCTTCAGTTTGCTTTTTTGAGCGAGGCTTTACCAGACTTGCACTCAAAAATTACTGAATAGTTTTAAAAATAGGCAGAGTCAGTCTGACTTGCTCTTCATTAGAGGGAAAATCACAGTCATCTGGTCTTTGTTTTAAAACCGTTTCATGACACTCAATTAAGCTTGAGAAAGAATCATCAGTTTTCCAACCACTTGGTATGGCCTGCATCGCAGATTTTTGAGCTTCCTCGATGGTCGCGCCGTAGCCTTGAACCACTGAATGTTCAATTTCTGGAGTTGAAACAGCGGCATAAGATGCGAATGAGAATAATGAAAAGAAAAAGAGAAGAGTTGTTTTCATGGATGGCCCCCTTGATAACTAGGTAACTTGATAAAACGTGACTCTTTTATTCTAACAGGCAAAGAGCTATGGGGAAGTACTTTTTGAGATTTGTTGTTGAAGCAGGTCGCTAATGAGATTTTCTGTTCGCTCTAGCAGGTCTTGAATCTGGCCGCTCACTTGAGCGAAATTCTCAAGCAATGCTTTAAGCTCGGTCGCTCTCGGTACAGAACAGTTTTGAATCAGGTGCGAGATCGGAGTCCCTAGGGCCGAAGTGAAGATAAATTTTATAAACTCTAAGAGAGTTTTGTCACCATAGAGCTTTAAGATGGCTCGGTCATCGTGGCGTAGTTCAAGAAAATAATTATCAGCGTCTTGCTTGAGTTTTAAATCAGTCAGGGGTAGCGAGAAATCACTTGGCTCTGAGATGAGAAACTCAAGATAGATATCTTCGTTTTCCGTATAGATTTTTCGTGAGTGTAGCTTTAGGAGAGGCTCAATAATTAAAGGATTGGTAAAATTCCAATCAGCTTTAGTTTGAGTCGCCACTTCACTCAAAGCATTCAACACTTGCACTTTGAAACCTGAAAGCATACTCAGAAGATGCCATGGGTAATGAGGACTTAGACGACAGCATTCGTTGAAACTTAGAAGTGCTTTTTGCTTAAGTTCACTTGGATGCAAGCTCAAAAGATAATGGGAATCTTGTTTCAGAAGTTGAAGCTTTTCCATGGATTCAAAATCAATCGCTTGGCAATGAGTGAAAAACTTCGGAACCAAGAGCGAGCGCAGTTTCGACTTTAATTTCGCAGGGCCGCCGCTCAAGCATAACTGAATAACTTGAACACCAATTCTTGATTCAAAGAATTCTTTAAAGGTATTGATATCAATATCCGGTCTCTTCGGAGTCAATCCAAAGTAGTGGTAATAGACACTGCCGTACTGCTCGAGCTTGCTGGCATAAGATTCATAGGGCACAAGCTCTAAACGCAGATTTGTCTCTTTTGTGAAATCAGCTATCAAGATTAAGGGGTATCTTTCTTGATGAGAAAAAGGAATTCCAAGTAGGGCGCTTGTGCGGTCCACTGGGCGGCTTTCTGATTGTTGAACATTTTCAATTTGAAAAAATTCTTCAAAATGCACACAGGCCTTCGCCAAGTTTTTGAAGAAACTTGGGTGGGTAATATGCGTGGAAGACTTTGATTGATGGGTGCTTAAGAGCTTGCCCTCAAATAAAGAATCTTGGTGAAAATCAAAACACAGGCCGTCCGTTTCTTTTTGATAAATCGGTGTCGAGTTGGGATTTTTTTGAGAGAGGAAATAACTAAATTCCTTCACGACTGTTTCAAACTTACTAAAACGAGTTAAGTCCCCAGACCATCTAAATGTCAGGCACGATTCTTTGGATGACAAATTGAAGGAAGGCATAAATGTGTTTTCGATGGTCTCTAGACTTCTCTTCGTAAAAACATAGAGGAAGCTCGGGATCTCACCCTTGCCCTTGAGGTGATCAAAAGAAAAATGGGCCGCTAGCTTGAGAGATTTTAATAATTGTTCGACCTTGTCTGAGTGACTTGGAACGAAGAGCTTTTGATTGCTCATGACAAACAAATAACCCGTTTTATCTAAGTTTCGAGCTTCCTGCGCAATACGAGTGATCAAATAATGATGAGGGTTCGTTTTTGGGAACTCTGTCAGGTTGACGAGAATTCGCTGGAACGATTTTCCGCGCTTCATCTCAGGGTTAATCAAAAGAGGAATCTGCTCATAAGACTGAGTGACTGCAGAGTATTTCTCTTTCATCACGCGACAGATCAGGCTTAAGGGCTCGTGACCCTGGTACTTTGCGAGGTGGAGCAAAAAAGTGAGAAACTGTAGTTCGTGGCAAATCTTAAAAAAGACTCCATGGGTGTAACTCTCATCCGTGAAATCAGGACAGATAAGCTTATCCCATTGTTCAGAAAGATTATGCTCTTGCGCCATCCAGTGAGAGGCCGATAAAGAGGAGAGGTAATGACCTACAAACTTCGTATTGATCAATGTCGGGCTTGTTTCATAACAAGTAAAAGCGCGCTTCTTGCTCTTTGATTCTGCTAACCATAAAGGAAGCTGGATCATCAATTGATTGAGGAAGAGCCCAAAGTGCTTGTGAGAAAGGGAGTGAGAATAGTTTTGATCATTAAATTTGAGATTAGACTTCTCATTGGTCTCAACCGTTTCTTGAACTTCGTCATTGGTCTGATTATGGGTGAAGATTTTATTAAGCTCTGTCACAGACAAAGAAGTGAGGCTGTCTTTTAACTCTGCAATCTTAGAGAGAAATTTTTGCGAAGGGCTGTACCAGCTGTAATGATTTGGTCTGAGTGAATCACATTGCAATTCACTAGAGCTGCCGTGGATGAAAATCTTAGTGAGGAAATGGTTGAAATTTCCGAGATCTTTTTCAGTTAATTTCAGGTCGAGGTTATGGGTGAGGCTCACGATAAAGCGCACTTTATTTAAATAAACCAAGACTGAGCGAAAGGCGTAGGACTGGCTGAACTTGTCCAAAGGTTTGCGGTAGATCGAGAGAGGATTCGTTAAATGAGTCCAAAAAGTCACGAAACTTGAAAGCTCTGGACAGTCGAGTTCGTGCAGTTTTTTATAGCTCAAGAACTCTTCAAAGATTTGCTGTTTGCGGGTTTGAGCAAAAGAAGCAGCTTTTTGAAACTGGGTACTGGCATCTTGCTCAAGCTCTTCGATCAAACGTCTGACTCTGAGGGCGTGAGTGGAAATCAATCCTTCGCCGTGCCAGCCAGGAATGAAGAACTCAGAGGGTTGAAAGGATTTTTGGTCTTTGTTGGAGTCAGGAGTAGGCGGAAGTGCAGGCAACAGTAGAGAAAAATCCTCTACTTCCACTCGATTGGTGTCTTTTGCTAGCCATTGGCCTGCCATAAAAACACTATTATTAAACTTCCTGTTTTCGTTCATCGTATTCGCAAATTAAGGGGACAACTGTTTTCTTAGAGGGAGAATTCTGACAGATTTAAAGAGGGGTTGTCATGAAAAATTCCACAAAACTCGGGTAAGTTTGGGCCATTCCCGAGTCTAAGTGTCGGGAATTATTGGGAAAGAAAATATTAAAGATTCTTACATCTTCCACCGAACTGAGTCATAAGTGTAAACCCCTAATTCCTCATCTTTGAGGAGGGCCCTATGAGCGACGAGTCAAAAAAACAAGATCAAGCTGAGTTAGACCAAGGTTTTAATGATGCTGAACTGCAAGACATTATGAGCGAAATTGAAAGTCTCGAACAAGAGTTCACTGAAGGTGCTACTGCTGAAGTCGAACCTGAGTTTGAGCCTGAAGTCGAACCGGAAATGGCAGTCGCCGATGAAGAAGATTTAGATAGTGAAATGATGGAAGCTTGCGCTGAAGAAGAAGAAATGTTTGACGATCAAGAGTTCGCTGAAGTGACTCCGCTTCCTATGAAGCCAGCGGCCCATGCACCGGCCGCTTGCCCGATGAGCTTTTCTGCTCAAGGACAGATGGAAATGAAGATGGCCTTTGCCGTTGGAGCGGAGCAAGTTGAAGTGTGGACCAATGCTCACGGACTCAATCTAACAATGAGTGGTGTGACGGTACAGATTTCCGAAAAAGATGGTTGTGTTATCGAGTGGCCCGGTGGAATGAAATTCACTTTGCCCCATCCTTCAAAAGCTCATAAAAAAGCCGCTTAGTTTTTTATGTCATTAAGACTTTTAGGGGGGAAAGCCCGCAGCTTTTCCCTCGTTGCACCCTCCTCAAAAACCAGGCCCACACAAGTCCAATTGAAAAGGCGTTTTTTTGATCGTTATCAAGACTGGTCAGGAGAGACATTCATTGATCTCGCCGCAGGGACAGGATCGATGGGTCTTGAAGCTTGGTCTCGAGGGGCAGAAGCGGTCTATTTAGTAGAAGCCGACCGAGTGGCGGCGGGACAGATTAAAGAAGCTTGTCAGAGAGCGCGGGCGCGCTTTGATAATTTAGGAGAACTCCACGCTGTGCACGCAGATCTTCTGCAATGGCTGCCAGGATTTAAGACGCTTTATCAGTCGTGGTCTCCAGAGCGCCAAGAGCTGACGACTGTGTTCTTTGATCCTCCGTATGAACTGCATAGTCTGTATACCGATTGTCTGAAATTTTTCTTCGATAGCAACTCCCAGTGGTTTCGCGGAGAATTTGTTTTTGAGAGTGATCGCCAAAAGGGTCCCGCTCTAGAGGGCTTGAAAGCAGTTTATCAATTTCAAGAGCAGCTCTACACTCAGGGCACGAGCTATCTCTGCGTTATAAGCTGCGTTAAATAATCCTACTAATTCCTGAAAAATCGATGGCCAAAGAGGCGTAGTTTTTTGATGATAAGAGCAAGCTCATCAAGGATAGATTTATGCACAACCACGCACTTTACGCTGGAACATTTGATCCTTTCACCCATGGTCATCAAGACATCCTTAATCGATCTTTAAAAATTTTCGATCACGTCACTGTTTTAGTGGCCGTCTCACCTTCAAAAAAGCCGATGTTCACCGCTGAACAGCGGGTGGAAATGCTGAGGAACCATTTTAAAAAACAGAAAAATGTCGAAGTGGATTTTTGGGATGGGCTTTTGGTTGATTACGCCAAAAAGAAAAAAATCGGAACTTTGATTCGAGGCCTTAGACCAACGGGAGATTTTGAAATTGAATTTCAAATGGCGGCCATGAATCACAAAATTTATCCGCAAATTGAAACGGTCTTCTTTATGACGGGAGGCCTTAATTATTTCGTTTCTTCATCTCTGGTGCGCGAGATCTATCAGCACAAGGGAGATATTTCAGAATTCGTTCCAAAGGCGATTCAGGATTTTATTAAGAAAACAGCTAAAAACGGTAAAGTGGAGCGTAAATGAAATTAACAAAACGTGTTTCAGAAATCACTGAGAGTGTCACTTTAAGATTGAACGCTAAAGCTGTTGAGATGGTGGACTCTGGAAAAAAAGTTTATAACCTAACGGCCGGCCAGCTGCCTTATAGGCCGTTGCCAGAGTTCACTCAGTTGATGCGTGATGAATTGGATTTTTTAAAAAGCTATCAATACTCGCCAGTGCCAGGCTTCACGGAACTTCGGACAAAAATTTTGACCATGATTGAAGAGAGTCGCGGAATTAGTTTTGCGGGTTTAGATTTTGATTGTTTGGTCAGCAACGGAGGCAAGCACTCCATCACAAATATTTTAGGTGCCTTAATCGAAGAAGGGGACGAAGTGGTTGCTCTCGCCCCTTATTGGATTTCTTATCCCGAAATTGTCAAATTTTGGGGTGGAGAAACTCGGATTGTGAAGTCGAGTGTCTTTGAAGGCTACTCGCCGTCAATGGCCGAAATCAAAAATCAAATCACGGCTAAAACAAGAGTGATCATTATCAACAGTCCAAATAACCCAGCGGGAATTTCCTACTCGGAAGAGTGGATGAGAAGTTTTGCGGATTTGATGGCGGACTATCCTGATGTGTATATTTTGAGTGATGAAATCTATTACGAGCTTTATTACTACGACCCAAAGCCTACTTATTATTATCAATTCCGCCCAGAGCTTCTAAAGCAGACCATCATCGTTGATGGTATTTCAAAAACCCTCGCATCAACGGGCCTTCGTATTGGTTATACTCTCGCTCCCAAAAAACTCGTTCAGGCGATGGGGAAGCTGCAAGGTCACACCACGAGTGGCGCTAATAGTTTAGTGCAAAGAGCGTTGATTCAATTTGATTACCACAAAGTCGACGCCTATCTTATTCCCATCAAAAAGCACCTTAGAGTGAACGCAGAAATTGTGCGAGAGAAACTTCGTGAAGTGGGCCTAGGCCACACTTGGTACCAATCCCATAGTGCTTTTTATTATTTGATGGATTTTGCTCGCACCGATGTTTTGGCGAAACTCAAGGCCGCGCACCCAGAAGTAGCTGACTTCTCTGATCTGATATGTGAGCAATTGCTTGAGGAATACGGCGTCGCTATGGTGCCCGGGGGCTCTTTTGGAATTCCTAATTCCGCTAGGATGAGCTTGGTCACGCCATCTGAGCAGTTTACTGAGGCGATGGATCGCCTAATGAGCTATTTAAAATCCTAAGGGGGCAGTCTTTGCACTCTAAGGAGAATGAAATTTTTAGGGGATAATAAACAAGTCAACAACTTCCACTGAGATGGAGTGTACTTGTTTTGAAAATCTGCTCGTCGTTTAAAATATTTATTCTCGGTTTTTGTTTTGTCCTCACTTCTTGTGGGCAAAACGAAGAAAAAGAAGTTCAAAGCGCTATTGTATCGGCCGTTCTTCACCTCACAAATGGAGACTGCGATAAGGCGATCGAATCCATCAACTCAATTGCTTATCAACACAAAGATAGCAAATACATTAAAACCTATGCCTCGGCTTATGCCTGTCGAGCCGGATTTTCGACTCCTCGTTTTTTTGCGAGTGATCTCGAAAAAATTGGAGATCCTTCGACGCTCGGTGGGCATGCTCGCTTTTCGACTTCTCCGACTATGATTGAGCCTCGCCATGAAAGTTTTGAAGACATGCAAATTGCCGTGGACGCCCTTCTTTATGCTGGAGGCATTGAGCGTTTCCGCGAACCGACAATCGCACGCAGGGCCGCTCAATTTAGTTCAAGAGAACTATTGGAACTTCATTCCCAATTATTCTATTTCACGATGGCCCAGCTCGGTCGTTATTTGTTTTATTACGGCAATGCTCGAGATGGAATTAAAGGCGATGGAGTTGGAATCAATGGCTGCTTCGCTAACTACACCGGAGCTGTGACTTTAAATCTACCACCACCGGTAGGAAATACTGATATCGCCAGTTTTTTAGGTACTGGAGTGACTGGCTCTTGTGTGTGGGGAGCGGCAGTCGGCCATCCCCAGCTTGGAATCACAGGGAGTCTGAATGTTCAGAGAATGTGCCAGGGAGTTGTGCTGCTCAATAATATGCTAGAGCTCTTGCCAGTTATTTTAAATGATATCTCCGGTGATGAATTTGGAGAAATTCGCTCGATTTCAGGATTGCTTGATGACGCTCAAGAAGCTCTCAGCACCATCTCTCCGACAGCTGAACAAAATATTTTTAAAGTTATGAGTCAAGAGTCTTGTGTGGAAAAAAACACGGATGATACCAGCGATCTTCAGCGCTATTTTGCGTTTATGTTTGAAACTTTAATGGAATAGGGGGAACAGTGAAATTTCTTTTGTTCCTTCTTCTTTGCGGGTCTTCTGAACTATTTGCACAGGAAGTTCGTTTTTTAAATCGCAGCCCTCAAGCTTTGTTGATGGGAGATGCATACACTAGCCTTGCTGATGATGAGTACACCTTGTTTTATAATCCTGCGGCGCTCGCTAAAAACTCAGGGGTTGAATTGTATTTTCTCAATCCTCATTTGGGTGTGACAAATGCACTTGGCGACCTCGACAGGTTCGAAAATTTCCCAACCGACGATGCGGTCGCAATCAACGAACGACTTCAAGGTTATCCTGTTCATGTTCAATTAGGTATTTCGCCCGGATTTAAAATCGGGGGCTTTGGCTTGAGCTATATCGCAAACTCTACTATGAATCTCGTCCTCCGAAATGCCGTCCATCCGGCCCTCGATCTTGACTACCGTTATGACAAAGGATTTGTGATGGGTTATGCCCATTCTTTTGGCTCAATGGCGGGGCGAACCTCAAAGGGCTCTAAGGCCGCCCAAGGCAGCATGACTTCAGTTGGGGCCAGTTTTAAATATATTCAAAGAGAGGGTGTAGAGACAAGCTACGATCTCTTTGGCACAAAACTACTAAATGATATCAACTCAGGTCTTGAGGATGTCGATGCAATCAAAGAGGCGATCGGTTACTCGCGCGGTAAAGGGATCGGGTTTGATCTCGGAGTCCTTCATACTCTTCGCGCTGGTGGCACTGAAATGAATTTTGGTGCTTCTGTTTTAGATATCGCGAACACTCGCTTTTCCAGAAGTTCAGGTACGGAAGAAGTTCCTGAGCAAGAGATGACCTTTAATCTCGGTGCTTCATATATTCAAAAATTTGGGATCTTCAAATCTACCTTCAGTGTGGATCTTCATCCTGTCGAAGAGCAAATTGATTTCGCTCGCAAGATCCATTTGGGCTTTAAGTTCGAAGTGCCATTGATTGATATTATGTTGGGATTTAATGGCGGCTATCTAAGTTATGGTCTCGGTCTCAACCTCTGGCCTTTTCATTTGATGGTCGGTTTCTACAGTGTCGAGTCAGGCTCAGAGTTCAAGTCAGAAGAGTCAGGACGAGGGATCTTATACCTCAGCCTTTTAAACATAGATCTCGATCTCTAGTTTAATCTTTGCAGACTGTTCTAGATTATCTACACTAAATTTAGGTTATGGAAGACTATTTCCGAGTGAAAAGATCGGAAAATTTTAAGGACAACTCTCATCAAGCAAAAAAACTATCCTAGATTTTTTAAAAAGATTTTTACTTCACACTTTTCACCAAGACCTTGGAGGTTGAATTGAAGAAAACGTTTGTGGTTGATACCAATGTGCTCCTGTTTGATCCCCTAGCGATCCAGAAATTTGGCCAAAACGAGGTTTATATTCCTCTCATCGTGGTGGAAGAACTCGATCGATTTAAAAAAGATCAAAACGAAAACGGACGCAACGCTCGAATGTTTTCCCGAATCGTTGATGAGTATAGAAGACAAGGTTCAGTCACTAAAGGGATCACCCTCGAAAATGGTGGAACTCTCGTCATTACACTTGATCAGAAAGTTGAAGGTCATATCAATGATATGATCGATCTTGAAATCAACGACAACAGAATTCTTGCCACGGCCATCAGCTTAAAAGAAAAAGGGAAAAATGTTTTTCTCGTTACTAAAGACATTAACCTTCGCCTGAAAGCCGATATCGTTGGGGTCGCCGCTGAAGACTACGGGAAAAAAGACGTCTCCCTTGATGAACTCTACTCAGGGCAAAGAGTGCTTGAAGTAAGCGGTGAAGAGCTCACTCAATACGAGAAAGAAAGGTTTCTTGATCTTGATCAAGCGGAAGAGCTTGGGATTATGCCAAATGAATACATGATTATTCAAGAAAAGGGGAACAATCGCCGCCGAGGCGTTGGCCGCTATAATCATATGAAAAAAGGAATTGTTCCTTTGATCCCGATTCGCGAGGGAGTCTGGGGCATTTATCCAAAAAACCTTGAACAACAATTCGCGCTTGATGCTCTTTTGAATGACGAAATCAAGTTAGTGACTCTTGTTGGAAAAGCTGGAACTGGTAAAACCTTACTCGCGATCGCAGCGGGTTTAGAGATGACCATCTCAAAAGAAAAATACTCAAGACTCTTGGTCTCAAGACCTGTTCAACCGATGGGACGAGACCTCGGTTATTTGCCAGGGGATATCAACGAAAAGCTAGCTCCTTGGATGCAGCCGATTTTTGATAATATGGACTTTCTCTTTGGACAACAGCGCGGACAAGGGGGAGCATCCTCATACGAAGACCTTATTAATCATGGTCTCTTGCACGTCGAGCCTCTGACTTATATCCGTGGTCGCTCGATTCCTGGTCAGTATCTGATCGTCGATGAAGCTCAGAACTTGTCTCCTCACGAAGTGAAAACCATTATCACTCGCGCCGGTGAAGGCACAAAAATTGTTCTCACTGGTGACTGCCATCAGATTGATAATCCTTACCTCGATGAAATCAATAACGGCTTAGCTTATTGTGTGGATAGATTAAAAACGGAAGATATTATCGGCCACACCATTCTTAAGATTGGTGAGCGTTCTGCATTGTCGGAGGCGGCCTCTAAATTATTATGAGTTCAGAGTTTCAAAGACTGCATTTGCGCTCTCCCCTCGTAGGCGATGTGCTCTACGAGGCGGATGGCCATGTTCATCTGGCTCACTCAGTGAATATTTCAGAAGGGGGAATTCTCCTAGAGAATTTGCCTATCATTCCTGAAATCAATTCGATGCCCTTGATGTTTACTCTGCCTCAATACCCCAACTTCTCCCAAACAAATCAAGAGATTCTTAAGGTACTTAAAATCACTTCCTTGGAAAAAAAAATCCTGAGAAGTCGGGCCCGTTTGGTGAGATCTTTTGAAGGCCAGTCTGAAGTTGAGAAAATTTTTGTGACAAAAATTGGCTGTGAGTTCGTTTTGCCAACGCCAGAGAATAAAGCTCTCGTCGCCCAGTATGTGGTGGATTTTGCCAGTAATATTCTTTTTCTTCTGGGGCTGTTCCAGCGCTCATCACAATTAGAATTGCTTCGAAATGTCGCCGAGCTATTGGGATATGATGCCGAAGAAAAACTCCCAATCTTAAGAAGCCGCGTTCTCCACGATTATCAATCCCTCGAAAGCCTCTAGGCTTTTGGTCTTACAGTAGGGCGTTGAGGTCGAAGATTCTTTTTTCAATTTTTCCGCGAAGCAGACTTAGGGAATCAGAGTGCTCTGAAGAGTGCTCTCCCAAACGATCGCTAAACTCTTTTAAAATGGATTTTGAGCGGCGAGTGAGGTCGGGATTCAGAGGGGCGCGGTCGAGCTCGCCGAGGATATGTTGATACTCGTTGACGAGGTCATGGAAATTTAAAATTTTGAAGTACTCATTTGTCGATTGGTCAGACTTGAGATCAATCAAAGTCTTTTTCCACTGATCAAAAGGAAGGATGGTCGCTGTTGGTGTATTCATTCTTTCCATTGAGATTTCTTTCTTTGTTAGGGTTAAAGTGTCTCTCGCAAAAAACTTTCGAAAGTTCGTCACCAAATTTTCGTGTTCCTTTAGACGCTTATCGTACAAAGAAAACTGCACGACAAGAACGAACACGACGAAGTTTGATAAGTTGTATTAATTACAGTTAAAGCGCTGAGTTATGACACTTTTTGTTGTTGTTTTTTGAATAAAAGAACAAGGATAACTAGAAGAAATATGACGAATGCTGCGAATCCAAATCGCTTCGTCATGTGAATCACATCTTCGCCGTAAATATAGTAAAGAGTGAAGTAAATACTACAGGATACTAGACAGGTGAAAAAATCACAGATCAGGAATACTGATCTTTTCATTTTTCCCATTCCAGCAGTCAAGAAAAGGACGTTGCGCACTCCAAAGGGAATAAAGCGGCCGATAATCAATGTGATCACTCCGTATTTAGCGTAGAAGAGTTTAACCTTCTCAACTTTCTCCGGATTAATAAAACGATTAAAGAACTTGATATCGTAGAGATGGTCGCCAAAGCGATAGCCCAGCCAGAAGACAATCATGTCGGAGACAAAAGCCCCTAAGAAAACACCGAGGAAGAGAGGGATAGCGTAATGAGGATTTTGGGCGGCGAGGACTCCAGAAATAAAGAGCATCGCATCTTCGGAAATCGGTAAATTGAGTCCTGCGAGACACAGCAAGAAGAAGATAACAAAAGGGGCGTAGTAAACATGTTGTTGGACAAATTCAAAGATGGCTTCCACTAATGTACTACCCTGTCGCTAAAATATTCTTTGAATGAGTCTAAACTGAAA
>DIUE01000082.1:0-126 GCA_002435795.1 Bacteriovoracaceae bacterium UBA6166 | reverse complement strand
TGGTCTTGCCACCTTTATCCCAGCCGGCCGGACAAACTTCACCGTGTTTTGCCACATGCTGGTAACCAGCTACGAGGCGAAGAACTTCTTCAACATTACGTCCAACACCTAGGTTGTTGATTGAAG
>DIUE01000043.1 GCA_002435795.1 Bacteriovoracaceae bacterium UBA6166 | reverse complement strand
GTCTTCCAAGTTTTCCATGATAACTCCTGCCTGAGATTTTCCGACAATGAAGCTATAAGGACGTTTCAACTTATCAACTAAGGAAACATAAGAAACTTTACTCTCAAGTAACCTTCGGGCCAAAAAGATTTCTACGCAAGTATTGTCATTTTCGAGATACCGAACAGACTCAACTCTCTGGCCTATAGAGGCCCGTAGATCATCAAGCTTGGTTTGATAACGACCTTCTCCAATTCCCGTACTTTTAACTAAAAGCTTGGTTCTATTGCTATCAATATCATGGACAGTTAAAAGTTTAGGCCTGTTATCTAGTCCAGATTTTAAATTGAGATGATCGAGGCCCTTTTGTAGGATTCTAAACCTCTTATAAGGTCTAAGCCCGATAAAGAAAATGAACCACCAACCGACAATAAGACTCACAAGAAGAAATAAAGAGATATACCCTAAACGCTGAACTACAAAAGTAAAAACTGGACGGAAGAAACTTACACAGAAAAAATCAAGATAATGCCCGTATTGTCCTTTTATAAGAGTTAGATAGGCAAAAGTGACAAAACAGAAGTATAAAATCCAGTTTTCTTTTTTACGATAAAACTTAGTTTTAAAAGCTTCTTTAGTTATACGGCCCGCTGAAAAGAGTATTTCAGCGAGTCCATCAAAAAAACGATCATAGTTACGATTCTTAGACTGACTATTGCTAGTCTCTGACAATTTATTCAAGCTCCTCTTTGTAAGGTGATAGCAGGCTCACAATTAAGTCCGAGTCTGCCGTTAAAGTGACGTAATCCTCTGCGTTTTGCGGCTCTTGTGCCTGTCTTTGTGCTTCTTGTTTTGTGACTTGTGAAACACCTTGAAGGACAGCATTAGAAGCCGTGGCATCTGGTTGAGCTATTCCAATCGCGTAAGGATTCACACCAATCATTGACCTCTGGGTTAAAACGTCTGCCCCTGCTGATACCATTGTTAAACCAATAGAGCCGACCATTCTTAGATCAGCGTTACTTTGTCTCACGCCAACTAGGCCCGGTGAATAGTCGCCGCTACTTAATGCCTGAGCGTCGATTTTATACTCCCGACCGTTCGGATAGATAACTCTATTAAAGCGAATAAAGACTTTTTCACTTCCGTTAGAGGTAACAGTTCCTTGAAGAATGGCATTTCTTGGAATGATGCCGCCACTTGGATGCTTCCCTCCATAGGGTAGAATGACTTTGGCCACATGGTTAGGCTCTCTGGTATCAATTCCATTAAGAAGCTTTCCAATAAAATTAGTCCCACTTGGAAGGGGAGTCATTAGGCCTTGTCCATTGGTCGGCTCAATGACTTGTTTTGCACTGTAAACAAGTTGTTTCGGCTTATGACTCACATTCTGTCTATTTGTTCGGGTTTTAGTCTCATTGGCCAACTTTTCAGCATCTTCCTTGCTTTCAAGCTCAATCGTATTACCTAATGAATCAACAAGAACCTCTTTGGATTCTTCATTGTCAGTAAATGGCCTATAGCTTTTTCCTAGAGTCGAATTTTCATCAGTGAAGATAATCTGAAAACAACAAATAAGAAAAATCAGAACAGAGGAAAGGATTTTTACTCTCTTTGATCTTAAAACTTTCTTTCCTCCCTCTTCAATGAAGAAGAAGGAGGAAATACGAGACTTCACTTTGTTAAGAAAAGTTTTCATAAGTACGTTTTTGAGACAATCATCCTTTCAAGTTTCTTTTGATAGTTAAGATACAAGCTAAAATCTTTATCCTCTGGGATAGATAAAAATAAGCGTCCCTTGCACTGGCCATGAACTTTGACTTTTTCTTGGTCAAAAACAAGCTTCTGACCCTTGAGCCTTTCGTTATCTCTTGAAGCGAAAACATCGAGAGAATTTAGCTGAACTTCTTCGGCTCCTTTGTTCTTCACTCCAAAATCCACAAAATAAGACCTAGTTCCTTTCAGTCTTATGAACTGATAGACGTAAACTTCAACCATTCCAGCTTTTAATAAGGTTGGCTTAATCTTCTTTTGAGCAGATGACTCTAAATAGGGCCGAGGTTTTTCACTGATATAAGGACTCATCCATCTGATATAGACCACATCATCATATTGAGAGACTGGGCCAACTTTGAGATGAAAACCATATTTCCCTTTTGGTTCTGTATAGACAAAAAGATTTGTCTCCACATTTGCTAAGGGTTGAATCGTTAGATCATTGCCAATGTACTCAATATTAAAATAATTTGAGTTGCCAGCGACAACCTTAATTGGCTTCTCTGTAAAGCTCAGGATGGTTGATCTTCCCATCGTTAGATTAACCGTTTTCATCATCCGATCATTTGAATTTACTTCTCTAATCCCTTTTGTCTGAGCATATAGAGATGAGATACTGAAACAAACTAAACTTAAAATAAGCCTAGTTCGTCTCATAGTTCACTAGAGAGTTGATATAAATTCCTAGAGGATTCTCAAGGGTCATGGCCCCCTTCACAACTTTGACCATGACTTGGCCTTCAGCGAGAAGAGGGATTTTTTCAGGAAGAGAAGGCATTTTTATATTGTCTTTAAGTTTCCCCGTAATCCTAATAATCCTGTCAAAGACACCAATGACGTTACCATTTTCATCCACTGTCATTTTCACTTTCCCGATATATTGAGAAATTGACCCATAACTATCCTTTTGAGAGTTTAATTCGGATTGCATTTTCTCTTTAAGTCCAGAAGTGATAAGAGGGGAGAGATTACCCATCATTTCAGGAAGATTAAAAGTGTCCCACTCATAACGGGATCTGATGAATTTCTCCACGGCTCTTTTAATTTCCTTATCAGTAATGACAATTTCTCTTTTCTCTCCATGATAACTTAACTTTTCTTCATCCTTTTCAAGGATGACAATGGGAGAGGATTGTAGGGATACACCCAAGAGCACTAAAAGAGCTATATTTGAGATCACAAGACCAAGTGAGACTTTTTGGAGAAAGTTTAATCTCTGATAAAGCTCACTGATGCTTTTTACAAAAGTCTTTTCTTCTTTTGACATTTATTTCCTTTGTTTGTCTTTTTGTTGATTTTTCGGTGTTTTTTTATTTCTGTTTCCCCCTGTTAAAGAGTTCCAACGTCCTTTTATTTTTCCTCCTGTCCAACTAGCTCCTTTTTTAACAGGCATACTTAAAAGAGATTTTCCTACTCCCATGGCGGCAATACCAGGAACGGCGGCGACACTAGAAGTAAAGCTTGTTAGTCCATCTCCAAGAAGGGACTTAGAGAAGAGAGGGACAAGCATAATACTTAAAGCAATGCAGAGGTTAATAACCGCGACCTTGATTAAGTTTTCACTGTCTTCTGTTGTTGGTTCTACTGCTAGCTTTAAAAGCAATACGCCGAGGATGCTCCATAAAATTTTCCAACTAACGACGGTGAGTAATCCTTTATAGAGATTTTTACTTATACTTGCTGTCTGCTCTGGGATATAGCAAAGAATCATCAAGGGGGCACAAATATAAAGAATGGCCCAACAAAACTGAATTAAGGCCTCGATGATAAAAATCCCAAAATAGGCGAGGAAGTAAGATAAAAAATTTAAAAGGAAGATCGTTACCTCACGCAGTTTATAGAGTGAGGGGGCATCCCGATTTAAGTTAGAATCAAATACCTCGATAATTTGAGTCATCTTAGCTAGACCGTCGATTCTTTCCGCAATTCCATCCCCAATAAAAGCGATAAAATTTATCGTTTCTTTGAAGGATACAAGTAAGAGGATTGAAGTCACGGCTCTAACAATGATCTTTCCTGCGTCTGGTTGCTTATCTGCTGTTTTAAAAAGTTCTAATATAATAAGAAATACTATCAATGGTAGAATGAGCATCCAGTAAATAGTCACCATTTCACCATATAACTGACTGCACACTTGAGGGAGCCAGTTCATCTAAGTCTTAATACTCCGAGATGAAAAAGACCTCTAGGTCATATTGAACTTCAAAGACTTGAGAAGAAAATCCAACACCACTACTTGAGTAAGACATATCAATAAAGCTTTTATACATTCCGCCGCCTCTTCCTCCATCGGCCCCTCTTGGTGGGTCTCTAGGCGATCTTGTGCATACTCGTCTGACTTCTCTCATGCTTCCGACATTGATAGCGGTTTTCGTAGGATTAAGACTTAGTTCTATATCAAGTTCTTCTCTCCCTAAGGCCGTAGGCCATTCTTTAGAGGGAAGTTTGATTTCAACATAGTTCGGATTTGTGGAAATAATTGCACCCTTTGCCTTGAGAAGTTCATCTAAACTTGCGTTGATACTTCCACCATTAGGAGAATGAGCCTTAAAGTAAAGATCATTTTTAATAAGCATGGCAAAGTTTTGAGTGTAGTTTTTCCATGAAACTTTGGTTTTATCGTAATAAACCTCGTTTCTGTCCCAATCCCCACGCCCACAGTTTCCTTGAACGATTCGATCTACTTCCTCAATCGGATTCAAAACATTTTTAGGATAAATCCTAATGCTAATGATCTTTGCTTTAGAAAGTAGTCTCTTTTCGATCTTAGGGGAGGAGTTTGTTAAAACTTCCATTTCTTCGTCAATTTCTGTTCTGATTCCATCCGTTAGATTGCTCTTACTCTCTGTCTCTGGCTTTCCGCAGGCCAAGAGCAAGATAATCATTGTCGAATGAATCAAAGCACCTAAAAACTTGTAATAGATTTTTTGAATCTTCATTTATTCCTTTTTATTTGAATTTAGGGAATGAGTAGTTAGCTTTCATCCCTCGCATGGCCTGACTTAGATCAGACTTACTTTTGTTAAAACTCTCAGCGTATTCTTTTCCTTGCTTGTTTGTTAATGCTAACGATTCACTTTGAAGTTTAAGCATCTGACCATTGAGGCGGATTAGTTGATTAACAGAATGAAGAATCTGGGCACTGGTTTGTGCGTTCATTCTTTCTGCTCCTTTGGGTGAAGCAGAGGCACTTTGAATAAAAACATTGTTAGCATTAATCTCTTGAACTTCGGCGTAGTCTTTAACTGCATTAGAGAGCTTTAAACTTTCTGCAACGGTGTCATCATGCAATTTTTGCATGGCCGCATCTGAGCTTTTAGGCACAAGTCCATAAAGCTCCTCAATCTTCTGAAGTGAGGTTTGAAAGTTTCTAAGGTCTGCTAAAATTCTCTCATCTTTGATCGGGAGAACGTGCATAAGTCCAGTAGCATTATTGAGGCCTTCATTTAAAGCTCTCATAAAGTTATGCTGACGCTCTCCTTGGTCGATCATTTGCTTGATCTGATAAAATCTCTTGAGGTTTTCTAAGTAGATTTTCACAATAAAGGCATAGTTCGCCCAACCTGCTCCACCATCGGAAAGATAGGCACTAGATCGAGGAATAAAAGCAAAGTTCAAAGAGATAGCAAGGACAACAAACTTTACCTTAGGCCACCTCAAGAAGTTCCTCATCGGGATAAGCAAGACGATGTAAAACTTCAAGAGTCGTAAGGCTAGGATTTGCTTCTTTTAGCTCTTGAATTTTAAACTTATCTTCTGCATCACTGGTACATATCCAGTAACTAAGAGGGTCTGGAACAATTCTAAGGATGGCCCGCTTTTCATCTTGCATGAAAAAGATTTCTGAAAACTCTCTTTTTCTACTTTCAAGACTTTTCACCGCCGCTAGTTCTGCCTCGTTAAAGTCAAAGCACTTTTGAAAGTCTGACCAATCAATTCTTTTTTGCCTTAAGATGATGGCATAGTTAGAATTTGGAAGAACTGCCTCGGCGATTTCAGGAACTCCTAGAACGTCCCTATAGTTCTGGGTTAAAAGAAGAATACTACAGTTATACTTTCTAAAAGTTCGGTAACAAAGAAGAATGTAATCCCTTGTGAGAGGGGATTTCATTAAACGATGGGCCTCATCACAAATAACGGCATAAGGACAAGATAAGTCACTCTCTGCCTCTCGCTGAACGTAGTTTGTAATAAGAAGCATGAAAACTTCTTTAAGTTCAGGAAAATCATCAAGACCTTTAACCTCAAAAGAAGTCATTGAGCGGCCTAGATTTATATTCGTTTCTCCATCGAGAAGTTTTCCGAAGGCCGTCTGTCCCGTCCAAGAATAAAGAATCTGGCCAAAGTTTTTAAGTGTTGCCTCCTTGTGATTTAAAAGAACTTTTCTTAAGTCACTTAGTTTTGGGATTCCTTTAGAATCTCGATAAAGTCCAGTTATACATTCCTCTAGTAGTGCCTTTTCTCTCTTAGGGATTGAAGTCATGTATTCATCTTTTAAGATGACTTCAAGAACTGCTAAGATAGACTTAATTTTCATAGCACTAGGTTTCGTTTCTCCTTTTCCTAGATCGAAGGGATTAAGACAAATTCCTGAGTTAACCGAAACATCAATAAATTCGCCTCCACAAACACTGACTAGATTCTCACTTGATCGCCCATTGTCGATAAAGACGATCTTTGGCCTTGGCCACTGAGTAGAAAATTGAAGCATCAATTGGCAAATAGTGAATGATTTCCCTGATCCTGTTCCTCCGAAGACGACACCCGACCATGAGGCCTGTTCTCTGTCAAAATAGTCAATGACAAAGGGGACTTGATTTCTATTTTGAAGAAAACAAACGGGACGCTTATTTCCCGTCCAATAAGAGAAAAGAGGCATCAAGTGGGCCACATTCGACGTTTTAACTTTCTTTTGGCGGTAAGACTCACAAGAACCGGGCCAAGCTTTGATGAACGTATCAAAGGCGGCCATGCTTTCAATAACTCCCTCTGCTTGATTCATTCCTCGAAGCTCTAAAAGCAGTTGATCGGCCTTCCATTCAAGTTCTCTTTTATCCTTATCCCAGATAATAAGAACTAGACCCATGGACATGACTTTTTCACCGCCTTGGATTAGCTCTTGAAGTAGTCCTTCAAGGTTTGCCAGTTTCGATTCAGAGTCAAGATCAGAAACATTTTTAGACCCTGCGGCCATTGAGTGGGCCATGCGTCTTTTGAGTTGAAGCTTATCTTTCTCATTCTGCTGATTGTGAACTTCAAGGGTCTGAGTCATCCAATAGTGAAAGGGCATTGTCGTGAGACTGCTAATCATTGAGGCCACTGTCCTCTCTGGTAAAACTCCAAGATTAATGAACTTAAAAAAGTTACCATCAATTTCAATGCTATTTTGGTGAACAAAACAGTCAGACAAAATAAGTTGCTCAATCAGATTAGGAGAAAGATCATCTTTTAATTCACGGTAGCGAGGACTACCAATGACCTCAGAGCGGTTAAGATTAAAATATTCAAAGATGAGCTTAAACCATTTATCCTTTTCTAAATCCTTTGGGCCAAGTCCAAGAGTTTGCAAATAGTCTTGAATCGTATCGACTGACCTAGAAAATAGCTCTTTGTGATCTTGAAAGTCGGCTTCTATCATTTTCTCAAAGAGTGGTCTTTTTCCAAGTAAACCCTGCTTTTTAAAGTTCATGGGTGTACTTCTGATGAAAAGATAAACCTCTGGCCAAAAATACTGCTTATCAAAAGATTTTTGTTTGAGATACTTCACTCTTGAATCAACGATAGGCCTAATCTCTTGGGAAAGTTCCCCTGATTCCATTTCATGCCTATCAATTAACTCCGTCACATCAGAGGATAAACGGTAAAAAACTTGAACTTTGATTCCTTCATTTAGAGAGTTGATAAGATTTGAAACATTCGCACAAAAGGAGTTTTTTGTTTCGTTCGTTGCTATGCTTATATCAATACCAGTTAGATGAAAGCCTTTTCCTAAAGATCCATCATTGAAAATAAGATACTCATCTTCAAAGTGCCAAAGAGGAAGAGAATCACCTAAATGAGCAAAGCTTTGGGTCTTACTCATTAAAGGGCCTTCTTCAAAGCTACAAGACAGCTTGCTAAATGCTCAACGATCAACTCAGCTTCTTTGATCGTTTTTTTTAGTCCTCTTTCATCTTCATTGGTTGATTGCACAATGATAGTCTCTGAGAAGGGAGAAAGTTCAATTAGACTTTCGATAACTTCTTCCAGTAAATAGTCTTTATCCATTTGGGATATTTCCTTTTAAAATAGGTTTGCCAAGTTTATTTTGATTTTTCATAGGTTCACTCGCAGAGAAAAATCCCCTTGAGACAGAGAACCGCAGGAAGTCTTTTAAAAAGCCTTCTGGCTTATTTCGTTTGATGAAATAAAGAAAAATCAAAAGCGTTAAAGGTACGAGAAAAATAAAAATGAATCCTGACAGTCCACCATCAAAGAAAACACTCATGACTGCTGAAAAGATCAGCACTAAGAGAAGATCAAGGGCCTCTAGGCCCCCGATCTTTATCTTTGCATCGAGATTTCGATGAACAATCGAATAATCAAGATCATCCACTAGACAGCACTCTGGAGCATTGGGACAACGAATTTAGCGAGAATCCCAACGATAGAGGCCACAACGACAAGAACCATTCTTTTTTTGCTACTCTCATCTCCTGATGCCGCTAAGATCGAGGCATAAAGAAGACCGAAGATAGAAACAGAGGGCAGGATTCTTGAGACAATTAAAGTCGAAATACTATCCACCTTACTGCTAAACGTCGCCGCTTGTGCAAAGGTGTCCTCACTTAAGAGGATGGAAGCAATTACTACGAGAACTAACCAAACGAGGCAGAGGCCTCTTTTAGTCAACGATTAAACTCCTTGGTTTAGGTTAATAACAAAAGAACGTCGCTTATTAGGCGGCAGGCATCACCTCACTTTGTTCTGTCAGGGAAAGAACAAGCACTTTTCCCTGACCTGTAAGAGGTTCGATGTTGATATGAATATCTCCATCAGTGTTAGCATTTTGAAAGGCTTCGCCAATACAGAAACGGTGAGACTTATTGCCCTTGCGGATAACCTTCTCAAGACGATAATAGACATTATCCTCTTTCACTTGAATGGGACGAAGAAAGATTTCTTCTTTGATCCCATCTTTAGAGCTTGTTTCAAGAAGATTGATAAGCATTGAAAAGTCTCCGTTCTCTTCTGAGTAGAAGGCCCGACCTGCACAAAATCTTTTCTTTGTTTGCTTATTGAACCACCAAAGATAGAACATAGTTGAGTTTGATTTTTTCATAAATGAGTTTCCTTTTTATTGTTAATTGATTTAATGATTTACTTGCAAAAAATTTGTTTCTTTGTATTTACATAATTCCTCTATCCATTATGAGACCAATTCAAGCTTGGCCCGTTGGTGTGATTTGTCTTTAGGGATTGAAAACTCAATTAAATAATTTAGTCTCAATCGGTGAATCGCTTCATCCTTGATTTGAGTAATAAGCCTATAATTCATTTTTAACATTTCTGAGATTTCCGAAATGCTAAGATTTTCCCAGTAGTGCAGATGGATGATCGTCTGCTCAAGCTCAGGTAATTCATCTTTATTCATTTTGATGAATTGGATTTGTTTTTCTGTTGGGAATTTCTTTCTTTCTTCCTCTTGGTTTTCTTTAAGGTAAAGTCTTGTAGATTTTTTTATTAACTCACTTCTTGCTTTTAAAGATTCAATCGAGATTAGTTCACAAAGATTCATTTTCATTTTGCCCTTGTTAGCGTGTTGTATGGTTACGGGATGGCTCGATTTCAAGACTCGTGCCAACTTTTAAAAGAGGCCTTTTTTAATAAAAAGCCTCTTGATAACGGCGACTTAGAAAAAATCAAGAAATCTGAAGAAAATTTTGAGAATCAATGGGGGCGTTACTTATTTACACGGTAACTGTTACCGAAGGAAACACTTGTGGTAAGGGTTAAACAATTTCTAATGAGGTCTATCGTGAATTTTTTAATCGTTGAAGATGACAAAAATTTTTCTGCCTTCCTTGCTGAGAATCTTTCTAAGCATGGGGAAGTATTTACTTCTTCTAGTTTTGAAGAAGCGGCTTTCTTATTAAATAAGCAGACGTTTGACTGTGCTATTTTAGATTTAATGATCGGTGATGAAATTATTGGCCCAAAGATTGCAAAGATCGCCAAAGAAAAAGGAATTGGCCATGTAATCGCTATGACTCATTTTGAAAATGATGATGAGTTGATTCATGAAGCCTACAGCAATGGGGTTGATGATTTTGTGAAGAAGAGTAATTTAGAAACACATTTAGGATTTTTTATTAAGAAGTTCTCCAATGCTAAGAACTTAAGAAAGAAAATTTCAGAGCTAACGAAGACTATCTATATCACTAGAGATGAAGACACACTTCGACAGATTAGAGGAATTTGCGAATCATACGCTATGCTAGAGCCTATTTTCTTCTATGGGCCGACAGGATCAGGGAAAACGGCATTAGCAAAATGTTTAAAAGAGCTTTTAAACATTGATGGGGCATTGATTAACCTGAACTGTGCAGGAATGGATGACGACTTATTAAAGTCTGAACTGTTTGGCCATGAGAAGGGAGCCTTCACGGGGGCAGATAAGCAGAAAATTGGGAAAATTGAATTAGCTAATAATGGAATCCTTTTTCTTGATGAAATTGGAGATATTGCACTTTCTACTCAAGAAATGCTTTTAAAAGTTCTTGATGAATTTGAATTTACGAGAGTAGGCGGCACTCAAAAAATTGTATCAAAATTTCTTCTTGTTTCAGGAACATTTAAGAACTTGGAAAAGCTTGTCTCAGAAGGAAAAATGCGTCCTGATTTTTACAACAGGATTAAAGGAAGAACAGTTTATTTAAAGCCATTAAGAGAAAGAAAAGGTGATCTGAAAATTTTGATTGAACATTTCAAGGGCCTTGCCCCTAGAAGTGTTTACTATTCTGCCGAGGTAAAGGAAGGACTATTAAATTATCCATGGCCGGGAAATGTTAGGCAGTTACATAAAATTATCACTAGATTATCTGATGTAAAATCGGGAATTGTGAAAAAAGAAGACTTAGAAGAGGCTTTTAAAACTTATGCCGAAGACCCTGATAAAGAGGAAGAAGGCCGCTTTATAACTTCTCAGCAAATAAACTATGCAAAATCTATGAATAGTCTTCAAGCATTACTCGATAGGGTCAGAGATGACTTTTTAGAGTTTGTTTATTCAGAGTGTGAAGGGAATAAAACTTTAATCTCTAAGAACTATCAAGTCTCAAGAAAGTCACTTGTTACTTATTACAAAAATATAGAATTATCGGGAATGATTCAATGAATATTGAAACAAATAAAATTATCCACAATTTCAAAAAAGAATTGGATGAAGTCCGAACCGCTTTAGAGTGTGTTGTCTTTGATCTTAAACATTCTGATAAACCAGATGAGAATGATCTTAAAGACCTCGCAGAAAGTGTGAGCAAGATGGATTCCTTTATCAAAGAATTAAAGAAGGTATAAATGTCAACGCAAAGTAATTTAAAAAACAAAGTTGCAGTCATTACAGGGGCCAGTCAAGGAATTGGAAGAGCTACGGCATTAACTCTAGCAAAAGAAGGTGTGAATCTTGTTTTGATTGGACGTAATTTAGAGAAACTTTCATCTCTTGAAAAAGAATGTAGTAACTTAGGGAGTAATGTCAAAACCATTACTTTTGATTTATCTCAAATTGGAAAAATCCAAGAACTGACTAAAGATATTCTAGGCACATTCCCACAAGTGGATATTCTTGTG
>DIUE01000025.1 GCA_002435795.1 Bacteriovoracaceae bacterium UBA6166 | reverse complement strand
CGCGGTTAATGGTGGAGATGACAGGAGTCGAACCTGCGACCCCCTGCGTGCAAAGCAGGTGCTCTCCCAACTGAGCTACACCCCCAAATCACAACCGCTAAAACAAAAATTTTAATCAGCAAAGTGAGATGCAATTTATGTGAGACTGGTTTTTCTGTCAATCACTAAAAGCAAAATAAACAGTGATTTTTTTGATTATTTTTCTATAATAAAATTAATTAAAACAAATACATAAGTGGTCATTATGGCGACCATTAGATGAACCTAATTATCGCCATAACCATCTGTATTCACAAAGGACCCAATATGCTCAAAATCATCAGTTTTCTCCTCCTTTTCACAGTCACCGGATGTTTTGCGGAAAAAGGAAGCCCAGCTGCGGCCGGTGGAGACCAAAACGAAGCAAGTTCAGGAATCAAAGCCGATTCTAAGGGAATGTCATTGGCGACAGTAGTGATTAAAACCGTCCACGGAAATATCGCTTTTAAGTTTTATCCTACGAAGGCGCCTAATACGTCGAAGAGAATTGCGGAACTAGTGAAGAGTGGCTTTTATGATGGACTTACTTTCCACCGAGTTGTTCCGAATTTTGTGATTCAAGGTGGAGATCCTAAAGGTGATGGGACTGGCGGCACAGGAATGAAGTTGAAGGCCGAGTTCAATGATCTTCAACATGTGAGAGGAACTGTCGCGATGGCCCGTTCGCAAGATCCAGACAGTGCTGACTCTCAGTTTTATATTGCTTTGAATACGCTGCCGAATTTGGATCGAAATTATACGATTTTCGGTCAGGTAATAGAGGGTTTGGAATTGTTAGATAAAGTGGTTATCGGAGAGAAGATTATCTCGATGACTTACGTCGAGGAAACTCTCTCCGAAGAGTAAGCCTATTTGCCGTGGCGATCGCCGTCTTTGATATAGATAAAAGATTTCAAGATAAAAAAAGTAATAACCAGAACAATCAAGAGCGACCAAGTTGGAAGACTTGGTTGGTCTGGGTTGATTGGTTGATAAATATCTTTAAGGACTGATGATTCTTGTACTGTTGTTTCTTCCATTTCAATATTCCTATCTGTAAAGAGATTCAAGGACGACAACGGTGGCGTAGATAGCGGCAGAAATTGGAACGGCTGCGATAAATCTCAACCAACCTTTTTCTTCATTTAAATGCATATAAAAATAAGCGACTAGAAATGCTTTTCCGACAGCAAGGCCTGTCAATGAACTCGCCTTAAAAAACGTCGTTACATTATCAAGCTCAGGAATAATGATTTCGATCAAAGTAAGAAGGGCCAACGCCACGAAGACGATCATGTATAATTTAAAATGACTTTTATGAACAACTTCAGAACCGATTTGAGAACCCATATCTCTCCCCTTTCAAGAGCGGACTTAAAACTAAAATTCGTAGCTACGATTGACCAGTAAACCAACGTCAATCATCAATTTATTTATATCATCGTTTGTCGTTGAATAATAGCCGCGCACGCGACCGAGATTATCCACGAGAACCATTCTTTCAGTGTGAGCAATATCCCACAGAGAGACGCTAGTGCCGTCAACCACGCCTTGAAATTCCTCAAGGTCACCCATGGGCACGCGAAAGCCTTCAACAAGAAGAGAGCGCATTTCTTCTTTGTCTGGAGTCGTTAAAAAAGTCCACACATGAGGATTAGCGCTCAAGCCTCGAGCGTATTTATTCAACACCGGTGGTGTATCCGTTTCAGGATCAACAGTGAAAGTGACGATGGCAACTTTTGTACCAAGGCCTCTGATTCTCTTTTGGATTTTTTGCGTTTTTTCCATGATGGCCGGGCAAGTCGTCGGGCAGCTCGTAAAGACAAAATTTGCGATATAAGTGCGTCCGAGCAATTGCTCTGTACCATATTCTCGTCCAAATTCGTTTTGTAATTTGTAAGCAGGAACTTCAACAAGAACCGGAAGCTCTGGAGGAAGTACACGATTTACGGAGCGATAGATTGGATAAGAAAAACCGATCAAAAGAAAAAAGAACCAAAACAACTTGCTGCCAATGAGCTTTTCTAAGAGAGTATAATCTCTCTTGAAATTGAAAGTTGATGTTGGTTCTACTTTTGAAATCATTTGTTAAAAAACTTCTTATTTTCGTCTTCGATTTTTTTCATCAAAATTTTTCTTTCCGGCTGGTCTTTCAAGTCCATCAAATATCTGACGTAGTGAGAGACGGCCCAAATATCTTCATCGCTTAATGTGTCTTTCCAGCTTGGCATAGCAGCTCCGCCTACACCTGAAAGAAGGCGAACATAAATTTCATCAACTGTTTTTGCACTACGAACATGGTGCCATGTCATGTCTGGTGGAAGTGTTGAATAACCATACTGTGAAGGTTGCGGTCTTGAGTAATAAGTATCAGGATCGAAGAACTCGGGATCAAGGGGAGCGCCGTAAACAATTTCATTCAGCGAGCTTAACTCTGGGAAAGAAACATAAGCTCTGTGGCAAGCTTGGCACTGAGCGACCACGTGATAAACTTCTTTTCCTCTTTGAAGAGCGACTTGCTTATGAGCTTTTCCAAACGGATCTTTCGTCACAACCATTTGTTTTTGTCCAAGCTCTTTGTCTTTACCTTCCCAGGCTTCGGGAGCAAATGTTTTGATATACTGAACGACTTGATACATTTGTTTGTCGGTCATATCCCAAGGTAACATAGCAGTGCCATGAAGACCTTCGCGAAGTGCTTTGTAGAAATCATCATCGTGAGGAAGTTCCCCTGCAATGACTCTCCCGAATTTGTAGAGGCCTAATGTGAAATCTCTTGGAGGAACTTGCATTCCTTTTGCGGCTACACCTTTGCCATCGCCGTTCACACCGTGACAAGCCATACAGTATTCAGTGTAGAGCATCTTTCCAGCGTTAAGATCGTGCTTGGAGGCAACAATTCCACCAGCGAAGATTTTATCTTCCTTGAAGCTGTTATCACTACAAGCCGTCATCAAGCTCATAAGAGTGAAAAGAAAAAAGAATTGAGTTTTAGTGTTCATCATTAAAATCCCTTCCGGACGTTATACAACAAAGAGTGTGATAAAAAGTAATACCCAGACAATGCCTAAAAAATGCCAAAACTTACCTGCGCTTAAAATTCGCGCCTCGAAACTTGAAAAACTCACCTGCTGCTTTAAAGCAGGAATAAGAAACAGAAGCCACGCAAGTCCTAGAATAATATGGGCGGCGTGAATCCAAGTGAAACTATAAATCATCGAAGCAAAAATTCCCGTTTCGAGCACATAACCCAGCTCTTGCATTTGATTCCAAAGCAAAAACTGCGTCGCCATAAAACCTAATCCAAGAACCCAGGTTGAGACGAAAAGGATGCGCGCCAATTCAGTATCCGCTTTTTTAAGAGCGCCTACGAAAAATTCAAAGGTCAACGAGCTCACTAAAATAAGAACTGTGCTCAGGACGGGAAAGAGAAGCGGCAAGCGCTCCATTCCCATCGGTGGCCACATATCTGAAGAGAGACGAAAAACCACAAAAGAGAGAATAAGTGTGGCGAACAACATACTGAACGAAACGAGTAAAACAGACATAGCAATGCTTGAGCGCAATTTTTGCATCTCATTTTGCCGATTTTGCTCCGTTAATAGATTGGTGTTCATTGTCTCAATCATACTTATGCTTTTGCGACTTCCTCAGTTTGATATTGGTAATCGCGACCAACAAGTGCTGGGTTTCCAAACTCATGAGGACCACACTTCACAACGGGAATTTCCTTGAAGTTATAGTGAGGAGCTGGAGAAGGAATCGTCCACTCAAGAGTTCCCACTTTCCAAGGATTGGCCGAAGCTTTTTCTTTTCTAAAAAAGACTGCGTGAACAAAATTGATCACAAAAATAATTTGAGCAAATCCCATCAAGATGGCCGACCAAGTGATAAACATATTCAGCGGGATCAGTCTTTCGAGGAATTCATAGACAAACGGATTGTAAATTCTTCTGTGCATTCCCGCGAAACCAACGATCATCATTCCCATGAACACACCGTTGAGACCAATCATGGTGATCCAAAAGTGAACCTTGGCCCAAAACTCGTTCATCATGGTTCCAAACATTTTTGGCATCCAGAAATACGTTCCAGCGAATCCACCAAGCAGAACCGAGGCGGCCATAGTGTAATGAAAGTGACCGACTACGAAATAAGTATCATGGAGGTACAAGTCAGTGGTCACAGTTCCAAGGTAGAGGCCAGTCAAGCCACCGAGACCGAACACAAAAACCACTCCGAGGGAGAAAAGCATGGGAGAGGTAAATTGAATCGAGCCCTTCCAGATTGTTCCGAGCCAATTGGCGAAAAAGATCGCTGATGGGATCGAGATGGTCATAGTGAGAGTCATAAATGTTTGTGTCAGAAGAGGGCTCATCTGAGTGGTGAACATATGGTGACCGTAAACAAGTGTTGAAAGCACAGTGACTGAAGTCATCGCAAGAGCTGTGGCCTTAGCGCCGAAAGCAGGCTTTCTGGCAAAGAATGAAAGAAGGTCAGAGACAATCCCCCAAGCTGGAAGAATAAGAATATAAACTTCTGGGTGACCGAAAATCCAAAACACGTGTTGGAAGAGAACTGGGTCGCCGGTTCCGCTAGTAGCAGCAGCTCCCGCTAGGAAGAAAGTTGTTCCAAAAACGCGGTCAAAGATCAAAAGAAGTAAGCCGGCACCGAGAACTGGAAGGAAGATGGCGTTCAAAATCGCCGTCAACCACAAGCCCCAGATAGTGAGTGGCATATCGAAATAGCCCATACCAGGAGCGCGCAAAGTAATAATAGTCGTAATATAGTTAACGGCACCCATGGTTGAAGAGATACCGAGAACGAAAAGCGCCAAACACCAAAGAGTTTGCCCGATGCCTGGTGAACCCACCATGGTTGAGAGAGTTGGATAAGAAGTCCAACCACCGGCGGCAGCTCCGAGAGGAGTGAAAAGAGAAATGAGGAGAATCAGACCTGAAACCACGGCAAACCAAAACGAGAGCATATTGGCGGTGGGGAAAACCATATCCCGAGCACCAATCAGGAGTGGAATACAGAAGTTACCAAACGCTCCGATCAAGATCGGAGTGATGGCGTAAAAAATCATGATCGTACCGTGCATTGAAAAAAGCATGGCGTAGGTATCTGGAGGAATGACCCCTTGAGTAGCAGGAAAAATAAATTTTCCGATCACAGGAAAAGCGACTCCAGGATACGCCAGTGCCCAGCGAATCATCAGGGCCATCATTCCGCCTACGCCGAGGAAGAAAATTCCGTACCAGAGAAATTGTTTACCAATCACTTTATGGTCGTAACTAATAATATATTTACTTAAAAAAGTTTTTGGTTCGTCGTGAATGTGCTGTTCAAAAAAGGCCATGGAATTCTGACTCCTGAAAAATTATTCCGTTACTACAGTTCCCATTTCCAACCCCAATAGAGGTCAGCGTTTTCTAATTCGTTTTCTTTAACTGCATTTCTTTCTGCTTCGTTCATCCAGTCTGCGAAGTCGGCTTCGTTATAGACTGTGAGATA
Source organism: Bacteriovoracaceae bacterium UBA6166 (assembly GCA_002435795.1). Taxonomy (GTDB): domain Bacteria; phylum Bdellovibrionota; class Bacteriovoracia; order Bacteriovoracales; family Bacteriovoracaceae; genus UBA6166. The sequence continues at coordinate 216,356 of DIUE01000025.1, read as the reverse complement.
AGCTTGCATACGATAGTGAAATGTTCCGCACATTTCGGCACAAACGATTGGATAGTTACCAGGCTTGACGAGCTCAACCCACATACGAGTTAAGCGGCCTGGAATAGCGTCCACTTTTTGGCGGGCGTTCGGGAGGAAGAATGAGTGAATCACGTCTTTTGAGACGATTTGAAAAACGATTTTTTTGTTAATCGGCAAACGAAGATCGTTCATCGTGATGACGTCGTCTTCAGTATTAAAAACGCCGTCTGCGCCAGCGTAGCGAAAATTCCACATCCACTGCTGGGCCATCACTTGCACACGAAGAACTTCTTCTTCGTTTTCATTGGGGAAATTGGCAAAGACGTCAGTATAGTCGTTGTTCGAAATACGAGTGATGTTCATATCAACCGCAAGAAAGACGGCTAAACCAATAGCAGTGGCGATAATGACGTGAATCTTTTTGTTGCCGTAAGTGTAATACGGCTTTGGATGTCTTTTGTGGTAATACAAAAAGGAGAAACCAAACAAACCAGCACAAACCAGCACGAAGAAAAAAATATTCATCCCAGTGGTGTAATAGAACAACCAATCGATCAAGTGACCGTTGACTGAAATATCTTCTGGCGGTGCCATCACTTGCCACCAGCTTAAATCTGACGTGCTCGTTTTGGCCCAAGTTTGAGTAAAGAATAGACTAGTTAAATAAGACAAAATCATAGCGCCTTCCATCCATCGATAATGAATCTGAAATCTTAATATGCGTCATTTTCTCGGACCATTGTATAGTTAATTTCATACTTTATCTACCTAAGAACGATCATAGAACCCATTATAAGAGGAAGATAAAAAAGTGAACCTAGAAAATAGCGTCTTGCCCAAAGTCGGTGGCTCTCGGGCCTTGAATCTAAGAAATATCCAAGACCAGAGAGGCCCAAAAATGTCGCCGAAAAACATAGGGCCGCTAGACCATAATCTAGGCCCAGTTCCCCGAATTGCAACGGCAGCAAGCTTGTGACTAATAGCGCAAATGTATACCAAAAAATACTATGCTTTAAAAAATGAAAATCTTTTTTGTTGGCATAAACTTTAATGCCCGCGTGCTCGTAGTCTTCGGCGTGAAAAAGTGAAATCGCTAAGAAGTGAGGCAATTGCCAAACAAAAAGAATGGCAAATAATACCCACGCCATTCCGTCGAGTTGTCCCGTGACCGACGTCCAGCCCATCATCGGAGGAAGGGCCCCAGGAATTGCGCCGACAAAAAGCGCCAGCTCGGTTCTGCGCTTCATAGGTGTGTAGGCGTACAAATAAAGAATCGCGGCAAGCAACGCTAGAAATCCCGTCAATGGATTGATAATCAACATCAAGAGCGGAACAGAAGTCAGCAGTAAAAAAACACTGAACCACAAAGCCTTCTTGGGATTCATTCGCCCGGCAGGTAAGCTGCGATCACGGGTGCGCTCCATTTTTTTGTCGATATCCATTTCGATATAACAATTAAGGGCGCAAGCTCCCATCACCACCATGGCAATTAGGATCAGCGCTAAAAATCCTTTCAATAATCCAATCTGGCCAGGGGCCAAAATCACGCCCACCATGGCCGTCACCATCACGAGGGCCGACAATCTAGGTTTTGTGAGTTCGAGCAAATCGGAAAAAGGTGAATGAATATTTTGTAATTTAAATTGAGTTTGCATTTCTGAGTAATCAAGGGCCAGCCACCAAAGGCCAAAAAGAGAAAGGACACTAAAGGCCAGATACAAAACACTTGAGACGAGTCCAATATGTGTCACGATGACAAAGAGGCCCGCCATAAATTGAAAGAAAACAGTCAAAGCGGCAAGCTTGGTTGGGAGGGCGAAAGTCTCAAAGAGCACCTTCATTTTTAATGTTTTTGAAAAATGATAGAGAGTAAATAAACTGACAGCGAAGCTTGTAAATGCAAGAACTCTAAATCCAAGATGTAGAATAATCTGCTGAGAAGTGAGAGGATTCCATTCGACTGAACAACTCCACAGCGCTTCCACTCCCGTTCCGCAGATTCGAAGGGAGCTAGTGTGACGGACAAAAGAACTTAGAAGAATCGTTAAAAAATTTAGGCTAGCGCTAATCCATAGGGCGTCGCGAACTTTGGGTTGCCACCAAGAGCTGACTTCCGTCGAAAGCGGCTGCAACTTAAAAGCTAGGTCGGGAGCCGTCACGCGCTTAAGGGATTTTAAAAGATAGAAAATATAAATCATGGAAAAAAACATATGAAGGGTGGAAACCACCATAGGCAAGCGATACACAACTGTTAAACCGCCCAGCAGGCCTTGAATGAAAACAAAAAACAAAGAATAGGTCGCCGCCTTTGCGAGCAAAGGATCTGTGCGGCGTTTCGCCACTTGAAAAAAAAGTGTCAAAGTGAGAAGACCCACAATCGTTGCAAGAGTGCGATGGAAAATTTCAATCCATCCGCGAGCCGGTGTTGCTTGTAGATCTGCAGGAAAACACAGCGGCCATTCTTGGCAGATCAAAGGTAGGCCTGGTTGAAATTGAATCAGCGGGCCTAATATAATTAGGCACAGACTCAAGACCAGCGTGCTTAAACAGACGGTTTTTAAAGACATTTTACTATTCGTGTTAAATTTTGGGTTTTATACACTTCAAAGGCTTTCATCGGCAACCAAAATGGGCTCACCATCACTGTACTTCTTAATGGCCCGAGGTATGATAGAGACCATAAAGAGGAGAATTCTATGCATCGCAATCAAGGGCCAGTCTATTACGGTGATTACCTCAAGCTCTCCGAATTACTCGGAAGCCAAGAGCCACTGAGTTTAAAATATGGCAGTGAATGTCATGATGAAACTTTGTTTATTATCGTCCATCAGGTTTACGAATTGTGGTTCAAACAAATTCTCCATGAGCTCAAGAGCATTAACTCGGTCTTTGCAAAACCGTGGGTCAATGAAGAAGAACTCTCTGTTGTTATCTCTCGCACCAATCGTATTACAAAAATTCAACAGCTTTTAATTGACCAGCTGCCAGTAATGGAAACGATGACGCCAATGGATTTTTTGGAATTTCGGGATCTCTTGATTCCTGCTTCTGGATTTCAAAGCGCTCAGTTTAGAGAAATTGAAATTATGATGGGGCTGAACACAAACTCCAGAGCGCGAGTTGACCGAGAGTATTTCCTTGGACGTTTGAATACAGCAGATCGCACGCGGCTAGAGACCATCGAAAAAGAACCCTCACTTCTTCATAATATTGAGCAATGGCTTGAGCGAATTCCATTTACGACAAGTGCTGGGTTTAATTTTTGGGAAGCCTACGAAAAAGCGGTAGAAGAAATGCTTCAAACTGAAGAAGAGATTATTCAGAAAAATCAAGCGACTTTAACTCCTATGGCGCTTGAAGCCGGTCTTGAAAATCTCAAAACCACGAGAGAAACCTTTAAAAGTCTGCTCGATCCAGAACGCCACCAAAAACTGGTTCAAGAGGGCAAAAGAAAGCTCTCACAAAAAGCTACACTGAATGCATTATTTATCCTGCTCTTTAGAGACAAGCCGTTGCTGCATATTCCTTATTTATTTCTTACGAGCCTGATGGATATTGATGAGAATTTTACATCATGGCGCTATCGTCACGCTATGATGGCCCACAGAATGCTTGGGACGAAAATTGGAACCGGTGGATCTTCTGGGCATCAGTATCTTAAAATGGCGGCAGAAAATAATCGAGTCTTTATCGACTTGTTCAATCTTTCAACCTTCTTGATTCCAAGGTCGAAACTACCCCAATTACCCGAAGAGCTTTTAAAAACAATGGATTTCTTTTTTAACCAACAGAAGCGATACTATTGAGATGGTGGACGAAAAAATAAATTAAGACACCAGTGATAGAGACGTAGATCCAAATAGGGAAAGTGATTTTCGCTATTTTTTTATGCTTTTGAAAATTCGATCTCGCTGCAAAATACAAAGTGGTAAACACCAGCGGCACGATCGCCATCGAAAGAATAATATGGCTGATCAAGATGAAAAAATAAATCGGTCTTAGAATTCCTTGAGTTAAGAAAGGTGTGTCACCTTGATAGTGGTGATAAATAATATAACTGATCAGAAAGAGACCTGAAGTAAAAGTCGCCGATAGCATCGAGTTGATATGGGCTTGTTTTTTTCCTTTCTTAATAAAAAGAAAACCCGCAATCAAAAAAACCGTCGTAATGGAATTCAAAAGCGCATTCACTTTAGGAAGCTCTGAAACCCAAGCACTCGTCGCCTCAGCGCCTTCATTGAAATAAATGAGCCAGAAAAGAAAAACAAGAACAGCGACACTTAAAAGGGAGATGACCTGAAGGGCCTTCTTATCGCTCATGGAGTTGGTGGGGTCGACTCTTCAACGGAATGTTGAATATGCGCATTTTTGTTTTTAGCGATCATGCGAAAAAGAAAATAAAATGGAATATAAGTCAGGAGAACAAATCCACCAAGAATATAAACGAGATATTTATCTTGTGGATTGGCACCCACGCATCCAGGACAAGCGAGGGCCAGTCCTGAATAAAGTGTAGTGAATACGATGATCCAAAAATTTTTCATATTAAATAAACAAAAGTGAAGACCAGAATCCAAACAAGGTCTACAAAGTGCCAAAAGAGTCCGGCGATCTCGAGTTTGTTGTAATTAGCATTATCAAACTCTCCTTGATGGGCCAGAGAGTACATCCAACAAAGATAGAGAACACCACTTAGTACGTGGAGTCCGTGAAATCCTGTGATGGCGTAAAATGTTGAAGAGAAGAGATCATCTCCGTGAGCATAAGTTGTAAACGTCATCCCCATATCTGTGTAGAGGTGAATATATTCGTAAACTTGAATGCCTAAAAAGAAAGCTCCGCCTAGAATCGTGGCCAAAAGCCAATTGAGCATTCCATTTCGGTCTTGGCGTTTACAGCAATCGATACTCATCACCATAGAAACTGATGAACAAATAAGAATAAACGTCATGAAACCTGATAGCCCGACACCACCGAGAGCTTCGATAGGATTTGGCCAATCTGTTGAGCGCATTCTTAAGACGGCATAGGCCAATAGGAAGCCGGAGAAAGACATTCCGTCAGTCGCCAAGAAAGTCCACATTCCGATTTTACCTGGACTGGCTTTACCAAACTGTTCGTCGTTATAATCTACCGGTCCGTGGTCGGCATGGGCGTGATCGGCCATACAAGCTCCTTAATTTTTCTTTAAACCAGGTTCAAAATTATTATTACCGGATTCCAAAATATACTTTGTAAGTGCATCAATTTGTTTCACTGGATCTCCACCTAAGATCGTCGAATCCATACTCTCTCCACCTTCCCAGAAAGAAGGCATCAAAGTTCCAGGCATAATCGCTTGTGGATCTTCGAGCCATTTCTTAATCCAAGTTGGTCGTAAGCGACGCTTAGATAAAGCGAGATTAGGTGCACTTGGCTCAATCGATTTATCGTAGCCCGCAGAGTGACATGAAGCACAGGCATAAGAATCAAAAAGCGCTTTTGCTGCTTCTCGCTCACCCGGTTCCCATTTAACCACTTGAAGATTATCAACAAAAGTTTGCTGCTTCGACATGGCTTGGAAGCCTTCAGCTAAAGTATTTCTTTCTTCGTTAGTGAAGTTGTATGAAGGCATGCGCACTTTTAACCAAGGTCTAATTGGGTGAACATTTTCTAAGAAATAATGAAACCAATCAGCTTGTTGACGGTGACCTTGACCGACGAGTCTTGGCGGTCCTTCATTAATATCATCTTCATAGTTCGCAAGAATCTTGCCATGTTGCCCGTCGACTTGGTGACAATTCACACAGCCGTACTTGTTCAACAACTTCATCCCTTCATTGGCGATAATTTCATGGGCATCAAGCTGTCTCACTCCAGTTGGTGGGACGTAGTAAGCCACTTGGCCTAGAAGGGCGATGGTCATCAACTCAGCTTCACGATTTGTGAGTGAGAAGTTCGGCATTCTAGTGATCCCTTGAAATCTGGCATCAGTTCCGCGATCCCAGCGTGCAGGGTTTATTAAGTGAGCCTTGATCCATCCATCACGTGTTTTCTCAACATCAGACTGAAAGTTAAATCCAAATTGAGTTAGCGGCTTTGAACCAACGTTTGTCAGTTCTGGCCCAATTGGAGCGCGGTCACTGAATCCGTCGATATTGTGGCAAGAATAACAACCGTATTTACCTACTGAACGGAAGCCAAGATCAAGATTTTTCTCTCTGTCGGACATCTTATCAAGTTTCGCCTGTGCGACTTCAATTGGATCGAAGGCGGTGTAGTAACCTAATAAAATATCATCTCTCGCTTCAGGATTCATTGGCTCAAACTTCAATCTCTCGAAAGTAGGATTGCGCAAACTCATCAAATAAGTCGCCATGTCTTGCACTTCTTGGTCAGTTAATCTGAAAGAAGGCATGATTGAGCTTGGATCGTAATGATCTGGTTTTTTAAGCCATGAGACTAACCAGTCAGCATCAACCTTAGAGCCAGTGCCTGTTAAATAAGGACCAGAATCTGCACTGATTTTTCGAGATTCCGTTTCGTAGCCTTCGACACCATGGCAGGCCATACATCCCACATCTTTAATGAGCTGCTTGCCTCTTTCAGCGTTACCCGGTCTATAGGCCATGAAAGGTTTGTAATCTTTTGATTTTTCCCAAATATAATCGGCCATAGCATTCACTTCTGCCATGTTTTTTTCCATGTACTCTTCGCTTGAGTTATTATCTTGCATGAAAAAAGCTGGCATCATTGCGTGGCGATTAAATGATTTTGGATCCCATACCCAACTCTTAAAGAAGTCTTTTGTAATTTTAGAAGAAATTCTTTCAAGACTTGGACCAGGCTTTCTCTTGTGCTCCCAACCCTCAATCTTATGGCAGCCATAACAACCATATTTTTCCATGAGGTTGCGACCTTCAGTTAAAACAGTCGCTCCTGGAATATACTCGACGCCTTGGTGACACTTCACACATGAAGCTTCTGAGTATTGAAGAGGGAGCATTGGCTCAAGAATATACTTTGGCTCATGCCAGTTGTATTTCTTGATCCATTCTTGTTTTTGTTCCGCATTCTGTGGGCTGTGAGCGATTGAAGTAAAGTCGTTCACTCTATGCCCTTCACCACCGTGACAAGTTGTACAGCCGTAGCTCTTCATCGGGTGAGGAGAATTCACACCTACCATCAAGTCAAGCTTTGGGTGACTCTTGTGCGGGTTTGGTAGGTCATCATAACCTTCTTGGTCGATAAAAGTGTGACAGGTAATACAACGATCGACCTTAGGAACTTGAACAAAGTAGCGGTCGTCACTGATATTTTCTAAGACGATTTGATCAACTGTTAAAGTTGGATCTAGAAAATCGACGAAAGGAGCGTTACGAAGAGCGAAGATAGGATCGATATTGGTTTTGTTTTTTGCTAAAACCATGAGTTCGCGGCTCATGAGAAGTTCGTTTAAGCCTCTTTCTGCTTCTAATAATTCTCCGTTAAGCTCTTTATGCCGACCTCGAACTTCAGCTTCAGCATTTTGTAAGGCAATCATACGATCAGCTGATTCAGCAAATTTCTCTTTAACATCACGAAGTTTTTCAAAGAGTTTTTGCTCAGTCGGTTTCTTTTTGGAAGTCGCAATACCGTAATGAAAAGAAACTTCTGCAACTTTAGCGCTAAGAGTTCCGTTAATTAGTGTTTGAGATTTTAAATCTCTTGCAAGACGAGCCAGTTCTCTCTCTTCTTTTTCAATATCATCTTGGCGAGCAGCGATAATGAGTCTCGCCTCTTCCATTTTTTTATTCAATTCATCGAGGGCTTCTTTATCGAGGTTTTGATCAAACTGTTCAATCCCTTGACTCAACCTTTCGCGGCGAATTTGCATAGCTTCAAGCTGATAGGCTTTCCAAGGTCGAATATAGTCATCTAGGAAAACCCAGATTACTGTTACGAGAAACGCCACCGACAAGAACGCAAAGATCTTGTTCAGTTTATTCATGTCATAAGCCATACCCGGCTCATTTTTTCTACTCATTTCAAAACCCTTCTCAAATACTCAAATCTAAAAGTTAAGTTCAAGCTCAGGGAGAGCTACGATATATTTCAAGCTAAACAACCATCGAAGCGCCATCTTGATTGGAAGACTGGCCATCGCGACGGCTAAGAAAATTAAAATAAAATATCGAATTGTTCCCATATCTTTAAATAGCTTAGCTCCATACTTTGTCTTCAATGAAGCCAAAGGAAGGATAAAAAAGTACCCCAAAGAAATCACGATCCCGACGATTTCACGGAGAATCATATTGCTTGGTAGAGGTTGATTTAAGCCAATAATCCAGAAAAACTCTGAGAGGTTAACGTTGTATTCGGCCACAACTTTTTTATAGTCCCAATACTCAAACGGTCCGTAGAACGTCCAGTTTGGTCCTCGTAAAAATGTCCCGACGATAATGAGATAAACCCATAATGCGAGCCAGCCAAAGAGAAAAAGATTGATGGCCATCTTTCTATCTTCGTAACAGAAGTAGCCATTCCCTTTAGGGTTGGTATCGATATAAGGAATCGCAATCAGGCCCGCCACAATGAGACCTGGCAAAATCACCCCAGCGTACCAAGGGTCAAAATACACGAGCATTTCTTGCAGACCCAAGAAATACCAAGGAGCTTTTGCTGGGTTTGGTGCCCATGTTGGATTGGCCGGTTCTTCAAGCGGGGCTTTAAAATAAATTGCCCAAACCACGAGGAAGATCGTCATCGCGATCATACAGAAAAGTTCTGTGTAAACAAGATTAGGCCACGTCCAAACTTTTTCGCGGTTCTCTGGAAGAGCTTCAATTGGAACTTCGCCAGCGGCTAAGCGGCCGTCATTTCTCACGCCCTTATAAAGGCTGAACCATGTGAAAAAAACAACCGTGATAATGAGGAAGTTAATTGGAAGGTTATCTGGGCGAATCACAATTTTAAAAAAGTTTTTATCTGCAAGGGCCCAAGCAATTGGCGGAAGACTGATGAGCGTTCCGATGACTGCAAATTTTTTCGTAGCAACAACTTTCACATAGCGGATCATTAGATAGAAAAACACCAAGAAGATCGGAAAGGATCTGATGGGATCGGCTAGGTAGTTTACAAATTCTCTCATACTCTTCTCTCGTCCTTAAATAATGATAGAACTAGTTAGTTATAACGGTGCTGAAATTCCACCATCTTTTCTTACTCGCCAAAAGTGAACTGCAATCAGAGTTCCCACTACCAGCGGAATAAAAACACAGTGAAGAATATAAAAACGCAAAAGGGCCGGCTCACCAACGAAGCGACCACCAAGTAGCTGATAGCGAACGTCGTTTTTATCTGAGACCATGACAAAATCACCAATCACAGCAAACGCAGCACCAGGTCCACCGTGACCGACAAGTGGTGTTGCTTTCGCCATGTTCGCTCCAACGGCGATGGCCCAAATGGCGAGCTGATCCCATGGAAGAAGATAACCAGTGAATGAGAGAAGCATTGTAAGAACGAGAAGAATAACCCCCACGCCCCAGTTGAATTCTCTTGGTGGTTTATATGATCCCGTCATGAACACGCGGAACATATGAAGCCAAACAGTGATAACCATGGCGTGAGCACCCCAACGGTGAATCTCGCGCATAATTCCGAGAGGCACATGCTCTCTCATCGCGACGATATCGTTGAAAGCATATTCAGCTGTCGGACGATAATAGAACATTAGAAGAACGCCAGTTACCGCAAGCGCTAAAAAGATAAAAAATGTCAGTCCACCCATACACCAAGTATAGCCGAGCTCGACCCCTGATTTTTTCAGCTTAATCGGGTGGAGGTGAAGGAAAACGTTTCCAGCAACGACGGCTGCGCGGTTTCTCGCATTGTCCGGTGGACCATGACGGAAAATCGATTTCCAAACTTGTGTGTCTCTAACTTTCTGAGCTAAGCCTTTATCAGCCATCACTCCCCCTTAATCTTCTTTAAACTTATCTTGTAATTACTCTAAACTTTTATTCGTTCAATTTTTTTCTAACTAGAAGTACCTAGACTCTAATGAACGAGTCAGGATGATTCCACTCGCCTTTCTCTTGGCGGAAAATTCGAGTTTTATCCACTAAAATTTGCCCATCTGGTGTCATGGTAATTCTAAATCTTTCAAGTGGTCTTGGTGCTGGCCCTTCGAAATTCACGCCGTTCATATAAAAACCTGAACCGTGACAAGGACATTTGAATTTTAATTCCGCTGGCAACCAGTTCGGGACGCAACCAAGGTGAGTACAAATATTTGAGAGCGCAACGAGAATTCCATCTCGCTTAATCATCCAAACACCGAAGCCGTTTTTCCATCTTTCATCAACACCAGCTTCATAGTCAGTAGGTCTTCCCGCTAGGAAATCCATTTCTGGTTCGAAATTTACATTCGGATAAGAATAGCGAAGGGCCATCGAAGCTAAACCTGCGCAAGCGGCACTGAAAGCAACCCATCCCACGGTGAGAAAGCTAAAAAATTCTCTTCTATTTAGGCTCTGTTTATCAGCCATACTTTGACCTCTTCAAAATGCCAAAACTTGGGAGACGAAGCCGATAAACCGGCAAAATCCCAAGGGTTTAAATTATTGTGTTGCGCTCAATAGTTCTAAATTATGGGCGGAGTCTATCAGTTTTTCAACAGATTTAAAACCTCTTGTGTCTTAGTAGTGAGTCTAGGATTTGCCTTAAGACTCAGAACTTCCGACAGGACACCGCTCAACAATTTCCATTGCTCTCGTTCAATATGTTCTAAAATATTTATTTGCAGTTGAATCAATTGCTCTTCATCCAAAGCCGTGTCAACACCACCTTGATTCAGCAAAATATCCGTCAACTGAGGAACAGCTTTTTCATTTTTATAACCAATTAAAGCCAGCGCTGCTGCGTAGCGCACACCAGCCACATCGTCATCTAATTTGCGCTCCAAAATCTCTTCAGCCCCATCAACACGGTGATGAGCGAGAGCGAGCAGCGCTGCGTGACGCAAGCCGTGGTCTTCCGCGTCCAAAAATGGCTTCACCAATTCCCAGTTCACAAGTGAAGGTGCTTGCAGGTTTCCAATCGACACGAGAGCGTGAAAACGAACAAGCGGGGCCTCGTCAGAAAGGCCTTTTTCAAGGGTAGGGACAACCATCGGATGCTTAAGTGCGCCCAGCGCAACAATAAGAAACTCGCGAGTTCGCGGGTCGGGCGATTCATTATAGACACTAGACAGTTGCGTCACAAGCCAAGGGAGTTCTTCGGCGGGAACAGAAGAAGTGGCAATGAGCTTCGACAATTCATAGGCGGCGATCCAACGATTTCCGAAAGTCTTCGACTGCATTTCGCGCACAAGGTCTTTGTATGATCGATCGGTGGAAAGCATGGTTGTTACGCCAAAAATAATCAATGCCCCCACTAAGACAATGGCGATAGGCACGACCAAACTGCCCACGAAAGGATTTTCGAGGAGTTTTTTTTCAGTTTTCGGATTGCCTTCAGATCGAGACATTTTGCTCTACCTTTGCCCAAGGTGGTGGACTTAATCACAAGCTTATTTTAAGTAATGGTGTGTGATTAGCAAATGATCAAAACTATGACAATTGAAATGCAGTCAGACCTAGACAAAGACAATGACAAAGAGGAGTTGAGATTTTGGCCAATTTATTGAGAGTCCTGATTCTGCTCATGGTTTTTGCCATGACTTTCACCACCCTGCTGGCCCACGGTCTCGTGCAATTCCATCTCGGACATATTGCAGTCGCCATTCCAGCTTATCTCTATACACTTTTTGCACAGGCCTTCGTCATGTTTTATTTCATCGGAGTGGCGAGGCTAGTTGGAAATGTGCACACTATTTTACATTCAGGCACTCAGCTACACGAACTCTTTGACTCACCCCCGGCCGATCTGACTCCGTATATGAAGCAAATTAATCGCTACCAATACGAAGCTGAAACTTGCAAGAGACAAACGGTTCCTTGGTCAATCCTGATGATTGTTCTTGGCATGTTTGCTTTTCTCCTTGGAGGGGCACACGATACAGCACTCGTAAGTCTCGCTGTTCATTCCGGAGTTGTTTATGGTTTTCTCGCGGCGATGACGATTGGGTTTTTTCGCCAGTGGTATTACCTTGGAAAATCACACAAACTCTTGAGAAAGCTTAAAACACTTTTTCAAATACCAGATGGTGCGATGTAAATTAAAAATTAGATTGATTTAACCCAAATAAAAACTTTATTCATGCCAACAGGATTGCGCCCAGCTCGTGTGCGGCTCTCGTAAAGAATGGCGTCGTCAACTTCCATCACTTGAGCAATAAATTCTTTCAGGTGTTCCAGCGGTACGAAGAGATTATAATAAACCCCACCTGGAACATTAAGACCTGGCTTCACATTATCCGCTTGCGTAACTCTGTAATTATTGAGCAGAACTTCTAGTTGATCTCTCACCTTATTCGTATCAACAGACTTCATCATCACTCGGTAAACTTTCGTATTACCAAAACGGGTATCTCTGTAACCGCCGCTAGCGAGTTCTTCAAAGGAAGAAACTTCGAGACTAGCTGTATTGAAATCTCGCGGCAGTGAATCCCAAGAAGTCAGTGTGACTTCAGATTCAGGGTCAAAACGCTCTTCATCTTCCACAATTCCAAAATTGCCCGCCACATCGACAACTTCACTTAAGTCATCCACATCAAGATTGAACTCTGCTGACATCAGGGGCTCTTCATTTGATTTAAAAATAAGTGTGCGGTCTAACCACTGAAACTGAGGTTCATAAATACTAATTTTTTCGACTAAAAATTTTTCATAAATTGAGTTCATCTTCTGAATAAAGAAAACTGCAATAGCCGCGATGAAGAGCAAGACAAAAACATCTCGAAAGAAATTCCACTGATAAGAAATAGTCATGCGACTCTTAATGAAAGCGGAACTTAAGCGAGGCTCCCGCTGATCTTTTTTAAGGCGCTCTAAAAAAATCCCCCACTCTTCATAAAGAGTCACTTCCATAGAGGGCATAATCTCGTCGTCATAACTTCCAAGCAGCTCTGTTTGAATCGGAATCGCCGAGCATACACTTTCAATATTCACGGTGAAGTTACTGGAGGCAATATTAGAGATTTGAAAAAGATCGCTGAGTTCGTCATCAAAGCGCGGGAAATACTCTATGAAAAATGACCTCAAGAGATGGCCTATTTCACCGGGAGAGATTTTTGTTTGCTCAGAGATTTCACCAATCGTTAAACCTTTATGAATGAAAACATAAACGATCAGTTTGTTTTTTAGCCATTCAAACCATGAAACCAAAGGTCCAATTTTTAAAAGAATTTTTGCGTATTCAAAACGATCAATTAAATCTGCCAGGTTTTTCTCAGATTCAAAAAACAAAGTCCAAAACTCTTCAAACTCCGCTTTGAATCTTCCCTGCCAAGTTACAGAGTCTAAATTTAAGCATAGCCAGCTTCTAAATTTAGAAATGTCATCTTGAGCTAGAGTTAACATCAGTTGCAGGCCCTCATCAACAAGGCAATCCCTTGACCGCCGCCAATACATGCAGAGGCGATCGCCGTTTTAGCTTTATAGTGCTGCATTTGTCTTGCTGCCGTTAATGAAATCCTCACACCCGATGCCGCAAGCGGGTGCCCAAGAGCAATCGCTCCTCCCCAACGGTTGATTTTCTCCATTGGGAGCTGTAGCGCTTTTTGACAAGCAATCGTTTGTGCCGCGAAGGCTTCATTAATTTCGATAATATCAATCTGCGTGAGATCGAGCTTATGTTTTGCTAATAAATTTTTGATAGCGTTCACAGGGCCGATCCCCATAATTCGAGGAGGCACTCCAACGACTGACATATCAATAATTTCTGCAATAGGTGAAAGCTTATGTTTTAAAACAAAAGCCTCACTTGCTACAACTACAGAGGCAGCGCCGTCCACAATTCCAGAAGCATTCGCAGCGGTGACAACACCATCTGCTTTAAAAGAAGGTTTAAGTGCACTCATCTCTGCCAGCTTGGCATCCGTTCGCAAGTGTTCATCAAGAGCGAGCTTTAATTTTGCTGTACCAATCTCACCTTGTAGGAGTCCTTGCTCATAAGCTTTCGCAGCTTTTTGATGAGATTCGAGAGCAAATTGATCACACTCTTCTCGTGTGATGCCGTACTCAGCAGCTAAGTTTTCGGCAGTGATCGCCATCGGGCAACCAGCATACTGATCAGTGAGAGAATCAAGCAGCATATCAGCAGACTTTAAAGCGCCGTACTTCGTTCCAAAACGGCCGCCGTAAACGAGGTGTGGAGCGAGTGACATATTTTCAACACCAGCACTCAATACGGCTTGAGCTTCGCCATTTTTAATCATTGAAACAGCGTCACCGATAGCTTGAATACCAGAACCACAAAGTCGATTCACCAAATAACCTGGTGTCTCTTCCAAGCCGCCGAGCTTAAGTCCTAAATGTCTGGCACCATAAAAAGTATCTGTCATAGAAGGAAGTACATTTCCTAAAATAAAATGATCCATGTCTTTGGCAGAGATTTTGAGCGAATCAAGAAGAGACTGCGCGCAGTCAACGGCAAGATCTACCGGGGTCACAGACTTATAACTTCCACCGAATTTTCCAAAGGCCGTTCGTTTGCCATCGACTAAAAATACTTTCAAGGGGTTATCTCCTTATCTCTTAGGTGGAGATATTTTCCACCTAGAGAGCTCTCTTAAACAATTGTAAGGTAATTCTAGGGCAAGTGATTGCCAGTAGGCAAAAGGATTTTGGGCCAAACAAGATGACCTCAGTAACAGAAGTACAATTATCAAGATTTCGAGAGGCTGAAAACAGACGTCATGGTCTTGAGATGCGTAAACTCAAAGCAGAGAATCAGACGCAATTTCAGAGTGAAGTCCAGAATAACGAAGCCATGCTTAAGCGCATGCGTGAAGAGTACGATAACAAGCAAAAACAAACCGAAGTTGAGACAGAACAAAAACTGACCCAGCTTAGACGTTCACAAAATACAAAGCTTTCTGAAGAACAGACTCGTCTAAAAGAACAAATTGATAATATGAAGCAAGTTCATCAATCTCAAGTAGCAGAGATTAAGGCGAGCCAAGACAATGAAGTAGAAAGACTTCAAGAGTCTCACCGCAAGACCTTAGAAACAGCGAGACAGAAATTTCTTCAAGAAAAATTAAAATGGGAATCGGCTTAAGAAGTCGTTACAGATAGAATAAACGGATAAAGAGGTATTAAATGGCAAACGAGCTCTCAGCACCATCAGTTTTTTTAAATGGAAAAGCTCAAATCATTGAGATGCTGCAATTTATGTCTCCCTCAGAACGTGCTAAATTATTAAGTAATATTCGCATGCGTAATGCCCCTCTTGCTGATGAGCTTTTAGAAAAAAGTCTCACTTTTTCAAACCTTAATGAATTAAATGATGATGAACTCTCTTATATTTTTGAACTTATTCAAGCTCCTATTCTAGGAGTCGCCCTTAAAGGGACCGAAAGAGATTTTCAAAGAAGAGTTCTCTCCCTTGCCCCAAGAGCTTATGCAGAAAAAGCTTATTCAGTTATGATGATGACTCTGACAAACGAAAAAAGAGATATTCAAAGAGCTCAAAACAAAGTCATTAATTCACTCTCAAGCATTTTAAAAAGAAAACGCTAGTTAGCATTTGCATCTTCAGGCCCTAACTCAAAATTACATTTAGCAGCTTGCAGCTCTAGAGACGTTTCACACTCTACTGTCTGTGCTTCAAAATGCTGCTGTCTCTCAGGGGTATTAACATACCTCTCCATCAGTTGAAGCTCGATTTCCAGTGCTCGATCAAAGCCCACTAACCCTTCTAAACACTTCGTGCGCAAGGGCAACTCACAAGACATTGGATGCACCTTCGCCATCTCTCTGACCGCTAATTGGATCTCTCTAGAGTCTTTAAACTCGGCTTGAATCCATACCTGTAAGTCGTCTCTGACGCCATCTGCGTCTCGATCAATACCTTCAATCGTCTTTTTTCCAGCTTCGCCTGGATCGACGGCCACCTGATTTGAGGTTTTTGAATCACAGGCGACGAGAAATAGTGCTAACAAAATCCATTTCATTTCTTTAGTCCTCTTCGAGTTCTGAACTCTTCAATACTTTTTCTCATTTGACCAAGTTCATTTGGGTTAAGTTCAGCGCGTTTTTGAAGTCTTTCATCCATAATTCGGTGTTCACGCAAAACATCGATGGAGTGAACGAGGCGTTCAGACAAAGTTGCCATAATTTGTGAAACCCATTCGGGACAATGTCGAAGGACATTTTTGATTTCACTTTTTTTCACAATATACACTTCGGAGTGTTTGGTAGCGACAGCGCAGGCAGTTCTCACGTCGTCGTTAAACATAGCGAGTTCTCCTAAGAACTCCTCAGCTTCAATGATCGAAATGGGCATCAAGCGATCGCGATCCTCTAAAAAAATTGTAATCTCACCAGACTTAACTAGATAGAGGTAGCTTGAGGGCTCACCCGTGACAAAAATAACTTGTCCTTTCTTGTAAGCGACTGGTTTATCAAAATTGCTTTCCTGAGCATCAGACATGAATGCCTCCGGCTATTATTGTACCATGCCTAAGGCCTGCGGTAGAAATAGAGAGAGATTTCACCTTGAGTTCAACTGCCAAATCTCTCGCAATCAGTGCGCCGGCATAAATAGTGCGTGCTCGTTTGCCGAGAAAAGGATATTTTTTTTCTAGTTCGGTTCCAGAGTATTTTTGGAGGTTATTCACAAAAGTGTTGAAATCTGCGAGCGATAAATGCAAACCATTAACTAAATCAGCTTCAAAAGAATTGAGTCCTTTTATCATAGCGCCTACAGAAGTCATGCTTCCAGCAACACAGACCAATTGCTCTGCCTCGTAAGCTTTCAAGTCCACTCTAGATAAAATAGCCGCAAGTTCTTCTTTGTAGCGGTTGCCCTCTAACCAGTCAGTCGCTCGAACAGAACCAATCGGCAAACTTAAACTACTCAGCTTACTAAAAGGCTCACACTTTAATTTAATAATTTCTGTAGAAGCGCCTCCAATATCTAGAACATGCAATAAATCATTATTATTCTTTTTAGACATCCAGCTAACACCGAGGGCCGTGTAGTAAGCCTCTTGATCGGAAGAGATGATTTGTACATCAAAGCCTAATTCTTTTTTAATTCTCTGATAAAACTCGGGGGCATTGAGCGCAACTCTCGAGGCCTCGGTCGCAGTAATAATCGTTTCTTCAGGGGAGAGCCTATGACGTTTTAAAATCTCTTTATATTCCGAAAGTGTTTTATAGGTATCGGCCATTGAGCTTTCAATAAAAACTTTATTTTTATCTAAGTCGCGACCCAAAGCTGTCACGACAGAATGATCTTCAATAATAGTCATTAGCCCATCTTTAATCTTAGCGATTAAAAGCAGCGTGGTGTTTGAGCCAATATCGATTGAGGCTTTAAGCATTCCCTTAAGATCCTTTGACCGTTTTTACGAGATGATCAGCGCCAAGACTTGGGCGAATCAAGCCCTTTTCACAGAAAATCCCTGTTATATGCTGAGAAGAAGTCACATCAAAACTTGGATTATATCCTACTGTATTACGTGAAGTGATTCGATCCCCCTTCCAATGAGTGATCTCCTTTGAATCTCGCATCTCAATTTCAATACGTTCACCCTGAGTTGTTTCAATATCAAATGAACTCGTTGGGGCGACGACATAAAAAGGTACTTTATAAAAGCTCGCACAGATTGCGAGTGTAGATGTTCCCACTTTGTTTGCGGTATCACCATTTCGAGCGATGCGATCGGCACCAACAAAAACTGCATCAATCTTTTCATTTTTTAAAACATGTGAAATTGCACCTTCAACGATAAGCTGATGAGAGATTTCTTGTTTATCAAGCTCATACGCTGTCAGCCTGGCACCTTGCAAATAAGGTCTTGTTTCACAAGCAAAGACGTGCTCAATCTTAGCTTGTTGGTGCAAGTGAGAGACAACTCCAAGCGCTGTCCCTAGCGGTCCGCAGGCGAGATAGCCCGTGTTACAAATAGTCATCAAACGAAAATCTTTCTTTTTTCCACAAATTGTTTCAAGCTCTTTTTCAGCGAGTTTCGCCATAATAAGATTTTGCTCTTCTAAGAGATTCATTCGGCCAATTGTAAAGTCTCTTGCAGAATTCAAAAGGTCATTGATACTGACCTCGGCTTTATGGAGGGGACTAAGATGCGTGACCAAACAATCAAGTTCATAAGCTAAGTTCACAGCCGTAGGACGAGCAGTTTTCAGCCAAGTGCACGCCTTCATAAATTCTTGTTGATTAATATTTTTTGTCTTTTTCAACCAAAGATAAGCTCCCCATAGAGCAGAAAAACCAATCAGTGGTGCACCCCGAACAATCATGTCCGCTATTGCCTTATGACAATCTTCGATCGACTCTATTTCGACATAAATTTCCTCTAAAGGCAGTTTTCTTTGATCAATCAGACTGACCTTATCGTTCTCGTAAATCAGGGGAGAAGGAATATTCATCATGGCCTATTTCCTTTTAAGAAAGCGGTTTAACTCCTCTCTTCCTTTATCCTTTAGAGTTTCGATTTGTTTTTTGGCCTCAGACTCAACTTTGGTCTTAGCTTTAGTTTCAAAAGCAGACTTAGCGACGCGCCCTAAAGTGTATTGAAGATCTGGTTTCAATTCAAAACCTGGACCAGTCATTCTCACCGGCAAAATATTTGTTCCGATCGCTTGCTCGAGTTGTTTAGAGATTTTTCCCGATTTATCAACAATAGTTAATTTCAAATCAGAAGTTTCTCTCGAAGGCGGCGGAAATACCGGCCCAGAGCCTTTGAGTTCGACTTTTTTATCCAGACCGATAAATTCAAATGATGTGAGATCATATTTTTTATCTGTAAAAAGACCTCGGACTGAAAGAGTTTCAAAATTGCTGTCGAACTCGTAGGCACGACCTTCAGGAAGTTTGCCCGCAAGCATCGGAACACTGGCGACAAATTGATTGATTTGTTCAGACAAATTCAAGCCAACGATTTCACCCTTTGTAGCGTTAACAGAAACATTCACTTGGTAGCTCGGTGGAAGTTTGCCATCTAGAAGAACTTTTCCTTTAAAATCCCCACTGAAAATCCCTTTGATCCCCTTGACCATTGGTGGAAGAAAAGCGTTCAGCCCTTCCATATTTAGGTTCTTCATTTTGAATTCGAACTGATTATCTAGTTTCTCTCCCACTAATTTTGTCGAATGAGTGAGATTACCTTCACCTTGTGAGTAATTGATTTTAAACCTTTCTGTCACGACAGAGTCCTTGCCAACGATCACGACACCGTCTCCAGTTAGATCAAAGGTATCGACAAAAACATGATTCACATTAATATCAATTCGTGAACGTGGAAGAAAAATGGGAGCAGCGGGCTTTTGATCATCCTTGGCTTTATTCGCTGACCCTACCGTCTCTGAATTTGCGTCGGACGTTTTGGCGGTTACAGGAGGGGCAGGGCTATAAAGAATTTTTTGAATAGAATCTTTGCTCATCTTCAAATTATTTAAGCTTAGAGCAATCGCAAATGGTTTCAGAGTTTCAATTGAAAGGTTTTTATCGTTTAAATCCAACTCGCCATTAAGACGAGTTAAGATCGTTCCTCCAAAAGCCTCGACATTAACCGTTGTTGAAAGATTTTTATCAACAAAACGGCCATCTAGACTTACTTGTAGAGGATTGCCTTCAAGTGAGTATGTGAGGGCCGGATCAAGTTTAAAATTCAAATTCTGGTTTAAGCGTCCCTCTGGGCTTTGGTTCACAGATCCAGATAAACTGAAAACACTGCGACTTGCGTTTAGATCCGGCATTTTCATATTTATATAACCTAAGAGGTCTTCGATTTGAGCATTGAGATTCAGATCTGTAAGGGCCATTCCTTTTTCATCAGATTGGATAGAGAAAGCGAAATTTGTACGATCGAACCCGCCCCTTAGATTTCCTTTCACTGAGCCTGTTGGGGAAACTGACAAATTTGTATCGATTTTAATTTCTTTAATTGGATTAACAATTCCAGGGGCAGATAAATTTTCAATTTTAATCATACTCGCAATCGTAAAATCTTCTTTTTGCAATAATTGCTCTAAACGAAATTCGCCAATCACCAAAGTTGAAAAGCTGACTTTTTCTCCAGAAGCCAAATCTAAGTTAAATTTAGAATCAATTTCAAATCCCGAAGCTGCTTTCAGGCTGACATTTTTAAAGATCAATCTAGAGATAACAAAATCGCCAGCGGAATCCTTAAGCGCATAACTTAATTTGAGATCCTTCACCTTAAGATCCACTACGCTATTTGCAATAAATGCTGGGATAATTAAATCTTCGGTCTTTAATTCTTGATTTGTATTTTCATTTGATGCGGACTCAGAAGCTTTTGGCGCTGCTTTCTTTTTTGATGGAATAACATCACGAGCTTTATCCCAGTTTGAAAGGCCAGTTAAATCTTCATAGTGGACCATGGGTGACGTCAGAGAAACCTCAATGGTGCCCCCTCCTGTGATAATAGACCACAGAGGAATTCTTACAAAGAAATTTTCCACTGATACTAAAGTCTTCTCGCCCTCAAGAGGCTTAATGGAAAATGTTTCAATTTCAAGTCGGGTAGAAAAACCAAATCTCAAATTCAGTTTTCCGATTTCAATTTTTGATTTTGGAAAAGCCATTTGCAGCTGCTCTACTGCTACCCGCCTGATTTCCTCGGGAGTGATCAACGTGGACGCATAATAAGCGAGCCCTGCGAGACTAATCGCGAGAAAAAGAAAGATCGAAGGGATAATTATTTTATAATTCATTTTTTTCATAAATTCCTCAATTTTAGTGGGCAAGCTCACTCAAGGGAGCGTATTTGACGGCAAACTTTTTCTTAGCGCCATCACTGAATTTGATCGTGACAATTTCATCCGTTCCAAAGCCCGTTGTCTCTAGGACCGTTCCTTCACCGTAAAGAGTATGAGAGACGCGGCTTCCCTTGGGATAGCGAGCTTGTTTTTCTGGTTTTTTTTCAATTTTAGGAGTCGCAGGAGCACGAACTTGATAGACAGGCATGTCATCATAGCTCTGACTCTCTTGAGAATAATCATCCTCCCAGTCGGGCTTAGATTGATAACTCTGGCTACGAAACCCTTCTGTACGAGTCCACTCAACGCATTTGGGATTAATCTCATTTAAGTAGCGACTAGGTCCATTAAATTTGATTTGGCCAAAGAGCATTCTGCCACAGGCAAATGTGATCCAAAGTTTTTTCATCGCCCGAGTCATGGCGACATAGAAAAGGCGGCGCTCTTCTTCCTCGCCGTACTCGCCCTCATCAAGAGCGCGGTAGCTCGGGAAAACATTTTCTTCAACACCTGTTACAAAAACATAAGGGAACTCAAGTCCCTTTGCTCCGTGAACAGTCATAAGGCTTACTTCTCCAGCTTCACCATTCTCTTGAGACACTTCTTCGTTGGTTTGATCAAGAGTGATACTTTCAAGAAAAAGCGTTAAAGTTGCGTCCTGTACGCTCTCTTCAAATTGCTTTATGGCACTTCCAAGTTCTTTTAAGTTATCAAGTCTTGCGAGAGACTCGTAGTCTTTCGTCGCCTTTAAAAAATCCCAATAGCCAGTTTCATGAAGGATTTTTTCAAAGAGAAAGCTCGGAGGAGTCTTCTTCTCTTCCAAAATTTGCAGATCTTGAATGAGTTCTATCAATTGCTTTAAAGAGCTTTTGATTTTGGCGTTCAAACGAATATGAGAATAATTCTCAGGGTTATCCGATAAATGAGACATCATCTCAAGTAATGAGCTGTTTTGGCGAACGGCTTCGTCTTCTAGTTTTCGAAGAGAAGTCGCTCCAATCCCTCGCGCTGGAACATTGATAATCCGGCTTAAAGCGAGAGAGTCCTTTGGGTTCACCACAAGGCGCGCGTAAGCCAAGATATCTTTGATCTCTTTTCTCTCGTAGAATTTCACTCCTCCCACAACTCGGTAAGGAATATTTTTTAACCTGAGTGCATCTTCAATCATTCTTGACTGCGAATTAGTGCGGTAAAAAACCGCCATGTCAGAATAAGGTGATCCGCCTTTTTTAAGTTCGACAATTTTATCTGCGACAAATTGTGATTCTTTGCGATCATCTGCATTTTCAACAATCGTCACCAGCTCGCCATCTGGATTTTCAGTCCACATGCTTTTGCCCTTTCGAAGAGAGTTGCGAGAGATCACGCTGGTTGCCGCTTCAATAATAGTGGAACTTGAGCGGTAGTTTTGTTCGAGCTTGATAATTTTAACTTCTGGGAAAAACTCTTCCATATCGAGGATATTTTTTATATCGGCCCCTCGCCAAGAGTAGATCGACTGATCTTCGTCTCCGACGACACAAACATTTCTTCTGCTTTCACAAAGAAGTTTCATCAATTCAAACTGGGCGCGGTTGGTATCCTGATACTCATCGATCAAAATGTATTCAAATCGATCCTGATAACGTTTTTGCACTTCAGGAAATAAAGCGAAGAGTTTTAAGACTCCCACAATCAAGCCACCGAAATCAACGGCGTTAGCTTTATGAAGTTCTAGTTCATACTCTTCGTAGTATTTATAAAAGGGGTCGCTGAAGTCGATATCAAATTCTGACTTATCTGCTCGTCCGTCGTAGTAACCGATATTTTTTACTGAATCGATGAAGTGGAGAACATCGTACGGGTTCACTTCTTTGGGCGAAATACCGTGGCGATTCAGTAGTGTTTTGACGATGCTTTTTGATTCAGAGGTATCGTAGATGGTGAAATTGCGACTCAGACCCAGATAATTTGCTTCACTTCGAAGCAGTCTTGAGCAAAAAGCGTGAAAAGTCGTCATCTGCAAAGCGTTGGCATCGTAGGAAATCATCGAAGCAATACGCTCCCGCATTTCCTTAGCGGCTTTATTAGAAAAGGTTAGGGCCAAGATTCTCGAAGGGCTGACTCGCTTCTCTTCAATCAGATAGCTAATGCGAGAAACTAATGTTCTCGTTTTCCCAGACCCCGCACCGGCCAAAATCATGACCGGTCCGTCGGTGTGAAGAATCGCTTCTTTTTGTGATGGGTTGAGTTCGGCCATTCGATCTGACATTACTCTACCGTCACGGACTTCGCTAAGTTTCTCGGCTGATCGATATCCGTGCCTTTAAATCTCGCCATATAATAGGCGAGAAGTTGGTTCGCCATATTGGCAAGAACCGGCGACAACTCATCAAGCCCTTTGAAATTAAGCGGCAAAAAGTAGTCTGATAATTTCTTCAGTTGTTCGTCGCCCTCAGGCCCAATCGTCACTATCACGCCTTTGCGAGCTTTGATTTCTTGAATATTAGAAATCGTTTTTTCGTACAGCTCAGGACCCACGATGGCGATATTCACCATCTTGTCGTCAATCAAAGCAATCGGTCCATGCTTCAACTCTCCAGAGGCATAACCTTCGGCGTGAACATAGGCGATCTCTTTAAGCTTCAACGCTCCTTCGAGAGCGACCGGATAATAAATACCACGGCCAGTGAAGAAAAAGCCCGAGTGCTGGTAAATAGATTCAGCAATCGCTTTGATTTCATCAGAGCGAATCAAAAGATGATCCATGCGCTCAGCAAGCAAACTGTATTTGGCGGCCATGGCCACTTTTGCGCTATCAAGTTTTAAACTACCGGCCATGCCCGCAGCGAGGATTCTTCCCGTCAACACCATTTGAGTGAAAGCCTTGGTACTAGCAACACCAATTTCAATACCTGCACGAATCAAAAGATTTTCGTCACATTCTCTAAAGAGCGTTGAACCTTCTGTATTAACGATGGAGAGAGTTGGGACTTTACTTTTTTTACAAAGGGCCTGCGCCGCTAAAGTATCGGCGGTCTCCCCTGACTGACTGATGAAAATTCCTAAGTCTTTTGGTCCAACGAGAGGATTTCGGTAGCGAAATTCACTAGCAAGCTCAAGCGCGCACGGCGTGCGGTTGATCATTTCAAAGAAGTCGCGGATCACAAGACCTGCATAAGCAGCAGTTCCACAAGCAGAGATATAAATTTTCTCAGCTGTAAATTCAGAAGCGCGAAGAAGTGACGCTTGTCCTTCTCCACCAAAATAAAACTGAGTTAACGAGCGCACTAGCTCTGGCTGCTCGTTGATTTCTTTCAACATAAAATGTTCGAAATCCCCTTTGTCAGAGATATCAAGATTCGCTTCTTGTTTTTTTGAGAGGTAACGCTTTGAAGGCGTTCCATCGAGTTCATAAAAATTCAAAAGATTTTTATTGGCAGCAGACAAAGAGCAAAGCACCTCATCTTCTGGGAAGTAAATCTTACTCACGAAGCCCGCAAGTGCGTATGGATCAGAAGAAACAAAAACTTCAGAGCTGATATCGTTGATACCGCAAACAAGTGGAGCCCCGCGCTTAATGGCGATGATCTCAGCAGTTTTGCTATTTAAAATCACAAACGCCGAATTTCCTGTAATGGTTCTAAAAGCTTCCACTACACATTTTTTAAAATCAGTTTCCGTTTTATAAAGCTCAGTCACGAGCACTAGAAAAACTTCTGAGTCCGTTTCCGAGTGAAAGATCGCGCCTTTTTTCTGTAGCTCTTCTTTAAGTTCAGAGGCGTTTTCAATAATGCCATTATGAACGATGGCGATTTCATTATTATTATGCGGGTGAGAGTTGGTATCGTTGACTTCACCGTGAGTTGCCCAGCGCGTGTGTCCGATGGCCGATCTCGCCGTTTGAGATTTTCCCACTAAAAAATTTTTTAGATTAGTGAGCTTTCCACTTTTTTTGTAGACCATGAGATCGCCGTGCTCATCGATAAAGCTGACACCAGCAGAATCGTAGCCGCGATACTCAAGCCGTTTAAGGCCTTCTAAAACTAATTCAACTGAGTTTGCAGGGCCCAAATGCCCCATAATGCCGCACATAGTCGCACCCCTTGTAATGACCTCAAAAGAGTATCCTACTCGGAATCACTAGGCTAGGAGTCCTTTTTTTTCAAAAACCTTTTTGCCAGCCCAGGTTTGGTTTCTTGGCGCGTTCTAGCGACTGCAAAAGCTCCACTTTCGACGGAGTGAGTAATCGTGCTACCGGCCGCAATGAAACACTGATCGCCAATCGTCACTGGGGCGATGATTTGCGTGTCCGAGCCCACGAAACAATCCTGACCGATGCGAGTGAAATGTTTGTTCACTCCGTCGTAGTTGCAGGTAATAAAACCACAACCTAAATTCGAGCGCTCACCAATTTCCGCATCTCCCACATAACTTAGGTGAGAGACCTTCGCTTCGTCTTTCAAATGAGCTTTTTTAAGCTCAACAAAGTTTCCGATCTTCACTTTTTTCTCAAGCACAGTGCCGGGCCTCAAGCGCGCCATCGGGCCTACGGTTGAGCGCTCACCCACCACGGCTTCTTCCAAATGAGAGCCGGCGAGAATCTCTACGCGGTCAGCGAGCTTTGAATTTTTAATCGTCGTATAAGCTTCGACTGAACAGCCTTTCCCGATTTTTGTTGAGCCAAAGAAATAGCTTGGGCCATAAAGAATAGACTCGGCTCCTACTTCAACATCGTCTTCAATATAAATCTGCTCGGGAGCGACCATCATCACTCCACTCAGCATGAGTTGTTCGCATTTAGCGTTGTTCAAGTATCTTCCGGCTTCGCTTAACTGAACTAAGTTGTTCACGCCTAAAAAGAGTTTTTCATCTTCAAAGAGCACCGCTTCGACACTTTCATTTTGAGCAAAAACATCAGTCAAGTAAAACTCTCCAGACTTGTTCTCAGAGCCCACTTTAGCTAGCTGAGTGATTAAAAAATCAGTCTTAATAAAATACAAACCAGAGTTCACTTCTTGAATTTTTCTCTCTTCAATCGTGGCATCTTTCTCTTCGACGATTTTAAAACCACGGCTTGCTCTGACGATTCTTCCATAGCCTTTGGGTTTCGCGGTTTGAAAAGTAGCGGCAGCTCCTTTAAAAGGACCCGTTGAAATTTTCTGCCAAAAGGCATCTAAAACATCAGCGGAAATCATAGGAGTGTCAGCGCACATAACGAGAGTCCATTCGCATTTGTCAGCAAAAGTGCAATCTTTGAAATAAGCGCGAACGGCGTCGGCAGTTCCAAGCTGCTTTTCTTGAACGGCGTAAGTCAGAGGGAGATCAATATATTTCTCTCCCAGAGCCGCGATGACTTTCTCTCTTTGATGACCTACGACAACTCCTATACGGCCCTGTCCATTTTTTTTCATGAACTGGTAGCTTGCTTGAAGAGCATAATCGATCAGGCGCTTACCTCTAAGGGGTACAAGTGGCTTTGCTAGCTCCAGTTTTAGTCTTGTTCCCTGGCCTGCAGCTAAAATAACTATACCAAACTTGTCCACTATCCCCTCCTGCCCATTCTAAATAAATCTTCTGAAAAAACTCTCGAAAAGCCTATCAGCAAACGTTTTATAGAGTATTAAAATCGATTGGGCTTTCTTTGTCGACGAGTTAAACAGTCAAGCAATCAAAAAAAAACTACAAAAAAAGAAGGAAAAGCTTAAAGACTTCTTGAGATTACCCCGATTTGTACTTGTGTAAGCCAGACTGCGGAATACTGTTTAGGAGTTTAAACTTATGGTAACAAACTACGAAGGTGATAACATCGAATTCAAAGATCATCTCCCTCTCCTGCCAATACGGGACCTCGTTGTTTATCCCTTCATGATTCTTCCTCTCTTTGTAGGACGTGAATCTTCAATTCAAGCTGTAGATTATGCTCTTAATCAAACAGATCGATTGATCCTTCTCGCTAGTCAAAAAGACATCACTGCTGAAATTCCTGAGCCATCAGAAATTTACGAGCTTGGTACTGTCGCGATGATTATGAGAATGAGGAAGCTTCCAGACGGCAGGATTAAAATTCTTGTTCAAGGACTTTCAAAAGCACGCATCCTTGATTTCAACACTGATGAAAACTTCTTCATTACAAAAGTTGTGAAGGTAGAAGATCTAAGCGTTGAAGAAGGAAATGTTTCAACTCACGCGTTGATGAGAAATATTAAAGAGCAACTTGAAAAAGTGATTACTCTTGGAAAAGTTCTCTCACCTGATATTCTCATGGTGCTTGAAGATATTCAAAACCCGGGTCGACTCGCTGACCTCGTTGCTTCCAACTTGAATCTTCAAGTGGGCGAAGCTCAAATGGTTCTAGAAATTCTAGACCCTGTTGAAAGACTCAACCGAATCAATGATATTCTCGCTCGTGAACTAGAAATTCTAGCGATGCAAGCGAAGATCAGAACGGTTGCAAAAGACGAAATGAATAAATCGCAAAAAGAATATTTTTTGCGTGAACAAATTAAAGCCATTAAAAGCGAACTCGGTGACGAGCACGCTGAAGCGGCTCCGGAAGATGAATTCGGTGAATTCAGAGAAAAAATTAGACTCGCAAAGATGCCAGAAGAATCGGACAAAGAAGCCAGAAAGCAACTTGCTCGCTTAGAAAAAATGCATCCTGATTCCTCAGAGGCCAGCATCCTTAGAAGTTATCTCGAGTGGATCACTGATCTTCCTTGGTCAACTTCTTCTGAAGAGCATATTGATCTCGACGCAGCTTTAGAAATTTTAAATGAGGATCATTTTGATCTCCATAAAGTGAAAGAGCGAATTTTAGAATATCTCGCCGTTCGACAATTGAAGGGCACGGCCATGAAGGGACCGATCTTGTGTTTCTCAGGGCCACCGGGAGTTGGTAAAACCTCTCTTGGAAAATCCATTGCCAAAGCTACCGGTCGAGAGTTTGTCAGAATCAGCTTAGGTGGCGTGAAAGACGAAGCGGAAATTCGCGGACACCGAAGAACCTATGTCGGCTCCATGCCTGGCCGATTTATTCAAGCCTTAAAACAAGCGAAAACAAATAACCCAGTTATCCTCCTCGATGAGGTCGATAAAATGGGTGGCGATTATAAAGGTGATCCCTCAAGTGCCTTGCTTGAAGTTTTGGACCCCGAACAAAACTGCAATTTCAGAGATCATTATTTGAATGTTCCGTTTGATCTTTCAAATGTGATGTTTATCGCCACATCAAACGTACTTGAAAATATTCCAGGTCCACTCAGAGACCGTATGGAAATTCTCAATCTTTCTGGTTATAGCCAAGAAGAAAAACTTGCGATCTCGAAGAAATACCTAATTCCAAAACAGATGGATGAGAACGGTATTACGGAAGAGCATATTGAGTTTAGTGATGAAGGGGTTAAGAGCGTTATTAAACATTTTACCTCTGAAGCGGGCCTTAGAAATTTAGAGAGAAGAATTGGTGCTCTTTGTAGAAAGATTGCCATGAAGATCGCCAAGGGAGATATGACGAAAACGCATATTCTTCCGGACACGGTTGTGAATCTTCTCGGGCCGCCGATTTATACTAAAGATGACGAACGAGAAAAAGATGAAGTTGGCGTCTGTACAGGTTTAGCTTGGACAGCAGCTGGCGGAGAAGTTCTCTATATCGAAGCGACGAAGATGAAAGGCAAGGGACTTACCCTCACCGGACAACTCGGCGATGTGATGAGAGAATCAGCTCAAACGGCCGTTGGTTATATTAGAAGCAAGGCGAGCACTTTTGATATTGATGAAGATATTTTTGATCGCAATGAAATTCATATTCACCTTCCGGCCGGCGCTATTCCAAAAGATGGCCCGAGTGCGGGGATCACGCTTGCGACAACGATTATTTCTCTTCTTACCGACACACCAATTAATAAGTTTGTCGCCATGACAGGAGAGATGACATTGACTGGCAAAGTTTTACCTATCGGTGGATTGAAAGAAAAGGCGCTTGCGGCGCTTCGAATGAATATTAAAACTGTGATTATTCCTTGGAAAAATCAGAAAGATCTTGATGAGATTCCTGAAGAGCTAAAAAATAAACTCACCTTCGTCGCCGTCAAAACGCTCGAAGATGTGCTTGATGTGGCCCTGATTGGCTGGAGAGAGAAGATGAATCAACTCTCTAAGGCGCAAAAGGGACCTCGAAGACCAGCAAAAGATAGTAATCTGCCACCAGTGGCAGCCTAATTAAAAAGCGCTACCGAGTCGATAGATTCCGTAGCGTTTTTCTCACCTTTTCTTAATGACTATTTAGCTTTTTTCTTATCTATCTTTGCTTTAGAATTAAGCCATGGCACTAAATCCAAATTTGAAAATTGCAATTATTGAAGACTCCGACTTAATTCGACGTTCGATCGTCGAATGTCTCGAGACCAACGAATACTCTGTGGTGGGTGAAGCTAAAAACGCAAAAGAAGCGATTAGCCTTATTCAACAAAATCAGGCCAATGTTTATATTATCGATGTGGTCATGCCTGAAGTCTCGGGGCTTGAGCTCGCAAAACAGATTCATAAAAACGTCCCTGGCGCGAGGTTGATTATTATGTCTTCTCTCAATCTGGAGAGCGTGGTGATTGAGGCCATCTCAAGCGGAGCTTTTGATTTTCTCTCAAAGCCTTTTGAGATGTCGGATCTGATTGATTCATTAAAAAAAATTGAGCAAGAAATGCTCAACGAACTCTAGCAGGTCATCTATGTTTAGCTTGATCAGGTTTTGCCTTTCTTTTGTTTTTAGCTTCCTGATTCTTAGCATTCCGATCAACGAGGAAAGTCTCTTCACTCATATCCACGAAGCCTCGGCTCCCTTCACGCAAGAATTTATTGGAGTGCTATCAAAGAACACGACAAAAGCCATTAATGAAACGACAGAGATCGGTCGCAGGGCCTTTTCCAATACCAAGCCCAAAAACAATCAAAGCGATAAAGTCAAAGCAACACAATCTTCGACTCGAAAGTCACCGTCTGTGAATCACGAAGATTATACTGTTGAAGAAAAAGAATTATTAAAAAGAGTTTTTGAAAAAGCCCACTAGGAATCCTAATGGGCTTTTTGGAATTTATTCTTAAGCTAGGGGGGAGCTTAAGAAAATTATCTTACTTCTGTCTTTGAAGCAGCAGAATCAGTCTTAACAGAATCACCAACTACTGGTGTTTGTTCCTGAAATCTTCCACTCTGTACTCCAGCAGCACAATCAACACTTTGTGATTCGCCGATTTGTCCTGAAGCCATAACGTTAAAGCTAGTAACCAATGTAAGAACGATAAATAGTGTTTTCATAAAATCTCCTCCCGATTCGTTTACTCTTAGTTATGCATAGAGAGTGCCAAACTTTGGCCCTTGATATCAGTGAGTTAGTGAGGAGCTTGTGCCTAGTTTTTACTCAGTGACTAGTTTGTAGACGATTTTTGGGTGTTGGGAGCTTGGGTGGTATGAGCAGGCGAAGACATAAAGTATTGATTTTATGAACCTCAAGCAGCAGCCAAAAGGACTTTTTGGAGTTCGTTGAGTCTTTTCTTAAGTGGTTTTTGTAAGATGTCTTCATTTATAAGCAAGATAATACCTTTTAGTAGCTGAGTTTTCGAAAGATTTGTCATTTCAAGCAAATGCTCAAACCTTTCAAAGATCGCCTCATTAACCTTTAAAGACAGGCGAAAACCAGACCCCTTTGCAAAGTCAGACTTTGAGAATTTCTTAATCTTCTTCACCATCTCTTTATCTGACTCGGCCAAGCCTATATAGTACCTAACCAATGTGTCCCTTAACGGCTCTGGATTCCCAAGGTCAAACTTATCACTAGCAAGCAGTAGCACATCAAGCAGATGCCTCGGTAGGCGAGCTTCAATTGAGTGCTTTTTAGTGTTTAGGGCTTCCTTAATTCGAGGGGCCGATTGCTGAGGAATAGAGACTACCCGCCCGCAGTAGTCACAAGAGGCTGCTAAAACATCCGGAACCTTCCCCTTGCCTGAAGGAAGTTGCACAGAACAAATGGAAAAAGTCGTCGGAACAACTGATTTACAATTTTCACAGACACCTTTTGATTTTTCTCCGACTCTAAATATTTTCATACAACACCTATCTGTGAACGCTTATAAAGAAGATATCAGGTTCAATGAAATAACACTTTATATACCAACCTCGAGGTTTAAAAATATGGACTTCAAGCTCAGTCATAACGTGATGGTACGAAGTTTCAAATTCATCTCCCTTAGTTGAATTGATTAACTCAATCACCTCTTCTACTGAAACTGCGCCTACGGCTAAATGATTCTTATCATCAATTTTGCCAGATCTCTTTATTGCATGCTGAATCCGTCCACTTTTTAAGCAGTCGATAGCCCTCATTCGGACGCTTTTGAGTCCCAAGACTGCCCCCCCTACTACTGTACGACATATTTCGTACAAAATCGATATGGATTATATTATTTTCAGGAAGCTACCAAAGAAAGCCTCCTGATATTGAGCAATTGCAATAAAGGAGAATAGTGTGTCCAACATAACAATCACTAATAACTAGGGGTTATAAAAAAGAAGAAGAATTGTTGAAAACGGGCGTATTGATTTTGATGGGAGAAATAGGCTTTTTTAACCAGGAGGCAAGAATAACCCAATCGGATTATCAATGCCCGGTGCATGCTGTGATATTGTTATTTGTCACTTTTGTGTATGCTAAATTGAGCTTTTAAATAATCTAGCCGGCCTTGCAGCATTTTTATATTTCCTACCCGCATTTTATTCATACAAATACTTAAATATTGAATTTATCAAGAATCATTATTTTTTAACAAAAAGAAAAATACTGAATATGAAAATAAAGGAATAAGAGTTATGACAAGTAAGTTTAAAGTGTAAGTCGTCACTTCTGGGACTTGTAAACCCATTGAAATATAATAATGCAAAAGCGTACCAATTAAATAAATAGTCTGAAACAAAACAAATGAGTTCCTTACATATTGTCTTTCATTCGAATTTTGAAATAATGAAATTTTCCAAAACATAATCGAATGTCCTCCGATTACAAATATTAATATACTTAAGTATACTACTGCCTTCATCATCACTCGCTCTTACAAGATCTTTGTGGATCATTGTCATTAAATGGGTCGAAGAAGTTTAGTAGTGTTTAACTGCAAAGATTTACCATTTCATCTATTCTAGGACCTGTGTTTTAAGATTAATCTTTCTTTCAGTAATACCTATTTCATGACGATAGTTTAAGCCGTGAGTAACATATCCAACTTTTTCGCTAAATGTACTATTGTTTACGAATTCAACCTCAATGACAAAGTGACAATCATGCTGAACCTTAAGCTCAAAAACTTCTTGTTTATTAATCTGAAGATTAGTTAATACTTTTCTTTCACCACAAAGATCCACTGATACTCGACGAACCACTTCATTCGAATTATTTGCGACAATCACTTCAGACTTTTTCGATGGCATCAACTTTACTACTAAAATACATAAAATGATAAAACAACTAATAGCAAGAAGTCCCCATTTGAATACTTCCTTCATTTGCAAACCTGTCCGTACGAATCATACCAAGAGCCTGCTCCAGGTGACGTTACCAAATCGTTCGGATTAACAGGTTTACCTATCGCTCCAGCATTACGGCCAACGGCATTATTGTGCAAATCCATAGAAGCTTCTTTTAATGGTTGCCCTTTAATTAAGCCAGACACTTCATAACCGACACCGACTGTCCAAGCCGTGAATAAGTTAGTTTCCTCAACCATCCTCCTATTCCATTCTGCATGCCTCATCGCATCTCCGAGATCATTGTGAGCATCTGGTCTATTTCTTCCTTCCTCTATTCCAATCTCATAAGCACGACTAAAATTTGCAGGTAAGTCCCACCAGTCTCCAGCCGCTAACCCCAACGGGTCCGTAAACCTAAGCGGATTACTTAATACATATCGATACAAATTATAATCCCCAGTCTCCGAATCATGCTCCCTCGACGTAAATCCATAAGGCTGATCAATCAAACGACTCAACTCCGAATCATTCTTCTCTCTCGTCGTTCGTCCATAGGCTGAATATCTCTGTCTCTGCTTAATCTTTCCATCAAGTCCCACAATCTCTCTCACTGAACCCAAGTGATCTTTCGTGAAATAGTAAATTTCATCATCTTCAAAGCTCCCGTTCAAGTTGCGATCTCTAAGCATTCCAATCGGATTATCAATGCCCGGAGCCGTAAGTATTCTCTGAGACTTTTGTCGTTAATGATTCTTCGAGAATTTGGGCTTCAAAGCTTTTCATTTCTCTTTATTATAACTCGTCCCGCAAGTAGAGTGACTCCTTTTTGAAAATGTAAGCTGTACTAATTTTTTTATTCTCTTCAGCCAACGACGGCCACTTTTATCTTTCAAGATAATTACTTATATCCACATTTGGGGCAAGATTCAGAATTAAATGGGTTAAAGGAGTTATCAATATCTTTAGAACCGTTAAACCAAGCCCAGAAAAACTTGCACCCACATTTTGGACATTTGATTTTCATAAATAAAACTAGAGGTAAAGCTACACCAAATATTAATGAAACGACCGTTAATGTCGTTCCATTTTTTACATAAAACTCTGTATTAGAAAATCCATACCAAAAACCAAAACCATTTAAAAATATTAATATTAAAGCTGTGTAGTAAATTTTTGTAAATCCAAACTTCTTTATCATCTGTGCCTACCTACATGAATCAATATTTGATACACCTGACCCGAATCCAATGTCTGATAGAGTCTGTGGTGATACGCCTAAGAAGCTACTATTATCATCCACTTTTGTATCAAAGTATGCTCCTATTCTGTTTCCAATCTCTAAACCACCAGCAAATGATGCACCAACAACAACTGCTTTTGCCAAGGCTGTTGTCGCAAAGTTTCCAATTGTTCCAGCTCGTCCTAATGTAGCGACATTCCCTCTATTTTTGATTATTTCACCAACGGTCACGCCTAGTCCAACCTTGGATGCTTGCTGAACAAAACTACTTCCAACAATCGTACCCGCTACAAATTTTGAACTTTGGGTTATTACACCTGTATTTATTTCTCTTCTTCGTGCTAAGTTTTCGTCAAAAGAAAGTAGTCCTAGTGGATCTGTAAATCTTATTGGATTATTTGCAACATACCTGTACAGATTAGTATCTTCTCCAGCAAAGTCTATCGGGTCTTCGCTCAAGAACCTACCTGTCGAACTGTCATAATACCGCGCTCGATAATAATACATCCCAGTCTCCGCATCATGCTCCCTCGATGTAAACCCATAAGGCTGATCAATCAAACGACTCAGCTCCGAATCGTTCTTCTCTCTCGTCGTTCGTCCATAAGCCGAATATCTCTGCCTCTGCTTAATCTTTCCATCAAGTCCCACAATCTCTCTCACTGAACCCAAGTGATCTTTTGTGAAGTAGTAAATTTCATCATCCTCAAAACTCCCGTTCACGTTGCGATCCCTAAGCATACCGATCGGATTATCAATGCCCGGAGCATGGACGTAAAAAGCGGTGATCTTATTATTTGTCACCTCAAGAACCAAGTCTTCGCGGTCGTAGATAAATCTTTTGTCGTAAGAGTTGTTCGAATTTATCAAATCAACAAACGTCTTCTGAATCCTGCGACCAAAACCATCGTAAGCAAAGGTTAAGCGACCTGAGACTTGAGTGCCGTTGTTCTTAATCTCGACTTCACTCAGTCTATTCCAAAGATCCCACTTAAAGCTTAAAACCTTCTGGGTGCGCTTCTCCGTTTTCGCAATCAAGTTCCCACGCAAGTCGTACTCAAAAACAAACTCCGGATTCTCCGTCAGCTGATTTCTAAGATTCACTACCACTCCCGTGCCCGACGGGTTTCCAACCAAGTCATAACTAAAGTTCTCTTCATCAAGACCCGACACAATCAAGCGATGAAGTTCATCATAATCAAATTCATAAATATTAAAGCCCGGCTCAAGGCTCCCGTGTCCTCCCAAGCTCTCTTCAATCTTTGTCACATCTCCACCCAAGCTATACGTATAGGCAAATTTAGAAGAAATATTTGTATTCGGTAGCAGGTTCTCAACCATCGTCACTCTTCTTGCTCCATCAAACGCGTAATTCGTCGTGACTCCATTTCCAAGTCTATCACGACTCGGAAGATTTCTTGAGTCCAGATCTCTCATCCACGTCAATATCTGACCATTCACGTTTGCAATCAACTCAACCGCCTCTCCCCTCTCATTAATTCCGTAACTCAAGCTCGCGTAGGCAGAGTTTAAAATCTTAAACTCGGCAGTCACTAAATCCCCTCGCTCATTATAATCATAATGCCATTTCCACTCTGACAAAATGGACTGTCCTTCAAGGATCTGTCGACCGTGCTCATCATAGGCAAGCTCCACTCGAGAGCTGGTGTTTTCCGCCAGTACCATTAAGCCGTCATCGTCATACTCAAAGCTTGCCGTCTCATCTAGTGAGTGTTGCTCAATCAATTCCCCGGCCAGATTATAAACATAATGAAGTTCACTTCCGTCTTCTTGAATAATTTTGACCAAGCGTTCATTTTGATCGTACTCGTAAAACTTCGTCGCACTATCCGGCTTAATTTCTTGCGACACTTTATTATAGTCATTATAAGCAAAACCCGTCATGCGGCCGAGAGAATCTGTCAGTGCCGTCATAAGGCCGAGGGAGTCATATTGAAAGGCGGTCTCTCCACCCTTCGCATCCAAAATAAGAACCGGGCGATTTTTCAAATCAAAACTCGTCTGTGTCACTCGCCCATCGGCATCTGTCACACTATTGATATTGCCTGCAAGGTCTCTGGTATAGCTCGTGACCGCTCCAATCTCATTAGTGACTGCTAAAAGATTAAATTCTCCGTCATAATCAAAGGACTGTTCAAATCCTCCTGAATCCGTGATTTTTTTGAGCATTTGATAATCATCGTACTCATAACTCGTAGTCAGATTTCTCTGATCGCGAACAGTTTCAATTTTTCCATTTGCTGTATAGGTGTAATTCATTTCAAAGTTTAATTCATCACGAACCTTGGAAACTTTTCCAAATGAATTATCATAAAAATAAAAAGTTTCACCTTTTGAATCAGAGCGATAACTTAAAAGATCTCCCTGAACAAAGTCTTGGTAAATGAAACGCCCTTCAGGGGATATGATTTGGCTTCTTTTATCTGCAGACGTATTCACATAGCGAGTTGTTCGTCCCAAACAATCAGTTTCAGAAACAAGATATTCCCTGAAAACATAAGTACTTGCACAATCGCCTGATCGCGATGGGAAACTCGCGATCGAATTCGCTTGAGTGTCTCCACGATGGTAAATTTGGTTAAGTTGAAGATTTTGCACAAAAAGCGCGGGCTTAATATCGTTTGTTCTCCCTCCTGGCAAAACCTGTTGAATAATCTTTCCATGGAGATAAACAAATTCTTCTTCTTCGCCGTTCTCTTTAATTTCTTTTATAAGAAGGTGATCACTATCATAATCATAGGCTTTAATTGTTTCGTCTGGATTAGTAATCCGAATAAGATTTCCATTTGGATCAATATCAAAACGACTCACTCGTCCTGCAGGATCTGTCACTTTCGTTAAATAGCCTCTGACATCATAATCAAACAAAAACTTCTTTGCCCCAGGCACTTCTATTTCTCTAAGCGTTTCCCCAGTATAACGATAAAAAACATTTTTATTCTCAAGATTAGTTCGACTAATAAGTAGACCATCATGGTTAAAAAGTTCCTTATCTCCATTTTTTTGAATTCTCTCAAAGCCTTGAGCCGTTTCAATCAATATCGCCGGATCCGTAGGCCCTGAAACATAAGTCATAAAATGGGTATTATCCTGAGCTTCATCTGCTGCTCCGAAAAACTTCACTTCGCCTTCCGTCCAATAAACAAGCCCCATTTCTTTTGTATAAGCGATTCCATCAATAGGAGAAATGCTGTCCTTATCAAGGATCTGTTTTTTAGAAACGAGTGAATTCTCGACCACCCCAAACTCTTCAATCGCTCGGTAGCCACCATTGTTTGAAGCAACAAAAAGTCTTCCTGCATCGTCTAAAAGGAAAAATCGATTATTATTTTTATCGAAAATAAATTGCTTTAAATCACTCACCTCTTGAACTTCGTTATCACTCAGAAACTTCTGATCTCCTAAATCAAGTTCTGGGTACGCCGAGAGATTTTGAGGCCGTATTTCAAGAATTTGTTTTTTCTCGCTATCAAGAGCTAAAACTCTTTTATCCGTACTGATTTGTAAATTGGCAATCTTCCCAAAACTCTTTGGTACAAATGCGTTTTCAACATCAGCACTGAAATAATGAAGCTTACCACGCGGATCAAGCATCATGATTTTATCATCGTCCGTTGTGAAGTAGATCACTAACAACTCGTCAATAATAAGATTCTTTGGCGTTCCAATCCCAACCTCTGTCGCGAGATCACCATTATTGCCAAGAGTCTGCTTGCCGTTTCCAGCAACTGTTGTAATCACGCCATGTTTATCGATTTTTCTAATTCTCTTGTTTCCACTATCGATAAAGAAATAATCGCCCTTGATCGATTTCGTTACTGAAGTCGGACAATCAAGCTTCGCCTTAAGCGCGTCACCGCCATCACCTGCAAATCCACGCTCTCCACTACCGGCTAGGGCCACGGCCCCAAAACCAGCATTCATTTGATAGATCTGATTACTTGCACAGTCGGCAATATAAGATCCAGATTTCTCAGATGAAAACATCAATTCATTTGAAAAAGCTTTCTGATTTTGCGTTTTAAGTGCTTGGGATCGACTCCCAAACCCACTGCCCATTCGTGTGTATTCAAGAGCTGCACCTCGGCCATCAGTATAGAGAAGTTTTTCTGTTGGCCCTAGATGAAGTCTTGATAGCTGATTGAGTGTCCAGCCAGCACCAAACGCAGAATTCCGGTCATTAATATATTGAACAAATGAGGTTATAGTTCTTGAAAATTTAACAGGTTCTGGGGCTTCGAAATTTGCGTCTGCTCGTATAATTCTAAATCCGGCTGGAGCTCCAAAATAAGCCGCCCAAGCAAAGAATCCCGTAAAATAATTACTGGCCCTCACGTCAACAGGATACACACCAGTCTTGAGGTATTTACCCTGTGAATCTCTACCTAAAAATGTGCCCCCGATAATAAGTTCTGAACCTTCGTTATAATTCTCGAAGGTCAGCTTTTGCGTGTGGCCCGGCAAACTGACTTCAAAATCCATTTGTCTATTCGACAGATTCCCCATCGGCTGGAAGACTTCTAATACAGGATAAGCCGATTGGGAATTATAAGAAAACTCTAGCCCAAAACTTTGATCAAAAACTTGAATTGACGAGAGTGCGTGATCTACCGCTAGATTTCCACTATCAGTATTTATTCGACAACCAATTTGTTCAGAACCGCAATCACCAGACTTTCGGCGAGGAGGAGGGGTTCGACTAGGTGGTGCAGGAGGAAAAGACTCTGGGTCAGGGACAACTGGCTGATTAATATCAGCAGGCAAAGCTTCAGGAACATTTCCAGTTGGAATATTACTGTTCTTAAGACCTTCCCCCACGACAAAATTAATCCCTGTATCAAACCATAGTCCGTAATCAGGATCAAAAAAACCAGTGACCAGTTCTTGACCTTCGGGAAAACCAACGACTCCATTTTGATCTACAATATGCTCTGTGCTTAAAGAAATGCCAATTTCCCCATTTAGGCTTCTATCGACGTAATTAAAATCATAAGCAAAGGTAAATTGCGACAATTCGGGAAGTGGCCCCGGAAATCCCTCACGAGCGCTTCTATATTCTGTGAAACTTAAAGCGACATCTTCATTCAAAACGCCGGCCGGAATCTGCACTCTTCCGCCTTTTGTATTTTCAATCACACCGCCGACACTCGCATCGATATCCACAACGACTGGATCAAGCTGCAATAATCTAATATCACCAAGCGAAGACTCTACAAGGTCTCCTGCTTCCACAACCAAGGCTTGCGGGGCGTAACCTACCTTCTTCACACTTACAACATAGCGACCACCACTAGCAATTGGCATAATAAATCTGCCATCTGTATCCGTCTCGGCCTTTCTGTACTTATTAACAATTGGAGCATTATTAAAAGAAATTTGAGCACCTGAAAGTGGATTACTATTTGAATCAAGAACCCGGCCAATAATTGTCGTTGAAGTAGCAATGCCTGTATTAACAGTAAAGTGACGAGTGAGCTGTGATTCATTTCCGGCATAATCTGAAACTGCCACCGCAACAGAATAACTCCCGTCTGGCAATGGATAAGCACTAGAAAATTGAATAAGTGCTCTTTCTGAATTAATTGTGGCGACTTGATTAATAACTGCACCACTAAGTCGAATCACAACAGAAGCAGGGTTAATCCCCGATTCCAAATCTTCATATTCAAATAAAAATGCAGGATAAATAGTGGTGAATTCTAGATCATCAGGAAGATCTGTCGCAATAATAGGCGCGATTGAATCGTCTTGAAACACGACCATGACAGTCGCAGTGCTACTCAGTCCATCGTCGTCAGTCACAGTGAGAGTGATTACTTTCTGACCACTTCCAGTTATGACAGCATTACCACTTGCGGTAGCTAAAAGCTCAATTCCGTCGCTAGTCCAAGAATAACTAACGATCTGACCATCACTATCAGTCGAACTTGTTCCGTCTAAAAAAACCATTAAAGGCGAATAGCCAGCTTCATACTGAATCGTCGCAACTGCAACAGGTGGCAAGTTAGGTATCGGATTCGTTTCAAAACAACGTCCGAGTTTTACGGGAGCATTAACCACCGCACTTGATGATAGATCACAAGGGGCTGAATCAAGTGTCACCTGATTCCAGGCTTGCAGTGTCGCGTTCGCTTCAATAAATGAGGGACCTTGAGCATTAAAAGAAATCATTTGCGACTCTAAATAACTTCCACCTCCAATCCTAAAAGCATTGCTAATAGAATCAAAAGAATTCCAAGCATAAATATCAACATCACTAAGTTTCGTCTCGCCAGCACTTTCTAAAACAAGGAGAGAGCCCTCCAAACGCGCCGCTTGATTTATCTCTATCTGTGCAGCATCCGATTTTAGCTCTAAACGTGAATAGCCTTTGAGTAATGACTGACTTCCAAAGACTAAGCTACCAGCTTGAATCTGCAGTAGTTGAGATTCGAAGTGAGCATTCGCTCCCGCCGAAAACTCAGATACTGCGTTGAGATTCAATTTACTATAAGCATTGATACGAGTGTTATTGCCAAACGTCACTTGGCCACCAGCTAAAATTGTCACAAAGCTAGATTCCAATAATAACTGGCTGTCGGTCTCTAAATAGCCCTCATTAGATTGAAGTTTTAAGCTATTCCAACCTCTAACACTAATCTGTTGAGCTAAGCTCATTTCATTTTTAGATCGAATTTCTACAACACCAGATTCAATTTTTGTTAATTCGTTAACATTGATTTCAGCAGAACTGACAAGCCCAATTCTCTCCCACGCCCTCACTTCAAGATTTACAGAAAGAGAAAGTCCCTCTCTTCCATCCAGACAAAGTCTTGCAACATTGGTGTTTTTCTTGAGTTCAATTAGGCAAGGACTATGAATCTCAGGGACAGTTCCATTAAGGGCAAAATCGATGATAAGATTTTTGGCACCGAAGCCATTGTCGCCGTAGTTAATTAGATATGAATTTATATCGGCCATACTTGTGGCGATATAGCTCTCTCCTCCGCAAAAAACTTCCGCAGCATAATCATCTTTAGAGAGACAGAAGTCCTGTCCCCAACTACTCACAGAAAAGAAAACAAAAAACAATGCAAATGAGAGAGCTTTCATATCTTAATCCCTATTCCAAATCACTTATTAAACTGTAACGAGCAACGGTTGAAAGGCGGAACTCCTCAAGGAGGTTCACTCCGCCACTTCCATACATCAAATAAATCCAACCACTATTGATCCTCATTTCAGTTTCTGTTAATCCAACAGAAGCAAGTCGCTCTCCATTTACTAGAAGATGTGCAATCTTCTGCGAATCATCGACGACCAAGGCAATATGAATCCACTCACCGAGTGAATCTGAAAGGGCATTAGGAAGATTAATAAATCCTGCATTACCGACGGCAGTAACTCTCAAACGTTGATTCTCAATGAAAATTCTCACCTGACCTGCTTCAAAAAATGAATAATTCATATTCAGGCTCTCAATTTTCACCCAACCTTCAATTGTATAACTGTTTAGGTTATAAAGTTCCGGTCCCTGTCTGTAGACGTATGAGCCAACTCTCACACCCGTTGTACCAAACACGCCCTCTTCTTCGAAAGTTCCCCCATAAACATCTGCATTTCTAGCAAAACCCGAGTTGTCTTGAGCTGATGAAGATCCAGTGCTCTCGTTAAAGTGGTAAAGCAAAAGGGTGTCTACATCTGTCGTGTATTCACCCGCAGGTAGTGCTCCAAAAGCAAAATATG
Organism: Bacteriovoracaceae bacterium UBA6166; assembly: GCA_002435795.1. GTDB lineage: Bacteria > Bdellovibrionota > Bacteriovoracia > Bacteriovoracales > Bacteriovoracaceae > UBA6166. The sequence continues at coordinate 174,979 of DIUE01000025.1, read as the reverse complement.
TGAATAACTCTATGGTTTGATTATTTTGTAAATCTTTGAACTTTAATTCAAAAATATTAAGTCCCGCTACTAATCCTGAAACTTGCCCAGTGATATAGCCTTCGTAACCGGATTGATTCATCGTCAAGCCTTCAACTTCTTCACCGTTTAGAGTCAAGCTGAAGTCATCACTGATTCCGTCCACATCACTTAGAACAATAGAAAGGTCGACCGGGGCCGTTTGGCTTACAGATGAACGATTAGTCGGAGTCAAACTTGTCATCAGCGGCTTGCTATCATGATCAAGATTAAACTCATACTTTGCGTAATTGTTTATAACCAATTCATCGATTGTCGTGAGCCCGCTATTAAGCATTGATGAAGAGAAATTGAAATCACCCGAAAAGTCACAGGCACAATTAAAGTCTGAGACGTAACGAATTGTCCCATCTATCAATAGAATTATATTGGCAAAATCTCTTGATCCATCCACGATAAAGCCAAAGTGATGCCAATCACCATCCATCGGAATTCCCGATATCACAGTGCCTGTGAATGAGCCGACTGGTGTCGTTCCCGTAAGTTGAACAGTTCCGTTCTGTGGGTTAAGAACGACAGTAAAATCAAATCCTTCTTGTGAGTGCAATCGAAATAGCGTTGTATTAGAAGTTGCTCCTACAAACTTGATGAAAGTTTCATAGGTTAATGCCCGCCCGTTTAATTCAATGAATGGGCTTGTTGATGATCTATAAATATATGGCTTTATTAAACCTGAGTTAATTACACCGGGTGCAAAACTTGGAATATAAATTGGTTCGAAATCCATATTTGTTTTGGATAAATCCTTAAGTGTTTCATTGTTAAAATCAAGATAAAGAACTGTTTCTTCCGCGATTGGATTAACTAAGCCCCCAAGATTTTTGATGAAAAAGACATTGCTAATCTTATTGAAGTGATTGCCATCGTTATCAATATAGCGAACCTCAAGATGATTCAACCCAGACTGGAAGTCAGTATCTATTTGTCCCGAAACAAGTCCTGACGTAATTGTTAAGCTGGGACTATTTGTTACATCTAATTGATTGAGAAAGACCGTGATATTTTGAGCATCAATCGCCGTTAACGAATTGATTTCGATGTTAAAATCAGGCCTCGGTGTATTTATTGAAGTATAGTTTGCAAGATTATTAAAATGAATGCCTGGCTCTCTAATCGTTGGAATATTAAACGAAAGTCTTGCCGTAGAAGAAATACGAATTTCATCCATTAAACCCTGATAATTAAAACCCATTTGAGTCAAAATAGGCATAGAATCAAAATCGCAATTTGTGGGAGCATCAAAACTCGCGACAATAATTCTGTCTATAAATATTCTAAGGTTTTCAATACTGTTTCCATTTCCATCCCATGTCACTGCTAAATGACGAAGCTCGTTTAGTGGAAGAACGGGAAGAGTCGTCTCAAACACATACGAACGAAGCTTTGTCGTAATAGTGACTCGAATATGCCCCGTCGCATATCTGTCGATTTTAAACTGACCTGTTGAGAGCAAGACAGTGCTATTTGAGTTTTTTGAAGGCTTAAACCAACCTTCAAATGTAAAAGCCTGGCTCGGAATTGCAATGGGAGGTATCGTGATCGCCGTGTCAGCAACTTTGTTGCGACCATTTCCGAAAACAACACTTAATGGTTCTAGAGTATCTAGATTATTCACAAAACCATGACGATCCTTTCCAGATGAATCAATTAATACGCCTCTTGAGAAATCATTCATATGATAAAGAGCTAGAGTGCTTGAGTCGGTTTCATATTCAAAGCCACCTGAATTAGGTGAATAGACAACTTCGAATTCTTCAGTGGTAATATTATTGGCAAAGTCACGGGCCTGAATCTTAATGATATTCATCCTGTCACTTCGAAGACTCTCATTCATTGTTCCCGTAATTTGAGTTTCAGTGATCGTGAGAAAACTTGTTTGCTCAATATCATTTAGCCAAACTTTAACACTGGCAGGATTAACTCCTACGTTGTCACTTAGTTCGACGAGAAGCTCTGGGAATGGCTCAACCAAAACATCATTGGGTGCAGGATTGACCAATTCAATTTCTACAGGAACACCATCTTGACGTGCGACACTACTAATTCTCACATCATCGATATAGCCTGGAAAAAACTGGCCAAAGATATTCCCTCCAACAAATGCTTGAAGAGATGAGTAACTTGGTGGAGCAATTGGGCCTGGTAAGTCGAGAGTTGAAATGGATTCACCATTTACAAAAAGCGTTAGCCTAGTTTCCTGAATTAAGTATGTGACTCTGTAATTCTCATTGAGATTTAGAACTACATCCGAAATTGTTCCAATAAATCCACCTTGTACTCTCACAAAACCGGCAAGTTTGTTGCCAACCACAGCAAGCTGAATCTGACTATTGTCAAAGATCATATGATACGAGGGTGCATTGCCGCTCAAGTGGACGACGGCTTCAATCGTCAATGTTTCAAAGTTTGTAAAATCTAATTTGCTACCTTGTGCTTGCCCAAAGCTTACAAACGAATCGATCGATGTAAAATGTCTCGCTAATCCAAAAACTGGATCTAGGCCAGGGCTTGCTTGATGAAGTGTATTTATAGCCGTCCCGTTTGAAGGATCTGATGCTTCATCGTAAACAATATTTCCATCATCACTATCAAAATTCCATAGCGCAATGGTATCTGGATCAACCTCAAGTGGAGTCGTCAACGCCTGAGCGTTGACGAGGGAAAGGAAAAAACAAAATAACAATAAAAACGGTCGTAACTTCATAAAAACTCCTTAATCACAAAGCTCTAAAGATAATTCGTTATTTGATCTATTTTCTGCGTCTATTAACCAATATGGATCGACTGTTAATGTCACCTTGCAAGTCCCCGTCCTCAGGAAACGCTCAAGACTGATGTTTTGATTAAACCCTTCAAGCGTTGTTCCAGGCATTTGATAATGACTATTTTCTAATATCTGAAAATTTGAATCGTACATTACGAGGTAAACAGTTGGCGCAACGACCGTTATATCGCCAATATTCTGCACGCCAAAGTGCAGTGAATTTCCCTTAACTTCAAGGGTTGGAATAAGATCAATATGATTCTCATCAATTTCACGACAATTTCCCCAAGGAATCACAAGATCATTATTCGAAAAATTCTGTTCTTCAATTTTACCGCCGGGGTTTACGGAAATTTGTAAATAACAACCAAGTTCTTTTGATTTATAACTTAATTTCTCTTCAAAAAGTAATTGTCGATTTTGTCTCGGTAAAATTACAGCATCCACTCTCTCTAAACTTCCCCAAATGGGCGTTCTCTTTTTATCTAGAACAAATGCCACGACCTCAAATGACTTGCTCGAAGTTGTATTCCCGCCGACAGACAATTCAACACTCAATCGAGAATTTAAATCTTGAACGACTTCTCCTGTTGGATACAAGTCCAAAAATGAATTACGAGTCAAGTGACGATCACAGCTTTGGAAGTGAAACTGTGTTTCTGCACCCAAAACTCGATTACCCTGCTGTAATTTAATTTTTCCAGTGCAAGCAAAAGGTACAATACTCAGCGGCACAGGTACTGAGGCAAGATCACACGTATAATCATCTCTTCTAAAACATTGCTCATCTTCAAACGTCAGCGCAGTAATCCAATTCCCAATTTTAAGTCCTTGCTGGTCGAGGATTTCTAGTCGCAAAGAAATACCTTGGCTGTTTAACTCTCGTGCATTCACTCCATCAACTCTGATAGAGAGGCTGCTATAGAGAATACTTGGAGCCATCTCGTAAGTTGTGACTGTATTTCTAATTGAGAGATCCCAACCTTCAGCATTGGCTGATAAAAAAAGGGAAAAGAATATCCCGACGTACAAAAATGTACGTTTAAAAAAATGAAGCATGATTTCCTCACATAAAAAAATTCTTATCTATTGTGGAAATTATTTAGGGAAGACAAATTGTCTGTAAAGCATTTATCTAGACCAAAATTTAAAAATCGATTTTCAAATAGAAAATAATTTTTAAATCGGGCTATAACACCATCTCAATAGCGCTAATTAGGAATTTACCACTAGGTTAAATTTATCTTAAACCTTAATTAAGAAAACCAAGCCAACAACCTCTTAAACAACGACAACTTCCCTTTATACGGTGGATACCGTAGTCGATTCTCAAACCAAAAACTCCGAGTTACAACTGCTTGCTGATGGCTGAAAGTCTCAAAAGAAAAATAACCATGATACGCCCCCATTCCACTGGGACCAATTCCTCCAAAAGGGAGATTTTTATTTGTCAGATGAACAACGACATCATTTAAACAAATTCCTCCAGCGAGAATTTTTTGTGTAAATGAAGTCAGAAGTGATTGAGAAGAACTAAAAAAATACGCCGCCAGAGGACGATCACGCTTTTGAATGAATTCTAACCCCTCTTCAAAACTATCAATCTCTATAATCGGCAACAGAGGCCCAAAAATCTCATCCTTCATCAGTGCAGATTGGCTTTCCCTCTCTAGAGGAATAAGTATAGGTGCAATTTTTCTCGAAGCTTTATTGAAACTTTCACTTTCCGTTTTAAGTCCCGCAGTCAATGAAACAAGCCTATCATAATGGCGATCGTTAATGATTGAGCCGTAGTCGTGACTTTGAATCGGTTCGCTACCATACATACTCTCAACGGCACTCTTGAAAAAATTCATGAATGCATCTTTTTGGCCTTTTTGTATTAAAACATAATCAGGGGCAACACATGTCTGGCCAGAGTTCAAAAGTTTTCCCCACGCAATTCTTCGAGCCGCCAACTCTAGCTCAGAGCAGTCGTAAATCAGACAAGGACTTTTGCCACCCAATTCCAACGTCACAGGGATCAAAGATTTCGCTGCTTCAATCATCAAAAGTCGTCCCACATGGGTACTACCAGTGAAAAACAAATGATCGAGTTTTCGCTCGAAAAGCTTTTGTGTCGCTTCGACACCTCCAAGCACCACTTCAATTTCTTGTTCCGAAAAACAGCTCGCCATCATTCGTGCAATCACTTGCCCTGTCTCAACCGCTTCTTCTGATGGTTTTAAAATACAGGTATTACCAGCCGCAATAGCACCAACCAAAGGGGCCAGACAAAGTTGGAAGGGATAATTCCAAGGCGCGATAATTAAGACTACGCCCTTAGGCTTAAACTCAATGGCACTCTTTGATGGAAAAATCAGCCACGAGCCGGGCACTCGTTTCGGTCGCATCCATTTCGCTAGATTTTTAATGCTGGAATCAATCTCGTTATAAATATAGCCAACTTCAGTCAGGTAGGCTTCCTCAGGCGACTTCCCAAGATCTTTCGAGAGTGCATCAAGGACTTGCTGCTCGTGGAGCCTTATAGTTTGTTTGAGACGGTTGAGGCGATCGATTCTAAGGGAGTAACTAGTCATGAGTACCCTTGGTCAAAATAGGAGATTAAACTCTATCTTAACGAAGTCCTCCAAAATAACAAAGGGAAGCTGTGTAAGCTTCCCTTTGCCTAAACGATGGGAGTTTCTAGAATTATCTTACGATCGTTCCAGAGTTGTTATCAGATTTGTCATTACCTTCTTTATAGTCCCCAACCTTTGCATCAAATCTTTCTGACTGATTCATTGTCGCACAATCTTCCATAGAAACTGTTTCCCCTAGGAATTCAGCTGAATGAGCGATTGAAGTTAAGAGTCCTAAAACAACTAAAAAATTCTTTATATATTTCATACTATTCTCCTTATGAAAGAATTCTATTCATTTTCATAAGTAGCAAACCGTGTGCCAAGAATCTGTATGTGAATTGAAGGAGATATTGAGAAGGTATGTAAGACTTATGCAGGGCCGTCAAAAAATCATACACCACAGCTCTTAACCGTGGTGTATGAATGGATTTATTTATCTGACTGTGGCTGGACGGCCAGATGTATCAGTAGCCGTTGTACCAGTGCTAGCGTCAGCTGGCGTAATTGAACCGTTAATCGCAGTGCAATCCGGCTCTCCTTCTCCGAGCGAGCTAGCAAAAGCACTACTGCTTAAAAGGCTGAAGAGAAGAATGATTTTAAAAATTTTCATATATGCTCCGGTTTCCTATTTTTCTATTTTACAACAAAATCGAGCAGTTCCTAATTTTTTGCCTAAGGGCCTGTAACTTCGTAAAGCCACATGCCCCAAAAACTTGGCAGATTACATATTCAAGTTCACGCCAGCAGGCTTAACAATTGAGAGCAATGATTGGAAAGCTTGAGTCACTTGCAACGCCATCTTATGACCTGCATCCGAGTCTACTTTCATAATCTCACCGTAGTTATCGTAGGCTACGTTGATTTTACCAACTTTATCCATGGCGATCTCTACTGGCTTGCCAAGAGCATTGTAACGGAAGTTTAAAGTTCTTCTTTCGTTGCTTCCACGATCATGATCAATCATACGTGTGATGCGACCTTGTCTATCGTAAATCAAAAGGACTGATTTCCCATCGCTATTTACAGCTTTAGCAAGGTTCCCTTTGTTGTCGTATTCAAAATCAGTTGAACCTTGGTTGTTCTTAACAAAAGTGATCTTGTTAAATTCTGGGTGATACTTAAGTTCAACTAGCTCGCCTCTGTTTGATGACTTCTTAGTCAAGAGACCTTTGTCATTGTATTCAAAAGTTGTAATTTCAGATCCACGAACAATTCTTAGTGGAAGTGAACAACACTCACTATAAGTCGTTTCTGTTTTTACACCATTTACTTCAGTGGCAATTCTGTAAGTATACTCTGAACCATCTGGCTTGCGACGCATTTCGTATTCATAACGATTAGCAACCGGTGTTCCGCCTGGAGGAGTTTTTGTCACAGTTGTCCAGTAGTGCATATCTGGATTCTGTGGGTTTGACTGGTAAGAGTACTTTGTCGATTCTCCGTTGCGGCTAATAACTTCCGACACGAACTGAGTCTTGTCTTCATACTTAACTTGCATCTTTGAATTATCAGAGTAAGAGATCGCCGTCATATTATGGTTTGAATCATAATCGTACTTGAATGTGTTTCCACCAACGTCAGTTGATTCTACAAGGTTATTGCCTTTATAGACGTAAAGCGTTTTCTTGTCCCCTGCTGACCAAATATTTTTAACAAGTCCATCTGAGTACCACTCGAAGAATAATTGCTTTGCTTGAGAATCTTTAATTGAAACAAGACGGTTTTCTTTGTAATCAAGATCGATAGTATAGCCGTTTTTATCAGCAATTTTTGAAAGTCTGCCGTTTGCGTCGAACCATTCTTTCTTGCCATCGTTATACTCTCTAACAAATCCGGCTTTGCTCTTAGTAAGAGTTTGAATTCCTCTCGAGTTTGAGTGAAGAACTGTGCCTTCAGCAAGCTCTGCAGAAACTTCAAATCTTCTTGCATAAGCAAGTCTTAGGTCTGCATTTCCTGTCAATCTCTGTACGAGGTTTGATGCTACTTGATCGCTAATTGAAGTTCTCTTTCTCATCGCATCGACGATCTTCTTAGATGCACCCTCAGCGTCTACTGGCGCTTGAGTCGCAAAACGAGTAAGAGCTCCTGATCCGTTTTCATGAACGGTCACTGTTCCATCTGGAGCGACAGTCAGAAATGTTTCATAAGGAACACCCCAACCATAACCAAACCAACCCTTCTCTACTGATCGGGAGTTATAGGTTCTAGAGATCTCAAGATCATTTCCACCGCCTGGAACAATAATGTCCGTGTAGGAGATATAGAAATTACCATTCTTGAGATTCACACCCGCATGGGATGCAAATGGTAAACAGAAAACAGCAAGCAAAACTCTTAAAAACTTCATTGGAACAATCCTTTTTTAGGGTCGTTTCTAACTTCTCTACTGGTTTATCGACAGATTCCCCATAAGACTTTAGAAGCAAACATATTATATCTTAATTTTAACAATTTTCAGTATGATAAAGCCCCCGATCAAATCAAGCGTAAGTGCGGCCACAAGTAATAGAATTCCCAAGGGTGTGGTAAAAAGCGGTGTCATCGACCCCGGATCAGACGCGGCATAAATTGCCCCAATCACGAACGGCATTGAAAAAATCGTTGCCCCCTGAAACATCCCTTGAGCAGTATAAGTGTCTATTTTTTGCTGTAGACGAACTCTCTCTCGAATGACACCCACAATAGTGTCAAAAACTTCAGCTAAATTCCCCCCTGTTTCTCTCAAAATATTTACACTCGAAACAAACATATCGTTGTCTTCAATCGGAATCCGCTTAACGAGATTTTCAAAGCACTCCTCAAGGGGAACACCGATTTTGTTCTGCTGTAAAATAAGATTGAATTCTTGAGAAACAGGCGACGGCATCTCATCGACCACCATCCCAATCGACTGGGGCACGGAAAGTCCGGCGCGGATACCATTTGCAAGCAGCGTTAGTGCATCGACCATTTGATTTTGATATTTTTTAATTCTTCGCTCAACCAGAAAGTTCATAATCGGCCTTGGAATTTTAAAACCCAAGAAAGCAATGGCGAGAGAAAAGATTAAACCTAAAATCCACATCCCCATAAAAGAGAATAAGATAAATGTCATAAGCCCTGCACCGACGGAGATCGCCAGAAGTCCATAAGTAATTCGATCAGGGTTAACTTCAATAAAAAGAAATTCTAATTTTTCCAAAATAAAACTTCGCGTTCCAAAAGTCTGATCTTCAATCCACTGAAACATGGCATGAGCATATCGAATGGTAAAAATAAACACCATGAGGCCGATCACAAATGCGATCCCTTCAACTCCTAATGTTTGTAAAAAAGCTTCCATGCCTATTCCTCTACTTCTTTACCTTTCTAGCAGCATTTTGTTGTGCCGATGTCGCCGTGGCCTCACTCGCAGGAGCAGGTGCTGCTGGCTTCGGAACAGCTGCATTACTAAACAGTCCTCTTGGAACATTATATCCCTTGCGCTCGAGGGTTTCGATAAACTTAGGAATAAAACCCGTCGCCTGAAAATCCCCAATAATCTTTCCGGCCTTATCAATATCTCTTTGCATATAAAGAAAAATATCCTGCAAAGTCACAACGTCACCCTGCATGCCACCTATCTCTGTAATATGGGTAATCTTTCGACTTCCGTCATCGAGTCTTGATTGCTGAACGATTAAATGAACTGAGTTCGCGATCATTTCACGGATGGCCTTTGGAGAAAGACCAGCTCCTGCGTACTGAACCAGAGTCTCAAGTCGACCAATACACTCTCTTGGATTGTTAGAGTGAACTGTCGTCATCGATCCATCGTGACCTGTTCCCATCGCCTGAAGCATATCGAGCGTTTCACCGCCACGACACTCCCCAACCACAATTCTGGTTGGTCTCATTCTCAGAGTTTGCTTAACAAGACATCGAATATCAATTTCGCCTTCGCCTTCTAGGGACGGAGGTCTAGTTTCAAGACGAACCACGTGGTCCTGAGGGAAGTTTAGTTCCGCCGAGTCCTCGCAGGTAATAATCCGTTCATTAGACTGGATAAAAGCACCTAAAATATTAATCAGAGTTGTTTTACCAGAACCTGTACCACCACTGACCACGATATTTCGGTGGCCTTCCACAGCGATTCTTAAAAAATCGGCCATGTTCTGAGTCACTGAACCAAATTTCACTAAGTCTTTATAAGTCAGACGTTCCTCAGGGAACTTTCTAATAGTAATAGTACAACCATCGAGTGCTGAAGGTGGAATGATCGCATGCACACGAGAACCATCTCTAAGACGGGCATCTACGTATGGCGTTTTTTCATCAATTCTTCGACCGATGGGTGCGACGATTCTTTCGATAACGTTTAAAACCTGTCGATCGTTGGTAAAAGTGATCTCGGATTTTTTAATCTTTCCGGCCTTTTCATAGAAAATTTTTGAAGGACCAACGACCATGATTTCGGTACATTCTTTATCAGCAAGAAGATCTTCTAACGGTCCAAGCCCTAGGGCTTCATCTAAAATCTCTTTCACAATTTTATTCATGTCTTCACGAGACTTTAAAATCGCTTTTGTATCTTCTTTATTTAAAATTTCAACAACGATTCTTTTTGTCTGCTCACGCAAAATAATCTGCGCCTTGGGATCGTTATCATCACTCTTCTTGAGGTCCATCTCTTCAATCAGGCCCTTGTGGATCCGTGCCTTCAAATCAGTCCAGCTTGAACGAGCATCCTTAGTCATCGCCGGAGTTTCAACATTCTTAGCCGCGTTCGTGTCGGTTGGCTTATTCAGTTTCTCTAAGGTTTTAAGAACGTTCTTCTGGACGATTTTTCGTACAAGCTCGATCACACCCTTAGAGAAGACGCTATTCTTCTGAATCAGCATGGCGACTTTTTTTTGGTTCAACGCCACAACACAAGCTTGATCATCTTTGGGGATTGCCGCGAAGATAGGTTTCCCCATCGCTTTGCTCACAACCTCAGTCGTTACAGGATGTCCCTTCACCGCTTGGTTCAAAAGCACCTGAATCATATCTTTCGGATACATCAACGTAATCAATTCTGAATAAGCACGCTTAGTTTGGTTAAGCGCCAAAATATCCGGAGTCACGACCATAAAAATCAGCGTCGAAAACTCTAAAGCTTTTAATGTGAGAGGACTTAACTCCGAGCCACCATCGATAATGGTCACTGGAAAAATATTGGGTATCGCTTTCAGCGATTTACCAAGCCCCTCAACATCAACCGAATTAGCAGAAGTCGCATCAGACGGCATCCCAATATAGGCCACACCTGATGGATGAGCGGTCACAAACTGCATGATGGATCTAGGATCAATCGCCCCGTTAAACTCAGAAAGATCACGGACGGTCTTAGGGGAGGACATACCGGTAATAAAGTTTTGATCGCCACCGGCTTTTTGATCAAAATCTAAAAGAAGTGTTTTACCGCGAGTTTCAGCAGTAAAAGCAAATGCCAAATTGGCCGCCACCTGTGACTTACCAACACCGCCCTTACCACCAATAATCGTAATTATATGTCCGGCCAACTAACGTCTCCTTCGCTTGAACTTCTGTTTAATTTCTTCCGTCCCAGTCGTCGCAGACTCTATGATTTCAGGAGTGACAAAGATGACAAATTGACTCTTAGAAGTGACATAAGATTTTGAACGCAAGAATGAAAAGAGCTCACTCCCATCTTCAATAACTTGATTACCACCGGGAGGACTTCGATCGAAATCCGTCGAGCTGGTATCAATAACCATTCCCCCGACCACTGCCGACTCCGTCGATTTCACAACCAGTTTTGTATTGATGGCGTTATCCACTGTCTCAGGTGGTGTTCCAATATTCGTACTTACGGAAAGGGCTATCCCTAAATCAATTTGCTCGGCAGGTAGAAGTGTCGGCGTGATCTTTAAATCAAATCCTGCTGTCGCGTCTTCTGCTCGCGTAAATTCTTCTGTCCCAAGAGCAAAACGTGTGGTCGTAGATTTTCTAAGCTCGGCCTGAACTCCATCTTGAGTCACGACCACACCGGATTGAATGACTCTGGCATGGCCTGCGTTTCTTGCAGAAGAGAGCTTGGGGAATAAATTTGAAATTGTCCCGGCAAGTGTTCCGCCTGATTTTGTCGAAACGCCACCCTCTTGAGTTTTATTGAAACTAATCTCACCACCACTGCCACCAAGTACGGGATTCCACTTAAAACCAAACACTTTATTATAGTCTTTAGACAGCTCAACAAACTGAGCTGTAATTTTCACCATCTTAGGAATAGCAGGCGGCGTAGACTGTTCATTGACCGAGACAAAGTTCACAATAATATTCGAGTCAAGTGTTTGAACGGCATCAACTCTTCTCGCAAGACTCTCAATATTGTCTGGCAAATAGGCTTTTGCAATATCGTTAGCTCGAACTTTAAGGGCCTCAGAACTCACCACACCTTCAATCCAGAAGGCTTTGTTCACAACTCGAACAGTAACGTCTTTAGATGCAGACTTTTGAATTTCCTCTTGCATTTTTTGAGCAATCACAGCTTGTGTGATGGGTGAGAGTTCAACGAGACGAATAACAGCAGGATATTTATCAAGGATGACGACCACTCTCCCAATATCATCAGGAACGACAATATTCCCCCCGACATAAACGTTTTCGCCCTTAATGCCAATTTCTAATCCTTCAATATCGCCGAGAAACTCATTGAGTTCTTGAACAATCCGAGACTGGTCATTTTCAACAATTGTGACGAGAAAACGCGCTCGAATATCACCTACCGTATTTCTCACGGTGACAGACGTCTTACCCGCCTTCTGGCCTTTAAAAGTAATTTCTTGTTTTTGGGGAATCAATTGATGAGTCAAAATTGATTCATTACCAATTTGAACTTGGGTTGAAGGGACAAAATCAAGCTTTTCAATTCGATCAATCCCAAGGATGACATCAATTTCTTTTTCCTCTGGATTGGCTTGTGAAAAAGCAATCCCCGAACTTAAGAAAAAAAGAATCACACCAATCCAAAATCTAAACATGCACTCTCTCAATTTCTCTGCCGATATTGTTCAGCAAAAAAGTTCCTTGCAGCTTCTCTCTCTTCATCACCTAAAATATCAAAGATACCTGTAGGCTGAATTCTTTCAATTTTTTGATCACTATTATTTCTAAGAGTTAAAGAAAAACGAGTCGCCGTATAAGTCAGAAGATAAACCAACTTCTGAGCTTGATAAGGATCAAGTTCAAGGGTCACGTTGTTATACGACTCAACTGTATTCAAATTCATTTTTTTAATTTCAGTTGGCGTCTTCACACCAATTACAGGAATCGAGTTCGTAATATTAAACCCCGTAGATAAAATCAAAACGTCTTGTAACACTGTTTGAACTTTCATCATGTCTCTACGTTGACCTGAAGTGAAATCCATACCGGCCAGGATATCAACTCGATCTCCAGGCTTTAAAAGCTTACCCACTGCTTGGGTTTCATCGACTGGAATCGCTAAGGCGCGCTTCCCAACCGAAACCTGTCTTGCAAGACCGGTCGCCATACCCGGATACGTCACACGTGGCTTTGTAATTTGTTCGTCTTTAAGAATCGGAACTGTCGCCATGGTGTTTTCAAGTTCCTTCATGGTTTTAAAATGCCCTGGCATCAAGAAGGATTGAGGAATTGTTTTAGTCGTAATTTTTGAATCATCAATAAGTTCGAATTCATTAATATCAACTTTCGCTACGATGACAGAACTCTCCGTTCCGTATCTTTTAATCACTTCACTTTTTTGATCATCGATATAGGTGTAGACCATGAACATGGCAAAAAGAGAGATAATGAGGGCGAGGGAAAATGCACGTGTATTCATCTGTTAAACCTTTTAACATCTGGTATTTAAACTATTTTAGCAAATTTTGAGAGGGCAGATGCCTAGGGAAGAATTTGCTTCTTTCTCACCTTAAATGGCAGCCCTCACTACGCCCACTTAGATTATGGGGAACATAGATCTTATTGGGATCACCAGCTATTTGGTAAGTCTCTGAACAGATTCCATAAGCTGTATAAATTCTAATAAACGGAGTCTTTGCCTCGGTTAAACTGGCCGGCTCATCGCAATTAGTATCATTACCTAGATTTGATAAGAAGGCGTTATAACGATAACAAGTCGCCAAGGTTTCACCTTCGTCGTTGTTCCTTCTCGTTCTCCACCCAACGACGTTCATCCCAATTGTTTGTAGACTGTATTGGTTGACGTAACTTTGCAAAAAAGTTTTTCGTTGCCCCGTGGGATTACCCCTCAAGATAAAATAGAAATAACCTCGAGTTGCCTTAAGTTGATTGATAGATGAGTTAATCGCATTACCGGTGGTCACCATCATCGTCAAAACGATTAATAATAGTGGGACAAACACAATCAGCTCAAAAATTGACTGTCCCTTTGCGTTTTTTAAAATGGATTGATCAGGCTTTAGCATCCATTATCCTCTAACGTCATCTGAAACTTGCATTCAGTTGCCCCGACTTCAGTCATCGCCACACAGATTCTCTGTAAACACTCTGAACGAACTGGTTCTCTTAAAAGAAAGGATTCAGAAACAAGATCTAATGATTGGTCACCACCAATCAGACTACCTAGGTTCATTTTGTTTTCAAACTCAACATAGACGCCGTTAAAGACTTTTGCATGTCCTCCAGAGGGATCATTAAAAGAAGGCTCAATAACCGTGCCTGTGAAAATTACTCCCAAAGGAATTTTCTCAAATGTTTCACGGGCCCTAGCGGCTGCGACTTGATCTGTAGAGGTCGGATTATTACTATTATTATCCCAAACCATATAAGTTCTCGATGCTAAAAAAGTTGCATATTGAACCATAAAGCCATTTGTAATATTGAGAGCGGTTCTTAAGAAAACAATAAGAAAAGCGAACGCAAAAATAAACGTCATTAGGAACTCAATAGTCGACTGGCCTTTTTCATTCATATTCACGGATAAGCCCTAGTTGGTGCAAAAAAGCGAGAAGCATTTGTTTCGGGATTTTTATAGGTGTGATGATTACCATTATAATCTGAACTTTCTGGCGTCTCACCGAGAGGAGAGCCATGACGAAAACTGTACTCCTGCTGCAACTTCAAAACTTTAAAAATTTGGGCATCAGGTCCCAGTAATCCTTTGAAAGCATCACTTCTAAAGACTGTGAAAGCTAAAACTGAAACGACCATCAGCAAGAGAACATACTCAACTAAAGCCTGTCCTCGCTCTTGATGTAGATTAGAACGAAAACTCATTCAACGCTCCCCAAACTATCCAAGAAAGTAAAATCAAAGGTGCATAAGGAAACTTCTTTCCATAGATATTTTTAATAATAGTAACATCTTTTAGCAGGAGGGCCGTTTTAATTTTCTGATAGTTTCTCACTGTATTAAAGCTCAATAGAAAAATCCCAATCCCCGCTGTCAAGTATGCTTGAATGACAAAAAGATCTTCGTGATGCAATGAAGGCACACAAAGATAAAAAGTCGTGATGTATTTAGAATCTCCTGCGCCCATAATTTTTAGCGCAAAAAGAGCGAATGAGACGATGAAGAAAATGATTGGAAAAGAAAAAGCATCCCAAGTTAAAAAATAAAGTTCTGGAAAAAAAATCACCAAACCCGCAAATTGCGCCAAATTAAAAAGAGTCCAATAATTTGAAATTTTTCGATATTTCAGATCAAAAAACGAAACCACTATTAATTGTAAAAGAATAAATAAGTAAATTAGCACGCTAAGGTGCCCCCGCCCCGTCTAGCTTGTTAATGAAGCTATTGTCAAAACAGTTATTAGGGCACACACCAGCACTTAAATGATTTGATAGCTGATAGCCCATACTGCCAGCGGTATTACCCATGAAGCCACCAAGGGCCTTCGTCATAGCAATACTAATGAGAGCAAGGAAAGCAAAGACAACCATGTACTCCAGCACCGCTTGACCGCGCTGATTGATTTTGTTCATGAGAATATTCTAGGGGAGGTAAAATTAATTACAAGTGGGGGCAAAGAAGTTAGAACAACTTCCGATGAAAGCTATCAGTTATCAAAAACTCATCCGAGACACCTTTTAGATGCGCATCTCGGCTTGAGGATTTCGATTACTGCATTTGATCGACTAGACTACCGGCTCTATCGAATACCTTATTAATGATACCCATGAGCTTTGTCTCGGCGACGTCCTTAAACTTAAATACAATGATGGCCACAACTGCAACCAGCAAAATGTATTCAGTCGAAGTTTGACCGTCCTCATCTTTAATATAAGCCAGAACTAAACTCTTCATAAACGACTCTCCTCATAATAGAAGTTCATCTTTTTCGGATGAATCCCTCTAGAACTTAAGAAGTTTATTAAACAACTCAAGTAATTCATTATAACACAGTGCAGCACAGAGTCAAAAAATCCTCCTATTGGCTCACTTGACGTGAAATCAACAACATAGAACACCTAGAACTGCCCATTTTTCTTGTAAAGACGGAAAATTTCAGTAGACGCAAATGTCTTTAGGAGCTGATGAAAACTTTGATATAATAGGTGTAAGTCTTGTGGACGGTTATATAAGGATTTTCGCCCTACAATTAAATAATTGGGAGCGGTCCCTGATCGTGGTGAGCAAGCTCACATTGGTTAACGAACCTTTTAGTGAGAAGCCTAAAACGATTACTAATCGCAGCCACCTGTCAAATGACGGGCGGAACCTTCCAGAGCCACCACAAGACTGTTTTATTTTCACCAACTTAGTTGACAGGCCCGTAACACTTCCTTCATCATAAATACTGATGAATACACAACTTATTAATTCAGATTTCAACACCAAGTGGATCGAACACCTCGCCCTTGAAGAAATTAATATGGATGAGACAGGGATTGTTCATATCAATGAACATCTCGATCCGAATCTTCTGCTTGAAGAGTCGTCTGTCGATTTTATGAATGCGCTCAGAGATAAGTTTGAAGTCTACTCGACAGTTTTCAACGAGTACCGTGGGACTCATAAAGCTGGTTCAAGCATAAAGATTTTTAAAATTTCAAATACGATCAATGATTTTATGCTCTTTAGAAACTCACTTCGATTGATGTTTTCTAGAAGAGCGAATGACTTAATCTCGATTTCTTTTCTTGTGAATGGAAAAGATCTCTTCGCCCCAAGACTTCCAAATGATGACGACCGCATCGCCTCTGCAGGACACGAAATCAGAGCTCATGTTGGTCCATTTAATAAAATCACTTGGCGCTTCGGTGGTGAAGTGGTGGATCAAGACGCACTCGTCAGGCACTATCTTTCAGAATTCATTAGAAACTCTGCTAGATAAACAACTAGATAAAATTAATCCCTTCCGTTTTTTTCTTCGAGCGGTTCCCATCACCGAGACCGTGAAATCTCTTAAAAGAAAACTGCAACGACTCTTCAATGGTAGGCATTTTGAGTCTTAAAAAGCCTTCAAGGTTTGAAACATCCATCTGATAAGAAAGCTCAGCAGAAACACTTGTATGAACGCTTCCTTTTAGAAAAGGCATTGTCCATTTTGTTTTAGAAAGCATAGTTTCAGATTCCCCAAAAACTTTCGTATACATTTTACTGAAATCATAAAAGCTGGCCGTATCTTGAGAACTCACCTGGAACAATCTATTCGTTACACCTTTTTCGATGCTGATTTTAATCACGAGCGCCAAGTAATAAACATCTAAAAATCCCACTCGAAGAGACGAATCTAATTGAGTTGGAGAATTCTTAGCGAGATTGTACTGAATGGTTTCAAACCAGTTCTTTTTTTGACTATCAATATTGCGGCCGTAGAAACGACAGCAGCGAAAAATAATATAATTTAAAAGCGTTTTTTGAATATAAAACTCAGCTGAGGCTTGGGTTTTGCCATAAACCATATTGGCATCAGGAATATCCATTTCGAGATAGGATTTGTTCTCTCCACCGAAAACAAAATTAGAAGAGATATAACAAACTTGAGACTTATATCTTTGGCAGTACTCAGCCACATTAAACAGACCGCTGGTATTTAATGCCTCTGCAAGATCTGCTCGCTTGCTGCAATCCATGAGGGAAGAGAGGCCTACACAATAAAGCGTAACGTCGGGCTTACTAGCATAAACGACAAGGCGAACTTCTTCTTTATTTAAAACATTACAAGGAATCGTCATCACCCCTGGTATATAGACAGGGGTTCGGTAATAGGTACCAACGATACGAAAGTCTTTCTTTAAAAACTCAGCCAGGTTTGAGCCCACGAATGACGAGATTCCAAAGATCAGAATTGTTTTTTTAGCTTTTGGGGGTTCTAGATTTTCCATATATATGACTAATCATAACATGGACTTTAAAAGGTAAAATAAAAAAGACCCCGCTTCATTCGAAGCGAGGGCCCTTTTTTTCGTGAAGGTTAAAACTAGCCAATCAATTTCAAGGCGAAATTAGGTGACTGGTTTGCTTGTGAAAGAACCGAGACTCCTGATTGAACCAGAATATTGTTTCTGGACATTTCAGCTGTTTCTGAGGCGACATCCACATCTCTAATTCTTGAGTTAGCAGCGCTAAGGTTCTCATCGCTAATCCCGAGATTATTAACCGTTGACGTAAGCCTGTTCTGTAAAGCACCAAGTCCTGCTCTAATTCCGTTGACCTGTACCAAAGCATCATCGAGTTTCTTGAGGGCAGTTTGTGCACCCTCTTTAGTCGTGACGGTTTCAGCAACAAGTCCAAGGGCCACCAGAGTCGCATCAGACTGAGTGGTATCGATGCTAAGTCGATCAAGCAACGGGTCGTTATTAACGCCCACTTGAAATTCGAGCTTGCCACCTTGGCCACTAAGTAGCGGTATACCGTTAAAACTGGAGGATTTTGAAATTCTATCAATCTCTTCTTTAAGATTTT
The DNA here is from genome assembly GCA_002435795.1 of Bacteriovoracaceae bacterium UBA6166. Taxonomy (GTDB): domain Bacteria; phylum Bdellovibrionota; class Bacteriovoracia; order Bacteriovoracales; family Bacteriovoracaceae; genus UBA6166. Next base: position 156,634 of record DIUE01000025.1, on the reverse strand, counting down.
GATATTCAATATCTGTAAATCCACGTTCCGTTGTACCCACTGTATCTGAGGCTGCTTGGACTGATAGTTCGCGCAATCTAATGAGAATGTTCGAAATTTCACTCAATCCTCCCTCTGCCGTTTGCACCAAAGAAATTGCATCATTTGCATTTCTCGATGCCTGTCTCATCCCTCGTATCTGAGACTTTAAGTTTTCACTAATCGCTAATCCGGCCGCATCATCACCCGCTCGGGTAATTCTCTCCCCTGAAGACATCTTTCGTAAGTTGTCTTGGAGTCCTCTATTATTTATTCCTAATGAGCGTTGCGCGGAAAGCGAAGCCACATTTGTATTTATTCTTAAACCCATTGTTAATCTCCTTCAAACATCTCTTACCTCCTGTAATAGTGCCGAACATCATGCGCGGCCATATGTTATTATTAAAAAATCTGTTACACTAAATCTGTTAGTCAACCTTCACATTGCTACAGAAACTAAAATCAAAGACAACTAAGCTTGCAGGCCGTCCGTCGTCTTTAAAGTTTTATCCATTTGGTCCCATCATAACTAAACTCCTATTGTTCGATTAATTCTGTGATGCTGCTTGGATCAATCCAAGGGCGTTTCTTGTACTCGAGTTAGCCTGCGCTAAGACCGATGTACCCGCTTGCATCAAAATATTCTGCTTCGTTAGCTCTGCAGTCTCAGCAGCGATATCAGTATCGCGAACACGAGAGTTAGCAGCGGAGAGGTTTTCAACACTCACCTGAATATTATTAATCGTCGACTGAAGTCTGTTCTGAAGAGCACCGAAGTCAGCTCTAATTCCAGAAACTGAAATAATAGCTTGGTCGATACTTGAAAGTGAGTTCTGTGCTGAAATTTTATCAGCAACAGAGGCCAAATTTAATCCTAAGGCAGCGACGTTCACATCAGCGCTAGAAGCGTCGAATGTTAGACGGTCACTTATAGGGTCATTTCTAGTCCCAATCTGAATATCAAACACCGCTCCAGTTCCGTTAAGAAGTGGGACTCTGTTGAACTCAGTTGAGTTAGCGATACGATCAATTTCAGATGTTAACTGTTCAAACTCAACATTGAGAAACTTTCTCTCTGTCGGTCCGATGGTATCTGAAGCGGCTTGTACGGAGAGCTCTCTAAGTCTAATAAGAATATTAGATGTTTCTCCAAGGGCACCTTCTGCGATTTGAACAAGTGAAACACCATCTTCGGCATTTCTCTCTGCTTGTCCAAGACCTCTAATTTGCGCCTTTAAATTTTCTGAGATCGCTAAACCTGCAGCATCATCGCCAGCGCGGTTAATACGTTGCCCAGAAGACAATCTTTCGAGGGATCTGTTCATCCCGTTGCGCGTCCCGTGCAAATTTCTTTGCGCGTTTAGTGACGCCACATTTGTGTTGATCCGAAGTCCCATAGTATCCTCCTTGATATCGGGTCCAGTAAGAGTCCTTCTCACCGGAGTGTTTCCATAAAGCGACAGACTTTACAGAAATTTCCTTCAAGATCTCTTCGTTGTATTTCTGGGCTTTCTTAAAGATTTATTGTCTTAATCTTTGACAGAACTTTTTTGCCGATGGCACTCAACCACCTGAATTAACAGGAAGAAAAAGGAAAGACGGACTCTTTCAGTCTGGCCATTGTAAAAAAATTCATCAATGATTTGATAAAATAAGGCAAGATAAAATCATGAAATTTGAAATTACCACTCTCGATCTTCGTCCCGATCTCTATGACCAACTTATACTGTTAATTGAAAAATGCTTTCACTATGAAAAAACCCATTCATTCGCTGTGGATTTCGCTCCTTTATTCATAAGAGAGCAGTGGTCAAATAATTCACTTCTCTTATTAGACGGCGAACTCTCAGGTCATATAGGAAGAAGAGTGGTGAATCTAGAATTAGAAAATGAATTATTCCCAGTCAATTTAATCGGTGGTATCTGCCTGAGCGAAAAGAGTAGAGGTAAAGGATACTTTTCAACATTTTTTCAAGAAGTATTGGATTCTGAAAAAAACAAAACTACATTTAGTCTCCTCTGGAGCGACCAAGCCGAACTCTATCAAAAATTTGATTTTCATCAAATTGGAGAAATCGCACAAACGGGAGAAAAAATTCTTAACTCTCCTCCAAAAGGCTTTAAGAAAACACTGCTCAAAAATCTCAACACAACGGAACTTCAGCGAGTCAAAGACCTCTATAATATGATGGGTGATCGCTATCTGATGCCCAAGAGAACTAATAAGGACTGGGACACAATCGCTCTCATCGAGAGTGCAGACCTCTACTTGGGGCCAGACGCCTATTTTGTCGCCAACAAAGGCCAAGATCTTCAAAATACCATTCATGAGTTTGGGGCAGCGGACTTAACAAAATTTCTAAAAGAACTCTCTCCCTACCAGCTTTGGCTACCTCTAACGGAGGAGATTAGCGATTTTGCTTCAATTCTTTACTTGGGATTAATGAAAGCTGGGGATACAAAATTATTTTCCGAGTTTATCCACAAGTGGAGCCAAAAAAGAATTGCTATAAGTCGCCTCACAACTGAAGCCATAGAGTTTCATTTTGATGATGAGCTTTATACGCTTTCGCCATCTTCATTTCTTATGGGGATCTGGGGGCCTGAAAAGATAGAAGAGTTTTCAAGCCTTGGAAAAGATCTTTATATTTCTGGATTAGATAGTATTTAGAAAATTCACTTCTTTAATCTTAAAGACGCCATGAAAAGAAAAAAGGAACCGGCCGTCCAAAAAACCCAAGTCAAATGGGGAATATTCGACCAATGAGTGACAAAGCCATCAGGGATAAAGGAAACCCCGGACAAGAAAAGGACACTCGCAAGCAAGCAAAACCCAAGAAAGACCACGGAATTAGCGAGCATCTGCAGTGGAACTTCATGTCCTTTATGTAAAATCTCGTGAGCATAGCCACGTTTTGACCATTCTCGAAGATACCATTTCAAGTGACGAGGAAAAATACGGGCGGAAGAAAGCAAATCTCTCGCTGCCCAGACCCCCTCTTCGATCAGTTCATCTTTACTAAGAGTATCTTTAATAATTTCGTGAATATCTTTTTCAAAAAGAGCGAATAAATCTAAATCAATATCCACACTCTTCCCAACACCGTCGAGCGTGATAAGAGATCTAAAAACAATAAACCACTCTCTTGGTAAATAGAGCTGGTGCTTTTTTAGTGTCTGAATAATCACAGTGAGGACTTGGGAGAAGTTTGTCTGCTGAATGCTTAAACCCACAAAAGGTGAAAGGGCATCTCGCACGTCTTGAACTAAATGGTTTACGTCTGGAATTTCCTCGTATTCGGCAACTTCCAGAAATTCATAGACTAAGTTTTCATAACCGTAAGTAATGATCGAATAAATAATCGCGATAAAGCTCTTGCGAGATTTTTTGCTCAAGCTTCCCATCAAACCAAAATCAATCAATCCAATTTGTCCATTAGGTAGATAAAAGAAGTTTCCACCATGAAGATCAGCATGGAAGAAACCATCTTTTAAAAAAGTCTTAATGAAAACTTCAACACCATAAATCAGCTTGGGCTGAACCTCCGAGATAAATGGTGCTAACTTCTGAGCATCAGAAAAGGGGATCCCCTTGATCTCTTCCATCACAATAACGGACTCACTGCTAAGGGCAGTGTAAATCTCAGGTAAACAGAAGAGCTCTTTCGTATCATGGGCCTTAATATTTTTTTTCAGCCTCTGACAATTTAGCGCCTCAATATTAAAATTCAGTTCGTTCTGTAGGCTTGTGGCGAAGTCTTGAACAATTCGCGACACACCCAAATATTTAATTTCAGAGCTAACCTTTTCGGCTTGTTGAGAAAGAAAAAGAAGAATCGAAAAATCTGTCTCAATTTCCTTTTCAATATTTGGCCTTCGAACTTTTAAAACGACAGAGGTTCCATCAAGAAGAACTCCGCGATAGACAACACCTATGGAAGCCGTTCCAATGGGAGTCGCTTCAATGGATTGAAAAATATCTGAGATCTTTTTGCCCAAAGATTTTTCGACAAAAACTTCAAGCTCAGCGAAATCAATCGGGCGAACTTTATCTCGAAGCAACTTCATCTCGTCGATAAAGCCTGAATCAAAAAGGTCTTCACGGGTGCTCAGAAGCTGACCGAATTTTATAAAAGCTGGCCCCAACTCTTCAAAGCATTGTCGAAGCCTAGAGCCCACAACCTCTGGCCAGTCTTTGTCTGTCTTTGATTTGAGTTCTTTTTTTAAACTCTTGCGGCTTTTAGGGAGAACAAAATCGGGAATTTTTGAGGTCACGCCGTTTGAAATAAACTCATCGAATCCGTGTCTGGCAAAAATCAAGACAATTTCACGCAGACGATTGACGTTTCGAATCGTTTTTCCGAGACCAATTCCTGCGCGTATTAAATCCATTTTTCTTACTACTTTGGTAGGTTAGAGTCTATTATACAAACTAGGTCTTAAAATGATACAAAAGAAAAATGAACAAAATCCTAGTCCTCTTCATTCTGCTTTTTCTGATCAACTTCGCAAGCGTCGCTGAGGAGACCTGCAGCCGTACGGCCATTATAAATTATCAAGAAGTTCTAGTGGACACTGACTCTACAAAAAAAGGCGAAGGTCTCAGATTTTACCTCGAAAAAGATGAAATCGCCGAGGAATTCCTGAATAAGTATCAAGCAGGAACAGAGCTTAAGTGGCACAGTGCCGCCCTAGGGACTATCGGAACTGGACTTATTATCTCAGGCCTCTTTGTGAATTCAACCAGTAATAATAAGAGTGTGCTCTATCTTAGTGGAGCGACTTTACTCGTAGTGAATTTTCTCATGGCCAAAACTTTTGAAAAAGGGAACGAAGAAAACTTGATCAAAGCAGTAGAAGAATATAATAAAAGAAATCTTCCTCGTATTGATTTAAGCCACGAAGCATCAAGTACCTTTCGAACTGACTCAGGAGTGAGCTTTCTTTTCCTGAACAAAACCTGGGATTTCTAATGTCTAAAGATGAATCGAACCTCAAATGTTTTTCCTGTCATAAAGACCTTGAGCTTCAAGCGATGCAGAAGATTACCAAAAATGAGGAATGCCCTTATTGCTACGCATCCATTCATTCCTGCAAAATGTGTGGCTTCCACGATCCATCGGCTTATAATGAGTGCAGAGAGTCCAATGCTGAGCGAATCGTGGAAAAAGATAAAGCCAATTATTGTGATTACTTCACGCTTTCAACTGCCAAGAATTCTTCAAGCGCAAAAGAAGATCTATTGGCCAAAGCAAGTTCACTTTTTAAAAACTAAGCCTATAAAGGATATTTTATGTCTCAAGAGTCACCAATTACTAAATCTGGTTTGGATAAAATTAAACTTGAACTTGATCATCTCATAAAAGTTGAGCGAGAGAGCTTGAAGAAAGTTATCCAAGAGGCCCGCGAACTTGGCGATCTAAAAGAAAATGCTGAGTATCACGCGGCTAAAGAAAAACAATCACAACTCGAAGGCAGAATTATGCAACTTCAAGGTGCTGTTGCTTCTTCCAGAGTCGTTAATATTGCCGACGTTAAGACGGATAAAATTGTTTTCGGCGCCACCGTCACTTTGCTTGATATCGATAAAGACACCAAAGTGAAATACCAGATCGTTGGCGAATTTGAATCAAGTAGTGAGCACGGAAAGATTTCGTACACCAGTCCGCTTGGTAAAGCCCTCATCGGCAAAGAAGAAGGGGACACGGTCATCGTCAAAGCCCCGAAGGGAGATATTGAGTATGAAGTCGAAAGCGTCGAGTATATCGACTCTTAATTGGTCTTCACCAATTCACCAATTATTTAAGGGTTCAAAAAGCAAAACGGCCGATCAACTAGTCGCTGCGGGCCTTAGAACTCTCAGTGATCTTCTTTGGGTATTCCCACTCAGAACTCAAACGATTCCTCCGCTAAGCCCCTTCGACCAAATTGAACTTGGTCAGTATTTTAGAGGGGCCGGTAAAATTCTTTCTGTCCAGGCCAAGCCCAATTTTCGCGCCAAAGGCAAAGGTCGTGCTTTACTGCAAAACATGACCGTCATCGTGCAGGACTTACACTCACCACTTCACCTGCATCTGAAATGGTTCAACGCTTACGGCTCTGTTACCACAAAACTTAAAAGTCTTGAAAAAATTCAATTCACCGGTATCGTACAAGCGTTTAACGGCACCTTGCAAATCGTTAATCCTGAAACTCAAGAGTTTGATGATCAACTCAAAACCCAAACAGAACTTCTCGTACAATACCCAACCGTCAATAAAGTTTCTCCTCATCACTTCGCGCAGGTCATAAAAAAAATACCTGACGATCTTTGGGAAAATATTCAGGAAAGTTTGCCGGTGAAAATTCTCGAAAAACATCATCTAAGCACTTTACCTAAAGCTTTTAAAACACTTCATGGACGGTTTGATCCCGACGCCTATGATTCAGATATCATCACAGAAGCGCAGGACCGGTTGATCTACGAAGAATTTTTTGTCGATCAAATCAAAATCCTTCTTCGCAGGGAAAAAATCACAAGCCCCGTGGCCCCAAGGATTTCTTCCACCCAAAAAGACTTAAAGAAAATCGAATCTCTATTCCCGTTCAATTTAACTGCCGACCAAAAAGCCGCCATTGATACTATTCTTCAGGACATCGCAAAACCCAAACCCATGATGAGGTTAATTCAAGGAGATGTGGGCTGCGGTAAAACGGCAGTGGCCTTCGCCGCGAGTATGATCGTGGCGCAAAACCATTACCAAGTCGCCTTGATGTGTCCGACGGAATCTTTGGCCTACCAACATTATCAAAACGCTCTCTCTATTCTCAAAGACTTAAAAATTGCTTATCTCGTTGGTAGCCTTAAACCTCAAGAGAAAAAGACCTTACAAGAGGCCATTAAAAACGGTGAATACGACCTGATCATTGGCACTCATGCCCTGATTCAAGACGCAGTAGAGTTTAAAAAACTAGGTCTCGCCATCATTGATGAACAACATAAATTCGGCGTTGAACAAAGACTCAATCTTGTCAAAAAAGGCAGTGGTACTCATTGTTTGATTATGACTGCAACTCCTATCCCAAGGTCTTTAAGTCTCACTCAATACGGTGATCTCGATATCACCACAATTAAATCAATGCCTACAGGTCGCAAAGGACATAAAACCCGCATCATCACAAAATCCACTATTGAGAAGTACTACTCTTTTTTAATGACGAGGCTCACGATGGGTGAGCAAGCCTATGTCGTCGTTCCAGCGATTGAAGAAAGTGAGTTTCACGATCTCCAAAACCTCAACCAAGTGCTCGAACTCTACAGCAATCTCTTCTCGGACTTTAAGGTTGCAGGCCTTCACGGACGTTTAACTACTGAAGAGAAGCAAACTATTCTGACCGATTTTAAAGAGCAGAAAATTCATCTTCTAATCGCCACCAGTGTGATTGAAGTGGGCATTGATGTGCCCAATGCAACAGTACTTGCGATTATCAATCCTGAACGATTTGGTTTGAGCTCTCTTCATCAATTGAGAGGGCGAGTTGGTCGAGGAGACAAACCAGGTTTTTGTTTCTTAGTTGCCGAAACTCCACTCTCCGCCGAAAGCACAGAGCGATTGCGAGTCATTGAGAATCACACGGATGGTTTTATCATCGCTGAGGAAGACCTGAAAATCAGAGGTGAGGGAGACCTCTTTGGTAAAGATCAGTCGGGTGCCATAACGAGGCGCCGACTTGCCAATATCCTGCTTCATCAAAGACAACTCGAAATGGCCAGAACAGACGCCCTCGAACTATGGGAAAAGAGCAAGGGAGACCTAAGCTTTTATCTAGACAAGTGGTCTGATGAAGAGAGCGTTTTTTTCACTGTTTAGAATTCTCTAAACTTGATAGAATCTTCTTATGATTAAGATTTTTATCCATTCATCAATTGATCGAGATATTTTAGGTGAACACTACTTTCAGTTCAATAAAATCACTCTTTCATCTAAAGAACATGCTCAGCTTGTAGTCGATGATTCGTCTTTAACCTATTTCGGCATTATCATGCAGCTCTCAGAAGATGGCGTGCTGGTTAATACATTACCGGTCAATCAATTTTATCTTTCAAACTCGAAAAAAATTGCTGGCACCAAACTTCACCATCGAGGTGATAAGATTCAATTTGGAAGTACAGTTATTGAAATAATTGATTTTAAAATTTCTGAACACTTAGGAGACCTCTCTCTTGCGGAGAGAATGAAAAATGCCTTCACTGACCCCGAGAAAAAGAAACTCCTCGAATTACTTGAAGAAGAACTGATCCATCTTGAGAATTCTCGTAATGCTTAAAAAAGGTTATCCCCAATATTTTTATACACAAGATAAAACTCGTTTGTTTTTCACAACAAATTTTTTACCTGAAACAAAAATTGATAATAACGAGCTTTTAATTGTTTTCAACTATGGTCTCGTTTGCAATAGCCAACACTGGAAAGAGCAGATCTATTTCTTTGATCAACTCGGTTATAAAATTTTGCTTCACGACTACCGCTCTCACTACAGCTCAGGGGGGCTCGCCTCTCTCGAAGACTGTCATTTCAAACAAATGACAAACGATGTAGAGGAGCTGATCACTCATCTAGGGGCCAAACGCGTGGCAATGCTCGGTCATAGTATGGGCGTGAATATTACTCTCGAGTACGCCAGACTCTTTCCTGAAAAATTAGTCTGTGCCATCTTAATTTCTGGAACAGTTCTCCCGCCACAAGACGTAATGTTTGATACCAATATTACAGATATCGTCTTTCCTTTCTTGCAGTATTTCTCTAAGGAATATCCCACCGCCTTTAAGAAGATTTGGGATACCTCTTATATGAACCCGCTGGCGCGAAATATTATCTACAAGGGAGGCTTCAACACTTCTAAAGTTTCAAGCGAGTTCGTTGAAATCTATATGAAAAAAATCAGCGAACTGCCTCAAGACATTTTACTGCATTTATTAGTGGAAATGAAAAATCACGATATTATTAATGATCTTGAGAAAATCAAAACTCCGTGCCTAGTCATGGGCGGTGATAAAGATAAGGTAATTCCTAATCATCTTCAACTACTCTTGCATCAACGACTTAAGAGCTCTGAGCTGTATATCATCAAAGAGGGAAGCCATGTTCCCCAAGTGGATTTCCCTGAAACTGTTAATCAACGGATTAATCTTTTTATTCAGCAGAATCTTTAAATTCAATATTTTTATAACGTAGTAGTGGTGCCATCACGCGCTTCATGGCAGAGATGACTTGTCCCTTTTTATAGTCCTGATGAGAAGCCTCTCCTTCAGTATTATTCTTGTGAGCTCTCTCATCGATGATTTGAACTTCATAGGGATAGAAAAAACGAATATCTCTCGCGATCAACGAGACATCCATACTTAAAACTCTTTTTGCAATATCACTATCGGCCCCTTCTTTTTTGGCGGCTTTTCTGAGTTGATTGAACTCTTGCAAAAAAGGATTTTTGTATTTGATCAACTGACGACAGGTAAACTGAATAGACTGGTAGCTTCTAAGCGAGTGTTCGTTTCTTAAAATCGCCTCGGGATTATTGATCTTAAAACTATCAATATCATCTTCAATCATTTTCAAAAAAGCTTCTTCGCTTAAGCCCTCGGCGATCGCTCGCTTGAAATACCCTTTGTAATGATCTTTCATCAGCTTTACGTCAATAATGGTATTCACAGAACGACTTGGCTTAATATTGTGGGGAATGACAATATTATTCACAAGTAGAAAGCGGATCACTCGCAAAGTATCAAAACGGTTTTGCGTAATAAAGCGCACACCAACTCTATCAAAAAGCTCTTCAGCGACATTTTCCGCTTTATGCAAAAGCTTTATAATAATACTGTCTCGTCCTTTTTTTGACTTCGTCATAAAATCAACGAGCTGAATTTGATCCGTTTCTTTATCTTCTCTATCTCCAAGAAACAGCTTATTTTCGTCATCGCGGTAGATGTATTTATAGTAGCGATCAAAAATTTGAGTTTGAATAACGGGAAAATAATTGGAACGTAAATCCTTATCAGCGTGCAAAATCGTATGCATCACTTTCAAAATCACTTCCGCCCAGAGTCTTTCTTCCAACTGATGCAAATGGCCCGTCGCCATCAGAAAAAGATCTCCAACATCAGTGATCATATAAAGTGCATTTGGGATCTTGAGGTCTGCACCTTCGGGGTTACCTTCTTTTAGAAAATAGCGCTTAACGAATTGCAAGGCCTCTTGAAAATTTCCGAACAACTCCGCTCTTGCGACTGGATCATTTGGGTCGAGTCCATAACCTTTGAGAAAATGGTTAACTTGATCTGCGTTATAGACGGAGCCGATAAAAAACTTCGAATCAAGCGCAGAGCGACCACTTAAGACGACGTCAAAGAGCTCCCAATCGTAGAGGTATTTCGATAAATATCTTGGTCTTTCCATTATAATTCACTAACCTTGAAACGTAGAAAGTAATCTAACATAAAGTTTAATGCACGAAAAATCTAAAACCCTTTCATTAAAGAAGCCCGAAGTCTTCTTTTTATCATTTGCTGGCGTAGGCTTTATTCCCAAAGCCCCAGGCACTTTTGGCACGCTCGCAATTCTGCCATTTCTCTATCTTCTCGGTGAGTCGAAAATCCCCGTCTTCTTTGTGATTCCACTGCTCGTCATCGTCACGGCAGTCAGCTGCTACTTAGCGGACTCCCTCCAGCGAAGCTATCAAATCCACGATCCTTCTTGGATTGTCATGGACGAAGTCTTAGGTATGACAGTCGCTTGGCTCTTTATCGGCAATCACTCACTGCTCTCGCTGGCCGTCTTATTTGCGCTCTTTCGCTTTTTTGATATCATCAAAATAGGTCCCGTCGCTTATTTTGATCGCATGAAACACGGAGCAGGGACCATTCTCGACGATATTTTCGCAGGCCTTTTCGCCGGAATCGTCTTCACCTTTCTCAGACTCGCAGCGCCAAATCTTTTTCCTTGACTTACGCGCAACTTACGCAAAAAATAGAACTAAGTTTAGATGTTGAAAGAGCCATCCCTGACGTCCTCCCGCGTTAATGTGATGGCTTTTTCAGCACCTAGAAAGCAACAATGTCGATGGCCCTCGTGCAAAAGAAGAGTGCCCACATTGGGCTAGAAATGTTAATAAATTAGTATCTCAATCGGATTTTTGAGAACTACACCCAGGAGACAGCAAGATGGCAATCACGAGAACAGCAACAATGGATTCTGCAAACAAAACGAAGGCGCTAGACCTAGCTTTGGCCACTATCGAAAAGCAATTCGGTAAGGGTGCCATCATGAAACTCGACGATGCCAACCGCATGGAAAAATTGCCTGCCATCGCAACTGGCTGCTTGGGCCTTGACCTTGCCCTTGGAATTGGTGGAGTTCCACAAGGAAGAATCATTGAAATCTATGGACCAGAGTCATCAGGTAAAACAACTCTCACTCTTCATATTGCAGCTGAATGTCAAAAAGAGGGCGGCACGGTCGCTTTCGTTGATGCTGAACACGCCCTCGATACAAACTATGCACAAAAACTTGGCGTCGATATTCCAAACACTCTTATCAGCCAGCCAGATAACGGCGAACAAGCGCTAGAGATCGCCGATATGCTCGTCAGATCTGGAGCGGTCAACTTACTTATCGTTGACTCAGTCGCCGCTCTTACTCCACGAGCTGAAATTGAAGGCGATATGGGTGATTCTCATATGGGCTTACAAGCACGCCTTATGTCTCAAGCCCTTAGAAAACTCACTGGCTCCATTTCTCGCTCTAACTGTACTGTCATCTTCATTAACCAATTGCGTATGAAAATTGGTGTGATGTTTGGAAACCCAGAAACAACGACAGGTGGAAACGCTCTTAAGTTCTACGCTTCAGTCAGAATGGATATTCGTAGAATTGGCGCTATTAAAGATGGTGATAATGTCACTGGTAACAGAACACGAGTAAAAGTTGTCAAAAATAAAGTCGCTCCTCCATTTAAAGAAGTTGAATTTGATATTATGTATGGAGAAGGGATTTCAAAAACAGGTGATATTCTCGACCTTGCTGTAGAAAACGGCGTGGTCGAAAAAGCTGGCGCTTGGTTCTCATATGAAAACACAAAAATTGGTCAAGGAAGAGAGAACTCAAAAGTTTATCTTCTTGAGAACCCAGAAGTGATGGCCGAGATCAAAAACAAAGTTCTTATCAAGCATGGTCTTGTGAAAGCACCAATGGTGACCACAACATCCACAAATATTGATGAAGAAACTGGTGAGATCATCGACGATGAAACATCAAAGAAAGCGCCAAAGAAATCAAAAAAAGTTATGCAATAAGTTTCTCAATGGGCCAAAGGGACTAACTCATACGAATGTATGACATTGTCCCCACGTCTCAAGAGTGGAAAATAAAGAGTATGTCTCAATTTCAGATTAAAAAAGTCCAAGAATCCTGCCCTGAAAAGGCTTATCTCTACGGCTTAAGAGTTTTAGGTCGTAGAGAGTACTCTGAATCAGAACTCCGAAAAAAGATGAAGCTCAAGGGTTTTGAAAAAGACCATATAGACTCGAGCATTAACCAGCTTGCCGAAAAGAATTTCATTAATCTGGACCGCTACACCGAATACAAAATCCGCTCACTCATTCAAAAAAGCTATTCCATATCTATGATTCAATCGACCCTAGAAAATGAAGATATTAAAGTCGACCAGGAATTTATCGAATCGATCTTTGAAAGAGAAGGCGTTAGTGAAACCGACCTCATCTATAAAATCCTCATGAGAAAGAAACCCGACCATTCATGGCTACAACCCAAAGACGATCGGGTCTATAAGCTCAAGCAAAAAGCCATGGTAAGCGCCCAACAAAAGGGACACAACTACCGCAAAGTTCAAGAAGTTCTCAGTGCCATTTTGCACCACCTTGACGACTCACAAATATAGTTGCTAGGCAGTATGTTTGGTAGCGATTTTCTCATCAAGCTGTTAAATTGGTGTGAAAACTATTTCCTGAGCTGGTTATGAAACTTCTGTTCTTACTCCTATTACTCACTAGCTGTTTTAAATCAGAACAGCATTTTTCCAATAATAAAAATATTGTCCATATTCCTTTGTCTGATGAGATCTCTTCACTTGATCCTGCCAATGCCTATGACACCATTTCTGCAACCGTTATTTATCAAGTCTATGAAACTCTCTACGAGTATCATTATTTAAAAAGACCCTACACTCTCCAGCCGCTACTCGCTTCTGATATGCCGGTTATTGAAGACGACGGGAAGAAATACACCATCAAAATTAAGCCCGATATCTATTATCAAAACACCGAAGTTTTTGGTGACAAACCCCGGGCAGTCAAAGCCCAAGACTTCGTTAATCAAATTAAACGACTAGCTTTTATCCCAACTAGAAGCAATGGCTGGTGGCTATTTGAAGACAAGATTGTGGGCCTCAATGAGTTTCGAACAAACGCTAAGACCATGGACGATTTTGAAAAGATGAGCGTCGAAGGACTCAATGCCGTTGATGATCAGACCTTAGTCATCAAGTTGATTCGACCTTTTCCCCAAATTATCTACGCGCTTGCAATGGGCTTTAGCGCTCCAGTCCCAATGGAAGCTATCAAACACTATGATAATAACTTAAACACATTTATGGTAGGAACTGGCCCTTTTATCTTGGACCAGTGGACCCCTATGTCGGGGCTGAAACTCAAGAGAAATGAAAAGTACCGCACAAGCCGCTATCCCTCTGAGGGAGATCGAATCTCTCACCAGGACGGACTTCTCACCGATGCAGGAAAAAATCTGCCTTTTGTTTCGGGGGTTCAGTATCATATTATCAAAGAGGCCCAAACAAGATGGCTGAACTTTAAATCTAAAAAAATTGATTATCTCGTTATTCCAAAAGACAATTTTGGCAGAGCAATCGACGATTCTGGCAGACTCACAGAAGAATTAAAGAAGGATAAGATTCATCTTCAGGTTTTCCCAACACTCACTTATTGGTGGCTTTCTTTTAATATGAGAGACCCCATTCTCGGAACGAATCTCAATCTTAGAAAAGCTATTGCCCATGCGATTGATGTTGATCGCTATATCAAAACGTTCACAAATAATATCGGTCAAAAAGCCAACTCAATCTATCCTCCAGGCATTCCAGGTTATAACCCTGGGGCCCAACTTCCTTACTCCTATAATTTAGAGAAAGCTAAAAAACTACTGGCAGAAGCTGGTTACCCAGATGGCAAAGGCCTTCCGGTGCTTAAATACGACGTCAGAGGGGCAAGTGCTACAAATCGCCAACAAGCTCAATTTGTTAAAAATGAACTCGCAAAAATTGGAATTGAAGTTGAAGCCGTAACCAATACTTATCCAGGCTTCCTAGATAAGGCACGAAACGGCTCACTCCAATTTTGGCAAGATGGCTGGGCGCTAGACTATAGAGATTCAGAAAATGTTTTACAGCTTTTGTACTCTCGAAATCATTCCCCTGGACCAAACGCTACATTCTATAAAAATCCTGAATTTGACGCCGCCTTTGAGAAGCTGAAATTTTTGCCAGACGGTCCAGAGAAGTTTGAACTTATGGAGAAGATTGAAAATATCGTTAATCAGGATCTTCCATGGGTAATGCAGTATTACACTCGGAATTATATATTGATTCATGATCACCTAAAGAACTACCGCCATTCAGATTTAATCTATAATAATATCAAATATCTCCGACTCAATTAATCCGCTTCTTATTCGCTAAGGGAAAAGTTTACCTCTCAATCTCCTGAGAGTTCGTCCTAGTCGTCGTTTTGACATTTTCTGTCGATAAGTTTGTGAGCAAATGCTTCAACCTGCATCGAGGATATGTCTCATGTTCACAGCCACCTGGTTACGACGATTAATGATTATAAGTTTTCTATTCACAACCTCTATGAGCTTCGCGAGGGATTATATTATCTATTCTATCGCGCAAGATATCTCGATGGGGGTTCCGAATGAAAAAATCAAGAAAAACTACTATATCAATATGGGCCTACAGCAAGGCTTGAGAGCAGGCACCTTAGTCGATGTCTTTCGCATCATCTCAATGAACGATCCCTATGAGGCAAAAAAAAGATATGATCATAGAGTCAAGGTTGGAGAACTCAAAGTTCTCCATAGCGAACAAGACACAGCAATCACTGTATTCAATAATTTTGAAGAAGGCGAAGAAACACCCTATTTTGAAATCCGAAATTTCATGATTGGTGACAGAGTAAACGTCAAAATTAACCAGTAGGTTTTAGTCAGACTGCTCAACAACGAAAGCTTTGCGCTCCTGCAGGATACCAATCACTTTATTAAGTGCCGTCAGTGATTTTTCAAGTCTAATCATGTCCTGCTCAGCAACCGCAGCACTCTTCTCAAAACTCGTCTTTGCCATACTTGCCATTCCTTGAGCGATCACAATTTGATTACTCAATTCATGCAAAAATTTTCTTTCCGTGAGAATATATTCTTGTAGTTCCATTCATATCCTAAAATTCTTTGCACTTAATAAAAACAGTCTCCAATGAGCCTTTTTTAATTCTAATCGCTTTCAGAAAAAGTAGATAATCTTTTTTCGGCTGAAATATTTGATGCTTCGTAGTCACAGTAATATGATCAATTTTCAAACCTAAATAGTATCCTTTGAAATGAAAAACATTGAGTACCTCATTAGAGGTACTCTTAACACTCATACATTTAGACACAACTAGAAGCTCCATCATTGCCTTTTTTTTAATCTAAGCTATAATAGTTGATGGCACCCCTACATTACTTCTCCCTAAAAAAAGATTTTCAACTCATGAAAAAATCAAAAAAACCTCTCACGATTCCTCAATTATTTATCGAGAGAGTGCACAAAAATAATGAAAATCAACTTTTAGGCTGGGTTGAACATGAAGATGTTAAATTCTTTTCACAGAAAGAATATTGGTCACGAGTCAAATTTCTGTGCTTAGGTCTCGCACAATTAGGCGTTAAGAAAGGTGATAAAGTTGCGATCCTCGCCAAAACGAGCAAGGAATGGCACTTATTTGATTTAAGTCTCTTATGCCTTGGCGCAGTGGTCGTTCCCATTTACCCCAGTTATGAAGGGGATGATCTGACGTATATTTTGGAGCACTCAGAAGCAAAATTCGTTATTGCTGAAAATGTTTATCAGCTACAAAAAATTACTCCGCTATTAAAGAGTCAAAAAATTAGACATTGCTGCTTGATCCAAATAGAACAAGATGTGAAAGCCGAATTTGCTCATTGTAGTTTTTACGAGCAAGTTATCAGTGATGCAAAAGCCAACAACGCCGATAGCGACGCTGGCTTTTTAAGTTTATGCCAAAATATTTTAGAAGAAGATCTTGCGACTATTATTTATACTTCCGGCACCACTGGTGAACCTAAAGGCGCCATGATTACTCATGGTGCGATTATAGCCATGCTTGAGAATATCTACACCGGACTCAAAGGCCATCTTAGCTCAAAAGATCGAACTTTAACTTTTTTACCTTTGTCCCATGTTTTAGGCCGTTGTGATTCACTGATCGGATTAAAATTCAATCTTCAAAATGTCTACGCTGAATCCCTTGAGAAGGTGATTGATAATATCACCATTGCCCAACCAACCATTATGATTGCTGTTCCCCGTATTTTCGAAAAAATCTTCGAAGGGGTACATCAAAAGGTTGCCGCCGAGGACCTGATTAAGAAAAACGTTTTCAAATGGGCAGTGAAGGCCTCTGAAATTTATTTCTCGAAAATAGATAATGACCGCGCACCAAAAACAATTGAAATTCTTCAACGAAACTTAGCCTACAAACTTGTCTTTCAAAAAATCTACCTACGCTTCGGTGGAAAAATACGTTTTTTTGTCTCCGGTGGAGCGCCTCTCAGTGAAGAAGTCATTCAGTTCCTGAGATACTGCAACTTAACGGTACTTGAAGGTTATGGCTTAACAGAAACAATCGCTCCCTGTGCCGTCAATCCTGTGAACAAACAAATCCCAGGAACAGTGGGCCTTCCGCTAGGTGATGTGCAAATCAAGTTTGAGCCAGATGGAGAAATTCTAATTAAGACCAAAGCAATGTTTCACGGTTATTACAAAAACCCTAAAGAAACAGAAGCCGTTCTCAGCGATGGCTGGTTTAGAACGGGTGATATTGGCGAATTAAATAGCCATGGTTACCTCAAGATCACTGACCGCAAAAAAGATATCATCATCACATCTGGTGGAAAAAACATTGCTCCTCAAAAAATCGAGGGTCTCCTAAAAATCCATACTGAAATCTCACAAGCTATCATCATTGGGGACAAACGAAAGTACTTAACGGCGCTGATCTTTATCGAGAAAACAAGTTTCGCAGATCGACTCGAAAGCATGGGGCTTGATCGACATGCAAGCCTCGAAAAAATATGTCAAAAATCTGAAGTTCAAAAAATAATCAAAGATCTTTTGGATCAAACGAATGAGAAGTTGGCTTCTTTTGAAAAAATAAAGGACTTTCGACTCGTCCCTATGGAGCCAAGCGTCGACAATGGAATGTTAACTCCATCCCTTAAAATTCGCCGGAAAATCGTTTTGACGGAGCTTAAAGACCTCATTGACTCTATGTATTAAGCCATATCTTTTGACTTAAGCCCCGTTTTTCATTATAAGTAGTGATTAGATCTAAAGAGGAGCATCCTAAATGGCCAGAATTACGATTGAAGATTGTCTTGAAAGAGTAGAAAATCGTTATGAACTCGTTCACTTAACCGTGAAGAGAGTGAAGCAATTAAGAGAAGGCGCTGATCCTTTAGTTAGAAGCCGTAACAAAGATATCGTTACCGCACTTAGAGAAATTGCTGCTGGTAAAATCAAGCACGCACCGATTAGCGAATACGATTCTGAAGAATTTTAATTAAAAAAAAATTGTGTTTTAAAAAAAGCCCCTCGTTTTGAGGGGCTTTTTTTTTGGCTTTATTTACTTAGAAAGAGCGATTTTTAAGACTTCGTCAAAATGAGTTACGGGATAAAAAACAAGTCCTTTTCTATGGCGCTCTGGAACTTCTTTCAAATCTTTTTCATTCTGCTTTGGCAAAATGACTGTTTTGATGCCTGCTCTCTTCGCGGCTAGAACTTTTTCTTTAATGCCACCAACAGGTAAGACTTTGCCGGTAAGAGAAAGTTCTCCCGTCATCGCCACGCCAGTCTTTACACGCTTATTTGTCGCCAATGAATAAAGTGCTAGCGCCATCGTAATCCCTGCACTTGGTCCATCTTTCGGAGTCGCTCCAGCAGGTAAATGAAGGTGAACTTCGTGAGCGGCCAAAAAGTCTTCTGGCTGATCTTTTGTCGCAGCATCACCCTTAGTATCCTCGTCGCTCTTTTCTTTATTCTTTTCCTTCACAACTTGTTTTGCCGTTTTCTTTTTCGGCTTAATCAAATCAAGCTCAGATTGTAGAATCTTTTTTACATAGCTGTACGCTAAATTTGCAGACTCATTCATCACATCACCTAACTGACCAGTTAGTTTAAACCCGCTTCCCTTGAGAGGAAGTGTTTCGATTTGAAGAATTTCTCCGCCATAAGCAGTCCATGCAAGACCAGTCACTATTCCAGGCTTTACAGATTTTTCGGCAATTTCACTTTGAAAGCGTGCACCACCTAAAATTTCTTCGATATTTTTAAGACTTGGATTGAATAGCTTGGCCCGCTTAGAGCTTACTTTATCAAGCGCTGCTTTTCGACAAAGCTTTGCAACAAATTGCTCCATCACTCGGACACCAGGTTCTCTGGCATAGTCTGAAATGATTTTCTTCAACACAACAGATGAAAGACTAAAATCTTTGCGAGTTAAGCCGTGTTTTTCAAGTTGTTTTGGAATTACCCATTTTGTCGCAATGGAAAGTTTCTCTTCAATTGTATAGCCCGATAACTCGATGACTTCCATTCTATCTAGGAGTGGCTCGGGAATATCATTGATATAGTTTGCCGTTGCAATAAATAAGACTTTCGATAAATCAAAAGGGATATCAAGATAGTTGTCGATGAAAGTTGAGTTCTGTTCTGGATCAAGAACCTCTAATAATGCTGATGAAGGATCTCCTTGGTAAGAGCTACCGAGCTTATCGATCTCATCAAGCATGATAACAGGATTATTCACTTCAACACGCTTAAGAGCTTGAATAATACGCCCTGGCATCGCTCCAACATAAGTTCTTCTATGGCCCTTGATCTCGGCTTCATCTCTCATACCACCAAGACTAAAACGGTAAAACTTTCGACCTAAAGCCTTTGCAATACTTTTTCCAAGTGAAGTTTTCCCAACACCTGGAGGACCAGATAAACAAAGAATTGTTCCATCATATTTAGGCTTTAATTTTCTTACGGCCAAGAATTCAAGAATTCGCTCTTTTGGTTTTTCGAGTCCGTAGTGATCCTTCTCAAGGATTCTCTTCGCTTCTGCTATATCAACGGCGTCCTCTGAACTTTTTGACCAAGGCAACTCAATAAGCCAATTCAAATAAGTTCGAGTTAAATTGTATTCTGGCGAACTATCAGGAATCACTTCCAAGCGGTCCAATTCTTCCCGAGCGGCCTTAAGGGCGTCTTCGGGCAACCCCACCTTCTCAATTTCTTCTCTGATTCTATTCAAGTCTTTTGATTTTTCATCCTCATCCATTCCAAGCTCAGAGCGGATAACTTTTAATTGCTCGCGAAGAAAATACTCTCTTTGGTATTTGTTAACTTTGTCATTAACCTCATCAGAAATTTTCTTCTGAATATCTGCGACATCTTTTTCTCTCTTTAAATAAACGAGAAGTTTTGCAAATCGTTTTTTGACAACAAGAGTTTCGAGGAAGTCTTGAGCTTCAGGAATATCTAATGAGATTGCGAACGCTACTAAGTCTGCAAGAGCTCCAGGTGAAGGGGAGTTAAGCATTGCAAGTCTCATCTCTTCATTGAAATACGGATTAATTTCAGAGAGCTTTTTAACTTGATTGATAACAGAGCGAGTATAAGCATCTAGCTCCTCGTCTGTTTCCAAAATATCATCAAAGACTTCAATCTTAGCTCGAAGCAACGGAGCTTCGGAGTAGATTTTACTAGCGCGGTATCTCTTCACTCCATGCACTAGAACGTTCACGGAGCCGTCAGGAAGATTAAGTTTCTTAACCACTTTACAGAGAACACCGACTTTATAAATATCGCCAGATCGAATCTCTCTTGCGTCTAGGTCAAGCTCTTCCTCTTTAATAAACTTCCCAGAGCTATCTTTAAGATCTGACTTCACTAAGTTTAAGGCAACAAAACCCGAACGCATGATGCTCTCATCAAGCTCTGGTGTAAATTTTTCCTCACTAAGAATAATTGGGGCAATCATTCCTGGGAAAATTGGACTGTTCATTATTGGGATGATGACCACTTCTTGCGGAAATTTAGCAACTTCCTCTACAGAGGATTTAACTTGAACTTGGTAATCAGTTTCAGATTCAGACATTACGTCTCCTTATCTTTAGAACTATTAAGGATCTTTTGGACAATGTTTTATTTTTTAATATCGATAACAAATCGAGCTGGTGACTCGAGATAGAAAATGTCTACTGTGGCATTTTCTTTAAGATTAATTTCTACCGATAGCGACTCATCAGTAATTGGAAAGAAATTCACATTTTCGACATATTTACTCTCACCACTCGATGCGAGGTTAGACTCGAGTTTCGTATCAAAAAAATCAATCGTAACTTTTTTATCCACTGACGAGATATGGCCATAAATTCGAGGAACTTTATCAGTTGTAAAATCAAACACAACTCTTTCATATCCAAGCTGTGCTGAATAATTATAACGGATTCCTTTTAGAGAGGATGTTTGACTTTGAGAGCCATTATGAAAAATCCCTCGATCTAGATAGATGGATCTCTTTCTATCGGAGATGCTTCTAATTCTTTCGTTCTGTAAATCTTGAGCAACGACTGTGCTGCCGAGAATTAAGAGCGTTAAAAAATAGGCAATTTGTTTTTTCATCACTTGACCTTTTTATTCGGGATATTTAATTCTACTCCCTATTTATTATGGTCCTAACGTAGCCGGAATCCAATGAATTTTTAGAGTGAAAGCCTATTTGATTTGAAAAATTCTAGCCCTAGAACACTTACTAAAAAGGCAAGCGTCAAGCCAATAGGCAATGATGAAGATGGAGGTTTAGGACCATTGCTGCCCTCGAGGACAATCATTCCGCAACCTAGGGCATCAAGCTCATTTTTCTTGTTTTGACTTCGCCTAGAAGTACGCTCCTCAAGGCTTTGAATGATCTCTGGATTGTTGACATTGTACGCCTCGTTAGCATCAGTGCAAGCTCGGTTGTCTTTAACTGGCCCATAAATTTTTCGCGCGAGGGTCTCATATTGGTTTGGCCCTAATTGTTCTACGAGCTCTACTGAAAACAAATAAAAGGACAAATCGTCGCCGTAAAGATCAAAAGCTGGTAAATAATCATCGAGGCTGACTGACCGTGTCGATGTAAATGTCACTAGGTCTTGGGGTGTGATCAGAATTTCGAAATAATTATTCTCAGAATCATTCCTATCGAGTGGTAAATAAGCCGTGAGATTAGTCGTTGGCAGTCCCAATTGATCGAAGTGAACGTTTTCAAAATTCACTTGCTGGCTTGTTGGAAAGTCCCATTGAGCTCCTGTTGCCGAAAGAACTGAAGCAGACAAATGAACTGGACTGTAAAAATCTTGTGGCGATAAGTTTACCCTTAACGCCATATTCTTATTTCCAAATCGCTCAAGCAAATTTACCTCTGTGAAATCAAGATGAATCTCATCCGTATTTAGTTCTGCTAAATCACGCTGAGTGAAAAAACCAACAAAGGCTTCGCCCAAATTATTAGGGGCCGCCGCCAATCCACTTGGCTTGATAACAAATTCTTGATTAGATTTTCCGACTAAATATTCTGTGGGTACATCCAAGCCACAACGAATAGTGAGAACACCAATATGTTTATTACGACTAGCAGTTGTAAGATCGACCCCCTGAGGAAATCCTTCATCTTTCGTTAAACAGGTTTGGTAGAAACTTCCTCGATAGTCAAATTTTGAATTACAAAAATCAGACTTCACGCTGGAGTAAAATGACGAAAAATTTTCAACACCCTTAAGTTTGTCCACATATACAAAATATTGATCTCCAGTAGGAAGACCCTCAATTTTAAAATTACCGGTAGCATCGGTGATAGTTCCTGCTACTGCTCGACCTGTTTTAAGAGAAATGGCCGAGACGTGAGCACCAAAAATTCCAATTTTTTTTGGGCCACCTACGATCTGTCCTCGTAAACTTCCAAGAGAAGTTGAGTCATACGGATAGAGTGATTTAATTCCCGCTTTATCATCTTCGTGCAAGATTGATTGGCCTTTCGTTAAACGATAAAACATACTGCTTCCACGTACGGCCGAATGTCCCAACCCCAGAAGATGTCCTAGTTCATGAGAGATGATATCTCCCAAAAAATTACCACTGGAAGAACTACTCGTTAATTCAAGATTATCGTTAATGATGATGTCAGCTTCGATCAATGAACCTGTTACTTGATCGTGAGTCGTCACAGTCACACCAGCAACACTTGGCCCGAGATAAGAACTCGTCGTTGAAAAATAAATATCATTACGACGCTCCTGTGGAGCATACTGCTCACTGAAGGCCATATTTATCTTCACTCTTGGAGAGCTCAAGTTCCATTGATTTACGGACTGACTAATAATTAAGCTCGCCGTATCAGAGCTGAAATTATTTTGATGTCTTGGATTGACGAACACATTGAGCTCAGGGGAATCCCACTTTGTAATAATTGATTCTGTGTAGTAATTAATTGAATAGGCTTCAACTCTTCCTAAGGAAAAGCTTAATAAACAGATAATGAAAAACATTATCCTTTTGCTCAATTCTTGCCCTTTTGCTGTCGCCCCATATAGACGCTAAACATACCAAGTGTGGAAAACATTAAAACAATCCAAAATAAATTCATTGAATTATTTTTACTACTACTTTCCTCTGCTTTGACGCTTGCGATTTCTCTCGTATTCTGAGGTTCAGAGCTTGCGATCGCTCTATCTGGAGACTGTATTTGGCTAAAACTAACGAGAGTTGTTCCAAATCTCTTTTTCACTAGTCCTTCTACTTCTGCCCAGCTAATTTTCCCAAGCTGAGAGTGATTCGGAAAAGCTGTCGAACTAATATACTTGGGCTCAGTAGGGCGCGAATGAATGGTGTATTTACCTAGAGTTAGATTTTGAATCATAAATCCAAATTTTTGTTTCTCTAAAAGTAATATCACTCTCTCATCAGAGTTAAACTTAGGAGCTTGCTGAATTGTTACGACTTGGCCCTGCCACTCACCACCAGGATAAAAAATTCGAAAATGATTTGGATGATGGATTTCGCTAGGATTAAGTCCAGCCGACTTAATTATTTTAAACTGTGCTTCGGTGAAAATTTCACCGGTGGTTAGTCTCTTATAAGAGTGGCCTAGATACTGTGCCTCTACAACTGCATCAGCATCTCGCAGTTGAATATCAAACGCCGTAGGTATTAAAGTCGTTGCATGCAACGAGGAAATACAACTTATAAACAGCAGCCAAAATAAAAACAGTGATTGATTCATAGACCCTCGCCAGAGCAATTTACTCAAGCACTTATCGGACTAATACAGTCAAACTTGACCTTTATTTTATCATGAGCTGGCCAATGAATTGGGGATTAGGGCACTTAAGTTGCCGTAATATCACAGTAAGCACCGTGTTTTACACTCGCACGGAGCCTCAGAATCACTTCTAAAGCTTCCTCGAGTGCCAATTAAATTTTGATATTGCGGCTAGAGCGCCTGGATGGAATCGGCATAAACTTCAAATTCGGCTGACTCATCGATCAGAACGATGGTGTTTCCAGCTTGGCATAGACCCTCTAGAAATTGGGCGATCTTTTTCAAATCGCTTGATCCTAGTCCGAATGAAAGATTTTCAAAAAAATACAGCCCGTGAGAACTTTCCCGCTGAAGATGATTTAATAACTTCACTCGAAGTCTTTCTCCACCAGATAAGCTCGATACACTTCTATCAAGTTCAATATAATTTAAGTTAAGTCGCTCGATCATGTCATAAAGTCTTTTATATTTGGGAGTCAGTTTGATGGTAGGTAAAACGACATCGATACTTTTAGACATCATCTCATAAAAGCTATATTCGCCATTTGTAATTGAGCTATAGAATGGTTTAAGCTTCATTCCTTTACAATCTTCACAGACAAATTCCAAATCCTCTAAAAACTGCATATCGATTGTTCGTTTACCTCTTCCTTCACAAGTCGGGCATTGTCCAAGAGGCGAATGGGATGAAAAATGCCCGTCGGTTAAATCAAGCGTTTTAGAAACAGGGAGTTTCGCAAACTGCTTTCTTACATACTGAGAAAAACCGGTTGAAGTTCCGAAAGTAGACCTCGAAGAAACTCGCCCAAGTGATCCATCAAAAAAATGAAAGGAATGAATTTGATCAAGACCTGGTATTGTAGATTTCTTTTTAAAATCTCGGTTAAGTTCTTGTTCAATGATTTGAGGAATTTCTTTTGTGATCAAACTGTTCTTCAAAGAACTTGACGCCCCTTTAATTAAATTAATTTGCTGTAAATTAAGACTGAGATTATATTCCGCCCCCTTAAACTCAATTTTTGCATCGGAGGCTTTGGGTGATTTTTTTGTTTGTGACTTACCCTTTTTAAAGCTAGGGGGAGCGCCTTGATAAACAATCTCTCCTCCACGATGTCCTGCCTCAGGACCCATGAGAATCAACTCATCTGCTAAAGACTGTACGAGTGGCGAGTGATCAATCAAAAGTAAAGTATTGCCTTGATCACAGATTTTTCTCAACTCGTCTAACAACGCTCTTTGTTCCTCAAGATTTAAACCTAAACTGGCCTCGTCAAGAACTAAGAGTGATCCCGAACCTTCAAAGCTTAAAAACTTGGTCAGAAGTATACGTTGATATTCTCCAGGAGGAAGCACTCTCACTTTCTCTGTTAACTTAAGATGATTAATTCTAAGTGAAAAGCAAACTGCGAGTTTAATCTCTAATTTTTTCAGCAAGCGCAAGCTTGCCGCTTCATTCTCAAGAATATCTTTTTTACCCTTAAGCTCTCTGAGCAATGTCTCAGTGAAATTCCGTAAATAATCAATATTCGAGATTAGAATTTCTTGAAAACTAAATTTTTTCGATAAAACACTAATTATTATATTCTGAGCGAGAGCAGAAATTCGAGTGCCATGGCACGCCTCACATAAAACCTCTTTCTGTAATCCCCGTAAATAAATGCGAACATTTTTTTTATATTTTCTCGCCTCTAAATACTCCAAAAGGGAATTGAAACCTGGGTATCGCCCCTTACCTTCAAAAAGTATCTTCCATTTTTTGACAGGCAATTTTTCAAAAGGTGTATCAGGATCAAGTCCCTCTGACTTGAACGCCTTGATCAACTCAGAATGATAATGAATAAATCGTGAGTAATTAACGAGGTAAGCAGCTCCTTCTCGTATGGTTAGCTTAGGATCTCTGACCAATTTCTCTCTATCATAAATCAAATTCATTCCATGGCCGTCGCAAGACGAACATGCCCCAACAGGATTATAAGCTGAAAGCTCATGAGAGGAATCTAGCATACGCCTAATTGTATAGTTACACTCTGGGCACTTATGGTCTGAATCGAAGCTCGTTTTCACTAAATCTTTTGATTCATTATTAAAAAGATAAATGGCCTTCAGGTCTACCTTCACAAAATCAGTTTCAAAACGTTGCTTTAAACTTTTTAAGGTTTTCTTCTTAAGTTTAAAAAACTCCCAAAATGGATCAGACTCGCTGTATTCAGAAACTTCCAATTTCTCTCGATCATAGGTTTTCGACGGAGTGGATTGATGACCGAAAGTACGGCGATAGTCGTCTGGCTTTAGCATCAAATGAATGACGGCCGTCTCGCTTCTTTCCATCATGCTTTCAATAACGGCCATTAGTTGCTCTACAGGGGACTGCTTCTCAAGTGAAATTTTGTGGGTGGGACAAAAAGGACTGCCCAAAAGGAAAAAAATCTTCTGTAACTCCTCATGAATGCCTAGTAAATCAGCAACAACAGGTCTTGAACCAACCACCGGATTATGCTGGGCCATCCCCCAAACCGGAAGGACGGGGTAGATCTCATCCACATCGACTGTCTGTGGAATATCCCAAAAAAATTTCACGTCATTTGGGAAAGAATTCAAATAACGACGTTTCGATTCTGTTAACAGAGTGTGAAAGGCCAGCGAGGTTTTTCCAGAACCAGAAGGCCCCGAAATGCAGGTAATCTTATTTAACTTTAGATCCAAGCTAAGATTTTTAAGATTATGGGTTCTGGCGCCACGAATTTTTATGACTTCCAATTTTTCGCCTCTGGGTCTTAGACAAGAACCAAGAGTCTAGTTCCCCAAATAAAAAAAGCCCACCAAAAGGTGGGCTCTTCAATAAACAATCTTTTAGACAAATTATCTTTTCGAGAACTGGAATCTGGCGCGAGCACCACGAAGACCAGCTTTCTTACGCTCAACTTTTCTTGAGTCTCTTGTTAAGAAGCCAGCTGTTTTAAGCTCTGGTCTTAATGAAGGATCAACTTTTAAAAGAGCTCTACTGATTCCCAAACGGATCGCTCCAGCTTGGCCAGTTGTACCGCCGCCCTTAACATTAACTTTGATATCAAATTTATCATTAATTTTAAGAAGGTTTAATGGTTGATGAACAACATAACGATTAGTGGCTTTGCCGAAATAATCCTTAAGCTCTCTCTTGTTAACAAGAATCTTTCCTGCACCGTCTGCAAGATAAACTCTAGCAACTGAACATTTTCTTCTACCTACTGCGTGTGCTAGATATGTCTTAGCTTTTGCTGCTGCCATTATCTGTTCCCCATCTCTTTAACGTTATAAACTTCTGGTTTTTGAGCATCATGTTCATGCGTTGGACCCGCAAAAACTTTTAATTTTGTTAATTGCTTTCTTCCAAGTGTATTTTTTGGAAGCATGCCTTTTACAGCATTCATAATAATAAGGTCAGGTCTCTTCGTGAGTTGCTCACGAGCAGTTCTCTGCTTGATCCCGCCAATATGATTCGTGTGCCAGTGATAAATTTTCTTATCTAATTTATTACCGGTGAATTTAATTTTTTCAGCATTTACGATCACAACAAAGTCACCAGAATCTGTGTTTGGTGTAAATTGAGGACTGTTTTTACCTCTTAAAAGATCTGCAACTTCAGTAGCAAGTCTTCCAACGATTTTATCTGTGGCATCAATGACGTACCACTTTTTTTGAGCATCTTGTGGCTTTAAGACAAAGGACTTTTGTGTATACATAAACAACCTTCCAAACAATTTATATTTATCGCAACTTCAGCACTTTACAAAAGTGATGATTCTTATATAGGAGAATTGGGCCTGTCGTCAAGAACCAATGGGACTAGAAAAATCCAATCGACAAGTGGAAACGGCCAAATTTTTCTCTTAATTCAGATGAAAAACGCTCGCGCTTGAGTTTTATACCATAATCAAAGTCCAGCGTCCCCACCGGAGTGAGAATTTTTAATGTCGTTCCCGTACTTGCACGTAATTCTGAGACGTTAAACTTGTTGAGAAATACACGCCCGGCGTCAACAAACACGCCCGCAGCAAAGGTATCATTAATATAGTATCTAGGCTCGAGCTTGATATTCCCGAAATAGGCGACGTCATTCACGACAACATCTCCCACATTTCGTCCGTCAGTCAGACGATTGATTTCCTCCGCAGAAAAACCACGTACTGTATCTATACCGTCAAGCCTGAAGACTTTCGTACTGGGAATAAAACCTGCTTTTGAAACTCGCCCATCTGTTAAAAAAATCGGATCCCCATTTTCATCCAAGCGCTCATCTGTCGCGAAGTTTTTTTGCACACCCATAGAAATAGACAAGGCAAAAGTCAGGTGAGGGTTTGGAGAATAATAAAAACTATTTCGAGATGTCATACGATAATAATTAATCGTAATATCGTCGTCATCCATAGAGAGAAAATAGGGATTTGCAAACTCCCAACTAAGATTATAAATCGAGCCCTTAGTAGGCCTCACGGGGTCGTCCCTGTAGTCCAGAGTCGCCGAGGGAGTCAAACTCCCAATGGCAAAATTATCATTAAGTTCCGGATTAGTAGCATCAAACTGACTGATTGTTTCAAACTGATATTTAAGCGAAAGCGTTAGTGCGTTGGAAACCTGTTTTGATATCTGTGGGGAAATTCGAAAGAGATCAGCATCAAAACTTACAAATCTTTTTCGTTGAATGGCCGCGGAAATATCAAACTGAAACTGAGTATTAAGTAAGCTTGGAAAAAGATATGGCTCAGTATAGCTCGCTCTTACAAGATATTCTATTAGTTGTCTCTGCTCCTGTCTTCTGCGAGTATCAAAATCACTGTAATTGAATCTTCTGTTGGCTTCTGCTTGTAACGAAGCTGAACGATTCATTCCAAATAAATTATTATAGGTTAAACCCGATGAAAATTTAAACCCAAGGTCCGTTCGGTAACCAGGAGCTATTTCCGCAAGTCCGAAATCTTTTTCTTGCAATTGAACAAGTAGATTCACTTGGTAAGTATCATTCTCTTCACCTGCCAGTTCATCAATAACAAACGGGGTCACTCTTACAGTTGAAAACAGGTCAAGGGCCGAAAGACGATCTCGAATACGAACGACATCTTGAGGAACAATTAAATCTCCCTGCTTTAGTTCAATTTCACGAGTGATGACTTCTAATTTTGTTTTAGAGTAACCAGTAATGATGATGGAGTTTAGAAAGGTCTTTCGAAAAGAAGTAATTGGAATATTAATATCAGCTTCACGATGATTTGGGCTGTAACTTAAAAGCTCTGAGTCTTCAACATCTTCAATCTCTGCGAAAAAATACCCTAAAGACTGCAAGGTCTCTACTGTCAAATTGAGGTCTTGATCCAACTTGGTTATATCTAGAGGGGAATCTGCTTTATTGGATAATTTCTTTGTTAAAAGATCTTTCGTTTGTTGATCGTCAAAATTAAAATTTATAGATTTAACTATTGTCGGTTGTCTCTCTCGAATTATATAAGCGACAGAAGCATCTCCATCCTCACTAATGACAAGTTCAGGAGATGAGACTTCTGCTTGAACATAACCATTTGCAAAATACTCCCTGAGGATTTCTTTACGAAATGATTCGATATACACCTCATCTAGAAAACCCGCTCTTGCTAGTGGTGTTCCATTTTTCTTATAAAGTTCATACAACTTCCTGTTTGGCAAAAAGTCATTTCCATTGAAAGCAATTCGTCTGACTGGAATTTTTTTACCTTCTTTTATCGAAAAGAAAAAATTCACATAACTTAAGCCGGATCTATTTTGCCCCCTTACAACTCTAAGTTTGATTTTTGTGTCGTACAGACCAATTTCTTGATAAGTAGACTCCAAAAGATCTGTCATCGCCTTGTCTTCGTTTTTTACACCTGACCTTAATATTGAATCATTAACTGCACTTATTAAATTCGCCCGGCTTAAGTAGTGATTTCCTTCAAAGTTAAAACTGTATAGACTTCCATACTTTACCTGGACTCTTAAGATCACTTCATTTGATTCTTTTAGCACTTCATCTGGAAGGACAGTTACTTCCGATTCATAAAAGCCTGATTCAAATAACTCTCTTGTGAGCTGATCGACGGCTAAGCGAAATTGAAGCCTATCCAAAAACTCACCCTTAAATCCCGTAAACTTACTTTGAACTCTTCCTAACAAATTGGGATTGGTTGTGATGATTTTTACGTCTTTTACCGTGACGATATCTCGAAGATTAATATCCAAAACAATATCAATCTTGTTTAAGTTCTTTTTAGTAGTGATTTTTATCTCGGAGTCTAAAAAACCGCGATCACTAAGATATTTACCTAAACTCTCTTTTGAAGCGTCTATTTTAAGAACGTCAAAATATTCACCCTCTTTTAGAAGGCTATAGGAAAGGATTCCTGGCAGAGCAATATCAATATTCTTCTTAATTTGAATTCTTCCAATCACTTTTTTGAGACCGGATGCAATTTGCAATCGGTTTGAATCTCCGTCTTTTAGAACTTGATAAGAGAGGTGCCCAATTGAACGATCAAATAACTTAAACCGAAAGCGTTCTTTGATCACTTCTTCATTAACTTCTATACCGACAAAATCTAGAAACTTATTTTGTATATTTTCGCAATCAAGCTCAGCGCAACTTACATCAACATGTGTAATGGTATTCTGTGCATAAACAGAATTCATCCAAACAAAAGTTAGTAAAATGGCAATAAGCGATCTCAAAAAGCCCACCTATACTTTAAGTCAGCACCAACGGAGTCCGTAGTTTCAATACCTTCATTATCATTTGACCGCAATTCGTAGACTCCCTCAAGGGACCACTTGTTATTTATGCGATAATTCACATTCATTTCTTGTTTTTGATCTAATGAGCCACCGACTGTGCTAGAAACGGAAAGATCGACTCGATCGTTGAGTTTCTTCTGAAGTCTAATTCTCGTTGCTGACTTAAATTTGCTTGAGCCTGCATCTGAGACGGCCGACTTTCCCTGCAGTAAGTTTGACTCTTCTTCAGCATACTCAGGCAAAACGCTAAGCTTCACTCCAAAAGAAGAGTCTAAACCTTGATTTAGTTTAAACTGATCAGCAAGTAAGGTTCCAATCCCCACAGTAGCAACACTCTGACGTTCCGTTTCTTCAAGTGCTTGAGATACATCTGAAGTCACCCCAAGGGCCAAGAGCGAAAAAATATCTTCTTGTGCTAAACCTGGTTCCGAACTTAAACCAACGACAATATTCTTTGTTTTTCCTGTAACATCTAATCGAACCCTATAATCATTGATTAGTGAGACACCTGAAAAATCAAGTGTTGCTCCTTCGCGCTGTAGGGTCCTATCAACAATAATCAAGCCGCGTGTTAAATGAAAATCATTGCCCTTAAATTTGAAACGGCTAGAAGCAGGAACGGCATTAAATCGCCCCTCCACTTGTGGGTTTTCGATAGTTCCCTTAATTTTTGCATTCCCTTCCATCGCTAATTCAAGCAAGTTATTCCTAACGGCGACCGGCCGTTGAATATTCAAATCTAAATCAAGTAATAATAAACTTGGTCTAAGTGTCTCTCTCGATGGCAAAAATCTATCAAAAGAAGCGAGGCTGTCTGATTGCGCAGCTTGAAAATCCGTTAATTCTTCTAAAATTTCACCGTACAAAATATTAATTTGCCCAGTTAAAGGGTAAGGAGGTGACACTCCACTTATTTTCGCCTCTGTCGAAACCACGACACCAGAACGTTTTAAAAAAGCAATATATGAATTATCTAACGAAAGATTTAAATCAAGCGAAGGGTATGGGAGATTAAGGGTCATTTTACCACCGGCTAAAAGTTTACCCTTTCCGTAATTACTACTAAACGATCTGAGTTGAAGTTCTTTATCTACCGTCTGAACTTCAAAGTTTAAATTTTCGACTGAACTGCCAAGTTGATTAATTTGTAAATTTATCCTTTCTCCCTTAATAAAAGACTGAGAGTCGAGCTTATCTAGAGTGCCTCGGGCACTGAAATTGCCTAAGATGTTTCCTGATTTAAACTTGAACATCTCAGTAAACAGATCTAAATACACGACCGGGAGATTGAAATCACCAGAGAATCCCAATCGATTATTTAGTTCTCCTTCAACATCAATAATAAAATGGCTATCCGCTGTTCCAGAGAATGGAACTCTTGCAGGAGAAATAATTCCATTAATGGCCTTAATAGATTTCTTTTCATCTAGTTGCAGAGTTAAACCATCCTTGGACAGTTCAAATTTATTAAAGTCTAGCGTTGCATCTAATTTCTGAATATTGGCAATGGTAAATGATGTTTTAAAGGAGAGGTCAATTTCTCCAATCAAATTTCCATCATAAATATTATGCTTCGATATAAAAGAGAGAGGTAAACGTAGATCTTCAGATTGGATATCGATATTTACATATGATGGTTTAGCAGAATCACTTGATTTTAGATTGATAAAAGCATCAACATCAATCACGCCCATCAAATCTCCCGTTAAAAAGAGGTCTGATTTCGAATTATAAATTGTTATAGAAGAGTCAGTCACGAGAGTGCTTTCAACCTTCGAGTTTTTTATATTAATCTGTGTTCTTGTTGATAGGTCTTCAAGCTGGCCACTACCATAAAGATCGGCACTTAAAGTTCCATCAAGTCCTAAATTAAACATATTATACATTGTAAACTGTCTTAGTGGAGTATCAGACCAGACAGCATCATACTCTAAAAAGCTTGTTGCTAAATCTAAAGCTAAGGATCCCTTAAGACCACCCGCACCTTTGACAAGATTAAAGTCTTTTAATTCGAATTTCTCATTTTGGAACTGTATCAATGTCTCTAACCGTTCAAAAGTTTCATAAGGGTGAGTAATTGAATTCGCACTCAATCTTGCATTAGTATTTGTTTGTTCTGTTTTAAAAGTTCCCCAAACTCGACCCTTTGTTGAAAGATTCGCCTCAAGTCCCTTGGGATGCGCCGGTAATAAATTATAAATAAGCGGAAAAGCTTTCTCGAGGTCAGAATACTTAAAGTCGTTCACAGATAAATCAATATCGTAATAATCACGAGAGGAAAAATCAAAAAAGCCTTTTGCCGAAATCTTATCTTGCCCGAATGATCCAGAAAACTCGTGAAGTTCAATATTTAATTTATTTAAATTAAATTTAAGCTTAGCTTTTGCACGACTTATATTTAAATCTATTATGCTAAACTGGCTGACTACTGCTTCTACATCAAAAACGACATCATCGAGAGGTCCTGAAATTTTGAAGTCCCAATTTCCTGTACCACCAATCTTAACTCCCGCTATCGGGCCAAACTCTAACATATCAACAAATGCCTCAGAGGTTTTGATCTCTAATGAACCATCACCAACATAGCCAGCTGCTGTAATTTTACTTTTTTCTCCAAAAAGGATCTCGGCCTTTAGATTGACTTTCTTTAGGTTTTCGAGAAAAAGTTCTGTATTTTCCAACGTAACAAAAGAATTTCCAATAATTTCATCGTCTGAGTCATCCAACAAAGAAAAATCTTTGATTTCAAAAATTGAATCCGTTTTGAAGTTAATATTTCGAAAACTCTCATCAAAACTGACATCTATTGTACCTGATAAATAACCCTTAACTCTTTCAAAATCATCACGTATTACGTAAAGCGCATCATTGGTTGCAAGATTCTTAAGCGAGAGTTTCATATTTTTTAACAGTATCTTTCCTGAGGTGAGGTCGAACAATTGGGCATTTTTCACAAGGGCAACACTACCTGATTTTCGCTGTGCCTCGAACAGACTTAGTTCGGCTCGATTGTCTTTAATGTCAATTCGTATTTGGCCTTTATCGACAAAGACAAAATCACTTTTAAAATCATTTAAATCGACATTAACTTCTCCGGTAACTATTGTTCTCTCCGAACCATTAAAATTTGCACGAAGTGAAGCATATCCGTTCATCCATTCTCCGATGGACGACTCTATAAAGGTCGAATAATTTTCAATCGCAAGATCAGCTTCTGACTTAAAAGAAAAGGTTTTTTTATCAAAGAATATTTGTCCCGATGCTTTAATATTTTCTAGTTTTTTCCAAACTTCTAGGCTTCTTATATTAAGATCATATTTAGATTGCTCAAAGGAAAGCGCCAGTGAATCTATATCCTGTAAAAGACTCGGGAAATTTGAAAACGTTGACATTCCTTCAAGCTGAGTGACAATCAAGTCTCCAATAAGAAAATTTTCAAATAGCTCTAGGCTTAGTGTCTGTATCTCCAAACTTGCATCGTTATAAACGACACCTACATCTTCTAGGCTTAATCCATCAATCTGGATTGGAAGGGAGTCGTGAATTGAATCTATTAATAAAGGGAGTTTATCGTAAATAAAATTTTCTATTTCAAATTGCTCCTTTGCTTCCTGTTCTTCATCCTCCATTTTAGAAAAAACCTGAATATCACCATTTTTAATATAGAGTTCACTGATATTTATTTCACTTGAAAGAAAGGACAAAAGACTAAATCCGGCACCTAGGCGTTCCGCTCTTAGACTAATTTTATTACCCTCAAAGTCTGGCATTTCAAGATCAACACCTCTTAGTTCAGTTGAAGGAGGGATTAGAGAAACTTTGATATTAGAAAAGGATAATTTTACTAAATCTTCACTAATAATACGCTTTTGAATCTCTTTACTGATAAATGATCCAAAATAATCAGACTGAACGACTGATCCTACAATAAGAAAGCTTACAGCAATGACTGCAATAAATATGACAACGTATCTATTTACTCTAAGCAACTTCGCTCAACCTTTGGCTAACTAAACGATAACGTGGGTTTCTCTTATAGATTTCTTGATAGATCCTAAGGGCATCCATTTTTTTACCCAAACTTCTAAAACACTCTGCTCGAAGATAGCTAAAGCAAATATGGGTTTCTTCATTCAATTGCTCAGTTGTAAGGATGTCTTCAGCAAGTTCCGCCGCTTGTGCAAATTTTTCCATACCCATAAAGCAGACAATTTTATAATAATCAAACTCAACTCTTGTTAAGTTGAAAAGTTTTATATACGTCGTGAGCAACCACTCTCCAATATCTTCAAATCCAAATTCAATTAAAGAAACAAGTAAGTCCTCTCCGTTATCTTCAATTTCCTTCTCTGACATTAGGGTGATAGTCTTTTTTAAAACTCGTTTATAGGACTCGTCTGTTTCTGGTTGAGAATTTTCTTTACTGAATTTCCTGATTTCGTTTTGTAGTTTTTCTGAAATCTCTTGAGCACTTTCTCGTCTTGCCAGTAATTTACTGCCATGGCCCAAATTAATTTTTTCATTGTATTCAACGACTTTAAAATGATCTGGGTCTAAAGAGGCTAGCTCTGTATATAATCTTGAGACCTTCTCATGTTGATTATTTTTTTCTAGTAAGTTAATTTCAAAAACTAACTGCCTTATTCGTGCTTTGTTTTTATTTAAACCAAAGACTTCCTCTTTGAGTAAATCGGACCCGTAATCAGCCTCATTGCTGAGGTTTAAATTGCTATCATAGTTTTCTATTTCTATTTGAATATTTCTGTATATTGAATTCACTTCATTTTTCTTGGGGGAGGAGTGATTCAAATAATGCCTGGCCAGTTTTTTTCTTCTGAATCTTGATGAGTAGACACCAAGATACGAGAGCGCAATAGTTAAATCCCCACCAGCGAGAACAAATTCAAAAATTAAAGTCACAAAAGATTTTGCGTTAGAGTACGTATTCGCTCCATTTTCAATATTCATTCTAATAACAATCTCAACAAGATCAATCCACTTCTTTACCCAGTGTCGATTCCAGTATTGGTGACCTTGGACTGCATTTGAAAGCTTTATGATTTTTTCATAATTTTTTTTATTAGGATTGATAATTGAACTTAGAGTGAAATGAGTTAATAAATATTCCTTAACTCCTTCTTCTAATCCTGTAGAGAGGTTTGCCAATACTAAACTTAAATCCCAGTCGATAGACTGATTTCTATTTTTTTTCGCGATTGAAATAAATCGTCTTAATTTTCCTGTAGATTTTTTTGCAAGTAGATGGTCAATATACTTTTCGGCAGTATTATCTGAGTTTTCAATTTGTCCTACTTGGAAATAGCAGTCCCATACTTGCTCTAAATGAGTCATGTACTTTTTTTCATTTTCAATTAAGGCATATTGATACTCAATTAGAGCATTTTCATAATCGCCTTTTTGATAATATTGTTGTGCTAAAAGGACTCTATAATCTGAGTATAGATTTTTAGTTTTTAAAAGTTTTCTCACTTCAAAAAACAATTTAAGTGAACGAATTAATTCTTCAGAGCTTAATTCATTAGTGCTTATACACTCATTTAAAAGGAGAAATGCTTCTTCGTATTTGTTTTTTGAGTAATGCTCGAATGCAGATTCTAGGTCTGCCATGACGCCCCTCCGAGAGACTGAGTCTTTTAGTACAATTGTTAAATTCTAATAACTTAACATTGCTTTATTTTACTTCAATTTCTCGGCGAGGAAGCTTGTAGAGTAACTATTGCCCCTAAAATCTTTGTCATTAATGATCATTTTATGGAGCGAAATATTTGTTGAAATTCCTTCAACAACTGTCTCACCGAGAGCGCGATTCATTCTATCCAAGCATTCTTCTCGGGTTCTCCCTGACACAATAATTTTGGCCAACATGGAGTCATAAAATGGTGGAACGGTGTAACCGGAATAAATAAAGTCGTCGACTCTCACCCCAAAGCCCGCAGGGCGGTGGTAATGGAGTATTTTACCCGGAGAAGGTCTCTGGGTAATGGGATCTTCGGCGTTAATCCGACACTCAATCGAGTGGCCGTTAAATTTGATGTCTTCTTGTTTATAACGAAGCTTTTCACCTTCAGCGATTTTAATCATCTCAGCGATGAGATCCACTCCCGTTCTCTGCTCTGTAACTGGATGCTCTACTTGAATTCTTGTATTCATCTCCATGAAGTAAAATTTCTTTTCGTCTTGGTCGTACAAAAACTCAACGGTTCCAGCAGAATCATAATTCACAAATTTTGCGAGATTTACTGCTGACATACAGATTTCTTCGCGCTTTTCAGGAGTCAAAACAGGACAAGGAGACTCTTCAACAACCTTTTGAAACCTTCGCTGAACAGTACAGTCTCTCTCTCCGAGATGAATCACATTACCGTGTCTATCTGCTAGGATTTGAACTTCAACGTGGCGAGGATTGGTAATATATTTTTCAATAAAAAGGGTATCGTCACCAAAACCTGCTTTAGCCTCACCCTTGAGTCGCTCAATAGCCGGCATGAGTTCTTCTTCTTTATAAATGCTCTTCATACCGCGACCACCACCGCCGGCAGAAGCTTTAATCAAAACTGGAAAGCCCATCGCTTTCACTTGAGCAATAATATCTTTTGCAGGAATATTATTGACCTTGATTGGTCTTAGAACTGGTAAACCAGCGGTTTGCGCAATTTCTTTTGAGAGAATTTTGTCTCCCATCTTTTCGATGCAATCAATGCTTGGCCCAATAAACTCCAGACCCCATTTTTTGCAAAGACTTGCAAATTCTCTATTCTCAGACAAAAAGCCAAAACCAGGGTGAACAGCTTGTGCCCCTGTGATCTCAGCAGCAGAGAGAATGGCAGGAATATTTAAATAACTATTAGCCGACTTCTCTGACCCCACACAAACTGATTCATCAGCAAGCTTCACATGCAAGGAGTTGTCGTCAGCCGTAGAATGAATACAGACTGTCTCTATACCCAGCTCTCTACACGAACGAAGAATTCTAATGGCAATCTCACCTCTATTAGCGATGAGAATTTTATTAAATTTCACAGGGACTTCTCCACTGAGTTAAGGCTTAATTCTGTAAAGAACTTGTCCAAACTCAACATAACTTTCATTCTCTACACAGATATCCACAATCTCGCCTGAAGAATCACTTTCGATTTCATTCATGATTTTCATAGCTTCGACGATACATAATGTTTGTCCCTTCTTTACTTTGTCGCCTTTTTTAACGTAGACAGGCGAGTCAGGTGAGGGAGTACTATAGAAGGTTCCAACAAATGGTGATGTTACTTCAATGAGGCCATCGTTTTTTGCAGCAACAGCAGAACCGGCTGCATTTTGAGGCGACATAAAACTTGTCATCATTGGCGCAGCGGCAACCATTTGACTAGAAGCCGTTGGGAAACTTACGACATATTTTTTCTCGCCGTCTTGCATCTCGAGATGGCAAGCGCCAGCTTCTCTAGCCACTTCAATAAAATCTTTTAGTTTTTTAAAATCCATAAAGGAATCCTCTCGATTATTCTTTAACTCGTTCTACGTATTCGCCATTTCTTGTATCAATTTTTAACAGCTCATTTTCTTTAATAAATAGGGGAACGTTGATCTGAAGACCAGTATCCATGACGGCTTTTTTCAATCCGCCAGAAGCAGTATCGCCTTTCAAGCCTGGATCTGTTTCAACAACTCTCAAAACAACAAAGTTCGGAAGCTCAATCGAGATCGGCTTTCCTTTGTAATAAAGCAAACTAATTTTGATGCCTTCCTGAAGATAGTCTTTAGCGTCGCCAACATGCTCAGTTGAAACATGGATCGACTCAAAGTTTGATTGATCCATAAAATTGAATCCATCGGCGTCACCGTACATATATTCGACTTCTCTCTCTAGAAGATCAGGAACAATACAACCAGTTGAAACACCCGATTTAAAAGTTCTTTCGATAACCTGGCCCGTTTCTAAATTTCTCATTTTGGCACGAACGAAGGCGGAACCCTTACCTGGATTTGTAAATTCAGATTTTACGACCACATAAACTTTTTCTTCGAGCTCGAGCTTCAAACCTTTTCTAAAATCCGTTGTATCGATCATGGAAAATTCCCTTCATGTTAATTGTGATAACACACCAAAATAGTACGAATATTTGCCTAGGCCCTCCATTATGATTGTGGAGGCTTTGGCCGTCAACTTTACCTGTCGAAACTCTTCTCTACTATGAGTATTGCTTAAATGCACTTCCACAATTGGCAAAGTCAGACATTTTAACGCGTCATAGATGGCGACACTCGTATGAGAGTAAGCGCCGGGATTGATAATGAGGGCGTTATAGTCAGAATCTAAAAGAGTCTGAATCTTACTTACGATTTCGCCTTCAATATTGCTTTGATACCAATCGATGGAAATATTCTTATTATTCAATTTGGTTTGTGTCATTTCTTGAATCTCGCCAAGCGTCATCGCACCATAAATATGCGGCTCACGCTTCCCGAGTAGGTTGAGATTTGGTCCGTTGATAACACAAAATTTGAAACGATTTTGTTTTTCCATGAATTTGCCCCGAATTTATCGTGAACATAGCATGGGCAAAGTCTCTAAGGGAATGATTATGTACGGTGGTGACTCGACGCTTCTCGGGCTTTCTTTTTGAGCGAGTCATGAAAGCTCCAAAGACGCTCCTCCAGTTTTTGAAAGTTTTGTCTTTCTGCTTTTTTATTTGGCTGCTGTTTTGTATTCATCTTTTTTTCAACTAAGCTCATGAGCTTTTCACGCTGAGCTTGTTCATCTAATACTTCGTCATCCTCAGGCCCTTCAACAACTGACAACTTTATATTTTCATTGATATTTTTCTCTGGAAGGCTTGAGGCCAACAAAGACGAACGAACCTCTTCGTATTTACTTCTGGTCTTTTCATCATCTGGATTTAATTCAAGTATTTTTTCAAGTAATTCACAAGCTTTCTCAAAATAGCCTTGATTTAAATAGAGATCCACCAATGTATGAGTGATAAAAGGCCGCTCAGATATCGTTGCTGATTTTGTCTCTAAAACTTCTTCTTCACGAAACCTATTCTCCACTAGGAATTCTCTCTCGCCACTTTCAGCCGAAAAACTTGGCTTGGGCGAAGACTCTACTTTTTTATCAAAAATCTCTTGGCTAGGCTTTACGACTGACCATTGATCGTCCTCGTCTTTATCTCTATCTTTTTCTTTTTTAGCTGCGAAACGAGAAAAATCCTTTCGAACCCATTCTGAATCGTCGATTTCCTTTACCGCCGGACGCACTTGTAAAGCAGCTAAATCAAAAAGCTGAGTACTCTCATTTGAAGTCGAATCTGAGAAGGTCGGCTGCCCCTCATTTTCGAGTTGATTTACAATTCTAGCAACTTCTTTATCTCGAGGGTTCAGAAAGAGGAGATACTTATATGTCTCGAGAGCTTCTTTCTTATAACCAAGATTCAAACACGACTCTCCAAAAAGTTTTTGAAGACTGATATTGTCTCTTTGATATTCAATATGCGGCTTTAACGTCGTGTAAGATAATTGATAGTTTTTCTGATCGACCGCACACCGTGCGAGCCCAATATGGGCAAGGACATACTGCGGATGAAGCTTCAACCCATTTCGCAATAGTGCATAGGCCTTATCAATAAAACCAAGCTGCCTATAAGCCTCCGCAAGCGGTGCAAAGACCAATGACTTAGGATTTGCCTCTAAGTTCTTTTGGTACTTTTCAATAAGTGGGGTCAATTGTTCTTCTTTCAAGATTCAATTAGCTCCTATCGGCCAGTCCAGCTTCTTCCTGATTAATGATTCTTGGAGTAATAAAAATCACAAGTTCATTTTTTGTAGTTGAAGGCGCGTAAGGTGTTCTAAACAACCATCCAACTAACGGTATGTCCTTTAAGAAGGGTACTCCAGAATGAGTTTCCCTTTTCTCAAAGTTATAGATACCACCTAGCACGATTGTAGAACCATTATCAACTAAGACGTTTGTTGAAATATTTCGACCTTGTTTATCTGGTGGAGCATCAGCGCTTGGTCTTGTACCAAACTGTTCTTTTGATAATTCAATCTCCAAGGAAATTGAGCCTTCGTTAGTTACCTGTGGGGTTACTTCTAGCTTAAGCTCAGCGCTAGCTTCTTCAAATGTGGAAACACGCTCAACTCCTGCACCTTCTGACCTTTGAAAACTTGTCGTGTCTCTAGTGTTCAAAATAGCTTTCTTTTTATTTTGAGTAATCACTTTAGGTGAGGCGATAATTTTCGCCTTTGATTCCGTTTCAAGTAATTGCAAAGAAAAATTTAGATTAAGTAAACGGCTAAATTTGTTGACACTCAGTCCAAAAAACGATCTTGCGCCCTCTCCTCCCGATGGAGCAGAACTAAATGTAAAGCCTGGGCCAGCATCTGCTCCCGCAATAGGAATATCTCCAACAGGAGTCACAGCCCCAGACAGATTACCGATAGGATCATATCCAAAACCTATTCCTTCCTTCAAGCCAATCTCTTTTGAGTAGCTTTCGGTAACTTCAACAATTTTTGATTCGATTAAAACCTGAGGGGTTTGGAGATCAAGAGCTTCAATTATTCTTCTTACTCTCTCCATGACATCGACAGTGTCTTTAACAATTAAGGCATTGGTTCTTTCATCTATGGATATCTTACCTCTCGTTTCAGTCAGATAATCTTCAATTATTTTCGATATATCAGTCGTGTTTGCATAACTAATTGGAAAAACTTTAGTTACAAGAGGCTCTTCACTCTCTGCTAATCCCCGTGCTCTTGCCGCTGCCTCTGCATCTTGGGTAGCCTTCTCTAGCGTTGTGATCATTAAGATCATACCATTTTTTGTTGCGACAAGCTTATTCAAACCTAAAATTGTATCTAGCGCTTGGTCCCAAGCTACATTTGTTAAATTTAATGTAAGTGGTGGTAATGAATTAATTTCATTAGTAGTAATAATGTTAAAGCCACTTGCTTCAGCTATCATCTTGAGAATATCTGCAACAGGGACATCTCTAACATTAAAAGATATTTTCTTTCCAACATATCGTTTACGGCCAGACATAGTAATGTTTTCAAGAATATCTTCGACATTTTCTGATTTCGGAATAAGTATATTTGCACTTTCGTTGACATTTATAGGGCTGCCAATTTGCTCTGCAACTGTTTCTCTTGCTTTAATCGTTTCTTGATTGAAAGCACCAAATCTATTTTCAATTTCAAGAACGATTCTATTAGGCATTCTTTTAATAACAGATCTCACATTATCTCTAAGCTGCAATGCAATTCGCATATCATTTGGCTCACCTGGTTTTTTGTATGCTGATACAAAAACGACACTCCCGGAAAACTCTGAAGTGTCGAATGCTCTCATTACCCTCTCGGTGGCGCGAACATCCTTTAGGTCGAGAATAATTTGTTTATCTTCAACAACATTAAACCTTTGAGCGTCAACAGTATTACTGTCTAGAACGACCTCGAGTTTACTTACTTCATTTTCTTGAAAAAAATTAATCGACATGATTTCCGCCGACCAACTTATGGACATCATGAGAGAACTAGATATTGCTACAAAAAGTTGAAAAAATCCTTTTTTCATAAATCCTCTTCCATAAGGTTCTCAAATCCAATCATAGATATGATAAGAAAATTATACCTCTTCTAGACTTTTTTGGAAGATTATAATGATCGATTAAAACAGTTTGCTACTACTGACTTACTGGGATGATTGTTTCAAGATATTCGTCTTGGTCATAAACGTTTCGGATTTTTTCAACGAGAACTATTCCCCCTGGAAGAATGGCTTTAATCTCCGCTTTATTTTCTCCAATTCTCATTCCTTCCTTAAGTAAATAGCTCTCTTTACTGAGCTCTTCCGCAGCACGACTATCTCCAGAGAAATCACTGGGGCCCATATTCGCAGAGGCAATCCTAGCAATTGCTCGCCTTTCCTCACCCAGAAGCACACCTACAATACGAATTCGACTAAGGGGAAAGTTCTCAATAGTCCCTACGTTTTGAATGAAATTTGACCTCGGTTCAGTTAAAACTCTCTTGGCTGAGCCCCTCGGGGGTGGAGTTCGCCTAAAAGGGTCTCGCAATTCTTCAATATTTCTAATAGATGTTTTACCACCAAATAGATTAATCTCCTCTTTGACTGATTCTTTACTAATAGCAAAGTCTATCGAGTCAAACATGAATAGAGTTAATAAAAAAAAGAATTTCACAAATCTGTACATCCTCACCAGTTATGACTCTGGATTAATTTTTATTCTTCTTCTACCTGAAGGTTGTTGTTCTACGGGGGGTGCGACGCTCTCCTTAATCTCTTCTATTCCCCGATCTTCTTTATATTCTTGATTGTATCGATAGGCCTCAACAGCTGCCGTGAAGTCGAGAAGCTGAAATCTTCCACGCTGCTGATCTTGCGACCTATTTATAGTTAGATTTCTTATATTGAGCAGCCTAGTACTCTCTCCGATTTTTTCAAAAAATATAAGAAACTGCAGGAATGTTCCTTTTGCCGTAATATTATATGTTTTTGCGAAATAAAAACCTCTAGAAACCTCTTCTGATGGAATAATGGATACACCTCGAATATTTAAACTCTCTGCAGCTTCACGAATAATTGAAAAGTTTTGTGCGTCTGAAATTTCTGAAGGTAATTGCTGTTGAGTTTTCTCTACTTCAAGTGCAACAAGCTCAATTCTATTTCGCGCCTCATCGATGTCTTTAATATAATTCTCAAGTTCGCGCTTCTCTCTGTTCGCATCTCTTATATTCCCTTCAAGAGCGGGGATTTGAAAGTCCAATTGCTCAACAAGTATTTGGTGTTCTTCCCACTTTGTAAAAAGAACAAAGCCTGTATATAAAAACAGAAGAATATGAATGTTTTTAAATATTTTCTCCACGCTTACATTCTCTCTTCAAACGAGGCAATGTTACCTCGGATTTCGAACGACTCAATTCTGCGTGGCACACCACCATCAGTAATCTCTTCGGTTGTGCTAGAGCTTAAGACTAAATTGTTAAAAAAAGTTGTTTCGTTGGTCGAGATGATAAAGTTTCCGATACTGGAGTAAGAGTCCGCTCCTCCTATCATCACGATTTTTTTATCAATTGACACTTCCACTCTATCGACCCACATATCGGCAGGCAATGTTCTCGCAATGGTCTCCAATAGAGGGCGCGGATTAGTTTTTTCATTGATAATAAGACCAACTTGTGTTGACCTTTCTTTAAGTCTTTCAACTTGTTTATTATATGCTTCGAGCTCCTGCCTTAGGTTTGCCGTCCCTTGCAAAGATGAACGTATCTCTGTTAAATCTGCAGTCATTTTTTCGATAATTTGATTCTTTTCTGTAAGCTCCGCTTCAAACGTCTCAAGGAGATAAGACTCTGCAAACCAACAAATAATATAAGTAGCGATCAGGACCTTAAAATTAATAACGGCTAAGTCAACACCGAGCACCGTTGGCATCTTGAAGGTTTTTGTCTGAGGAATAAGATTAATTTCAATCATTATTTTCTTTGCCTCATGGCTAGCCCAAGAGCTGCAACGCCCTTATATGCTATTTCATTGATCTCTTCAGGAGAAAATTTCTTGGAATCATAAGTGATTTTATCAAAGGGATTTAGCACGGAAACAGTTACTCCAAGCAAAGCC
Source organism: Bacteriovoracaceae bacterium UBA6166 (assembly GCA_002435795.1). GTDB lineage: Bacteria > Bdellovibrionota > Bacteriovoracia > Bacteriovoracales > Bacteriovoracaceae > UBA6166. The sequence goes on along the minus strand of DIUE01000025.1, from coordinate 112,484 downwards.
TCAAGCCCTTCAATTAAGCCCGGTATCAATGCTCCGCCACCGGTTACATAGCAACTTGACAGGCTATCGTCTTGAGTAGAAGTCACATAAAAATCGATTGTTTTTTTAATTTCCGAAAAGAAGGACTCTACGACACTGTCGACAATTTCTAAAATCTCTTCAGGAAGATTTCCATTTTCATCACCAGTTATCTTAAGATCTTCAGCCTCTTCATAATTTACACCCAGCTGCCTCTGAATCTCTTCAGTAATCATAACGCAACCAATATTCATTTCTTTTGTAAATACAACAGTATTATTTTTGAAGATAGCAAAATGAGTTTTTTGAGCTCCAAGATCAATTATGATATTAGATAAACTTAAATCAATCTTTAGCACTTTCGCAGTAAGTTCAAAAACATTTATTACAGCAAGAACTGAAAGATCTATAATCTTTACTTTCAAGTCTGCTCCTGAAAGAACATCTTTAAAAGAAGAAATCACATCATTTCTTGCAGCGCCGACAATCACGTCAACTCCGCCACCTTCATTTTCGCCAATAACGTGAAAAGCAACGCTCGATTCATAAATTCCAAAAGGGAGGTATTGCTCGGCCTCCCAGTTGACTTGATCTCGTATGTCCTCCTCGCTACCTCCAACAAGCTGCAATCTCCTCGCAATAGTATTGGGGCCCGCTAGCCCCATACAAGCTTGCTTCTGGGTTATTTTTGCATTTTGCAAAGCCTGCCTCAGAGCTTCGATAATTTCTTCTTCTTTTTGTATTTCATCTTCTATAAGAGAAGCTTCTGGTAGCCTTACACTGGCATACCGCACGAGCTTAAAACCGCCATCCGCTGTTGGTGTTACCTCCGCAACTTTGACAGAGTGAAGACCAATATCAACTCCAATAACTTGCTTTGGTCCGAGATTGAGCTTGTCTTTTACAAGCTCAATAATCTCCTCAATTTTTTCTTTGATATCCACAATAATCCTTCATAAAGAAAAAACGACTTTTTAGTCTATCAAAAAGATCGGACACTAAGTCAAATTGTACACTTAAAGTATATCTGATAGATTTGTTTGATATCAAGTGATTAATGCACCTTTTAAAGACCACCTATTCCTAGCCATTGAGTTAACTCTTTAAATAGGGTAGGAAAGAAAATTTGAACGCTCGCAACAATAATAATAAATGGACCAAATGGGACGGGCTCGTCTTTGTTAACTATTTTTGTAAGAATCAATACCAGAGTGGTGATTGCACCGACAAAGCAGCTTAAGAATATTGTTAACATCACCCCCATTGGACCTAAAAATAATCCAAGCGCTCCAAATAGTTTGATATCGCCGCCTCCCATTCCAACTTTCCCGCTATATTTATAGAACCCCCAAGTAACGAGATATGGAAAACCAAATCCAATTAGCAAACCTAGCAGCCAGTGAGTCCAAGACATATCGATAAAAATGAGGGAGTGAGCAAGAAACACTATTGCGAGGTAAATATTCAACTTATCAGGAAGGAGCTTGAACTCTAGATCGATAAGAAAGTGCACAAGAAAAACTGAGGCTACAGAAAGATAAAATGCAAAGAAATACAAACTGATTATATCAAAGTTTGCAGGCATCAGATTGATTGCAATAATACCCAAAAAAAATTCAACCAATGGATACTTGAAACTAATCCCTATTTTGCACCCACTACACTTTCCCTTCAAAAAAATAAAACTCATAATGGGAATATTCTCATACCAAAAAATTTTTTTTTGACAGTGAGGGCAACTTGATCGCGACAGAACAGTATCCTGCTCTCTTGGAAGCCTATAAATTAAAACATTTAAATAGCTTCCAATCATTGAGCCTAAGATAAAAACAAAAACCAACGTGATTAAACCACTCAATCTAAACTCTTTTTAACAAACAATATTGCTGCGACAACAAACATCATTAAGCCATAGACTGTGCCATAACTTAAAGCGTTCCATAAAAAATCATGAGGAAGATTCTGTTCATAAAGTAAGTAGGGCTTGATGTTTAATTTTGAGAAATTCGGAAAAACAACCTCGAGTATTTTTAACAATTTCATGAGGAGAGCGTTCGATTTTACGGTTGTGAATGTCATTGTTTCTATCAAGGCATGCCCTGTGGCATAAATAGTCAAAGAGCTAATGACTGTGATAATTGTATTTGCAACCAAAGAACAAGAAATGACGATAAATAGTAAAATGATCGATTCTATATACGAGAGCAGTATCGTCCATACAAATAATGGGCCAACCTCTCCACCAAACATAATTGTTACAGAACAGATTATAATTCCAAGCAAGAGGATGTTAATCAACAAGATTAAGACCATACCCAGAACCCTTCCAAGAAGGAATGAAACCCGACCAACTGGTCGCGATAGAGTCATATAAACTGTTCGCTGCTCGATTTCTTTACTAATAAGAGTGGCTCCCATAAAAACGGAAATCCCAACTGCAGAGAGTGAAAGTAGTCCCAGACCGATATCAAGCGCAACTCGTCCCGGGACGCCATATGTAAATTCAGCTGCGATAAAAGACAGCACGGCAATTGCCAATCCCAGTATAAGAACATTGAACATAATCTTACTTTTATAAACTTCTATGAAAGTATAACGAGCAATAATTAATGCTTTTGCAACGGAGTTATACATTTCTACGGCCTTATCTTATAGATAATCTGTTCAAGTGATGGCCTCAATGGATTGAGCGAGTATATTTCCGCGCCAGAAGATAAAACACGTGCGACATTCTCGCTTACGAACCCATCGATGCGATGTATATGTAAGTCATATAATTTTTCGTAAAAGACTTCATTTTCTAATTTTAATTTCTCTGCAAATGTTCGAATCTTTAATTCATATACTTTACTGTCATGTTCGGATAATAAACTTTCAATATCTCCTTCATACAAAAGCGCCCCCTTCTCAAGAACCACTACTTTCTTACAAACTTCTTCAATATCAGAGACAATATGACTGCTAAAAAAAACTGTTTTTCCAAGTTTCGCGATTTCTCTCAAAACATCTTTTAATTCTTTTCGTCCAATAGGATCAAGCCCAGAAAGTGGCTCATCAAGAATTAATATGTCAGGGTTATGCACTAAAATTGAAACAAAACCAATCCTCTGAAGCATTCCTTTTGAATATCCACGAATCATTCGCCCTAGAGCATGATCTATCTTAAATCGCTCTGCCCAGTATTGCATTCGCTGAACTCTGTCAGATTTGCTTACGTCAGTCAGCTCTCCCATATAATGAACAAACTCAGCACCTGTTAGGTGGGGGTAAAAATAGGGCCTTTCTGGTAAATATCCAATACGCCCCAAAGCCTCTGATAAGTTTTTTCCTGCTGTTCCACTAAATTCAACCTTGCCTGAATTAGGCTTAATAAAATCAAAAAGGATTTTTAGCGCGGTGGTCTTGCCAGCACCATTCGCTCCCAAAAAACCAATTGCTTCTCCTTCGCCAATAGTAAAAGAAACATTATCAAGAGCAGTAAATGATGGAGACCAAAAATCTTTCCGAAAGGTCTTTGTTACATTACAAAGTGAGATCATATTTCTTCCCTTAAGTTCATTTCATTTCTATAATATGTTGATATGGGAACTAATCAAACCTCAAAATCTCTCTATTTTTTATGGGCAATCTTGATTAGCTTGTTTGTGTTCCAATATACTAAAAAGGCGAACCTCAAGTTACCACCAATCCAGATAAGTATGCAGGAAGCATCCTTTAATATCGATCATAGACTTCTGAGTATTACCAGCATGGGACAAAAACGTCTTATCTCAAGCTTATTTTGGGTTCATACACTCATGGAGTCTGATTATGACCATTACAAGGGCAAAAACCTCAATTCATGGATGTATTTGCGCTTTAATACTATTACTGAATTAGAGCCACTTTTCTACGAGGCTTATCTATTTGGCGGACAATATTTGTCGGTTGTTAAAGATGATCCAATTGGAGCAAGAGCTATTTACGAGAAAGGCCTACAAAATTATCCCAACGATTCACGCATTTCATTTCACAATGGATTTAACTATCTTTTCGAATTTGGCGATGTAGACAAGGCTATCCAAAATTATGAAGTCGCCTTACTTGATAGACATTTTTCAAAATTCTATGGAAACCTACCGACTCTTCTGAGCAAGCTCAAAGCTTCAGAAGAGTCGCTAGAAATCGCCTATTTGTTTCTCCTCGATGCTTACAACCGCGAACCAGATGAATCTCCACTAAAGCCTCATCAAGAAACTACCCTTTATTCACTCAAAGCAGAAATGGATTTAGATTGCCTTAATAACAAGCGAAAAGATTGCTCAAATATAGACTTCAGAGGGCAGTTTTATATTTTCGACAATGACATTTATAAAGCGCAAGATGAGTGGAAACCAGCGAGAGTCAATAGAAGGTTTATAAAAACTCGCGATTAATTGTCAAAAACAGACTTTCTTAATAATGTTATTGTAAACTAACTCTCAAATGGACACTTTATGATTTTTCTTATTCCTATTCTGCTGACTGGCATGTGTTCGCTTGTTTATCAAGTTGTCTGGCAGCGCTACTTAACATTTCTACTCGGCAGCGAATCAAGGTCGACGACAATCATAGTAGCTATTTTCCTGCTGGGGTTGGCACTAGGTTATTTTTTATTTGGAAAAATCACAAAAAAGTATACTGATAGAAAGAGTCTTCTAAAGTTCTATGGCTGGGTTGAATTACTAACTGGTTTTTATGCAATTATATTTCCGAGTTTTTTTTGGATAATTGCCGAATCAAGCTTTTCGCAAAGCAATTCATATTTAATGAATATTGTACTCGGATTCGTATTGATAATTATTCCAACGATTCTCATGGGCGCAACAGTTCCACTGATGACTACCGTCCTTCCAAAAAGTCATTTAAATATCAATAATTTTCATTCTATCATTTACGGTATTAACACAATTGGTGGATTCGTTGGTGTCCTACTAGGAAGCTTTATTTTAATTCCTAAGCTTGGCTTAGAAATGACCTTAGTATTCAGCGGGATCGTTAATTGCTTTGCTTCTTTGTTTTATATTGGAAATATATTAAAGGGAAACATTGTCTCAGCTGATGACCAAAGTCACATAGCTTCGAGCATCTCTTCAAACACATTGCTTATTTGGTCATTTGTTTCTGGACTAGTAATAATTGGCCTTGAAATTATTTGGTTTAGATTACTTGGCTTAACTATTGGGCCATCCCACTTGGTTTTTCCATTCATCTTAAGCATTTTCATACTCGGACTGGGCTATGGAAGCTTAACTTCAAAGGTCCGCTCAATCCAAACTCTACAGAAAGAACTTTCTATTTCATATGCTTTTTTGATCATTTCATTCGTAATTGCACCTTGGCTACCATGGCTCATAAGTAATCTTCGAGTCATGCTCAGCTCAATAGGTCCTGCCTATTATTTTTTCTATGTTTTAGTTTATGCTTTTTTAGCCTTAATTCTACTTCCTGCAATTATTCCAATGGGAAGACTTCTACCTGCAATATTTAGCATGACAAAAAAAGACGATACCAATTTTGGATTTAAATGTGGAATATTGTATTTCACCAACACTTGTGGCACTTTTTTTGGTGCCACAGTGTTTGGCTATTTATTGTTGTTTGTCTTTGATATAGATATTCTCTATAAAACCCTTATCTTGCTGTATGGCTCGATACTAATTTGCCTTCTTTTTTCAGAATCGAAATTGAATCTAAAAAATATTCTTAGCTGTGTAATGATTTTAGCTATTCTTGTTCTTCCATTTAATAGGAAATTTCATATCGAAGCTCCTTACAGGCTTACAAGTTTGAATGATAAACTTCATTTTACAAATCCATTTAAATTCGAGTATGACGATCGAGAAGTGCTCTTTTTTGAAGATGGACCTGATAACACCACTGCCGTTGCGCGCATTCACTATACTGCCTTCCCTGAAATAATATCCAAATCGATCTTCGTAAATGGGAAATCAGATAGTAATACAATTGGTGACTATCCTACCTTAATCTTGTCCGCAATTATTCCCTACCTCTACTCCCCAACAAACACTAATCTTAAAGCATCAATCATTGGTGCTGGTACAGGCGTAACAGCGGCGACACTAAACGATATTCCTGATATCAACGAGCTACATCTAGTTGAGATATCAAGCTCAGTTACAAAAGCATTAAAACATTTTGATGATGTTAACAATGACCTTACACGGTCCAGCAAGCTCAAAATTCATCAGATGGATGCATTTAGATACTATCGAAACCTTTCTGATAGGCACCACATTATTATCTCTGAACCAACAAATCCATGGACCGTTGGAGTTGAAAATCTTTATACAAAATATTTCTATAGGCTAATCGCCAACAAACTTCACGACGATGGCATTTTTTATCAGTGGTTTAATCTTTACGCTGCGGATGACAAAATTTTAACCTCTGTCCTTAAAAATATGACTGAATCATTTAGGTTTGTTGAAGTCTATCGAACAATGAATGGCGATATTGGCTTGATTGGGTCAATGAAAGAGCTAGCAATTAACCCCAATTTTGACAGAATTTCAATTAACTCACTTATCATTAAGCTAGCTAATGCTGGGATCTCGAAACCAGAATATATTAATGCACTCAGAATCTTTAACTCCCATGATGTGAAAGCCATTTTAAAAACTAATGACTTTTATGATCATGATATCGATTATCCTATTTTAAACTTCTTAAGTCTCAAACCTTTCTTTCAGCAAAAGGCGGCTCATCTACCAATACTTCTAAGCCCTTATATTGCGAGAAGACTTACCAAAAACATTGACGAGCAAAAGATTAAGATACTAACAGAAGAGATGTTTAACAGTTCCAATAATAATGAGTGGTGTAAAAGAAAAAGCATCATACCCAACCACTATTGTGAGCACATGAGTGAGGTCGTAAATCAATACAAAGCCTATACCACTAGCACAAATATCTCAGACAGACTCGCCGCTTATTCCTACCTAAGAAAAGAGCGCTATATTGCTCGTAATGTTTTACTACTTGAAGAGGCTGAGGCTAAATTCAAAGGACTAGTAGCCGAAAGTATATATGTCATGCAAGAATATTTAAAAGAAGGACTTGAAGTTCAAGCTCAGGAATTAAGAAAGAGCATAGAGAGCCTAGAGCTAAGTCATTCACAGAAAAGTTATATAAAATCTGAATGGATCAAATACACCCAATACAATGATGTAATATCAAAATAGCTAATCTAGATTTAGTCAGTAGCCTCAAGTAACACTTAACTTCAATACATGAGGCTCGATCGGTAGATAAAATTAATAACCTACTCGCGTATTTTTAATGGCTTTATTTTCATCAACACGCCAAAGGTCGGTATTAGTATTTAAAATTTTTGCTGCGGAGATTGCACCTGAAGCTTCCGCAATGAACGTATCTAATGTTTTTGCGACAGCTGATTCATTTAGAAAGCTGATTGCATTAACGGCAACGTTACCAGTTTTTTTACCGGCTTCGTAGAATGAACCTACCGTAGGGTCGCATGTAGGTGAGCCATTCAAATCAGCCGCATGAGTTGGTGTTGCCTTAAATCCAATCGCGTAATACCTCTGAGCCTTGTTAGCTGCAGGATCATAGCCCATCGTAGTTAAACAAGTTGAAAAATAATCAAAGTCCGATGCCCAAGAAATCTCTGTGGTATAAAGACTTGAAAGTTGCAATCGAGCCTCAGCTGTTTTTGATCGCGCCTGGTACCTGTTAAAATTTGGAATTGCCACAGCTGAAAGGATCCCGATGATGGCAACAACCACCATGAGCTCAACCAACGTGAAGCCATATTGCTTCAAGATATTCATATTACACTCCCTGTTTGTGACTATTTAAGAAGCCACACTTTTAAAAGTTCACAGGCTGTTTAATTAAAGGGTCATTAAGAGACCCCAAAATATCGCAACCTAAAGCTATTATATATCCAATTTCATAATTTATCGGTCTTTTTATTGTTTTCTTGATGATAACAGCACAAGTCACTGGAATACAAGAACTCAAAACACCAATTCCTGATCTAATCGCTCTGTAGAGTGGCAAAAACTTATCCAAATTTCAGCAAGTTAAAACGATAAACCATAATACATAGGCAGTTTTGTTCTTATTCAGCACCACCTGCAGACATAAACATCGGCAAATACATCGCAACAAGAATGGTCGCAATTATCCCACCCAGAACAACGATGATCAGCGGCTCAATCAGTTTAGTCATTCCTTCAACAAGTGCATTTACTTCCTCTTCAAATACATCGGCGACTTTTTCAAGCATTTGATCGATATTTCCTGTTTGCTCGCCTACGCGTACCATTTGCGAAACCATCTCGGGGAAATATTCAATTTTTGCAAGTGGTTCTGTTAAAGTCTTTCCTTCAACAACTTTCTTTTTCACATCGGTAATATCCCTAGCAATCACACCATTATCAATCGTCTCAATACAAATTTCGAGAGAATCAATTAGCGAGACACCTGCTCCAAGCATAGTTGCGAGAGTTCTTGAAAATGTCGCAAGATTACCCTTAATAATAATTCCCCCGAGTAGAGGAAGTCTCATCATAATATTGTCAAAGACAACCTTTCCAGATGGAGTCTTTATATAGGCGTTCAATAGAAAAAAGAGAACAAAGAGAATTGGTAAAGCAGTTAGTGAGTATTCCCCCAAAAAGTCCGAAGTATCAATCACGAACTGGGTAACACCTGGAACCTCCTGACCAGTGTCTAGAAGCATACCAACAAATTGCGGAACAACAAAAACCATCATCGCCCAAATAACACCTATTCCGACGATTGTAACAATCGCAGGATAAGTCATAGCTGATTTAATCTGCGATTTAGTTTTTTCTTGTCTATCCATATGAATTGCAAGCTTTTGCAAAATTCCGTCAAGAATACCACCGGCCTCCCCGGCCTTCACCAGGTTACAATACAGTCTCGAAAAACCATTTTGACCACTCATGGCCTCTGCAATTGATTTACCTTCGCCAACTTCTCTATGGATTTCTTTTACAGCTCGCTTTAGAACGAGATTGCTTTCTGCCTTATATTGAATTTCAAGACATTGCATAATCGGGATACCAGCACCAACCATGATTGAAAGTTGCTTTGTGAATGAACAAAGTTCTTTCGGCCCAAATGGCTTCGCTAAGCCTTTTTCAATCATCCACTCAGTAATGTCGAACTCTAAGAAGGAAGGTGGGGTGAGTGTCTTCGCTCTCAAACCTTGCGCGCGCAAAAGCTTTCTAGCTTCTTTTTCTGAACTAGCATCAAGAACGCCTGCCGCCTTCTTTCCATTTTTATCTAATCCTTCCCAGCGCCACTTACCCATAATTTATCCTAGCTTTTCAAACCTAATTTTTTTGAAAGTTCATCTGGGTTAGTAGAGTAACTCATAGCTGTTTCTGTATCAATGGCACCACTTTTAACATGCCTTTCTAAACTCTGATTCATTGTCACCATTCCAGACTTATCCTGACCCGTCTGCATCGAGGAATAGATCTGATGAATTTTATCCTCTCGAATTAAATTTCTGATGGCCGGAGTCGGTACCAAGATTTCCATAGCAAGAACTCGTCCAGGCTCATGGGATTTAGGAACTAGCTGCTGAGAGACTACTCCTTGAAGAACAAACGATAATAATGTTCGAATTTGATCCTGTTGATGAGCAGGAAAAACGTTAATAATACGGTTAATTGTTTGAACAGTTGAGTTTGTATGAAGCGTTCCAAAAACAAGGTGTCCAGTCTCTGCAACAGTTAATGCAGCTTCAATCGTTTCAACATCTCTTAATTCACCAACGAGGACAATATCTGGATCTTGTCTTAGTAGACTTCGAAGTGAGTTGGCGAACGAGAGCGAGTCCGTGCCAATTTCTCTCTGATTAACGATACAGTTTTTATGCGGATGAACGAATTCGATTGGATCTTCAAGTGTAATAATATGACCCGCTTCATTTTCATTTAGACGGTCAATAAGTGATGCGAGGGTGGTTGACTTACCAGAGCCAGTTGGGCCTGTTACTAAAATCAAACCATTTGAAACATCGGTCATTTCAATAAGAACATTTGGGAGATTGAGCGTTTTAAAATCAGGAACAATACTTGGAATGAGTCGGAAAACAGCGGCAACGCCACCTTTGGAATAAAAAACGTTGGCTCGAAACCTGGCAAGACCTTTAATCCCAAAAGACAAATCCAGTTCAAAATTCTTTTCAAATTCATTTCGCTGTTCTTCGGTGAGAATTTGATAAACAAGTCTTTTAGTATCAGTGGCATTCAATGCTGGAATCTTAACTCTAATAACCTCACCATTCACTCGAAGCCCAGGAGGTGATCCAACAGAGATATGTAAGTCTGATCCACCACTTTCAACCATAAGTTTAAAAAGCTGTTGAATTTTTACGGCTTCGGATGCACCGACTTGTTTCGTTTTGGTAATACTTCCATCACTCATCACTTACTCCTAAAATTTATCCGAACTCGAATTAGTCACAGCTTCTTCAATTGTTGTTGAACCCTGAGCAACCTTAGTCAAAGCACTCATTCTTAATGTCTTCATTCCATCTCTGATGGCCTGTTTTTTGATCTCATCTGCAGAACCATTTCTTAAAATAATGTCTTTCACTGCTGGAGTGATGTCCATCACTTCATAAATAGCAACTCGCCCTTTGTAACCAGTACCATTGCAGGCATCGCAGCCTTTTCCTTTTGAAACCTTAATTTTCTCTGCAGAACTTGACGCAAAACCAATTGAAACTAACTCTTCTTTTGAAACTTGTATTTCCTCTTTGCACGACTCACAAATTCTTCGACATAGTCTCTGCGCCACTACCACATTGAGGGCACCAACAACAAGAAATGGTTCAATCCCCATGTTCAGTAATCGGGTTACAGTAGAAGGTGCATCATTGGTGTGCAAAGTAGATAAAACTAAGTGACCAGTTAGAGCTGCTTCTACAGCGATTTCCGCAACCTCTAAATCTCGAATCTCTCCAACCATGATAATATCGGGATCTTGTCTCAAAAAGGCTTTAAGGGCAGAGGCAAAAGTTAAGCCAACATCACGCTTAACGTTCACTTGGTTAATCCCTTCAAGATTAAATTCGACCGGATCTTCCGCAGTAGAAATGTTTGAATCGATCGTATTTAACTCGGCAAGGGCAGAGTACAATGTTGTTGTTTTACCTGATCCGGTAGGGCCTGTAACGAGACACATCCCATAAGGTTGGTAAATTCCATTCTTAAAAACGGTAATTTGTTTTTCCTCAAAACCAAGCTTTGTCATATCTAACTGCAAGTTAGAGGAGTCCAGAAGTCGCAAAACAATCTTTTCTCCAAAAAGAGTTGGTAGTGAAGAAACACGATAGTCAATTGGCTTACCACCAACTGAAAGTTTAATACGACCATCTTGAGGTTTTCTTTTTTCTGAAATATCCATCTGAGCAAGAATTTTAAGCCTTGAAATAATCGGCAACATCAAATTTCTTGGAGGGCGTGCAGTTTCAATTAGCGTTCCGTCTATTCTAAAGCGAACTCTAAAAATATTTTCATAGGGTTCAATATGAATATCCGATGCCTTTCTAACAAAAGCATCTGCAAGGAATCTGTTCACATACCTAATAACATCATCACCGATATCTTCTTCTTTGACCGCTTCATCTTTAGTAAGATTGTCCGCTTTAACTTCATAAATCGTTTCTAGAAGCTCATCAATCGTTTCAGTGACTCTTTCAAATATTTTTGCCCAAGCTGCAAGATTGGTTAGAATAAACTCAACTGGATGCTGGAATAATGTTTGGAGATCCGCTCGAAAATCAACTGTCGTTGGGTCATAAATGGCAAGACTTACTGCTTTTGCAGTCTTCTGTATTGGCAACACCCTAAATTTTAAGACGTCACTCTTCTTAATTAGCTTGATTGTTCTGTCTTGAATTTTTGCTTTTGTAAGGTCAATGAAAGTGAGATTATATTTTTCTGAAAGTTGCTTGGCGAATCTAATATCGTCAAAAAAATCAAATTTCAACAAGCCGAGTTCAGATACAATATTTGCATCTTTTTCTAACATAAGAGGTCTTAGGTCCTTCAAGGGAACCATACCCGTCTTACCGATTACATCTGCAAACTCTTTTCTAAACATAGAGGCCCAAGTGATATTGTATTCTATCTTCTCGGATTTACATGATGTTTATTTTAGTTAAACTTTAGGGTGAGGCATTTAAGTCAAGCAATAGACCAATACTTGAGCGCATGCTGTGCTTGTTTATACAGAAGATCAAGCCCATCATGATACTGACAAACTTGTCTTAAATATTCGTGTTCATTCATGCTGTAGTTAAGATCCCAAAAAACAATTTGCTTGGGTATTGCTGCTTTTAAAACAAAATCTCGTGAGCAGCAGTTTATCATCAGTTGTTCCGACGGACTATCGTTACAAATCGAGTTAAAATTAAGTAAATTTAGGTCTCCGTCTCTCTGTCTATATAATTGCACAAAAGGAATTAATCGACTTTTAAGTAGAGCAATTACGATTGCGGCCATGGATCCATTTCCCAAAACAATACACTTTTTGATTGAATAGTTGATGATTAAGCTTGGGAGGATTTCGTTAATTGCTAGAAAATCGGTATTTGTCATCTGGACTGAATCATCGACTAGACGAATACAATTGGTTGAGCCAAATGGTTTAATCCGATTTTCTGCTAGTTCCTCGTTATATAGGAATGATTTATATGGAGCTGTTACGCTTAAACCGTTATAGGTCTTCAGTAGGACGGACAGTGGGGGAATGTCTGTCGGTTTTTCATAATCTAATAAGGTATAGTTTACTGGCCGATTTAATATCTTTTCGTACATCTCTTGAGATTTGGAGTGGCCGATTTTTTTGCCTATTAATCCTAGCTTTATCAAGAATAAGTCCTAGAAATATCTTTTTCAATTTGAAGTATTAATTCGTCACGGCAACTAAACCTCATCTCATCTCTAACTCGCTCAAGAAACTCTAACTCTATTGTTTCGCCGTAAATATTAGAGGTAAAATCTAAAATATGGGTTTCAATTTTAATCGTTCTCGTATTTATAAATGTTGGATTATAGCCAATATTAGTAATAGATTTAAAGAGCGATCCGTTAATAATTGCATTCGTTTTATAGACTCCAACTAACGGGATAATATTTTCTTCCCGGTAGTTCAAATTTGCGGTGGGATAGCCTATTGTTCTTCCTCTGCCATCGCCTTGTACCACCGTGCCTTCAAGCCTGTAATTAGAACCCAGTAAATCATTTGCTTTTGTAATATCTCCCGATTTAATTTTTTCACGGATAAGAGTGCTGGAAGGAGCAACTTCTTTTTTAGAGACATACTTATCAAGCTGAATAAGGGTAATTGCTTTATTCTTAACAAATTTCTCTACAGTATGAAAGTCGCCAGCTCTTTCGGCCCCAAATCTAAAATCGTATCCCAAAAAAAACCAACTAATATTGGCAACAGGAAATAGATCTTTTGTTAAAAAATCCTCAGGTGATTGCTGGCTCAACTTCTTAGAAAAGTTCATCTCAATAAGAAAATCAACACCCAGATTTCTTAGTGCCTTTCTTTTTTGATTAGTTGTCATAATAAGAAAATTTTTGTGTTCATTCAGAACTACTAATGGATGAGGTTCGAAAGTCATTACGCAAGTTTTCGCGCCTTCATTTTCGCACTTCTTTTTCACTTGGTTAAGAATATGCTGATGACCAAGATGAACACCGTCAAAGTTCCCAAGAATAAGCCCGAGCTTAAACGAGGAGGGTATCTCTTCTAGTCGTTTGACTATCTCCATTTGATTGCTTTCTCACTTCATTTTTCAGGTTTTTAAAATGCTTCGAATCATACTGAAAGTTAATCTTAGTTTTTGAGTTGTAAAAGGACTCTTTCTCAATTTGCTCCAATAGTCTACAGAAGTACTCTTTCGACTCGGCGCTCAGCGCTGAGTTTTGTAGTAAGTCTCTAGAAGTAGATACTGTTTTCCCGTCTGGGGCCATACAAGATATTAGCTCGAAGAGGGTTCTAAAATCCATTCCTTCTTTTTTGAGCTTTTGTTTTAACAATTCAAATCGCTTAAGGTTTGAATTAAATGATTTAAACTTTATGACGCTGATTAGAAGTAAAACTATAATTAAAATGCTGATGATTGTATTAATCAGCCTAAGCATGTTTCGATTTATGAAACTTCTTGAACTCTCAGTAAACCTTGGTGCTAAAAATTGATAAGATACGCTCGGTGTGGCGACTCTAACGGGAGAAATATCTTCTTTGTTAAGTCCGGCCAATGAATTATCTGCAGAGACGGCACCTGCACTTCCTCCCGAAATGACAATAGCCGGCACCTTAAATTCGACATCAATATATTTTTCACTTTCAGGGTCAAAGTAGGCGAACTTAATTGATTGTTCTGAACTCGAGTGAGCAGCTCTCGCCAGATATGTGTAAGAAAATGTTTTCTTCGCAACGGCTTCATTCACTTCACGCATTTCTGACTTAATATCAAATTCTTCCAAGGCATCTATATTTAAGAATTTTGGAGCGGACATATTTTCAAGTGCTCCGCCACCTGTCACCTCAAGACTGAAGTCAACCGCTTCATTTACTAAGAATCGATCCCGAGGGAAATCAAGCTTGAAATCGTGCTTCCCAACAAGACCAGTGAAATGCTTTGGCAGATTTTCAGTAGGTAATGGCTTTACTGTAATAGTGACGGGATCACTCTGAACACTTCTAGTCTGATGCTGTCTCGTTTGAAAACCAAAGCCAGAGAACGACCCTCCTGATGGTTGGTCCGTGTATTGAATTCTCAACTTGATCGGATCAATAATCAATCTTCCTTCTTTTTCCGCGAACACTCGAGCCGAATAGGCTTTTCTTCTTCTAAAAAGTGTTCCTCCCTCTTCGATCGTTTCATACTGATCAGACGTCATATAGAATCTTTTAATAAACCCGTTTAGCTTGGGAAAGTCTAAAATTTCCATCCCAACAACCGGCACTCGGAAATAGAGATAATAATCTACATTCACGCCCTCACCAACATAGAGCTCTGTCTTTGGCAGATCAGCTCTAACGAAATAAGAGCGTGGCGCAGCTCTCTCTCTCACAATATTAACCGTTTGATCGGCTACTTTGGTTGTCTTACTATCAATTTCGACTAAAAAATTTGTTATCCGAAGAGAGCCCGCCGAGTCGGCGACTAGATCGTATGCAAACGAATAAATTCTTTTTGAACTAATTTGGCCATTTATAATTGTAGTTTGAGAAGTTGTACCAAGCTCCATTCTTTGTATAACTTCTGCTCGTCCTGGATTAAATGAAATATATGGCTTACCATTTTGTGACGTTTCTACATCAACAATCATTCTGAATGTCTCATCAACTAATGGTGAAACAGGATCAAAGCGAACTTTAACTTCTGCTGAATATAATTTCATTGAGAACAGAAACAACAATATAAAACTCAATATATTACTCATTACCAATCCCGCTGTTGTCTTGTACGTTTTGAATCATTTGTCGATGTATCCAGCTGCCTTTCCTGCAAACTCCTATCATCATTCATTATCTGCTGAATCAACCCTGGGAGATCCTCTCTTTTAGCACTCTTTGAAGTGTCTTTGTTTTCAATCTCTTCAATAATATCTTCTTTGGGTTCGTTTTCGCCATCTTCATTGTTTTTCTCTTTATTCTCACTTTCTTGCTCAGCTTCTGTTTCAGATTCATCCTTCATTTCATCTTGGTTGTTTTCCGACGTCTCAGGGGAATCGTTTTCGCCGCTTTCATTCTGATCTTTTGCCCCTTCAGAGTCTTCATCTTTATTGTTCTCACCTTCACCAGAATCTTTTTTCTGTTCCTCTTCATCTTTACCCTGACTCTCTTGCTTTTCCTGCTCTTGTTGTTGAAGCTGAGCTGCTAGTAAATAGTTGTTGCGTATTAAATTATCTACAATATCAAGCTTATCACCCTCAGCATTATGACGAACATCATCAAATATTTTTTTAGAATTTATCCAATCCCCCAACATTAATTTCGTTGTTCCACGATTAAGTTGAAAATCCATATCATACTTGAGAGCTGGAATATTTTTATTGAGTTCCTCATTAAGGATATTTGCTTCGCTATACATTTCTGACCTAATCAGTTCCTCAGTTAACTCCAATTGCTGATTAAGATTTAACCTACCTTGGCTAAACTCCTCTACCAAGAAAAGACCTCGCTCAGAAAGCTTGCTCTCAGCAACTTCTTCTGCTCGTAAACT
The DNA here is from genome assembly GCA_002435795.1 of Bacteriovoracaceae bacterium UBA6166. GTDB lineage: Bacteria > Bdellovibrionota > Bacteriovoracia > Bacteriovoracales > Bacteriovoracaceae > UBA6166. The sequence continues at coordinate 96,169 of DIUE01000025.1, read as the reverse complement.
TAACTCGCCTATATATAATGGGGGAAGGATGATGAGCAATAAAGCAAGGCTCTTAAATGATTTTAAGTTTGAAAATAGGCTGCCAAGTGCCAGCAGTATCAACCCAATCCAAATAATAGGCAAACCTAAAACCGGCTGTATCTTTATTTCTCCATCGCGCATTTCTCTCTCATAGGCCGTATTCATATGAGCGAGAATATCTGAACTGTTCACCGAATAAGAAGTTGCAATCCAGTATTTTGACCCCGGTGTATTTCTCGTAATTTCTCTAAAAAAGTCTTCTTCAAGCTTAGAAACGACCTCCTCGCCTGAACTTCGTTTATAGCCTCTAAATGTTCCCTCTCTTGTTCTCAGTGGAATTCTTCCCCCGCGCGCAGTACCAACTCCAATCATTGCAAGCAGTACTCCTTCTGGTACCTCCAGTTTAGTTCCTGCTTGCTGTTCTTCACCATCAGTTATCAGTAGAATATTTCCAATCGCTCTTCGATTATTATTATCCGCCTTAAGATATTGGACTGCTTGATTGATTGCTAACTGGATATTACTGCCTCCAGTATAAATATCCATTGAGCTCAAAGCGGATACTCTTGCATCTAGCAAATCTAAATCGTTTGTAAAAGGAATAAGACGCTTTGTCATATCAGAGAAAATTACAACTGAAATTTGGTGACCAGTTGCCTGCTTGATAAAGTGTCTGGCTAAAAAAATTGAACGTTCAAAGCGACTTGGCTTTACATCTTCTGTTAACATGGAAGCCGAAGTATCAATCACAATCACCGTTCTTTGATCCGGAACTTCAGCTTCAATTCGCTCTTCTCTTCCTCTAAGGTCAAGGAGTGCAAACGATAGGGCAGAGAACCCTAATATATAAATGATAATTGAAATTTTTGACGTCTTAGATTGGCGATAAAACCAATAGCGCTTAACCCAATTATAGTATCCCTTTTCATGTCTCAAAACTGCAAATGAGAAAATAGCGACTACAACAAGAATTGAGAAAAAATAGTTCTGGTTGAGGATTGTCATAGAACCTCCCTCAGCCAAAAGCGCTTTATCCCTTCTACTAAAACAAGCAACGCGAGACCCATCATTAAAAACTTCAAGTATATTTCTTTATAAATTACTCTCGAACTTGAATCAACTTCCGTTCGTTCAAGCCTTTCAATCTCTCTAAAGACATTTCTAAGAGAATCTGCCTCTGTGGCCATCCAGTGCTGCCCACCAGTCATTGATGAGATTTCTCGCAGATTATTTTCATCAATGCTACCACCTGGAATTGTTTGGTAGCGTCTTCGGCCCATGAAATCTCCAGGCAATGGGATACGAGCATCCTCATCTCCGCCGATTCCAATTGCGTAGATTTTAATATCATTCTTGCTGGCGATCTCGGCAGCTTGTAACGGAGTCATACTACCGACATTATTTACTCCATCAGTTAGGAGAATTATCACTTTTGATTTTGCTTCTGATAAGACCAATCGACCAGTCGCAAGTGCGAGTCCATCTCCAATATTTGTCCCACTCCCAAGAAATCCTATGTTAATTTCAGAAATTGATTGTTTCACCAAATCAAGGTCTGTTGTAAGGGGTATTAGTGTAAAGACTCTCTCCGAAAACATGATCACGCCAAGGCGAGCTTGAGGAGTCATATCAACATATTCAATCATAATAGATTTTGCAGCTTCAAGACGATTAGGTTGAAAGTCTTCAGCCAACATGGAGCGAGAAACATCAAAAACAAGATAGATATCTGCGATTTCAATTTTATTCGTATCGTAACCAATAGACTGTTTGGGGCCCATTGCCGAAATCGTCAGTAAAATCCAAGCTATCGTGCCTAAAACAAAAACTAAAAACTTTGTCACCAGTCTGCGTTTAACCGGAATAGATGATGGGATATAGATCTCTGGTTTCTTGCCGAATTTTAGGAATCCAATACCCCACGCAATAAAGCAAATAACCCCAAGAATACTAATATAAGGATAGCTGAACTCCATCATCGGACTTGCTTCCTTATTTTTTCAAACTCTTGCTCCATTCGATTCAACTCATCAGCTGTAATCGCTCTTTTGTACTGTAGCTCTTCCATAGTTGCGACAAGGGTCTGCTGGTCAATCTCGATAAGATTGAGAATCTTAAAAAGCTCGCTTCGGCGACTGTACAAGTATTCGTATTCTTCACGAGTCTTCGCGTGATTTAATTTTCCGATTAATTCTTTACGTTTATTTTTCAGTAAAAGACTCTCACGTTTTGCATGAACATATTTTTTACCTAATATGCCAATGAGAAGTACTGTTAAAAGGCTTATAATTGCAAAAACATAATATGGCTTTGATGCATTGAAAACGAGGTCTCGTATGAGTATACTTTCACTCATCTGTGTAAAAGGCACGATTGGATCACCTTTGTATTCGAAACTAATCTTTTCTTCTCCGACTTCAATAAGTGAGTCGATTCTTTCGTTTAGAACTAATGCTTCAAATTGAAAAACAAAGGCGTCTGCATTATTTTCTGAAAAACCAGAGTTCGTAATTTTTATAATTTTCAAACCATCAACAAATTTTTCTGAAGATGCCTTTTCGATTTTTTCTTTAAAATCGACGCCTACAGGATAGGCTACAAGCTGAAATGAATAAATTTCACCTTGAAACACTTTTTCTGCTTCAACTTCTAAATAAACAGCACGCTCACCACTAGCAGCAGTGATTCTAACTAAAAGGTAGATACTTACAATAAGAGTTGAAAACAACTTCATTGCATCTCCGAAACAAATTGATCAAGGTATTGTTTACTTACGTCAATTGACCTGATTTTTTTATGTTTAAGTAAATCTTGGCCACTTTTTTGAAAATTAATTGTACCCACGACAGCTTGGCCATTTCCTCTTAGAAGTGGCATAGAATAGGGTGAACTTTCCGCATCATCGATCGGTGATTTAACTCGAAAGATGTGTAGTTTCTTTTGAAAGAGTATTTTCGAGAAGTCTGCACTTTCAAAAAAATTATTTAGATCACTCAAGACGACTACTTCTCTTTGTGTTTTTAAGTGTCTCATGACTGTTTTTATCTTCCCTTCACCGTTCTCTTGAGAATCGCTACTGGCACGGAGGATCACTTTCCCTTTTTCATCAATATACTTGTTTTTTTCGAGCATTTTGAGGAGATTGGCGACACCTCTCTCACCAGAACTTTTTTCAACACTGATAATATCTTTTCCAAGAATTATTGTGTGCACCATATCTTTTGTTTCATCTGCTATTAAATAGAGTAGACATGTAATTTCAATTGCTGCTTGAAATTTTGAAACCCCTTCATACCCCATAAACATCGTAGAAGAAGCATCTATAATAACTGCAATCTCCACATTTCTTTCTTCCTCGAAAGTCTTAATGAATGGCGTATTCATTTTCGCCAGAAGTTTCCAGTCGATAAATCTAACATCATCACCTGGAGCATAGACTTGATGTTCTTTAAATTGTAGACCTGTCCCTCGAAAGTTTGATTTGAGACCACCAATTGTATGTGCATTTGCCCGTTTAAAAAAACGACTCTTAATGCTTCCGACTAATCTTCGAACCTCATTTATATTCATTCTTATATTTGTCTATTTGCAATCTTCAGAGAAAGATCTCGAGAGTTTACATTATCGATGCTTGCCTCATAAGTGAGAATCATTCTATGGCCGATAACATCAGGAATAATTTTCAAAATATGCTCAGGAGAAACAAAGTCTTTTCCATCCATAAAAGCTATATATCGACCAATTCTATACAACCAAATACATGCTCTTGGCGAAGCTCCCGCTTGAACTGCTCCTGCAAATTCTTTTGGGAAATTTGGTGAGTCTGGGCGAGTTGCCTGAACAGTTCTAACAATAAAGTCGCGCACTTTCTCATCCACGTAAATTTCAGAGACAATTTTTTGTATCTGAAGAAGATCATCTGTCGAAAGCATTGATTCTGGTTTTGACGATTTTATTCTATCTAGCGTTAGAATACTTTTCTCCGCTTCGAATGACGGATAAGTAATTTTTAACTTCATCATAAACCTGTCCATTTGAGCTTCAGGCAGGGGGTAGGTACCTTCTTGCTCAATCGGGTTCTGTGTCGCTAAGACGACAAACGGACTAGATAATTTGTGGGTCTCGTCCCCAATTGTTACCTGTTTCTCGGCCATCGCTTCTAAGAGGGCGGCTTGAACTTTCGCAGGAGATCTATTGATTTCATCGGCCAGCAGGAGTTGAGTAAAGATAGGACCAAACTTTGTAGAAAACTGCTCATTCTTTTGACTATAAATCATCGTCCCAATCAAATCTGAAGGAAGGAGATCTGGCGTAAACTGGATTCTTTTAAACGATAAATCACACAACTGACTCATCGTAGAAACTGAAAGCGTTTTTCCTAATCCCGGCATTCCTTCTATAAGTAAATGGCCTTCGCAAACCAGCGCTGCCATTATCGCATCCAACATATTGTCTTGACCAAAGATTGTCTGCTTAGCAATCGCTAGTGTTTTAGATATTTTCTCTCTCATTAAATCATTCATTTAAGCCCCACTATTCAACAAAATAACATAAATATTTAATATAATTTTCACTAGAATTTAAACTCGAAAACGGATGATCGGGTGACTGCAAACCGATATCTATAAGTCTAACCTCACGGCCGCTTCTTTTGGCCGCTTTTTTGACCGACTCATCCAATTCATTATGAGTCAGGTAGGATGTACAAGAGCCAGCCACGAAAATTGCTCGCGACGAACAAATCGACAGACATTTTTCGTGCAACTTATCATACCCTTTAATTGCCTGATTTTTTTGCTCTTTTTTCTTTGTAAAAGCCGGAGGATCACTAACAATCACTTCAAATGTTCTTTTTTGTTTTATCGCTTCTTCAAGATACTGAAAAACATCACCTCTTGTGAAATGCCCTCTTTCAGCAAACCCGTTGCCTTTCATATGCGCTTTGATCATATAGTCAAAGTCAGCTTGATCAACTAGCTCAACTTTCTCTACCCCAGCACGAAGCATCGAAAGGGCCCAACTTCCATGATAGCAAAATAAATCTAAACCATTATTCAATTTTAACTTATCTTTATTTATTCGCATCAAGACTTCTTCTAGCTTGAGACGGTTCATTTTGTGATCGTAGTAGAAACCTATTTTTTGAATTTTATTCCATGGGATAATATATTTGAAGCCATTTTCCTCGACTTGAATTTCTTCTGGCGTAAAATCATTTACGTACTCTGGCAAATTTTCTTGATATTTATCTCTTATAAATACAAAATTTTTCGACTCTGGAAATCTCATCGATAGAAAGTCTTTGATGATTTCAATGATATTCCATGTGCCGAATGTATTTACCTCTACGAGATTTAAATCTTTATAACGATCAATGATTAAACCTGGAAGTTCATCAGTCTGACCATAAATGAGCCGACAGAATGAATCTTGCCCCATCAGAATGACACGTCTATCACAAGCTCTTGATAGTTTATCAAAAATGACTTTTCTTAGTTCGGTCTGCGACTCAGTCACTATTTTTGAACAAACACGAATCGAGATAAACTTGTCCCCTTTCGGGCATCCATAGGCAAGATATCTGTTGTTCTTTGTTTTTAAGTGAAACCACTCTCCAGGCGTGAGTCTTTCTGAAAGATCTTCCCTTAATACATTAAGCATACTCTGAGAACTCTCAATTTTATTTGAGAGCGTTTCACTGGCATCGATATTTCTCATTATCATTCCGATCTTATTTCGACTGATTGTAAAATCTGTTTTATGAAGTCATTAATATTTTGTTTTTTCAGCTTGTACTGCTCTAATGCATTCGCCAAACGTGTTTTTCCGCTGGTTTTTGAACTCATATAAACAGACAAGCGGTATAATTCGTCATAATGAGGGTTAGCTTCACAGCTTTGTAAGTCTCTATTACAAATAACATTCTTTGAAGTAAGCATAAAATATTCATTCAATTCTTGGAGGCTTACCTCCTCAGAGTTTCTTAGAATCTTAAGATTTGATGAAATTTCTGAATACCAATCACCACTCACTTCACCAGACGAATTAATAGATAGTGTTTCAGAATAGGAATCAAAGTCCATCATCCACTCATAGATTTTTGTTAAGAGGGATTGATTCTGCAGCATTTTTTTCAATATCTCTTTTCCTGTCGCAGGCTTCAAGCCTATATCCACAATACTTGCTGGCCGGTGCTCTATAATAAGAAGATTGCGAAGGATACCGACGAGATCATTAATAAATATATAAGCTTGATCACGTTTCTCGTTTGTCTGCAGCTGTTGATATAAAAAATCGATAGATTTTTTATTTTTGACAATGATCTCTCTAAGATCAAAGGAGATTGGTTTTGCTGAGCGAATATTTTTATAATCTGATAGAAATAATTCAATGAGTTCAAGTAATTCAAACTGACTGTTTTCACGATAGCTATCAAAACGTGGATCATTGGAGTTTATAATAAGTTCTGCTGGACCAATATGAGAGAATATAATGATTAATTTTCCAACCGTTTCTTCTAATTCGATTAGCTCCGATCTATTCATTTTATAGATCCAATCAATCAAATCACTGAGGATGCTGATTCCTCCCTGGTCTTTAAGTAGCAGGCTTACAACTCTGGAAGCAAGTGCTTTCGTTTCAACCACAGGATAATCGGCAAACAATGTTTTATCGAGATGTTGAAATGAATAGCTGTTTATAAACTTTGCTAAATCTTCGTTTGATTGGCCTATCCTATCATGAATCCATCTCCCCATATGACTCAAGCCAGCTAACCTTGTAATGTGGCCAAGAGCAACACCATTATGCAGGTCTAGCATCTCATCCTTGAGCGGGAGGAGCTGCACCTCTTGAGACTCTTTATTGGATGATCCAACAATTGCAGTCAGTAGAGTTTTCATATAATTGCCAAAAGTGAAACTTGAATCAGTTGACCGTCCGTTATTTGCATCCAGTAGTCCATCGAAAGAAGCGAGTGCATTCTGTGCCTGCCTTTTCTCATCATCTGGCATTCGCCTACCACAACGAAGAACAGGAACTCGAATACAATTTCTCAACAAGTCCTTTCTGTTCTGAACATCATCGTTGTAGTTATCTCCCTGAGCGACCATATTCATATATTGAACGCCTAAGTAGTTTTTACCAAATTGAACGTCTCTTATAACAACTTCAATTCTTTCTGCAGTCGTTATGACTCGATTCACTTCTGCTTGGGTGTTTTTCTCCTGGTACGGAGTTCTAAGCTGATTGATAGCTCTTTTCTTGTCTGTTTTTCTATGTAACATTTCGAATGTCTCTTTTAGCGACATCCTATACAATGATCCACTTGATGAATTAAGGGGAATTCGCAATCCGCCGTTTACTCGAAATGCATCAAATAATAAATCAATGACTGATGACCGACTGTCTCCGACTTTTCTATTCATCACTGTGAGTGCATCTTTTAGAGGCGACAATACCTCTCCAGCATTACGTGGACATTTATATCCAATTCTCTGACTAAGATAATTTGAACAAGTCAGCGGGTTTGAACTTGCTACAGGTTTTTTTGTCCAAGTGTCTAACCAGTTTCCATAGAGACCTAATTGCTCTATAAAACGATTTGTAATGAGTTGAAATTCATCAGTATCAAGCAAAGTTATCTTTTTAATTAAAGCCCCTCTTAAAGTCTCAGAGCTACTCGGTAAAGCGAGCATGCTCTCGTTTAAAAGAGAAAGTGAGTTTTCAAGAAAATATAAGTACCCATTTCCATTTTGTCCGTGTCGCTTCTTTTCATATAGATGAAACAGAAAAGAATCGTTTAAATACTCAAATCCGCCGTCAACTTTCTTATCTGCAGTCGAAATTAAAAGCATCATAGAGTTTAAATTACTTGGCTTTAAGACTCCTGACTGGGAAAACAAGCTATAATCTTGTCCAAAAAATTGCCTATAATCCTTTTGAATATCACTCAACCAGCTGATAAAAATTAAGCCCCCATCATCGTTCATATAACGTCTACAATTCGTAGGCATCTCATTGATAAGGTCATAAATTGTCCGGTCATTTTTAGAAAAGTCATCAAGACATGAAATTAAGTCTGCAGGCGCTGGAATTCTGATAGAAAAGCGTGATTGACTGCCTTCTGTAATAAATCTCTCATTATATATATAGCCAAGTTCTCTACGTGCTTCTTCCTGAAGAGCAACGCCCTTAGTAATGACCCTAATTACCTCAATTATATGATCTCTAGAAAAAAACTTTCTAAAATCACTCAGTACTTCTGGGCCGGCGAAATAGCGCGAGAGATCTTCAAGCCCACTTAAAAATTTTAGCTCCGCTTGCTCATCTCTTATCCACCCATCGATTACTTTACCTCGCACATCAAAAAACTCTTCGAGTAACTCAACATAGAATCTGAATAGCTGCAGATATTGTGTTTGTTCGTCGAGATGTCGATCAACAAATTTGAATAAATAGTTCTTTTCTTCAAATGTAAAAAATGACCAAAGTCTACCAAAGGCTTCAAGCCTTTCTCTCTGATCACTCTCGTTTAATCCATTAAGTAACTCTAGAAGATTTTCAAAAGTTTCCTTGGGCATCCGCCTTAATAATTTGAAGATGACAGCGTAAAAGTCTACTGAACGATTAGAAATGATTTCATTTACTCCATTTGAAGCTCTAAAAAGATCGGATGATATTAGATCAATTAGGAACATGCCACCAGTTTGACTTTCACTTGTACCACTCCGAGCTAAAAAGCTTAGTAAGTCAAAACGAAGAGGGGAACGAGCATAATCACTTACATCATTCAGCAACTTTAAGAAGTCCAATTTTTTTTGCGAGTTCTGATTTCGAGCGTACTGCCTGATTATTGGACAAAATGATTCCGCTGTTTTCAAGAGGCTTATCTTTGCAAGGACAGTACGAAAAAAGTCACCGATGATACCTTTTTCAATTACACGGGAAATTTCATTTATTTCATTTTCAAATTTAAAAAGAAGGTAATGGTTTGAAGAAGCGGGTAAACAACTTGCTCCATCCAAAACGGCATCACTTAGCAACCTGATATCACTAATCAACTCAGGCTTAGAATCTATTAAGTATCTTGCAAGCTCTGTAAACACTTGCTCATTCATATCTTGGGCCTGAATGAGTTCATATAAGAAGATCAGGTCCTCTTGGCCGTCAGGACTGAGCATTCTTTTCAAGAAGCTTATTTCATCCGCACTGAATCCTCGTGATAATTTACTCACCAGTTGATCAGCAATTTCAATTCTGACTGATTGAAATTCATCCGCTCTATAGAATGGAACGATTACATTTTTAAGCAATTGCTCATCATTTCCAACGACCTGAATAGTCTTCTTCAGTAGCTCTATGATGTGCAGATAGACTTCATCGCTTTGTTTTATGAGAGCAAGTGATCTAGTGAAATCCTCTTGAGTTAAACCTTGCAGTTGGCGATTGCGACAAGAAGGTGATCGCGGAGTTTTGGCGCAAATAAAAAACTCGTTAATTGAGTTATAAAAATTCGTATCATTCAAAGCCGTAATAACAAAACCTAAATCATCAAGCGCCCCAACACTATCTAGCCTGCGTAGAGAAGTAATCATGCGGTCACGTCTTGCACGATTATCGAAAAACTCACTTCCGATATCTTTAAAAATCACTTCCCATGAATTTGGATTTATTGATTTTATCGAACGATAAAGTTGCTTAAACTGGCCATCCCATTTGGTACACTCAAATAAAGCGAGAATGTTTTTATGTGTTAAAAAATTTTCATTCAGACTTAAGTTAGAACATGCTTCAAGTCTAACGAGATCGTTTATACCGCGAACTGAATCTGGTGCAAGAGGTGGAGGGGATTGTTTAAAGCAGCCCGTAAAAAAGAGACAAAGCAAGCTCAAATTTAGGATATGCTTTTTCATCTTATCTCTGAAGTCCTTGAGTTAAAAACCTCTGTGCTTTCCCAGAGTTGACTTCATATTTACTAAAAACAATTTCAGAGCTCATTTCCGCTTTTTCTATTTTGCCTTTATAGTCAGCAGGCACAATCACTTCTTGAACCGTATTCACTATTATTTTTTCCGGCAAACCAACGCCGGATTGAGTTGTATAGCTCAACCTATTCGTAGTTGTATTTTTAAATTGCCCCTGCAGTGTTTCAATTTTTAAGCTGTCTATAACCCATTTGTTATGGCTCCATGGTTTTACGCTTGACGAGATTTTTGAGTCTGTAACGCCTGCGGGACTGAATGTTTGAAATCGATTCAGCTTTCCGTTTGACTCGAATGTTAACTCGATTCTATTAATTGATTTTGTTTGAGTGGGATCAATTCCTTCAATTTTAATTTCTGGTGTTTTTTCTTTGTATGAAAGATTATATCCACGAAGCTTGCCAGACAGCTCAATTGGAATCACATAATCAAGCCGCTCTTTTATTACCTCACGTAACTCTGCCTTAAGTTCTTCAAAGCCTTGAGGAAGTCCTTCAACAACAATTTGATACTGACCAGGAAATATCCAGTAGATCTTAAAATAGACATCTACAATATTCGAAATATTGGCTCGCTCTTTTAAAAGATCTATAAGAGTTGAAATTCTTGCCTCGAAAACCAAATCTTTTAGCCCGTAATTTACAGGACTATAGCTTCTCAAATCATACTGTTCAATTTCATCAATTGTCTGTGCAGACACTCCAAAATTAAAGAGGAGTGCAATTAAAAGGCAGCCAAATACAGATAGATTAATTTTTTTCATAGTTACCAACTAATTTCAGCTTAAGAACCTCTTCTATTCTATCAGCTAAAGCCCGACGCTCATAGATTTGAAAGAATTTCCCTCCAGTTTTGTACTGGTATCATCCTGATATATTTGACTTTTTTGGGCGTTACGGATCCGGCCTGCCCGGTTTTTGATTTCAGAAATCTAACCCTTGTATAAATCATATCAATTTCCGACAGATTTAGTCCGGAGAATTCATTTAAAATCGATGCAACAAGTACCAAGTGCTTATTATTTACCTCATCCTCCTGATTTAATTTCAGGAAGAGGTGTGGGCTTGGCCTATTATCTAGATGAAACCAATAATCATCTTTGCTTGCGAACTTATTTCTAAGTTCGTCATTTGAACGTGCGTCTCTACCAATCATAATTTTTACTTGGCCAGAATCAGACACAAACGATTCAGCATTCAATTGCGATTGAGTAAGCTTCTTTTCAAACCGAGAGGATTTATCAACTATCCATCTCGGCTGAACGGTTTTCCTTTTTATCGATATAAAGCTTTCAGGCTTTTCTTTGTATTTCGCAAATTCTTCTGCTGTTTCTAACAACCTTTTTTCTAACAGGCCTCTGGCTTTCTTCATCTGCTTTATTTTTTGAAAAAGAAGATTTTTTTTCTCGTAAAAGCTTTCGCCGTTTTTAAACTTCAAACTCAAAGAATTGTAGTTAAAAACAGGCTTGTCAATTGCCTCGTTAATTTCTGGATCAAGACTTAGCAACTTGTTTTCTATTTCACACCAGCCATTAATACGGTTGAGATCGAGCTGGATTTTGGCTGTTTTACGCTCAAAATATTTTCGTTTTCTTGTCTGTAAGCCTCCAGCAATTTTCTCTCTCGCCTTATAGCTTTCCATCTTGAACGATACAAACTCTGCATCGTCTAAAAATTCATTGTGTTGATCCAAGATTAAATTTTCAACTGATATTTCTTCGGGAATTTTTAGAATCTTTTTATCTTTCCATGGCATAAATCCTTGAAGGCCCTCTTCATTAAGCCAAAGATGAGAAAAAATAAGCTCATGATTTTTCCAAATAAAGACAAAATATGATTTAAATCGTGACTTTGCTCCGACAAGAACAAAACCATTTTGACTGAGCGCCTGCACCTTACTAATTTTAAAATTCACTAAGTTTTTTCTAAGATAGTGTAAAAATTTATCTTGAACCCTGTCATCACTGACAACTGCTTCCTCAGTTATATTTAGGCCCTGATACTTCGCCCCTCGGCCCAACCAAAACCATAATGTTTTGCCTGGAACCCTAAATGACACAGAGAGAATTTCAGCTGAGGAGAAGATCTTTTGAACAGGAGCACTTCCATTATGTGAAGCCAATAGCTCATTAAGTGACTGTACTTGATCAACCAATCTATTATACTCTTGATTCATGTCGGCCAGCCTTTTATCTAAATTCACCCTTAATTATCAGTCATTAATCGAGTGGACGTCTGTCGTAAATTGTATAGCACAATATGCCGTTTTCGAGCGCACCAAAGAGCAACTTCAGCATCATTTCCTCTCTATCATTGAAGCTGATAGGTCATTTGTCATCACCGATTTCTACCTTCAAAACTTTCAGTCTATTTCCCCTGAAATCTATCGTTGTTTTAAATGGATTTCGCCAAAGGGTGAGTTATGGGATCGTGTTCAGTTAATAAAAAAGAACGCCATTTTAAATACGACTGAACTTAATTATATAGCAAACTCGATCGATGGCTTTCTGCAACTGCAGCAAACAGTTCCAACGACTCTTTTTTTTGAAAACTCGTCTATTGATAAGAACTTTTGTCAGGTTTTTTTGAAGAAGGTGCGTTTACTTGTAGAGCCAAATGGGAATATACATTTTGAGAAACATCCACTTTTACGAGCTATTCAAGAAAAAATTAATCAAATTTCAACTGATCTAAGAAATCGTATTTCACAAATTGCAAAATCAGAGTCATTCTCTAAAAATTTAGCTTTCGACCAATTTGATATTATCAATGATCGTTTTGTTCTGGCGATTAGGTCTGATTCTTACAATTCTCAGCTTGGGCAAATAATTTCAAAGTCTGCTTCTGGTTTAACTTTATTTGTAGAACCATTAGAAATAAAAGCACTCTCTACTTTAAGACTTGAGCTTCTTATTGAAAGAGATGAAGTTTTAAACAGAATTCTGATCGAACTTAGCAGTGATTGTTTTCAATCTTATAACACTATTGAACAAATTTTCCGCTATATTGCCGATATTGATCTTTACCTTGCAAAGGCCTCTTTTGCATTTAATTATCATTGCACAAGACCTGTGTTTAATTCAGAAAAGAATATTGAAATCCTTAATTTTTTTCATCCTTTGATTAAAGATCCTATAAAGAACGACTTGTCTCTCACAAAGGATCATAAGGGTATTATTATCTCGGGCCCTAACACTGGCGGAAAAACTGTTTCCTTAAAATCAGTATGCCTTGTTTTTTTGCTTTCACGTATGGGTGTCTTTGTTCCGGCCAGCAAAGCGGAACTACCTTTTCCAGAAGATGTTTTTTATTTTTCGCACGATCAACAGAGTCTGAATGAAGGATTAAGCTCGTTTTCATCTGAGACAATTCAATATCTAAATTTAATTAATGAGATAAAAGACGGTGCTTTTGTTTTTATTGATGAGATTTTTAATAGTACTTCTTCTGAAGAGGCATCTGCTCTAGCTATCGGTTTGTTTGATGAGTTAACTCAACGTGCGGACTGTAAGATTTTTGTTTCTAGTCATCATCAAATGTTAAAAACCCTTATGCATCAACGCTTAGATTTTTTATCCGCTAGTGTTGGTTTTGATTTTAACAAGAACGTGCCCACTTATAAACTTGCTTATGGCTCACCAGGAGCATCACTCGCTCTTTCTATTTTTAAAAATCTTTCTCAAAAAATGGGCCATGATTTTTCTATTTATGATCATGCAGCTAAAGTCTTAGACAATAAACAGCTTGAATACGAGGCTTTGCTTGAGAGTGTTTCCAAAAAAACACACGAATTAGATAAGTTAATCCGACAGAACAAAAGCCTTAAGCAAGACCTAGATAATCAAAAAAATGCTTCGGAGGGTCTTTTATTCTTAGAGCGCCAAAAGGTACTCGACAATTATAAGGACGAACTAAAGAAAAAAGTTAAGGAGCTAGAATTATTTATTGAAGAGATAAAACAAACACCGGAGCCTTCTGTAAAAAAAATTGAACGACGGGTTGAAGCGCATAAGTTAGAGCTTATCCCGACTCCTTCGGCACCCTTTGTGGTTGGTGATGAAGATGATACCTCTCCCATTCGAGATATAACCATCGGTGATCATTATTACTGTTCACTCACGAAGTCCGACGTACTCGTTCTCAATCTCAACGCAAAAAAGCGACAAGCGCAGATTAAAAAAGGGGCCCTTAGTATGTGGGTTCCTATTTCTGCCTTAGCTTCGGCTTCAAGCAATAAAACCCGAAATCAACAGGTGACCGTTAATATTGACCGCAGCCCAAGCCAATCTGTCAGCTACGACTGTAGAGGATTTCGGCTTGAAGAGTTCCAAACCATGGTTTACAAGGCACTTGAAGAGGTTTTATGTGGTGATATCCCATTTGTTACAATTATCCACGGACACGGTGATGGTATTTTAAAATCGTGGATTAGAGGTCATCTCAAAAATCAAGATGACTTTAATTGGGATACGACAGATGGCAATGACGGAGAGACAATTATTAAGCTTAAATAATTGGAGTTCCGATTCTCCAAGGTCTGAATTTAAAATTGTTCTCGCTGCTCGGTAATATTAGAGAAAACCACACAAATAAAGCGCGACCCTTTAAGTTTTCATGTGGAACAAAACCCCAAAATCTAGAATCGGCCGATGAGTCTCTATTGTCACCAAGGACAAAATATTTACCTGCAGGGATAACTGTTTTCTTATAATCCACTTTATAGAAATTATCGTTATCTGTTTGCATCAAGTGGGTCTTATTCCCTAACGTTGATTCAAAAAACTTCAGGTTCGATGATTTAAATTTATCATCCATATCATCCATGATTTCATCACCAGCAATTTCTTTGGTGCCAATTTCTACATCATTAATAAATACAGTTTTATTTCTTATTTCCACTGTGTCGCCAGGTAAGCCAATGACTCGCTTAATATAATTCACAGAAGGTTCTTCCGGAAATTTAAAGACAATGACATCTCCACGCTCAGGAGTGCTCTCTCCAAAAAGATAGATCGGATTTAAATTAATATTAAACATGCTAAAATCACTGAACGGTACTTTGAACCCATAACTAAACTTATTAACCAAAATAAAATCACCAATCATCAACGTCGGTATCATCGAGCCAGATGGAATTCTGAAAGGTTCAAAGAAGACTGAGCGAAAGCTAAAAACAATAACTAAAATGATTCCAATTGACTTGGCCTCTTTAATTAACTTCTGCTTTTTAGTAAGGGAAACTTCAGGTGTGATTTCAACTGGCTCGGACATTATAATTCTACCTTGTTTTTATTTTTCTTAACGCTGTCTGATCCACTGGCCAACGTCATTTCATCTAGCGGGTCAATTTGTGAATAATAGTATCGGACAACTTCACGAGCAAGGAAAGTTGATTTCACGTACCATTTATTGACGTTCACATTCATGACAGCAATTGAAATTCCGGCATGACGTTTGTCTCCCATGTCTGGCTTGGCATAGGCAACGAACCAATCACGACGACCAAAGGGCATTCCTCCCGTAATCGAACCTGTCTTACCACCGATTTCCAGGCGATCTGACATACGCTTGGGTAGTTGGCGAAATGCCCCTCGCGCGGTCCCAGACTTAGTCGTCGCTTGCATAAGCTTTCTTAAACTATCTGCTGTCTCACTAGAAAAAACTCTTTCCGACCTTAGATCATTCAACCAAAGCTCTTCGCCCGTCTCTCTATTTCTAACTGATTCGATAATTCTAGGTGCACGTCTTACGCCATTATTTGCAACAATTGCAGCGAGGACACTTGCGTGAATCGGACTTATTAATGTCTCGCGGTTAAAACCAGACGCAAGTTCTGCCAGATTGTAGTCATCTGTCGGCATATGAAATACTGATTTTGTGAGGGAAATATCATTCATGATATCT
Source organism: Bacteriovoracaceae bacterium UBA6166 (assembly GCA_002435795.1). Taxonomy (GTDB): domain Bacteria; phylum Bdellovibrionota; class Bacteriovoracia; order Bacteriovoracales; family Bacteriovoracaceae; genus UBA6166. Next base: position 80,262 of record DIUE01000025.1, on the reverse strand, counting down.
TGGTTAAAACCAAAGTCAGTCGCCATTTTAAAAAGGCTATCGTTTGAGCTATTTCGAATAGCAGCACGGCCAAAAATCACATTATTAGAATAGGCAAAAGCTCTTTCAAGAGTTTGTTTATTCGTAGCTCGATTCTTAGGCGTCTCAATTTGACTTCGATACAGTGTCGTTCCACGACCACGAAAGGTGAATTCCGTCGCCAAGTCGACCGGGGTATTTTCTAAAAGGTCCGCAGAAGTGACAATTTTAATTAAGCTAGCTGCTGGATGCGTACTGGAAAAAGCAAGACTTCTATTAAGCTGGTTGCCTTTTCGTTCATGTCCAACGGCGGCCAAAATCTTTCCTGTATCATTTTCAATGACAACAATAGCGGAGTAATCACTTCGATGTCTTTTAAGTAAATTTTCAACGAAGTCAGTTAAACGGGAATCAAAACTATATTCAACGTCATATTTATCTTCATTAATTTCAATTTTTTCAGGCCAGTCCGAATTCTCTAAAAATACGTTATCAAGTTCACGCTTTAAAAGAGCAAAGTTTTGCGTTTTTTTTTGATGAGCAAGCAATGCTCTCTGATCGACTATTTGTTGCTTCGTTTCTTTTGAAACTAAATAGATACTCGTAATAGCGATGATGCTCATTAGAGCAATACTCATTCTTCTTATAATCATAAGATTTATTATGCCTTAAAACCTTTCCCGATGACAAAAAATTCTTTACTCACAGTTCTTGTCGATTTGGGCTTCAGGAAGTCGTAGCTTACAAAGAGAGTTTTTTGCTCTTTGAGGAATTTTTGTGCTTGAGCACTATCAAAAACCTTAATCACCAGATTTCCACCCGGTCGCAATACTTTAGGCATAAAATGGAAGACTGCCTCAACCAGATTAAGACTGCGGTCTTGATCAACCGACTTTATTCCCATTGTATTGGGTGCCATGTCTGACAAGAGAACATCTACAGGCCCTGAAAGCCCAAGGTCTAAAGGAGACTCAACCTCGAAAATATCTTTTTGCAAAAGAGTCACATTCTTAAGCGTTAGGAGTTTTTTATTCACATCTCTAACATCTATTCCTACAATTTTGCCTTGGGGTCCGGCTTTTTGAGCGCAGTATTGTACCCATGAGCCCGGGTGATAGCCGAGATCCAAGATGCTATCTCCCAGATTGATGATTTTGAATCGCTGATCAATTTCTTCTAATTTATAAACACTTCTAGCGACGAAATTCTCTTTTTTGGCTTTATTAAAATAGAAATCTTTAACTTTGAAATTCATGGATATCCTAAGCTATTTTCAGACGGGACCGATCCTGACTCGCCGCTTTAATTTTGAGACTATTAATACCATATTTCTTGAGTTTTGCAATGAGAGTCGACTTGCTGATTCCCATCTCTTTAGCGGCGATATTCACTTTTCCAGAATGAATTTTCATCTGATGATCAAAATATGCTGACTCAAAATTATCCAGACTTTCATAGTAATTCCCTTTCACCGTGGGCCTAGCTGATCCTCTGCAAATTGATCCGATTTCATTTAAATCTAGCATTTCAATCTTTGTGAACTTTAGCCTCTGAATAAATTGCTTTAGCTCTCTATAATTGCCTGGCCATTCATATTCATTTATTAGGTACTCATAAGCGTTTTGCGTCAGCTTAGATTGAAAGGGGGAGAGAGCATCCTGAATCTCACTGCGCTTGTCTCGAAGCGCTTTCATCTCTATGCAGAGGCCACAAATTCGGTAATACAGATCCTCTCGAAATGTTTTTTCTTGAACCATTTGATAGAGGTCTTTGTTTGTTGCCGCAATAATTTGGCCTCGAAAAGGAACTGACTTTGTCGATCCCACTGGAGTCACCATTCGCTCCTCGAGTAAACCTAATAGTTTCTTTTGCGTTCTAAGAGTTAGCTCACCAATTTCATCTAAAAACAATATTCCTCTTCCCGCCTTTACAATAAATCCCTCTTTATTTTCACTCGCCCCAGTGAAAGCCCCTTTGATATGACCAAACATTTCGCTTTCAAACAGATTGTCGTTTAGGCCGGCCAGATTTACCGAGACAAGAGGTTCAGTAGCAGCATATTTTCTGTGTAGTTTATCTACAAAACTCGACTTCCCAACACCTGTTTCACCTAGGATTAAGAGACTCTGCTTCTCATAAAAGATCATTCCTAAATTCAGCTTCATTGATTACCTCCGATGGGACAGAGATAATCTTCTGGTAGTTAGATTTCTAGACTATGGTCTGATTTTTAGACATTAATTCATTTTTGAAGAAGATCGCGGACACAGTGATACTGTTCGGGGTGGACCCACAGAAGCTCTTCTCCAGAAATCTGAAGATCAATCCAGCGATCATGCCTCTTGCCATTAACATAAAAGTGAATTCCCCTCTGCTGACAAAGCTCTGTTCCGGCAGCTATATCCCAAAGGTTTTTTGGACGTCGACTAAGAACAAAGTCGCATCCCCCACTTGCAAGTATTGCCAGTTTGTTGGCGATACTTCCCCGCGGAGAAAGGAATAAAAACTTACCACTGAGATCATCAAATAGTTTGTCTGTAAATTCTGTCTGTGAAACAAGACCTAACAAATCTTTCTTTCTTCGAGCGGGCGCGTGACAAAAAACTCCATCAGACCTCATATCTAAACCAGTAAAGGGATTGTAAATCCAAGCCCGATTAAGCTTGTGACCGATGATTGGGTCCTTGAGGAAAGCATACGAGACTGCACATTCAGGCCAGCCCTTCACCAACTCTCGCGTTCCATCTATTGGATCTAAAACTGCAAAAGGAAACTCCATTTTTCTGTGTGTATTCTCCTCGCTGATTAACAGGATTTTTTTCTCCGAACATGCCTTCTCAAACAATTCGGAAATACGCAGGTCAATCTTCGTCAGTGGAGACTTATCGTCCTTGGACACTGTGTCCAGCGACTCATTGAAATCTTTCATTTGAAATACACTTGTAAACTCAGCGTTTATTAGTGTTTTAAGGCGATCAAAGTCCAAATATTTCATCCTCGATTTAAGTTAAGAAAAATTCTTACATTTCGCTTCGGGCCAAATTGTGTTTTGGCTTTCAATAATTTTGTCCGATTTTCGTCAATTTCACTCATTTTTTAATTGACTAGGATGTTTTATCCACATTTTCCGTTAAGTTATCCACATTACCGTCAAAACCCTAGCTATTTTGTTTTTACATTAAATTTTATTAATTCTATTTGTAATTACAATTGCTTAATTTTACCAAGCAAGCTTTAGAACTCAATCTACACCGTAGTTTCAAAAGTTATCCACAAAATTTGCAAAGTTATCCACAAATTCCAGCTAGGTCGATTTGAAAAACAAAAAATTAACAGAAAATCTGTCAAAACAACACATTTAAGCCATCTGGTGTCGTTGTATGACCGGCATCAGCTTTCATGAAGCGAAAGAGATGAGAATCTTACAAAGCAGCAACTGCTCATAGTTTCTCTTTGGCACCAGTACGTTTTACAGCAGTTAACCCTCGGTAGATAACACTTCAACACTCCCACCGATGGCTATGGAGACTGCAGAAATCTGAGAGTCCGCACCGCTCGACTTCATTAAATTAGTCAGCAGTTTAATGGCTCCAGTTTCTAGATCTACATATACATAGGGGGGGGATTTTAGTTCTGATCGGTTAAGCTCGTAACTTCTCAGAAAGCTATCATAGAGTTCTCTAGTCAGCCCTGATTTGAACAGAAGCGCTCCTTTGAGATGAGATCTATCCTTAGATCTCATTTAAGAGTTTAGCACGTATTTTGATTTACAGGTCAAATAATCTTGCAAAAATCTTTACTCGACCTTCGAAATGGGAATCTAACAAACAAATCATAATATAAATAAGATAGATCATATTTCTACGGGATCGAAGACGGCTGATTGATTGAAAAAGCAGCTCTATTGGAATTAAGGCAAAAAGAACGATCGGCCACATTAAGCCGAAGTTATTCATGAGTTGATAATCAATAAAGACAGAGAAGATTAAAACGACAGATAAAAGTATCAAGAGTTCATTGAATTTCTCTCGGTCAATCTTAAAGTCTTTTACTAACGATTGATTTGGCTTTAGGTACTTAATCAAGAGAACGAGCACTCCAATAATAGCTAATAAATTAAAACCTTTTCTAAAAAACACTGTTTGAAATTGCTGCCAGAGAACTGGGTTGAAGGGTCGTAAATCCTCGAGAAAACCATGATTTGTCAGAGTGAAGGCGACAACCAAGCACAAACCAAATAGTGAATACTTAAAACTCTGTTTTTTGTACCAAGTTGTTTTGTCTTTCAAGAATACGAAATGCATTAACAGGACATTGATAGCGATTAGGGGAGCATAGGAGAAGTTAATCAATGTTCCTAGGTAACCGACGACTCCAACAAATAGGCCCGAGCGATAGGTCGCGCTTTTCGTGACCCACAAGACTGACCAGATAAAAATAAGCGAATAAGTTGAGACCAGGCTTTGCCCAAAATCAGCGCTTAAAATCTTGGTGAAGGACCAGGATGATAACAAAGCAAAAACACCGAGCAGCGAAAGTCTTCTAGAGACAAAATAGCGACAAAGGGCGTAGAAACAAACCAGGAAGAGCCCCATATTCACAAAATAGAAATGCATTGAAAGGGCAAGTCTATACAGCTCTGGATAGCTTCTAAAAGGGTAGTAGTTTACTTCTAAAAAATTCCAAAACTGCAGACCGATATTTTCTGTGGGATCGAAAAAAAGTTTCAACGCTCCGAAGTTTGTTAACGTTGGCAACATCGGCATGGAAACAAGCAACGTCAAAAAGATCAAACCAACTAATGTCTTTTCAAATGAATCTAAAAATCGAAATTCATAGAAATTTGAAGAGACAGATTCTTGAATGATCTTTCCTCTCGTAGGCCATGAATAAAATAATCCCAGTAATACCCAAGTGACCCAGAAAAGGTTGTAGATCCACTTAGAAGGAAAAAGACTTAGAAAATTAAAATACAAAATGAAAAAGGTCATACCCATCAAGAGGCGATAGACGACTCGATCAAGCGATGAGTTGGCTTTAAAAAAAATCTTCAGCCTGTGATCGATTTCTTTCCCGAGCATAAACCACTGGCCGATCATGAAGACGATATACAGCGACATGGTCATGGCTTGAACCATGATATTTAAATGCAAGGATTTCTGAATCCAAATAGGAAGGAGCAAAAAAGAAAAGTAGCTAAGTGCCCGATATAAAAAGAATTTCGATTTTAAATAAAAGATACCTGAGTTATTTGCTAAAGTTTCTATCTCAAACTCCGATCAATTTAGTATGGAATTCACTACCCATTTGAATTTCATCCTCGAACATCCAAAAGGCCGGCTCCCCAAAAGCCGGCCTTTTTATTTTAAGCATTTATTCAACGCATGCTCAAGCAATGTTCCAGAGCAATTCCTGCCGAATCGCAGTTCGCGTTGCGCCATTTTACTGACATGTTAAAATGAAAGTAGCCCTTTGGATCATGGAGGATCATTTGGGAATCTCGTTCGGCTCTATCAACACAGGCCTACCCAAGGATATTGTTCAGCAAATCATGCAAGCTGAACGCATGCCTGTGAAACAAATGGAAGTTCGAAAAGAAAAACAATCCGACAAAAGTGGCCTAGTCCGAGAACTGATTCAATTAACTGAAGGAATCCGTGGTCATCTAGCCGTCAATACGAATGCTAGAGCGTTGAGAGAATTCGCCGTTGAGACCAACGAAGACATCGTGACGGTCACGACGGATAAAAACGTGGCAGAGCCCGGTAGCTACCAATTTGAAGTCATGCAGCTGGCTCAAAAGTCTTCGGCCATGAGCTCAGGGTTTGCCGATAAAGATAAAAGCAATATTGGTGTTGGCTTTATTCAATACAGTCTACCGAATGGTGAAAAGAAAGAACTTTATGTCGATCAAGATAATTCGTCTTTAGCGGCGGTCGCAAGATTAATCAATAATGACAATACAAATGGCTTGCGGGCCAACGTGATCAATGATGGCAGCGGCTCTGATACTCCTTGGCGTTTGCTACTTAGCCTAACAGATACGGGAGATGCAAATGCCGCTCACTTTCCTCATCTCTATTTTGTCGATGGCGAGCAGGATTTTTTCCTTGAGTTTGAACGTAAGGCCCATAATGCTAAAGTTAAAATAGACGGATTTGAAGTTGAGCTGCCGGAAAACAAAGCCAATAATCTTATCCAAGGCTTGACCATCGATCTTCGTAAGGCGGCTCCTGGTGAAGAGTTCACAATTAATGTGAGCGAAGATAAAGAAGCTATTAAACTTAAAGTTGTTGATATGATCGACTCAATCAACAAGGTGCTCGCCTTTATTAAAACCCAAAATACGATGGATGAGACCACCGATACTTCGCGAACATTAGGTGGAGATATCGTTCTTCAAACACTCGAATCAAGAATTCGTGCGACCATTTTTCGTGATATTGAAACTGAATTTGGACCGAAAAAAATTAGCGATATTGGTGTCAGTTTCCAAAGAGATGGATCACTCGCGTTTGACGATGGTAAATTCTCAGCGGCCATTGCAGACAATTATAATATCGTCTCTCAAATTCTTACAGGTCAATTCAATGAAACCGGTAAAACAAAAGGCTTCATCGATAATATGACCGAAATGACGGATGGTGTTTTGAGAGTTCCAGATGGACTTCTTCAATCTCGCCGTCGCTCTCTTCAAACAAATATCGATCAAATAGACAGAAGAATAAGTACTCGCGAAAGAATGTTAGAACAAAAAGAAAAAAATCTTAAAGATAAATTTTCTAGGCTTGAGGGCACTATTTCGAGGATTCAAGGTCAGGGAGCTGGTCTCTCTAACTTTGCCTCGCAAGCCCAACAGCTTGGATAAGTAGGAGGATCGAATGAATTACGGATTAGGCGCTTACAAAAAGACATCAATCCATACAGCATCAAAAGAGCAAATTCTTTTAATGTTGTATCAAGCTGCAATTAAAAATTGCAAGAAAGGGATTGAGGCAATTGAGAACAAAGAAGTCGCAAAGAAGGGCGAGTATATCGGCAAGCTTCAAGACATCGTAATTGAGCTCAATAATAGTTTGGATTTTGACATCGGTGGCAATATCGCTGTTGAGCTGTCCTCACTTTATGACTACCTCTTATACGCAAGCACTCAAGCCAATATCAAAATTGATAAAGAGCCTCTGGAAGGATGTCTTAAAGTTCTCATTACTCTCTATGATGGCTGGAACGAAGCTGTTAAATCGATGAAAAAGGAAGGCGCTGCAACGACGCCTCAATCACCGACAAAAGGAAATAATCTATGATCAATGAAATCTATAAAGACATTATGGCCCACCTCGATCTTATTGACGCCGTTGATAGAGAGTCAAAACTCATCCTAAGGGCAGCTCGCCTTGGTGATCTTGATCAAGTTGATGTGACAATTGAAAACAGAGATCGCCTCATTAAGATTCTCGAATCGACACAAGGTAAAATTGAACAAAAAACTCACCTACTCGAAAATCACGAACTCAACGAGGAATCTATTGGCATCCTCAAGTCTTGGCTTAATGATTTGAATTTATGGGTTGAGAAAAACCTCTCTATTGATGCCGAGATCGTAGCCCTACTTGAACAAGAGAAGGACGAAACAACTAAGCAAATTAGTACAGTTTTTAAATCTCGGCAGCAGCATAAGGGCTATAACCTCAATAATGTGAAGAAGTAGCTGAAATTGCGACTGTAATCCTTTCACAGTCTCGTCCCCGCCTGTGGGATAGAATTGACTTTTATCCGGCTTCATGAGGAAATAGTGTGGAGTACTAATGATTAGTGCTCCATTCTCTATTACCAACCCTTAAGGACGAGGATTCTGGTTATCAAAAAAATAATCTCCATTTATTCCTCAGATATATACTTCACGGAGTGAATTCATGTCACTAAGTCCAAGTTTTGTAAAAAATTACGAAATTAAAATTTCTAAATCTGGCCATAAAGTTCCGGTTGTAAATGATGTTCACCTTCACTCAATTTACGACCCGATTAAGGAAGCAGAAACATTTATTCAAAAAACCGTGAAAGAAAACGATCAGCAGAACTTCTTAGTTTTTGGTCTTGGATTTGGCTATCATATCGAAGCCCTTAGAAAGGCGCTAATTGAAAGAAAAAAAACACCACATATTGTGATTATTGAACCCAATGCCAAGGTCGCATACGATTGCATTGAGTTGGGTCTAATTAATCAAGATGATTGCTATCTTTCAATTAATCAATCTGCTGATGAAGTTTATAACAATAAAGATCTCACTAGGTTTTTGCTTAAAAAACCACAAGTGATTACTCATTCTTCTTCTTTCAATCTTTACTCAGATTACTTTAAAACGCTTCTTGGGTATGAATCGCCAACAAGTTTAGAGCATATGGCAAGACAAATTCATTCGCCCACTCTTAAAGAATATATAAATGATTTATCTCTTACGAATACATCTTTTAGTGATGCGATCACTTCCCTAAGTGCTTCGAGGTCACTGAATGCTGAGCTAGATTTTCTTATGCTTGCCCTAAATGAACTAACTCTCAAGAGTGACCAACTAACAAACGGATAAAATATGCAGCATGTACTTATTATTAACTTAAAAAGACTTGGCGATGTATATACGACAGCAAATTTAGTTTCTGCGCTAAAAAGCCAATCTCCAAACACTGAAGTCACGATGCTCGTATTCGATGAGTGTGCTGGGGCAGCAAGAAATATTGCCAATATTGACCATATTCTCACTATCAATCGAAAGGAAATCATCACATTAAAAGTTAATAAGATTTTCTCTGATGGTATGGCCGTTGAAAATCTTTTTGAAGCGCTTAAACCGTTAAAATCTTCTCAATGGGATCGTATCGTCAATTTTTCAAATGATAAGATCTCTGCCTATATTGCTTCATATTTAAACACCAACTCAAATGGAAAGAAAATTGGAGTGAATTTTTCTGCAGATAAATCAATTTCTTATAATAGCGAATGGGATATCGTATACAACGAGCTCGTCGCCACAACCGAAAACACTCCCTTTTCGTTTGTAGACACATTGCTAAAAATGAATGGCGTTGATGAAGAAAAAACAAAAAGTAAGCTTATCATGAGCCGCAAGCATACTGAAAATGCCGAAAGAAATATCGCGCACCTTAAAAAGAAATTTCAAACGGATCTCAACACTCCTGCAAGAGTGATTGGAATTCAAATTTTTAGCTCTCACAAGGCAAAACAAATTGGTCATGAAACTCTCAAAGGTGTCATAAATAAATTAATTTCCGATTCTCGCTATATCCCCCTTGTCCTTATTGCCCCTATAGAATCTGAGCGTGTTTTTGCTCAAAATTTAAACCAAGAACTTGGAAACCAGCTCATTATTGCGGAAGCCGATCTTAGCGCATTGGCCTCTGTCTTAACATCAATAGATTTTCTACTTACTCCAGACACTGTTACAAAACATATCGCTGACCTTTGTAAAACACCTTGCTTGGAAGTTTCTCTAGGAAGTGCACCACTCTTTAAGCAGGGCTCTAAAAATCCAGAGAGTTTTGTGTTAACACCTTTTGCTCCCTCCAGAGTTTTCAGCAACGTCGAAAATAACTTTCTCAATAGCGAAACAACTGATCAGTCTGACGTCATTCAAGTCTCTGACATCCTAAATTGTATCGAGTTTTTCTTTTCTGGCGAAAATACCAACCTCGTCCCGGTATTATCTGAGAACGTAACTCTCTACCGTCCAGTTTCTGATCAAGCTGGGGTGCGACTACAAGCGGTTTGTGGAAAAATTTCTGGCGATTATGAATCAGTAAGATTGCTCTCAAGATATCTGATTGCAAAAAGCCTTGGAACAGATCTAAATGATGAAATCATTGAGTACTGTGCGAATACACTTGTAAAGGATCTACCAAGATGGATGGACGAGCAAAAAACATTCGTAACAAATATTACCAAAGATCTTCTTTCGACATTGCGTGCACTTATTCAGGCACAGGAATCAAAAAAGAAAGTGATTGAATTTGTCACCAACCTAGATCGTTTGTTAGCCAATACAGATGACCGCTCGCTAATCAGTCCATTTGTAAAAATTTTTCGTGGTAAAGTTGAAGCGCTTTCAGGTGAGGGATTCACAGACAATATTAGAGAACTTGAAGGTCTCTTGTATGAACTAAAATCTGACCTACAAAAAGTTTTACAAGTATTAAAAGATGTAGAAACTTCGTGGACGACTAAACGAAAAGATAGCTTAAAAAAAGCAAGCACGCAGAACGCACCAAGTATTATGCCTAGGGCTTAACCAAGGATTGGTTATGAATTTTTCAGAAGAACTTATCGAGAGACTTAAGTCAATTCAAGTGACTCTCGCATCAGGAAATGCGATTAGTGAAACTGATCGGATGGTTCTTTTGATGACTCAACTCATGGAAGAGGAAAAAAATGAACGCAAAAATAATTCAGGAAGCTGATCAAAACGAGGCTTCAATCCCTCTTGCACCCAAAAGTAAATGTATCGCGTTCATACAACTGAATCGCCTTGGTGATCTAATCCAAACAACACAGCTAGCGCGAGACTTAAAAAACGAAAGACCTGACATTCGATTAATTCTCATTTGTAGGGAAGGATTTGGAAAAGGACTGAGTTTTCTTTTTAATGAAGTCTTTAATCATGTTTATTATGTTTCGAGTGATACATTTTTCGGGGCAAATACAACAAATCTTGACTCCGCTATATCAAATTTTTCCCTATATTTAGGCGAAATTAATTCAAACGATATTGATATTGCAATCAATCTTTCCTTTTCTAAAAGCTCAGCTCAATTAGCCAGCTTAGTCAGCGCAAAGTACTATTTTGGATCACTAACTGACCAACAGGCACAAGAGCAAATCAAAGACCCCTGGTCCCAGTATATTTTTAGCACCGTAATGGCCGGGGCCTATAACCAATTAGCACTGAACGATATTTTCCGCCAGATCCTTGGGTTAAAAGAAAATCAAACTGTTCCTGTTGAACTTAATCCCAGAAAAAATCAGATCATTTTTGCTCCATTTGCTTCCCATCGTAAAAAACGTTGGCGAACAGAAAAATGGGCCGAGGTGATTTACAAGACACTCAAAAACTTTCCGAATTATGAGGTTCACCTTATTGGCTCAACAGCTGATCAAGAAGCTAGCAAGCTGATTAGTGAAAATCCGTTCGTCCAGTCCGTTTCTCAGAATTTCAAAAACCAAGTCGGTGTCTTGAGTATTCAAGAATTAAGAGACCTGATGACTGAATCTAGACTTTTAGTTGCTCACGATTCAATGGCAAGTCACCTTGCCGCCTATACTGGCCTTCAAAGTCTCACGATCGCCTTAGGCACAGTACGTCCACTCGAGACTGCCCCTTACATAAAAGGCAGTTATGTCCTAAAGCCAAATACGAAGTGCTTTCCGTGCTTTCCAGCTGATGAATGTGCAAGCTTTCAATGCCATTCCGATATTTCGTATCAAGTAGTGTGTTCTGCAATTGAGACTCTCATTCAAAACGATACAATCACACATACAGATTTAAGCCAAAAGCTTAACTCATTTCACCTTGGTTCATTTGGACTTTATAAGACTGATTTCTCAGATGGGTTGCTCCATTTTGAATCGCTCAATAAGGACGAAACACCTTCAACCAAAGAGTTGATGGGACATTTTTATCGCATGGCCTGGCTCTACCTTCTTGAAGAGAAGGAAGAGAGGATGGGCGCTCCAAATTTCTCGAATCAGACTAAAGCAGAACTTAAGACTAACCAAGATGGTATAAAACACTTGTATGAACTTTATCAGTTTGGTCAGGACTATAGTCGTTATATTCTAGAAGAGATTGCAAAAGACACTCCTGACCTCTCAAAAATCAAAGAGTACGGCGCAAAAATTGACGAGATTGATCAACTTTCAATCTTTGTTGGAAAACAGTTTCAGGACCTTACGCCGATTGTTCATTTTGTCACCCTCCGAAAAGCAAATTTAGAGGGGGAGCATATCGTCCATCTTACTCAATCTTCATTTTTTACCTATAATCAAGGAGTGCTACTTTGCAAGATTCTTTTCGAACTTGTTCAGTCTTGCATTAGCCCTGAGGATTCTAAAAAACTACCTTCTCGAACATTGGATGTTTAGGAAGCAAAGGCAGGAAGCTTATGACAACAGTTACTCTCAACAACAAAACTCTTAATGAAGAACTTAACCCCAGCTCGTCTTTGACGGACTGTATGGATAGAGTTCTGGAAAAACATCTTAAAAATCAGGATGTCATTACTGGTATAAGCATTGATGGAAAGCTCTTAAGCTTGGAAGAAGAAAATAATTGCCTTCCAAAAACAATTTCTACTTTTAAAAATATCGATTTCAAAGTTCAAACAACTCTAGAGTTAGCTTTTGATGCTCTTGATTCGTGCTCAACCTATATCGATGCCGTCAATACGAAAATCCATGAGCTAGTGGAGCTCTATAATTCAAATCAATACGAAGAAGCAAACTTGAAGTTCGGTGATGTTATTGAGGTTATGGATTTATTTGTGCAACTTATGGCCAAAATTCATAAAACGCTAAAAGCCAATTTACCTGCGGACTATGTTAAAAACAAAACCATTCAAAACCTTGAAATCCATCTGCTCTCAATCCTTAAAGGCCTTGTTCCTGCTAAAGAGAAAAATGATATCATCATGCTTTGTGACTTGCTGGAGTATGAGCTGGTAGATAATCTTACTCAATGGAAAATCAAGGCCATCCCAGACCTCAAAAGCTTAAGAAAGCGCTAGTCTATCTCGCGAAAGACGTCGATGGTCTTGCGCGAGAACTCTTTAAAAATTTTTCACTGTTTAATATTACAGACGATGCTGATTCATGTGATTTTAGCATAAATTGTGATGCTCAAGTTTTTCATATTAGTTCTGCGCTACCACAGTTCAAAGCTCTCGATCTTTCTCTTCCTATTTGCACAAAAACCATCCGCCCTTTTCTAAGCTTCCTACAGACTCAACTTCAAGCTCAAAGCTTTAGCCTTGAGAAATCCGATATCGCCACGGCCCGTAAGAGCAAAAGGCAGTATCATTCAAATCTCAGCAAGCTTGTAAGTTCAATGACTAAACAAACAAAACCCGGAACTGTAATTTCAAAAGCTGTTCAGGCGCTCGAAGAAGAGAATTGGATTATCGAGGCCTTTGATGAATCCAATAGCTTAGATTCGATTTTAGATAAAGTCCTCAATGTTTACGGCTTTCAAAGCTATGAAGTTTGCCAGCTGATTCATCACGAAAAGGGGAAACCAGAAGCCGATAGTTATTTTCTCTCTCGTAACGATGACTTAATCAAAAATCCAATTCCAACGAGTTCATTTAATCAGCTCTTTCAATTGATTAAAAAATCGAAGAATAAAAACTTTAACCAAAGCCAATTACTTCAAGAGCAACTGGACTTTACAGGCTCCTTTCTTGCAAAGGAAATTGAACTTAAAGAACATAATGTTCTGTTTTTTATTTCACGGAATGCTTTTTTACCTAACACTTCTGATGAATTGTCTTATTTTACAAATTTCATTCCAGTTTTAAAAAATATCCTTGAAATACTCCTAATTAAAACCAAACTCACTGACAGAGAAAAGAATCTTATTCTCTCGTTAAACTTTTACCCTCGTCCTATTGGACTCAGAGTTGGCGAAAACTTTATATTTAAAAATAAAGCTTTTAACCAAGATTTCTTTGAATCAAAAGGCATTCAAAATGAAGATGGTCGCGTTTTCAACCTAGGTTATGATCGCTACTTGTGTATTTGGGATGGAAACTCCGAAGAGACCATTACCGACATTAATCATCATCAACGAATCTCTCTTCTTGGAGAGCTTCTTAATACATTGAAACACGAACTCAGCAATCCATTGTTTGGTTTAAAAATCACAGCAGAGCTTTTTGCCCAAGAGGTTTCAGAGCAAGAATTTAAAGAAACGCTCGAAGAAATCGCTCTTAATAGTGGAAGATGTCAGGAAATCCTGAACAACCTTTCAAATCTCTATCTCGACACTGACTCTCTTGTTGAAACGAACCTGGATTTTGTCATTAAGGAAACTCTAACCCTCACCAAAAGTGAAACTCGCGGAATTGAAAGAGATTATATTAATAAGCTTCAACCTGACGACTTAATCATCAAGACTCATCCTACATGGCTAACACAAATTGTTTTTAATCTCCTGATCAACTCTTCTCAAGCGATCAAAAATCACAACCGATCTGGAGATGGAAAAATCACTGTTGAACTAAAGCGTGAAGGGCAACAGCTGATTATCCTCGTAAAGGATAACGGGCCCGGCATTCCCCTGGATCAACGTGCAGCAATATTTCGACCTTATTTCACCACGAAAACGAAAGGGACGGGCCTAGGCCTGGCAATCTGTAAAAGACTCGCTGACAAATTGGGTGCAACCCTTAACTTCCATCATAACGACCCTTTTCCAGGCGTCACTTTCTCGCTATCATTAACACCATAACCGACAGCGTGGTGCAGCATGTCTTTTTCCGTTCTCCTCATTGAAGATGAGCCTCTTATTCAGCGTTCCTTAAAAAAACTCATGGAAAAAAGAGGTTGCGCTGTTGAAGTCGAGTCACTTGGCAGGAGTGCCATTCAAAAAATCCTCAACGGAAATTTTGATCGAATCATTTGCGATCTGATGCTCCAAGATATTACTGGCTTCGATATTATCGAAGAGTCGAAAAAGAAATATAGTCTAGAGGAAATTGGCCAAATTTTTATCATCATTACAGCTTATAGTTCTGAACAAGTCCTAGAAAAAGCTTCTCAGTATGGGTGTTGCGTTTTGAGTAAGCCATTTAATGATATTCAGCAGGCAATAGAAATTTTTATATCTAAAGGTAGTCAAAATGAATTCACCAGTTAAAAGAAAAAACATTGGCGTCGTCCTGAAGCCTCAGGTCGACGGAGACTATCCAAGTGTTGTGGCAAACCTGTTGATGTGGCTACATAAGAGAAAATGTGATGTCGTTTTTATTGCGACAGAAAAAAGTCGACTTCAGTCTTGGAATATCTCAACGGCTAAAAATGTTCACTTCGCAAGTCATGCCGACTTCTTTAAAACAACGGAGCTCATAATTACCCTTGGAGGGGATGGTACTTTGATTGGAATCTCTCGTATTTCTCCGAAAAAAGCTCCACCGATCTTTGGAATTAATATGGGTAGACTTGGCTTTATAACTGAGTTCTCCAAAGTAGATTTTTATCCATGGCTATCTAAGGCCATTGAAAATGAGTTAGTTATCTCAAAGATTCCTCTCTACCTCGTTGAAGTTATCAGTAAGGGCAAAGTTACCCGGAAAAGCTATTTTATTAATGATGTGGTTATCAACAAAAATGATATTTCAAGAATTTTCTCTCTTAGTGTTGAGACTAATGAAGAAGCCATTTTTAATATCTCTGGAGATGGATTAATTGTGAGCTCTCCACTTGGTTCTACAGCTTACTCTCTCGCAGCTGGTGGACCCATTATTCATCCATCAGTAGAAGCGATGGTCTTAACCCCCGTTTGTCCTCACAGTCTGACTCATAGACCGATTGTAATACCAAACAAAGAGCAGTTTTTAGTAAAGGGTTTAAAAAACAGTTACCCGATTTCAATCACGCTCGATGGACAAGAAATATTTGAACTCAATAACAATGAGACTATTCGGGTTTGCAAGGACAAAACGCGGACAATCTCAATGATTCAAAACCCGAACCGAACGTATTTTGAAACCCTCAAAGAAAAATTTACTTATGGGAGACGATATCAATGAAGAACCAATCGCGACTTTTTCTAAGTTCACTACGAATGCAAAACTTCGCTACATTTCAGGACGAGGAAATCCTTTTTGATAAGGGTTTTAACGCCATAATTGGAGAGACGGGATCAGGTAAAAGCTTAATCCTAGATGCGCTCCAGTTGATCTTTGGCATGCGAGCCGATAAGAAAACGGTTCGAAAAGGTGCTGAATTTGCCATTGTAGAAGCAACATTTTCTGATGTTGATGAAACAGTTCGCTCGTACCTCAATTCAATTGGCCATCCATGCAATGAAGAAGTTGTTCTCAAAAGAATTGTCTACAGCACGGGAACGTCAAAAGCATTTCTCAATTTTCAACAGTGTCCACTTTCCACACTCACGGACTTTTCTCGAAGATTCACCGATCTCGTTGGTCAATTTGAAAACCAAAAGCTTTTGAGTGAAAACTATCAATTAAAACTTCTTGATTCTTTTGCTGGAATTCAGTCGAAAACAGATTCCTATAAATTGATGTTCGAAGAAATGAACTCTGTTCAGGCGCAAATTCAAGAAAAATCTAACTATCTAAGTGAACTTCAACAAAAACGAGATTTCATTGAGTTTCAGCTTAATGAGTTATCGACTCTTGATCCCTCTGAGGAAGATGAGAACCTTCTCCTTGAAAAGAAAGATACGCTTCTTTTTTCTCAACAAAACCATGAGACTGTGAGTGCCGCCATATCTGTCTTAAGTGAGAATGATGAGTTTAATATTTTAGATGGACTCAAAAAAATCACACGTGACCTAGAGAAACTCAAAGGGTCCAAAATGACGGACCTCTCAGCTCGATTTACGGAGTGCCATAGTTTATTACAAGATTTAACTTTCGAACTTTCTGGTACACTTGAAATTGAATATTCAGAAGCAGAGCTCGAAGAAATTATTGATCGACTCGACCGCTACCAAAGACTTAAGCGAAAATTCAATACGAACACCAAAGGGCTCGCAGAACTTTCGGAGAAGTTTCACTCAGAACTTAAAGATCTTAATCAATCTGACTCGCTCTTAGATGAGTTAAAGAAACGCTATTCTATCCTAGAAAAGGAATGCCTTAAACTTGCCAATGATTTGCACAAAGAAAGACAAAAATCATCTACTGGCCTATCAACTCTGCTCTCAAAATCAGTTCAAGAGCTTAAGATGAATGGAGCTCAGTTAAAGTACGAAGTTGAATCAACAGGCGTGCTTGGTAAGCTTGGTCTTTCTAGAATTAATTTTATTGCGGAGACAAATCCTGGCGAAGGCTTTTTTAAAGTCAAAGAAATTGCTTCTGGAGGAGAGCTCTCACGAATTCTGCTCTCTCTTAGACAAATTCTGTCAGCAAACGACACGATCTCAGTCTTTTTATTTGATGAAATTGATACAGGTGTAGGCGGAGAAACCGCACTATCAATTGGAAAAGCCCTTCGCAATGTATCATCAAAATCTCAAGTTATTGCTATTACGCACTTACCTCAGATTGCGCACCATGCAGACAAGCTGCTGGTTGTGAAAAAGGAAAGCATCGTTGAAAACGAGAAGGCGAGAACCATTTCTGTCGCTCGATCAATAATTGATGACGAGAAAGATAATTTTGTACAAAATATGGCCTCTTTACACTGATCATGGAGTTTGTTTTGAAAAAGATTTTACCACTTATCCTACTAGTTCTGACTTCTTGTAGTCATTTGTTTCAACAACAAGAAATCACTAATGAAATGCGCGAACAAGAAACAGCAAGGCTCAACGAATTCTTTGAAAGAGTATTTGAGGAAAACCTCGCTCGCTCACCTGAAAGTCAAACCTATATGGGACGCAAGACGAACTATGATCAATTAAATGATATTTCCGACGAAAATGCCTATTTGGAAATTGGCTTCACAAAGAAGCAACTTCGAGATCTCAAAAAATTCAATCCCGACAAGCTGACTCACGATGGACAGATGAGTTATTTTTTGTTCAAGGACAATCTTGAACGAGGACTTGAAAGAGTTAAATTTCGCTATCACTGGTTTCCGGTTAACCAAATGTTTGGTCAGCATGCCGGACTGCCAAGCTTTATGATTAATATGCATAGAATTGAGAGTGTTGAGGATGCTCATGCCTACATCTCTAGAATCAAGCTCTTTGATCGACAGCTTACTGAACTAGTAAAGCTTCTTGAAACAAGACGAAAAAAGGGAATCATTGCACCGAAATTCGTTTTCCCAAAAGCTATCAGCGATTCTCAAAATATTATCTCTGGTATGCCATTTGATAAATCTAATAATCGAAATGCCTTAGTTGAAGACTTTGAAAAGAAAATTTCTACCCTAAAAATTGATAATAATTCGAAGCAAGATTTGATGAACCAGCTTAATGAAGCGCTTATTGCATCAGTGTTACCTGGATATCAAAAACTAATTGTAAAACTTGAAGAGCTAGAGAAAGTCGCGCCAGAACTCGCAACAGCTTGGACTCTTCCAAACGGAGACGCTTTTTACAGAGGTCGCTTGAAACATATCACGACGACAGATTTGACTCCTGAAGAAATCCATCAATTCGGTCTCGATGATACGAAGAGAATTCACGAAGAAATGCTAAAAATTGTACAACAAGTAAAGTTCAAGGGTGACTTACAAGCTTTCTTTAAGCATATGAAGACGGCACAACAATTTCGCTATCCCGACACTGAAGCTGGAAAAAAACAGTATATAACTGATACTAAAAAAATAATCGCCAGAATGGAAAAAAAACTTCCTGAAATGTTTGGCATTCTTCCAAAAGCCGAACTAACGATTAAGCCGGTTGAGGCCTTCCGAGAAAAATCTGCTGGCCTAGCTTTCTATCAGGGGCCAAGTGAAGAGGGAAATCGCCCAGGAATTTACTATATAAATTTATCTGACATGCAAGCAGCAACAAAATACGAGCAAGAGGCACTGGCGTACCACGAGGCTGTGCCTGGGCATCATATGCAGATTTCAATTGCTACAGAGCTTAAGAATCTTCCAAAATTTCGTCGCTTCGGAGGCTATACTGCTTACTCAGAAGGATGGGGCTTGTACGCAGAGCTACTTCCTCTAGAATTTGGTTTCTATAAAGATCCCTATTCAAACTTCGGTAGACTAACGATGGAGCTTTGGAGAGCAGCAAGGCTCGTTGTAGACACTGGTCTTCATCATAAAAAATGGTCTATGGAGCAAGCCGTTCAATGGCTTGATGATAATACTCCAAGCACCCATGAAGAGAATATACGGGCGATACAACGTTATACGATCATGCCAGGGCAAGCGACAGCTTACAAAATCGGTATGAAGAAAATTTTGGACTTGAGAGCGTACGCTGAAGCTGAGTTAGGTAAAGCATTTGACATTCGTGGCTTCCATGATGAAATCCTCAAAGATGGCTCTGTTCCGATGGACCTACTTGAAGAAAAAATCAAGCGATGGGTAAGCTCTAAAAAATCTCTTTAAATGACCATGCACCCGATTCACTTACTTCAAGATAAGTAAGTGATCTGGGTGCATAGCCATTATTCAAATAAATACATTCATCGTTTAATTGATAGCTATCTTTTATATGGCTATGGCCACAAATGATAAAGTCGACCTTGAATTGTTCATAGACAATTTCTGCTGACTTACGAAAACGCTTCTTAATTGCGTCTTCACCATCCGTATTATTATAGCGATCTTTATTTCTTTTTCTTGATCTTGCCGATGCCGTTTCACCAATCAGACTCACGAGATTAAAATTAAAAATCTCTTGAGATAGGTTGTAACAAAAACGACTTGAAATGATTTTTTTATAGATCTGATAACTTGGATTATCAATTTCAATACCATCGCCATGACCAATATAAAAACGAATTCCTTCGTGATTAACGATTGTATCTTCCGTATAGAATTTTAAATTTTTTTGAGTCTCTTCATCTAAGCTTGCGCCAAAGTTTCGATAAAGCTCTTTGTTGTGAAAGTCGTGATTGCCTTCAAAAATATAAACTTCTTTGGTGGTCAGTAGTGCCCTTAGTTGTTCAAAATAATTCTGATGTTTATTCAAGTAGTCTTGATAGCCACCAATCATCAAGTCAAATATGTCTCCCAAAAGAAAGACTTTCGAGACTTCAACATTTCTTGCTTTTTGTAAGAATGAATTAAGTATTTTGTCGCTTTCATCACCACGTTGTTTAACATGAACATCTGAAATAAAAATCCACTTACTCATTCTGAGTCGCCAGCTTAATGAATGACTCAATGGATTTTTTCCATTCATCATTAATATCTACAAACTCAAATGATACTCGTGCCAAAGCATATGGGTTTTTCTCTAATTCAAAGGGTTTCATTTTCTTTAGGGCCGTAAGTTTTAACTTTAGAGCGGGAGCTTTCTCCGATGTTAAAAGCTCGAACCCTTCGCCTTTAAAAAAAGTCTCTTCTTGAGAGGTCATTAAAACGGAAAATCCTCCGGCGCTGATATCATGACATTGCTTTTTAACGATCTTGTCACCCTTTTTTATGGAAAAGGTTTTTTCGGCCAGAAATTCGTAACGGGCAAATTCTCTTCTTTCATAAAAGATATCATTAGTCGGAATTGAAATAAGCAGCTCAAGATTTTCTTTTGCTTGTGAAACTTGGCGGTATTCGCTTTTCCACATTAAGCATTCTTGATGTGAGATGAAATTAAGTTGACCCGAGCCACCAATAAAACTTTCTAAATGAGAAATATAAAAAGGGGAAATTTCTAGCTTGAGATGAAATTGGTCTTTTCCAACGAGCAAACAAGGAAGTGTTTGGAGATTTCCCTGCTTAAGCTTCCAGAGATAGACCTGAGATTTGGAGGTGATTAGATTTGATAGACTTTGACTGAGATTTCTTTTGGCACTGTTCATCACTTAAGATCCTCCTTAATACATTGTACTAAGGAGGATTGGCTTAAGAAAAGGATAAAGAACATTGCGGGGACTTTATCCTTCATTCACTACTAGTTTAAAAGTCTTAATGCAGAGTTTGGCAAAGCATTAGCTTGTGAAAGGGTTGCAAGACCTGCATTTTTCACAACGCTTAGAGATGCCAATTTTGATGTCTCATGAGCGATATCTGCATCTTGAATCACTGATCGGGCGGCATCCTGGTTTAGCGTTTGAACCTCAAGGTTTGAGATCGTCGAGTTCAATCTAGATTGAACAGAACCAAGAGTTGCTCTCTGCCCAGAAACCTTATCAATCGCTTCATCGATTTGTTTAATTGATTCTTGCGCATCACCTTTCTCAGACACACCAGCTGAGCCGATTCCTAGTGAGCGAGCTGACGCGTCTGCTGCACTTGAATCAAATGAAATTCTATTTTCTTCGCCGTCAAAAGCTCCAACTTGAAAATCAAGCGTGCCTTTTCCTTCGCCATTCAAGAGTGGTGTACCATTGAATGTTGTAGACTGAGAAATACGGTCTACTTCGCTGACGAGTTGTTGAAATTCTTGATCTAAATAGCCTCTTTCTTTATCACCAACGGTGTCAGAAGAAGCTTGAATTGAAAGTTCTCTCAATCTTGTCAAAATATTTGCAGATTCATTAAGTCCACCTTCTGCAGTTTGCACGAGAGAGATACCGTCGTTTGCGTTTCTAGTTGCTTGTCTAAGGCCTCGTGTTTGGGCCTCAAGCTTTGTGGCAATCGCGAGACCAGCAGCATCGTCAGACGCTTTAGTCACTCTTTTACCTGAAGAGAGTCTTTCTAGAGAAGAATCAGATTGTGATGAAACTTCTCTTAGGTTTTTTTGTACAGTTTGTGATGCAATGTTTGTGTTGATTCTTAAGCCCATAAATACTCCTTAATGCGTTTTACAGTTTGATTCACTGTCCATTAAACTGATCGTACAGGTCGGGTATTTTCTTTAGCAAAATAGTCAAGTTATTTTCATTTTTTTTGATTTTTCTCTATTTAATCAATAGGTTGAAGGTACATTTTTCTTGGCATGGGATTTGGATAAGCAAAAAAAAAGCCTCCCAAAGGGAGGCTTCCTTTTTAAGATCTGTCTTTTAAGACTTATGAGATAAGTCTTAAGGCCGAAGCAGGATTCTGATTGGCACTTGCAAGAACTGAAGTAACGGCGCTTGAAACAATGTTCGTACGAGCTAATTCTGCTGAAGCGTGAGCGACATCAGTATCTCTAATTCGAGAATTAGAAGCTGCTAAGTTTTCAGTTTTTACTTCTAAGTTACTCATCGTTGACTGTAGTCTGTTTTGAAGGGCACCAAGATTTGCTCTATTAGAGTTTACCTTGTTGATAGCACCATCAATTTTTTCTAAGTTCGTCTGAGCATCTTGTTTCGTAAGAACTTTTGTCCCTTCAACTTCTAGAGCACCCAAAGTAGCAGAACTATCAGATGGATTAAAAGCGATTCGATCTTGGAATTCATTGTTCTTTGTCCCAATTTGGAACTCCATTTTCTCGCCTTCACCATTTAACAATTTAATGCCGTTGAACTCTGTTGACTCTGAAATTCTTTGCAACTCGCTCGTCATTTGTTGATATTCCATATCACTGAACTTTCGCTCATTTTCCCCAATTGTGTCCGATGCTGCCTGAACAGAGAGTTCTCTTAGTCTTACTAAGATATTCGAAACCTCGTTCAATCCACCTTCTGCAGTTTGGATCATTGAAATACCATCTCCAGCGTTTCTTGATGCTTGCTGTGAACCACGGATTTCAGCTTTTAGTTTTTCACTAATCGCTAAACCGGCAGCATCATCTCCCGCCTTGTTAATTCTGTTACCTGAAGCAAGCTGAGAGTAAACATCTGATTGCTCTCTTCCTACTTTTGATAAACTACGTTGAGCTTGCATTGACTGTGTGTTTGTGTTGATTCTAAGACCCATAAATTAATCCCCTCGATACATAAAACCCTCCCTGAAAGATTTATGGATAAACAACCGTATCTATCCATTTATTTTTTGCTTCAGGCCCCAACCTGAAGCTAGTTACGTTACGGAATTATTTGCCCATACTTGAGTAAATATTTTTGTAAAAACCGAATATTTTCAATTATTTAGACTGACAAAAAGAGTCGGGAATTCCGAAAATTAAGGGCTTAGGATTTACCCTGGAGTGTATTAATCAAGTTTGTAGTGGAGTAGCCGTTTTTAAAGCTCAAACTTTGCACGAGACCGCCATACGAAGTCACAATATCGTGACCAACAATTTGCTCTACCGCCCAATCGCCTCCCTTAACTAACAAACTTGGTTTAATGAGGGCGATCAAATCATAGGGAGTATCTGCTTCAAATATCTCGACAAAATCTACGGCCTTGAGATTTTCAAGCATAAACTTACGATCATTTTGATTATTAATAGGACGATCTGAGCCTTTCAAGCGCTTTACACTTTGATCTGAATTCAAACCAATAATAAGAGCGTCTCCGAGAGATCTAGCTTCGTTTAAATAGGAGATATGTCCTGGATGAAGAATGTCAAAACAACCATTCGTGAAAACGATTCTTTTGCCTTTGTATCTCTCTAAAAAAAGAATTGTGTTAGGAGAAAGCATGTCGATCCTAGTCTTTAATCACTTTCGTATCAGAGAGTCTCGAGTGAAAATCGAGCAGCAATGGTAGGCCAATGGCCACGAAAGAAAGTAATGAAAAAATCGAACGAACGACGGTATCGCCTACTCGGAGAATGGTCCCCTCCTTCGTAGATTTTACTTTTAGACCCAAGAGGGTCTTCCCAACTGTGGAGCTCATATCCAAAAGACTAAAATAAAATAGATAACTCAAAGAGAAAAAAACAGTTAAGAAAATAATCGTTTCATTAAATGTGAATACCTTAAACCAGTTTTCCACTTTTAACTCTAGGCCTGCGAGGAACATAAAACTTAGCCATAGCAACCCGTTTGCCAACACAAGAATGGCGATATCAATTACAAAAGCCATCACTCTCTTTTCTGCAGCAGCAGGTTCATCCGCCATAGAAATCATTTCATTAATAGGCGTCTGTTTTTTTTCCGAAAAAAGATTTTCCAATGGCTTAGATTCAATTTTAACAGCCGGT
This sequence comes from Bacteriovoracaceae bacterium UBA6166, assembly GCA_002435795.1. Taxonomy (GTDB): domain Bacteria; phylum Bdellovibrionota; class Bacteriovoracia; order Bacteriovoracales; family Bacteriovoracaceae; genus UBA6166. The sequence continues at coordinate 56,404 of DIUE01000025.1, read as the reverse complement.
CTTGTAAAAACAGGAGGCAGTGGAGTTGGCTTTTCTTTTTGAGTGATTGGAGCTGCCGTCATTTTATGTACTGAGCGACTCGGTCTGAAGATCTCTTCCGGTTTTCCATGAAAACCCAAACCCTTATTGATAGGTTTTACATTGAAGTTTTCAAGATCAAAATCTTCGATCGAAAATTCAATCTTTGGCCGAGAATCTGAAGAAGTCTGTTCATTCATAATAAGCCTCGCATTTATCGCTTCTCCTAGAATGACATATTAGAAACGAGGCATCAATTATTTAAAAGGCGACTTGTGATATATCCCATGGCAACGCATGTAGCCGTCGGTGTTCGCATAATAGGAAGAGGGAGCTTGACCCCATAACAATTAGAAGTTTGTTGAAGTTTAAGAAGGTCGCCCTCTTCCTCTTGGGAAAAACCACCTTCAGGCCCAATGACAATCAAAAACTTTTTTGAATCTGATTTCGAACGGGGAGGTAATTCGGGAGAGCTTTGAGAAGTGAAATAAATTGTTTCATCAAATCTCGCTGCCAAGTTTTCTAGTTCCGGCCATTTTAGACTCTCACGAAAGTGAGGGAGATAAGCATTATTTGACTGCTCTATACTGGAAATAAGAATTCTTTGAATTCTCTCTTCGTTAAATTCTAATCTTTGTGAAAACTTCGTCTCTAAGGGAATGATTTCTTCAACTCCCATTTCCCCGCAAGCTTTCAAGACCGACTCCAATGCATCTTTCTTTGGGAGACCCAAAGCCAAACTCACTCGCACACTTCTCTCATCGAAATGACGATCACCTACAGCAAGAACCATTTCCGACTTCGTGAAAGAGGTCACTTTTGATTGTGCGCTTAAGCCTTTTCCATTTAATAATAGAACGCTCTCATCCATTTTTAGTCTGAGAACTTTTATAAAATGGTGAGCACTTTCTCCTGTGACAAGTAGTTCTTTTGCTCCATCTTCGTTTAATGTATTTAGGTACAATGCTCGCATTTATTTCTTTCGCAATAGAACTGCGCTCCAATCACCTTTATCTTCTCGCTTTAAAAACTCGAACTCTGGGTAATTTTGCAGAAATTCATCAACTTGATCTCTTAAAAGACCCGAAGCAATGAGATGACCTCCACTTGAGACTGAATTTAGGATAAGTTCTTTTTCAATGACGAGAGCAGAAAGCAGAATATTCGCAAAAACCAAATCGTAGCTTTTTGTCAGATCAAACTTTTCTCTTAAGCAGACGGTTGAAGATGTTAGATCATCGCCTTGAAAATTATAAAAAATATTTTGCAAAGTATTATCTAAAGCCGCTTTATCAATATCACAAAAGTTTAGAGACTTTGCGCCTAGTTTAAGTGCGGCAATACCAAGAATTCCCGAGCCACAGCCAAAATCTAAGCAAGTATAGTTTTTATGGGGTAGCGAAAGCTCTAAGAAAATTTTAAGACATAAAAAAGTTGTTTGATGTTGGCCGGTTCCAAATCCTTGTCCTGGATAAATATAAAGATATTGATCCCCAACAAATTGACTCTTAAGCCACTGAGGGATAATCCACAGTTTTTCTGAGATAGAGAAAGGCTGAAAGCTTGCTCTCCAATTTTTATCCCAATCTTCCTGATCATGACTTGTGAGATTATAAGTTATTTCATTCTCATTTAAGAGATCTTCGAATTTTTTTATGTGGAGATCTTCACGAAAAAAGAAAATTAAACTCCTTGTCTCCAGTGACTCTTCAAGCGAAGTTACTTCATCAATAAGTGCCTCTGGAATGTCCCCACCAGAATAAGCTCTTTCTCCAAGTATTTCGTCAACTCGAGGCTCATTGAGTGAATACTCTTGAACGCCCTCGCATTTGTATTCGCTGATGGCAACCGAGATAAGTTCTTCTTTCAAATCAGCGAGGTCGGAAGAGAGAAAAACTTCGAGTTGATAATACATTTTAGTCCTTACAATTATTTTTCATTTCAAGTAATGCCAAAAAACTTCCCGTTGAATAGAGTGTTGGCAAAGCTAGACACGAACGACCAATCCATCTGATTTCTGGGTGCCATAAATCAATATAAGCATAATCGTTAACAGCGATTTCGTGAGCCGCTCTAAAGTATTTTTTTGCCTCGTTTCTATTTGCTGGCACAATGGCTTTATCATAAGCTTGATCAAATTGGGAACTGCTATAGAATCCTCTATTGGCCCCAGTCGGTGGATGGTTTTTCGAATGAAAGACGACCCCGAGCATCTCTGGCCCTGTAAAACCCAGCCACTGACTTATTATTAAATCAAATTGCCCTGTTCTTAGGGATCTCATGAATATACCCCATTCTTGAATGGTCAAATTAACCACAAAGCCATGGTTTTCAAGGAAGTGTTTTATTGTCTCAACAATCTCAATAGTGGCGCGATTATTACTCACCTTCCAATCAATCGTGAGGTCTTGACCAGATTTTCGCCATCTACCATTTTCTGCTTTTTCATAGCCTGCTTCAATCAATAGTTGATTGGCCCTTTGTGGATCATAACGATCATAATCTCTTTTGAGGTAGACCCCGCTAAAGGCTTTCGAAAAAAATCCCGTCGCAATTGTGACGGAGTTTTTAAGTTTATGATTAGCTAAGTCCTCTCTTGGAATCAGGTGTGAGAGGGCTTGGCGAACTTTGAGGTCTGCCAGAGGTCCTCGGCGATGATTAGGCGAGAGATAAACAGTGTTTGTGCCCTGCTGACGATAAAGTGTTAAATCAGCTTTAGGACGAGCCAATAGCCACTCTAATTTTCTTGGTGATATTTGCGCTAGCGAGAGATCGATTTCACCGTTTAGCAGTTTTAAAGCAAGGGTTGTTTCATCTCTTACAACTTTAAAAACGAGATTGGGGTATTTCTGAGGATTCTGAGCATCGAGTTTTACTTCGAGCGGCTTCAGACCACCTATCTTATAAGCCCCAGATCCAATAAGCTGCCCATCTTTTTGAATAAAGATTTTCAAAAGAACTAAGTTAGTTAAATTTTCTAAATCATAATTTTCATAGACGATCGAAAGATCATAGTCTGAATGAACTATAATCGAAGAGATTTTTGAGAATGCCGCTTTAAATACTGATCGATTTTCCTCATTCAAAAAGGCTTGCCATGATTCGAGTATATGTCTGGCAATTAGCTTTTCTCCATTGTGAAACTTAAGATCTTCTTTAAGTTTGAATCGAATAATATGACCTGAATCCGAAACAGTTTCTGTATAAGACTCACAAGCGCGACACTCAAAATTCATTTGAGGGTCGACATCGACAAGTGTGAGATAAATCAGGCGATTTAGATTCTGCGAATTGGCGTCTGTCGAATTAAAGGGACTCATATTACTGGGGGCCGAGGAGAGAGCGAGGTTTATATCCTTACTGTGCAAAGGTGTGGATAAAAGGACAAAATTTAGGATTAATATTTTTAACAACACAAGTTCAACCCTCTAAAATCACATAAATTCTCTTATATAATAGCCTAAATTTTACAATTCAGGGCTTCATTGGGCAAATTTCCTGTGGTATCGACTGTAAAACATTGAAGGGAGAAAGAACTTGGTCATCATTGGAATTGCCGGAGGCTCTGGGTCAGGCAAAACTACATTTGCACATAAAGTTCTCAATAAATCGCGAGAAGAGATCGCGATGCTAAGTCTCGACTCTTATTACCTGCCCTTAGAGTTAATGCCGACAGAATATTTCACTTCCAGCGGGTCACCAAATTTTGATCACCCAAGTGCTTTTGACTGGGAATTACTTAAAACCCATCTTCAATTACTCAAAAATGGTGAAAGTATTTCTGTGCCTATTTATGACTTTAGAACTAACTCCCGAACAGAAGAGACGACCTGTTTGTCACCTGCACCAGTTATGCTGTTTGAAGGAATCTTTAGTCTCTTTGATGAAACGATTAGAGGTCTTTTGGATATTAAAGTCTATCTTCACGTTGAGGCAGATATTCGCTTCACTAGACGACTAGATCGCGACTTAAAAGAACGTGGTAGGACAGTGTCTTCTACAATTCAGCAATACTATGAAACTGTTCGTCCTATGTATAAGCAGTTTCTTGAACCACAAAGACAGTTCGCTGACTTTATTGTTGGCGAAGAAACCGATGTTGGCGCTTCAATCTTAGCGGCGAAGATCAACGAGGTTTTCACCGAAGCCACTCTCGCTGAAAAATATGTCAATTAAACTGTCGATTACTCCAATCGGGGGCGTGGGCCAGATTGGGTCGAATATGACTTTAGTTTCGAGTGAGGAAACGACAGTTTTGATCGATGCAGGCATCCTTTTTCCGTATGAAGACTTTTTTGATATTAATTATTTAATCCCTAATTTAAGTTTCATAGAGACCGCTCCAAACGCACTTATCATTACCCATGGCCATGAAGATCATATCGGGGCCATTGTTCACGTGCTCACTCAGTTTCCGGAAATGGAAATCTACGCCGCTCCTTTTGCGAAAGCGCTGATCGAATTCAAACTAAAAGATGCGCAGCTTAATCGGCATATAAATACTTATCGAGAAAGTGATCAAATCGCTATTAATGATCTCTTAATTGACCCTATTCACGTCAACCATTCAATTCCTGAAACTTTCGGCTTACATTTCTCTCATCGGTCTTACCCTTGGTCTGTCTTTTTCGTTTCTGATTTTAAAGTTGATCCAAAGAGTCCTTATGAGCTGCCTTTTAATTTTTCAAAGCTTCACAAATTAAGTCATAGCAAAACCCATCGCATTCTTTTATGTGACAGTACAAATATTTTATCGCGAAATTTAAAAACGCCATCTGAGGGTGATCTCATAAATGATCTCGACTCCATTCTTTCATTAGATGGCCGAATCTTCGCTTCTTTCTTCGCTTCAAACATTCATAGACTGCAAACTTTTATTAATCTCGCTTATCAACACAAAAAAAAATGCGTGCTTTATGGAGGCTCATTACTGAAGTACTCCCAAATTGCCCTCCAGCAAGGACTTCTTAAAGACCCCCATAATGTTTTGACTGAGGCGAAATCGGTTAAGGCCAGCGATGAAAACCTATTAGTCCTTTGCTCAGGCTGCCAAGCTGATTTCAGAGGCTCATTTAGACGAGTGATTTTCGGTGAAGATACAATTTTTAAGCCCACAAAAGATGATCGTTTTATTTTTAGTTCAAAACCAATTCCGGGTAATGAGAAGAAGATTGGCTTACTCTATAATAAGCTTGCACAGCTAGGTGCACATATCATCACTGCGGATGATTACCATATTCATGCTTCAGGTCACCCAGGCAAAGAAGATATAAAACAACTTATTGATTTGTACTCACCTCAGACTTTAATTCCGATCCACGGTGAGTCTTTATTCATTCGTAAATACGAAGAACATATTGCGAAAAATCATCCCAAAATTAAATCAAGAATACTCTTTAATTTTGATACTTATATTGAAGATACAGATGAGATCATCCAAAGAGAAGCACTTGAGCCAATCATTATTCATGGTCGTTATTTAACTCTTGAGAAAAACCATCTATCTGAAAGAAGAAAACTTGCATGCAATGGAATCTTGTTTATTTCATTCTCTATGAAGAAACGTTCCGAAATCTCCATTACTCCAAACGGATTACCCGATTTAGTCCTAACACAAATTGATAGTTTTAAAGAAGTGCTTGTTGAGCGTTTACTAGCGAGTAAGTTATCTGGAGACGCGCTTGCTGAAGAGAGTAGAATATTTGCTCGGCAGTACTTTGCTCACCATTTAGGTTACAAACCAATGACCTTTGTGCACTTCATGCCATAAAAAAGGCCCCGTTTGAATGGGGCCTTTATCAGTCTATAGATTGTTGGGGGAACAGTTCTATAGATCTAAATTTCTTCTTGGAACTTCTTTTCTTTCCGCTGGCTTCACTTCTTCTTTTCTCAAATATGAAGGAGTATCTAATTCGTCTTCATCAAAATTAATAAAGCCAAGTTTCTCAGCGATAGTTCTTGCTCTGCCAGAAGTCGAAAATGTATTTTCTCTTCTTTCTTCTGGTTGTTTTGCAGCTACCGGTTCATTTGTTGTTTTGGAAGCTTCGTAGCGCTCTGCCGCGTCTTTAATTGACTGGGCCAATGAAGAAGTTCTTGCAGCTGATGGCGTTGCTTCAAAATGAAGATCTTTGGCGACTCTTTCTTCAACTGGTTGTTGAGCTGGAACGTACTCTCTTCTTTCTGTTACCATTTCTGGCTCAGGATTTCTTTCTGCTGCAGGTGTAGAAGAAAAAGGTTGGGCAGGTCTAGTCATGACAGGAGTCTCTCTCACTGGAGCTGGTGCGGCTTCAACATGACGTGGCTCTGGATTTACTCTGCTCGAGGAAGAAACTCTTACGCGATCTTGTCCACCTAAGCCTGTAGCAACAACGGTGACTTTAATATTATCATCCATATTCTCATCAATAACAGATCCAAAAATGATTTCAGCGTCATCATCAGCCGCTTCCATAATCAAAGTTACAGCTTCATTCACTTCATGCATTGTAAGACTTTCATTACCAGTGATATTGATAATAATTCCAGTCGCTCCATCGATCGTAATATCTTCGAGAAGTGGAGAGCTAATCGCTTCAGTAGCAGCTTTAACGGCACGGTCTGGGCCAGAGCAATAACCAGTCCCCATAAGCGCGAGACCTTTATTGGCCATAACTGTACTTACGTCAGCGAAGTCAGCGTTGATATGACCAGTGGTATTGATAAGATCTGAAATCCCTCTCACAGCATTTAGAAGAACTTCATCAGCTTTTTTGAAAGTATCAACTAAAGAGAGGCTATCACCAGCAAGATAGAGGAGTCTTTGATTTGGAATTGTAATGAGAGAGTCAACGCTTTCTTCTAACGTAGAGATTCCTGCTTCAGCTTGACGAAATCTTTTCTTTCCTTCGAAGAGAAATGGCTTTGTTACAACACCAACGGTTAATGCACCAAGCTCTTTTGCAAGCTTTGCAATAACTGGGGCTGCTCCTGTTCCTGTACCACCGCCCATACCAGCAGTAATAAAAACCATATCAGAGCCGGCGAGGACTTCTGATAATTTTTCATACTCATCAAGGGCCGATTTTCTTCCCACTTCAGGATTTGCTCCAGCGCCAAGACCCTTTGTAATCTGTGCTCCTAGTTGAATTTTTGTTGGAGCTAGCGAAGCGTTCAGTGCCTGTGAATCTGTGTTTGCCACAATATATTCGACGCCTGTGAGCCCTGCTCGAATCATCGTATTAACGGCGTTACATCCGCCTCCGCCTACACCTACAACTCTAATTTTTGCCCCTTCTTTCATTTCGGGCATCATGTCTTTTTCTGCAATTTCAAATCTTGTTGTCATTTGTTCCCCCTAGAAAATTTCTTTAAATACATTTTTTAATGAATCACTCAGCTTGCGAATAAGATCTGCTTGTTCCACATGTGATTCTTTTTTCTGAACTGTTACTACGGTATTACGTTTAGCGGCTTCGATTAAAAGCCCTAATACGGTTGAGTACTTTGGATTCTGCATGATATTAGTCATTCCACCGAATGGAATCGGGTATCCAATCTTTGTTGATCGCTCTAAAATGTACTCGCCAAGCTCAGGCATGCCTTTTGTTAAAGCACCGCCTCCAGTTAGAACAATTCCACCAGTGATATCGTTTTGTAGATTCTTCTCAACAATCACCTCGCGAATAATGTCGAAAAGCTCTTCCGCTCTTGCCCCCAACACTTCCGCGATGACACTCAAACGAACTTCTTTGGGTTTTGTTCCAGAAAGTCCTTGAACAGTAATATGAGCTGATTGATTTAATTTTTCAGAAAGCACACAGCCATGATTGATTTTTACTCTCTCAGCTTCTGCATGAGGAATTTTTAATGCGACAGCGAGGTCGTTAGTGAAATGATTTCCACCAACGGGAATAATTTGCGAATGAACAAGACTGCCTTCTTTCCATACTGCGATGTCAGTTGTTCCACCGCCAATATCAACAAGGATCACACCCATTTCTTTTTCTTCACTAGAGAGAACGGCTTCTGAGGAGGCGATAGGCTGAAGAGTAATATGATCGGCGTGAATGCCGGTTTGCTCTACACATTTTACAAGATTTTGAATAAGGGAAATGGAACCTGTCACCACGTGAACATGAGCTTCAAGTCTCACTCCACACATACCCACGGGGTTTTTAATTCCTGAAGTATTATCAACACGAAACTCTTGTGGAATGACGTGAAGGATTTCTCTATCTGATGGTATGACTACGGCTTTTGCGGCTTCAAGAACACGGTTTACATCTTCTTCGGTGATCTCTTCGCCTTTAATTGCGACGACACCAGAACTGTTGAAACTATAAATATGGCTCCCAGCTAAACCGATCGTTGCTCTTTGAATATTTACACCGGCCATAAGTTTGGCTTCTTCGAGTGAGCATTGTATCGACCTTACGGTCTTATCAATATTCACGACTGAACCTTTTTTTAGGCCATAACTTGGATGAGTTCCAATGCCAATAATTTCTAATTCGGAGTTTGGTCCTTGAATTCCAACAATCGTACAAACTTTAGTTGTACCAATGTCAAGGCCGACGATGACGTTTTTTTCATTCATGAGAGTCCTTTCTCATTGCTAAACAGATTCATTCTGTATAGGTTACCGGCAAAATTTGCTTAAAACCTACTAAAAAAATTTTAGATTCAGTCGTTGAACTTTACAACTACTTTCTTGGCATTTGTAAGATTTATAATTGTGGGAATTTTATTTTTCCCTTCCATATAGTTGACTATTTTATCTAGTTTTGTGAGCTTTTCATCCCAGTCTGTATTGCCCATAAAGACGCTTGAAGGCCTGTTTTTTACAGATAAAATGATTGTTAAATCCTTAGATTCACTGACGATTACCTCAGAAAGCTTGAGTTGAAATTCTGGCTCCATCTTATTAATAAGCGCTGTGATTTTACCTTGAATTTCTGCATCCATCTCGCCTACAGGTAGGGCCAAATAGGGCAAGTCTCTTGTTAATTTTTTTTCTGAACGAAGGAGTACTTCGTAAGTTGGATCATATAGCTTACCATTTGAGACAAGTATTGCCTCATAAGATTCCATGCCTGAATCTTTATAAACCTGCACTTTCATGAGTGGTTCAGGACAATCAAAATCAAAATTTAATTGTTTCCCGATGGGGTTGTACTCAATTCTGTATTCTGAAATAAAATGTTTCTCTTCAAGTTTGTCTTTTAAAATAAGTAATTTTACATCTCTTAAAGACTGATTTTTTTCAAACTCTTTCATCAACGTGAGAATTAAAGTTCCGGCCACTCTCGAGGGGCAAGAGCCAAAAGAGGTACGATATTTTACTTCTGTTTGTTCAATGGATGAGAAGGCAATGAGGGGAAAGAAGACTGCGCTAAATTTTAAGCTCGAGCTCAAAACGAACGCCAAATTTTTCAAAGAGCTTATCTGAAATAAGGGTCGTGAATTCTTTAACTTCTTCAAGGTTAGCTCCTCCGAGATTTTCAAGAAAATTGGCATGAATCGGACTAATCCTTAAATTCTTATACCTCATACCCTTCATTCCAAGTATATCAATAGACTCGCCCGCCCTGCAAGCATTAGCGCCGGTATAGTTTTTAAACATGCAACCACAAGTCCAAGCCTTCATCGGTTGTGTTTTATTTCTGTAAGCAAGATATTCTTTAATTTTTTGAGGCATCTCTTGATCTACACCCTTAACAATTAAAGTGGCGGCATAGATAACATCGCCATCCTCCAAAAAGTTTTGGTTGCGGTAAACAAAGGAATCCTTTGTAACTTGATGGACTTTCTTAGTTCCAGTTTTATCAATAATGAATACTTCTTTAACGACACTTCCAATTTCTCCGAGCCCTGTGCCAGCATTCATGACAATCGCACCGCCTAAGCTTGCAGGAACCCCCGTGAAACCTTCCCAGCCACCCAAACATAGTTGTGAGGCGGCTTTTGTTAAATTTGCGAGAGAAACTGATGCTGGAAGGTAGTACTCATTTCTTATTTCTTCTAAATAAGTTCGATCAAATGGAAAATTCAGCTTTAAATAAGGAATAGTCGCGACTTCCGGTAACGGCTGATTCGCCCCCCAGCCAAGAACCCGGAAATTTTGGTTGTGCTGCATGCAAGTTTTTTGAAAATGGATCAAACCCTCTACACTTGCAATCTCTATTAAATCGCCTTTTGCAATTAATCGCATCGTCGAATAGAGTGTTAAATCTAACGCTCGTGAAATCTTGATATCGGGATGTTGATCTGCTTCTAGAGCGGTAAAAAAACTCATAGCTCTTTTACACCGTCTTTTAAGACCTTTCCAATTGTTCCAGCCCCCATACAAACAACAAGGCAATTTCTTTTGGTAAAATCTTTAAGCATCTCAGGTAGCTTATTAATTGAATTCATACTTTCACAAAAAGCCGGATGAAGGCGGTTGATATCTTCAACTAAAACATCCGTACTGATTCCTTCAAGTGGTGCTTCGCTCGCTGGATAGATTGGAGCGAGATAGAGTTTATCAGCTCCATTAAAGCAATGAAGAAATTGATCCCAGCAATCTCTTGTACGAGAAAAGCGATGTGGCTCAAAAACGACGATCAATTCTCTCTGGCCAATCATCTGCTTAGCGGTTTTTATAGTCTCTCTGATTTCGGTCGGATGATGACCGTAATCATCAATAATGGTGCAGTTTTCAGAGCGATAAAGGGTTTGAAATCTTCTCCCAACACCTTTGAAACATTTCATCGAGGTGATGATTTGATTTATCTCAAGGCCCATATGGTGCGCGATAGAAAGTGCGCCGAGAGAATTTAAGATATTGTGATTACCTGGCAGATGAATTTCGACTCTGCCAATCAGTTTTCCCATAATCCATAATTCATACGAAGTTCCGTGTTCCGCGATTTGGATTTTCGAAGCGCGGTAATCAATATTGCTCTCTTGCTCTCCGATCCCAAAAGTAATAGTTGGTCTTTTAATCTTGGATTGAAGTGACATTAAGGTTTGATCATTACTATTAAGTGCGACGACGCCGTAAAAAGGAACTCGATTGGCGAATTCAATGAATGCCGTTTGCAGTGCTTCTTCTGAGCCATAATAATCGAGGTGATCATTATCGATATTTGTAATAACAGAAAAAATTGGGCTTAGTAATAAGAATGATCCATCTGACTCATCGGCCTCAGCGACTAGATACTGACCTTCTCCAACTCGAGCATGGCCTTTTAAATTCTCAACAATGCCGCCGATGATATAAGTTGGATCAAGCATTCCCTCTTGAAGAATCGTTGCGAGGAAACTGGTCGTCGTCGTTTTTCCATGGGTTCCTGCTATGGCGATACCATGCTTTAGCTTCATTAGTTCGGCTAGCATTTCTGCTCGCTTCATCAAAGGTTTTTGATGAGCCAGAGCATAGACCATTTCTGGATTGTCTTTTTTTATGGCGGAGGAATAAACCACAATAGTGGCATCAATTATATGTTCAGGCTGATGCCCAATCGAGATTCGTGCGCCAAGATCGCGAAGCTTTAGAATATTTGCAGACTCCGAAGCATCTGAACCTGTCACTTTTAAACCTTGGGATAATAGAACTTCGGCAATGCCGCTCATTCCAATTCCACCAATTCCAATAAAGTGAACTGATATTTCTTTAAAGATTTTTTTCATCTGCTCCTCCGAGGGCCTGGAGGTGTATTATAAACGAGAAATGGGAGCTTGTCCCACAGTGTCCTTCGATTGCCAGTCTCCGCGCTGTTCACGAAAGCGTTGAAACCGTTGATTGAAGTCTTCATTTTGAATCGTTGGTTCATGGATTTCTGTGAAACTTTCTTCTTCGCTTCGACCAACAAAGCTCAAGAACAGACCCACTGCAAAAAAGTTTGAAAGCAAAGAAGAACCGCCATAACTAATGAACGGAAGGTTTAATCCTTTCGTTGGTAACAACCCTAAAACAACTGACATATTTAGTAGAGATTGAATTCCAATCGTAAAAATCAGACTACTCGCAGCTAGAGAGGCCATTCGATTTGCAATTTGTAGACTTAAGCGAAAGCCCAAAAAAATTAGGCTTAAATATAAAACCACCATAAAGCAAACACCGATAAACCCCAGCTCCTCACCCAAAACACTTAAAATAAAATCGTTATGCGCTTCTGGAAGATAGAAGAGTTTTTCGTAACTGTTTCCAAGACCTTTTCCAAACAGCCCGCCGTTAGCAAAACCCATCCACGATTGAATGATTTGAAAGCCACTTCCTTGCGGCGATTGCCAAGGATCAAGAAAGGTTTTCAGTCTTTCAACACGGTAAGGTTGAGCGAGCAGTAAGCCAACTCCAAGAGAAATCCCGATAGGAATCAATCCATAGAAAATTTTTCGAGAAAAACTACTCATATAACAAGCAAAGAATATACCCATCCCGCAAATCATAAATGTTCCGTAGTCAGGCTGAGCAATAATTAAGGCCAGTGGTAGGATTGTCAGTAAACCAAAGCCTATGCGTTTTTTGGGTGTGTATACCTTGAATGATTCAAAATAGGCGAGTGCACTTAACAGCACGGTGTATTTAACCATCTCACCAGGTTGAAAACTATATCCACCGAGCTGAATCCAACGATTAGCCCCCTTAACCATCACACCAATTCCGGGAACAAAAGTTAAAGCAACGACGATAGTCATGAGGAAATTAATAAAATAAGAATACTTAAGCCAAAATTCAAATTTGGTTTTACTGATCACAAATGCAAGGGAGATTGAAATCATCAAATAGGCGAGCTGTTTGATAACAAAATATGTTGGGCTTCCGTGAATATCTTTTGCGTAGATATAACTAGATGAATAAACCATCACAATACCGACGATATTGAGGATCAATAGCAAAATCAAAAAGAGATTTTTCTCGCCAATGCTTTTCTGTGAATCTAAGTCAAATTCGCTATCCATATATAATAAGGATAGCAAAACTTAAAAAAAGTACCAGCTAAATGTCTTAGAGCTGGTAAACGAGCTTTTTGTAGTAATTTCCTCGCTCTTCAAAATCTCTGAAGAAATCAGTACTTTGATTTCCAGGCGACAGCAGGATCGTATCTCCTGTTCGGGATTTTTGATAAGCGAAGAGAATGGATTCTTCAAAAGAGCCGACAATATAGGTTTGTGGATGTTCACCCATGGCGCGGTTCATTCTCTCTTTTGATTCACCCACAAGCACAAGCACGCGAACATGCTTAATGAGATCTTCTGCATAAATCTCAAAGTTGATTTCTTCGAGGTCTTTGCCACCAGCGATAAGTATCAAAGGTGTCTTGAAGGCCTTTACACTTTTTACGAGATGATTCATGTCTTCTGATTTTGAATCGTTATAGAAGCACACACCATTTTTTTCCATCAAGAATTCTAAGCGATGCGGGATGCCCGGGAATTTTTCAATACAAGCCTGAATCGCTTTGTCAGACACTTCAAGTGCTTTACAAGCCGTAACAGCAGCGAGCAAATTCTCACGATTCTCTTGCCCAACGATTCTCATTTTGGAGACCTTGAACTCAGAGTGATAATTTATATTAGAATGAATTCTCTTCTCATGAAAATGAGTTCCTTGGATCTCATTCATCACACCCATACCAACAAAAGACTTTCTTGAGTACCAATACGTCTGACAGTTTGCATTTCTAAAGAAAGCATTGTTTGCCAAAGTATCAAAATTTACAATCAAAGTGTCTTCTGGAGAAAGAGATTTAATAATGCTGAGTTTCGTTTCAATGAAATCGCCCACTGAACTAAAATGTTCTGTCGGATATTTTTCAGAGATATTCACAAAGACCACAACCTTAGGATGAAAATGCTCAAGCCTTCTCATCTGAACCGCAGAAACTTCAACGACGACATAATCAATCTCGTCTTTATTTGGAAGCATACAGTATTCAATAAAAGGTGAGTCGCTTGTGCCGCCGATGAAAACGTTTTTTCCATCAAGTTTCAGCGTAAAGCCAATCATATGAGCAACGCTTGAGCGCCCATAGCTGCCGCAAACTGCGATAACAGGTTTCTTACAAAGAATATTTGCAAGAGCGAATTCGCTATAAACATTTTTTCCATTTTGACGAGCGAGTTCTAATTGCGGAAGGTTTGGATCAACTGCAGAAGAATAAACAATCACATCCGCTTCAAGGAAATCATCATTGCGATGTTCTCCAAAAGTCATAGCTGGAGTTGGTTGAATTTTTTTGATCTTTTTGACCGCTTTATTTAAGTCAAAAATCGGCTTTATATCCGTGACTTTAATTTCGCATTCACAACGATTAAAAAAATTAATGAGAGTAAAGCCTGTACGACCAATACCAACGATGAGAATTTTTTTATTTTTAAAGCGTTCCATGAACGTTACCTCATTTTAAGGGTTGCCACTGCAAGAATGGCAAGAAAGATACTTATAATCCAAAACCGCACAATCACTTTTGGCTCAGGCCAACCCTTTAACTCAAAATGGTGATGGATCGGGGCCATCTTAAAAATCCTTTTCTTTCGCGTTTTGTAGGAAAACACTTGGAGTATGACCGAGAGTGCTTCTATCACAAAAATTCCGCCGATCAGGACAAATAAAACTTCATTCTTAGTGACCACCGCGATCGTGCCGAGTGTACCGCCAAGAGAGAGTGAACCGACATCCCCCATAAATATTTGAGCAGGGTAGGTGTTATACCACAAAAAACCAACTCCAGCACCCACAATAGCGGCCGCTAGGACTGTTAGCTCTCCGACATTTTCAATATACGGAATAAATAAATACGCTGAAATCTCCTTGTGGCCTGCCGCGTAGGCAATCACACCCAAGCTGGCTGCACTCGTAATAATCGGCCCGATGGCAAGCCCATCAAGACCGTCAGTGAGATTGACGGCGTTACTCGCTCCCACAATGACAAATGGGGCAAAGCCTAAATAAAACCATCCCATATCAAAAAGAGGGTCCTTTAAGAATGGTGTATAGATCATAGTGTCGATTGATCCAGTGCTTATCAGCGCGTACACCGTGGCAATTGCAGTCACAAATTGCCAAACCAGTTTTCCACGAGCCGATATACCGTCAGTATTTTTTTTCAGAACTTTGAAGTAATCGTCCAAGAAGCCCAAGATAAAATAAGAGAAGGTCACAAAACACGCTGCCAAAACGGGAATTGAATTAAAATTTCCTGAGATTAAAGTGGCGAGTGCGATACTCCCAACAATAAAAACTCCACCCATAGTAGGTGTGCCAGCTTTTTTAAAGTGACTCTCTGGGCCATCATCTCGGATGATTTGTCCAAACTGCTTTCGCTTCATGAAGCGAATAAAAATGGCCCCCCAAACAACCGAGACGATCGCCGCTACTAAAAAAGCCAGAAACGAACGAAAGGTAATATAACGAAAGATATTAAAAGCCTGAATGTCCTGGCTGAAGGGATACAGGAGGTGATAGAGCATTGTGCCATCCGGTGGGGTTTATCTAAGAGAAGTGTGCGACGATTGACTCAAGTTGTAAAGAGCGACTTCCCTTAATAAAGAAGGATTCATACTCTTTAACATGGGTTTCAAGCCAACTCGCTAGCTCCGTTTTCGAGGCAAAGGATTGGGCAGAGGGACAACCTTCAAGATAATATTCTCGATAACGTCCAACAAAAAGAATCTTACCGATAGTTTGGCTCCCGATAAATTCACCGATCTCGCGGTGATAAGTGGGGGCTAGATCCCCAAGCTCATTCATATCGCCTAAAATAAAACAGCACTTACTGGGATCAATTTTCTGTTGTTGCATTCTGCTGATAAAGGTTTCGAGGGAAGCCTTCATCGAGTGGGGGTTAGCATTATAGGCATCGAGAAAATATTTGGGGGTATTATCTAAGTGCCATTCCGCCCGATTATTTTTTGGCAACACCACCATTCTTGCCAATTCAAAGAGTTTATTTTTTTTATCTGGAAATAAATTTAAACAAAGAAATAAGCACAAGGCGAGGTTGGTTTGAAGATGCAATCCGTAAATTCCCTTGTTCTCAATGATGACTTCTTCATTATCAAATTTGAGTGAGAAGGATTCTTCTTTTATAGAACAAAGCTTACTGGAAAAGATGCACTTTTTAGAATGGATTGGATTTATTAATGTTCGCAAAAATTTATCATTTTCATTAAGGATGAAAAACCCTTTTTCATTCGTTTTTAAAACGGCGTCCATCAACGCACTCTTTTCCTTTAAAATCATTTCTTGTGTCTTAAAAAATTCGATATGACCGGAGCCAATATTTGTAATGATTCCTGAAGTTGGCATAGCCAAATCACACAAAAAAGAAATCTCATTGAATCCACTTGTTCCCATCTCAACAACTGCAATTTCTTGCTCTTTCTTGAGAGCGCAAAGAGTTAATGGAACTCCAATATGGTTATTTAAATTTCCTTTTGTCATAGAAACTTTTTGAGGAAAAATTCCATCTAAGAGGAAAAAAAGCATTTCTTTAGTTGTTGTTTTGCCGTTGGACCCAGTTATGCCAATGATGTGTTTGTTCGTTTGATACCAATTGCTGCGATGTAATTGTGAAAGTTTTTGCAAAGCCTTTAGTGAATCATTAAAACCAATAAATTGAAGTGTCGGAAACTGAATTGATAATTTTTGAGCGAGTTTCAAATTCGATGGGGTGCTCTGAAAGACAAGAATGCAAGCACCTTGAGAAATGACTTTCTCTACATATTGGAAACCATCAAAATTTTCACCCACAAGACCCCAAAAAATTTCACCTGTTCGATATTGACGAGAGTCTGTACAGATAGCGGCTTCACCCTCAACTGTTTTGCCAAGTATTATTTCTGGATTTAGTAAAGGAAGCTGTTTTGCTAAATTAATCATAAATTTTTCTGCCAATTTTTCACGATATCGATGTCACTAAATGGTCGCTTTACACCTTTGATTTCTTGATACTCTTCATGGCCCTTTCCCGCAATAATCACCACCGTTTTCGGAGTTGCTTGCTTCAATGCTAGTTCAATTGCTTTTCTTCTATCGACTTCAACGATATAGAGGCCAGAACCACATGAGATAATTTCATCGATGATGACCTGAGGGTCTTCATCTCGTGGATTATCCGATGTGATAATGATTGTATCAGAAAAGCTTTCAACGGCGAGTCTCATCAGTGGCCGCTTTGTGCGATCTCTGTTCCCACCACAGCCAAATACTGTTGAGATTTTATGACTTGGGTAAAGGCGCTTCACTTCAGACCCAATGGACTTCAGTGCGTCTGGAGTGTGTGCATAATCTACGATCGCTATAATTCCTTTTGCTTCAAAAAGATTGAACCTTCCCTTCGGAAGTGTGATTTTTTCAAAGTCACAGCTTTTTATATATGAATCCCCTAGGACTGATTGAACTAAGGCGCACGCAAGTTCTAAGTTTGAGCGGTTGAAACCTTTTTGAAAAAACAACGGAAGCCTTTGAATAATTTCATCAACGAGAGGAGGACTAATATGAATTTTGTAGTCTTTTAGCTTTTGAATAAGTCCCTTCTCAAGAGATGGAACATAAACTGTCTTATTATCCACAAGATCTAAAATTTTAGTCTTGGTCATAAAATACTCTTCAAGTGTCTTATGATAATCAAGATGATCCTGAGAAAAACTGGTCCACCCTGCCGACTGAAGTTTAATTCCTGCGAGTCTTTCTTGAGCGAGAGCATGGCTACTGACTTCAAGACAAAGAAAATCGTAATCACTCCCATAAGCTGAGATAATTTGACGTATTTCAATTTCTGACGGTGTCGTCATTGATAAATCTTCAATAACTTCTCCATCACTTGCACAAAGGCCCAGTGTTCCTAAACTCAAAGCACGTTTTCCGTTCATGGTTAAAATTTGGGCGACTAAATGGACAACGCTACTTTTGCCATTTGTTCCCGTCACCCCGATAAATTTCATTTTTCCATTCATCGGATAGAAGTAATCTAATAATTCTCGTTTTAATTCTTTTGCCTCTTCTGAACTTATAAAATGAACATGGTCCGGAAGCGCAGAAAGTTTATCTCCGGACACTATAACAAGTGCACCGTGACTCCTCTCGAGTCTCTCCTTAAAAACTGCATGAGATGCTGGTGTTTGATGAAGATTATAAAAGACGATCTCTGAAGGTTCGGCCGTATCTAAATGAATCGTGAGTCCTGTTAGACGGATTTTTTCGTTGAAGTTAATGGAGTATTTTTTAAATATTTGACCAAGCATATCGTTCACTGAAGAGCTGGTGGTTTATAAATCAGCACAATTGGCTTGTTTGAATCTAACTTAATTCCCGGTTCTGGCATTTGACTACTAACGACCCCAATTCCTCTATGAAGAACCGTGATCTCTTTTTCTTGTGCCAATCTCTCTGCTGATATCTTGTCTAATCCTACAAAATTTGGAGTCTCTCCGTGGCCATACATTCGAGCGGATGAAAGCGTGGTTTGGACTTTATCAATGGCCGCATCTCTTTCATCTATTTCGACCATCGCCAATTGGTTGAACTCTTTATTTTTATACAAAAGATACTCTGCAACTTTTTTAAACACTGGAGCTGCGACTAAATTTCCGTAGTATCTTCGGCCTTTTGGATTATCGACATAGACATAAATAACAAATGGATGATCAACGCCCACAGGGTAACCAATAAAACCTGGAACATAACCATCATAACCACCAGTAGGAGAAACTCTTTGAGCAGTGCTGGTTTTACCTGCAATTGTGAAGTTTTTAACTCTCGAATTACTTCCTGTTCCTTCTTCAACGGCTTTGACCAAAATATTTTCTACCGACTTTGCAGTCTCGGGACTCATGATTCGTTTGCGGTTTTTTATATTAACTTCTGACTTCCCTTTAACAAGAGTTGGCTTAATCATATAGCCGCCGTTAGCGATAGCGGAGTAAGCCGAGAGCATTTGTATTCCTGTTGTGGCCACACCTTGTCCAAAGCTAATATTGCTCAAGCTCAAAGGTGGAACGTTGTCATTATCGGTTAGAATTCCTCTTGATTCCCCTGGGATTTCTATTTCTGTTCGAATACCAATACCAAAATCCTTAAGCGTTTTTTTTAGCTTCGGATAAGTTAAGTCGAAAGCAATTTTTGTGGTTCCCACGTTTGAAGAATGCTGCAAAATCTCCTCGAGTGACAGCCACTCATATTTTTTATTTGATTCTGCTTCGGTAATAACATGATTTCCAACTCGCAATCGACCTTCTTCGCAGTAGTAATTTGTTTCTGGTGTTGCAATCTTATTTTCGAGAGCAGAAACAATTGTCAGTGTTTTTAATGTAGAGCCAGGCTCAACCGGATCTGTGACAAATGAAAGCCGCCTACGCTCAGGCTTAGAAATTCGCAACTCATTAGGGTCAAAGGTTGGATAGTTCGCAACAGCTAGAAGTTCGCCCGTCAATGGATCCATGATCCCAATCCCTGCACCATCTGCTTCAAATTCTTCGACAATATTTTTAATAGCGTTCTCTGCTACGGCCTGGAGGTCTTTATCAATCGTCAGATGAATATCTTTAGCGTTACTACCCATTTCTTGGCTTTCGAATTTTATCGGTCGCCCTTTATTGTCTCTAATATAACGTAAGACTCTTGGCTCTCCCCTTAACTCGGCATCATAAAGAAACTCTAAGCCAGAGAGACCAACGTTATCAACGCCGACAAAACCTAAAACTTGAGCAAGAGTCTCATGATTGGGGTACAAACGCTTTGGAACAGCTTCAATATAAATCCCATCAAGCTGCTTAATTTTCTCTACTTGCTCTTTTGTCAGTTCAATTTTTCGAGCGATCCAAGTGAACTTTGTTCGATTAGACACTTTTGAAAGAATATCTTGAAGATTCATTTTGGGAAGAATTTGAGCAAGCTTTTGATAAGTTGCTCTCGGCTTTTCGATATCTTGAGGAATTGTAAAAAGGCTATAAGTCTGAATATTAATCGCCAACGGAGAGCCATTCCTGTCATATATATGGCCTCGTTTTGGGTAGACTTTGGTTTCTCGAAAGATTTGATTATTTGATCTTGTAATTAAATCTGCTTTATCGATGATTTGAATTTGAAAAGCCTTAAATAGAACACAGCAAAACGCCACAACGAAAAAACTAAAGATGACGTAAATTTTCTTTTTATTTATACTCGTCATTTTTAAGGAATGATAATGACCTGAGACTGTCCAGGTTGTTTCATCTCAAATTTTTTAGCTAACTCATGAAGCTTGTTCACAGAAAGTTGTCTTGCTTTCTGCGCTTTCAGCTCTTTGTTTTCTAGTGATACTTTTTCAATCTCTCGATTCATATCAGTTAGCCTGTACTCCATTTCAATACCTTTCATTCTAAAGACAACGAAGAACATCGCCAACATAGTGAACGTGAGGATGAGTGGGAAACCTTGAGAGCTAAAAACAATAGATTTGAGTTTTAAGACGAGCGCATTTTGACTAGAACTCTTCCTAGAGACTTTGGTAGCCATCGATCACTCCTTGATTGCTGGCTTTGGGTATTTATTCTTACCTTTTTTGGCATTAACCCTTTCAATAACTCTTAGTTTAGCACTCCTTGAGCGAGAATTGTCTAAAATTTCTTGTTCCGAGGGAACAATTGGTTTTTTAGTTATGCTTTGGCAGGGTAATTCTAAGTTGTGTTCAAATTCCTTAAATTTCAGTTTTACGATTCTGTCTTCAAGAGAGTGAAAAGAGATCACGGCCAATCTTCCATTCATTTTAAGTAAAGGAATTAATCGACCAAGCACCTCAGACAATACTTCTAACTCCTGGTTTACATGAATTCGTAAAGCCTGAAAGACCTTGGTGGCAGGATTTCTCCCACCAAATCGCTCGGCCTTTGGATAGGAGTGAAAAATAATATCTTCTAGCTGCTTTGTGGTTTCAATTGGAGTTTCGTCTCTCTTCTCGCAGATATTTAAGCTTATTCGATGTGCATACTTTTCTTCGCCGTAATCTCGAAAGATTCTTTCAAGTTCAGAGGCGGGGAGTGTATTTACATATTCACTTGCCGGCTTGAACGTTTCACTCTTAGGATTCATGCGCATATCTAAAGGCGCATCAAAACGAAAAGAGAATCCTCGCTCCGCTGTATCGAAGTGATGACTTGAAACACCGAGGTCTAAAAGTACACCATCAAATTTAAGGTCTTTTGAAATCTTATCGGGGAAATCCACAAAGTTCGTTTCGATTAATTCGCATTTATCATTCAAATTCATCGCTTTAATTTTTTCATGGCCATTTTTGAGAGCATCAGGATCTTGGTCCACACTGAAAACTTTTTTCACTTGGGGCAAACTCGCCATAGCAAGACTATGTCCACCAGCTCCGAAAGTAAGATCGGCAAGAATGAAATCACTTCCTTCACGCTCAGTTAAAAAACCAATGCACTCGTCTTTAAGGACAGAATAGTGTTTTCCGTATTGATCACTCACTTCAAAAGCATTTCCACAATCTGAGATTGTTCCGATGACAATTTTTCTCTTGGGGTAAGAATGGCGAAGCTGTTTTCTTTCTGAACGGCAAAACGATTCGCCGCTAATCTTGGAATAAGATTCATTAATAGTTTATGCGCATTGAGATTATTTGTTTTCATGACTTTCATGATTTCATCTACCGTACAATGCTCTTCTTTCCAGCAATCATAATCTGTCACCATGGCAATCGTCGCATAGGCCATACCCGCTTCTTTTGCTAAAAAAGATTCTGGAACATTGGTCATGCCGATCACGCTGGCCCCGAATTGTCTGTAGAGCGCAGACTCTGCTCGAGTGGAAAAGCCTGGGCCTTCTATGCAAAGATAGCTTCCGCCTCTTGAGTATTTAAGTTCTTTTTCTTTGCAGCTCGCTTCAATTAAATCTTGAAGCTCTGATGAAACTGGGTTGGCGTTAGAAACATGGGCGACAATTCCTTTACCGAAAAAAGTTCTTTCCCGTTGCCCGCGAGTCCAATCAATGAACTGATCGACTAAAACAAAACGAGTTGGTTCTAATTCTTCTTTCAAAGAGCCCACTGCTGAGACGGAGAGAATATATTCCACACCGAGAGTTTTAAGAGCGTAAATATTGGCGCGGTAATTGACTTCGTGGGGAAGAAATTTATGACCTTCTCCGTGGCGAGGAAGGAAAAAACATTTAGTGCCAGCAACGTCGGCTTCAATAATTTCATTTGAGGGCTGACCGAAAGGAGTTGGCACGAGGTGTCGCTTTACGACCTTAACACCCTCTAATTCGTAAACACCACTTCCACCAATAACTGCAATCTGCTGCATAATGCCCCCTAAAATTGACACGTTTACTCTTCCAATGACAGAATCCATTATAGAGGAGCCGCCTTAGGATACAACATCAAAATCTCCTCTTTTTTTACGGCAAAATTATGTTTTTAGATGCAAGTTTTAAGAAAAAACATTTACAGAATTTTCTCAAGAATGCAGCGTCCATTTCGAGTCGTGATGTAAAAAATGCGATCTTTAGTTTCGTTAAAAGACCTGGGCCACAAGAATTTCTGATTCTTTCAAGATCGTTAACAACCTCAAGTATTTGGATTTCACATTCCATCCTTCGCTATTTGGCTTCGCTGTATGTGCCATCAAGAGATAAAAAGGATTTTCTCCCTGATAGTGAGGACCTCAAAATCCTAAACTCTATTCGTCAAAAAACTGAGCTCCCAAGGGGAGTGACTCATGAACGGGCTTTTCAAGCGCTTTTTCATGATATTCAATTCTCCCATTTCAATGGTCTTTACCAGCAACAGGTTCCTTGCCCAAAAATTAAAACGACATTGGTACTCATTTCTGGCGTTTTCAACGAGATCTTTTCAACTCCAGCTTTTGCCCGAGGAGCGGAATACATCAGCCAGAAATCGGGCCTTAAACGAATTTCCCTCAATGTTTCTGGCACAAAAGGAAGTGAGCACAATAGCGAACTCATCCAACGCCAACTTGAAACCTATCTTTCAGTTCACAAAGACGAAAAACTTTGGGTCATCGCTTTCTCTAAGGGGGGCGTCGATTTTTTGCATTACCTACAAAAAAATCCTCATTTCTCAAATGAGTTTATTAGCGGTGTTTCGTTGATGGCTTGCCCCATTCTAGGGACCTCTCATCTTAATCACAAAGCGTTTCAAACAATTCTTAAAGTTGAAAAACTCTCTCATACTAGAGGTTTTAAGTTATTAAGAAAGCGCTATGATTTTTTAGCTGAAGAGTTTCGCAAGGCCTTGTCGGAAGATCATCAAGCAGACTGGTTTAAATTAAATCACTCGCGCTTGCCTAAAAATTTATTTTATTCTGCATTAGCCTTCGAGGCTCAATGGCATCAAAGCCATGTATGGATGATGCTGACAAAACTTTTTTTTCAATCTCCGAAACCTAATGACGGCGTGGTTGATACTGACCGCGCACAATATCCACAGTATTTCGACGGAATTAACTTGGGAATTGTACCAGGTCACCATTTGATTGGAACACGGTCAAGCTTCTATAATCAAGAAGCTCTCCTAGAGGCCCATTTGATTTATCTTAATTATTTAGGAAAACTTAACTAAGCCCACCCTTAAGATTCATGAGAACGAGCTTACTAATCATTTTTAAAGACTCAAAAACACCCACGCCATTGACGGCTTCCGCTTCAAAGCTTGGAGCATTCCACTTATTCAAATCTTTTTCTAATTCTTGAGAGGGTACAGTATTTGGGAGGTCTCTTTTGTTCCACTGAAAAATCAGTGGGAGTTTCTCAATATTATAACCCTGCTCCAAAAGATTGGCCTCAAGGCCCTTTAAGCTCTCTCTGTTGGCTTCAACTTTCTCCACTTGGGAGTCAGCGACGAAAACAATCCCGTCCACACCGCGCAGGATGAGCTTGCGACTAGCTTCGTAAAAGACTTGGCCTGGAACTGTGTATAAATGAAATCGCGTTTTAAAGCCTCGAATCTCCCCGAGATCAAGAGGTAAAAAATCAAAAAACAAAGTTCGTTCATTTTCTGTATTGAGAGAAATAATATTTCCCTTAGAGTCACCGCTCGTTTTTTGATAAACGTATTGTATATTTGTGGTTTTTCCACCAAGACCTGGTCCGTAATACACAATTTTGCAGTTAATTTCTTTTGTATGGTAATTTACAAATGACATGACTTTCCCTTTTACAGCTGAACGTTTTGAAACAGGCGATCTACTTCTTCGTCTGAAATATCTCGAAACAAGTATTCATCAGAAGGCTCTTCTGTTTTACCCGCTTCAAGATCCTTAATTTCGTCTTCTAAAAACTTTAAAAAATTAAACGTGAGTATTCTAAGCTTTGACTTAAGCATCGCGGGATTCACTTCATCGGCGTAAAGCAAGCCTAAATAATAGACATCGTCTTTTATGGTGAGTGGCTGAACATAAAGACCTTGAGAGCTGGTATCAAAACTCAAGCGATAGGATTCATAAGTTTGAGTCTTAGGAATAAATTGAGAGAGAGCTTGAGCCGCTTGCCAGAGTCCACCGAGGAGAGCGCCGACGGAATTTGAATCCAGCTTATCTCCAAGACCATTCATATGGTAAATCATCAAACCATCATAACGAACCATAAAAAGGCTTGTGCCTTCGAGCTTGGTAATATCTGAATACTCTTCAAAGTATTTTTTACTGAACGAAGGAATATAATGAGATATTTTTTTTGCCATTAGAGCTTCTTCCTATTTTCAAGTGCCTTTGAAATTGTCATGGAGTCCACGTACTCCAAGCTCCCGCCCATAGGAATCCCAAAACCTATTCTTTCAATATGAACGGTTTCAGGGAGCGATTGTTTTATATAGGCACAAGTAGCGTCACCTTCAACCGATGGATTGATTGCAAGGATGATTGAATGAACATTACCATTTTTAATTCTTTTAAAAAGGGCATCGAGGTTTAATTCATCTGGACCAATCCCAAGGAGAGGATTTAAAACACCTCCCACGACATGATAAGTTCCAAAGTATTTATCACTGCGCTCGATTGCGAGATAATCCGTCACCGATTCGACGACGCAAATCACGCCGCTCTCACTGCGCTTATGTGATGAGCAAACACTGCAGATTGTTTCATCACAGTACATGCCACAGTTTTCACAGTGCTTGAGCTGTTGCAATGACTGAATGGCCGAACCGAAATCAATTAAATCCTGCGGGTCCCAAGACGCTAATTGCAGCGCTTGTCTCATAGCGGTTTTTCCGCCCACACCAGGTATTTTGCTTAGTTGATCGACGGCTCGATGTAAAATTTGTGGCAGTTCCATTTAAACCTCAGTTAGAACATTCCAGGAATGCTTAAACCACCTGTCACTTTCGACATAGCGTTTGAAACCATATCTTGTGATTCTTTTGTCGCTTGATTAACAGCAGTTAAAACAAGTTCTTCAAGTGTGGCGACGTCATTTGGATCGACACATTCTTTATCAATCTTCAATTCAAGGATTTCTTGCTTGCCATTGATTTTAATTTTAACCATGCCACCACCGCTTGAAACATCAAGTTCTCGGCCCTCTAGCTCTTTTTGAAGAGTGGACATTTTTTGCTGCATCTGCTGAGCTTGTCTTAAAAGATTGTTCATATTCTTTGACATAACCTTCTCCTATTTCTTATTGAGCACTATTTTATCAAAATCAGAATTAAATATTTTTTTCGCCTCTTGAAAAAGTGGTTGGTTCACGAACTCACGGGTGCGGCGAGCGTTTTCCTCTTCTTCATCAAGCGTCTTTTTTTCAGCGACTGACACAAATCCTTCAACGTCTTTTCCTACCACCGTCAGGTCAAGATGAATTTGTGATTTTTCTCGCTCGAAATAACTTGCGAGATAATCTTCAATTCGAGACTTTGTTTCTGGGTCATTAAGATGATCAAAGAAAACTGAGTTACCTTTTTCAAAACCCAAACTGATATTGATATGAGTCCCTTTGGTGTTTATCACCGAGAGAAGATTGCCTTGTTCTAAATTATTCGCTGTCGCTTGGGCGATTTTTGAAACATGGTCGAGAAAGCCTTCCCATGTGTGCGGGGCCTTAACTTCTACTTTCACTTCTTTCTGAGTTTCTTGTGGTCTTACGGCTTCTTGAATCTTTTCCACAATCGGTGCGCTAATTATTTTTTTTTTAACCTGCGGTGAGGCAGTGACTTCAAAAAACTCTCGTCTGAGTGAGAGTTTTTGCAGCAAAATCTCTAATGTTTTCTCAGGATCAATCGAACCTAATACCCAATTAATTTCTTTTGAGAGAGACTCAAAAATCCAAAAGATTTCAGCAGTCGTATAATCATTTAAAAGCTCTGGATCAAGAAGCTGACGAGATTTCAATTGCTCTGGTTGATCGAGATGATTGATCACATCATAGAGATGTTCTGTCAGGGCAAGCGCTATGTTTTGCGGAGGTGTGTTTTCTGCAAGCAATGAAAGAACCAAGCGCGAAACGGCTCGGCTGTCTCCCGTAAAAATCATTTCCGTTAATTCACGAATCGCTGAAAGTCTCGCGATCCCAAGGGAGAGAACAACTTCTTCTTCGCCAATTTTTCCATCCTGACAAAAACTCAAAACCTGGTCGAGCAGAGAGAGCGTGTCTCTAACAGAGCCCTTACCTTGGCGGCAAATCTGCTGAAGCAAAAGTTCGTTCTGAAAACTGATACCTTCGACCTTAGCGATTTTTTGAATATGGTTTTGCAGCTCATTCAAACTAACATTTCGAAGATCAAAACGTATACAACGAGAGAGAACGGTGCCGAGAAGTTTCTGCGGTTCAGTTGTGGCGATAATAAAAATCACATGAGCTGGCGGCTCTTCAAGCGTTTTTAGAAGGGCGTTGAAGGCGTTAGTCGACAGCATATGAACTTCGTCGATGATATAAACTTTATATTTTCCGATGGTCGGAAAATACTGAATATTTCCAATCAACTCTCGAACATTATCAACGCCGTTATTTGAAGCTCCGTCGATTTCCATAATGTTCATGGAAGTGCCGGTTTCAAAATCTTGGCAGCACTCACATTTCTCGCAAGGATTTCCATCGTCGGTTAAATTAAGACAGCGCAAGGCCTTGGCGAATAGTCTCGCCACAGTTGTTTTTCCAATTCCACGTGTGCCTGTTAATAAATAGGCGTGACCAATCGATCCCCGTTGAATGGCATTTTGAAGGGAGACGGTCACATGTTTTTGACCGATCACATCTTGAAATCTTTTTGGTCGCCATTTTCGCGCGAGAACCTGATAGGTCATGAAAGTGAATCCAAGCTTAAAGTTTGGCTAATAATGTCTCATTTCATGGGGGGATAGGCAATTTTGAAAGTAGCAGCTGGGCGACAACACAAGGCAGCAAAAGCTACCGTTGCTTCGTTCCCGACCTGGCGGAGTTCACCCCGCGTACCTTTGCTGGGCCCAGCTACCGCCTCGGAGTTTATGTGCCGGCCAGACTGTTGTCAACTCTCGCCTAGACAGGATTTAGCCTGCGTGTTATCAAATTTGGCTCACTTGTTTACACGGAGAATTGGCCGAGTGGTCTAAGGCGCACGCTTGGAAAGCGTGTATACCGAAAGGTATCGTGGGTTCGAATCCCATGTTCTCCGCCATTTTACTTCACAATTATGAGTAAAACCTTTCCCCACTTATTTTGCGAACAACCCTTTACCCGTCTAGAAATCGGCACAGACGGCGAAACCTTTACATGTTGTCCAAGCTGGCTGCCAAAGCCCATCGGCAATCTCGCGACCCAAAGCTTCGACGATGTATGGAATTCAAAAGCTGCCGAAGAAATTCGAGCTTCCATTCACGATGGGAGTTTTCGCTTTTGTCGCCAAGACCTCTGCCCTCGTTTGATGACGGAAGATATGCCCAAAGACAAAATCACGAGAACTGATTTGCTTTCATTGATTCAGTCTGGGGCAACAAAACTTGAACAAAGACCTGAGCGAGTGAATTGTTGTTATGACCGCTCATGCAATTTGTCTTGTCCAAGCTGTCGCATAGAACTCATCTTGCATAAGCGCGGTAGTGCAGAGTTTATGCAAGCAGAAGCGATTCAAAACCAAATTCTCTCAGAGCTTCCAAGTCTTGAGTGGCTTGAGATCACGGGCTCCGGCGATCCTTTTGCAAGTCCGCTGTTTTTTGATTTGTTAAAAACAATCAATGCTAAAGATTATCCCAAACTAAAAATTTTTCTTCACACTAACGGCACACTTTGGAACGAACAAAATTGGCAGGAGATTGCAGGCATTCAATCGGCCGTTAAAAAAGTTGAAATCTCTATTGATGCAGCAACAGAAGAGACGTATTCACTCAATAGAAGAGGGGGCAAGTTCTCAAGCCTGCTTAAAAATCTAAAATTGATCGCCAAACTTCGTGAAACGGGACCAATCACTGATCTAAAAATTAGCTTCGTCGTTCAACAGAATAATTTTCATGAAATGGATCAATTTATAGCGCTTGGACTTGAGCTGAATGTCGATAGAATCTATTTTTCAAAACTTGATCAATGGGGCACGTTTACAGCGGATGAGTTTCAAGCTCGCGCCGTTCATTTGCCTGAGCATCCTGATCACGGAAAATTTTTACAGGCGCTGAGGTCCCCCAATTTGCGAAATCCTAAGGTAGACCTTGGAAATCTCATTAATTTGTCGCCAAGCGCATAAATTGCCCCTACAGGGGCAGCGTGAAGTTTAGCCTTGAATTTTCGCATCATTGCGAATAAAACATCAACTCACCTTTACGCAGGCGTAGCTCAGTTGGATAGAGCGTTTGACTACGAATCAAAAGGTCGCAGGTTCGACTCCTGCCGCTTGCGCCATTGAATAAATTAAATCGTTAAAATTATTTAATAGTATCAAAAGAAATTCTTTCGACAGAATACTCCTTAAAAGAAGCCTAAAGCATTCAAACGAATAGCCATAGCACTGCTAGATACTTTATATTTCGGAGCTAAATTTTTAATGTTCTCATCGATACTAATGTCGAACGAGATTTCTTTCTCGATTAAAAAGGCTGGCATCAACAAACAAGCTGAAAAATAGTTTGCCTCAATTTCTTCTCTTACAGACCCCATTTTTGAGTCTTCATTTCTATAAAAGATTATTTCACTTTTAAAAACACTTAGAGGGTTTGTTTTATGTAGATAGTAGTGCCCAACCTCGTGGCCGGCACTAAATCTTTGTCTTTCAAAGCTCTCAGCTTCGTTGACACAAATAAACTTTTTGTCTTCATGGATAATAAACAAGCCTGAAATTTTATCTTTGAATTTCATAACTTTATATTCAATACCTAAAGACGTAATAAGTTCACCAACATCAAAACCAGGTATCAAAGAGTGTTCGCCCCACAGACTCTCAACGATAGATGTAATCTGTTTAACCTTGTGCTTATTCATAAATCATTGCCTTCAACTTTTCTTTATCCTCATTTGAGAGCTCCGAAGATTCTAGTTTCCCAGCGTTGCCTGAAAGTAAGTTACTACGAAGGAAAACCTCAAATTCTGAAAAATTTGTACCTAGCACTTCGAATAGCTTGTACACATTGTTTATCGTAAGATTGGAGCCTTCTGCAGACTCTAACTTAATTAAGGTCGCTCTAGAAACACGAGATCTTTTAGCCAGTTCGGACTGAGAAAGTTTTTTCTCAATTCTTGTTTTTTCAATAAATGAACCCATTATCGTTGAAATGTCTGTCATGACGCACACTCCCATGGCCTGTGCGGCCAGTCAGGCCCTGTGTTTACAATATTAAACAACGCCTTGACTTTGTCAATAGTCAATCGTTGCTTTTTTCTTTAAATATTCAAGAAGGGAGTGACTATTCTATTGACAGGCGAGTGGGCCATAATTACGATAATAGCAATGATGAAGATTTACTCTAGGATTTTATATGAAAAATATTAGTAGAAGAGGTGGAAAATGGGGGAAGCTTGTGTCTCCCCCTTTTAGTAAACTCTCGTGACCCACGAAACTTTCGTGTTAACAAGGCTTAACTGTCAGAAGTTTATTCTAGCCTGTTCAACACGAATCCGTCAATAAGTGGACGTTGCTACCCGTACGGTAGCGAAGGATTCGAGTATATGTGTACATACTATGTGCATTATCGAACCGGTAAAGTGATGTACGCCAAAGATTATGGCTACAAGTGCTGGCCGTTCGGTCGCTACAACAAATCGCGTAGAAAGTAACTTCTAGGTGATCAAGAGGGCTACCTAACACAAGCGAGGGTAGCTTTCTTTTTTGAACACTCTATAGTTATTCCAAGAATTTTTTAATTAATATCCTAGAAATACTTACTTCTCGTAAATTGTGCATTCAAACTTAGTGCACCTAATGTTTCGTCCATGCATTCTCCTAATTCGCTCCCTCTAATCGTTTCCCGGTAGCGAGATTTTTTAAAATCGACGATACTTATTCTATGAAAATCATTTTTGAAAATTTTCGCCTACGTCGTGAATTTAAACGCTCGCAGCTGATTCACCTCACTCATTTTTTCTTTATTATGTTGGCACTCGTGATCAAGTTATTGATCGGTCACACAGGCTTGATTGCTTTCATTGTCTTTTTTATTTTCACTGCGATCTATTATCGCTTTTTTTATCTAACGGCCAAGAAGCTCTATTATACTTTTTGGACTTTTGCTTCATTGACGCTGATTTTTATTCTGGGTCAAATGATCAGCACTGAGAGTAATGCACTTTTTTATTGTTATGGCCTCGCTCTGATTTTTTTAGTGATTGAGATGAGCATTCTTTCATCGCCCCTTTATTATCCAATCGTGAACTGGTGGGATTATGATTTCCGCTTTCGTTACGACTTAAAAGTGAAAGCAAAGCACAAAGACGATATTCTCGACGGTAGGCTTACGGACTTAAGACGACAAGCCGGCTGCATTACCTTGTTTGACGACTTGCAAGTTGGAACAAAGATTGAAGTTGATCTTAAGCTTGAAGGGGAGCCTTTTCAGTTTGAACTTGAACTGATGAGCAAGCGCCAATATTCCCTTGGAAGACCTTTTCACTATGGCGTGCGCTTTAAGCTCACCTCAGAAGAGAAGCAAGAAGAGTATCGAAAGTTTTTGAATCACTGGGGCAGAAGGCGAAAACAAAAACGCATTCAAAAATACGAAGGAACAGCTGGTAGTGGAGTTTAGAGATTTCCGTTGGCATATGATGTCGGCGATTCAACTTTCGCTCAAAGCCTATAAACAAGACGAGGTTCCTGTTGGATGCCTCGTTGTCTCTGAGGAAGGTGAAGTTTTAGCTGAAACTCATAACCTTAAAGAATGTAATCATGATCCCATGGGGCACGCAGAGTTGATCGCCCTTAGGCTTGCTGCTCAGAAAATCAATAATTGGCGACTCACTGGTGCGACAGTTTTTGTCACTCTCGAACCTTGTCCGATGTGTTTAGCGGCGATGGTTCAAGCGCGTATCAGTCGCTGCGTATTCGGGGCCTATGATAAAAAAGGTGGGGCGCTGAGCTTGGGCTATTCACTCCACGCGGATAAAAGGCTTAATCACCAGTTTGACTTAATGGGTGGAGTGGAGCACTGGGAGTGTTCACAGATTCTCTCTCGTTATTTTCGAGAAAAAAGAGATCAGTACAAAGCTAAAAAATAAAGAGCCTCGGCTCACTCATTTCCTCCATGGCATAACGAACACCCTCGCGACCAAAACCAGAATCCTTGACCCCACCGTAGGGCATAGAATCGACCCTGAAAGCAGGAGGATGATTGATCACCACGGCCCCAACTTCTAAAGACTCCAAACATTCTTTCGCGAAACTTAGGTCGTTGGTAAAGACACCTGTTTGCAATCCATAACGAGATCGATTCACCAACTCAATCGCCTCACCGCGAGTTTTAAAAGATTCTAGAATCGCAAGAGGGCCAAAGACCTCTTCAGCAACGATTTTCATTTCAGGTTTGGTGTTTGTCATTAGCCACGGAGTAAGGAGATTATGAGCTTCCATTTTTTCGCCTTTCACCAAAACTTTAGCCCCCATCGTGATTGCTTCTTGAACCCAAGATTCGATTCGCAGTACATGTTCCTTTGAAATTAAGGGACCTGCGATCACGTCCATTTCTTTAGGATTTCCATGTTTAATTTTTTTTGTTTCGGAAACGAGAAGAGATTCAAATTGTTCACGCAGGGAATCGTGGACATAAATTCTCTGAGTGGAAATACAAACCTGTCCCGAATAAAGATAGGCGCTGGCAACGCAAAGTCTTGCGGCTCTTTCCCAGTCTGAGTTCTGATCAATGATAACTGCGGCGTTTCCGCCCAGCTCTAGGACGACCTTCTTCTTTGGAACCATTGCCTTAAGCTTCCATCCGATTTCAGCGCTTCCTGTAAATGAGACCATGGCAACCCTGGAGTCCTGAATCATCTTTTGAGTTTGTTCAATAGAAGTATTTACGACCTGTACACTACCCTTTGGAAAAGAAATTTCGTGAACAAGCTCCGAAAAAAGCAGGGCGGTGAGTGGTGTTAAAGGGGATGACTTAATGATGACAGGACAACCGATCGCAAGAGCCGGTGCAAGTTTGTGCATCATGAGATTCAAAGGGAAGTTAAAGGGCGTTAGACAAAAAATTGGCCCCACGGGAAAACGTTTTGTGAAAGCTTCTTTACCAGCACCTGGACCGTAATCTACAGAAACTTTTTCACCACCGAAACGTCTTGCTTCTTCAATCGCCATTTCAAGAGTGGCAAGGCTTCGTTCGACTTCTGCCTTGGCATACATAGTGGGTTTTCCAGCTTCGTGAACGAGAAGTTCTTGAAATTCACCCTGTCGCAATCGCAGTTTGGCAGCTAGTTGCTTTAAGAGATCTATTCGATCACCGGCGCTTAACGCCTTAAGCTTTTTAAAAGCCTTTGTGCTGGCTTCGAGCGCTTGCTCCATTTGTTCATCATCGATAATTTCAACTTCTGCCATTTGAAATTGGGTGTATTTATCTAAAACGTTAATTCTCTCTGAGTTTTTTGAGGAAGACCAATTGGAATCGATATAGTTTTGCGTTTTCATGAGAGGTATTCCTTCGTCCAAGGGATATAGTTTTTGACTTCAAGTTTTCTATACTGGTCTGTCCATACAAGATCTTTTAACAAAGTGTTCCAGCATTCATTTTGATTTGCAGGAGCTTCTTGAAGCCAATCCTTTAAAACATCCACCTGTGAGATTGTTTCCCAGCGAGGTAGCTCAAAGGCTTTAAGCGTTTTCTCTAAAGCCTGAAGTTCTTCATACGCACGGGATTTTAGTTCAGGAGGCAGGATGCTAATATTCATTGTTGCAGGATTAAAAACTCTTTGCATATAAGGCATAGGCGTGAAGATGCCAGGTCTTTTATTGAATTCACCGGGACAATCTAAATATTCGTAGTACATCCATTTAAAGAGCTCATTAAGTGAAAGGATATTGAAGACAGAAATGGTTAAGCACCATGAGATATAAATATTAGTCGATTGAGTGTATTTTTTGAGTTTCTCCACATTCGCTTGAAATGCTGACCAGTTTGAAGGGTAGCGAATATAATCGTTAATTTTATCTACTCCATCCACGCTCACTGCCAGGGCCACAGATTTAAAGTTTCTCCACAATCCAACCAATTCGTCGTCAAGGATCGTTAAGTTTGTCACGTAACTTAAATGGATTTCTGAGCTGATTTTCTTCTCAATAAGACGTTCAAGTAAAAAGCGATGCTCCTTATTAATAAGCGGCTCCCCCCCTACAAAATTAAGCGTTTTTAAATTAGGGAGGGAATTCACTAATTGATCAAGGACAGCTGCTGAGTACCAGTCAAAAGGGGACTGAGAAGTGACGTCGAGATATTCACCTTTTTCATGGGATTCTTTGATCCACGCAGAGGAACATGTCGGATTACAGGTTATGCAGCGAAGATTACATTTATTTCCAAAGGTGAGATCAAGATAAGTCAGTTCTTCTAATTTTTTTAGACTTCCGTCATCGTTAATATTTAAGAGAATTTTTTGCGGATCTTGAAAGTGAGAATTCCACGACTTCCGAAGACTTCCCCCACCTTCCAATTCCTTTTTCTGACATTCACGGCAGGCCTCAGGCCACTGACCATTTTTCAACTCTTGTCGCAGCTTATTCATCTCATAAGAATTTGCGACTTCATTTAAATTATTCTCAGAGAGCTTCGGCGTTTTGACCACGCCAAAAGTTTTAGAATCAATGGCACAACATGGCCTGACTCGACCAGTGGAGCTAAGACTTAGACTACTATGGGCCAAGCCGCAAAAAATGGGTGAGGACTTAGAAAACATGCCTAAACTTTAGCATTATTCATCTAAGGAACAAAGGGGCTAATACAGCTGTTGCATGATATGGCTTAAAGGAGAGAACTGAAGTAACTTCACCATAACTCGATGGCGACGGTACATTTTCTCTAAAAATTCAGTATCTACTGGTTTTGCGAGCGTTGGGTTGGCTTTGTCTGACTCAAAAATTTCAATTAAGCGAGAAGCAATCTCTTCTGACTTAAACTCAATTGCAATTTCGTTACTGACGCTTGTGCTGCCAATCCCGAAGTTATGAGCTCCAATAATCACGTGATCGTTATCAAAAATCATGACTTTTGAATGCAAATAGGATTCGGGAGCTGCTCCCTGCCATTCAATAATTTGCAGTCCCTTTTTTGAAAGATCAATCATTGAAGGCAAACTTAAAAGGTAACCCTTATTACTCACCGTTGAAGCTGAGTGGTAACTATTGGTTACGATTTCTATCGTCTTGCCTTCTGCCAATTTTTTTTCAAGAAAATTTTGGTAAGCTGGTGTTGGGAGGATAAAATAATTGTATCCTCGTAGCGTTTCAAATTTTGTCGCCGCGACAACATCAACGATATCGTCTTGAATAAGACTTCGTTCACTCAGACCCCGGTAATCATTTTCCATTTGATCAATTAAGACTTCATGAGCAAGAATCCGAGCCTCCACGCCATCAGAGAACTTTGGTTGTTTGGGAAAAAATGCTTTCGTTTCGGCAAAACGTGCTGACTCAAACTGAGCTTTAGTTTCACGACATTTTTTTGCACGTTCTCTTTTACAGTTATGATTAATCACCAAATTAGCAACAAACTCATAGGTTTTATGAAAATGTTTCTGAACCTGATTGACAGTTTCACCTTCAAGCAAGATCTCCATATCTTTTCCTGCAAATCTACTGTCTGAAATATTTCGGCCACCTAATATGGCTTGCTTTCCATCAACGAGAAAAACCTTTTCATGAAGAATATTGAAAAGCACTAAGTTGTCATACGATTTTAAAGCGATAAATGAGAAGATAGCGTCTTTTTCACTTTCAATATTCTGCAATGAACGCCTACCTATTCCCGTTAGGTCAGTAGCAAAGCTCGGGAAATAGGTCGTTAAGATTCGAACCTCTACGCCACGCTTATTAGCTTCAATGAGTTCTTCCGCCAATTTTTTAGGAAAACTAGTATCATCCCAAAAAAAGGTGATGATATGGATATGATGTTTTGCCTGTCTAACCATTTCAATCTTTAGGTCAGCCGCCTCTCGGGAGTCTTCTAATAGCGATAGGCGATTCCCCTTTACGAAAGGATAGATTGTCGCCTGGGCCTGCGAAATCATGATAAACGATAATAGTATAAAAAGGGCCCGTAGTTTCATAATCTTGTGATTATAGCTTGAGCCAAACGGGAGCAAAGGGAAGTCTGTATTAATTGAAGGGGGTGTCAGATTTTTTGACACTCTCTTTTTCTCTAAGTATCAAGGATTACTGATGCTGTTAAATCACCTACAACATTAACGACAGTGCATCCCATATCTACAATACGATCTACTCCAAGGATGAGGCTTATTCCCTCAATTGGGATTCCTATTTTTCCGAGTACCACGGCCAGGATTCCCATTCCTACGCCGGGTACACCAGGGGAGCCCACGGCGCTACCAATTGAAGTTCCAACGACAAAAAGTAGTTGTCCTAGACTTAAGTCGATTCGATAGACTTGGCTTAAAAAAATAACCGCTGTCGTCTGCCAGATTGCAGTTCCCGCCATATTAATTGTTGTTCCTAGTGGTATTAAAAAATTAGCAGTAGACGTTGTCACACCGAATTCTTCTTCTGCTGCTTTTAACGTCACTGGCATTGTTGCCGCACTTGAGGAAGTCGTAAACGCAAGCAGCATCGGGTTTATAATTTTTTTAAAAAATCCAAGTGGAGATATTCTTTTGAAAAGAAAAACGATTAAGGAATAAAAAAGAATGAAAATAAGAAAACCAGAGAATACCGTTAGCAGGTAAAACCCCATACTTTGAAGTGCTCTAAGTCCCGTGCTAGCGGCCACAGATGTCATCATTCCAAATATTGCAAATGGGGCAATCGTCATTGCCCATGCAATGACTTTCATACAAATATTTTGTACCACCTCCAATAAATCTAACACTAAGACACTTTGCTTTACGCCAATTGAAAGCAAGGCAATTCCCCCAATAATTGAAAGAATAACGACATCAATCATTTCTCCCTGAACAATTGACTCAATAGGATTAATGGGAATGATTTTAAGTAATATCTCTGGATTAAAATTTGTAGAAACTATGCTCCCATCCATTTTGGTGTTTGAACCTAAGGGCATGTTTAAATCTAAAAGACTTCCTGGCTTTAAAACAGTTGTTAAAATTATTCCTAAGGCGGAGCTAAGTATCGACGTGACGAGGACAAAGAGGGCAAACTTCAGCCCTAATGTTTTCATTTGAGCGCTACTTTCAGCTGATGCAAGTCCACGAATGACACTCGCGATAATAAGCGGAACAATCACCATTTGAATTATTTTTAAAAAGAATTTTGCAGGCAATGCGAGCCAGATGAGCAAGTCATTAATTTGAGACGAATATTGTGACAAGTACTCTTCAAAAACACCGAATGGTGAAATACAAAAGCCCATGACTAAGCCTAAAATCATTCCAAGTAGAATTTTGGCCCAAAGCTTTTTTTCTAGTACCGAAGTAAAAGTCGATGCAAAAAATTTCAGAGAGCCCGGGTTTAAGTGTTCGAGAGATCTTAAAATTTTGTTAGCTTCCATCGATTACTTTAAGTGCGAAAATGGATTTTCTAATTGTAAGTGTTGATTTAGTTCACTTCCTCTAAATACTCCTAAATTTCCCGAATCTGATTTTAATTTGAATAGACCTGAGCCATTTTGAAGAACTTCAATCAGATGCACCATACTTACGACAGGTATACTATTTACTGTTTTGATCGTTTCACCGATAGCCCAGTACTGCAAATAAGCGGTGCTTTGTCTATTTACATGAGTCACGACAAGACGTTCTTTATAATCATCATAATCTTGTATGAGTTGATAAAATAAATGTTCATTATAGGCACCGAAGCTCTCAAAAATCTCGCAAGAAAGGATTTGAATAGTCATTCCCCAAATTTCTATAAACTTTCTCTCTTCGATTATGGGAATAGATAACAATTTTTTTATAGGGTTTTCTAGCGTTGGTCCCTCAACGTTTAATTTTCGACCTTCTCTCCAAACGGCCAGTTTTGCCACCTCACCGATAGGGAGAAGTTTAAAGGCATCAAAGACATTTTTTCGATGGTGATGATATTTATCTAACAAAAGGCCATGACGATCTATGTTTTTATCATTGAGACTCAAGATAACATCTTCCTCTCTTGCACCGACCGACTCAAGGAAACCTGAACGCTCTACCGATCTAACTAATATACCTCTGCTTTCTTTCATTTCTAAAAACTCGGCGATTTCTTTTGAGTTTTTTTGGAATGTGCCTCCGATATCTGAAAAGCAAATCGCACTTTTTTCGAAGATATTTAAAAGGATAATT
Source organism: Bacteriovoracaceae bacterium UBA6166 (assembly GCA_002435795.1). GTDB lineage: Bacteria > Bdellovibrionota > Bacteriovoracia > Bacteriovoracales > Bacteriovoracaceae > UBA6166. The sequence continues at coordinate 18,579 of DIUE01000025.1, read as the reverse complement.
TCAATAAACATATAGGGTGTTATGAAGCCAATGTTTTTTGCGTTTCTCAGAATCGAGGTATTTATACCAACGACATTTCCAGATCGATCTACTGCAGGCCCTCCAGAATTTCCGGGATTGATAGCAGCGTCGGTTACATACTTTTCTGCAATTATTCGATTTCCAGAAACAAAATTAGATATTTCGCCACCCGTAATATTAGGCTCGCTCATGCCCGCTGGGTAACCGATAGCTTTAAGTTCAGTGCCTCTCGTAATATTTTCACTTTTACTTAGATTCAAATATGGAATTTCACAGCTTGCGAGTTCATTAAATCTTTCTAGTTCACCCGCTTTGAGTCGAAGGATCGCAACGTCTGGCTCTTGATTTTTCACAATACCAATTATTTCTGCCTCAAATGTCTCTTCAGACGTTAGCATCGACATGATTCTAAGCGACTTAGCATTCCTCACGACATGTGCATTTGTAACAATTATATCTTTACCAAATACACAATTAATAAAGAAACCAGACCCGCTCCAAGTTTTTAAATTACCGAGCCTTGGATTGAGAATTGATTCGATATCTTCGCCGTTGTAACCATCAGCATGAATCTGAACTACCGCGGGCATTATTTCACGAGTGCGATCAGAGAATAGATTATTCACTAGATTAGCTCCTTAGTTTCCGATTCGAGCTAAACATTTACTTTTATCAAAATAAAAGGGTCCATTACTAAAAGTAATGAACCCTCTCAATTGAAAAAATGATTCGTTTATTTTTTCAATGTCTCATTGAAAGCCTTAGCTTCTTTGTCTGCTCGTCCTTGATCATAGTTGTAGGCACTTTTCACCTTGCTAGAAAGTTGATTCATATGCCCTTCAAGTCCATTGATATCAGAGTCGCTAAGCTTGCCAAATTTATTTTTAATTTTGACTTTCAGATCTTTCCATTCTTGATTTTGGTCATTTTCTTGTTTCACAAAAATCTCCTCGTTAAAAAGTTAAAGAACACCGCAGGTATAGTGTCTATTTCCTCTTATACATATAAGGTGTTCCGCTACTTTTTCTTATTGAGGAGAAAATGATTTAAAAACCTCTTCGCCTGTCATTTTTTTCGTCTCGTTTGCAAAATCATAATAGCTTGGTTTTTCATCTATAAAGATCTCATGGTCGAAATTGAATTTTTGATCTTTAAAAATCTCTGAAGAAACAATGTACTGCGAATTAGGTTTTAAATAATAGAAAAGGCTCGAACCACATTTATTGCAAAAACCTCTGCTTCCCCAGTCTGAGGAGTCATATATGCTTAATGATTCCTTGCCTTCGATTGTCACTTTTTGACCACAATCAACTGAGAGGTAGGGGCCGGCAGCCCATTTTCTGCACATACCGCAATGACATGCGCCAAGGTTTGTTTTGATTTCATTCGCGGTGATTTTGACCGCTCCACATAAGCAAGTTCCAGTGCCGGACGATGTCTTTTCCATAAGCCACTCCTTTAGATTTGTGCTCAGAGAACTATAAAACAGATTATCTTGAGCTGTAAAATCGAAGGCTTACGATGCCTCAAATTTCATGATGTAGGTCAGTTTTTTCAAGAGTCTAAGTAATTCAGTAGGTTCCGTGGGAATTATTTAAAGATTTATGCTTAAAATCACCTTCTCAGTCTAAATTTTCCGTCTAAAAAGTCGATTAGCCAGCCTAGACATTCTAGTAGGGAGTTTCCTTTGAGAGTTCAAGAGAAGTCATTTTCATTTAACGTTTCACGAGTCACTCAGGTTTTTCTGATTTTACTCCCTATCGCTGGGTCATTTCTTCTTTGGCATTTCGCTATCGCTAAGGATTATAGCTATTTTGCAAATTTAGTTTTTGTATTGCCCCTACTTATAACTCAAATATTTCGAGAGCAAAAAATTAAGTCTCTTGTTGGAAGGTTCTTTGTTGCGGCAGAAAAATTTCAGAACAATATATCCGGAACCAATGCTCAGTTTTATGAATCTTGCACTCAGCTTGAAGCAAGCAACGAAGATCAATCAAGTGCCGTTATTGAAACTAGTGCAACAGGTGATGAAATCAGCGCGATGATTACGAGAAGTACTGAAAGCATCAGTTGCGTTAATGATTCGATTTCAGAAATTAACGACCTAATTAAAGCGAGCGAATATTCCTCTGAGAAACTTGGTGAAAATCTTAGTTTATCGCTTGAGAATAACCAACTCATTATGAAAGCGCTCACTAATGTGTCGGATACCTTAAAAGAGTTGACCTGTACATTTGAGGACGTCTCACAAAAGACTCAAATCATTAACGATATTGTTTTTCAAACAAAGCTCCTCTCTTTTAATGCTTCAGTGGAAGCGGCGAGAGCAGGTGAGCATGGCCGAGGATTTACTATTGTGGCCCAAGAAATTGGTAACCTTGCTAGAACAAGTGGCGAGAGTGCTAGCTCAATTAATAAAGCCCTTGATGAGGCTAACAAGAAGATTGATTCTATTATTAGTAGTATTTCTACAGAAAACAAAAATCTCTCCGAACGCCTTGAAACAATGGCCCATGAGAATCTTGAAAAATTAAATGAGTTCAAAGCCAATTTTGATAAAACGACAAATAAGACAAACCTTCTCACTCAACGTGTAGGAGAGGTTACATCTGCAGCAGCGGAGCAAAGTAAGGGTGTAAATGAGCTTCGAGATGCTATTTATATGATAAACGGCTCAGTTCAAAAAAATACTCTCGTTGTGTCGCAAACCGTGAGTTTAGCCAACACTTTAAACTCTTATATTTCTGATTTCAGATCAATTTTTAATCAAAACAAAACTGTATTAAAGTTCGATACAGCTGTTCAGTTAGATCAGATTAAATGGGATGATAAGTATCTTATCGGCGTGAATGAAATGGATGAAGAACATATTGTTCTATTGGATAAAATCAATATCTTAATCAAAGAGATGAACGAAGAGAACTCTACACGAATGAGTAAAGCGTTTAGTGATTTGAAAGAGTATACCGTTTTTCATTTTACGGAAGAAGAAGAGTTTTTACAGAAAATTGAATATCCATCATACGAATCTCACAAAAAAGTCCATGAGAATTTGCTCGCCGCCGTAGAGCGATATGAAACCGATTTAAGGAAAGGGGCACTTGATCGAATCAAGTTGGCCAGTTTTCTTAAGAACTGGCTATTCACTCATATTATGGGTGTTGATATTAAATACGCCGAACATTACAAAAGCCATCAATATAATGGCCATAAAAATGCGGCGTAACTAATCCCTTTATCCACTTGAAGTCTAAGTGTGACGTCTTATTCACTAAAAAAACACTTACCCTAAAGGATATAGGCTCTGAAGCGTTATATAAAGTGCATTTAACCAAGGAGCACTTATGAAACCTTCGAGTTTATTAAAATTGCTTAAAACGGAACATGAAGAAATTAAAAAACTTTTTAAAAAGGCAGAGGACTGTAATAAAAATAAAAGACCTGATGTTTTTCAAGAAATTAAAGAAATTCAAGAAATCCAAGATGAGCTCGCAGGAAGTTTGCCCCCTTCAGGCCCAGATCAAAACGAGATAGCTGTCTGAATTTATTAGAATAATAAAAAAATGTTACTAAACTCACTCATCTTCTCCCGTCCCCCTCTTTACAATGTCGTTTAGATTAAAGGGACAGAGATGCTGAGTTTTTGCTTTTATTTTGTCATATTATTCACGGTTAATATTTCATTTGCTGGCGATGTTTTTTCAAATCACCACTATGAAATTGCCTTCAATTATCCAGGGTCTCTATTTGGAGAAAATCGAACCGACCCAGAGCTTCAAGATCGAATTGTTTCACTTTTAAGAGCGACTCCAAGCGGATCAAAAGTCTTTGGCGCTACTCGATCAGTGAAGCACAAAAGAATTGCGAAGGAATTAATTAAGGCAAAAAAAAGAGGGGTCGATGTCCGTTTTATCCTAGCCGAGGATGACGAGTCCTCTGACAGCAGATTATTAAAAGCTGGCCTTGGCGAAAGTTTAATCATCTGCAGTAGACACATAAAAAGTCATCGCGGTTGCATTGGAAGTGGAAAAAACCATAATAAGTTTTTTCTCTTTTCTGAGCTAAATGATGGATCAACTAATATCGTTCTTCAGTCTTCATCGAATCTTGATCGTCAGACAAAATTTCAAAATCATCTCATTTTTAAGCATGATCCACTTGTCTACAGTGCTTATCTTAATTACTGGCACGACCTCGCTCGGCTAGAACAAGATGATCACTATTATCAAACCGCCATTGGCAGCAGAGATGAAATCTTGATGCATTTCAGCCCACGCAATGATGGAGGAGATTCCTATGAAGAACACCTAGGCCTAATTGAGTGTGCCGATGGTTCAAGAATTGATATTGCGATGGCACATTTTACGGATTCAAGAATCTGGAAAAAACTCGCACTCAAAGCCTCAGAGGGTTGTGACGTTAATATTCTCACGAGAGATGACCCCCGCAATAAAAAACTTATTCGGTGGTACAAAAAGACTAAATTAGAAAAACTTAAACTATGGACCTTGCCTGAACTGCATTCAAAGTATGTCCTTGTGGATAGTCCTTATGCTTCAAGTTCGAGCCCGCAAAAAATTGTCTTTACTGGTTCGTACAATTTCACCCCATCCGCACGTGAGCATAACGATGAAGTGTTCATAAGGATCATGGATAAATTTGTTTTTGAGTCCTATGGCCATAACTGGAATAGACTCAAGCAGTATGCCAAGCGCATTTGAAGTAGTCTAAATTTCTATAAAATTTCTCATTTTACTATTATGATAGATTCATGAATATTGAAGTCGCTGAAAAATACAAAAGCTATCCCTCTTCCATAAGAAGGGAAGTTCTAAATCTTAGAGCACTCATTTTGAAAGTAACTCAATTAGATGGCATTGACTTTATTGGTGAAGAATTAAAGTGGGGGGAGCCTAGCTTTATCACCAAATCTTCCGGAAGCACAATTAGAATTGACTGGAAAAAGAAAACGCCTGAATGCATAAGCATTTTTTTCAATTGCCAAACGAAGTTAATCTCTACTTTCAAAGAAATGTATCCAAATGATTTTGAGTATCACGGCAATCGCGAGATACGACTGCCTCTTAAGAAGAAGTATCCTGTTAAGAAATTAGAAAAGTGTATTGAGTTGGCCCTCAAGTACAATCTCATAAAGAGAGAACTTTAAGTTCTAAAGAAAACCTACAATTAATTGTGTTAAAAAAATGACATACAAATTGCATGTCCGTAAGGCATTAGGGGTGGGTTGTGGCCTATAAAAGGTTTGTCATTCTGCGTGCGACGGCGAACTTGTCTAAAGGAGAATTGAATGAACACAAAGAAAATTGCAGTCATTGTTGGAAGTCTTAGAAAAGAATCCTTTAACCGAAAATTGGCGAGCGCTATCGTAAAACTTGCTCCGTCAGATTTTTCATTTCATCAGTTGGAAATTGGCGATTTGCCGCTCTATAACCAAGATGATGACAACAATCCTGCGGCCTCAGTAAAACGCCTGAGAGATGAGATTAGATTATCGCAAGGCCTCATCTTCGTAACACCAGAGTACAATCGCTCAATACCTGGAGTTCTTAAAAATGCAATCGATCATGCCTCAAGACCCTATGGACAAAGCGCTTGGGTCGGGAAGCCTGCTGGTGTATTAGGTGCATCTGTTGGGGCCATCGGCTCAGCAATCGCGCAACAACACTTAAGAAATGTCCTTGCCTACTTGGATGTGCCAACACTTGGACAGCCCGAGGCCTTCATTCACGCTAAAGACGACCTATTTGATGACGCCGGCAATATTGAATCTGATAGCAAAAAGTTTCTTCAGAACTGGATGGATAAGTATGCCACTTGGGTGAAGGAGCATCCGTCTCGAGAATGAACCTTCTTAACATGAATACTCTTTAAATTTTAAAGATTGATTTTACTAACGAACTTTTGAGCTTTTTCACCACCCTAATTCACTTAGAGTATCAAAAAATTCCGAAATTTAATTGGGTGAAGCTCTCGATAAATTCAAAAATGGCGGAGACGGTGAGATTTGAACTCACGGTACAGTTGCCCGTACGACACCTTAGCAAGGTGCTGCCTTCGACCACTCGGCCACGTCTCCGTTTCTTTTTGAATGTAAAATGGCGGAGGACACAGGATTCGAACCTGCGGAGCCTTTCAGCTCAACGGTTTTCAAAACCGCCGCTTTCGACCACTCAGCCAATCCTCCGCGAACAGAGTGCAATCTTAATGAGAAAGAGGTCGATTGACAATAAGGAATCTGTTGCCATTTATCGGGTTTGACGAATAATCGTTTCAATCTGATTACGATCTGGAGCGTTGGGCATCAGCTGCAAATAGGTGTTAAACGACTCGGCCGCGAGGCGACCCTGACCGCTATTGCGATAGATAAAGCCCAGCTGCTTATGGATATCAGGAATGGACGGATCTTCGCGAAGGGCGCGCAGATAAAGCTCGCGAGAGGCTTCCAGAAAGTTCTGGCCGTAGCGAATCCAACCCAAGGCCATTAAGGCTTCAGTTGATTTTCCGTTAATTGAAATGGCGCGCTCTAGGAACTTCACTGACTCAGTGAAATCTCTCGTTGTTCTAAGGGCCTCCACTCTGAGGGCCTCGCCCATAATATAATAGCCCGCATCAATTTCGGGGTTACCATCGATTTCACGTTGTGCATGCTCCACGGCCTTAACGGTATTATTGAGGGCCAAATAGGCTTTAGCAATGGAGTAGTGGGCACGAGGATAACTCTGTAGACGGTCAACGATACGGCCATACTCTTGGATGGCTTCATTATACCGCCCAAGACGCATTAAATATCCACCAAGAGTCATGCGAGAAACGAGATCACCTGGATTCACTCGTATGAGTTCTTTTGAGTACGATACAACTTCTTCGTCATTTCCACGAAGGCGGGCAGACTCTACTAAAAATTCATAAAAACTTTCATCACGAAGTCTTAAGGCCTCAATTCTTTTTTTGTAAGATTCAAACTCTGCAATTTTACCCGTACGAAAATAATAAATAGCGATATCTGCCAAAATTTTCGGGTTATCTGGATTTTTATCTAAGATGCTTCGAAGATAACCGATGGCAACATCTGCAGACTGCATCTCGTAAAGAATTTGTGCGTAAATGGAATGATAGAAAATATTAATCGGATCGAGTTCAATAGCTCGGGTAATAATATCCCGCGCCTCTTCAAATCTCTTATAATTTAAATAGATTCGAGCAAGGGCGAAATAGTTTTCGTCTTCCAAGGGATTGCGTCTAATCGCCTCGTTATAGTTTCTCACGCTGAGATTTATATTATTCGTTCGATTATAAAACTCACCCAAGACCATTGCATATTCTGGAGTGCTACTGAAATTTGTCTGCGAAAGTATCGCAATTTCTCTTTCGGCATCTTCAATCCGATAAGCTCTAATATACGTTCTAATAAGATAAAAGTTTATTGTGTCATTCACTGGATAGATTTGCTTTAAACGCTCAAGATTAACCAGCGCCAACTCAAAATAACCTCTTTTGGACTGAATATCGACTAAGAGGAGTTGTGAGGGAATATAATTAGGAAGAATGTCTGCTGCTTCAATCGCCCGAGTGAGAGCACGATCCCAGTTTCTTAAACGGACCTCTTCTCTTGCTTGGTTCATTTTTTCAATTGTTTTACTTTCAAGAATCAGATTCTGAACTTGCTTATTTCCCCCTGCCGACAATTGAGAAAGTTTAGAGCGAAGCTCGTTTGATTCATTAATATCGAGAGCTTGTTGAAAGAGTGCACCAGCGCCAATAGTATCGCCCTCTGAAGCTTTAATCATGCCTTCATATTCAAGATATTTGGCATAATAGATTGGTGAACTTTCTGCCCCAAGCTCTTTTACTCTCGCAACCAACTTCTTGAAGTTTTCAATTTCATTAAGACTCAACGAAAGAGAGGCTTCTCTTAAGATTAAAGGGACGGAATCGGGATAGATCTTATTTCCATCTCTGATTGTTTCTCGTGCTTTTTCATAACGTTGATCAAGTTCGTAGTAGCGTGCAAGGGAGAGATAAGCAGACATTGGCTTTCTTTCAAGCTTCTCAAGTTGTTCGATCACTTTGGCGATTTTGTCGAGTCGACCTGCACTGATAAGAATATCTAAGTAGATTGCGTAAATTTCCGCAGTAGGTGGATTCACTCGTAGAAAGTTTTCAATTAGATTGATCGCCGTCTCATGCTTATTCATCTTTGAGTAAAACAACGAAGTACCAAGAGTTATATTTACATCTGTCAGTGCTCGGCTTGAACCAATTTGAATCAATCTAAATATTGTGTTCGCTGACTTCAAACGATCACGTGTATTCTCCATAATTTTAGCGTAAGTCAGAATTATGTACCCAAGTGCATCGTTATCTCGAAATCGGTAGCTCAAACTTTCTTTGAAATTTGCAGCCGCTTCAACATAACTCATATAATTTTGTTTTTGGTAAGCCGTGAATCCGCGCTGAAAGGCTTGCTCGCTTTTAGCATTATCAATAAATTCTTCCGCCACAGGGAACTCAATTCTAATATAATTAGGTTTGATTTCAACAACCGCTTCCTCGTCTGGAACGAGAAGCACAAGAAAAATGGCAAAGAAGGCGAGGGCCACAATCGGCTTCATTCCTTTCTTTTTGGGTTTTATTTCCTCTTCATTGACTTGGTCTTCTTCGTTTTCATTAAATTTCTCTTCACCATAGAGTGCAACCTCTGCATCATGTTCAAGTTGCGCGATTTCACGATTAAATTCTTTTTCTGCAATTTTTGATTCAGCCCTGATGGAACCGATAGCTTTTGAAACATCAAAAAACTCTGTTTTCTCCGCTACGTCTAATTGATCTTCCTCTTCAGCTTCAGCATCCTCTTCTGGTGCCGGCTGATTCCTAATTGAAGCAGAAGAGAGGTCATCTTTGGGTTCGACTACTGCAACCCCTTTAAATGGGTTAGGGTTTACAATTCTTGTCTTCTCATAGTCTTCAGCCGCTTGAGTTGGCCTTTTGGCAATTATTGTTTTTTCAATACCTGCTTCTTCAACGGGAGGAGGTGTTGGAGTTGGCCGGACTTTGGTTTTTTCTTTTTCGATTTTTTCAGAGTATTTTTTTTCTAACTCTTCATAGTCGATTTTGATTTGAGCTTCTTTCCCAAATTTAAATTCCTTAAAATCGGCGTTTGTTTTATTTCCAACTTCTGGTGTTTGTACTTGTTTCTGTTTTTGAACTTCTGAAAGAAGTGCTTGAGTATGGGTTTTTTCATCCATCACTTGATCAAGAGTCAGTTCACCTGAAGCAAGCTTTAGAAGAAGTGATTTTAACTGTGGGAAAGATTCGAAAGTGAGCCAGTCACCAACAGGAAATGATTGGCATTGTTCGCTGCCATCGACATGGCCTTTAAGATAAAGTTCCGCAACTTGGTTTGCATGAAACGGACCAACCACTCTTCCTGAGCGTAATTTTATGCGATACTTCTCTTTCATCATTCACTAGTTTTGGAACGTTATATAATAAGAGCTTATTATAACACACAAAATCATTATGAGATGTTCGGAAAATCTTAGTTCCTGACCGTTTATATCACTTTTAAAATTCACTCTCGGAAATCGTATAAATCTCAAGGGGCTTATCAACATAAGTCCTGAGGCAAATGCTATAAGCCAAAAGCTAATTGTAAGGTCCTCTTTCATGAGAGGTTGTAGAGCGATTTGTAGTGATAGATGGCCTAAGAAAAAGGGCGCACCTGCAAGATTTAGCAGCAGCAAACTTTGTAGAAATTTTATCCAATAGGAGCTTTGGTCGGCCGACCTAAAAAGTAGAATAAATGAACTAAAGAAAATTGATAGACTCATCAGCATTACGAGGTGAAGCGGGTAAAAACTTAGGTCAAAGATCATCGCGACCAGAACTCTTAATAAGACAAAAAAGAGAAGTGTTTGTACAAAGCGCTCTTGGCTTTTGATAAAGAAGCTAAGCACAGCGATCAATATTAAAAAACCGCTTAGAAAGGGCAGGGCTTGTGTTTCAAGCGACTCAAGAATAGCGGGGTTTAGTTCATAGAATAGTTTTTGACCAAAGAGGATTGTTTTAGTCCAAAGACCTGTCAGTACAAGAATAAGAAATAAACTCGCTGATGATTCTCTCGTTGCCAGTCTGACACTCGTTGAAAGAAGAATAAGCGAGTAAATTCCAAAACAAACTAAAGATAGAAGATAGAGTTTTTCAAATTTTACAATAAAGAGATTAAGCCTTGTCGTTTCTGTCGAAAGATAAAATAGCAATACGAACAAGCTTTTAACCACAGCAACACAGATATATTTGAATTGCGCAGAGTTTTCGAGGGCCGGCTTTTGATAAATGAAGAGTCCCATCCATAAGAAAAGTAGAGCAACAAAATAGTCAAAAATGCTTTCTGCAAAAATGAGAACCAATGATAGCGGAGTAAAATAAAATAGAGTAAGCGTCGTAAGTGCCGGGGTGAACTTTTTTGAATATACTAATACTAAAAGGATAATGAGGGCAAAAACAGAAAGGATTTCTGTTTCACCATTTTGTAAACCTATATCCATATTTGAGAAGAAAAGACCTAGGCATGTAACAATAAACAAAAGAATGACATGGCTGTTTTTCTTTAAAAAAGTTGAGAAAACGTAAGTCGCTAAGGAAAAACCCGCGAGGAGTGGTGCAAATTCATTCATGCCAACTCCTCCTGAGATTTATTGATAAGCATCGGGCTCAAGGTGTAAAGAAATTGAAAAAGCGCTAGCGCAATAAACAAGAAAGAAAGATTTGTATTAATAATGGCTAGGTGAATATAGATGGAACTCACTATTAAGCCGAGCAAGATATCTGAGAGCTCACAGTAGCGACTGGACATAAAGCGCAAGGCCAATCGATGTATGAGATAAACCAGCGCAAAGACCGCTAATAAATTAAGGCTCATATCAAAGACAAAGCATGAAATAAAAACAGCGTAGAAGCCAAACATTAGAAGTCGCTCAATTTTATTTGTTCGAATATAGAATAAAACCAATAGAACTAAAATAGTGACCAATGACAAAGCATAATAAGGTGTTTTTAAACCTTCGATAAAGAGATCTTTATGTACAAAAAATGGCACCAAAAGAAAAAAGCTTTGTAATATATAATAGCGATAATACTCACTACGCTTCTCTGAGATTAAGCAGAATAACGGCGTTAGTGTTTTCAATGAAATCGAGACGATTGGGATTGCAAGTAAATACAGACTATTGCTTTCCTTGAGATAGTATTCAACTTCTGCAAACGTTATATGAGCACTGTCATGAAAGTATCTTGCATTCACGAGTGAGATAAAGAGATAGTCCAAACCTGCAGAGAAGAAGTAAGCATTTTTTAGAAGCCCTCGATCAAGGCCCCCACGAGAATGAAAATAGAGTGCGCAAACCAAAAGATTAAGAATAAAGAATGTTTGAACAAGATGGGTAGATCCAATTAACAACAAGCTTGGAACCGCGAGAAAAAGCAGATCAATGATTGAGTCGCTAAACTTTTCAATAAATGTGCATGTTATTAAAACGAGTAATACTAAACACTGAGCTACAAAAATTGGCGAACTCATAACAACAGGCTGACCGAGCACAAAGGCTACAAAAAGACCTATTCCTAATACTAGTTTTAAATAGGGATTCAGTTTAAACACAGAAGCTACCAATAAGACTAAAATTGAAGATAAAGAGAGAATGACTTCCATTACAAAACCCTCAAAAGATAGAGCGTTGAAATGGCCGCTGAGAAAATTAGGACTGTTGCTAATTTTAGCTTCAATCGATTCGACGTCTGATAAATACCAATTCCCTCATTCATTGAAAAAACAAAAATTGCACTAATTGCACTTACTGACAGAAGAAAAAGGCGTTTAAACTTGTAAAAGAATTCCGCAATGAAGTTCAAAAATTGTTTTTCAGAGTTTAGAAAATATTCTGGTAAATGATCAAATGCTGTTGAAAACACTTTTTTCGAATTTTGTTTTTCTTGTGGAAACTTTAAGAAGTAGAAATAGAAGGCCGTCCCAGCAATTAATGTTAAAACCAGATAAAAAATTTGAATACTGACTGAGAGGTCTTCCAATTTCAGCAGGCGATAATATTCTGAAATATTGAATATTGAGACAACCAATGAACTTGGGATCAAGACGAAAGAAATTCCAAAGAGAACTATTGCTATCGGAATGAGCCAACAATCGGCCTTTACCCATCTCTCTCTTCCTAAGATCTCTTTATCTTGAATGAGAAATCTCGCACAATTAAATGCCGTCCGAATAGAAATTAAAGATAAAAAGATAATTCCAAGTTCGATTGAATCGACATGAACAAAGCCAATAAATGCCAGAGAAGAGAGGTACAAGACCGATCCCGGGAACCCCACCAAGAAAAGCTTTAACATAAGACTCGACAACTGCCGAAGTCTTGTTGTTTCAGATGAATTAAGAGAGTTATAAATATGATAAAAGAGCATTTGACCACCTAGATAGACGGCAAAGAGAGGCAAATCAGAAAATCTCAACGCAAATAAGAAAAAGACAAATGTTGCTTCTGCAAAAAGTTCTTCTAAGGTGCTTGTGCGATTTACAAGGAAGCTCTTTAGTCCCAAATAGATAAAACTGATCACAATGAATAAACTTAGGGTCGCTTGCAAAAGCGGTCCCTGCGGGAGTTCGTCAAAGAACTTTTCGAAAAAAATGATTGCGAGTACAAGCCCGATTGACGAACGATAGAGCGAATTATGGTTCTTCTGAAGAAACCGTAACAAATAGCTAACGACTATAATTGTGATGATGACTTGAAAGACAGCCGCAAATTCGTCAACGATAATATTCATTTGCTGACTAAGAGAGTTTCTCACGATTTCTAGCATCGAGATGATGAGGATATTTAAATAGATAAGCTTTTTTTCTTTTGGGCCATCAATAAAGAGGCCCGCAAAAAGAAGAGCTCCCAAGAGAAACTGAAGAAAAGAGGGGGCAGCAAAAGCTATGATGAAAAAAAGAGCTACGAAAGTATTTTTTAGATTGATTGGCAGGTAATCCATTTTTAAGAAAAGTAAAAAAAGAGTGCCTGATATGGCCGTCTCCAGAAAATTAATCTCAAAACCCCATTTAGTCCCAATCATTTGGTCGGACCAAACAAATATTAGATCTTGGTGTAAATAGAGATTAAAAGCCACAAGGATAATAATTCCCAGTAAACCCTCGATTGCAAGTTGAGTGCTAGCACTCATGATTTCGACGAGTTTTTGTCGCAAACGATTCCAAATAGGGATAAGTAGGAGGCTTAGTATCGAGATCACTTGTCTCTCACTTTCTTTCTTAGAATAATATAGAGATACAAATTATAAGCAATTGCCGTCATCAGTGTCAGATAGAAGATCTCAATCCTCTGTGTCGCTCTTACAAATACAACAGAAAGAAAAAAAATCACCGATGTCGCTAAATAAACTGAGACAATTTGTGACCGAAGTCTAGAGCCCAGTGCCATAACTGCTAGTGAAACGCTAATTAGGGCCAAGGAGAGGTAAAAAACTTCAAACATTTTTTCTCTCCGTGCTGGTTAAATCTGCAAGGGCACAAACAATTCCAATAATACCAAAGACAACGAGAGGAAGAATAGAAGCGTGTTGTTCGACGTAAATAAAAAGCGGTGTCTTCAGAAGCGGCAATGATTCTTCAAGCGACTGAAAAATCGTTTTTTTATGCTCAAGTAAAATGAGCACCGAACCCATTAAGCAGGCAATGGCGGTAATAAGTATGATCATAAGTTTTTTAGGCGACTTTCTTTCACTCACTTCATTGCTAAAGTTTTTTTCTAACGCAAGCATTGTTGGAAAGCTCATCGATGTAAATAAAACAAGAGAGCTTACCGTAAGGAGATCAATCTCTGTTTGATTAATAAGCCAGATTACGACAAGGATAGAGTAAAGGACAAAATTAAACTTGAATAGTTTGGGGCGAGAAAGGAAAAAAAACATCGAGCTCACAAATATTGCAATCAACAAGAGAGTGTTCATCTAAAGACTCCCTAATTTTATCAATGTTTGTACTAGGAGAATGGTTAGAAGAAATGGAATCAGTAAGTTAATGAGATCTTTATAAGATTGCCCCTTATAATAAGCGATATGAGTCTTCTCCGTATAATTTATAAAAATTCTTAACAGCTCGACTTTTACAATTAAACTCATCCCCTGAACGGGCAAAATAAAGAGGGGATACTTATTGATTAACCAAGCTGTACCTGGGATTGGGGCGTAACCCGCAAAGAAAAACAAAGCCCCTAGAAGGAGAAGGATAAAATAAATGCCTCGATATAGAATGAGTTTTGAGAAGTAGAGCTGAGCCGATATTTTTTCTTTTGGATTCTCAAGCTCTAGACCTAAGGATTTTATTAGAACGCACATCAGTGCGTAGTACGCTAAGAAGGTCAATGGATAGACTAGAACTCCATAGCGAGGCAAAACACCCCATAATGTAGACTTTTGTATCTGGATCATATCGTGCAGGTCGAGCGATCCGTAGGAGTAGCACATTAACGAAGCAACAAGCAGGAGACAAAGCAATAGCACCAGAACGGTTTTTTCACTTGTAGTGCTCTCGATTGATTGACCTTTAAAATAACTGAAGGGCAAGGCCAATAAAAACAATGCCGACAATATATAGGCCATCGTGCTTTGGGTTTTTACCATTTCTGTTTCAAATCTCAGGCCTTGCACAAAGAGGGGTTCAGAGAGTGGTACAAGACCGATACCAATCAAAATTAAAATAAGCATCACATAGAAGATAATTAAATCTGCGATTTCTATCTTTGAGTTTTGAAGCTTCAGGACGGCTTTTTTTAGCATGACTGGTATGCTGTATTGATGAAGTACGCCAACTCTTTCATCAACGAATAGGCTTTTAGAGTATCTATAGAAACCCGTTAAGGTTTTGAAGCGTTCAAGAACGACAAAGAGAAGGACCCATATTAGTAATTTGGCGAGTACTAAACCAACATCAACCATCTTGATTTTTCCTCAAAAAAGTTACGATGGCTGCCACAAGAGTCATCAACATAAAAAGGGCAAGAATAAAACTCTCGAGATAATAGAGATAAGTTCCAGATGTTGTGTAGAAAAGAATCCACGGTAGAACCAGCCAAACAATAATGACTGCGACAGAAAAAACTAAACCAAAGTGGAGATTGTTATTTGTTAGAGATACTGGCTTTGAATGAATCGCAAACGTCGAGTTTGTCTTAAAATGTGAGAAGAAAACGAGAATCAAAGCCGGCACTATAAGTGCCGACGCGACTGCGATAAAGATTGATAATGATTGTATGTCCATTCTTCATATATCTTCGTTTAGTTAACAATAAAGATTTTCGCATTATCTGCTAGTGTTAGTAAACCAGACCAGAAGAGGCCAAAGAAGATGACCGGGAAAGCAAGTAAGACGATGACAGCTTGATTTCTGAAACCAAATCCACTGATTTTTTCATTTGATTCGTTTGGCTTGAAAATCATGAGTCTTACAATTTTTAAATAGTAGTACAGTGAGACAACCGAGTTTAGGCCACCAATGACGGCCAATACATAAAGTTTACTGTCAATTAAGGCCGCAAAGATATTGAACTTGGCAACAAAACCAGAAAGTGGCGGGATACCAGCGAGGGAAAACATAACGACAGTTAAGAGAATCGCCATCAGTGGATAAGTCGACATAAGCCCTGAAAAGCGCTCGAAATGGTCATTGCCAAACCGATCAGCGACAAAAGAAACGATAAAGAAGGCTGCAAGAGTCATAAAAAGGTAAGTTGAGGCATAGAAAAGAATTGATGTGACACCAATTTGATTTACGACAACGATACCCATTAACATCATCCCTGAGTGGGAAATTGATGAGTAAGCGAGCATTCTTTTAACAGATCTTTGGCCGATAGCTGAGACGTTACCGACTGTCATTGTGAGAGCGGCAACAACGCTTAGGATACCGACCCACGAGTACTGAAGGGCACTTTCTTCTCCGAAGAAAACCATCGTAACGCGAATAAGAACTGCGATCCCTGCGATTTTCGGAACAATGGAAAAGAAAGCCGTTACTGGGAGTGGTGAACCTTCATAGACATCTGGCGACCACATATGAAACGGTACGCAGGCGACTTTGTAGCCAATCCCCACAAAGAAAAGCAGGAACGATGGCATGAGAACCATTTTTTGTTCAAGAGTAAGCGCTGTTAGGAGTGGCGGGATTTCCTGAAACTGAATGGTTCCAAGGACACCAAAAATATGGCTCATCCCAAACAGCATGATGCCTGCAGAAACGCCGCCGTAAAGTGAGTACTTTAGGCCGGCTTCTGAAGATTTTGTATCGTGCTTATTAAGTGAAGCAAGTGCGTACGAAAGAATTGAAAGCGTTTCAATTCCAATATAAAGCATCAACATATTATGAGCTGAAGCGAGAATCATCCCGCCAATTAATACACCAACGCTTAAGATGACAAATTCCGCCTTAAGTTTTGGGTTGATGTCTTTTGACTGGCTACAAAGATAAACCGCTCCTGCAGTTCCGGCCACGAGGATCATTTTCACAAGGGTGGAGAATGAATCAATCACCAATGAGTTGGTGAAGATGGCCACTGGCTGATCTTTTAAATTTAAGCAAAGAAGGAAAAAAGTAACGGTCAAACCAATGAAAGCAGTAGAGTACAAATAACCTTTACTCGTTTCCTCGTCACCGTATGTTGATTCAACAAACAGAAGACCAATCATCGTTACACAAAGAACGATTTCTGGAACGTAGTGACCTAAATTTGCTAAATATGATAAGACCATTTTTATTAACCCTGGAAATTAGCAAGCAATGTCACCAACTCATTAACTGATGCTTTCATCATATTAAGAAGCGGCGATGGAAAAATTCCAAATACGATCACAGCAATACAGAGTGGGAGCATATAAAAGATTTCTCTCTTATTCATATCTGTATAGTCTTTACACTCGTCAATAACTTCCCCGAAGAACATTCTCTTATACATCCATAGAAGATAAGCAGCACCGAGAAGAAGACCGATAAGGGCTAAGAAAGTGATGGTTGTAAATCTCTCGTAGATTCCGAGGAAAATAAGAGCTTCTGAAATGAAGCCTGAAAGTCCTGGAAGACCCATAGAGGCAAACATCGCAATGATGAAGACGATTGAGAATTTTGGAAGCTGAGTATAAAGACCACCAAAACCTTTTGTGCCGTCTGGTCTAACGATCCAGCGGTGGTGAGATCTTTCATACAAGATACCAATCAAAAGAAAGAGCATCGCTGTTGAAGTTCCGTGGTTGAACATCTGAAGAACAGCTCCGTTCATCCCCTGAGTTGTCATGGCGGCAAGGCCCAACATCACAAAGCCCATATGTGAAACCGATGAGTAAGCTACGAGTCGCTTCACATCTGTTTGCGCCATGGCACAGAAAGCTCCGTAAATAATATTCACAAGGCCTAACCAAGCAATGGCGTCAGCGAAATAAACTGAAGCTTCTGGGAAAATTGGGAAGGCGATTCTTAAGAAACCATAAGTACCCATTTTCAAGAGAACACCGGCGAGGATAACAGAGATCGCCGTTGGTGCTTGAACGTGAGCGTGTGGGAGCCAAGTGTGGAACGGGAATACCGGAACTTTAATGGCGAATCCAATAAAGAGCATGACGAAGAAAATATGCTCAAAAGAAAATGAGCCGCCGAAAATATTCACTGTTAAGTCTGTGAATTTCCCGCCTTGCATAGCGAGGATATTGAATGAGTCTACATCTTGACCAGTCACGAAGTAGAGGGCGACAAGGCCCACGAGCATCAAGATTGAACCGAAGAATGTATAAAGAAAGAATTTAACCGCTGCGTATTCTTTGTTTTCTCCACCCCAGATTCCGATCAAGAAGAACATNNCATAGAAAAGGAAGAAGTCCATCGCAAGGAAAACACCAAACACAGTGCTTTGAAGGAAAAGGAGTAAAGAGAAATAACCTTTAATCGATTTTTCGACTGTCCATGAACTCATGATACAGATGAAGAAAAGAAGTGCGGTCAAAAGAACCATCGGCAATGAAATTCCATCGATCGCCAATGAATAGAAAATATTAAACTGAGATATCCACGGAAGCTTGATGGATAAATGCTCTTGCATTCCCCCAATGCTATTGTCGAACTTTGTGTAAAGCACGAGTGTGAGTATAAGAGTGATTGCCGTATTCACTAGTGACCACCAGCGAATTGCCCCTTCTTTCGTTTTAGGGATGAGGAGGACAACCAATGCCCCAATAATAGGCATCCACAAAATCCAATTTAACAAGCTTGATGAACCGCTCACCGGTCAACTCCTTCCTTAATTATTTAGACACTCAACGACCAAATATATCCAGTTAATACGAAAATTATCATGATGAAATAAAATTGAATCTTTCCTGATTGCAATGTTCTTAAAATGACATTGAAGAACCGAACGCTTGCACCAGTACCGTCAACCCCGATTGTATCGACAACAGTATTATCAAACCACTTTGAGGCGG
>DIUE01000046.1:11407-46530 GCA_002435795.1 Bacteriovoracaceae bacterium UBA6166 | reverse complement strand
AGTTCTAAACTTTTTAACTACTCACTTCATAACTTTTCAACTTCAGAAGTTAATAAGTTTTGAAGTGACAATGTCCGTGCGAACGCTTGCCCCGATGAAATCCATAGGACCACTTTCAAAATTTCTTGATTTCGTGTTAGCATTTTCAGAGGAGAAATAGCCTGAATTCAGAACTTCTGAAGTTAGGAGGTTAGACAGAAAGTTTGTCATGACTTCCCAAGTTCAGAAGTTTTGAAGTTACTGAATTGAGTTTTGAAGTTATGAACTTCCGAAGTTCTTATTTTCAAAATTTCATTAGTTCTTAAATTCCCAAGTTCCAAAGCTCATAAGTTTTGAAGTGAAAAAGTTCTGAGCTTTGGAACTTCAGAACTTTTGAAATGAACAATATTTTCTAGCTGTAAATTTTTCTGTGATGAAATATGAAAGTAGGGAAGTTTTAAAACTTTGAAATTCACAACTTCCTAAGTTCTGAACTTATGAATTGAGGTCAGTACATTTACTCCGTCATTCACATCATGCTTGTAAGTTGTAATTTTAAATTACTACATACAATACAGAGGGGAGAGGACAACGCTTTAATAATAGAGACTTATAGTAAAAGACTCTGCCATTGACATCAATTAGCTCTGTCATCCACAACATGAAACTCCTTCAATGACATCAAGAAACTCTGTCATTCGCATCATCGACTCCTTCAATAACATCGGCCCATTAAAAACTCCGTCATTAACATCACGCTTTTTTGAGAAAACTCCGCCATTAACATCACTGCGTGATGTTTTTGAACGACTTTTAAGGGTAATTTCGGGGATGCTGATGTTTTTGGCGGAATTTTGACGGCTATCGGGGCGGCCTTATCCTTAAGTGTGATGTTTTCGCCGGAAATTCACTGTCTGATTGATGTTTTTGACCGAATTTTTATCATCGAACCGGCCTCATTGATGTTAATGGCCGACAAAACCCTCTATGATGTTTTTGGCCAACTTTTTCTTACTTGATGTTTTTAACGGAAAAATAAACCTTGATGTTTTTGGCGGAAAAAATAATAATTTAGGATAAGATATGGAAAATTTTGAAATTGGTTATTCGCACAACAACAAAAAACCTGTTTATCACGGTGAAGTAGATCAGTCTTTGACTGTTACTAACGCTACTCAGGATTTAGTGAACTTCAAATCGGAGTTCAATATAGGCCTCGCGTTACCGTTCGAGTTCTGTAAAAGCAAAAAAAGCGAGAAATTTGAGAAGCATTCGATGACCAAATGGTTTGATGAGGCCGGCAATCTAAATCGCTTAGAAGTGGTTTTTCGTGGCAATTCGGGTACAGCAGGGAAGCTCGATCAAGATGTGCTCAATATCTTAATGTCGATGTGCGTGGAGCAGAATACAGATTCACCAGTTTTTACTTATGAAGACATTAGAAAGCGTTTGGGACTTGCGAAGGGGAGTCACGGAAATATCAGGGACTCTATCCAGCGCATGCTTGGGATGAGAATTGAGTTCCGGCAAAGTTTCTATTCGGCCACAAACTCAAAAAACACCAATGTTGAAAAACACCTTATCCAGTCTCGCAAATCAGTTATTAACGAAGATTACTCTGACCTCAAAAATATAGATGCCCGTCACTCGGTGACGTTTGACCGCGATATTATGCAAAACCTCCTTGGGGGTTATTACTCTGTTCTTTCGCGTGAAACTTATCTTTCACTTGATAGTGGTGCTGTTCGCCGTCTTTATCAGTTGATCGTCTCGCATCGAGATGTGGGCAAGAGAAATCATTTTACCTTAGAGATTGAGGACATTGCTTCTGTTTTAGGCCTCACAGCAAAAAAAGAATTTTTTGGTCATGTGAAAAAGTATTTTAACTCTCTTAAAGAGGCTTTGCCTGATCTTGAATTTACTTTTGCGACAGTTAATAGAAAGAAAGTGGTGAAGATTTCTTTTACTGGCGACCAAAACCTCATTGGAAATGATGATGAGTTTTTCTTGGCACTTGCTAAATGGTATGGAGTAGATGTTTTAGAGAAAAATGGTATTGATGTTGATTATTTAAATGACATCAGAGAGAAATTTCCGAAATCAATTATCTATGAAAAAACGAAGGTAAAACTCTGCGAGTTGTATCTTGATATGATTCTTCATCAAAAACTTGTAAATCACTCTCAAGTTCAATCGGTGAAGGCTCTTTTGACCTCGGCCCTTACTCAGAAAACGGAATACATGAAGCCTGATGGCTTTAAGAAGTTTGTGGTTGATAGGGTTAAACATAAAGAGATTCTTGAAACGAAAGCTATGGCTCACCGTGAAGATGAAAAAAAGAAGTTTGAACTTCAACTTCAGGAGAAGCAGACAAAGTTATTAGCTCAATCGACTTTTGAAAACTTGAAGATGAAAAACGCTAAGACTTATGAGAAGTACGAAAAAGAAGCTATGAAACTTTGGGGAGATGAAATTCGAGAGTCCCTTCTTGCGGAACAAATCCTTGAAGAAAAAATTAAAGAGCTTATTCAGAATCGAATGGAAGCAGGGGAGCAGATCACGCAATGATGGACAGCTTTCAAACTGAAGATTTAGCTCAATTACTAACTAATGAACGTGCAGTTCTAAGCTCTGTCATTATAGACCCTGAATCTTTAAGTGAGATTGATGATCTAAAAATTTCAGCTTCTGATTTTTCAGATACTAAATATCAAATTGTTTTTTCTCATGTTGAAAAATTACGATCTCTTGGAAAGCCTGTTGACCTAGTAAGCCTTGTCGATTCTCTTACTCAAAATAACGACATTTATAGAGTGGGGGGGGCAAGTTACCTCACGAGCATTTATAACGATCTTGCTTCAAGTGCGAACATTCGCCATTATGCTGAACGCGTAAAAGAGCAGTCACTTTCAAGAATTGTTTTTAATAAGGCAAAAGAGATAGCAGGGTTTTCAAAAGAAAATCTTTCTCGTGAAGAGCTTATTGAAAAAGTAAACCAATCCTTAATTGCTTTAAATGATAATCAAGACTCAGGCACTTCCTTAGAGATGAAAGAATCTGTGATTTCAGTGATTCAATCTCTTCGAGATAAAGACTCACTAAAACACACCCTAACAAAAACGGGATTTGCGGCCATTGATGATAAGATCGAAGGGCTTACTCCAGGACAACTTATTATCCTGGCCGCAAGACCTGCGATGGGAAAAACTTCCTTGGCCCTTAATATCGGGTTCAATGTTGCTCAAAAATATGATGAGCACGTTTTAGTATATTCGTTAGAGATGATGCACAAGGAACTTACTGAACGCATGATCTCGATGGAAGCACAGGTTAATGGGAAAAAATTTAAGTCTCGTGATTTTGACCATGGCGATCTTTTAAAAATAGATAAGGCCGCTCGTAAATGTTCTGAACTAAAACTCATCCTTGATGACTATTCAGGATCGACGATTTCAAGAATAAGAAATCAATCTCTACGGCATAAGGCCAAGTACGGAAAACTCAGAATTGTCATTATTGATTACCTTCAACTTATTCCTTATAAGGAATCCAAGAAGGGTAATAAGGCCGATGATATTGGTGAACTCACTAGATCACTAAAGCTTCTCTCTAAAGAGCTTAATTGCCCTATTATCTGCCTTTCACAGCTTAATAGGGGAGTTGAGGCCCGTGAGAACAAACGTCCAAATCTTGCGGATCTTCGTGATTCTGGTGCAATTGAACAAGATGCGGACATGGTTTGGTTCATCTACCGTGACGAAGTTTATAATCCAGATACTAAAGCCCCATCTGAAGCAGAGGTTATCATCTCAAAAAACAGGGGAGGAGAGACTGGAACCGCAAAACTTAGATGGATTGGTGAGTTTACAAAATTTACGGAAAGAGCTGAGGATGTGTTTTAGAGAAAAGACTCTTATTTTATATTGACTTAAAAGAAGAGGGATCTTTAAAAAATAAAATGCTCAAGCACAAAGCCAATTCCTAATCGTTGTGTTCGTCGATCATATTCAATTAATGAATGGCCATATCCCGATTGATAACTAACATACCAACGTAAGCCCTTTTGCATAGGATATGAGTATTTAATGTCATGACTTAAGTATTTAGCTAGTAAAGGCATTTTATAATGGATTTTGTGCTTCCCGAAATTTCTAATTAGTTCAAGCTCACCTAATCCCATGAAGTCTTGAATATCGGGGTTATCATCTTGATCCTTTCTTTCGGGAAGGCGATACCAAGCAGATAACATGACATTGAAGTGTTTGTGTTGAAGCAAGGTTCTTGCAAAAATACGATCCCAGCTTCTTGATAAGAGATGAATCTGCCCATTAGATTGGTGAACATATCCAACATCAAGTGCTGTGATATTCAAGCCAATAATTTTTTTAGGCTTATCATAAACATAGCGAGAAAAAAGTTCTGGCATATAGTTTGTTTCACGAAATGGCCGTGACCAATCGGAATTATATATTTGCCAGTATGCATGATGGGTATAGGCCACCATTATGTCCCAATCTTTTCCGTTAATGTCTCGAACAATGGGGATAGAAAAACTGAACTGAAATTCGGCTTCATTTTTTTTATAGAAATCGCTGCTATGATTGTCCTTATCTATTTCTTTAACTTCCTTATAGATATCTTCATGTGGCATCCAGTTATAGACGAACGGTAAAAAGTAACTAGTTTTATGGGGAATGAGAGCAAATCGAGATCGGTGAAGATTAGCATATTCGTTTTTTCGATCTATAATTGAATCTTCCATTTGAGCAAAAGCACTAAAACAAAAAGAAACTATAACAATTAACAAAATTGAATAATAATTATTTTTCATTATCTAGTTATCATGTGACAGGTGTTTAGTAATGTTTTTGCCTGCAAATAGTGCTAGCAAGACTATCCCGCTTGCGATTACAAATGTACCTTTTAGAGAGTATTCCATCGCTTCAAGTGTTACGGTTCCCTGGTTTTTTGCACTGAGGTTAAGTCCTTGCTGTAAAAGTGCAAAGAGAGTTACGCCTAAAGCTCCTCCTAATTGCTGGGCAAGTGAGTTGATTGATGAGGCCATCGTTACTTCCTTTGTCGTCACAGAGTTCATCAAGGCCAAAGTGATAGGGGTTACCAAGAGACCCAATGCGATTCCCCTGAGTGACATTGAGAGAATAATTTCCCACGGGGCCGTTGTGTGTTCAATTCTAGAAAAATAAAACATTGAAGCTGCCAGCAATAGAAGGCCCAATTGGGACACGGTTCTTGGCCCGATGGAATGTGCAAGCTTTCCGGATAAAGGCATGAAAACTGCGACAAAGGCTGTCCCTGGAAATAGATACATACCCGCCTTGGTTTCTGAATATCCCATAACAACAGTGAGGAGGATTGGTAGCAGTAGCATTCCACCGTATAGGGCCATAGAACGGAAAAAAGTAACTAAGATGCAGGCCCTGAAACCAATGTTGGAAAAAAGGCTTAGATTCACCATAGGGTGCTCCTGGGCATTTTCAACTTTGATAAATGCGACGAGGGCAGTGATTGCCATGATGAGCAATAGCAAACTTTTAATGGAAACAAAATTTGAGAAACTGCTTAGTTGGTTGAGAAAGCTGAAAAAACAAATCACTGATGCAATAAAAATAGATAGACCTTTAAAATCAAACCGTGAGGCATTTCGGATGTGATTATGATCTAAGGGCGACAAGTATTTCTTAGCAAGTAGTAGACCTATAATTCCAAGAGGCACATTTAATAAAAAGATGGATCTCCAACCAAAATGTTGTGTAAGTACTCCTCCGATAGTAGGGCCTAGAGCAGGCCCGATAACGACTCCTAGGCCCCAGAGCCCCAGTATTCTTGCTCGGTCTTTTGGGCCATATATACTTGCGATGATTGCCATTGTGGTTGGGGTAATTACTCCGCCGCCGATTGCTTGAATACCTCTTGCTACAACTAAAAGATTGAAGTTACCAGATATGGAGCAGAGGAGTGTCCCTATAAGAAACACAATGAGTCCATAGAAATATAAATGATAAAGCCCAAGATGATCCTTGAGCCAGCTTGAAAGTGGCATGATCATCACGAGCCCAATCATATACACACTAACGATGAGTTTTATCGTAGGCAAAGGAGCATGGAAATAGCTCATCAACTCTGGGACTGCAATATTTACAATACTAGTATCTAAAGCGGCCATAAAAGTTCCGGCCATAATTGAGATTAATGCACCTCTGTGATTTATTTCTTCCTGAGGTTTCATTTGCCACCTTTCTGACATTTCCAATGCTGAGGAAGTCTAGGTGAGATGCATCGTTCTTTGTTATTCAAATTGCTGGCAATGAAATAGGTGTCTGTCTTGAATGTTTTGCTCACTTTATCCCAATGAAAAACTTCTAGAAATTCATTGTAGGTGAAAAGGGATTTTAACTCGGAGGACTTCTCATAAGTCATTTTTTCATTCGTTTGAATCTCTAATCCATCAAATTCTTTCCAAAGTACTAGTTTTTTTTCTGTGTAAGAGAAGTCTTTCTGGGAGATCACTGTTTTGCCCGATTTCTCATTTCCCGTTGTAAATGCCGATGCGAATACCAGATGATTATTCTGAAGATAAGCGCTTACAATATTTTCATCCGTCATGCGGGTGCTAACGGAATTTTTACTCTGATCAAATATGAAATAGACTAGTTCATCATTAAGGGGGCGGTTATCTCTTAACAGGAAGAAAATGAGTTTATCATTTCGTGAAATGGACAGTGATTTGGTACAGAGGCCACCGGAAGACTTAAGAAATCTATATCGGCCAGTAAAAAAATCTTTGATGTGAATAGGGGTAGTCTTTGAATCGCCTCTCAATATGAAAACGAGCGGCCCATATTCTCTATCTTGAAATTCAGTATATTGTTCTGGGCCTTTAAGCTTAATTTCGATCCGTTGACCCTTCCATTTGCAATATGAATTATCTCTAGCATACGAAGAGTCATAAATCTCAGAATTGTCCTGGCCCCAAGCAATCTGAAGATTAAATATCAAAACTAGAATGAGGGCAGTCATTTTCCAAAATCTTTCCCACACACTCTTTTGTCAATCAGTGGAGCTTGCCATTTCCTTGAATCCTCGAGATCTTTTTGCACTTGTTTTATTTTTTGTGACCAGCGAACCTCACCCAAGTTCTTAATTTGATGAAGTTCTCTAAGAATCTCTTTCTCCATCTTATTAGGGGATGAATAAGCAAAACCAGTGGTAAGGGAGAAAATAAAAAGGATGAAAGGGAAGTATTTCATGTTGATGGTCTTACTGTGATTTGCTAAACAAGTCAAACAAATGATTTAAAACATGGCTCAATTGTTTGAATTATTGAATTAGAATAAACGATAAGGTATTGTTTAAAAAAGATTTTTTAAGGGAGTGAATCATAGAAACGAAGGAACAACTCATCAAGAAAGCGAGAAAGCTTTTCGCTAGATATGGATTTGATGGGGTCAGCATTCGATCAATATGTGAAAAGGCCGGCTGTAACGTCAGTGCCATCTCTTATCATTTTGGTTCTAAAGAGGGCCTCTATAGAGAATGCCTGGCAGAAGATAATACGAATATTCTCAATCTTTTGGATGGGATTTTAGTTCCCGCGGATGATTTGTCTGATTTCAAGGTTAAGCTTCGTTTATTCATGCAGCAGTTTTTTGGTTATTTGGTTTCTAATAGGGAATTGATATTGATTGTAAGTAGAGACGTTAGCTCAAAACATGCTCTTGATGCGATCTCTAGTATTTCGGAAAAAATCCCCCAGAAAATTGTAGCCTTTTTTTCCGACGCCAAGAAGAAGAAGATAATTAAAGATGACATCGATCCGGTTGTGTTAAGCGACATCATTGTGCAACCATATTTCCTGCTCACACTTTTTTCAGACCTCCAAAAAAACCTTCATCAAAAAGACGTGACTGATCCAAGTTTTCGTTCCCGCTACATCGACCAACAATTAGGTCTCCTTTTAAGTGGCATCTTAGTCAGATAATCCCGTTTGTTAACATTTCCATTGAATTATCAGGACCTTAAAATCAATCGTTTGATTGACTTTATGAAATAATTGATTGATTCTTGAACCCTACTTTGATTTTCCTATATGTTCGAAGCGCCTATGGCCTACGAGGGATCAGTACTTTTTGGAGTTTATATGTTGAGAATTCCTATTTTTTTTGTCATGGCCATTTTTATTACTGGCAATTCATGGAGCAAGGAGCAGGCGCGGTTATCAGAGCAAGACATAGTCCGAATTGCCCTAGAACGAAATGAGCTTGGAGAAATCAGTCGTAATCAAGTGTATCAATCTGAGCTTCGATTAAAGAAGGCCCGTTCATACTTATTCCCAACGATTAAGGCCAACGGGGTAATGCAAAAACTCTATGTAATTCCAGAGAAAAGACTCCCTGGCGGACTTCAAATTAACCAAGGTAATATCACTCTTACTCAACCGATATATGCTTTTGGCCGTCTTGCTTCTGGTATTAACATCGCCAATCTCGATAAAGATATCAATTTGAACAACATGGAAGTTACGAAGGCGGATATTGTTAAAACGGCTAGCCAGTTATATTACAATGCTCTTTTTCACAAGCACGTGCTACAGATCGCTGAAGATTCAATTAACAATGCAAACCGAAATAAAAGTGCCCTTAATGAACGGGTTTCATTCGGACGTATTAATCAGAATGACAATTTAAAAATGCAAGCGGATGTTGCAAGTCGACAGCCTCTCCTTCTTGACACCAAGAAAAATTACCAAGCTTCTTTGGAGGAGCTTGCAAATTTTCTAAACTATAGTCGGGATGAATTCAAAGAATTAGGCGAGTTGACGAAATTAGAAGATAAGCACTTTTCGGAAAAGGAAGTTTTGCACTTTGTTGATATCCAAATGGCCCAAAAGAAAGTTCGTCTGGCCGCAGCTCAAAGTGAATTTGCCAAAAATGATTACAATCCCACGATATCTGCTTTTGCAAGTTACAGTCCTGCCCATACTCCGACGAATGTATCTCTGCCTGGTGTGCTCTTAGCTGATACTGCCGCTTTTGGATTAAGGATAGATTTTGATTTCCCACTTGGAGGGGCAAAAATATACGAGGCAAAGATACAGGAAATTGGGACTGAGAGTGCTTCATTAAATCTACAGCGTGTAAAACGTAGCGTCTCAAAGGATCAGAGTTCACTTCTACAACAATTACAAACCTTACAAGAGGTTCGAGACTCTTTGAAAAGGGCTGTGGACTTGGCGGATAAGTCTTACAAAGTTGCATTGCAGTCTTTTCGTACTGGGAGCGTTAGCCAGCTTCAACTAAATGACAGTGAGCTTTTGCTTACTAGAAATAAAATCAGTCTTGCGCAGAACATACTCCAATCAAAATTCATAGAGTCTGAACTTGAGCGCATTCAAACGATGGGAGTTAAAGAATGAGGACAATCCTTTTAATCCTTTTGGGAGTAGGACTGTATTTCTCTGCTCTTTTTATAAAAAACGTTCAAGTAGAAAAGTCTAAAGGTAAGTACGTTCCGACGATCTACGATATTCAAAAGAAAGAGGGAATACCAGTCTATGTGACAACCGTAGAAAAAGGGAGTTTTCGAGAGTTTGTAACATTATCAGGAAAATTAGATCAATCTGGAAGATTTTCAAGTTCAGTGGCACCTCAAGTGATGAGAAAAGTCAGGGGGGGAGACTTGGCCTACCTCTCTATCAATGGGAAGCCGATCAAAGGTCGCATAGCTTCTGTCTCCGGAGCACCAAATGTATTGACTGGACTCTTTGAGGTTTCCGCTGATTTCAATATCCGCCCTAAGGCAGTTTCTTCCATCACAATTGATGTTCCAGTTACGGAAATTAAAGGGGCAATTCTTGTTCCAAGAGAAGGCCTGAATTTGCGAGGACCAAGACCAGTGGCCTTTGTCCTGGATGGAAAAGAGATACATCCGCGGCCCGTGGAAATCGCTGGGGCCAATGGCGAACAGTATTTGATTAAGAGTGGCCTGAAACCAGGCGAGCAAATCGTTGTAAGTGACACCAGAAATTTTTCCGGTGGTGAAAAAGTAAAGTCGATTTTGGTGAGGAATGAATTATGATTGAAACTTTTGTCCGCCGACCGGCCATGACTATTATCTTTATCGCTGTCTTTATGGTGATGGGATTGGTGTCCATTAAGAATATGATTATTGAACCAACCCCCAAAATTGATTTTCCAATTGTTACAATTGAGACGGTCTATCCTGGAGCTTCGCCCGAGGAAATTAACACTCAAATCTTAAAAAGAGTAGAGGATGCAATTGCAGAAGTTTCACAGATAAAAAGCATAAAGGCCGATGCTCGAGAAAACTACGGGATTGTGACGGTCGAGTTTTTAATCCAGGCCGATGTAAATGTTAAATCGATTGAAATTAAGGATAAGGTTGAAGCGATCCTTAATGATTTTCCAAGTGCCGCAGAAAAACCGATTATTGCGAAGTTTGATCCATTGTTGCAGCCAATTTCGACTTTAGTACTTACGAGCAAAAAGCATGACTTCACTCAGCTCTATGAGTTTGCCGATAAAAAACTAAAGACAACTTTAAGTTCCATCAATGGAGTCGCTTCTGTTGTCATCTCGGGAGGTCGCGAGCGTCAGATCAATGTATGGCTGGACAATAACTTGCTTCTAAAAAATTATCTCTCTATTCAGAATGTTGTCCGGGCCATTCAAGAGAAAAACTTGAACGTACCCGGTGGATCAATCGATAGAAGAGATAATAAAATAACAGTTCGCTTTGTCGGAGAATTTCAAACCGTAGCTGACATCGAAAATTTAAAAATTACCTCAGGAGAAGGACGTGTTTATCGCCTTAAGGACTTGGGAAGGGTCGAAGACTCTTATCGGGAGATTGAGAGGATAGCGCGTTTTAATGGTAAAGAGGTTGTGGCCCTGGCCGTTAAAAAGCTATCTGATGGTGATGCCGTAGGTATCGTTCAGACACTTAAAAAGAAACTTCCTGAAGTAAAGAAAGAACTTCCAGAAGGAATGGAATTAGAGCTAGGAATTGACACAACTGAGGCAACATTAGATGACACTGTTTCAACAGTTAAGAATATTGCTATAGGGATTGGACTCACTGTTTTAGTCATATTCCTCTTCCTCGGAGATTGGCGTGGCGCCGTTATTTCCGCCATTGTTATTCCAACCTCGATTATCTCGACATTCTTCTTAATGGATCTCAATAAGTTTTCCATCAACATGATGACCTTGTTGGCATTTGGTACTTGTCTAGGAACTTTGATTGCGAATGCGCTCATCATTATCGAGAATGTGTACATTCATCTTCAGCAGGGAAAAGATTCGGTCACAGCTTCTGTAGAGGGAACAAAAGAAGTACTTCTGGCCGTATTCGCCGCTTCGGGGACAAACCTGGTGGTTTTTACTCCACTAGCGTTTATGGGAGGGATTGTAGGTAAGTTCATGCTCCAGTTTGGTATGACTGTAGTATATGCAACCCTCTTTTCAATTTTGGCTTCAGTGACTTTAACTCCAATGCTCTGTGCTCTTTTATTGAAAAACCCATCTCAATTAAAAGGGCCCCTCATGATACTTTCATCAAAGGTGGATCATTTCCTAGACAAAATAATGTCTATATTTAAGAAACCTTTTGAATTCATGATGAGAAGACCAATTGTTACAATCGTTTTTGGTTTTTTATTATTTTTGACTGTCGTTTATCCTGCAAAAAGAATTGGATCAGAATTCATTCCTCGTTCTGACAGAAATGAGTTTACCATTGAAGTCGAGATGCCTGACGGATCACCAGTAGAAAAGAGTGCGGAAGTCGTTACACGCGTTGAGGAATATTTAAAAGACTATTCTGAAGTGGTTAGTTATTTGTCTGACATCGGTTTTAATGGCGAAGAAAAATCGAGGATTTCTGTAAAACTCAAGCGTTTCCAGGAGAGGTCTAGAAGTTACGAAGAGATCATGAACGACCTCATTCCTAAGGTTGCGAATATTCCAGATGCAAGAATCTATTTGTCAGGAGGAAGCAAGTCTAACGATGGTCTTGGTGATGTTACGATGGATATCCGAGGCGAAAATATTAAGGAAATGTCCGTTGCTGCTGAAAAATACTTGAAGACAATGAATGAAACGGGTTACTTCAGCTCAGTTCGTACAAGCTATGTGAGGCCAAAGCTCGAAGTTCGTTTTGAGCCTAACCCTGAAGCATTGATCCAGCAAAAACTTACAAACGCTGAAGTGGGTCAGGTCGTACGTGCCTTGGTCAACGGTAACGACCAAGCTGTTTTTAAAGAAAACGGCGAAGAATATGACATTAACGTAACCCTTGATAAGGGTTTTAAGGCTAACCCAGAAGACTTTAATCAATTTCTTATCATGGGGAAAGACGGCTTGATTCCGATTGTTTCTCTGGGATCAGTTAAGCAAGTTGAGGCTTCATCTCCCGTTAAAAGAAGAGATAAGGCCATGATCATCCAGCTCAATGGTTATCTTTCTAAATCAACGGCCGGGACAGTAATGAGTGAATTAACACAGAAATTTAGCGATCTTCAAATTCCTGCCGGAGTGACATACCGTTGGACAGGTAGAGCTGAAAATCAGGCCGAGTCTGCCTCAGAGATTAGTAAGGCCTTCATGCTTGCGGTTATTCTTACTTATATGCTTTTAGTTGCCACTCTTGATTCGTTTTTGTTCCCTATATCTATCGCAAGTTGCATTATCACTTCATTCCTCGGAGTTTTTGTATTTCTCTTTTTCATGGACGGAACAATGAATATCGGCTCTATGATGGCGATCGTTATGGTCGTAGGGCTTGCTGTGAATAACGCCATTCTCATGATTGAATATGCACAGCAGATGATTGCGAAGAAGGTTCCCTATGAGACAGCACTCTGGGAGGCTTCAAAATCGAAATTCAAGCCAATTCTTATGACTTCCATCGCGATTATCGCTGGAACCTGGCCGCAAATTTATGATCAGGATAAAATTAAGTCCTCGATGGGATTAGTTGTAATTGGAGGGATGATCGCTTCAATTCTTTTTACCTATATCATGAGTCCTGCTGTTCATATTGCAATTTTGCGATTTAAGGACTTTTTCAAACGCCGTCTGAAAAGGAATATTGATTTGAATGAAGTTGAAACTGAAATACCAACGGTAAAAACGCTTTAGGCGTTTAGAGTGGTGTGTTGGATTTGAGTTACTAATTGGGTAATTCTCATGAAAAACAAATTTTGCGACTTAGATTTAAATACGAGAGAGTTGATTCGCAAATCGGCGATTGATTTATTCGCTAAGTTTGGTGTTAAAGGTGTTTCGATTCGTGAGCTTGCGAAGGCTTCTAAATGTAATCTCGCTGCGATTTCATATTATTTTGGAGGCAAGGAAAAGCTCTATCAGGAATGTCTGCACGTTCTAGACGAAAAATTCTTAACCCAAGTCCGTGGCATTTTAATCCTTCCGAAGGATAAGGTTGAATTTGAACAACGCCTAAGTGAATTCTGTCTAGAGCTTTCCAAATATGTGACTGAAAATTCTTCTGCTGTGAGATTAATTGTAAACGAAATCAATTCCATCCCTCCAGGAATAGATATTAGAAAAAGTTTTTTTGGCCCCATACTGAATCTTTTAGAATCGTATATTGATGGGTGTAAAAAGAATAAGATTGTCAGAGATGAGCTAAATGCATTTTTAATGTCTCGGATGTTGTTCTCTGTCATTGTAAGCAATGCTCTCTATGGGCATATAGGACAAAACCTGAGTGCTTCAGATTTTGCAAGGAACGCACTCGCAATATTTTTTAGGGGGCCATATGAATAAAATAAGGTTTTTACTAAATTTTTTTTACTCTCTTTTAAGTGCCAAAAGATCACTTGGTCCTGAGTTGCTTACGTCTCGTGTCTCTTCAAGGTTAGATGAAATTAGAAGAACAAAATTGAAGAGTCCTACTGAGAGGTAAATTCTGAAGTTGTTTGGTTTAGCTCTTCTATTCTTACCACTCTTTGGCTTTGCAGCTAATCCTTGCGACCTCGATACGAATAAGTTCTGTAAAGAAATAACAAGGCCAGACGAGCAGCTATCCTGCCTTTCTCATAAATTCAAGGAACTATCTCTTGCATGCCAAGAGCATTTAGAAAGGTTGGGAAAGGCAGCGAAACAGACAAATCCCCCAGGAGGAGGACCTATGGGTCTTCTGGGAGGAATGATGGGTACGTCGGTCCCGCTGATGCTAGTTGAAGGGCGATTTCTTATGCCCGACAGAGAAGATGACAGTGCTAATGAATCACAGCTTCGCCTTTCCTATCCTGTGTACAAAGGAGAACAATATACTTCATCGGTGAATACGTCCTATTCCCAACTTAATTTTAAAAATAAGATCACCCTAGATAATGGTCTCAGTATCCCAAAGAGCTTATTTAAGACAGAAGCGGGAACTCGCATTTCTCGAACCATTGAGAAGGGCAGAGTATTGGGTGTGCAAGGTTCTTACGGTTACGCTGGTGATGAATTCGTCCCAGAAACTTCAACTTATAATATCGCTTTGACGTATAGCTTTCCTGGTAATGATGGGAATTGGGTCTTGCTTGGATCAATTTCTAACAACGGTATTTTTGGTGCGAATGTTCCCGTTCCTGGCTTTTTTTATTTAAAGAAAACCAAGAATTTTACGGGAGTGTTCGGTTTACCAATTATTTCCATGCAATGGACACCAACTCATCTGTGGTCCTTTTCGGCTTCTGCGCTTGGACCTAATGTCAGTGTTGAAGCATCAAGAGGGAAGATTGAAGACGGTCAGGCCTTCTTGGGATCTTCGTTCATGCAAAGAAGATATCTTTTGAGTGATCGAACGAATGATAGAGACCGATTAGTTGTTGAAGAAAAAGTGCTGGAAGCGGGGTGGAGAATGCCATTAGGAAAGAGCATCTTTACTGAAGTCAAAGGCGGCTTTGTTTTTGATAGAGCGGTCTATGTAGGTGAGTCATTGTTTGATAGAGGTGGAGGTGAGCAAGATCTGAAATCAGCCTGGATGACCGCCTTTTCTTTGAGGTTTTTGCTCTAGAATCTTTGAGACTAGACAAAAATAAATTTTAATATGTAATATTATTTAGGGTCAATGAGAATGGAAAATCAGACTTACTACTTTATTTATCATCAAGAAGAGTTGGACTTATCAAGGGTCGATGTTTCTGATTATGTTCAGCTCAATGATTCTAGTTTTTTGTGCATAGGTTTTTCAGAATGGACGTCCAATCATTCTTTCTCCAATAATACTTTCTTTAAAATCGAAGATGCTCGGTCGGCACTTGATGTAATTAAAAGAACTCTTGTTTTTTCTAACTTAAAGCAATGATAAAAGTTTATTTAAGACATCGAGCCCTTTGTTAAGGGCCATTTTTTCATCTGCACTTAGCTTCTCAATGGCCATACCCAACTTTTTTATCAACTGGCCGTGAACTTGATCGAGAATTCTTCTACCTGAATCAGTGACTACTAATTTATAAGTTCGCTTATCGTCGGCCTTGGCTTTTTGAACTAGCTGTAAGTTCTGCAGTGTCTTTACTGTTTTGGAGACAGCAGCTCCTGAAATCTGTAGCGTCAAACTGATTTGGGCCTGATTGTTTCCCTCTTGAATCAAATGCAGAATTTTCAGTTGATGAAGTGAGCTGCCAAACTTGTTTGTGCTCAGCTTACGAAGAGTTTGAGAAGCTTTTGGTAAAACTCTAATAATGAGATTTGAAAGGTAAATTCCCTGATTGGCCTTTGACAAAACGACCTTTTGAATTTCAGGGCCGTATAAGGGCCCTGAATTTCATGCTCAAATGACTTTATATTGCAGGCTTGAACCAGCAAAGGGGACGAGTTCCTACTGAATCTCCGTTAAGTGGGTGACAGACGCCAATTTTTTCGTCGGAGTTACTAACATCAGTCGTATCATCTACCTGGCAAATGGCCCCTTGAAAGTAGGTATCTAGGCGGCATTGATAGGCAGGGTGGGCATGGTCAGTACTAGTTACGACACGAGGATCAGGAGTTGTGAAGCGAGGAGGGGTTGTAGAATTGCTAAGGGCCTGGAATAGATTTGAGACGGATAGTCCTGCCATCCCACCACGGATACAAATTGTAACTTCTTCAGCATTTTTGTGCTGAGTTTCGCATTTCTCTTTCAAAGCTTCGGGAATCGTCATACTGCGAACTACAGCATCATTATCATCATTCAAGAAAACTTTTCGAAGGCATTTTAAAGTTGCAAAATAGTCAGCTTGACCTTCATTGGAAGCCCAAACTGAACCTCCCCACATTCCACCTTTTTTAGGGGCTCCGCCAACGTGATGTCCGATTTCATGGCACACAACGAGAGCAAATCCATCTTCAGTGATTGTGTTATGACGAGCTAAACCACCAAACATTGAAACTTTCCAGCTTGAGCCTGATCGAGAAGCATAAGCATTAACTGTTCCGTCGTTCCATTTTCGTTCAACAGTTAGGTTTCCACCCGCTGAAGTAACGATGGGTTGGTAAACGGCCACAACTTTATCTATGACCGCATTAAACTGCTCTTCAGAAAGACCAGAATTAATTCCTTTTGAATGAATGGGAATGTACAAGTCATTCTCTGGAACAATCCCAGTTGAGCCATTTTCAGAGCAACAGTACCCGTTGGCAGTGATAAAAAGCATAGTTGAAAGCAAGTAGAGTTTTAGTGAGTTCATATATCCTCCATGAATTTTTAGAATCCCGATCCAGTTGTGATTCAATCAATTGTTTGAAAATTTTATTCCAATGATTGATTCTTTTATTTACCTCAGTATTTGTCTACGAAATTAGGGGATTGTTGGATTTTGTCAGGTTTCTCTTGGTAAAGCCTTAGAGATGCCATAATGCCTACAGCCGAGTTCTCCTCGATACAGTGGAGGATTTCAGCCCTATTTGTTCTAATCTTTCTCAAGAAATTTTCTAAGTGTCCGATAAGACGAAGAATTTATAAACTTTTATTAGGAAACCTATGAAAGTCTTTTTTGGAAAGATTGGCCCAGAGCGTGAGCCGCAACAATTGTCAGAAGGATATTATAGAGCCAAAAGAAATAGCAGTTGGTTCAATGGAATTGATATTGGTGACTATGCCTTTATCGTAGGCGGCGGAAAGATCCAATTGTGGAAGGCGAGTGAATGGACAGAAAAAGAGAAGCCAAGTGGAAGTCTATCTGAAAGAGAAAATGAAATTCTAAAATTTGATATTATCCATGATGACCTTGGAATTGATACTGCAAGATTAACAGCACTCAAATTTTTTAAATTATCAATGCACCTAATAATTTTCACCGTCCGCTCGGCTGGAAGATTACAAAAGGCATTTTTTCCTATTCAAGTTAATGTTGAACTTACTGAAGATATTTTGAAAAATCTTGAAACCTATCGAGATGGGAAAAGCTATCGAAAGACGTTGATTTATCCTTCATTTTCACAGCTCACTAAAGATTCACCGGACGTTCAGCTCTATAAGGAAAATGGTAAATGGAAAATACAAGAGCCACATTTTGTTGATGGACACCCTTTTGAGGACTTCACTGATAATACTGGTTATATCGGTCAGGGGCAAAAGCGAAAAGATACGACGCTCAATTTCGTGGGTGATAAATCGAACTGGGAAAAACCGATTTCTCCAAATGAACTTTCAATGATGAACATTTATGATGCTTTTTGTTGCGACTATAAGCAGAAAGATGAGGAGGATGAGACCGACACAAATTATTGGACGATAGCAACTGAAAAAGAAGGGATGCTTTGGGAGAATTTTCATAAGAAAACGCAGGTTACGATTGGTTGGAATGAAATGGGTGATTTGTCGTCGCTTGATACGCGTGAAAAAGTTACGAAACGATACAAAGAAGTATATCCATCCGAAAAAGAACCAAAGAACAACGATCTCGCATTATTTGAGTTCAGCCATGTAATTAAGAAGGGCGATATAGTATTCGCAAGGAAAGGGAGTAAAACTTTATTGGGAATAGGTGAAGTTGTCTCTGATTATAAATTTGAACCATCAAATGGATTTCACGCCCATTTATTGAAGGTGAAGTGGATAGAAGTCGGCAACTGGCAAATTGGTGAGAAAGAGTTCACGATGAAGGCACTAACAAACATCACCAAAGATACAGATTTTGTCCAATCACTATTATCTTTACCCAAAAGTAAAACAAGTGCTCCCGAGAATCAGGAGGGCCTATCTATGTCTAAAAACGTAATCTTGTTTGGCCCCCCAGGAACAGGAAAGACCCACGAATTACGCCAGCTGCAAAATAAATATATTGGTAGAAAGGAAAAGACTGAAGACCGGCTTAAAGAATTTATTTCAAACCTGAACTGGTGGGAAGTAATTGCAGTAACATTAGCGGATATTGGAAAAGCTGTGAGTGTTGCCGAACTTCAAGAACATAAATTTATAAAAGAAAAGGTCTCTCAATCAAAGCTTGTTCGAGCAAGACCAAGTAATGTTTTATGGAGCAACCTTCAAAGCCACTCTTCTGAAGACTCTAAGACAGTGAATGTTGCCAAAAAACATGGAGCTCTCATTTTTGATAAAACAAGCGATGCGAAATGGCACTTGGTCGATAATTGGAAAGAGCAAGTGAATGAACTCGCGGTTGATTTTGAACAGTATAAAAAGGGACAATACAAAGCCTCAAGTGATAAGCGTTTTGCATTTGTTACGTTCCATCAAAGCTATAGTTATGAAGATTTTATTGAAGGCATCAGGCCAAAGCTTGATGGTGATTCTCCTGAAATTGAGTACGAAATAAAAAAAGGAGTCTTTAGAGATATTTGTGAACTGGCCGAGAATCATCCTGACGAGGAGTTTGCAATTTTTATTGATGAAATCAATCGTGGGAATATATCAAAAATTTTCGGTGAACTGATTACTCTTATTGAAACGGATAAGCGTATTTCAGCTTCAGTTCCATCAAAAGGTATGAGATTGACACTTCCTTATTCCAGAATCGAGTTTGGTGTCCCTGAAAATTTGTACATTATTGGAACGATGAACTCAGTAGATCGCTCCGTCGCATTAGTGGATATGGCATTAAGAAGAAGGTTTGAATTTAAATCAGTAAGACCAAAAGTAGAAAAAGTTGATGAGAATAGAAATATCAAAGAAGTGGATCTTAAAAAGATTTTTAAAAAATTAAACAACAAGATCACAGTTCTCCTTGGAAATGAGTATGTGATTGGACATTCATATTTTATGAATGAAAATGTGAAAGATCTCATGACTTTCAAAAACACATGGTTCAATAAAATTCTTCCTTTACTCCAAGAGTATTTCTTTGATGACTGGAAGAAAATAAAGGCCTTAGTTAAGGAATTTGTAAACGAAGAAGCCGTAAACGGATTGGAAGATTTGTCACTCCCTCATGATGGAAAGCTTTACTCGTTTAAAACAATTGAGATTGAAGACAAGGATTTCGTAACGATGCTTAAGGGCCTTGAGTAGTGAAGCCAATTTTGTTTTATGAGTATGAAACCAAAAACTTTGATGATCTTAACATAAAAGATTATCAAAAGAGATTTCTGAAATCTCTATCCGAGAGCTTAGTCCCTAACAAGTCCATTTTTACTTATTCATCGGATACAATTTCCGCGACATCAATAGTTGGTATGATCTCATTTGATAACGTCCAAATTGAGATATTGCCAAAGCTTCTTAGACGAAGAGGGGAGGAGGATGGAAATAGTATTATCAAGAACTTGATGTTTATGCTTTCCTATACAAATCAACTAGAAATTTCAGATTCAAGCATCTCCTCGATGGCTAAAAATTTTGACTCGTTCCTAGAAGCCTATATCTCAATTTTTGCGAACCGACTTGCAAAACAGTTGAGAAAATGTGGTTCTCCTAAAGCATATATTGAAGAAGAGTCTAATCTTGGAGCGCTAAAAGGAAAAATAATTTTCCCAAAAAATCTCGCACAAAATTCATTTAATCACTCTAAGATTTATTGTGGTTACAATGAATTTTCTGCAAATAACCCGACCTCTAAAGCGTTCAAGTTTGTGGTTTCCAATTTAATAAAGGCCACAAGGAACTCCACAAACCAAACCGTATTGAACCAATGTTTTGCTCTCCTTGATGGGGTCTCCATAGAGTATGTTCGGCCTGAATTATTAGATCATGTTCCAAATGCAAAACGAGACCCAAATTTTCTTGCTCTATTAAATTTAACAAAGATGTTTCTTAGAAAGATGAGGCCCGACTTCTCTGGGAACAGAAACGAAAAAGTGTTCTCTCTCCTGTTTGACATGAATGAGCTCTTTGAAGAGTTTATTTATGCTGTGATTAAGAATGGTAACTTCAATGTTTATGCCGAAGCTCAAAAGCAAAAACGACTTGTAGAGAAGGTACGATCTATTGGGGAAGAGTGGGAAAATAAATCATTGTTCGATACTTTTACTGATATTACGGTAACTCCAGTTGAGACAAAAAGACCTTTCATCATTGATACCAAGTATAAGATCGTATCTGGTTATCGTGACGGCATGAAAAACCCAGATGTTTATCAGGTTCTTGCATATAAGCAAATCCACTCAAAACAGGATAAAATTCCGCCGGTGATTCTACT
This sequence comes from Bacteriovoracaceae bacterium UBA6166, assembly GCA_002435795.1. Classification (GTDB taxonomy): domain Bacteria; phylum Bdellovibrionota; class Bacteriovoracia; order Bacteriovoracales; family Bacteriovoracaceae; genus UBA6166. The sequence goes on along the minus strand of DIUE01000046.1, from coordinate 25,928 downwards.
TTATCCAAAGGATTCCGAAGATATTAGAAGGGAGTATAAGGTCACTGACTCCGACGCTACGTTCTTTGCTTGGACAATTGATATTTCTCGTGATCTACAACGTGATTTCCAAGCCTTTAAGGATGAACTACAGGAATTTTTAAATCATTTTTCAGGGGTAGCCTATTAGCCGATTTTTTTATAAAGATGAGTTAATTTTCCTTTATTCATAATATCCCTGCGTTTTTTGTCATAAATTTCTGTCGTTGAAATTTTGGAGTGACCTGCAAGCATTTTCGCCCCATAGATGTCGGCAACATTATTCTCAAGTTCCGTGAGGTTAAGGTAATTGGTAATTGCTGATGCCCGTCCGGAGTGGGACGAAATATTTTTCATAATCCCTGAAGCCAAAGAATATTTTTTTAAAAGTTTATTCACTGTTCTTGGGTTCAACGCCTTGTCGATATTGATTTCTCCTTGGTGATTATTCCTGGAGGGACGAAACAAATAGTTTTTTGGATTCATGTCACGGCCTTGGGACTTCATCCACTCAAGGTATGCGAGGATTCTTTCTACAGCAGGATAAGGAATTTCTTTAATCTGAAATTTATTTCCTTTTGTTCTCACTTTGAGAAAATAAAGGTTCTTTTCTCTGTAAAAGTCTTCAATCCGTGCTTTTAAAAATTCATTGAGACGAAGGACTGCATAAAAATTTGTGGCAATAAGTGCGGCATGGAGGGGAGCAGATTGTGATGAAGAGGTTTGAGAAATCATCTCTTCAATTTCTTGAACATCTAATATCTGCCTCTCATTTTTCACCACGCGAGTTGGGGCCTTAATGTCAGTGAATGGGTTTGGATGATTTCTATGTTCTGCAAGGAAAGAAAAATAAGCTTTCAAACTAGAGAGTTTTCTTGCCACAGTATAAGGTGCAGAAGGTTCACCATCACGGCCACCAACCATCATCAGATGTTCTTTCCATCTCAAAATATCATCGCGTGAAGTGCCTGTGAGATTCGTCACATTTGCAAATTCCATGAATCCCTTTATGTCATTCTGATAGGAGAGCCGTGTATTCTCGCTATTTAGGGAATTTAAAAACTCAGGTTCGAGGGTTAGGGTAGTGGTCATAATAGTGCTCCGTATTGCTCTTATCGTATATTTTCTCCATAAATTTAGGTAGATAGGTGATAATTGCACAAAAATTAAAAACTTAAAAATTATTCAAAAATGCCGAAAAGATGCTATAATGAGGATGTATGAACCAGAACCGTGAACTAAGACTAGATAATCTTGCGAAGGGCCTCCAAAGTGGCCGTGTTTATCGAGCAAGCGAGCTTGAGAGGTATTCTAATTCCCTTGGGCGTGATCTTAGACTTTTAGTGGATACTAAAAAGCTCAGATCGCTAGGGAAGGGGTTATATGTAAAACCTGAGAAGCTAGGAGATATGGAACTTTCTCCAGATTCTAAAGAAGTTGTTTCTAAGTTTCTTGGATCAAATCGTTTTCTAATGAGAAATATGTCCGATTTTAACAGCTTTGGTTTGGGTCTCACCCAGATGTTTAAAGATACCTTTGTGTATAATTCAAAGCGGACTGGAAAAATAAAACTTGGGAATCGAGAATATCACTTCGTGAATAGAAAATTTCCGAAAGATCATCACGATGAATTTTTGCTTGTGGATCTTTTTAATAATCTCGATGCCGTTGGTGAGAACAAAGAAAGGCTTAAAGAGAATTTTGAAGATGCGTGGAAGAGACGAGTATGGCCACTTGATTATGAAAAGGTCTATGATCTATCACAAAAGTATGGAAAGAATTGGGTAAAGAGATATTTCCGAAAGTTAAGAGGCGAAGATGGCGTTCCTGCATGAGAATATGCGATTTAAAAGTATTTTAGAAACAATTGCAGAACAAAAACAAATTGATATTAAGATGGTCGAAAAAGACTATTGGATTATGCACTCATTATGGGGCCTTCAGAACCTAAAATTTGATTTTTATCTCAAAGGGGGAACCTCTTTGTCGAAAGGTTTTAACGCCATTGAAAGATTCTCTGAAGACCTGGATGTAATGATTATTCCTCCTGCTGACAATGACGTTAAATATGGGAAGAACCACGACAAGGAAATTCATCGTCAGTCGAGGAAAGAATACTTCGATTGGTTATTGTCTCAAATCAGTATCAATGGAATTGCAGAAGTAAAGTATGATGATTCTGTTACTCCGGATGGGAAATATCGCAATGCTGATATTCTTTTGAAGTATCAATCAGTATCGGCCGATCAGCACGTTAAAATAAAGAAAGAAATATTGCTTGAAATTGGATTCGATCAGGTTGACCCATTTACTCTAAAAGATATTTCGTCTTGGGCATACGATTTTGCAAAACTTGCAAATCTTGATGTTGAGGACAATAGGGCCATCGGAGTTCGTTGCTACAATCCTGAATACACCTTTGTTGAAAAACTCAGTGCAATTTCTAAGAAATTTCGTCAGTATCAAGAGACGGGAGCAAGAGATAGAAATTTTATGCGTCACTACTATGATATTTTTATGCTTTTAAAGCGCCCAGATGTTCAGAAATTTTTAGGCACAGAGAAATACCTTGAGCATAAGACCAAAAGATTTGGAGCCAAGGATGAGTTTGTCCTGACAAAGAATGAGGCATTTATCATTTCTGATAAGGGCACATTGGATTTTTTCACTAAAGAACATAACACCAACGCATCTTTGCACTACGATCAAAAATTTCCTAGCTTTGATGAGATTCTTAAGGGGATTGGAAAGTTCTTGCCCAAGATGTAAACCGCACTACCTCACGGATTCTTTATGTCCTATAACGAGTATTATTGGGCATAAGATAGCGTTCAGTGAGCTATTCGAAAATGTAAATTTTTTGATGAAATCAATCAGGTATTATTTGACTGAACTTCCTTTATTAAATCGACTAGGCCTTTCCAGTCCCGTTTCTCAATGATGCCAAGGAAGTTTTCCGATGTCTCGGGAAGGCTTGGTTCAATTGTATTGGTGAAAAGGATAAATGGCGTGGGGTCGCCATCTTTCTTCATATACTGCTGAAGATCAGCCCCCGATCCATCTTCCATCTTGTAATCTGAGATAATTAAATCAAATTTTGAGCCAGATTTGAGGGCCTCGATTGCGAGGTTGCCAGAAGCAATAGTGCTGACCTGGGCCTCCACATCTTTCAATATGACCGCAGGGATGACTTCTCTAAGGTCTTCCTCATCTTCTACGTACAAGATATTTATCAATTTCTCTGAAAGTTCCATGCCGACTAACCTACCAATGATTATCAATAAATACTAGCACGTAGTTGTAGCAACGTGTTTTGTAAATACCAAAAGTGTGAAACTTTACCTGTAGCTAAAGATACGGGTAAAGATGACAAAGATTAGAAGGGCTTTCGCTAGAAACCTTAAGACAATTCGCCTCGAAAAGGGTCAAACTCAGGAGGAGCTTGCTGAGAAAATCGGCATAAGCGTGAGATATATTCAACTCCTTGAGGGTAAGAATACTCCCAATGTGAAGCTTGATACACTCGAAACCCTCGCAAAAGCACTTAAGGTTCATCCTTCCGACTTCCTTAAATAATTTCGTTCTCCCCTTCTTGTTCGTTATCACCATTCATTATTCTTCCTCATTTCTTATGTGACGCTTGCTCCTGTCCAAGCCCCTATGTGTTCAACCGCAGACTTCATGCCATCCATTTCACTCCTGTCATTTGTCATGCCCCAAAGGGTTAAACACGGCCTTCTCGGTATCTTCGCTTTTTCTCCCTTTGGGCCTCTCAGTTTTGTGTGAAGAGGCCCCAAACGGGGAAAACAAACAGTAACGAGGAGATTGTATGAAATCTGAAATGATGAAAAAACTTGAACAAGTAGCTTTTGGAAGAACGAAACCTTTTTGTTACGGATGCTACCGTCAAGCACCTACCGGTGTTTGCCTCTCATGTGGCTCAGACGACCTTATGAGAGAATTACCCGGCGTAGGAGTTGAATATGGCCTAAATTGGGTTATTGAGCATATTCTGCGCGAAGAACTCACACCTGTTGATCTTGATACTGAGTTTGAGTCCTCAATGGAAGGTTGTTATGCCGATGAAACTCAAATTGGATTCATCAAAGTGAATACCCTTTGGGCCATTCAAAAACTTGATCCAACTGCATGGGATATGGCCAAACAAGAATGGATTGATTCTGAAGAACAAGAAGACCGTATTTTGAGCTTTGACAATGGATCTACCTATTACAAGGTCGAAGACCTAGAAAGCCTCGAATGAGGCTTTAATGAAGTGGAAAGGCTTTGCCTTGATTCCCTTTGATCCAGAAAGGGAGCTGAGGAAAATCCATTCCAGAGGCAAGCGTAAGGTTTTCAAAACCAAGATCAAAGATTTTCTTGGATTCAATCTCCCCTTTAACACCGTTCTTCAAATTTGAATCAATGAATATCGCAGTATCCTTTGAGAACTTTTCAGCATCTTTTAGAAAGTCATCAATTGTGAAATAAGAGGCAAGATCGACCTGCTTTTTATCTGCACCCATTCCCCAACTCATGTGAACGAAATTATCATCATCAATTAGAACCATTTTTTGAACAGGAACAGGAGAAAAATCAATAGCAATATTTGAAGCAGAATCTTTTGGGATAATTTTTACACCAAGTTTTTGAGCCTTGTCCTGGACTGATATATCATCATAGTGACTTGTTACAAGTGTAGATCGTCCTTCCAGATTGAACTTCTCAATGTGTTCTAGGCCATTCATTTTGGAACCAAGTAGCTCAAGATCGAAAAGAAATGAAAAATCTGATTTGTTAATTCCCTTGACCCACAATTCAAATTCATTAGAAGACTTGATGTGAGTAATAGAAAGATTTTTACCAGATAGAATCTCGTCCCAAATAGAGTGGATTGAGTCATCGTCATCTATGATGCACACATTTGATGTCGAAAGTTTTAAAGACGTTTTAAACCAACGTGGAGCCGGGCCAATGGGAAGTTTTATTGTGACGACAGTTCCTTTTCCTTCTTCACTATGAAGTGCAAGTGACCCATTATATTTTTCGATTGTCTCTTTAGCAGAGGTGAGTCCAATTCCAGAGCCGGAATCCTTGCCAAAACTCACTCCATGCTGAAAAACGCGTGAAAGACCATCTCTTGGAATCCCCTTCCCATTATCTTTAATTGTTATCAGGCACTCACCTTCTTGAGTTGCTAATGTAAGGTCAATAAAGAGCTTTTGATCGGGAATGGAGGCTTCAGCAGAGTTATTTATGAGATTAGACATTGTCCTATAAAAGTCAGCTTTTGAAATTTTAACAAATGTTCCATACGGAATGTTGTTGAAAAGCCTCATTTCGATATTATTTTTCGTCTTAAACTCAAGTCGTTTTTCTGAGAGAATACGCTTCACTAAAGGATCAATGATTTCCACCCTAACTTCAGAGTGATCTTCGGATGTTTTCTTTCCGCCAAGAGTCCTTAGAATATCACTGATACGCTCTAATGCCTGATTCGCTGTTATACGTTCCTTCTCTGCAAGATTAGGCCCGATATTTTTAATAATAAACTCAAGTGAGGTTAGTGGACTTCTAATATCGTGAGCTACTTTTTCCGCAGTTTTTGCAACTGCCTCATTTTTTGCACGGTTCAATTCACTTTCTTTTAGCTGATTGGCCTCTTTGGTAATTGAATCGAGCAAGGGATTAAAAAGTTGTACAGACATTCTTTTTTTAAGAGCTAGCCAAATAAGATATGTGAGGACAATGCTTACTAGGATTAAGGCAAGACCGATAGAGGCAATGTAATAAATGGAATTGTGTTTTTGGTGAATAAGAACGCACTTATCAAGATTTCTTCTTCCAATTGATAAATGAAACTCATTTGAGTTTCCAGTACAAGTCACGATTGATACGGTTGCATTGACGCCTGCGTTCAAAAGAGCAGAGTTGAAGTTATTTAAGATGTCGATATTTGGCATCTCTCCTTCGGAAACCATTTGCTGAATATAGATACTCTCAGTGATTTCAGCTTCCCAATTTTTAAATGTCGAAGAGATGATTTTATCAGTGCTTTGAATATCAAAATAAAGCTTAGAGGACAGCAATACACCTCCCAAAATCGCGAGAAGAATTGTTTGGGATACAAGGGCACTTAAAAAGATTTTTTCGCCAAGTTTTATGAGGGATGTGTATTGCTTCAGAGACATTATTTATACTCCTCATAAAAACTTTCATCTTTTTTATTTATTTTATAAATAAAAAGTGACTTCTGAGGAGTATTGTTCGACTTAAAGTTCAACCTGCCGGTGATGCCAACAATATCTAATTTGGCAATGGAGGCCCTTAAATCTATTTTTTCCCTTTGGGAGTTCTGATAGGCGGTAAAAAGGATTGTTCCTGAATCATAACCAATTACGACAGGTGCAACCATCGCGACGGTTTCTTGATGAGATTTATCTTTGAAGATATTTTTCTCTGAAAGAATCTTTTTAAACTCCGGACGTTTTTCAAGTTGAACGCCGCCAAGATGTTGAACATAAAAACCATGAAAATCTATATCATCGCCCTGGAACACTTTATGAAATAGTCGTCCCCCTCCCCAACTGTCAGGGCCAAGGTAAGTAGTTGTTCTTGGCAGAACATTTCCTAGTTTAGAGATGATGCTGGCGGCTTCTACCTGATAAGATGGAATTAGGATGAGATCAGGGTTTGCTTCTTTTATTTGTTGAATCTTCTCGGGTAAAAGGTTGTTTGAATTTTGGACTCCAATTTCAGCAACAACTTTAGCTCCAGATTTTGTCGCAATAGGCGTAAAGCGTGATTTAATTCCTAATGAGTATGAACTTGATGAATTGTAAACAACAGCTATGCGTGATTTCTTAAGATTCTTCACCGCAAATGTAGCAAGCTTCTCTGCTTGATAGCTATCATCGAAGCAAGCTCTAAATGTAAATTTTCTTTCTTTTGTAACATCGGAGTGAGTAGCGAACGGTGTAATAAACGGAATCTTGTTTCTTTCTGATATATCTGCAATTACAAATGCACTATTGGAAGTAATAGCCCCAATGATTGCGAGCGGCTTATACTTTGAAATGGCTTTTTCTAACTCAGAAGCGAGTTCCTTGAGATTGGAACCAGTCTCAAGTTTAATTAAATCAAGCTCATCTTTTGCCTGTGGAAACTGGTCGAAACTTGCCTCTATTCCAGACATTACTAACTGGCCAGTAAGACTCAGATTCTCCAGTTTAGGAAATATGAGAAGCACATTCCTCTCAGCGAAGAGAGAGGTTGAAAAGATGAGGCTGATAACGATTAGAAAAGACTTCACGGGATCACCTTTGTTAATTTTTCTCTAAGGACGTCATGTTGCAGGTACAGTTTGCCTAATTTATCTGAAAATAACCTGCTTTGAGATGGATTCCGAAGCACAAACGTCGGATCAAGCTCAAATGATGACTCTGATTGTATCGAACTAAGATAAGATAAATATGTTTCAGGGAAATCAGCCTTCTTCCCTTCGGAAATGATGTAATCAAGATACCCTTTCGAGGGAACCAGATTCTTCTTTGGGTGACAGGTTACATAGGCGTGAACATTCGTGTAAATTTCATTATCATGGCTCACATCGAATAATTTTCTTTCGTAAAAAGAAAATGGAACCCACTCAAGTACATCCAACATCTTCAGGGCGGATTCGTTCACTTTAAACAGGATTCCCCAAACGGTTTGGCCAGCTTCATGTTCAATACCTGCGTAACCCTTGCCTTTGTATTCGCAGGGTAAATTAAATTTTAGCATATGATCTTTTATAAATGCTGGGCCAACTACCTCGGCAGGTATGTTCCACTTTTTAAAACGATCAATGGAAAGATTTGCACCATATCCAAAATAGAAACAATCTAGTCCCTGGTCTAAATTTATTTTTCTTTTTAGAGAAAGAAGCTCTCTTAATCCATATTTCATTGCTCGTTGCTGGAGAACAGTAATCATGATGTTCTCCTTTGTATAAACCAGCTTAGAGCTGTTAAACCGAGTGGATATAACAATAGAGGCCCACTACTTAACAGAAAGACGATAAGTCCTGCTAACAATGTAGCTCCAACAAATCGTTTAATTGGGTCTTTGATATAAATGACGTAGGATAAAAGGCATAGTACATAAACAAAAACAAAATTTGTGCTTACAACCTTCAAAGCAGATTCAAAATAGCTTGGCAGAGCAATTCCTAATGCAAGAACAGCAAGAAAGATCGTTCCCAGAAGCATAGTCGCTCTTCTTGGAACATTATTATGTTGAACACCAAAATATATAGGCAAAAACCCTTTGTTGGCAGACGAGAAAATCAAACGTGTAATTCCCCATGTCCAACTAATGAGGTTAATTAAAACACAGAAGATGGCAAACACAGCAAGGAGATGAGTAAATCTTGAATCAAGACCGGCAAGAGTAGTGAGTTGAGAAAGACCCACAACTGAATCCACTGTATTTTCGCCAATGAGGGCGGCGAAGTTAAATGCAAGTGCAAAATAAAGAAGCCCACAGGATATTAAGGCTATAATCATCGACAGAAAATAATCACGTCTGGGATTCTTAAATTCGCCTGCAATAAAGCTCAAATTCTCAAAACCTGCATAGGCCCAGAAAGCGAGAACAATTGCTTTAGAAATGGAATTAAACTCGTAAACCGGTATAACGGTATTAAAGTGTGGAACCGCTTTAGATGTTGTTATCCCAACTACTACTCCCCCTACTACGAAGAGACTAAATGCAACGAATGTATTAACCTTTCCCCCAAGTTTTCCCCCCAGGAAATTAACAATGATTGCAATAAGTATTAAAGAGAAAGCTACTATTGGCATTGTACTACTGTTACCAGTGGCCCGTAGAGCGTATTGGCCAGCAATAATAGCCGCTGATGGCATACCAAGAGTAACTGTACCCAAGAAAATAATCGGAATTGCACTTGCTATGCCTTTACCCAATCCAAGCTGAATAAAACTTTCGATTCCTTCAGCGTTAGGTGTGATTTTCAACATATCAGCAAAGATAAAAAGGAGCGGAATACATAAGAAGGTCGCAAGGGGCCAAACGATAGTAATGTCATGTTTGGCTATTGCAAATGTAAGAGAAGGAAGAAACAAAATTCCTGATCCTATAATTGAACCTACGGCAAGCGTTGTTCCATCAAGCAAACCAAGAGTTTTCTTTAGTTGAGCCATTGTTTACCTCTTTGGATATTGAAGTCTTCCATATCCTCAGTAACTTCAGCCCAAAATTGATGCCAAAATTCGATTGCATAATCAAAACCTACGATAAAATCCATTCTACTTTTGCCAGAATCGCAATAATTGATGAAGCTTTCAACACAGTGGTTAATGTGCCCATCTTCGTTCTTAAAATGAATCTTGAAAAAATCAGTGTCCTTTAGTTGTTCTGCACGACTATCAGTATAATTAAGTCCATCAAACAGTATCTGGATGTTCTCGACTGCGATGATTTCCAACCCAAGGCCAAATCCAAAAACTTGCGTTGTGTTTGTTATTTTAGTTCCAACGATCTCTTCAAGATGGTCTAAGGCGGATGAATGCTTTTCAGTAATTTCTACTTGAGCAAGTTGTAAGCAATCCTTGAATGTTTCAGGGTGGATATGTTCAGAATGCCCTTCCCCGAGTTCTTCCCAAGCAATTTTTAAAATTCGCATTCTCGCTTGATTTGAATTTACTTTACTTGCTAAGAGACAAAGAATTTTTGGCATCAATTCAGAAAAAGAAAGCCATTTATTCCCAATGACGCTAGCGGATACCGTTGTTTGAAACAAATTACTATGTCTGGTTGAATTGAAGATTGATTCAGCTTTTGCCCTATTAGTAAAGAACTCCCTCCAGGAATTTAAACCTAGCTCTCTATTTAAGTATGAAGCTGGTATGCTTCCAACTTGATTCATTGCTTCAGTGTACATAATAACCTCTTCGTCCTAGAGACTTCTTTGATAGTTTTGGTAAGCTAAACATATTTCAAAAGCCTTTCCTTCATTTGTGGATGGAGTAATGTCAGGTTTGAAATATCTCCCATTGAAAAATCGGCATGGTCATATGCTGGGAACGCACTTGTTCCAAGTAGTGCCCATTCCCCACCATCTTTTAATTTTGTTGCCTGCCAATAGCGTGCAGGAACTAATGATTGAGGAGAATGTTTCAAGAAATCCTTATTTCCTAACTCGCGTTCTTGAATTTCGGTTTCATTGAAAACAATTTGTTCTACTGGATCACCTGCGTAGAAATGCCAGAACTCATCACAAAGAAGCTTGTGAAGACCTGAGAATTGATCCTTGGTTATAAGATACATGATAGTATCACCGGCCTTACGAACACCTCTTTCGAGCTTCAGTGAGTCCTTGGCTTGGTAAACTTTCTTAAAATACCCCCCCTCTTCTGGTAAGGGTATTAGATCAAAGTGCTTAATAAGTTGTTCAATGTTCACACTGAACCTCGTTGTTTTCTTGTTCGGCTTTCCACTTTTCTAGAATTTCTTTAATTCTTACAAAGCTAGCCTCTGCGTTCTTCTCCATCCTTTCAGGAAGAACTCCATCATCCTTCAGCATTGAAATAATCATTTTCAGAGTCCCGATTGGAGCCTCAATCTCATGCTTTAGATTCATATTGTTCCCACTTTCGTTTAACCGTCGTCCAAGGAAGCTTCAGATTTGCTCCCGTCTTGGTGAGGTTTGAATTATTTTTTTCATGGAAATGGCTCAATACTTCCTTTTCCATCATTTTCATAAATTCATTAAATCCCACTTTCTCAACTAAACCAAAATGGGCCTCGTTCAAAAGGGATTCACTCTGTTTATTACGATTCAGAATAGAATTGGCCAGACGTTCAGTAAGTTTACTTTCTCCTATCATAATGATGTTAGAAGCAAAGATTTGAAGTTCACGGAGGTTTCCATTCCACGGGTATGCTTCAATGTACTCTCTAAAATCTGAAGTAAAATAGAAACGACGTGGGCCATTAAGCATATTTTTAAGGAGAGGAACAATGTCGCAATTCCTTTCAGCTAATGTCGGGATTCTAGTTTCAATTAAAGAAATGCGGTAATATAAATCCTCCCTAAATCTCCCTTCTTCAATCATCTTCTTTAGGTCTTTTTGAGCAGAGCAGATCAAACGAAAATTCGATTTTTGAACTTTATTTGAACCTACCGCTGAAAATTCTTTTTCTTCAATTACTTTGAGAAGTTTCGCTTGTTGCTCAAGTGGCATACTATCAAGCTCGTCAAGATAAAGTGTTCCTCCATTTGCCTCTGCAATCTTTCCACTATATTTTGAAACTGCACCCGAGAAGGCTCCCTTCTCATGGCCGAACATTTCTGATTCAAATAGCTCTTTAGGTATCGCGGAACAATTGACTTGAACAAAGGGGCCTTTAAGCTCACTCTTCATATGAAGTTGTTTTGCAAAAAAGGTTTTACCAGAACCAGTTGGCCCGGAAAGGAGGATAGGAAATTCTGTTTTCGCATTTCCTAATAAAAATTCAAGATTCTGTTTAAATTGGGGATGATTGGTATAAAGAAACTCTGAGTTCGTGGGCTTCCTATAAAGCCGCTTGTATTTGGCAATAATATCTTTAAGTGTAGTATTTACATCACTCTTAACAAAATAATCCTTGGCCCCTTTATCAATGCACTCCTTAATTAAGTCTTCGTCATCATGCCCAGAAACAACTACACAATGAATATCCTGTGATGATGCCTGCTCTACGATCTTCGGGCCGTCCTTCACCCCATCAAGCTCCAAATCTATAAAGAGCATATCTGGCCTATGAGTCCTTAAATAATGAATGGCCTCACGATAGCTTGCAATCTGACGTACACTACCGAACTTTTCTAACATCAATGCAAACTGATCTCTAAAGACTGGATCATCTTCAACAATACAGAACTGAATAGTGTTATTTAAAAATGCTTCGTTTTTCATTGAGCGAGGTTTTAGCAATAAATATCCGACATTGCAAATCTGGCTTAATTGCGCAGCGTCATCTATTTGTAAAACGAGGACTGACCACCATATTCGGTGAGTGCTTTCACCGTTTACGGTGATTCATCAATTTAATCCCCTCCTAATCTCCTGATTTCACTTACTGGAAACCTGGCACACCCATTGCCTTATGAGTTCAATATGAAAACAACACTTATAATTATTTTAGTCCTCAGCACTACAACCTCATGGGCCTTTTCATTCAGGTTCAATACGTCCGGAGGCAATGCTGATGTAGCAAAATCGGCTCCTGAGGAGTGGAAAGACTTATTAGACCCAAAGACAAATCGTTTTTGGAAAGAAGGAAACCATGTACCAGATGAAGGGTTCCTTCTTCTGGCAAAGAATCCAACAAACAAGGCCTATGCAAAATACTGGTTACTTAGAAATGAAATCAAAGCTGAACAACTGGCAATTATACAGGCAACCGTAGATGAGGCTCAGAGAGAGCTATTTTTAGAAGGAAAGCTGAAAGATCGCTACTATCAGTTCGGAAAAGGAAATCGTGTCTCTACTAAGAAAGCATCACTTCCTTTAAATCAAACTCCTAATGTCTCGAAGACAGATTTAAAAAAGTTAAACTACTACTTTATCTTTTCTTCCACTTGCCCTCATTGTTCTGATCTTGCAAAGAAAATAAAAAAACTTCCCGATGTAAGACCTCTTCAAGCAGATCAGAAAGCAATCAAACATTTTGAAGGACTGATTCAAAGTTCAAGAGCAACACCAGAAACCTTGTCAAATTATGCACCAGATGGAGTTGTTCCTGTTGTTGTTATCCATAATCCAAAAACAAACGCGGCTACGAAGATCGTAGGGAATAAATCTTTAGAAGATTATCTCGCGGCTTCAGCCCAAATACTAAAGGAATAATTATGCTTTGGCAGGAAGAATTCAAATCGACACTTACTGATCTCGACACCCCTATTGTGTATGAAAGTCTGAACACCTATCTCTGGGGAATCGCTCTTATTACGACCTGTGGGTGTATTTGGCTCGGATTAAGGGCTTCACACTCTTTGAGTAGAGAGGAATATGGACAGGCCCTGCTTACAGGTTCGGCTTCTGTTCTTGTAGGAATCTCACCGTTTTTAGCAAACTTATTTTTTTATAACTAGGAGGACTTATGTTCAAAAAAATGAACTACGTGACACTTTATTTCTCGGCAATAATCGCGACATCAAAACTTTATGCACAAGTTTGTGATCCCCAAGACCAAGCATGTTTAACAGCACCAGAAGGAATACTGAAAGGGAGCACTAAGGCAACGGATGCAATCAATCTTCTGAACTGGCTTTTATTTTCAGCAAGTATGGTTGGTGCGATCTCTTTCGGAATGAAGACAGCAAAACGTATGTCAGATGAACAGTGGTTTGGAGCTTTAGGGCCAGGCCTTGGTGCAATTACCTGTGGGATCACAACTTATGTGGCGTATTCCATCATCAAGTAGGAGAACAATATGGTTGACTATAGTAACGCTCGCATTCTTCGTATTGAAAATGTCGATCTACCCATTCACATTTTAGGTGTTGAAGCACCGGCGATGCTTGGGTGTTTCTGGATGTTTTTGGCAACTTTGGTAATCAATCCAATTGTGGCACCATTTTCAGCATTGGGGTTTGCCTTCATCGCGAGATATTTTTTCTCATTCGATCAGAAGGGCATACCACTCACCTATTCGCCCCAATTTCAAGAATTAGCAAAACGAACAAAACTTACTGGAATGATTTTTCCATCCATTCAACACGTCTGTCTTTCAAGGGAGGAGTACCGTGGAGAAAATTAAAAACTACTTTTCATGGCTTGATCGTCTTGAAGGTTCACAATATCAGTTAAAGGTATGGCGTTCAGTTGCGCTTCTCGCCATGATTCTTGCTGGTACACTCGGAGTTTCAACGCTTCTTCTTGCTGTTAAAGCAATCAATGATTTTAAAGCTGAAAGACTGGTTCTTGTTCCAGCCCTTCAGAGAAAACTAGAAATTCCAGCTCAAAGTTATATTTCAAACTCATACGTTGAAGCGGTCTCCAGAAGAATAGTTGAACTTCAAGAACAGTGGTCTTACAACTCTATACAGGATAATTATGATGAGCTTTTTAAGACCTATTATTCAAACAAACTTGTCGAACTGACCAAGGCTAATTTGATAAGCACTGATCGCTTCAGCTACGTCAGAGAAAATCAAATCGTCTCTTCGTTTGACATGGACGATAAGAAATCTGAATTTCTATGGTGTGAAAAGATTAAACGTGCCTGTGCTTTGATTGTGGGTAAAAGATCCATCTTTATAAATAATAATGAACCATATTCTGAGAAGGAGGTCGCTTATTTGATCCTTGGCCAATCTGTTTGGCCAGATGAGAACAATCCTTTCGCCCTGAAAGTCTCTCGCGTTAAGGTTGATGACTCATCAGTTGATCCTTACATGAATATGAAAAAGCAACTTGAGGCGGCAAAGAAAGGGGTGGTGGAAAATGAAAATTAA
>DIUE01000046.1:7470-11382 GCA_002435795.1 Bacteriovoracaceae bacterium UBA6166 | reverse complement strand
ATCATCCTGTTCTTGGAGTTAATTGCACCCCTGCATCCCTCGGAAAGGTTATCGGAGTTGAAGGAATCCAAAACACAACATCAAACTTCTTTCTAAGGCTTGTACCGAATAAAAAGGATGGTGAACTTTTTTGTTCATTCAAACTTTCAAATAAAGAACTGATTGATGTCAAATTCGCTTTAGGAGACTTTGTTCAAACTCCAGTCGTTGATATTACACGCGTTGAAAAAGACCCAATAAAAACTGATGAACTCGAAGCGTTTGTTNNTATTTTGTCGTGGGAATCGTCATGGATATAAAGACGTAATGAACCAAGGGGGAACGACCAGGACTATTGAAGGGAACAAAAATACCTACCGACTCCAGGAACTCTATATGAATCCCAAAGGAGTCTATCACTACGTTTTTGAGGTTTTAACAGGCTCTACAGATCGCTTTCTGAAACTGAATAACTTTCAGTCAAATACTCTTAAGTATTCATCTCTGGTACACATCGAAGGTAAGGCTTATTTAGTTTTAAGTAGCAATGTACTTATTAACTTTAAGCGGGTGCTCCCATGAAAGCACTACTTTTGTTTTTAGTAACAGCCACTACGTTTGCAAACGATCTTCCTTCTCAGGATGCACTTAATTCAGATCAGGTTGTTTCAAACGTGACAGAAGGGACGCACTCTTCCTTTATTCCACAAGATCGGGTTTTATCAGACATCCGCATTGAGAACAGACCGGTGATGAGTGATCGAGATTTTGAAGAGAGAATTCAAAAATCAAAGGAAATAATTACTCAAACAACTCAAACAGTAGAAGTAAAAAAAGCGGCCCCAAAAAGAGTTAACATAAAACCCAAGCCACAGCCTCCTGTATTACCAGTCGTTACTATTCCGGCCGAGGTTGAACCTACTGTTGAATCTGGGATCTATGTGCTTAATGCACCACTTATAGCACCTGACACTACTAACTCAATCACTCTACCAAGCGGTTCTACAGCCCTTGCTACGCTTATGGCTGGAGTAGAGGTTTCCACAGAGGTTAGACAGGTTGATGCGAGACTTGATTATGCTTTCCTTGGCCCTAATGGAACTGTTGTGGAGCTAAAAGGATGCCATATATGGATTGACGTAAGTGGAAACTATAACACCGAACGAATCTATGGTGAGGGGAAAACCATCTCATGTAGGACGAGTAAAGGTTCCACTTTTGAAATTCCACTTTATGCACAACTCAGGGATTTCAAGGACGAATACATAGGTAAAAAAGCGGAATTGATAACACGAGGTAAAGTTGCGGCGGCGGCAATGCAATTTTTGCAATCAGGTGTTTCAGAATTTGGAAAAGCGATGGCTGCGGCTCAAGTACAAACTGATCTTTCGAGCGGTGGGGTCAACTCAAATCCACAAACAGCATCGAATGTTCAAGGAAGTGACGCAAGATACATCATGGGGAAATCTATTGCCGGAGCCAGTGCAGGATTTCTTGATTGGTGGATAGATTACTACAAGGGACTATCCCCTACTCTTGCCATGGCTCCAGGATCGAAAATCTTTCTGACTATTAAAGGTGAAATTCAAATTCCACAGGAGTTTTTTATTGAAACGAAGCTGGATCAATCAACCTTAATCAGAAACAACACAGCTAATACATTAAGCCCACAAGGAGATTCAGATGAAAAGAATTAGTTTCATTTGTTTAATACTTTTATCTTCATGCTCTTCAATTCCAACGGGAGTGGGAGTGATGAAAGGTGATAAAGATCAAGATGAAAGAACCCTTCAATCAAAACCTGTTCTTAATCTTGAGAAGGTAGGAACTCAAGTCCAAGTAGTCAGAAGTTATGCACGGGTAGATGACAAGAACATAATGAACCTTGAGGCGGTCTATATCATTCCATATCAGGAGAAAAAAATTAACTTCAAAGACATCGAAGTAGTGTTGGAGGGGGATTATGTTAAAGAATAAACTTCCCCTTATACCAAAAAGCAAAGGGTATCTCGAAACTTATTTAAATCGCCTCCCAGATAACTTCTGTGAAGCTCACTTCGAAGTACGAGAGGAATTGGAAAAAGGGATTTTCCTGCTCAAAAATGGTGACATCGGAGCAATGTATAAAATCAACGGAGTTTATGATGAACCTTTAACTAATGAGGAATTGGAATCAAAATTACTTACCCTCCATAAGGGACTGCGGTCAGTGTTGGTTGGGGTTCCATCTCATGCAGGCCTTGGCAATACAGTTATTTCAATTCATTTTTCACAACGTCGAACAACTGAACAGTTTGGTATTTCTGAATCAGATGGCGTTGGCTCGATTTTAGCGAAAGAAGAACGATACCTTTATGACACTCAAGAAATTGTTAAACGTGAGATATTCCTCTCTATACGATTTTGTATCAAACATGACGATCAATCTCTTAAGGAGAAACTTCTATTCTTTACAAGAACAGAGTCAGAGTCCACAAAATCAAGTTATGAGGATCATCTAAAAGATTTCAAACTTGAACTGGCAAATCTTGAACACAACATAACAAGATTCTTTAAACTATCTCCCCTTACCTGTTATGACTTGATTTACTTCACTCAAAATTTACTTTCTGGAGGTGAAAATCATGTCGCAATAGGGAGTCAGTCGAATATCCATGAAAATGTCTACGTAAAAAAAGTAACACTGAATGACCACAAGGTTACGATTGGTAACTCTGAGAAAGGACTATTTCATTTAGAACATTTACCGGAAGCATTTAATTACGGGCAGATGAGACTTTTCATTAACGACATCCCATGTACAAATTTTGATTGTATTTGGACGCTATCTCATGGTTCAAATAAATTTGGAACTGATTTGGCCGCCAAGGAGGGTTGGTATTCTGGAAAGGCAACTCGAATCAGAGAGGCCTCGCAGTTCCAATCTTTCCGGGAAAACGTAAATTCTCAAGAACCTTATTGTGTTCAGAGCTTCAAAGTTATTACACATAACTTAAATCCTGATCTAGTTGGAGCACTTCAAAGTTTGTCTATGGATTATCTAGGAAGTCGCCTACAGGAAGAAAAGCAAATTCCCGTTCATTTTTTAAAAACCATTCTCCCATTATGTTGTTTACCACCAGAAAACAAGATGAAGGGAAGATCACGAAAGATCAGGCTCGAAAATGCGATGGCCTTTGCCCCCCTGTTTATCGGGCCAACACAAAACGGGAAACAGCTTTGGATTTCTCGCTCGATGACAGAGGCTAAGTTTGATCTTTTTGCAGGTCAAGGGAATAAAATGACTGCCCTTCTGGCCATGAGCCGTGGTGGTAAATCCGTATTCAACACAAAACTTATAATGGAATTTATTTCTCGGAATCCTGAAGGAATTGTGCGAGTGATTGATAAGAAGTCTTCTTACCAAAAGCTCTCAGACATCGTTAATGGTCGGGTTATTTTTTTCAATGAAGAAACTTTAAGAAAAAATCCTTACTCGCCTTTTGCTCTTGAGGGATGGGACGAAGATGATATAGAAAATCTTTATCTTCTCATTTCAACTGCATTAGTTCAAAAGAATGAAGGGATCAAAATTACAGCTTGTCACTCAGAAATTTTAAGAGAGTCAATAAAACTCGCTTTTAATAACCATCTTAAAAACCAAGAAAATGCAAAAAAGCAAAATCTCGTATTTGACCCCCACCCTGTTTGGAATGATGTATTGACCCAAATGCCTTCAGCTTGTGAAAACTTGAAGGCATCGGGAGTAAAGGATGTCGATGGTGCTAAAGATGATCTCAGCCGATGGTCTGTAAATCTTTATGAGACAGGACAATATGGATTTATCTTCTCAAGCTTTGAGAAAATGGAGCAAAGACCGCTAGATCAATTTCTAACTTACGATCTCGATGGCATCAGTGATCCAATTCTTGCACAAATTGCGGCAATGATGGC
>DIUE01000046.1:0-7373 GCA_002435795.1 Bacteriovoracaceae bacterium UBA6166 | reverse complement strand
TCAACCCAAAAATTATTTCTTCCTCTTGGTGATTTATATCCTATGGCCGAACGTGCATGGAAAGATCAATTCAATGAAGCTGATCTCCAGATTATGAAATCCCTCACGAAAGAATTTCATTTCAAACGCTCACAAGCCTATGTGTATTCAAACAATGAGGTAAGCCCTTTTAAAGGCTCTCTCATTGTTCCCCTTTCTCCCTATATGAACGCAATTTGCACGACATCGGGAAACGAAGTGGAGTTCTATAACAAATTACGAAGAGATGGTTTCACTTCCCTGGAGGCATTAAAAACAATGAGTGAAAAACATCCTTATGGAGAAGGTTTATGAGATTTATCTTTTTAATCATCACGCTTATTGGAATCAACAAGGCCCATGCAGGAAAATGGACGGAATACGACACTTACAATGGTGGCCGGATTATGAGGCCGTTTGGCTTTCCCAATCGTCAGCCGCCTACTCTGAGATCAGTCAAGCTTGTTGACTTCCAATTAGGACTCGATGCTCAACAAACTTGTGGTTATACAGACTGGACAACTGCCCAACTGATGATACCAAAAAAGTTACTTACAAAGGATTATTGGAAAAATGTGGGAACTCAGACCGTTAATCGTGCCAAGGAAGCGGTACAAGCAATTTCTGGGGCATTACCATCTATGCTTGCCTGTAATGTGAGTCCTACCTTCTGCCACATTATGAATCATGCTGAAATGTTGGCAACCGCAGAAGCACAACTAACTTTTGATACTTGTCAGATGCTTGATGGAATTGGAAACGTGGATATGCTCCAGAGTGAAGGGCTTAGACAGTGTATTAAACAGGCTACTAGCAACGGGATTCCAGCAGGAGAAGCCAGAGAGTATTGTCTAGTAAACGACAACAATCCAAATGGCTCTAAGAAGT
Organism: Bacteriovoracaceae bacterium UBA6166; assembly: GCA_002435795.1. GTDB lineage: Bacteria > Bdellovibrionota > Bacteriovoracia > Bacteriovoracales > Bacteriovoracaceae > UBA6166. Next base: position 6,467 of record DIUE01000046.1, on the reverse strand, counting down.
CACAAGCGAGCGAGACGGACAAGAAAGGTGGGAAAGGTTGGACGTTTGATTCACTTATTGCAGATATGTTTCCTGAAAAAATCAAAGATCGCACAGGTAGATATATTCCGCTAAATTCAGGAGGACATCGTTACTCACGGCAGGTTCAATCACTAAGATTCTTAAAAGAGCTCTTTCCTGGAGTCGAAGTCAATGGAGGGGCAACAATACGACGGGGAGGTACATTTCAGCCATCTGTTGATGAAGATATTGCAATCGAGATGAATGATCTTGAAAGTGAAATCATGCTCGTTCTGAAAGAGATGATTAAATATCAAGACCGGGGATTCTCAAAAGGTGACATCATCTCCAAAACTGAAAAGATGTGGAACAACAAAGATGATTGGGCGAAAAAAGGTGCTCCTCACCCATTCTATCGGGCCACAAATGATGGAACCGAGCCATCAATGCTTGTTACTCCAGAACAGGTGTTACTTTTGGCTCCCCTGATTGATCGAAATAAGGCAGATGCTTTCTCTCCTGAACTAAGACAGGTAGTAGGTCGCCTTGCTCGAAGTGTAGCTCACATAAAAGTTCAGGACAAGATAGCTGATCTTTACACTCGGGCTATGGACACTTGTACTAAACCAGCTCACCAAAGTGCAATTGCTCAAAAGAACTGTGACATCATCAAAGAAAAAGCCCGTATAAGCCTCGAAATTGCCCGTATTAAGCAAGAAAGCGAAGCCGACGCCATAATTGCCCAAAGGGAAGTCGCTGACCTTGTAGAGGGGATTCAGAGGTCTCGATTAAAAAATCAGGCAGGTCATTCTGCCCCTACACCACTCATTAACAATAGCTTGTTGAGGATGCCATGGCAGTAATACCAAGTGACACACTCTTAGCAGAGTTCGTAAGACGTTTTGGAGATGAGACTTTAGTTTTCCTTGTTGAAAATCTGTATTCGTCTTCGGTTTTTAAAATCATCCTCTTCACCGGTGCTGTGGCGATGATGATTTCAACAGCTATCAGCCTTCACAATCGAAAGTTGCACGACTATGTTAAGATTTTTTGGATTGCTTGGTTTATGGCTATGCCCATTGGTAATAGACCTGCTTATTACACATTTATCAACTCATTTTCGACTTTGATCACGATACAACTTCAAAAATCGACCTATGATTTGTTCACACACTTTGGAACAGGTCAAAGCTATCCCCCAGGATTCGTAGCCGATACACTAATTAAAGCTTCAACAACAAGTATCACAGACCCAGCTCTATCGAATGCGGTAGATGTTTTGATTGATAACTGTGTTCCAATTACGACAATCAATGAAAATGGCTACGAGCGGTACTTTAATGCAAGTGACTTGTTCCGTGTGAAGCTATCCACTGGAACAGGTGGTGTCTTTGAGGGCATGAGTTTCTCATATCCCTTCAGTAAAGAAGTCTTAGAAAATAGAAACTTTGAATACAGGGGTGAACGAGAATCTTGTCTAAACTTTCTTGAGGCTACTCTTAGAGGTCTTTATAGCAATGTGAATAAGCAATTTTTTGGAATGGGAAGAGAGAGTCTATACGTTGGAGCCATGAACGGAGAGATGAGTGACAAGTGGATTAGTGAATGGGGTGATCATTCAAGACTTCAGACATCAAATCTGTCTAAAGCGGCATTAAACCTTGCTGCTGCTTCTTCAGTGCAATCAAACCTCCTGAAGAAACACTTTGGGGTCGATCTTAATATTTCAGGAGATCATTTTACAGATGGGGCAAACTCACCGCTAATTGAGATGCAGAAGCGTTTAATGGGAGAATCTGATCCAACAAAGATTTCTTACAATATTATGAATCTTCCAAACTCAGTGATGAGAGCGTTTAACATTGATGATTTTGGTGGGGCCGCAAGCGACTTAGTGAAACTTAACGATTCACTTCAAAAGCTCCCCTACTACGTCTCAACAATTCAGGTCTTCCTTAAAATTATTTTTCCACTCGTGATCTTTACACCATTTCTCATGGCTTCATGGAGAATAGTTAGTATGTGGAGTGTCGCTTACATCCTGTCACTTATCATTCCGTGGATTATGATGATTTCAAGGAGTATCTGTAACATCATTCTTCTTCACTCCTTAAAAATTGAAGAGACTGCCACAACGCTTTCAACAGATCCCTCTTATCTAAAGTTCGGCTTAGATTTTAATGCGGCAGTGAGAATGCTTGATGATACGGGGAAATTTCTGGCGACCTATGTTGAAACTGAAAACGCTTTATGGAAATCACTCATGGTCATCGTTCCCGTGATCTCTTGGTTTGCTTCCGGGCCAATATCTAAAATTGGAGCCAATATGACTAATGCCATCGGATCTCAATTCCAGGGTCGCATGGTGAACAAAGGCTTAGATACTACAGGAACAGCTACAAAGGCTTTGGCCAAAGTAGCTATGGTGAAAGCTCCGATTGTGGGGAAACTGATGAAGAAATGAAAATTATGATGTTTCCAGCAAAAAATTAGATTGATATATTGAGGTAATGACTTATTACAATAAAAGAACAATCTTTGGTAATCGTTATTGTCAGCATCACCTGAACGAATTTAGGAATGACATAATCGAATATTTTAATAATGTACAATATGATAGGTATGAGAGAGGAAATATTGAAAATGAGTCTGCAATTCAAGTTCGATCAATAATTAACCAGAAAGTACCATTAGCTCATAAACTGATCTCTGCTACCGGAATAGATACAAAAATTTTATACTCCCCTCCTCCTATGATTGGAGGGTACAGACAAAATATAGATGTACTCGCAAACATATTTAATCTACGAACTTACTCGATCTCACCAGTAACTGTTCTCGATCTAGTAGATCGTGCAATTGGGGTTTATGTCCACGATGAAACCTCTTCTCTAATTAGAACATTAAATCCATTATTTTGGCTCGGTGAACTTCTCGACTTCATAATTAGTTTACCCTTTAGACTTCTCCGTAGAGCTGGGATTCCGACCCAGAAAATTGAGGAGAGCTATTTTGTAAAAATTGCGAAGGTTATGCTCTATATTGTTTCACTGCTCGCGGGCCTTGAACAGTTAGGATGGATAAAAGTAATATCTTCGTTCCTCACTTCACTTGAATTGTTCTAAGTTACAAAATAACGACTTATCAATCACGCTTACATAACCCTAAAAATTTGATTTTTAGAATTGTCCTCATTTGAACTCACCATTTTTGGTGGGCCTTTTCACCGTTTATGGCGATTCCTAAAAGCGAAAATTTCCTAAGCTCCTAATAATTCGACTCTATTACTTGGCATCTACGTTGCCTTAGTAGTGAGCATGAACATTGTAACTATACTCATCACACTCACCACATTTTCAGCCCAAGCAAAGGGACTTCCATCAATTGATGTGATGAAACTTTTTGATCGAGGTCGAGTCGTTGCGGATGCACACGTTATCACTCAAAAGCTTGGATATAACTGTGCTACTGACCCCTCTCTTCTAGAAGCTTTCTACCGCGAGTTCTCAAGAGCTATTGCAGGTGTAGCCAGAGTAGCGTCTGAATCTACTCAGCTGATGGTTTATAAGGAGGACTTCCCCAACATTTGCCATGTGATGACTCAAAATCATCTGAACTCATATACAGAAGGCACAAGCACTTCACATTCAAAACCATGTGTAATGCGAGATTGGAGGGGGAAGTGTATTGCGAGGAATAACAACACTTATAAAAGGCCACAACCGTCATATTACTGGCCTAAATACTTCATTGAGGTCACTGAGAAAGGCAACGATCCCCACTCAAAATTCGCAAAGAACAATCTTCTCTACCTCACCAACAGGAAAATCGCAGAAGGCCTTTCAAAATTTATGGACTCCGAGGGTGCAATTAAACTCACAGCACTTGTCTATCCAAAAGAAAGCGGTCTGGCAGAAGCCACATTCCTTACTCCATTTGAAAAACTGCGAATCCGTGGGAGTAAAGACAAAACGAATAAGAGTTATGACGTAAATATTTGGCCTGTTTCAATGAGTGAACTGTTCGCAAAACACTTTTCTGTATGTGGGCCGATCCTGGAGCAACAAGGGCGCGATGTGGGAGGTTACTCATGGGCCTTTAAGGGAGTCCCAATGACCTGTCCGGTAGCAACAACAGTAGATTCTTACCCATTTTGGGACACAGGAATGATTGACTACCTTGACCCAGAAGCCATGATTTCAATGATGGCATCATCCAATCCTCTTACTTGTGGGATTGCTCAGGGAGGTGCGTATTTATCAAATCTGTCAGGAGGAAAGACCCAAGGAGTGGGCGATAAAACAGAAACGAATAAGGCTATTTCTCAACAAAATGGGTTCATGGGAAAATCCTTAAGCTCTTGTTCATTTCCTATCTTAGGTACAGCTCATGCGATAGCAAAACAATCACTTTCCTATACAGATTCATCTAAATGGAAACAACTTAAATGTACTCTTTGGGGATCAGTAGCACCGAGAATGAGTACATCGGTATATGAGTCAGATTACTCTTATGCAAACACTGCACTAAAATTTAAACTTCTCGCACATGATCTCTTTTCCCTTCCAAGAGGTACTGAAGAAAGATGGACACTCGCCTACCCTTGGGAGTCCGACTCAAAGTTTCTTCCAGATGCCTTTTCAAATTATACGAGTGAGCTTTCCGGTTTTTTAAAGTCTAAAAATATAAAGGCTGATATTGGAGACTCAGGAGGAAGAAGCTACTCACTTTATACACCAGGTTCTCCCTTCTTAATGGATTCAAGTACAAATGCTAAGTACATGGCTGATCGAGCACAACAGTTTGCAAAGGAAGCGGCAACACTTGCAACACTTAATCCAGTAGTTGAATTAGCAAGGCAGGCAAAGGCCCAAAGTACGGGATCAAACGAAGTGGGAGGTGATCGAAGAATTTATACCATCTTTGAAAAAATCTCATGCGTACATCCATCAACTCTGGTCACAGTTAAAACTCCTCTCGGTGTTAGTACAACTAAGTACGATTCTTGCAGAACTGCAATTCAGTATGAGGTTTATAAGTATATTCAGACCAAATACTTAAGGAAGATTTGTGATGCTTTCAAACAAACGGAGGGCCAACCGTGGAAATAACACAAACAAATCAAAAGGTTCTTCAGACTGCGAAGGCTAGAAGTGCAGACGAGCTACTTTCAAAAAAAGACTTCCAAAGTCGGTTCTGGATTGATGTCTTTCTCAAAGCTAATGAAATCAATGCAAGTGACATCCACATAGAACAGATCAAGGATGGACTGCTTGTAAGGTTTAGAGTCCAGGGTGAGCTACTTCAGTTTATAGAATACAAAGAAGAGTTTTCATTAGTACGAAACCTTATCAATCGGCTAAAGCAAATTTGCTCTCTTGATTTATCGGTGAACGATGAGGCCCAAGATAGAAGTGTTAGTTTTGAAGTCACAAACTCACGTTACAGGATAGCTCTCTCCCCTTCCGTTTTCGGGGAGAACTTTGTATTCAGGATCATCAGAGACGAGTTTATTCCAAAGTTGTCTGAACTATATTTACCTCAAGAGACAGAGGCTGATCTTAGATACGCAATGAATCAAAAACAAGGGTTCATTTGCATCACTGGCCCTACTGGTTCTGGTAAATCCACCACCCTTCAATCCATTTTGATGGAGCTTGATCGTGAAAAGAAAAAAGTAATCACTATCGAGAATCCTGTAGAGAGGATAATCCCATCAACACTTCAGAAGGAAATTAACCATAAGGTCAGTTGGAACACTGCTATCAAGATGGCCCTCCGTGAAGACCCCGACATTATTCTAATTGGCGAAATCCGTGACCGCGAAAGTGCGGAACTCGCCCTTGAAGCCGCCCAAACTGGACACCTTGTTTTCTCCACACTTCACACCAATGATGTCGCAGGTATTGTGGATCGACTTCTGGGACTCGGAGTAGAAAAGAGACTAATTGCTGATAATTTGCTCTTTGTTTCAGCTCAAAGACTCATCCAACGTCTATGTTCAAACTGCAAAGTTAAGCTTGCAGACGGGTATCACATCAAGGGTGATGGGTGCGAACATTGCTCTGCAAAAGGAGTCAAAGGTATCAATGGAAGACTGCCTATTGTTGAGTATTCATTCTACCCAACCCCTGAATCAATTATCGAATTTGATAAGAAAAATTTTGAAAGTACACAGGTTAAAAGAACACTACAAGCAGAGTGTCGGCGGTGGATAGAAGCCGGTGAAGTGGACGAACGCGAGCTTCGCTATTGGAGAAAGAGCCATGTTTAAAACTATACCGCCGACTGTACCGTGGGCTATTCACCCGACGGCTCACCAAAANNAAAATTTCTAAGTATTTTTTATCACAGATGTTTCCGCCGGCCGCCGCAGTGACCACCCCCTCACAACGTAAAGTTGGATGCGGTGGTCACTGCGGCGGCCGGCGGTTTTATAAATTTTTTTTGGAGGTTCAATGAGAGAG
>DIUE01000044.1:9320-13062 GCA_002435795.1 Bacteriovoracaceae bacterium UBA6166 | reverse complement strand
TGTTTGTTGAGGCGAGTATCACGGCTCGGCCTTTTTTTGAAAAAATGGGGTTTGTTCTTTTAAAGGAGCAAGTCGTTAGTTTAAGAGGTGTGAATTTTATTAATTATGCCATGGAGAAAGACATCAGTGGCCGTAAATAGAAATCAGATTTTTTTCCGCTTTATGCTGCAAAACTAATTTTTCAGAGAGATTTGCGGTTAGATAAGCTTGTTTTTTAGTCTCCATATTTTCTCTTAGCACATAACCGGCCTTTATTTTCCAAGTCTCCGCCAGCCAGTCGACAATTATGAACGTCAACTCCATATGGGCTTGAGGCTCATCAGGACGAACCCACATGTCTATTCGGGCATCGAGTTGTGAGAGATTATCAGGAGTGCCTTCAACGAGATCATAATTGTTTTTAAGAGTTTCAATGGGATTTAGATAGAGGCTTCCGTAACAATACTGTTTTTTAGAATCATAGAGCATATATCCATAGGCAGAGTGGTCCCTATTGTCCGCTTCATGGAGTTCAAGATCGGCTTTATTTTCTTGCTTGGTAAATTCATCAGATGGCCAAGTTGAATGGCTCCAGAGACGCAATTCTGATTTGCTGGCCATCACCGCCTCGTAATCAGATTCGTAAAAACTTGAATCAGTTGGAAAGCAGCAGTACTTATCAGTGGTGAAACCGAGTGGTTGAGCAAAGTTTGTTTTGAAGAGAGTTTTAAGCATGAAATTATTTTTTCTGTTTTAATTTCCACTCATCAGTTCTCATACCCTCAAATCCCCAATCTTCATCAGCGATTTCTTGAATAACGATATGGGTATGCTCTGGCTTTTTCCCGAGAACTCTGACGAGAGATTGAGTGATATCACGAATGATTTCTGATTTTTGTTCTTTGGTAGCACCCTTCGTGATTTGAAGATTTACGTATGGCATAGGGTATCCGAAAAAATTTCTCAAAATTTGGTGGCTCCTCCGAGACTCGAACTCGGACGACCTTGCGATCGGTGGATTTTGAATCCACTGCGTCTACCATTCCGCCAAGAAGCCAATTTATATCAGGATAGAGATCGCAGTTTAGAGAATCCACGAATTATTGTCAATCAAGCCTTATGCTAGCGCCGCATTATTTGAGCTTTAAAAGTTCCAAAGCTTCGCGGGTCTTAAAGCGATAGAGGTCATTTCCGAGGTATTTTCCAAGGGAGCTTGAGCTGATCAGGCACGAGAAGCGAACATAGTCTAAAAGGTAGTCGGGGTAGGCCCAGACATACTTAAAAAGTTTAGCGGCAGGGGAGAGCAAGGAAATAGGCATGGGCAAGGCCGGGGCACCGATTAGTTCGCGGGCTTTTCGAAGTGAGATGCTTTCACTGGGAGCAATATTATAAATTCCCGTCGGAACAGATTCCATTGATTGAATCAACACGCGGGCCATATCGAATTCGTGAATGAATTGAAACATGGGATTATAGTCGATTGGCACTGGGGCATAACGTGAGCGCAAGTAGCGAGTGATTGAATTATTAATTTGAGGCCCAATGATATTACATGGCCGCATGACCAAGGTTTCAATTTCCCCCTGATGCTTCCACATCCAACTCGTCGCCACTTGATCCATCTCCGTCACATCTCGCAGCTCAGGGTATTTAATCGAGGCCCTAAGAGGAGCATCTTCATTAATAAAAACGGGATTGTCGGCCAGGGCTCCGTATACGTGATAAGTCGAAAGAGTGATAATTTTCTGCACTTTAAATTTTAATGAAAGATCGAGGATACGACTTGTTCCCATGACATTGAGATCGAGGCGTTGAGTGAGAGTATACTTGTCGTTTTCTTTAGTGTGGCTTAAGCGTCCTAAATGAAAAACAGCATCAAACGAATAATCGCGAAAAATCTTCTCGAAATTTCCTCGTGTATAGCTCATCTGAATGAAAGTCACTTCCGGTTTTTTTGGCAGGTGATCCATAGAGCGGCTATCGACTCCCACCAAATGAATATGGGGGTAGTGTTTACTCAAAAGCCCGATCGTGATTTGCGCTAGGCCGCCAGCGGCACCGATGATGAGGAGATTTTGTGTCTTAGCATAATTCAACATTTAAGACCTATGATTCAAGAGAAAAGGTCTTCTCATCTCGAGACCTTTGGCAATTTGTTCTTCCATCATTTTCTCTAAGATTTCGATCGACTCATCAATTTGTTTATCGGGGCTTTCGGGCGTCAGCTCTTGGGGCGGAATAAAAGCGGGAAGAATATGAATATCCACAGGCGAGGGGAGCGGTAAATAATTTAAAGACAAAGGAAGCGCCGGTAGCCCCATCATTTTTGCAAGCTTCATCGGATGATAAACAAAAGGAAAAAATTCTTCCGCCCCAATGACTACAACGGGAAGAATCGGCACTCCACTTGCGAGAGAAATGCGAAAAAAACCACGGGTGAAAGGCTGAAGTTTATAGTGATCAGAAGTGTTCTTTGCTATTCCTTTAACTCCTTCAGGAAAAACGAGAACTGATTGCTTTTGTTTGAGTAAGTGTAGACAGTTTTGGCGATCACCAAGAACGGCACCACCTTCTGCCGCCCATGCTCCGACAAAGGGGAGTGAAACAAAAAAGCGTTCCACCATCGCTCGAAGAATTCGAGCGGGTTTAATCTCCGCTGCAAAAGCTGTGGAAATCAGCATACCATCGATGGCAATCTGTCCTGTGTGATTTCCGGTGACGATATAAGGCCTATCTTCGACATGCTCTTGGCCAAAAAGGCGGACCTTAAAATAGTTTTTATAGAGCGGATAAACAGTTCTAAGTGTTCGCTCAGCATGAGCAAGATTAAGCCCCCAGGGGTCTTCTTTGGCATATACCTGAGAGAGTTCGTCAAAGACTCTCTGGAAGCCACCTTCAGGGGCTGTCTGAAATGAAAGTGATTTAAGATACTTCAAGCCTATTCCTCGAAAACTGAGTGTCCTTAAGTTTAGCAAATTCTCCATTCTTCACAAGAGTGTCCATTCTAGGCTATAATAGGGGCATCTTGTGACAAAGGATCAAGACATGAATGGACAACAACCGCCCTGGCGAGACAAGGTTCAAGAACTCTTTCAGACTTGCTCTGATGAACTTAAGCGCACGACAAAAATTGGCAAAAAAATGCTCACGGCCACCAAGACGAACTCTCAACTTCATGAGTGTTACGAAGAATTGGGCCAGCTCATTTATAAAGCGGTGACGAAAGAAGGTCATGAGTGGGAAAATCCCAAAGCTCGTGAGCTTATTAATCTCATCAAGTCCTGTCGTCATGACCTCAAAGCAATTGAAGAAGACGTGGTTAAAATCAAAGAAACCAGAGTTGATTAATTCGACTTTAATTTAATTCGCGGTGAGTTTGATTTTTAAGCACTAAAAAATTGATAAGAGCATCGTGAAGGGCGGGAAGACCTTGATTGCTTTCCGCCGAAACAAAATGAATCTGTTTCACCCATTTCAAACTTTTAAAAATCTCAGGCTTTAGTTTTTCGAGGGCCGCACGCTCTTTCTGAGTTTTGAGTTTATCCAATTTATTAAAGACTAAAAAAGTTTCGTGACCGTAGTTTCGAATGAACTCTTGAAAGCTCAGGTCACTTTTTTGATTCGGGTGACGAGCGTCTTGTAAATTAATCAAGCCGACATAGTGGCTGAGTCGCGTGAAAAAAACGCTCATCAATTCTTCCCATTTATCAGACATGTCTTTAGAAACTTCAGCGTATCCGTAACCTGGAAGATCAAAAAGATA
>DIUE01000044.1:0-9254 GCA_002435795.1 Bacteriovoracaceae bacterium UBA6166 | reverse complement strand
ACGCCTTGGGCGGTGGGGTTTTGTTCGAGCCATTCTTTGAGTTGCTCACCGGAAGACATCCCATAGAGAAATTCAGTGCGGCCTTTCATAATTTCGAGCATAAGATTTCCTAAACTTGGGTCTAAATTTTAGACCCAGCAATAATTTAAGTCTTTATAAACGCTAGTGTGCTCAAAGGCAAATACTGGCCTCCAAATTGATAGGGGTTCGAACAAGAACAACGAATTTTGGAGGTATTATGGGACGTAGATTAACGCGCTTTATGACTGAATTTGAGAAAAATGAACTTCAAAAAGCGGGAACTCGGCTTGAAGATGTGTTGCGAGTTTTGCCGATGGTTGGTCGAACTAAAGAACTGTCGCTCAAACGAACGAAGTATGACTTCTATGTCAAAAAAGTTGAGGGCTTTTTGAATGAGGGGACGAATCTTTGTTTTCCGGCTTTTGACCAACGGGTCTCTCATTATCAACTTCTTCTAATCAATTTGGAAAAACAAAATGATTTCAATGAAGACTCACGTTATTTACTTAGAACCATGACTGGAGCTCCTTTTAAAATTAACGGTAATTATTCTTTTGAGTCGTTTATTTCTAGAGGAGACCGCGTAGACTTGGGGCTTAATCGTATTGAATTTAAAAGCTCTGATCCAGATATAATCAAGATTGGTGATGAGGAACTCGCGACTCAATTAATTGAGTCAAAGCTTAATATCGTTTTGCAAGGGGAGACAGGCACTGGCAAGTCGAGGCTGGCGCGGATGATTCACGAAAAGAGTTTAGTACAAGGAAACTTTGTTCATATAAATATTCAAGCGCTCTCTAGCAATCTGATTGAATCAGAACTTTTTGGGCACGCTAAAGGAGCATTCACGGGGGCCACTTATGATAAGAAAGGGGCTTTTCGAAGTGCCCATCTGGGGACACTTTTTTTAGATGAGATCGATTCTCTTCCTTTAGAGTTACAAACGAAGTTGTTGCTTTTCCTCGACGACCAAAATGTGCGTCCTGTTGGCGCTGAAAGATCTTTTCCTTGTCAGGTGCGATTGATTTTCGCCTCGGGAAAACCTTTACAAGAGTGTGTGAATAGAGGAGAGATGCGCCAAGATTTTTATTATCGACTGACGTCTGGTGCTGTCTATACCATGCCAAGCCTGCGTGAAAGTCGAGAGATGATTCGCCCGCTCATTGAAGAGTTTTGTCTTGAAAAAAAGACCGCGATCACCGAGCGCTTGATGACTTATTATCAAGCTCTAGATTGGCCTGGTAATATTCGTCAACTGAGGGCCCATTTAGATAAAAAAAGGGTGTTAGCGAGAGGGAAGAAAATTGATTTCTGCCAGATTGATGAAGAGTTGAAACTGGGGCCTTATTGCCATTCGTTCCATCGTTTGGATGATAAAATTTTGAGCTTAGAAGAGATGAAGAAAATTTACTGCGAGCGAGTTTATCAAAGATTCTCAGATAATATTAAGACTGCTTGCAAAGTCCTAGAGATATCACCTAATACGCTTAGAAATGTGTTGTTTAAAAAGACTGCTTAGCCTGCGAGAATACTGTGAATATGAACTTCCTCAACTCTGCCCTCGATCTTGAGGTCCTTAATGAGGAGGTTCAGTTCATATTTAATTTTTTCTTTTAAGACATTTTTGCCTTCGTCTTCAAGAATAAATTCTGCATCAATTGGATCTATCATGGAGTTCAGGCGGTCTTGCACTAAATACTCGTTTTGAAATAAGAAGTTTTTGGTGTATTGATTGCTCGAAACAAAAGTAAAGTCGATCAGCATACTTCTAAGAGAAGTACTTCCACCTAGATTGATGGGTACTTGCATGTTTAAAAGCGTGTGGCTTCTTTCATCGAGTTTATAGTAATCAGGCCTTGAGCTAATCTTAGTCGCTCCTTCTACTTTAGAGGCGAGCTCTCTTGCGATCTCTTCTTCAGAAGTCCCCTGTTTAACTATTTTTGTTCCTGAATTAATTAAGGCCAGAGCAAACAGTCCCGTAAGCATGGTTGTTGAAAGGGAGAGAGCGATGGTTTCAGGTCTGAATGATCCAACCCAGATTTTTAGTTTGTAGAAAAGGGGAGCAAAGAAAGCGGCAATTAAAAGAAAGATTTCTGTTAGTTTTATCTTCTTAAAATTAATGCTCGATACTTTATGAATAATGATCGCAACTTTTTCTTGAATAAAAACAAAGACGATTCGCCCTTTTTTACGAAGAGATTTCAGCCAATCAAATGACTTTAAAAGGCCGGTTTGAACATGGGAGGAAATTTTTTTTCGTTTTTCTTTGATATCTTGATGAGATTTCTCAACGCGATTTTGAACCTTACTTGGAGTAAGTTTCAAAATGATCTGTCTTGTGATTTCAAGGAAAACCACAATCAGTCGATTTAAGAGCATTTCAATTTTTTGCCATTTTTCCAAAACTTACTCAACTTGTTTAGACCTTAGTCCCTAAGTACCTATCGTCCTAATGGCCCATTTCCTGAAATAGAAGTGATTCAGTCGGTGATAGGAAAATTCTATCACTTTAGCGCCAGTCGTAGCCGGTTGATCAATGAATCAAAGCGAGTCTCCGTAAAGCTTAAAGGGTCTTTGATGATGAGGTTTAGAATGAAACGCCAGACTATTTTGCTCAACTTAAGTGTCTTTGCGCTGATGTCGCTTACGAGTTGCTCCCACCTCTACGAGGGGCGAACTTTTATTGACGAGATGGAGCGAGAAAGTGACGGTCTATTTGTTGCCGGCAGAGATTTTCAAGTCGTACCTGGAGATTCTGGTCAAGCCTATCGTAGTGATGAAGAAATTATGATGAGAACACCTGCGAGTTATCGCAGCAAAGATGAGTTTCTTGAAAGACAAACACTTCAAGGAGAATTGGCCCGTCGTGAAAACAATCTTTCTGAAATGGATCGACGTGAGTATCAAAGAGTCAGTCCATACTTGGAGTCAGAGTCGGAAAGAATATATTATTTGACGTTGAGCCCTCGAGATCGTTCCCAGTATATCCACGCTCGTATTCAAGGTGGGATTCAGCAGGACGTGTCTGCCATAAGTCCTGAAGTAACAGGTTACGGCAGGAGCCCTGCGTCTTTTGATTTGTCTCATACTGTCATGGCCTATGAACCAGAATTTTCTAGTTTTCGCGAAATTTCTTCTGTGCCAGATATTACTTTGGGCATGGATAAACGAACGGTGACTCAGTCCATGGGTCAACCAACAAGAGTGGAAGTAGCGGGAAATCCAAGGCATGAGAATGAACGTTGGATTTATATGGAAGGCCGAAAGCAGAAATTCGTCTATTTTGAAGGCGGACGGGTCAATGGGTGGGTCTTAGAGTAAGCCCTTGATTGTGCGCTGTGTTTACGTTGTGATTATCTCAGAATTGTACTATTCTCCCTAAACTATTGATGGACCGACTTTCGTCGGCTTTTGCAAGTGGGGAGATAGTGAGCGACCTCAATCATTTCACTCTTGATTTCGAGAAACCTGTTCGAGATCTTGAAATTCAAATTAAAGAACTTAAAGAGGCTTCGGCCCGTCCGGAACTTGATATTTCTCGTGAGATCAAGGCCCTTGAAAAAAAGGTGAATACTTTAATTCAAGAGATCTATGAAAATCTTTCTCCGTGGGAGCGAGTTCAATTATCAAGACATCCTAATCGTCCTCACGCTGTCGATTTCATCGCTGACTTGATTGAAGACTTTCATGAAGTTAAAGGTGACAGACGTTTTGCGAACGATCCAGCGGTCATTGCGGGCTTCGGTTATTTTGGCAAGCAGCGAGTAGCGATTGTGGGAATTGAGAAGGGGCGTAAAACAAAAGAAAAAGTTCATCATAATTTCGGCATGCCAAGACCTGAGGGTTATCGCAAAGCTTTGCGAGTGATGAAGATGGCCGGAAGTTTTGGAATTCCTATTATCACTTTCGTTGACACTCCTGGTGCCTATCCTGGGATCGGCGCTGAAGAGCGTGGTCAGTCACAAGCGATCGCGGAAAACCTCGCTGAGCTTTTTGATGTTCAGTCACCTATTATTTCACTCGTTGTTGGTGAAGGCGGATCAGGCGGAGCGCTTGGGATTGCTATTGCTGACCGAGTGTTGATGATGGAGTACTCGATCTATTCTGTCATTTCGCCAGAGTCTTGTGCTTCGATTCTTTGGGCCGATCCGAAAAAAGCTGAGACTGCGGCAAACGCCCTTCAGCTTGGGCCGGATAAAGCAGTCGAGCTGAAAGTTGCAGATGGAATTGTACCGGAGCCGCCAGGTGGTGCGCATAAAGATCAGAAGCGAGCGATGGAGTTGGTGAGAAAGTCCCTCGAGAAAGAATTGAAGGACTTGCTAAAATTGCCGACGAAGGCGCTTTTGGATGCTCGCTTTAAAAAGTTTAGAGAAATGGGAAATCAGACGATTATAGAGATCAAGGAATCTTAAAAGAGAGAAGAAGCGTTGAAATTGCAATCAATGACAGGGTTTGGTCGAGGTGAAGCCTCTGACGATGAGCTAGGAGTTCAAGTCGAGATCAAGAGTGTCAATCACCGCTTCAAAGACATTCGTTTTAAAATGTCATCTCAGCTTAATAATCTGGAGCTTGAACTTAAAAAATCTCTCGGGGATCGTTTTTCCCGTGGGAGTTTTGATATTTCAATCAACACTAAGCGAGCTGAAGCTAAGTCACGTTTTGATCATCTCGATGAAACAAAAATTGAAGACTATTTGACTCGAGTGAAGGGCATCGCCGGAAAGGCGGGAGTTGAGCTGCAGGTTTCGGCGACGGAATTTTTGCGTTCTGAATTTTACCGCGAGCAAGACGAAGAGCAACCACAGAAAATTCAAGATTTTGTAAAGCAAGCTTTTGAACTGGCGTGCATCCAGTTAGAGAACTCACGAAAAGAGGAAGGCCAGAAACTTTTAGTTGATATCCAAAAGCATGTGGGGCATTTCGAAGCGGCCTTTAAAAATATTGTAGATTTGGCCGGTACATTTCAAACTCATGTTGAGGAGCGCCTCAGAAAGCGTTTTGCTGAGTATGGAAAAGAGATTCAAGTCGATGAACCACGATTCTTGCAAGAGGTCGTATTTTATTTAGAAAAGCTCGACGTGCAAGAAGAAATCAGTCGGATTAAAGCTCATCTCAGCAAGCTCGTAGACCTTCTTTTGAACGGGCACGAGGTCGGCAGGCAAATTGATTTTTTAATGCAGGAATTAAACCGCGAAACCAATACCATCGGTTCAAAATCGGCGATGAAAGAAGTTTCAGATTCTGTCGTTCAGATGAAGGTTCAGCTTGAGAAAATTCGCGAGCAAGGGTTAAACTTAGAATAGTATGAAAGAAGGACAAATTATTGTCATTGTCGCTCCCTCCGGTTCAGGAAAATCAACCTTGATTAAAAGGTTGAAAAAAGATTTTCCCGAATTGATTGAATCGGTTTCTTATACTACTCGCCCTATGCGACAGGGTGAAATTCACGGGCAGAGCTATTTCTTTGTCACAGAAGAGGAATTTCTCGCTAAGCGCGACCGAGGAGAGTTCTTAGAGTGGGCGCAGGTTCATGCCAATTTTTACGGGACGTCGAAGGGTTTTGTAGAAGCAGAAATCGCCAAAGGACATCATCTCCTTTTTGATTTGGATGTTCAGGGAACGGACGCCTTTAAAGAATATTTTAAGATCCGCGCGACGGCGATTTTTATTGCCCCTCCGTCGATTGAAGAGCTGAAGAATCGCTTGAGAGGGCGAGGAACGGAAAGTACTGGGATTATCAATATTCGTTTGGAAAACTCTAAACGTGAAATTTTAAGAAAAAATGATTTCGATTATTGTGTGACTAACGATGAACTTGAAACGGCTTATGCCGAGCTGAGTGGGATCGTCACCAAATTGATTAGGGAATAACGAGTGCAAGGTCGTTTAGACTTCTCTCATGAGAGAGATTTAACCATTGATGAGTTGATTAAGCGGGTGGAAGGCTATTATCCCGACGCTGATTTTGCGATTCTTCGCAAGGCCCACGCCTTTGCCGAAAAAGCTCACCGAGGACAAAAACGCAGCTCTGGTGAAGATTATATTATTCACCCGATTAACGTCGCTGGAACCTTAATTAAACTGCACATGGATATCGACACTATCATTGCGGGCTTCTTGCACGATGTGGTTGAGGACTGTGACATCACTCCAGAAGAAATCGACCGCGAATTTGGAAAGGAAGTCGCACAAATCGTTGTCGGTTTGACAAAAATTTCAAAAATTAAGTTTAAAACTAAAGAAGAATCCCAAGCTGAAAACTTTCGTAAAATGGTTGTCGCCATGGCGAAAGACTTGCGGGTGATCATCGTTAAGTTATCTGATCGAATGCATAATATGCGGACCCTTCAGTATGTCAGTGATGAAAAGCAAAAAAAGATTGCGCAAGAAACGCTCGATATTTATGTTCCATTGGCGAGTCGCCTAGGGATTAACTCTGTCAAAGCGGAACTTGAAGATCTTTGTCTGCGTTTTTCCAAACCTGATATTTATTATCGTCTGGCCGAAAAAGTCGCGATGAAAAAATCTGAGAGAGAAACCTATATCCGCGACACCGTCGAAATTATTCAAGATAAATTAATTGAGTATTCTTTGAAAGCTGATGTGAAAGGGCGCTCGAAGCATTTTTACTCCATCTATAAAAAGATGAGTTCGCAAGGCGTAGACTTTGATCAGATTCAAGATATGCTGGCCTTTAGAGTGATCGTTTCAAATATTACTGAGTGCTATAAAGCTCTTGGAATTGTGCATTCGTCGTTCACGCCAATCCCAGGTCGTTTTAAAGATTATATTGCAATCCCTAAAGTGAACAATTATCAAAGTCTTCACACGACGGTTATTGGCCCCATGGCCGAGAGAATTGAAATTCAAATTCGTACCCACGAAATGGACGATGTCGCTGAGACGGGTGTTGCCGCTCATTGGCGCTATAAAGAAGGCTTTGTTTCCGGAACCAAGAAACTCGATTGGATTCAAGAGCTTTTAGAGTTCAATCAGTCAGTTCAAAATAACTCTGAGTTTATGGATGTAGTGAAAAACGATCTCGATATCGGAGGCGTTTTTATTTTTACACCGAAAGGTGATGTAAGAGAGCTTCGTTACGGGGCAACTCCACTTGATTTCGCTTACGCCATTCACACTGATGTGGGACATCGTTGTGTCGGCTCTAAAGTGAATGGGAAGATGGTTCCCCTGAAGCACACGCTTAAGTCAGGGGATACTGTTGAAATTCTCACTTCTAAAAACCAATCACCTTCTAAAGACTGGCTTAATATTGTTAAATCTTCTAGAGCGAAGAGTAAGATTAAACAATGGCTCCTCAAGGTCGAGCGCGATCGTTATCAAGAGATTGGTAAAGAGGTGCTAGAGAAGGCCTTAAAACTTGTCGGTACTTCTTTGAAAGCGATTTTGAAGAATAATGAATTGAGTGCTGCTTTTGATGAATTTCACTGTACGTCAGAAGATGAACTTTATTTTAATATTGGATCTGGCAAACTCACGACTAAGTCGGTGATCGATACCATTCCAACGCTTAAGCATATCGATAAAGACGAGAAGAAAATTTCTGAAATTGATCAGTACTCTGAATCTCTCTCTAAAACCGCTCGTCGCAAATCTGGTCGTGATAATGCGGTAGTTGTCGATGGCATGAGTGATGTTATGGTCCGTATGGGCCGCTGTTGTAATCCAATTCCGGGTGACCCGATTATTGGTTATGTGACTCGTGGGCGTGGGATTACTGTGCATACAGCTTCTTGTACTCGCGTTGATGCGGGTGAGCTTGCTCGAACAATTTTTGTCGAGTGGAATCCGGATTTTTCATTCAAGCATCCAGTGAACGTGCGTGTGATTACACACGATAAGCCGGGTATTCTTTCGCAAATTTCAAAATCCATTAATAATACGGGCGTGAACATTCGAAGTGCTCTTGCGAAATCTCTTCCAGATCGCAAGGGAAGTTTTGTTTTTGAAGTCGAAGTAAACGATTATAGCGAACTTCTAAAAACTATCAGCATGATCGAAGCTATCGAAGAAGTGATTAGCGTCACCAGAGTCTAAGCTGGTTCCCACAAAAGAAGAAAGAGTTGCGCGCGAACAAGTTTAAAAACTTCTTTGTAGAGAATTTTTAGATTTCTATAGTTTGTATACTGCGTTTGAACGCCTTGATAGTAAAATTCAAAACCTTCGCTCTCTACTTTTAGCCGGTTCACGATCAGTTTGATTCGCATGATATGATAGTCATGAGAGACAATCAGAACTCGCTTCATACTTTTTTCCGCACGCAAGTAGCGCAAAGTTGAAATGACATTTTCGACTGTGTTTCGCGCAAGGTAGTCAATCTCTAAAAAATTAGGATCAATGTCTTCCCCAAGATTCAGTGGACTCAGAAGTGTTTGCACAGAGTTTTGAGAGTGCACACCTGTAATAAAAATTTGTGACTGACGGTACTCTCTGGCACGCTTCAGGGCAAAAGGAATTCGCCCTTGATCTCCCGTGAAAACGACGATGAGATCTGGTGGGCGATTGAAGAGAGACTCTTCCGCAAGTTTATTTTCGTTGGAGGAAACGAGGATAAAGAAAACGCAGCAGATAGAATAAAGCACAGCACAGAGAGTGAGGAAGAGCAGAAAGTTTAAGATCTTCCTCTTGAGTTTCGTGCTGGTGGTTTCAAATATATACTGCTTCGTAAACATTAGAATTTAACTGCAATGACTTCAATTTCAATCAAGGCACCTTTTGGAAGTGCTGGCACCTGCACACAGCTTCTTGCTGGGTAGGGAGCTGTAAAATACGCCTCGTAAGCGGCATTGACTTCACCGAAGAGATTGAGGTCTGTCATAAAAATTGTGGTTTTTAAAATATTTCTGCGAGTCAGTGATTGACTCTCAAGAACTCCGTCGATGTTTTTTAAAATCTGATCGAGTTGACCCTTGAAGCCTTCTTTAAGTGTCATGGTCGCTGGGTCTAAGCCAATCTGACCTGAGAAGTAGTAGGTGTCATTGTGGATGACACCTTGAGAGTAAGTTCCAACTGCTTTGGGAGCGAGGGGAGTTTCAATGATTTTATACATTGTTCTGTCCTTTTTTAAGAATTTCTTGTTGTTCAGCGAGAAGAGCTGTGAGGGTACACATATTCACGATTTCAGAAATAGGGGCCGTTCTCTGAATAATATTCACTGAACCGTTCATGGGAACAAGGATTGGGCCGATGGCATTACACTCTGAAAGCTGTGA
>DIUE01000041.1 GCA_002435795.1 Bacteriovoracaceae bacterium UBA6166 | reverse complement strand
CCTAGAGGTGTTTCGACCATTCTACTTAACTCTTTAGAATCTTTCAAACTAGACATTCGAAACACTTTTTGGGTCTGTTTTGGTCAGGCATGTCTGGAGTCTAACCCTCTTTTTCAAGCAGGTTTAGGTACTCAAAAACATCATTGACCGCTTTTTTGTTCGCCTCAGTCGGCATCCCCGCGTACTGCTGAGCGACCTTAATATCTTTATGCCTCGTCACCGCTTGGGCCATGTCCATGCTTCCTGTGACTCGTCTAGTGATCGTTCCCATACTATGCCTCATCATATGAGTGGCCGAATACTTCGGATACAAGCCTGCCCTCTTTAGGGCCTCATTGTACTGGTACTGAATCTCTCGGTACTGCAAGGGACGTCCACGAGAGTGAAAGATAAAGCCTTTCAGTGCCTCTGGCACTCGTCTGAGCATAATATCTCTCACCCGATCATTCATCGAGGCATAACTGATCTCACCGTTTTTGGGCCTATCCTTCAAGTAATCAAACTTCTTATTCTGTCCCCACACCAGCGCGTACTGGACTCTGATCTCGCGGTTTTTGAAATCCACACATTCGGCCTGCAAACCGGCCACTTCACTGACCCTTGCCGCGAGGTAGAACTGTGTCTCCGCGAAATCTCTCCAAAAGGAATCGAGTTCTTGAAAGAAGAGAATCAATTCCTCTGGGGATAGTTTTTTGTGTTTGATCTGACCTTTCTTAATCACCCCAGCCTCTTTATGCCTCTTGAGGATTGGAGAGATAAACAAAGCGTCGTAGTTCTCACGGTACCAATTGAAAACGGCCTTGAGATTCTTCAGGTCGTTATTGAAATTAAGTCTTCGACCATTCAATTTCAACGCCTCTCTCTTTTGGTCACTCATAAAGCGATCAATAAGAGTGGCCGTGATCTCGACCATTTTAAATTTCATCAAAGGCTCAAAGAAGACTGCTCGCTCGATCCGTTTATCACGGGTTGATTTCTCGAGAGTGGATAGTTTATTGTCCATATAGAGCTGCCACACATCACCAAAGGTAAAACCGAGGTCTTCCCCGTTCATCTTGCCGCGAATACCATTCGTCAAAGGCCTATCGATCACAAGACTGCGCTCGATCAGGGCCTCTGGAATAGCTGGATGAAAGCTTGCCCGCCAGTTGATAGCGTCTTTGAGATTTGTAAACTTGCGGGAATATTCAGTCCCATTGATGTATTTAATCGCTAGGTACTTTCCATTCTTCAGGTCTTTTCTAATTCCCGTCTGGTTCGGTATTTTCTTATAGTGACTCATGATTCGTTGCCCTCCATCACCCAATTAAGGATTTGTTCAGGAACGAAAAACAAAAAGCCACGCTTCTTCAATTTCGGTATTTTCTCATCTGCCGCGAGATTATAGACATGCCCGACCGAGCAGCCTAAAAACTTTGCGACATCATCGACTCGCCATATTTTCTTTTCAAAGAGCGCATCAGAGAGTCTCCTCTCTGATGCCAAACCGTACCACAAGTTTGTATTTTTTTGTATGTGATCTAAATGCATAAGATACCCCTCTTTAGAATTCTCGGCTCTTATGCAATACATAATCCTGCACACTTAAATTCAAACCGTGGGTCTCATTGTATTTCCTGACCATCAACTCGATTTTCTGTGTGCGGTTGAGACTCATCTCTTGCAGTTTTTGGATGTCACGGTCATTGATCTTACGAAAAAGTATTTTCACCAGATCGGTGAATTCCACTTTGCGCCCAAAACTCTTATCATTTGCACGAGCGAGAGCCTCATTAATAATCTTCGCCGTCTCTGGTTGCCCTCGAAAGCTCACGATGAATTTCCCCTTACTCTCATCCACAGCACCCACTCTGCGCTCTTCTCTGGCCTTTCTTCCCTTCTTCTTACTCACACTCTCAACACTTGTTTCCATAAACTTCTCCTTTAAATTTAATTGCCGCCCGCACCCATTCCCATCACTCGCCTCCAACCTAAAACTGACTACACCCTAGAAATTGGTTGAGAGGGGGTAGTCAGTTTTGCAGGTTGGAAAAAGGCGAATCATTCCCAACACTTTGCGGGCGGCATGACACAGCGTTTTGTGCCGATGTTACGCTCTAGTTTCACCTCAGTTACACTCTCCGATTGCCGGCCAATCATGGATAAAACCTTGGTGAGCGAAGCCTATGTATGGAATGGAAAGGCTAAAATCGAGGAAATCCCGCAACGGGATAAAATCATCCCACCGCGGTGGGATGATTTTGGAGCTTTTTTAGTTAAAAAATGGGCTAAGTTATTGAAGGCCTGTCCCGCGGCGGGATAACGTGCATATCGTAGCGGGCTTTCAATTCATATCTGAAATTTTTTTGCCACAACAAATGAATCAAAATGATAATTTTGTTATAAAAAACATATTATCTCACCGATATTAGAAGTTAAGTCTATTTATCTACTACAAGTCCTATTGGAGCCTAAATTTGTCGTGAATTGCTATTCTGCTCTAATTGTAAAAAGCTTGTTACTCGGGCATGTAGGTTTACACTTAAATCACAAAAACGATGATTTTCATAAAGAAAGAATACCTCTAGCCGATAAATCCCACAAACAACCAAGTGAGAATTATGCATAAATTAATTATCTTTTTTACCTTCATTTTTATTTTTGTATCCTGTGCTACTGCTCCAAAAGTTCGTCAAGAAGACTTAGATGCTTGGACTGGTGTTTCGATAGAAGCACTTGATACTCACTCACTATTCAACACTGTACCAATGAAAGAAGTTAAGACCAAAGATGGCTTTACTTATCGTTATTATAATAACAGTGAATCATTTTTAAAGTGCATTACAAACTCTTCTAGCTCTCTTAATCCAGCGAATCAAATTAATTCCAGTGCCAACTTAAACAAAAACTCAAACACCACCTGCTATGAGAAGAAAGTTGGATGCAATAACGTATTTTTAATAAAAGATGAAACAGTTGTTTCGTATGAGCCCAAGGGACAATGCTATACTGATGAACGCGTTCAACCAGAAGGTAGATACAGAAAAGTAAAAACCAAAAAAAATGATTAAAATCTAAAAGATTCTATTCTTAAATGTCATATGAGAACTTAAGAATTTAAAGATTTTTTTGAACAAGGGTATTCTTGAAAAATGAAAGCTTTATAAGATGGCAGAGTATCACAAGAGAGCATTTCGGCAATTCTGTTAAAATGTGTTTTGCACTTGCAACTGGTCTCTTTGCCTTCCAAGTTAATTTGATTTTAGGATCTAACTACATAGATTTAGGTAATAAATTATCAATTAGTTTTAGCTTAATCACACTTTTAATATCTATCCTTGCTGCAGTTTTATGCACTCTGGTTAGATTAAAAGATTTCAGAGTCACTGCAAAAATATGTCGCGACAAAATGACTGGTAATATTGACCATCTCGAGCTAAATCGAAATGAGGTTAAAATCCTAGGCAAATTATCCTGGTTTTTATTCAAGATTCAATTAATATTTTTTAGTATTGGGGCTACAACCCTAGGTGCAAATGTCTTCCTAATAGTTTTAAGAAGATAAACCAATCTACAGCTTAGTATTTTATAATGTTTCCCATTTTTTTTAACACTAAAAACCCAACGCCTTCGCTCCCACATTCTTAAAATTCATGGAGCTAATCGTCTCGTAGGCCTTCATGAACTTCTTCTCGATGTTGGCTTTCTTTCCGATGGCTTCATGAAAAACGAATAGTCTTAACACGACCTCAGTGGACGCATCCATGTTGGTGGGCTTTTGATCAAACTTCTCCCACTTACTGACAGCCATATGAGACTGATGAACAACCTTCGTTGCAAAATCTCTTAGAGACATGCCGAGATATTCACGAATAAAATAAATTTGTGCCCCTGTGAGGCGAGAGGCTTGGAAAGGGAGCTCTTTCATAACGTCTTTAGCGACTTTTCTCACGTCAATTTTGGGGGCCCACTCTTTTCCAACTTTTACCATCTCTACTTTATGAAGCTTCACTGGGAAGCCAAGACCTTCATAAATGTATTTAGCCGCTATTTTTGTCTTCATAATCACCCATTAAACTCTTTTTCAAATTGAGCTATGAGTTGAATGATCTCACTCCAACTCGGCACAACGCCTGCAAACATCTCGCTCATGGCCTTATAGTCAGCCTCCATTGCCTTCATAACTTTCTCTTTTGGGATAAGCTTTAAGCTCCCCTTCTTCGCAATTAGATAGTTCGCCCATGCAGCTTTGAAATAAATGTTTTTATGAGCTGCGACTTTTTCAAGCAGATCAGCACTGGCCAAAGCCTTTGCCTTCCCCTCTGAACGTAAAAGGCAGTAGAAATCAAAAAAATGCCGCGACTGTCTTTCGGGCACAGTCTTATTTTCTGGGTAATGAGCATATTTATGAAGGATCGTGGCTTTCTCCCAAAATGTTCTCTCAATATTTAAGACTCTGATCTGAGCATTCATTTCATTCAAAGGAACTGGCAGAATTTCTGCGATATAGGGACTAATTGTCTGCATGCTGACCGGCCAATGATCGGATCTAGCACCTAATTCAATTTTCACCACTGGTCTGATGTATCCTGATTCTTTAGTGGTGACTTTCGGGTAAGAGAAAAGAATTGTTTGCCCGTCGTTGTCGTCCTCATCAATCTCAAGCTTCCAGCCTGAAACTCCAAGCTTTTTTTTTATCGCTTTTTCTAATTGATTGAACAGCTCCCTTCTCACAAAACTCTGACAGGCTTCTCCGAGTTCATCAATGAGCTTTTTGGCTTGTTTGGTGCCAACATTGGCAGGATCTTTCTCATCTTTAAAGCCCAAGAATGATCTTTCTATCGAGACATCAATGTCCTCGGAAAATCTGTCGATCACTTTATAGACTTTGGAAAGAGAGGTTCCGCCTTTAAAAGTCAGATGATCCTTGATCCCATCGAGCGCAAAGAGCTCTTTTAAGGTCCAGCACACCCAAAAGTCTTTTTCTATGACGCCTTGAGATAAACCAATATCTATTTCCGCTTTGCTGAAAGTATCGATCTTGTCTTGCTTCGATAATTTTATGAACCTATCCATCAAATCCTTCTAAGAGCTTCGATTGAATTATTTTACGAATCCAAACCGGAGCAAAATTTGCGTCCTCTTTTAAGACTTTCAAATCTACGTTTGATAATTTCTTTTTTATGATTCGAATCTTTTTATCGTCGATGTGATCTTGCCCCATGAACTTTAAAGCCTGGACGACAAGACCGGAAATTCTCTGGGCCATGGCCATGTTTTTAGGAGTGGTCTTTTTAAAAATTAACTCCATCTTTCCGATTTTGATTTTTTTATTTTCTCCGTCGGTGAGGAAAACGACCTTCGCTGGGACTTGCTCTGAAAGCCCTAAGAGATTGGCGGCGTAGGCACCTGAGGGTTGTATCCTAATTTGGTATTTCGAAGCTAATGCGTTCGCAACGCCTCTGATGTCTGGTGGCACTGCTCCAAGGAGCTTGCTATTTTTGGGATAGTAATAGACACCATGAGCGACTCGTTTAATTTCTCCCCGCTCTTTTAACCTATGCAATGTAACGTGAATCGCTTCCTCACTTCCCAGATCAAGTAAGTCTTTAGTCGTAAACACCCACCCTTCCCCATGCGAGTGGATGTAGTCTGTGATCTTCTGGCTAATGGTGTCACTCATAGGCTCTCCTGTAAGAATTTTACCATGTTTTTTCTTACAGGCCTAGAGGCCTTTTAGGTGTAAGATTTTTAGATACTTTTTTCTTACAACTTGTAACCAAAAATAGGGTCTTTTGGTTACAAACTTTAAGGGCCGGTCTGGTCTTGGTCAGGTGTATCCATGAAAAATCATGAAAAGTGATGAAAGACGATGAGAAATGAAGAAGCGTAAGCTTTCGTTTTCGTTCTTATTTGATTGTTATGATTGTTCTTAGAAAAAAAGTGGCACACCCTAG
>DIUE01000071.1 GCA_002435795.1 Bacteriovoracaceae bacterium UBA6166 | reverse complement strand
TTAACCACGCAGAGAACGGAAGATTGGATATCACCCAACAGCTAATTTTGAATCTCCTAGAGGCTTATGGTTACACCTTTGAGCAATGGGAAAAGATGCTCAGTAACGAATTTTCTATTCCAAGCCACACATTATCTGAGTGCATTGAAATTCTAAAACGTCTTGAGCCAACCAAATTAAAAACCATCAAGAATATTCTGGAGTCCTTCTAATGATTAGGTACGAAGAGCATAAGAAGGCCTATAGGGTTAGCTATAGTCGAAGGCATCCAATGACAAAGAAGACGACAAGTCTTACAAGAACGGGAATTAAAACAATGGTGGAGGCAAAGAAAATTTATAAAGAGCTAATTATAAAAATGGAAGAGAAGTTCAATCGCTCTATGTATCCTTTATGGCCTGAAATGGTGGATAGGTTTATTGAACATTTCAAAAATAGGGGAATCGCTAATAATACGATCTACAATTACCGAACAGGCCTTTACTCTCATACGGGGTCGAAGTGGCGTAAAAAACAGATTAACGAGATTACGACTTCGGATATAAGGGAGCTTGTTCTTGATGGTCTTGCTGATAAATCAGAGGCCCTAAGAAAGGATATTCTTAAATATATTAGAGCTGTTTTTACTTATGCGGCTGAGTCTGGAATTGTTTTAAGAGACCCCACACCGAAAGTTCGCTTCAAGAAAAACCTTAAAATCAAGACGGTTTTAAAAGAGGACGAGATCAATTATTTTCTTAAAATGGCACGAGAAAAAAACCACCCTTGGTTTTCTATTTGGGCCTTGGCCCTTTATACGGGAATGAGGAATGGAGAGCTTTACGCTCTTAGGTGGGACAAGGTTGATCTGAAGAAGAGGATGTTGATTGTAACTCTTTCTTGGAACAGAAAAAATGGCTTCAAGGAAACTAAATCGGGAGATGATAGAAATGTTGAAATAGCTGAGAGCCTTGTTCCTTTAATGACAGAGTTATACCAAAACAGAAAAGATGAGTTTGTTCTTCCAAGGATAGACACTTGGAATCAAAACGATCAAGCACGGGTTTTAAGAGGCTTCCTTCAAGAAATAAATCTTCCACGAATTCGTTTTCATGATCTCAGGGCCTCATGGGCCACAGTCATGCTTTCAAAGGGAGTAGAGCCAATAAAAGTTATGTCTATGGGGGGATGGCGTGATCTTAAGACGATGCAGATTTATATTCGTAAATCAGGAATAAATATCCAAGGCATAACGAGCAATCTAAACTTTCTGGATGGCCTATGAGAAATTTCTTCCTTGAGCTTTTCTACCAGATTGTTGCCAGAACTTTAAGTGTCATTTGGTTTTTCGTTAAGCCGGTGCTTTATCTCTACCTTGTTTGGGTCAGCACGAAAATCGGAAGCCTTTTCGTAGGATGAAATGCTTTCTCGGGCCAAAGACGATTTTAAATTACGTCTCAGGCCCATTTTTTATTTTGCTATTTCAGTTAATACCGCAGGTATCACCATCTTCAATTTTTTATCAATGATAATTTTGGGAGATTTTGCGTGACTCATATAAAGAGTACACATGGCTATTTTATTTTTCTTTCTTCCAACGATTTTTGGAATAGTTCTTTTTATTCCAAACAAATAGAACCCATAGCTTTCAAGGCCTCTAATTTCCTGACTCATCTCTGACTCGACCTGAAGTCGCGCAACAGGGTCAGCATCATACAATCTAACAATATCCTGCTTCAAAAGCTCTAAAATTCCTTTCATTGCACCAATGGCCCGAGAGTCTTGTGCTTCATCATGCTCAAGCTGGAATTTATCTGCACCAATAACAACATCTGACAAATTTTTCCCCGAAAGAAGACGGGGTAAAAAATGTACCTTTTTCTGTGGTGGGGTCGTTTCTTTTGAATTGATTTGATTTGAACTTTGATTTAACTCTATAACATCAATTTCAAGTGCGGTGGCAATCGCCATGATGGTATCAAAAGATGCTGAACCATCTTTTTCAACTCTCTGAACTGTACGAGGATTGACTCCTGCCACTTCTGCAAGCTGAGTTTGTGACCATGCACGTTCCAGTCTTGCCTGCTTTACAAATTTCGCTCTACCAATGTTTTTTGCCATAAATTCTTCCATATAAGCTCCTTGTTGTTTTTGAACAAGGATAGCCCATGAGGATTTCTATTAACACGACAGAAATACGACAGTTATGTGACAGTTGTCAATCTGAGTAAATTTGAATTTCAGTAAGAAGTCTCTGTAATCGTTTCCTAATGGACGTTTGTGCCTCTCAAATCCCCATTGTGTTCGTCCGCAGACTTCACGCCATCCGTTTCACTCCTGTCATTCGTCATGCCCNNACGGGGAAAACAAAACCGAAACGAGGAGACTTTAAATGAAAAACGAAATTCAAAAGAAAATTGAGCAACTTGCCTTAGATCGCACAATTCCATTCTGCATGAACTGTTATATTAAAGTCCCAACAGGCACTTGCCCTTGTTGCCACTCAGATGATTTGGCCCACTGGATGGATGGCGTAGGCCTCGACTGGAATCTGAATTTCGCTATCGAGTATATTCTCCAAGACGAGCTTACTCCCATAGATACAGAAGAAGCATTTGAGGACATGATTCGATCTTGCTATCCAGAAGAGACAGTCGTGGGTTGGATGAAATTTGATACTTGTGATCTCATGAAGTCCCAAGACCCTATTTCTTGGAGGATTGCTCGTGATGAATACATCGACGAGCTAACTTCTGACGAACAGATTGTTACCTTTGACAACGACTCTACTTATTATTGGGTTCATGATCTCGAATCACTTTTGGAGTGATTCGAGATTATCCTTGAACTCTCAAATAGTTCGGACTCCACAAGGAGAAAAAAATTCTCCTCATGGTGGGCCCAGGAAGGAAATTGAAGTGCCTTGAAAGTCTCATCGAGCTGAGAGAAGTT
>DIUE01000030.1 GCA_002435795.1 Bacteriovoracaceae bacterium UBA6166 | reverse complement strand
AAGCGATTTTTATGACTCATAAACCGAGCTATCCTTATCTAGGCGTCTTAGTTTCTGGTGGACACAGTTTATTTCTGCTCGTTTCTTCTTCACAAGATATGCGGCTGCTTGGTACGACGATTGATGATGCCGCCGGCGAAGCTTTTGATAAAGGCGGAAAATTGATGGGACTCGGTTACCCTGCAGGCCCTTTGATTGATCGACTGGCAGCTGATGGCGATGAAAAGCGTTTTGAATTTCCGATCGGCTTGAAAGCTTCGAAGTCGGCCGACTTAAGTTACTCGGGATTGAAAACTGCCCTTCGAACCCATCTGGAAAAATATCCCGAACATATGGTGAAAGATCAAAACTACACACAAGACCATAAAGATTTGTGCGCCAGCTATCAGCACGCCATTATCGGCGCCCTTCTTTTAAAACTTCGTTACGCTAAAGCGCGAGCACAAGAGTTGACGGATTTAAAAGATTTCCCGATTGTGGTCGGTGGCGGAGTCGCTTGTAATAGAGGACTTCGTAAGGCACTTGAGTCTGAAAAAGAAGTTTATTTCGTCGATCCAAAATACTGCACCGACAACGGAGCGATGATTGCCAACTTCGCGCTTCGAAGTGCAGCCTACGGAAAACCTTTTCCCGAGTGTTTGAGCACTGATGCTCGCGGGCGCTTCATTGAGAAAAATCAAACTCAACAAAGACCGACAAGGTGAGTGATAAGGTGAATGACAAAATGGGCCGGTTACCAGAGGCCAATAAAACTCTCGGTCAACATTTCTTGAGAGATCAAAAAGTCATTGGTCTAATCACCGAAGACTATTTAGACAAAGCCGACCTGATCGTGGAAGTAGGCCCGGGCCCTGGGGCTTTAACGGAGAGGCTTTCAAAACATCAAAAACCATTTGTTGTTGTAGAGAGAGATCAACGCTTTCAAGAAAATCTCGCCCTGATGGTGGGAGCCGATAATGTGGTGATGACTGATGCTCTTCATTTTGAATTAGAGGCAGAGTGTGTGCGCCGAGGTTTTGAAAGCAATATCTGGTTGGTTTCAAATCTTCCTTATAATATTAGCGTGCCGCTTTTTTTAAAGTTTCTTTTGATTCCCTCGATCCAACATATGACTTTGATGTTTCAGCGAGAAGTCGCGCTGAAGATTTTTGATTTTACGAATAGCAAAAATCCCATGGGCTCCTTAATGGCCTTGGCCCAAACTTATCTTGATTGCCGATTGCTATGCCAAGCTCCTCCAGGCTGCTTTGTGCCTCCGCCACAAGTAGACTCGACCGTTTTGAGCTTTACGCGCAAAGAAGCGACGGTTATTCCACTCAGCGATTTTTCGGAGTTTGAAACATTTCTTCGACGGGTTTTCCAATTTAAAAGAAAACAGGTTTTCAAAATTCTTAAAGCTTATTACGCCGAAGAGAAACTTCTGGATGCTCTCGGAGAATTGAACTTAACTCGCGACCGCAGGGCCGAGAGTTTCACATTGCCAGAAATTCAAAAACTTTTCTTAAGCCTTCGAAAGTGAGCCCACAATGATCTATCTTCTTCTACCTTTTTTTCTCTTTACTCAAAACGCTGGTGCCCATGTGGCAGAGTTTTTTGGAGCTGGTGCCACCACTATGGCGGTAGGAAATCAAGCGAGCTTTGATACCAACGACGGCGCTCTCGGCTACTACAGCGCCGCCTTGCTTGCTCATCAGGAAAAACTCTCTCTCAGTTTTTCAACGATTCATATTAAAACGAAGTTTGAAGACATCAATAATATCGTAGTGGAAAACAGCACTAACTCTAATACACCAACTCCTGTCAGAAGTTCTGTTGGTACTGACTACGAAGCTGTGACAATGGGCTCTTTCGCCGCTGTCTTGCCCCTCGCTTATGAAGGATCGGGTAATTTAGTCCTGAATGTTTTCACCCCCATCGGAAATGTTTTAGAAACAAATTCAGGAGACGAATTCCTTCCTGAGTATGTGATGTACCGCGCTCGCTATAACCGCACCTCTGCCTCCTTAAGTTATGCTCAGCCCCTCTCTGATCGCTGGGCCTTTTCGCTCGGAACAGTTCTAGGTTTTCAAGTCGCCAGTGATATCGGAACGCAAGCATCTCTCAATGGAACACCTTACGGCTCGTCAGCGAAGGCCAAAACAAAGGCCAAACCTACCCTTAGCGCACTCGCCTCTCTCGCCTATCAAACTCCCCGTTCACAGTTTTATTTGAGCTATCAGCAGGAAGTGAAGAGCTCTCTTCGTGCTGTGGCAAACGGTGAAATCAACGATCCGACTTCTGCACTTTTCTCACTTTCCCTTGAAAGTATGATGTATTTTGATCCCCATATTTTTCGCGTGGGTTATGGCCAAAAATTCGGTGGGGCATTCACCTTACTTTTATCGGCCGATTATCAGATGTGGGAGAACTATCAAACACCAGTGATTCGTATAAGGGATCAAGGTGGTGTGCTGAAGCCTAGTGATAATTATGAAGTGGTGACAACGGAAAATATTTTTGTCCCGCGCCTTGGACTGCAATACGTTTTCCTCAATCACTGGACACTTAGTGCTGGTGGTTTCTATCGCCCAACGCCGCTCAAAGGGGATTTCTCTGGTTCTGGGAACTCAATTGATACGGACGTCACCGCTTATTCTTTAGGCCTTGAATACCGCTTCGAGTTTTTCAGTCATCCTGTCGTCCTTTCATCGGCCGTGCAGTATCAACAGCTCAAGGATAAACAAGTCATCAAGTCTCCAGGACAAGAAAATGGCAGTGCAGGTGACAAGATCGGTGCCCCGNNCTCGGACTCAATTTTCTTTTTTAGGGTATAAATGGGAATTAAGGTAATAGCCAAAAATAAACGCGCCTCCTTCGACTTCTCACTTGAGCAAAAGTACGAAGCCGGAATGGTATTGCAAGGAACCGAGATCAAGAGTCTTAGAAACGGCAAAGTCACGCTCTCCGAAGCTTGGATTGATATCGATGGTCAAGGCGAGATGTGGGCCTATAATATCAAAATCCCTCATTATGAATTTGGAAATATCCATAACCATCAAGAAGATCGAAAGAGAAAACTTCTATTACATAATAAAGAGATCGTAAAAATTTGGCATCAAATGAAAACTCAAGGTCTGACAATTGTAGCGACCATGATTTATTTTAAGGGCTCACGAGTGAAGCTTGAAATCGCCTTGGCCAAAGGTAAGAAAAACTACGATAAGCGCCAAGATGCCGCCAAAAAAGATGTTGAACGTAAACTTCAGCGCAAACAGTACGACTAAACCATAATCCAGAAATACAACATCGCCCCGTAACCGCCTAAAAAAGCAATTCCTGCCGCTCGACCGAAACTCAATTTCAAAACTGCAAGCAAGATGAGCAAAACGGAAGCCCCCGTGATCGCCCATAATTCCTTCTCAAAACTCAAAGTGAGATCAAATTGATGAAGACTCACAGAGCCCAAAATAAAAGCACCATTGAAGATATTTGAGCCCAAAATATTACCTGTGATCAGATCCATATCTTTCTTTTTCACAAAAGACATCACAGCTGTGATCAATTCCGGTAGCGACGTTCCGAAGGCCACGAAGACTGCCGAGATAATAAAGGTCGAAACTCCGAGCATTGCCCCTAAATTGCTGCCCGAGTAGACAATCAATTCGCCACCTGCATACAAAAAAGCAAAACCTAGATTGAGTTTCACTATTTCTTGCCATGTGATTTTCTCCACCACCAGAACTTCTTCTTTTGCTCCCTCCTCTGACTGTTCTTTTCTCATTTCGATATAAGTAAAGGCGAGAAAGAGAATAAAAAAGAGGAACAAAACCGCAGCACTTAAATAATTGAGCTCTGAACGAGAGAGTACATAAATAAGTCCACAGGTCATGAGTAAATGAATAATTAATTGCCCCATCACATCACGGCGATAAAGAGTCAGAGGTGACAGTACGCCTGCAATACCCAAAATAAGATAAAGGTTAGCAACGTTAGAGCCTACGATATTTCCGAGCGCTAAAGGATACTCTCCTCGCCAAGAAGCAAGTTGAGAAACAAAAAGCTCTGGTAAAGNNGAAAAACCTAGTGCTCTTCCCAGTTTTTCTGCCGCTTCTAGAGCAAACTCAGCACCATAATAAAGGGCGACGAGAGAGAGTAGGAGTAAGAAAACTTGCAGCGCCACAATTATCACCTCATAATAAAGAAAAGACTTAACAGGACCATAACACAAATGTTTAAAGAGCTCTACCGTCGTCTCGATGCCAAACAATTTACTCTACTCGCCATTCTTATCTGCACACTCGGTGATTTAAGTATTGGAGCGATGATTTATTTTAAATTTACCGATGCAAATATGCTCAATGAACAATTTGGACTAGCGAATCAACTACTCGCGCAACAAGGCCTTACGGTTCAAGATTTACCGAGTAATTTTCAACAGGAACTGATGCAATTAATGCAAAAGACGACTATCACCGCTCTTATCATTTTGTACCTCATGCATTCATTTGTGTATTTTCAATTTTACCGCAATAAACTCACGGCCTATTATTATGTCAAAATGATGGCCTGGCTTGGGCCTATCTTTTGTCTTATGATTGGCTATTCAAATGCCACCACAAACTCTCTGTATTTCTATTTCTACTTACAGGCGATCCTCTACTTCTTTATTGCTAGAGGCATGGGGCAATTCCCCTTACCCGTTAAAAAGAAGGAATAACAAACTGGCTCTCTTCTAAGGCCCAATCAGGTAGAGAGCGCTGTTTTCCTAAATGGATATTTTGCCCCACGATTGCGAGTAAAAAAGATTCGAAAGCACGAGGATTTTTCACTAAAAATTCTAGGTCGTGGTCGTAAATAAAAACTTTTAAATGCTCTTCAATTTTTTTAATAATATCAAGTCTCGACTCCATCCCCATTTCAATATCTGATAATTGCAAAACATCTCTTTTGTGAATAATTCCGGCCCTAAGTAATTCAATCAGGAGGATCGGTAAATGACTTTCATAGAGATTAAAATCTTGTGGAAAATGTCGTCTCAAGTACGTGAACCGAGACTGAATCATCAGAGAAGTTGATCCGAAAGAATCGAAAGACAAATTAAAGAGATCTAATAATTGATCGTAATAATGTTTCCAAACCCAAAAATCCAGCGGGCGATTCCAATAAGGAAGATAGCCCTTTTTCAAGCGGCGCTTAAAAGAGCGGGAAAGCAGATGCTGGTCAGTGGGTTTTGCCATGACATCGCGGCTATAATCAATCTCATCTGCTTCGTTACGTTTGCGCTCATACTCTTTTGGATGATGATTTTGAATCTTTAGGTCTTCATCAATTAAAATTTGAATCTCTTTCCTGACTTTCACAACTGACTCGACTTCGCAGAGAACAGCACCTGGACAATCAAGTTCACAGGAGTGGCAACTAGGATTTGAAAGTGGAAAATCGACAACCAGATTCTTTAGTTTATATTTTGAGATCCATTCACGGATCGCTTCATCACCGTCACGTCCCTCTTCATCTTTTACTTGCAAAAGTGACTTAAGAAACCAACGACTTTGATCTGGGTAATACTCAATTAAGCAGAAGATAAAATTATCTTTTCTGCCACCTTTCATGCTGAGGCCCGCAACAT
>DIUE01000074.1:12708-18204 GCA_002435795.1 Bacteriovoracaceae bacterium UBA6166 | reverse complement strand
AAAGAGCACACGGCTTTTGAAAACGAGAATGAAAATACCGGCGGCTTTTTTGTGCTCTCTAGTTCCAAGAACACTCATGATTGGGGCAAAACATTGTGGATAACTCAGAGTTGGGCCTGCGATAAAACTATCTGCTAGTCCTTCGCGAACCATCATGGAGCCGAAATAGTTTTCCGTCATCATCAAGTCTTCTGCGTGGTAAATACTAACGCCATCTCTTTGACGTTGTTTAGAGAAAGCTTCTTTGAAGCGATCAAAATGTTCGCTATTGCTTGGATTGATAATTTGTAAGTCTTCAAGACCTTCAATAGAGAGAGCTTTCATTTTTTTCAGAATTTGAGTTTTGTTTCCAAGAAGAATGGGCTCGATCATCTCATCGTCTTTCATGATTTTGACGGCTTGAAGAATTCTTGAGTTTGCCCCTTCTGCAAAAACCATTCGAACTTTCTTTTTTGATTTTGAAACATAAGTTTGCAAACGATCACGAAGAGATTTCATGAATGGAGCACTTGTCCCTAATCTATTTTGTAATTCGTTGGCGTAGCCTTTGAGGTCATCGATTTGTTTTCTGGCCACTCCGCTATCCATCGCAGCTTTTGCAACAGCAGGAGCTAAGCGAGTTAATACGCGTGTGTCGAATGGTTTTGGAATAAGATAGTCGCGACCAAATTTGAGGTCGATTCCGCCGTAAGCTAGTTTCACTTCGTCAGGAACTTCTTCTTTGGCAAGATCAGCGAGCGCCTTGACAGCTGCAAGCTTCATATCAAGATTGATTTTTCTTGCCCTTACATCGAGCGCCCCTCTAAAAATAAAAGGGAAGCCCAAAACGTTATTCACTTGGTTTGGAAAGTCAGAGCGACCAGTCGCCATGATAGCGTCTGATCTTACAGCTGCCACTTCATCTGGATAAATTTCTGGCTCTGGGTTTGCCATGGCAAAAATAATAGGATCTTTTGCCATTGTCTTAACCATGTCTTGAGTTAAAACCCCTCGGGCGGAACAACCGATAAAAAGATCAGCGTTTTTCATTGCATCGGCGAGAGTCCGATCTTTTGTATCGATAGCAAATTTTTCTTTGTAGACGTTCATGCCTTCTGTTCGACCTTTATAGATCACGCCTTTTGAGTCGGTCATAAGAAGGTTTTCTTTTTTCACTCCAAGTTCATAGAAGAGAAGCGCGCAGGCCATAGAAGCAGCACCGGCACCAGAGAACACAACTTTAATTTCGCCAATATTTTTCTTGGTGATTTCAAGCGCATTTAAAACGCCAGCCGAGGCGATGATGGCGGTTCCGTGTTGATCGTCGTGAAATACAGGGATATTCATTTTTTCAATTAATTGCTCTTCAATTTCAAAACACTCAGGAGCTTTGATATCTTCGAGATTGATCCCGCCAAATGTTGGCTCGAGAGCACTGACGATTTTCACCATACCTTCAATGGTTGGTTCGTTAACTTCGATATCAAAAACATCGATATCAGCGAAGCGCTTGAAGAGAACCCCTTTTCCTTCCATCACTGGCTTTCCGGCGAGTGCGCCGATATCGCCTAAACCTAGAACAGCAGTTCCGTTTGAGATAACGGCAACTAGGTTTCCTTTCGCGGTATATTTATAAGCGAGCTCAGGGTCTCTTGCGATTTCAAGGCATGGGATTGCCACGCCAGGAGAATAAGCGAGAGCTAAGTCTTGAGCCGTGAGACATGGCTTAGTAGATGTAATTTCAATTTTACCTGGGCGGCCTTGAGAGTGATAATCAAGCGCCTGCTTGTTTTTTGTTTCTTGATCTGTGGCCACGGATGAGTCCTTTGTTGGCAAAAATAAAACGTGCCTTAGACTATTCCAAATCTCGTCAACTTGCTACGTTTGGAAGGGAAAATTCAAGCTAGCCGAGTGCGAAAAAGAATGAAGCGACTTGTTAATAGACCGAGTAATGTGGATAAAGCGCCAATATACAGAGTGTCGAGTGCCCATAAGCCGTTTTCAGGTTTAAGAAAAGGCCAAAGGCTCACTGCCACGACTCCTGTTAGGCTCCCTGTGACGAAGTCTCGGTCTCTTAAAAACCCAGGTTTTAGGTGACCGGTTAAGACAGGTAAGAGTAGGCAAGCAGCAAAATAACTGCCCAAAACTTTCCAAACAGTTTTGATATTAGCTTCAAATACATAAGCAAAAAATAAAGACAATATACCAACAAGCAGTATGCCTAGATGGTGAACTCTAATATTTCCACGCCATTTTTTAGGTACGAGATCATAGGACAATGTTGTGCCCGCCAAAAAGAGATAGGAGTCGAGTGTTGAGAGAATTGTTGCGAGAATCCCTGCGAGAAAAAAACCACGAAGTCCATTAGGAAGCAATTGAAGGGCATAGATTAAATAGGCCTGTGCACTCTCGGCTTCTGGAATGGCGGCTCGTGCGTACATCGCCCCCGCGGTGGTACAGATATCAAAACAGAGCCAAACAATAGTGGAGAGATAGATTCCACGGCGTGCCGTTCTCTCTTGATCAGCGGCAAAGCAGCGTTGATAAAAATTGGGATCAACCAATGTGGCGAGTGCGATGAAGCCCCAAACAAAAGTCGCGAGCCAGCCTTCACCGCCGGTCAGTTCGAAATGGGCAGCAGGGAGGTTCATGGTGAGGTAGTCGATACCGCCAAATTGCATAAGTGAAAAAACAAAAACAAAAAGTACACTAGAGCACATGACAAAAAATTGGATGAGGTCAGAGTAGACAACCGCTCTGAGTCCACCCCAACTTGAATAGAGCATGACTAAAATTAATCCAAGCAGCATATTTAAAAAGAGATTGCCACCGAAGAGCATTTGAGTGAAGAGGCCCAGGCTGATGGTGTAGGCGATAGGTAGTACATTAAAAAAATTAAAGACGGCGCTTAATCGAGCGGAATTGGGCCCAAACATTTTACCAATGAGGTCGGGCAGAGTGACTGCTTTGTAGGGAGCGATTCTTTTTACGAGAAAGAGAGCGAAAAGAAGATAAGAGATATACCAAAACAGCCCTTGAGTGACAAAATTATAGAGGCCTTTTTCAAAAGCAATTCGAGTGACGCCAAAAATGCCTCCATACCAAGTGGCAACTAAGGTCGCCACAAAAAGGGGCAGGGTGAGTTGTCGACCCATCAAAAGCAGGTCAAGCACGGATTCACTTTCTGTTTGCTGTTTCGCTTTTTTCTGGTGGCCGTAGAGGACGCTTAAAAATGTGAGGATGAGCACTCCTATAAAGACTGCCCAGTCTAAAGTGCTCAGAATATCTGGTAAATGAATTGATGCTTTCACTTGATAAGAGTGAGGTCATTTCTCTTTTTTGACAAGCTTTGTCTCATCATGAATTATGATGTTTAGAACAAAAACGATTGATTTTATCTATCTCACAATCCCTTGGAGTTTAAACATGACCTTGACGCAAATGGAATATATCCTCGCCGTTCAAAAATTTCGTCATTTTGGAAAAGCGGCGGAGTCTTGTCATGTCACTCAACCAACTTTGAGTATGCAGCTACAAAAATGTGAAGAGGAACTGGGTGTCGTTCTTTTCGATCGCTCAAAAAACCCCATCGTTCCAACTGTTGAAGGTGAAGAAATTATCAAACAAGCTCAGAACGTGATCAAAGAATATCGAAAAATTTTTGATGTGATTGATCGAGGTAAGAAAGACTTAACCGGAGATTTTCGCTTAGGCGTGATTCCGACTCTCTCCCCTTATTTAATTCCACTTTTTGTCAAAAGCTTCTGTGTAAAGTATCCGCAGATTAACCTTTATATTGAAGAATTTCAGACTTCTCAGATCTTGGAGAAGCTAGACCAAGACGAATTGGATGCTGCCTTATTAGTCACTCCACTTCGAAGTAATAGTCTGATTGAGAGAACATTATTTTATGAACCCTTCCATCTTTTTGTGGCCCCTCAACACGCGCTTTCAAAAAAAGAATTGATTAAAGAAAATGATTTAAGTGGAGAGGGTCTTTGGTTACTCGATGAAGGTCATTGTATGCGCAACCAAATGTTGAATCTCTGCTCTCTTATCCCAAGAAGAGATATTCTCCCCAACTTAAGATTTGAAAGTGGAAATATTGAAACACTTTTAAACATGGTTTTGGATGCTGGTGGATACACCTTAGTGCCTCATTTATGCTTGGATTCTCTCTCGGTAAAAAGAAAGAAATCTATCAAGTCCTTTGCTGCTCCCATTCCTAGTCGCGAGGTTTCCCTCGTCCATAGCAGAATTTATCACAAAGAAAAACTCATCGACGCTTTAGAGCGAGAGATCATCCTGTCCTTACCTAAGGGTATCTCTTCTTTAAAATCTGATAAGTTAACTGTGATTGAAATTGAGCTCTGAGGTCAATTTGTCACCATGGAGTAGG
Organism: Bacteriovoracaceae bacterium UBA6166; assembly: GCA_002435795.1. Lineage (GTDB taxonomy): Bacteria > Bdellovibrionota > Bacteriovoracia > Bacteriovoracales > Bacteriovoracaceae > UBA6166. The sequence goes on along the minus strand of DIUE01000074.1, from coordinate 13,826 downwards.
GGAAAAGCCTAAAAAGCCGAGAGAATATGTTAGTTTAATTCCCTATTCCTTTAGAACTTATCCTCGCTATAGTGATCTGGTCTTGAAAGAAGCTTGAAGCTTCGCAATCAGTAATCCTAGGCAAGGAGTTCAAGAATGATTCGACTAACCCTTTTGGCTTTCCTACTCGTCTCATGTGGCGGCGCTATCGATCAAAATGCAAATGAAATTAAAGTCGCCAGTGTCATTGTCGGTGAACTCGACTGGAAAGAGATTACAAGTCTTAAATCAGATAATCCTATGAGAGCAGCGGCTAGTGCCGTTGCTGACGTCAATCTTCCGTTTCTCGGTTCTCGGTGTACAGGATTTCTTATTAGTGAAGACGTCCTTATGACAAATGAGCATTGTGTGCCCTCTCGCAGTCATAGCCGAGGTTTAACAGCTACGTTTAAAAGAGAAGCTGGCGTCAGTGAACCGGCGAAAAAACTCAGTGAATTTGATTGCTCTGAGTTTATTGGAAATAACCGCGAGCTTGATTTCGCTCTCCTTCGTTGTGCAGGAAATCCAGGAGCGATTTATGGATTTGTCACTCTCTCTGAAAGACCTGTTGTCCGAGACCAAAGAATTTATATCGTTCAACAAAACTGCGACTACTACACGACAAGAAATTGCGATTGGACAAAAAAGTATGCTCAAGGTTCATTAACAAGAATTGAAGATTCGAGTGTTGTTCATAATGTCGACACACTCGGCGGTTCATCAGGAAGCCCAATCTTTGATCAAGCTACTCATCAGGTTATTGCCCTTCATCATGCGGGCCTTGGCAATAATGGGAACGGAAGAGGAATCGAAAACTATGGCGTTTCAATCAAAGAAATCATTGAGGCGATTTTAAGTGATTTTCCGGAGGTTGATTTAGGTGGTGATGATCAATCGACTCCCCCAGAGCATCTCTCAGCTGACTTGGCACTGGCGATAACAACTTCGGCCTATGAGCAGTCTTTTAAATTAGCGAATCGTGGCGACTCACATTTTTATAAGTTTCAAGTCAGTGCACGCTCGCAAATAACTGTTGCAATTAAATTTCAACATCGAGTTGGAGACCTCGACCTTTATCTTTATGACTCAAAAGGCAGCCT
>DIUE01000074.1:0-12658 GCA_002435795.1 Bacteriovoracaceae bacterium UBA6166 | reverse complement strand
TCTGACCAGTAAAGTTGCTGATTGGTGGAGCTAAAGCCTAAATGGCCTCCACCCTGAGGCATTTCGAGAAAGAGTGCAGGGTTTTTAAAAGCCTCTCTAATCGGATAACATTCAACACCTAAAAACGGATCGTTCTTGGCATTGATAATAAGAGTAGGGCACTCGATCCCTGTCAGATAAGGCTTGCAGCTGAAATGTCGATAGTAATCAAGTGCGCTTGCTAAACCAATAAGCGGGGCAGTGACTCTGTCGTCAAAGTCACGAAAAGTTTTAACTTTGTGCAAATCAGTCAGATCGAGCATGGGAAGTCCCATGGTTCGATCTTTTTCAATGACTTTCTTTCTCATGGTGCTTAGAAAAGTTTCAGCGTAAAAGAGATGACGTTTTTTTGAAAGTTCTTCTCCTGATGAACGCAAACAGCACGGAGTCGAAAAAAGAACACTTGATTTGATTTGTTTTAATAGGTTTTTTCCTTGTGTGCCGAGATACATGGCCGTGAGGCCTGCACCCAAACTAAAACCCACAAGACAGATTTCTTGATAATCTTTTTTTTCTAGCGCTGAATGGATAACGGCATTGAGATCTTCGATCTGACCTGAATGATAAAAATAAGGCTTGAGGTTCATTTCGCCGCTACAACTACGCATATTCCACGCGAGTGCATCATACCCAAGTTTATTGAAATGCCGGGCCATACCTTTGACGTACTGGCTTTGACTATTACCTTCAAGGCCATGGGAGAGAACGATGAGCTTTTTTGAATCAGGTGTCTGAGCTGAAGAGAAATCAAGATCGAGAAAATCGCCATCAGCAGTTTCGATTCGCCAGCGATCGTAGCTTAGATCAGGAACCTTACGGAAAAAATAAGGATATATTGTTTGCAAGTGACCGGTGGGAAGAAATTTAGGGGCCGAATAGGTCGATTTCTGTAAAATTGGCATACCTCTCCTCGTGCCATAACTTGAACTTTTCACTGTAGCAGGATCGGCCACCTAAGACTAGAGGAAGAAATTGATCCAGTAATTAACCGATTGAAATAGGTGCCTATTCCCCTAAGAGGAAAACTTGTACCTCACCCATTTGTTGAGAACAAGTTCATGTATACTATTTGAAACATAGGAAAATAATTGTTTTTCAAGAAGGTAAATATGAATTGGAAAAATCCTGTAACTCTTTTAATTATTGCAATCCTTTTAACTACAAGTTGTGCCAAAAGATCGACAAAGAAAAAAACAGTTGATGCTCCAGTAACTCAATCAGAATCTGCAGATACCTCTTTGGACTTTCTCGATAGCTTTGAAGACGATGAACTTTTCAGTATGCAATCGGATGATATGCAATACCAAGGTGGAGCAGTCGAAATTCAGACTGAAACTCTTAGTGCTCCAATCCTAGGTGCTGGAAGTAGCACTTATACAGTTCAAGAAGGTGACACTCTAATGTTTGTCGCTTACAAGGTTTACGGTGATTATCGACTGTGGCCAAGTCTTGCTAGCCGAAACAATCTTGCTGGACAATCTTCGCTTAGAACGGGAGATGTTCTCTCCCTTGATCCTTCGCGAGTAAAAACAATGCCAAGAAAAACTGGTAGTGTTTATTTAATTAAAGTGGGTGATTCTCTCTCAAAAATTTCTATGACCAACTATGGAACATACAAGCAGTGGGAGCCGCTCTGGAAGCATAATGCAGAGATGATTATTGATCCGAATATCATCTTCGCAGGATTTCAAATGCACTTACTGCCGGGCAATCAATTGGCCCATAATCAATAATTTCTTCAATTTTTTTTTAGAACTAAGGCGACTGTGAATCAGTCGCCTTTTTTTTGAGATTCTCAAGTTCGCTCTTCACTTCGTCTGGTAAATCAGTTCCACCTGAGCCTGTGTAAGCGAGAGTGATTCTATCCTCATAAAGTTGGTAGCATTGCTGTGCTTGCGCGGAGTGAGGCACGAGGCTTACGCATTCTAAAAGATAGCGATTACTGAGTGAATAAAACAAGTGGTTCCCAACACTTTGATCAAGAAACGAGAGTGCATAGAAAATCTTCGCCTTTAGATTTTTATCAGCATCTTCTTCTTCCAATTTTTGATAAAGTTCTTTGGCGAGCAGGAGATCGATAAGATCTTCAATATGGTAGAGATCTGTTTCTATAGAAACAGATCTATCTTCAAGGGAGAGATTGTCTAAAAAACGGGAGAGTTCACGTTGATGAAAGTTTTTAACGAAGCTTCTAACTGGCAGTTGTCTGGCCAGTGTTTTAACTTGTTCCTTGAAGTCTATCGGCAAATTGTCGGCAACTGAGGCTTTCTTAAAAAGTTGATCGAGCTCCTTAAAATCATTATCAAAACGCAGAGTCATGAAAACTAGACGATTGAATGATTTATACAAGCGATTCATTTCCGCCGAATCAGCGGTAGTTTCAAAAAGAACTTTTTGATATTCCAGCCTAGCGTTTGTAAAATCTCTAAGAATGAAAAACAAATCGGCACGAATCAATCCATCGGTTGGGAATGATTCCATTTCTTTTTTTGTTATCTCAAATTTATGACCAGGTTTTTGTGAGTGACAGGAGAGACAGAGTCCTAAAGAGGAAGAAAGTTGCCACTGCGAGAGGTCTTTGTGATTTCTTCTAAAATGTGTTGAGACTTCATTCAATTGGATTGAGAGTTCATCAATGGTTAAGCCCATAGCCGGTGAACTCATGCCTTGGTGGCTTTTCAAGTTTTTAGCCAGAGCTGCAATTTTATCCAGATGAGTTTGGATTAAAGTTTCATTTTTTTTCTCTTGAAAAGCCAATTTGTCATTTAGATAGGGGGTAAGGATTAAGACGCTCTGCTTGAAATTGGCCATATCGGCGTTTAGCTCAGCTTTCGCGATAAATGGGCTAGTTAGGAGACAGAAAAAAAGGAAAAACTTCATCTTTAAGCCTTGTTAGGAGAAGGCTTAAGTCTGCGACTCTTCACCTTCTTTGTCACCTATAAGAGTGGAGGAATGTTTCAAAATTCATGATCTCGCTCATGTTTTTTAAGGTGATTTATGTTAAGTTTAAGCTTGTGTAGACTCATCAATGTCTCTCAAATGGAAAAAAAAACGATGAAAAAGCCAATGCCTACTTCTTGCGAACAATGTCCATCTCGTGCAGAGGGAATCTTTTGTGGTTTAGAAAGTGAGGAGCTTAAAGAGATTGCGCAACATAAGGTTATCAATCGCTATAAAAAGGGACAAACCCTTTTCGTTCAAGGGACTCATCCATACGGCTTGTACTGTGTTTCTAATGGAAATATCAAACTTACGAAAACAGACTCAAGCGGGAAAGAGTCAATTGTGAAAGTTGTTTCAGGTGGAGATATTATTGGCCACCGTAGCTTATTCACAGATTCAAATTATTCTGCGACAGCAACTGCCCTTGATGAAACAGAAGTCTGTTTTATTGATAAAAAATTTATCATGAAAGTGATCGCTGAAAAACCGACAGTCTCATTTAGCATTATCAATAAACTAAGCCGAGATATGGGCGCTGCTGAGGAGAAAATTTCTTCTTTCCATCAAAAAAATGTCAGAGAAAGACTAGCGGAGTTATTGCTCCTCCTCAGACAATCTCACGGCGAGATGATGACTGATGGTAGAGTGAAAATTAATCTGAAGTTAACAAGAGAAGAAATGGCCACTATGATTGGAACGGCTAACGAAACTTTGATCCGTTTCATTACAGAATTTAAGGATGCAGGCTTGATAGAGCAAGAGGGCAAGACCTTATTTATTATCGATGAAGAGACGTTGATTGAGTGGGCTAACTTATCTTTATAAAAATTAATAAAAAATAAAAGATAATAACAAAAGAAACTCAAAACCTGATCTAGGTTATTTTTTGTACCCGAAACTTCGTTTATGATGAGGGAATGAGGATCATGACTGATACCATTTTTCGTCTACAACCTGCGATCATAGAGCGTTTGAAAAGCTACGCTCCTCCACTTCTCTATTCTATTGATCAGGCAATTCATTATGAAGGACATATTCCTATTGTGGGCTATCTTCTCTTGGAGGGACAAATTAAGCTCACTAGAAATGACCGTTTGAAATTGGTGCTAGAAGCGGGACATCTTTTTGGCTTAGCTGAACTGATGAATGGAATATCATTTGATTTCACAGCAAAAGTAAGTAAACAAAGTAGAATTTGCTATTTAGATCGCAGTACCGTTCTTGAAATTATGGAGAGCGAAGATCAATTGAGTCGCCAGTTTTTAGACTCTGTGCTTTGCGATCAAAACGTTTAATAAAAGTACATTTTTGACAAAGATCTTCCACTAGATTTCCTTCAGAAAATCCGAATCTCATTTTTTGAGCACGAGGACTTTGTAGAATATCGACTAAGTCTTGTTCAAGAAGATTACCCAGCTCAAGTCGTGCTTCTTTATCCAGACAGCAAGGGACTACTGTTCCATCGGCATGAATCGCAAGCTGCGTTTCTAATCCATAGCATGTTCCGGTGCAGCTGCGAACGGGATCTTTGGGATCAGGCCAGCGGAACTGGCTGTCAAAGTTCAAATAGATTTTTTCCGTAAGCTTTTTGCTTTTTTTGAAAGCGACATCTATTTTATCACTTATTTCACTACTAAAGGCTTGATTGAGTTCATGAATGATCATCTGATTTATTTCTTTATGAGCTAGATCATCACGTAAATTCCAAAGCCTAAAATTTACATAGGTTTCAGGCTGAACAAGTTTTAAGGCTTTAGAAAAATCAATTAGACTTTCTAAGTAGGGGGCAATCTCTTTTTGAGGGAAATTATCTTTAAAACTATGAACAGAAAAATTAATCTGATGAAGTGATTTGCATTTAAGTAAGACTTCTTGTTTTCTTTTTATGAGAACAGCATTCGTCGTTAGGTTAATTTTAACCGCTTCACCTTGATGATTTTCTTCGTCGCAAATTTCCAGAATTTTTTCAAACTCAGGATGGGCGAGTGGTTCGCCCATTAGGTGAAGAGTGATCTGCTCAGTAAAGGGAGCGACTTTCTTGAGAATATGAGCGAAATTCTGGGCAGACATAAGTTTTTTGCCGCGCTCAACTTCAGGGCAAAAACTGCATTGCAGATTACAGATATTGCTTATTTCAATATAGATTTTTTTAAAACGCTTCACGCCATACCCATAGCATACTGCTCTTAAGCTGCCCATTTATCTTTTATTCTAGCGTGTTAGTAACCTCTAGACCCAATCTTAGAGAAATGTTTATAATTGCCTAGCAAATAAGCACCAGAGGTCAGATAAATGAAGCCAAGTTTTGAATTTTACCAACTTTTTGAAGCCGAATCCTCGACCTTTACCTATCTTTTAATTGACCGGGTCACTCGTCAGGCAGTGATTATAGACCCTGTTAAGGAAACCTTAGAAAGAGATTTGAAGCTTCTCTCAGAACTTGAGGCAAAGCTTGATTATATCCTTGATACCCATGTCCACGCAGATCATATCACTTCCGCAGGCCTTATGAGAGAGCGAACAGGGGCCAAGATCGCCTTAAGCAGAGAGGCGCAAATTGAGGGAGTTGATTTAGAATTGAATGACGGCGATCAAGTTCGTTTCGGAAACTCTGCCATCAAGGTCATTACAACTCCAGGACACACCAACACGTGTTTGAGTTTTTATGCAGAAGATCGTGTGTTTACGGGGGACGCTCTGCTTATTAGAGGTTGTGGCCGGACTGATTTTCAGCAAGGCGCACCTGAGACCTTATTTCATTCTGTAAGAGAAAAATTATTTAAGTTAGCCGATGAAACAATTGTTTACCCGGCCCATGATTATAAGGGAATGACCTCCTCGACTATCGGGACAGAAAAAAAATACAATCCGCGCTTGAAGCTCAGTTTAACAGTAGACGATTTTGCGAAAATTATGGGGGAGCTGAATCTTTCTTATCCGAAGAAGATAAAAGAGGCGCTCCCCGCGAACCAAAGATTAGGATTGGCTTAAGCTCTGAAAAATGTCACCATTTTTAAGGCAGTGTAATAGCTAATCACTAAGTTAAAAACCACAGACTTTTTATTTTCAATATAAAACAAATCGTAGTGAAGTTTGTCGCTTGCAGTAGCATCGTAAGGAAGACAGATCTGTGCCAGACCTGTAATTCCAGGTTTTACATTATGTCTTTTAGCGTAGTTTACAATCTGTTCGTTGAACTGATTTACAAACTCAGGTCTCTCAGGGCGTGGCCCAACGAAAGACATCTGCCCACTTAGAACATTTAGAAGTTGTGGGAGTTCATCAAGGTGACTTGCACGAAGAAATTTTCCGAGACCAGTAACTCGTGGGTCATTTTTTGTCGCAAGCACTGGTCCGGTCTTTGCTTCGGCGTCTTGAACCATACTTCTAAATTTATAGATTTTAAAAAGTTTGCCGTTCTTCCCAACTCGGATTTGACCGTAAAGAATGGGACCGCCCATGGTGATCTTTATAAGTGCAGCGACCACTAACATAATAGGAGAAAAAACAACTAACAGGGCCAAAGCAAAAGCCTTCTAAAAAGTAGGCTATTTGTTTTGAAAAAAGACTGAATATCAAACGAGGTATAGTCTGTAGGTGAAGACAGGTTTTGCGCCGCTAGGGGTGGCATAGTTTAAACTCCAGTAATGGACTAGTTTGCTTGGGTATTATTAAGGTATTAGGTGGGTTTTTTCAATCAAGAAACACCGACAGTGTACTCTTTATAGGAAGTAAACCTTTGTTGATATGGGGTCTTATCAGGATTTGATTAAGACTGTATGAGAGTTGAAATGAAGAAGAAAAAAATGCTTTTTATCTCGGCCATTCAGGTTTTCCCCGCCGAGTCGGGTGGGCAGTTGAGAAGTGCTCATCTCACTCGCTCTTTTAGCGAGTTAGGTTATGACGTAAGGATCTTTTCCCTCACTGGTCGCAAGGAAGACTATCTAAACAGAAGGCCTAGTGGCGAGCAGATCCTTGGCCCGAGTTTGAAAGAGTTCACCCATCGGGGGGAGCTTTATGGCTTCCTTCAGTGGCTTTGCTATCGCTTAGGCCTTCCGCCGCTTTGGTTGGTTTTAATACGTCTCTTAGGGCTTCCAAGGGCGCTGAAGACAGAGCTTGTTCAGGCGGACTTTGTGATGATCGATTTTCCCTACCTCTATCCTATGAAGAGTTATTTCAAGGGACCTTTTTACGTTAATACCCATAACGCAGAATTTGAACTAGTGGCAGAAGGCAGGCCTTTTCTAAAAGCCTTAGTGAAGAAAATCGAGCTAAAGGGCATAGCGGCTGCGGATCAGGTGCTTTTTTGTAATGATAATGACCGTCAAGTTTTTGCCAAGCTTACCCCCGCAGATCTAACCAAGTTTCATTTGCTGCCAAATGGAGTGGACCCTCAGTCATTTGCTCCTGACCAAGGGCTTAGAGAAAAAACAAGAAGAGAACTTGGGATAAGTGATGAACAGAAAGTTTTTCTCTTCACTGGTAGTCAGTACGCGCCAAACAAGGAAGCCTTTAGCTATTTAGAGGAGTTTTATAAGACTCATCAGTTTGAATTGTCCCGATTAAATCTGGTGGTTCTCGTTGTCGGAACTGTTTGTCCTGAGATGAGAAACGAACCCCATTTTAAAGTGATGGGTAGAGTTGATTCAATGAAGGGCTATTTCTTAGCCGCAGACTTCGGGTTAAATCCGATTCAATTAGGCTCCGGCACAAATGTGAAGATGATCGAGTTTCTCGCAGCTCGGCTACCGATTCTCTCCACGCCATTTGGAGCAAGAGGACTTTCATTCGAAGATCAAAAATCGATTTATTATTTTGATAGGACCAATTTATTAAGTACCATGGAGCAAGCAGGCCTCAGAAGCCAAGCGGAATTAACGGCCCTGACTACTCAAGCATGGAATTCAAACCACGCGAGTATCGATATGAAGGAAGCTTTGCGCTCACTTGAGATTAGTTGGTAATCAGCTATAATTTTTTTATTACTCACGTCTCAAGGATTCGAATATGACTGATCGACTCAGGCCCTATAGCTGGACCCTAATTTTAGGTTTAGTGGGGATTGTTGTTGGATTAGTCTACAGCTTGACGACCAAACCAGTTTATCAAGCTCAGACTCACGCTTTAATGATGCGGCTTAAGCTTGAACCTGGGGCGAAGTCAGTTGAGGAATCAAAAAATCGCTGGATTTGGGTTAGAGATGGTCTCGCTGTCAAAGAAAGTTTGTTAAGCGATGAGGCATTGGATGATTTTATTCAGCAAGGAAATTGGCAGCAATCCTTAGAGAAAATCAACTCAAAACAATCAAGCTTACCGGAGAATTTAGTTTCAAAAGAACAACTTGTAAGAGAGGAACTTAGAAGAATAGTCCGAATTGATTTCACTGGAGCGGATGATTATCGTTATTTAATTTCCGTTAAAACGAGTTCGGCTGAAATGGCCCTGGCTTTGACGAAGTATCTTTTAAATCGTTTAGAGTATCTATTAGTTAGCGTCTACCACCATCATTTTATTGATTCAGTTAAAAGTTATGGCGCAATCGTCGAGCCTCATATAAAAAATCAATCTTTTGTCGATGAACTCATTAAAATGCGAGCTGAGCATGCCTTCGAGCAAGCACAGAGACGAAAATCATTTTTGATTATTAAAAAACCAGAGCTTTTGCCAAATCCGATTTGGCCGCAAAAAAAATTGATCCTTGTTCTTGGTTTACTCGTGGGAGTTTTCTTTGGCCTTGCAATAGATTTTTTGAGATATAAGAAAAATTAATGAAACATCTTTGGCATAATGGATCAATCCTTGAATTGATCTTCCATCCCGTGCTTCCGTTGATAGCATTCCTCTTTTTTGCCATTACAACTCTTCATCATCAAATTTCACCACTTCAATCTCTTCCTATAGAAAATGCTCTTTTGATATTCATTTTCGTGAATACGATTTTCTGGTGCGTCTTTAATAAACCGAAATTGCTTTCTCCATGGTTTTATTTTCTTGTCGTGGGCTTCGCCTTGTCACCGCTATTGACCTCATTTGTTCAAGATGATTATTTACAAGTGATCTTTGATTCGGAATATCGCACCTATCTCAGGATGCTGTTGATTTCTCCAGTGCTTATTTATTTTTTACGAGACGTGAAAACTCAAAGACTCATTCTTTCAGTTGTGCTTATTTCATTTACCATTCTAGGTTTGATCTTTCTTTATCGATTATTCATTCTGGGTGAGGTGAGAAGTTTTGACTTAAGACCAGAACTTCAGATTAGGCATGGAGATGCCAATTTCCTTGGCACCTTTTTCGCGATGATTTTCCCATGGGCCATTTTTTATGGTTGGAATAAACAAAGATCTGAACGACTGCTCTCTTATACAATGGCCGCTTTTTTTATCGTATGCAGCCTTTTAACAGAATCTCGAATGGCCATCATTTCGATTGCCGTGACTTCTATCTATTTTCTGATAACTGTTTTGCAGGGACGGCAACGCCTTTATGGTCTACTCATTTTTGTTTTAGTTGGAAGCTTTGCTTCGCTTCTTGTCGGGGAGAGAGTTTTAGAGCGCTTTAAAGGGATCGATGACAAGTCTAATTACGATAGAACTTTAACTTTGGTTAATGGCCTTAAGGTCTTTGCAGCTTCGCCGATTGTGGGGGCGGGTTTACACAAAACCAGTGAATCTTTTTTTGACAATACTGAGTCTCCTCCTTTCAGATCTGAGATGAAGAGCTTAGATGTGCATAATGCTTTCTTGAAGGCGTTTTCGGATCTTGGCTCAATTGGAGGGCTCTTATACTTCTTTATTTTTATTTCGCCATGGATTGTTTTTATAAAAACTGGTGATAAAAGAATACAAATTTTAAAATCATCTTGGATTATTTTGTTTTTATGTTGCCTGTCAGTAGGTGTTACCTACAAAGATCTTATTTTTCTTAATATATTTCTGCTGATTGGAGTTTCTGAATCACTTAAACCATCATCACATTTTAGGTTGAAGGCATTATGACTTACTTATTTTGGATTTTTAGTTTCTTAATCATTTTTCACTATATTATCTTTGGCTTAGTGATTCTGGTTATGTCTAAGATGTTTGGCAAAAAACATTTGATCAAAGAAGACACTCCATCAATCAGTTTTATTATTGCTGCCTATAACGAAGAAAGAGTGATCGTTGAAAAACTTAAAAATGACCTAGAGCTTGATTACCCTAAAGAAAAATTGGAAATTATCGTTGTTTCTGATGGATCAAATGATCAGACGCCAAGTTTAGTCGAAGGGTTTAAGGATCGAGGAGTCAGATCCCTCCACCGACCTGAAAGGCAAGGGAAAATTGCAGCTCTTAATAGAGCGGTGGAGTCAGCACAAAATGAAATTCTCGTTTTTTCTGATGCCAATTCTATGTTTAGAAAAGATGCCTTGAAAAAACTTGTACGTCACTTTAATGACCCAAGCATTGGGGGAGTGTGTGGACAGAAGGCCATCTTTCACAATGACGAACGCAAAGCCTCACTGGGTGATTCTCTCTACTGGAAGTACGAGTCCTCTCTCAAACAAGCTGAATCTTTCCTAGGGTCGATTCCCACCGCTGATGGTGAGATTTTCTCAATGAGAAAAAAGCACTATCGCCCGATTGATTCTAAAATCATCAACGATGATACGGCGATTACTTTGAACCTCATCTCTCAAGGTCTTCGAGTCATCTATGATAAAGAGGCCATTACTGAAGAAGAAGCTTCACTGAATCTCAAAGATGATTTCAATGTAAAATCAAGAATGGTTTATGGTGGGATTCAAATTTTGAAAATTTACAGCAAAGAGTTGAATCCGTTGTCTTCTTGGTTTGGCTTTCAATTCTTTTTCCATAAAACGCTCCGTTATTTTATGTGGGTGCTGCTTTTGGGTGTTTTTCTATCTAATCTTGCGGTTTTAGGAAATCATCTTTTCTATCAAGTTTTTTTCTTTCTTCAGGTTCTCTTTTATCTTTTGAGTCTCGCTGGGTACCTGCTCGACAAAAGAGGAAAAGTCCCAACGCTCTTTTATCTTCCTTATTATTATTGCAATGTGAACTTTGCCGCCTTTAAGGGTTTTCTCTTTTTCTTGAAACAGCAATCATTAGTCGATATTTGGACTAAGGCCCAGAGATGAGTGATTTCATTCAAGACGAGATTTTTATTGTATTTGGTGAAGACTACGACAGGCATCCTCATGCTCTTGAACATGTCATGAGACCACTGTTTGAAAAAAATGAAATAATCTGGGTTGAAACTATTGGACTTAGGTCACCGAAACTCTCATTTTATGACGTAAAACGCATCATTGAAAAACTAAAAACTTGGTTTCGTCCTTCAAACACATCAAAAATATCAAAACCCTTGCCTGAAAAGTTTTACATCGTTTCGCCTTTTATGATTCCCTTCAATCAGTTTGCACTGATCAGAAAATTCAATCAGTATTCGGTAGAAAAAGCCGTTTCGAAAGAGCTTGAACTGCTCTCAAAGAAGGCTCCTATACTAATCACTTCTGTCCCGAACGCCTGTGATTATATTGGTCATTTCAATGAAAAATTTAAGCTCTATTATTGTGTTGATGAATTTTCGCTCTGGCCTGGTCTTGATCTTAAGTTAGTCAAAAAATTAGAAGATGAACTGCTCGCTCGAGTGGACCGTGTTGTCGCCACGTCCGATGCTTTGGCCGTCTCAAAAACTAAAAAGAATTTTGAAACGCCAGTGATTGGGCACGGAGTGGATTTTAATCATTTTTCAATCGGTCCAAAAGCCGAGAGACATGCTCATTTAAATATCTGCAGTTTTGGATTGATCGATGAACGACTCGACCAAGAGTTGATTCATTATTTGGCCGCGACTCATCCGCAGGCAACCTTTCACTTCATTGGCCCCGTCGTTTGTGATATTGAGAAATTAAAAATGATGTCTAATATCGTCTTTTACGGTCGAAAAAATTATATTGATCTCCCTGAGCTGATTAAACCAATGGACATCTTTTTATTGCCTTATATAAAGAGTGAGCTAACACGAAATATCAACCCACTTAAATTGAAAGAGTACTTAGCAACAGGTCGACCAGTGCTTGCAACAGGGATTGCAGAGGTTATAAAGCTGCGGGATTATCTCTTTGTCATTGAATCAAAAGAGCAGGCTAAAGATTTAATTGCAAAGATTGAGCTTAATCAAGTTGAGTTCTCATCAGCGAAAGTCATTGACTATATTCAAGAGAATGAAACTTGGGCCTCTAAAACTCGGTTACTTTGTCAGCTGATCAAAGAGAATATTTAGACCGATTGAATCCTTGAGGTAAATTTCCCTCAGCGATGAGATCCTTCATCGGACAGAATTTAAAGTCGTTTAAAAGGCGCTCAAACTTCTTGCGATTGCCGTTCAGACCAATATAATGCCTAAATTTTTTAAGCGGCGAGAGGGGCATTCTTGGATGTTTAGCATCGAATTCCCAAGGGTGAAAATAAAGAACGGTAGGTCCTTTTTTCTGCGAGGAGATCAAGCCTTTTTTAATGAAATGATAAGGAAACATTCGAAAATAGCCGCCGCCACAAACGGGAATTTGCACGCCATAAACGGAACTTTTCTGCATTGGAATTTCAACGAAATCTTCACCCAACTCAGTGATCTCGCATGGGAAATCAGAAAGAAATACAATAAGGAGGAAGAA